>NZ_JBHUYR010000005.1:0-562500 GCF_042668605.1 Streptomyces sp. NPDC057280
TGGATGCGTTTTTGCAGCCGGTGCCGGTGGGGGTGCGTGGTGAGTTGTATGTGTCGGGGGTGGGGCTGGCGCGGGGGTATGCGGGGCGTGCTGGTCTGACGTCGGGGCGGTTTGTGGCGTGTCCGTTCGGTGTGGATGGTGGCCGGATGTATCGCACGGGTGATGTGGTGCGGTGGTTGGCGGATGGGCAGTTGGAGTTCTTGGGGCGTGCGGATGAGCAGGTCAAGATCCGTGGGTTCCGGGTGGAACTGGGCGAGGTCGAGGCCGTCCTCGCCGCCCACCCGCAGGTCGAGCAGGCCGTGGCCGTCGTACGGGATGCGCGGCTGATCGGGTACGTCGTCGGCGACACGGATGCCGCCGCTCTGCGCGCATTCGCTGCCGCGCGCGTGCCGGATTACCTGGTGCCTTCCGCGGTCGTCGTCCTGGACGCGTTCCCGCTGACGGTGAACGGCAAGGTCGACCGTGCTGCTCTGCCGGTGCCGGACCTGGGTGCCGGTGCGTCTCGCGGGCCCGCGACTCCGACGGAGGAGACGCTGTGCGGGCTGTTCGCCGAGGTGCTCGGCCTGGAGCGGGTCGGCGCCGAGGAGAGCTTCTTCGAGCTGGGTGGTGATTCGCTGCTGGTGATGCGCCTGATCGCCCGTATTCGCTCGGTGCTGGAGGCGTCGGTCGGAGTCCGGGAGGTCTTCGCGGACCCGACCGTGGCCGGTGTGGCGCGGTTGGTCGACACCGTCGGGGCGTCGGCGGGCGTGATGCTGGCCCGCCGGGAGCGTCCCGAGCGCGTACCCCTGTCCTTCGCCCAGCAGCGGATGTGGTTCCTCAACCGGATGGACGAGGTGGCGGCTTCCGCCTACAACCTTCCTTTCGCTCTACGGCTGACTGGCAGCCTCGACGTCGAGGTGCTGAAGTCGGCACTGGGTGATGTGGCGGATCGGCACGAGAGCCTGCGCACGGTCTTCCCGGACGCGGAGGGAGTGCCGTATCAGGAGATCCGTGAAGGCGCCGAGGGGCGCCCGAAGCTGGTCGTCGTCGAGGCCGGCGAGCGGTGGCGTGAGGCCATGCAGGCAGAGGCGGGGCGCGGGTTTGACCTGGCGGTCGAACTCCCGTGGCGGACAACCCTATTGAGGGTCTCGGAGGCGGAGTGGGTGCTGCTGCTGGTCGCCCATCACATCGCGACCGACGCCTGGTCGATGGGCGTCCTCGCGAACGACCTCCAAGCCGCCTATTGCGCACGGCTGTCGGATGCCGAACCCGGATGGGAGCCCCTCCCCGTCCAGTACGCCGACTACGCGCTCTGGCAGCGGGAGGTGCTCGGCGAGCTGGACGACCCGGAGAGCCCCGGGGCTGGTCAGATCGCCTACTGGCGGCGGGTGTTGGAGGGTGCGCCGCAGGAGACGGTGCTGCCCTTCGACCGGCCGCGTCCGGCGGCGCCCTCGTTCCGCGGCGGTCAGGTGCCGGTGCGGGTGGACGCGGAGACGCATGCCCGGTTGGTAGAGCTGGCCGCGCAGGGCGGCGCGACGATGTTCATGGTCGTGCACGCGGCGCTGTCGGTACTGCTCTCCCGTATGGGCGCGGGAGAGGACGTCTGCATCGGCACCCCCGTCGCGGGCCGCTCCGACGCACAACTGGAGGGGCTGGCCGGCCTCTTCATCAACACGCTCGTCCTGCGCTCCGACTTGGCGGGGAATCCGTCGTTCCGGGATCTGCTGGCGCGGGTGCGGGAGGCCGACCTGTCGGCGTACGCGCATCAGGACGTGCCCTTCGAGCGGCTCGTGGACGAGCTGAACCCGGAGCGCTCCGCGGCCCGCAACCCGTTGTTCCAGGTGATGCTGGCCCTCCAGAACGTGCCCGAGCCGCACTGGAACCTAGAGGGGCTGACGGTCGAGCAGGTTCCGCACGCAGAGGACCTGGCGGCCCGCTTCGATCTGTCCCTCTCGCTGAGCGAGCGTCGGTCGGAGGGCGGCACGGCCGAGGGTCTGAGGGGCGGCATCCTGTACGCGGCCGACCTGTTCGACGAGGCGACGGTGCGGGGGCTGGCCGGGCGGCTGGTGCGGGTGCTGGAGCAGGTCGCGGCTGATCCGGAGCTGCGGCTGAGCGACCTGGACCTGCTGGAGGAATTCGAGCGGGCTGCGGTCGTGGACGAGTGGAACGCCACCGCGAGCGAGGTGGACACCTCGACCGTGCTGGCGCGGTTCCGCGCCCGTGTGGCCGTGGCGCCGGAGGCCGTCGCGGTGTGGTCCGAGGGGCGGGGCCTGTCGTATGCCGAGTTGGATGCGCGGTCGGATGCGGTGGCGCGTGGGCTGGTGGCGCGGGGCGTGGGCGCGGAGTCCCGGGTGGGCCTGTGCCTGCCGCGCGGGGCCGAGATGATGGTGGCCATGCTGGGGGTGTGGAAGGCCGGTGGGGCGTACGTCCCGCTGGACCCCGAATACCCCACTGAGCGGCTTGAGTTCATGGTCGCGGACAGCGGTGCCGAGGTGGTGCTGGTCACGGAGGAGACAGCCGGGCGGGTGGCCTCGGGTGTGCTGCTGGATGAAGTGGGGAGTGAGGCCGGTGTGCTGCCCGAGGTGGGTGGCGATCAACTGGCCTATGTGATCTATACGTCGGGGTCGACGGGGCGTCCGAAGGGTGTGGCCGTCGCGCACGCCTCGGTGGCCAACCTGGCATCCGTGATGCGTCCGGTGCTCGGCGTCGAGCCTGGGGTCACGGCGTTGCAGTTCGCGTCGTTCAGCTTTGACGCGGCGGTGCTGGACGTGGCGGTCACGCTGGCTGCCGGGGGCACGTTGGCGATCGCTTCGGCGGAGGAGCGTCGGGATGCGGCGGCGTTGGCGGCCATGGTGGAGGCGGCCGGTGTCGATGTGGCGAGTGTGGTGCCGTCGCTGTTGGGGGTGCTGGAGCCGGAGATGGTCTCCGGGATCGGCAACTGGGTGCTGGGCGCTGAGCGTCTGGAGGCCGGTCTGGCCGCCAAGTGGCGGGAAAGCGCCCGGGTGTGGAACACCTACGGGCCCACCGAGGCGACCGTCATCACCACCGCCGTACTGCTGGGTGAGGGCATCACGGGTGAGGACGCCCCGCCCGCCATCGGGCGGCCCCTTGGGAACGTCCGCACCTACGTCCTGGACGCCTTCCTGCGCCCTGTCCCGGTGGGTGTGACGGGTGAGCTGTATGTCGCCGGGGACGGTCTGGCCCGCGGTTACGTCAACCGCCCGGACCTGACGGCGGAGCGCTTCATCGCCTGCCCGTTCGAAGCGGACGGTGGCCGGATGTACCGCACCGGGGACCTGGTCCGCTGGACGCCAGAGGGTCAGCTGGCCTTCGTCGGGCGGGCCGATGAACAGGTCAAGATCCGTGGCTTCCGGGTGGAACTCGGCGAGGTCGAAGCCGTCCTTGCCGCCCACCCACAGGTCGCCCAATCTGCCGCACAGATTTACGACGGCCGCCTGATCGGCTACGCCGTCGGCGCCACCGACACGGACGATCTCCGTGCCTTCGCCGCCACCCGGCTGCCGGACTACATGGTGCCGTCCGCCCTCATGCTGCTCGACGCTTTGCCGCTGACGGTCAACGGCAAGGTCGACCGTGCCGCGCTCCCGGTGCCGGATCTGGGCACCAGTGCTTCCCGTGGGCCAGTGACTCCGACCGAGGAGGCGCTGACTGCTCTCTTCGGCGAGGTACTGGATCTGGAGAGCGTCGGTGCGGAGGAGAGTTTCTTCGAGCTGGGCGGCGATTCGCTGAAGGTGATGCGGCTGATCGCCCGTGTCCGTTCGGTGCTGGAGGTGTCGGTCGGGGTCCGTGAGGTGTTCGCGGAGCCGACGGTCGCGGGCATCGCCCGGCTGGTCGACACCGCCGGCGGGTCGACCGGTGTGGTGCTGGCGCGTCGGGAGCGCCCGGACCGCATACCGCTGTCCTTCGCGCAGCAGCGGATGTGGTTCCTCAACCGGATGGACGAGACGGGTGCCTCCGCCTACAACATGCCCTTCGCCCTGCGCCTGACCGGCACCCTCGATGCCGAGGCCCTCCAGGCCGCGCTGTGGGACATCGCCGACCGGCACGAGACCCTGCGTACGGTCTTCCCGGACGTGGAAGGGGCGCCGTATCAGGAGATCCGCGAAGGCTCCGCAGGCCGCCCCCGGCTCCAGGTCATCGAAGCCGGCGAACAGTGGCGGGAAGCGATGCGGGGCGAGGCCGAGCGCGGCTTCGATCTGGCGGTCGATCTTCCGTGGCGGACCACCCTGTTGAAGGTCTCCGACACGGACTGGGTCCTGCTGCTGGTGGCTCACCACATCGCCTCCGACGCCTGGTCGATGGGCGTACTCGCCCGCGACTTGCAGACGGCCTACCAGTCGAGGCTGGTCGGTCGGACGCCGGGATGGGAGCCCTTCCCCGTCCAGTACGCGGACTACGCGCTGTGGCAGCGCGACGTGCTCGGCGAGCTGGACGACCCCGACAGCGCCGGGGCGGGGCAGATCGCCCACTGGCGACGGGCGTTGGAGGGGGCGCCGCAGGAGACGGTGCTGCCGTTCGACCGGCCGCGTCCGGCGATGCCGTCGTTCCGCAGTGGGTCGGTGCCGCTGGACGTCGACACGCAGACGCACGCCCGGCTTGCCGAACTGGCCGCGCAGGGCGGCGCGACGATGTTCATGGTCGTACACGCGGCGCTGGTGGTGCTGCTGGCCAGGATGGGGGCCGGAGAGGACATCTGCGTCGGGACTCCCGTCGCCGGGCGCTCGGACTCCCAACTGGAGGGCTTGGCCGGCTTCTTCGTCAACACCCTTGTCCTGCGCTCGGACATGGCGGGCGACCCGTCGTTCATCGAGGTGCTGCGGCGGGTGCGTGAGACGGACCTGTCGGCGTACGCCCACCAGGACGTGCCGTTCGAGCGGCTCGTCGACGAATTGAACCCGGCCCGTTCCGCCGCCCGTAATCCGCTGTTCCAGGTGATGCTGGCCCTCCAGAACGTGCCGGAGGCGCACTGGGAACTCGAAGGGTTGACCGTCGAGCAGATTCCGCCGGCGGAAGACCCCCCGGCCCGCTTCGACCTCTCCCTGACGCTGAGCGAGCGCCGCTCGGACAACGGCTCGGTCGATGGTCTGCGGGGCGCGATCCTCTACGCCGCCGATCTCTTCGACGAGCAGACGGTCGGCCGGCTCGCGGAGCGGCTCGTGCGAGTCCTGGCGCAGGTCGCGGCCGATCCGGAGCTGCGGCTGAGCGCCGTGGAGGTGCTGGAGGAGTCCGAGCGGGCTGCGGTTGTGGACGAGTGGAACGCCACCGCGAGCGAGGTGGACACGTCGACCGTGCTGGCGCGGTTCCGCGCCCGTGTGGCCAGGACACCCGAGGCGGTCGCGTTGTGGGCGGAGGGCCGGGGCCTGTCGTACGCCGAAGTCGACGCACGCTCTGATGTGTTGGCGCGTGGGCTGGTGGCGCGGGGTGTGGGGCGGGAGTCCCGGGTAGGGCTGTGCCTGCCGCGTGGCGCGGAGATGGTGGTGGCGATTCTGGCGGTGTGGAAGGCCGGCGGGGCGTACGTCCCACTGGACCCCGAATACCCGTCCGAGCGGCTGGTGTTCATGGCGGCCGACAGTGACGCCGAGTTGGTGCTGGTGACGGCCGACACCGCGGACCGCCTGTCGGCGGAGGTCGACACCGTCCTGCTGGATGAGCTGGCGAGTGATGCCGGTGCCCTGCCGGAAGTCGGCGCCGATCAACTGGCCTATGTGATCTATACGTCGGGGTCGACGGGGCGTCCGAAGGGCGTGGCCGTCGCGCACGCCTCCGTCGCCAACCTGGCATCCGTGATGCGCCCGGTGCTCGGGGTCGAGCCTGGGGTTACGGCGTTGCAGTTCGCGTCGTTCAGCTTCGATGCGGCGGTGCTGGATGTGGCGGTCACGCTGGCTGCGGGCGGCACGTTGGCGATCGCCTCGGCCGACGAACGGCTGGACGCGGCGGCTCTGGCCCGCATGATCGAGGCGGCGGGAGTGAGCACGGCGAGTGTGGTGCCCTCTCTCCTCGGCGCGCTGGAGCCGGAGATGGTCTCCGGGATCGGCAACTGGGTGCTGGGCGCCGAGCGTCTGGAGGCCGGGCTGGCCGCCAAGTGGCGTGAGCATGCGCGGGTTTGGAACACCTACGGGCCCACCGAGGCGACCGTCATCACCACCGCCGTACCGCTGGAAGACGGCATCACGGGTGAGGACGCCCCGCCCGCCATCGGACGGCCCCTGGGCAACGTCCGCACCTACGTCCTGGACGCCTTCCTGCGCCCTGTCCCCGTGGGTGTGACGGGCGAGCTGTACATCGCCGGGGACGGTCTGGCCCGCGGTTACGTCAACCGCCCCGATCTCACCGCCGAGCGGTTCGTTGCCTGCCCGTTCGACGCGGACGGTGGCCGGATGTACCGCACCGGGGACCTGGCGCGCTGGACGCCAGACGGTCAGCTGGCCTTCGTCGGGCGGGCCGATGAACAGGTCAAGATCCGTGGCTTCCGGGTGGAACTCGGCGAGGTCGAAGCCGTCCTCGCCGCCCAGCCACAGGTCGAGCGAGCCGTGGCACAGATACGCGACGGCCGTCTGATCGGCTACGTCGTCGGGGACGCGGACGCCGAGGACGTCCGAGCCGGTGCGGCCATCCGGCTGCCGGAGTACATGGTCCCGTCGACGGTCGTCGTCCTCGACACCTTCCCGCTGACCGCCAACGGCAAGATCGACCGTGCCGCCCTCCCCGCCCCCGACCTCGGCGCGAGCGGCGGTCGCGCACCTGCGACCCCGACCGAGGAGGCGCTGGCCGCTCTCTTCGGCGAGGTACTGGATCTGGAGAGCGTCGGCGTGGAGGAGAGTTTCTTCGAGCTGGGCGGTGATTCGCTGAAGGTGATGCGGCTGATCGCCCGTGTCCGTTCGGTGCTGGAGGTGTCGGTCGGGGTCCGTGAGGTGTTCGCGGAGCCGACGGTCGCGGGGATCGCGCGGCTGGTCGACACCGCCGCCGCGTCGGCCGGTGTCGTGCTGGCGCGTCGGGAACGGCCGGACCGCATACCGCTGTCCTTCGCGCAGCAGCGGATGTGGTTCCTCAACCGGATGGATGACACCGGGGCCTCCGCTTACAACATGCCCTTCGCCCTGCGCCTGACCGGCACCCTCGATGCCGAGGCCCTCCAGGCCGCGCTGTGGGACATCGCCGACCGGCACGAGAGCCTGCGCACGGTCTTCCCGGACATCGAGGGAGTGCCGTACCAGGAGATCCGCGAGGGCTCCGCAGGCCGCCCCCGGCTCCAGGTCATCGAAGCCGGCGAACAGTGGCGCGCGCTCATGCAGGAGGAGGCCGGGCGTGGCTTCGACGTCCGGGCTGATCTTCCGTGGCGGACCACTCTGCTGAAGGTTTCTGACACGGACTGGGTCCTGCTGTTGGTCGCGCATCACATCGCGTCCGACGCCTGGTCGATGGGCGTACTCGCCCGCGACCTCCAGGGTGCTTATCGCGCCCGTCTTCTCGGGGCGGCCCCGGCGTGGGAGCCGCTCCCCGTGCAGTACGCGGATTACGCGCTGTGGCAGCGGGAGGTGCTGGGCGACGTGGACGACGAGGGGGCCGGGGCGGGGTCCGCGCAGATCGACTACTGGCGTGGGGTGTTGGAGGGTGCGCCGCAGGAGACGGTGCTGCCGTTCGACCGGCCGCGTCCGGCGGCGCCGTCGATCCGCAGTGGGTCGGTGCCGGTCGAGGTCGATGCGGAGACGCATGCCCGGCTGACGGAGCTGGCCGCGCGGGGCGGGGCGACGATGTTCATGGTCGTGCACGCGGCGCTGGTGGTGCTGCTGGCGCGGATGGGTGCCGGGGAGGACGTCTGCATCGGCACCCCCGTCGCGGGCCGGTCCGATGTGCAACTGGAGGATCTCGCCGGGTTCTTCGTCAACACGCTCGTCCTCCGCTCCGATGCCTCCGGCGACCCCACCTTCGGTGACCTGCTGGCGCGTATCAGGGAGGCCGATCTCTCGGCGTACGCGAACCAGGACGTGCCCTTCGAGCGGCTCGTCGACGAACTGGGCGTGGCGCGGTCCGCGGCCCGTAATCCGCTGTTCCAGGTGATGCTGGCCCTCCAGAACGTGCCGAAGGCACAGTGGGATCTCCAGGGGCTGGCGGTCGAGGAGATACCGCCCGCGTCCGATCCGGCCGCGCGCTTCGATCTGTCGGTGGCGCTGAACGAGTTCCACACCGCCGAGGGCGAGCCGGAGGGCATGCGGGGCGGCATCCTGTTCGCGGCCGATCTGTTCGACGAGGAGACCGTGCGCCGGCTGGCCGAGCGGCTCGCCCGGGTGCTGGAGCAGGTCGCGGCCGATCCGGAGCTGCGGCTGAGTGCCGTGGAGGTGCTGGACGAGGCCGAGCGCGCCACGGTCGTGGCGGAGTGGAACGCCACGGCCCGTGATGCGGACGACGTCAGCACGGTCGTCGAACGGTTCCGTGAGTGGGCCGCGCTGACGCCGACGGCGGTGGCGCTGCGCACCCTCGACCGGTCGCTGACCTACGCGGACGTGGAAGCGCGGTCGGATGCGTTGGCGCGTGGGCTGGTGGCGCGGGGGGTGGGGCGCGAGTCCCGGGTGGGGCTGTGCCTGCCGCGCGGTGCCGAGATGGTCGTGGCGGTCCTGGCGGTGTGGAAGGCCGGTGGGGCGTACGTCCCGCTGGACCCCGAATACCCCTCCGACCGGCTGGAGTTCATGGCCGCCGACAGTGACGCCCAGCTGGTGCTGGTGACGGCCGAGACCGCTGACCGTCTGTCCGCGGAGGTCGACACCGTCCTGCTCGACGAGCTGGCAGGCAGTGTGGGTGAGCTGCCGGAGATCGGTGCCGACCAACTGGCCTACGTCATCTACACGTCGGGGTCGACGGGCCGCCCGAAGGGTGTCGCCGTCGCGCACGCCCCGGTGGCGAACCTGGCCACCGCCATGCGCCCGGTGCTGGGCGTCGAGCCGGGGGTGACGGCGTTGCAGTTCGCGTCGTTCAGCTTCGACGCGTCGGTCCTGGACGTCGCGGTGACGCTGGCCGCAGGGGGCACGTTGGCGATCGCGTCGGCCGAGGAGCGGCTGGACACCGCCGCCCTGGCCGCCCTGGTGGAGACCTGCGGGGTCGAGGTCGCGAGCGTCGTCCCGTCGCTGCTCGGGGTGCTGGAGCCGGCGGCGGTCGCCGGGATCGGCAACTGGGTGCTGGGCGCCGAGCGTCTGGAGGCCGGTCTGGCCGCCAAGTGGCGGGCGCGGTCCCGGGTGTGGAACACCTACGGCCCGACCGAGGCCACCGTCATCACCACGGCGACGCTGCTCCCGAAGGGCCTCACCGCCCAGGACGCCCCGCCGCCCATCGGACGCCCCCTGGAGAACGTCCGGACCCATGTCCTGGACGCCTATCTGCGGCCGGTTCCGGTAGGGGTCGCCGGCGAGCTGTACATCGCCGGCGACGGACTGGCCCGCGGTTACATCGGACGCCCCGACCTGACGGCGGAGCGGTTCGTGGCCTGCCCGTTCGACGCGGACGGCGGCCGGATGTACCGCACCGGCGATCTGGCGCGCTGGATGGGCGACGGGCGACTGGAGTTCGTGGGCCGTGCCGACGAGCAGGTGAAGATCCGTGGCTTCCGGGTCGAACTCGGCGAGGTCGAGGCCGCGTTGGCCGCCCATCCGGAGGTGAAGACGGCCATTGCGGTGGTACGCGACGAACGGCTGATCGGGTACGTGCTGCCCGTGCCCGGGCGGGAGCCGCGGACGGACGCGGTACGGGAGTTCGCCGCCGGCCGGCTGCCCGACTACATGGTGCCGTCCGCCCTCGTGCTGCTCGACGCCCTGCCGCTGACCGTCAACGGCAAGATCGACCGCGCCGCGCTGCCCGAGCCGGAACGTGCGGCGGACGGCGGCCGTGGGCCTGAGACCCCGACCGAGGAGGCGCTGGCCCACCTGTTCGCCGAGGTGCTGGAGCTGGAGCGGGTCGGCGCCGAGGAGAGCTTCTTCGAGCTCGGCGGTGACTCGCTGAAGGTGATGCGGCTGATCGCCCGTGTCCGTTCGGTGCTGGAGGTGTCGGTCGGGGTCCGCGAGGTGTTCGCGGAGCCGACCGTGGCCGGTGTCGCACGGCTGGTCGACACCGCCGGAGCGTCGGCGGGCGTGATGCTGGCCCGCCGGGAACGCCCCGAGCGCATACCCCTGTCCTTCGCCCAGCAGCGGATGTGGTTCCTCAACCGCATCGAGGGCGCCGAGACCGACGGGGCCGGGGCGTCCGCCTACAACCTCCCCTTCGCGCTGCGCCTGACCGGCACCGTCGACACCGCGGCCCTGCAAGCGGCGCTGTGGGACATCGCCGACCGGCACGAGAGCCTGCGCACGGTCTTCCCGGACGTGGAAGGGGTGCCGTACCAGGAGATCCGCGAGGGCGCCGAGGGGCGCCCGGAGCTGGTCGTCGTCGAGGCCGGCGAGCGGTGGCACGAGCTCATGCAGGAGGAGATCGCGCGCGGCTTCGACGTCCGGGCCGACCTGCCGTGGCGGGCCTCCCTCCTGAGGATCTCGGAGACGGAGTGGGGCCTGCTGCTGGTGGCCCACCACATCGCCTCCGACGGCTGGTCGATGGGCGTGCTGGCGAACGACCTCCAAGCCGCCTATCGCGCACGGCTCTCGGGGGCCGAACCCGGATGGGAACCGCTCCCCGTCCAGTACGCCGACTACGCGCTGTGGCAGCGCGAGGTGCTCGGCGACTTGGACGACCCGGAGAGCGCCGGTGCGGGGCAGATCGCCCACTGGCGTGGGGTGTTGGAGGGTGCGCCGCAGGAGACGGTGCTGCCGTTCGACCGGCCGCGTCCGGCGATGCCGTCGTTCCGCAGCGGTCAGGTGCCGGTGCGGGTGGACGCGGAGACGCACGCTCGGCTGACGGAGCTGGCCGCGCGCGGCGGGGCCACGATGTTCATGGTCGTGCACGCGGCGCTGGTGGTGCTGCTGGCCCGGATGGGTGCCGGGGAGGACATCTGCATCGGCACCCCGGTCGCCGGCCGCTCGGATCTGCAACTGGAGGGGCTGGCCGGGTTCTTCGTCAACACGCTCGTCCTCCGCTCCGATGCCTCCGGCGACCCCACCTTCGGTGACCTGCTGGCGCGCATCAGGGAGACCGACCTCTCGGCGTACGCCTCTCAGGACGTG
Organism: Streptomyces sp. NPDC057280; assembly: GCF_042668605.1. Lineage (NCBI taxonomy): Bacteria > Bacillati > Actinomycetota > Actinomycetes > Kitasatosporales > Streptomycetaceae > Streptomyces > Streptomyces sp. NPDC057280. The sequence continues at coordinate 11,139 of NZ_JBHUYR010000005.1, forward strand.
CCGTTCGACAAGCTCGTCGACGAGCTGAACCCGACCCGGTCGGCGTCCCGCAGCCCGCTGTTCCAAGTGATGCTGGCGCTCCAGAACGTGCCCGAGGCGCAGTGGGACCTCGAAGGACTGGCGGTCGAGCAGATCCCGCCCGCTGAGGACCCCGCGGCCCGCTTCGACCTCTCCTTCTCACTGGGGGAGCGGTGGTCCGAGCAGGGAGTCCCGGCCGGCATGGGCGGCGGCATCCTGTACGCGGCCGACCTGTTCGACGAGGCGACGGTCCGCGCCCTGGCCGGGCGGCTGGAGCGGGTGCTGGCGCAGGTCGCGGCCGATCCGGAGCTGCGGCTGAGCGACCTTGATCTGCTGGACGCCTCGGAGCGGTCGGCGGTCGTCGAGGAGTGGAACGCCACCGCGAGCGAGGTGGACACCTCGACCGTGCTGGAGCGGTTCCGCGCCCGTGTGGCCATGGCGCCGGAGACGGTGGCGTTGTGGTCCGAGGGGCGGGGCCTGTCGTATGCCGAGGTGGACAGTCGCTCGGATGCGGTGGCGCGTGGGCTGGTGGCGCGGGGCGTGGGCGCAGAGTCCCGGGTGGGGCTGTGTCTGCCACGTGGGGCCGAGATGGTGGTGGCCATGCTGGGGGTGTGGAAGGCCGGTGGGGCGTACGTCCCGCTGGACCCCGAATACCCCTCTGAGCGGCTGGTGTTCATGGCCGCCGACAGTGACGCCGAGTTGGTGTTGGTGACGGCGGAGACCGCGGACCGCCTGTCGGCGGAGGTCGACACCGTCCTGCTGGATGAGCTGGCGAGTGATGCCGGTGCGCTGCCGGAAGTCGGCGCCGATCAACTGGCCTATGTCATCTATACGTCGGGGTCGACCGGGCGTCCGAAGGGCGTGGCCGTCGCGCACGCCTCCGTGGCCAACCTGGCATCCGTGATGCGCCCGGTGCTCGGAGTCGAACCTGGCGTCACAGCCTTGCAGTTCGCGTCGTTCAGCTTCGACGCGGCGGTGCTGGACGTGGCGGTCACGCTCGCCGCGGGCGGCACGTTGGCGATCGCCTCGTCTGACGAACGGCTGGATGCGGCGGCTCTTGCGCGCATGATCGAGGCGGCGGGAGTGAGCACGGCGAGTGTGGTGCCCTCCCTCCTCGGCGCGCTGGAGCCGGAGATGGTCTCCGGGATCGGCAACTGGGTGCTGGGCGCCGAGCGTCTGGAGGCCGGTCTGGCCGCCAAGTGGCGGGAAAGCGCCCGGGTGTGGAACACCTACGGGCCCACCGAGGCGACCGTCATCACCACCGCCGTACTGCTGGATGAGGGCATTACGGGTGAGGACGCCCCGCCCGCCATCGGACGGCCACTGGGCAATGTCCGCACCTATGTCCTCGACGCCTTCCTGCGCCCAGTGCCGGTGGGTGTGACGGGCGAGCTGTACATCGCCGGGGACGGCCTGGCCCGCGGTTACGTCAACCGCCCCGATCTGACCGCGGAGCGGTTCGTGGCCTGCCCGTTCGACGCTGACGGTGGCCGGATGTACCGCACCGGTGACCTGGTCCGCTGGACGTCAGACGGTCAGCTGGCCTTCGTGGGCCGTGCCGATGAACAGGTCAAGATCCGTGGCTTCCGGGTCGAGCTCGGCGAGGTCGAAGCCGTCCTCGCCGCCCAGCCACAGGTAGAGCGGGCCGTGGCACAGATACGCGACGGCCGTCTGATCGGCTACGTCGTCGGGGACGCGGACGCCGAGGACGTCCGGGCAGGTGCGGCCATCCGGCTGCCGGAGTACATGGTCCCGTCTACGGTCGTCGTTCTCGACACCTTCCCGCTGACCGCCAACGGCAAGATTGACCGGTCCGCGCTGCCCGTCCCCGATCCGGAGAGCGACGGCTCGGGTCTCCTTCCCCGGAACGGCACCGAGGCGCTGCTGTGCACCCTGTTCGCCGGGGTGCTGGGCGTCGACCGGGTGGCCGCCGACGGCAACTTCTTCGATCTGGGCGGCAATTCGGCGCTGGCGATGCATCTTGCGGGCCGGGTCCGGTCGGAGACCGGGGCGGAGCTGAACCTGAAGCAGTTCTTCGGCGATCCGACCCCGATCGGCGCGGCACGCATCCTGGGCACCAAGTCGCGTCCCTCGCTGCTGCCGGTCGACCATGAGGGGGGCGAGGCACCGGCGACGGCCGGGCAGCGGTTCCTCTGGCGGCGGGCCGCGGCCGATCCGGGTACGCGGGCCCTTCAGTCGTCCGTCGCCCTGCGGCTGCGCGGGGAGCTCGACCGGGACGCGCTGCGGGCGGCGCTGGCGGATGTGGCCGCACGGCACGACATCCTGCGGACGGTCTTCGCCGAGACCCCGGACGGGGAGCTGGTCCAGCGGATCCTGGGCGCCGACGATCCCGCGGCCCGCCCGGAGCTCCCGGTCGTCACGGCGGCCGAGCGGGAACTGCCGGCCGTACTGGCCGATGGTGCCGCCCGCCGGTTCGACCTCGCGAGCGAAACGCCGTGGGCCGCCACGCTGTTCGAGCTCTCCGACACCGACCACGTGCTGCTTCTCGTACTGCATCGGATCGGTGGCGACGACGCGTCCCGTGACGCTCTCGTGCGCGATGTGTCCGTGGCGTACGGCGCGCGCTGGGAGGGCCGTGCCCCGGAGCGGGCGCCTCTGCCGCTCCAGTTCGCCGACTACGCGGTCTGGGAGAGCCGGCTGCTCGCGGACGCGGACACGGAGGTGGCGACCACGGCGGAGACGGCCGAGAGCGTGGCCGGTGAGCAGCTCGCGTACTGGAAGGAGGTGCTGGCGGACGCGCCGTCCGCGATCACGCTACCCGTGGACCGGCCGCGGTCCGGGCGGCCCGCCCGGCGGACCGGCGCGGTGCCGCTGCGGGTGCCGGCGCCGGTGCACGTCCGGCTGATGGAGACGGCCCAGGCGCTCGGCGTGACCTCGGTCGCCGTGGTGCACGCCGGGCTCGCGATGCTGCTCGCCCGGATGGGCGCCGGCACCGATCTGGTGGTCGGCGCGGTGGCGCCGCGGCCCACGGGCGAGGGTGAACTCGAGGCGGTCATGGGCCCGTTCGCCGGGTTGCTGCCGCTGCGCACGGACGTCTCGGGGGACCCGACGTTCCGGGAGATGCTCGGCCGGGTCCGGGAGACCACCGAGGAGGCGGAGCGGTCCCGGGACGTGCCGTTCGCGCGGATCGCCGAGGCCCTGGGGGTCGCGGACGCCGCACCGGGTGACCCGCATCCGCTGGTCCAGGTGGTTCTGGACGTCCGGGACGACACCGCGGCGAAGTGGGACGTCCCGGCGGTGCCGGGGCTGGACGCCTCGCTCGTCGGCCTCGGCACCCCGGCGTCCGGGTTCGATCTGACGGTACGGCTGACCGACCGGCACCGTGACGACGGCGGGCCCGACGGCCTCGACGGCAGCCTGGACTACGCCGAGGAGCTGTTCGACCGGGCCACCGCCGTCGCACTCGTACGGCGCCTGCTCCGGCTCCTCGGACAGGTGGCGGCCGAGCCGGAACTGCGGCTGAGCCAGCTCGACATCCTGCTCGGCGAGTCGGAGCGGCGGCAGCTGACCGAGGACTGGAACCGTGGCGCGGCCCGGGTCCCGGACGGCACCGTGCTCCCGGCGCTCGCCGAGGCCGCGGCCCGCGAGCCGGGCGCGCCGGCCGTCCGGGACCGGTACGGCTCCCTCAGCCGCCGGGCCCTGGACCGGGCCGCCGCGTGGCTCGCCGCCGGGCTGGACCGGCGCGGGGTGGGCGGGGGCGACACCGTGGTGGTGGCGGTACGGCCCGGCACCGACTGGGCGGTCGCCGTGCTCGGCGTGCTCCGGTCCGGCGCCGCGTGCGTGATCGCCGACCCCGGCGCCGCCGGGGGGCCGTTGGCGGCGGCTGCCGGACTGGGGTGCGTGGCGCCGGCCGCGCTCGTCGTGTCGTCGGGTGGCGGCCTGGGGGAGGTCGCCGGGTCGGAGGCGGTGCCCGTGCTGCGGGTGGCGGACGCGATCCGGGCCGCGGGCAGGAGGCTGCGCCGTCCCGCCGTACTCCCGGACCCGCGGCCGTCCCAGCCGGCCGTCCTGCTGCCCGCGGAGGCACCGGACGGCACGCCGGTGGGCGAGCTGGTGGACCACCGGTCCCTGCTCGGCCGGGTGATCGACCGTCAGGCGGCCTCCCCGTCGTCCGAGTCGACCGCCGCGACGCTCCACCTGGACGCGCACGCGCCGGTCACCGAACTGCTGGTGGGGCTGCTGGCCGCGTTGAGCGGGGGGCGTACCGCGGTGGTGGCGACCGCCGGGCCGGGCGAGAGCCCTGTGGGGGCCATCGCATCGGGTACGGGTTCCATCCCGGTCCCCGCGCTCACCCTGCCCCGTACCGCCCGCGCCTACGTGCTCGACGAGTGGCTTCGGCCGGTCCCGGTCGGTGTGGCCGGTGACCTGTACGTCGCCGGGCCGTCGCTGGCCCGCGCCTATGCCGGGGCCCCGGCCCGCACCGCGGGCAGTCTGGTCGCCGACCCCTTCGGGCCCGGCGGTGACCTGATGCTGCGCACCGGGCGGCGTGCCGCGTGGACCTCGGACGGGCTGGTGCAGCCGCGCGCCGCGCTGGACGGTGTGGCCGGGCTGACGGCGCCGCGGCGGGCCGGGCGGCGGCGGGACGACCTCGACGCGCTGCTCGCGCTGCAGCGCGGCGGGTCCCGGACGCCGTTGTTCTGCCTGCACCACAGCACAGGGCTGGCCTGGTCCTACGCCGCGCTGCTGCGCCACCTGCCGCAGGATCTGCCGGTCTACGGCCTCCAGACGCCCGGGTTCACCGACCGCAGGGCGATGCCGGGCAGCGTGCCGGAGCTGGTGGCCGACTACGTCGAGCGGATCCGCTCGGTGCAGCCCGAGGGGCCGTACCAGCTGCTCGGCTGGTCCTTCGGCGCGGTGCTGGCCCAGGCCGTCGCCGCGGAGCTGGAGGCGCAGGGGGCTGAGGTCGCGCTGCTGGCGCTGCTGGACGGCTACCCCGGCGGACACCACCGCAGGGACGAGGACGGCCCGCGCCAGGACGGCGACCGCGGTGACGCGGCCGGCGTGGACGGGACGCTCGTCCGGATCGACGGGGCCGCGGACCAGGAGGGGCGGGCCCTGCTCGACGGGCCCGGGGCGATGAGCCCGCCGGCCGACTCGTTCACGGTCAACGTGGAGGAGACGAAGGAGCACATGATCCGGCTGGCGCAGGGGCACACTCCCCGGCGTTTCGGCGGTGGCGCGCTGCTGTTCCTGGCCACCGAGGGCGATCTGGCCCAGGTGTCGCTCGCGGCGGCGCGCTCCACCTGGGAGCGGTACATCGCCGAGCCCATCGAGGGGATCGAGATCGCCGCCGACCACGTCGGGATGCTGCGGGGCACGCACGCCGAGACCATCGGCCGGGAGGTCGCCCGGCGCCTCGTGACCCCGGAAACGACGTCGTGACCCCGGAATCCATGTCGTGATCCCGGAATCACGTCGTGACCCCGGAATCCATGTCAGACCGCAAGCCCGTGTCAGAAAGGTAGGACTCGTATGACGCAGTCGTTCGAGCTTCCGGTGGACAAGCGCCGGGACGTGCTCGACCCGGTGCCGGAGCTCCTGGAACTCAGCGCACGGGCGCCGCTGTTCCGGCCGCCGGGCGGGATGCCGCACTGGATCGTGACCGATCGTGAGGTGGTGCGGCAGATCCTCGCCGACGCCGAGCGGTTCTCCAGCATGCCGCCGCCCGAGCCGGACGGCCGCAAGCCCGATCCGCATCCGGGGAGTCTGCTGCAGACCGACGGGGCCGAGCACAGCCGGCTGCGCCGGCTGGTGGCGCCGATGTTCACGGTGCGGCAGATGAAGGCGCTGGAGCCGATGATGGCGCGGATCGTGGACCAGCGGCTGGAGGTGCTGGAACGGGCCGGCCGCCCCGCCGACCTGATGCGCCACTTCGCCCGGCCGGTGTCGGGCCTGATCCTCGCCGAGCTGATCGGTCTGCCCCGCGACGACCTGTCCGAGCTGTCCCGGCTCGGCGACCACCGGGCGTCCGGGCACAGTCCCCGGCGCCATCCCGCGACGTCGGAGTACGTGGGGCACTTCCGGAAGCTGGCCGCGGCCCAGCGCCGCGATCCGGGCGAGGGCCTGGCCGGGATGCTGATCCGGGAGCACGGGGACGCGGTGTCGGACGAGGAGGTCGCCGGCATCTGCGAGAGCGTCGCCAACGGCTCGATCGAGAACACGGCGGAGACCATCGGCCTCGGGGTCCTGGCGCTGCTGTGCCATCCCGACCAGCTGGCCCTGCTGCGGGAGCGGCCCGAGCTGATGGACCGGGCGGTGGAGGAGCTGCTGCGCTATGTGTCGGTGGTGGCGTCCGTGTCGCCGCGGACCGCGCTGGTGGACGTGGAGATCGGCGGGGAGCTGATCAGGGCCGGTGAGGTCGTGTCGTGCTCGGTGTTCGCCGCGAACCGCTGCCCGTACGGCGGCGACGACGGCACCGCGGACCGGCTGGACATCGCCCGGGAGCCCGGCAACCATCTGGCCCTCGGCTTCGGCGTGCACTTCTGCCTCGGTGCGGCGCTGGCCCGGCTCCAGCTGCGGATCGCGCTGACGGGGCTGCTGGAACGCTTCCCCGGCCTGCGGCTCGGCACCGGGGTGGCGGAGCTGCGGTTCCGGTCGCTGGCGCCGCAGTTCGGCGTCGAGACGCTGCCGGTCCTGTGGTGAGACCGGTGGCGGACACGGCAGACACGGGGAATGCGGCCGTCACCGCCCGCGTACGCATCCAGGTCGACCGGGACAGCTGCGTGGGCTCGGGCGCCTGCGCGCTGTTCGAGCCGGAGTTCTTCGACCAGTCGGAGGACGACGGCCTGGTCGTGCCACGGGCCCGGGAGGCGGGCCCCGAAGCGCTGCCGGCGCTGCGCAGGGCCGCGTCCCGCTGTCCCGCCCGCGCCATCGCGCTGGTGCCGTCGGAGGGACAGGGAAGTGCCGGGTGGGACCGGTCTGACTGAGCGGTCCCGCGGGGCGCCCGTTGCAACCCTGGTGTGACCGGGCGCCCCGTAGAACTTCTGGTATGCCGAATAACCATCAGAAGCGCATGACCGGGCCCCTCCTGGCGGTGCTGTCCGTGATGACGGCCGGAGCACTTCTCGCCGGCTGTTCGTCGGGCGACAAGGACGCGAACGTGACCAGCGAGGGCGGCGCGGACTCCTCCTCTTCCAGTACGGGCGGCACGGAGAGCGCGGGCGTGGCCTACGCGCAGTGCATGCGCGAGCACGGTGTCTCGGAGTTCCCCGACCCGGAGAAGGACAGCGGGGGCGGCGTGAAGCTCGTCATCCCGCAGGGCGTCGACCAGAACTCGCCGACCTTCAAGTCGGCCCAGTCCGCCTGCCAGGGCCTGCTGTACCAGGGCGACACCGGTGACGCCGCCGGCAGCCGGGCCTTCGACGCGACGAAGGTCGCCGCCTGGGCGAAGTGCATCCGTGAGAACGGCGTACCCAACTTCCCCGACCCGCAGGTGAACGGGAACACGATCGTCATCGACGCCAACGCCTCCGGCCTGACCGGGCGGGACGATCCGAAGTTCGCCAAGGCGGCCGAGGCCTGCTACAGCATCCGGCCCGGCGGCACGCTCGCCTTCATGGGAGGGCCGCAGGGATGACCAGTCAGGAGGAGGGGACCGTCGCGCGGACGGCCCCCGAGGAAGCGCCGGGCGTGGACGGCGGGGAGCTGGAGCTGCGGACCGAGGCCATCCCCTCCCCCTCCTTCGACGGGAGCGGCGGGGACCTCGACCCGGCACCGGCGGACCGCCGCCGTCGCCGCCGCGGGGTGCGGATCGCCCTGGTCGTCGCGTGTGCGGCGGTGGTCGCCGCGGCCGCGGCCGGTGCCGCCCTCGGGGTGTTCGGCGGCGGGGACGACGGGACGGAGGCGACGGCGCCGTCCGGGCCGCCCGCCACGACGCAGGTGAAGCGGACGACGCTGACCAGCTCGCAGGCCCTGGACGGGCAGCTCGGGTACGGCGACACGGTGGCCGTGCAGGCCCCGGCCGCGTCCGGCTCCGGGCAGTCCGGGCAGGCGCAGGGCGGGGGCGGGGCGGGCGCCGGGATCGTCACCTGGATGCCCTCCGACGGCGACACCGTCACCCGCGGCAAGCCGGTCTACAAGGTCAACCAGCAGTCGGTGCCGCTGCTGTACGGCTCGGTGCCGCTGTACCGGACGCTGAAGCCGGGCGTCAGCGGCAGCGACGTCAAGATGCTGGAGAAGAACCTGAAGGCGCTCGGCTACGACGGCTTCACGGTGGACTCCGACTACACCTCGGACACGGCAGCCGCCGTCGAGGAGTGGCAGGACGACCTCGGCCGTACGGAGACCGGGGAGGTCGGGCCCGGTGACGCGGTGGTGGCGTCCGGCGCGCGGCGGGTCGCCAAGGCGGGCCTCGCCGTCGGCGACAGCCTCACCGGTGACGTGCTCACCTGGACGGGCATCGACCGGGTCATCTCCGTCGACCTGCCCGTGCAGTACGCGGACCTGGCGAAGAAGGGCGGGAAGTCGACCGTCACGCTGCCGGACAACACCACGGTGACCGCCGTGGTGACGGACATCGGCACGCCGACCTCGTCGGGCGACTCCGGCGGTGAGGGCGGGGACCAGCAGAAGTCCTCGGGCTCGGGTTCCTCGAACGCCACCGTGCCGGTGGAGCTGAAGGTCGAGGACGCCAAGAAGCTCGGCGCCTACCAGGCCGCCTCCGTCAGCGTCGAGTTCGCGGCCGAGGCCCGCTCGAACGTGCTCGCGGTGCCGATCAGCGCCCTGTTCGCGCGGCCGGGCGGCGGCTACGCGGTCGAGGTGGTGACCGGGTCGAAGACGGAGTACCGCGATGTGAAGCTCGGCATGTTCGGCAACGGCATGGTCGAGGTCTCCGGCACCGGCATCACCGAGGGCACCGTCGTGGGGGTCCCGAAGTGACCGTCACCGCCCACCCGGTGATCGAGCTGGCCGGGGTCGGCAAGTCGTACGGGGACGTGGCCGCCCTCGTCGAGGCGGACCTGGTGGTCCACCGCGGCGAGATGCTCGCGGTCGTCGGCCCCTCGGGCTCGGGCAAGTCCACGATGCTCAACATCATGGGCACTTTGGACCGGCCCACCTCCGGGACGGTGGCGATCGCCGGGCACGAGGTGGACTCCCTCAACGACCGTGAACTGTCGGCGCTGCGGGCCGGCACCATCGGCTTCGTCTTCCAGCAGTTCCATCTCGCCTCCGGGGTGTCCGCCCTGGACAGCGTGGCGGACGGCCTGCTGTACAGCGGGCGGCCGCGCCGGGAGCGGCGCCGGGTCGCCGAGGTGGCGCTGCGCCGGGTGGGCCTGGGGCACCGGCTCTTCCACGAGCCGCAGCAGCTGTCCGGCGGTGAGAAGCAGCGCGTGGCGATCGCCCGGGCGGTGGTCGGCGATCCGCCGCTGCTGCTGGCCGACGAGCCGACCGGCGCCCTGGACTCCCGCTCGGGGACGGTGGTGATGGAGCTGCTCCACGAACTGCACGAGGCCGGCACGACGGTCGTCGTCATCACCCACGACCGGGACATCGCGGCGTCCCTGCCGCGCGAGGTCAGGGTGCGGGACGGCCGGATCGAGCACGACTCGGGATCACCGGGGCCGCGGGCCCTGACGCACACGGGGGTGGGGCGATGAGCACGGGGTATCCGGCGCTGCCGGCCGAACGGCAGCGGCCCTGGGCCGATCTGCCCCCGCCGCCGCGTCCCCGGGCGGCCCGGCTGAGCCTGTCGGACGTGGCCCGGGTGGGCGGCTGGGGCCTGCGCTCGCGGCCCATGCGGGTCTTCCTGTCGGCCCTCGGCATCGCGATCGGCATCGCCGCGATGATCGGTGTGGTGGGTATCTCGACCTCGTCGACCAACGATCTGAACAAGCAACTGGCGGCGCTCGGCACCAATCTGCTCACCGTCGCCCCCGGCACCACGATGACCGGCGACAACGCCCATCTGTCCGAGGACGCCGTCGCGATGATCGCGAACCGGCCCGAGGTGATCTCGGCCTCCGCGACGGGCACCACGGACGCCAAGCTCTACCGCAACGACCGGGTGCCGGCGGTGGAGTCGGGCGGCCTGACGGTCAGCGCGGCCCGCACGGACCTGCTGCGCTCCATCGGCGGGAAGATCGTGGACGGCCGCTGGCTCAACAACGCCAACAGCCGCTACCCGGCGGTGGTGCTGGGCGCGGAGACGGCGCACAGCCTGGGCATCCACCGGGCCGGGACGGACGTCCAAGTGTGGCTCGGCAACCGCTGGTTCACCGTGGTGGGGCTGCTGGCCCCCAACGAACTGCTGCCCGCCCTTGACACCCAGGCCTTCGTCGGCTGGACGGTGGCGGAGAAGGAACTGTCCTTCGACGGCTACCCGACGACCGTCTACACCCGGGCGAAGGACGCGGACGTCGAGACGGTGCACAGTGTGCTGGGCCCGACGGTCTCCCCGGAGGACCCCAACGAGGTCAACGTCTCCCGCCCGTCCGACGCGTTGGCCGCCAAGCACGCCGCGGACAAGTCGCTGAGCGGGCTGCTCCTGGGCCTGGGCGGGGTCGCGCTGCTGGTCGGCGGGGTCGGGGTGGCGAACACCATGGTCATCTCGGTGCTGGAACGCCGCTCGGAGATCGGACTGCGCCGCTCGCTCGGCGCCACCCGGGGCCAGATCAGGATCCAGTTCCTGGCCGAGGCGCTGCTGCTGTCCGGGCTCGGTGGCCTCGGCGGTGTCCTGCTGGGCATCGGGGTGACCGACGGCTACGCCGCCTACCAGGGGTGGGCGGCCCTGGTGCCGCTGTGGGCGATGGCCGGCGGGCTCGCCGCCACCCTCGCCATCGGCGGACTGGCCGGCTTCTATCCCGCGGTCCGCGCGGCCCGGCTCCCTCCGACGGAGGCCCTCGCGACCAACTAGCCGCCCTGGACGGTGGCTTGACATCCCGGACCGCGGCGCCTCCGTTGCCATCCCCCGCCGGCGGGGGTGCCGCACCCCGGTCGTCCGGTGTCCAACTGCCCGGGTCGGCCGGTTGGACGACCTGTCGCGCCGGGCGGCCGCAGGTCAGACTGTGAGCCGGCTGTGCCCGGCCCACCCCAAAAACAAATACCTATTGCCGCGGAATGCCCTCGAATTGGCGAACCTTGTTCGGCTCATATGGCTCGGGCTAAGGTTTTCCTATCCATCGAGGAATTAATTCGATCCCGCGGGAGTGACTAATGGCGAACCCGTTCGATGACGAAGACGGGACCTTTCTGGTGCTCGTGAACAGGGAGAATCAGCACTCGTTGTGGCCTGCATTCGCTGAAATTCCGAATGGCTGGCGGCTCGTTTTCGGAGAGGCCTCGCGCAAGGAATGCCTCGCCTATGTGGAGGAGAGCTGGACGGATCTCCGTCCGCAGAGCCTCATCGACGCCATGAAGGAGACCGAGGCGGCCCGCTAGTGGCCCGCCCGACCGCAGCGACGCTACCCAGGGAGTACCCGTGGCCATGATGGGCGGACCCGTCATGATCCGGTCCGACGGGCCGGATTCCTCGAACAACACCCAGCGGGCGAAGCCCGGAACGACGAGAAGGATCATCCCGTACACCCGCGGACACCGCCGCGCCATCGGCTTCCTCGTGGTCTGCACCACGCTGAACGCCCTGTGCGCGGTGGCCCCGCCCCTGCTCCTGAAGTACCTGATCGACGACGGCATCATGGCCGGCGACAACGGGACCGTGGCGTGGCTCGCGGGCGCGGTCGCCGCGGTCTCGGTCCTCGCCGCCGTGGTGGGCTTCGGGGAGAGCTGGTTCTCCGCCAAGGTCAGCGAGGGACTCGTCTACGACCTGCGGGTGCAGGTCTTCGACCATGTGCAGCGCCAGTCGCTCGCCTTCTTCACCCGCGCCCAGACCGGCGCGCTGGTGAGCCGCCTGAACACCGACGTGATCGGCGCCCAGCAGGCGGTCACCCAGATGCTCTCCACGGTGGTCTCCGCCGGGCTGACCGTCCTGTTCGTGCTCGGCACGATGTTCTACCTGTCCTGGACGATCACCCTGATCTCCCTGGTCCTGGTCCCGTTCTTCATCCTCCCCGGCCGGCTCGTCGGCCGCCGGCTCCAGGGCCTGGCCCGGCGGCACATGCAGGTCAACGCCGAGATGGGCTCGCTCATGCACGAGCGGTTCAACGTCGCCGGCGCGCTGCTGGCCAAGCTCTACAGCCGCCCGGACCGGGAGACCGCCGGCTATGCGCGGCTCGCCGCCCGCGGCCGGGACATCGGCGTGCGCAACTCGGTGTCGATGAAGCTGCTCTTCCTGTCGAGCATGTTCATCGGCTCGATCGCCACCGCCGTCGTCTACGGGGTCGGCGGGACCCTCTCCGTGAACGGCGTCTTCGAGGTCGGCACCCTGGTCGCCCTCGCCACGCTGCTCACCCGGCTGATGGCACCGGTCGGCCAGCTGTCGAACGCCCAGGCCGACGCCATGACGGCGCTCGTCAGCTTCGACCGGCTCTTCGAGATCCTCGACCTGAAGCCGCTGGTCACCGAGAAGCCCGACGCGGTGGCGCTGCCCCCCGCGAACACCCGCGAGACGGCCCCCGGCATCGAGTTCCGCGGGGTGTCCTTCCGGCACCCGCGGCCCGCCGACGTCTCGCTGGCCTCCCTGGAGGACTTCGCCACGCCGACGCGCGAGCAGGACGGCGACAGCTGGGCGCTGCGCGACCTCAGCTTCACCGTGCCGGCCGGCAAGCTCACCGCGCTGGTCGGCCCGTCCGGGGCGGGCAAGACCACCGTCACCCACCTGGTGCCGCGGCTGTACGACCCGGAGGAGGGCACCGTCCTCATCGACGGCCGCGACGTGCGCGACCTGACGCTCCAGTCGCTCAGCGACACCATCGGCATGGTCACCCAGGACGGGCACCTGCTGCACACCACCATCCGGGAGAACCTGCTCTACGCCCGCCCGGACGCCACCGAGGAGGAACTGGTCGCCGCCTGCCGGGCCGCCCAGATCTGGCGGCTCGTCGCCTCGCTGCCCGACGGCCTCGACACCATGGTCGGCGACCGCGGCTACCGGCTCTCCGGCGGTGAGAAGCAGCGCATCGCCATGGCCCGGCTGTTGCTCAAGGCCCCGCCGGTGGTGGTGCTGGACGAGGCGACCGCGCACCTGGACTCCGAGTCCGAGGCCGCCCTGCAACTGGCCCTGAAGACCGCGCTCGCGGGCCGCACCTCCCTGGTCATCGCGCACCGGCTCTCCACCATCCGGGACGCGGACCAGATCATCGTCCTGGACCAGGGGCGGATCGCGGAGCGCGGCACCCATGACGAACTGCTCGCGCTCGGCGGGCTCTACGCCGAGCTGTACCGCACCCAGTTCGCCGTGCCGGCCCTGGCCGACGAGGAGGTGCCCGAGATCGAGGAGGCGCCGCAGCAGCGGGTCCCGGAACCGGTCGGCCACGGCCACGGGGGGCCGGTCTTCTTCGGCCCCGGCGGCCCCGAGGGCCCGGGCGGTCCGGGCGGACCCGGCGGACCGGGGATGCCGGGCGGACCGGGGATGCCCGGACCCGGCCCCGGACCCCGGCCGGTCGTCTTCGGCCCCGGCCCGCAGGGACCCGGCGGGCCGGGCGGCCCCCGGCCCCACTGAGTACGACCCCGGAAGACCGGTGCCCGCGACGCTCCCACGGCGTCGCGGGCACCTCTTTGTCCAGCTCACGCCCACACCCCCTAGAGGTAGGGGGGAGGACCGCTCGAACCGCAGGGGTTTCGCCCAGGATGTCAGGCTGTTAATTTCGGTCACATCTGAAGCATGCAAATGTCGACCTTGTGAAATCGCTCCCCCCACATGCTGGCCACCGGCGATGGATTTTCGGCAGAAAGCGTGCTCGGACGAGAAATTCTTCTTCGTGGACGGCAACCGCCTTTCGCAGCAGCGTGGGGATGTAAGGAGCTGTGGTGGAGTCCGAGGGAGCAATAAGTCAGCAGCCCGTCGTGGAGGTCGAGATCGGCTCGTTGAGCCTGTCCGGATCACCACGGTTGGCCGGAGAGAGAACGGAGCACATTCAGGTACTCGCGGCGGCGCAGAATCCGCTGCCGCCGATCACGGTGCACCGGCAGACGATGCGGGTCATCGACGGCTACCACCGGCTGAAGGCCGCCCGGCTGCGCGGCGAGAGCAGGATCGCCGCCCGGTTCTTCGACGGCGACGAAGCCGCGGCCTTCGTCCTGGCGGTCCAACTCAATGTCCATCACGGCCTTCCGCTGGCGCTCGCCGACCGCAAGCGCGCCGCCGAGCGCATCGTCGTCTCCCATCCGCAGTGGTCGGACCGCAGGGTCGCCTCGGTCACCGGGATCGCCCCCGGGACCGTCGGCGAGATCCGCAAGCGGGTCGTCCAGCTGCCGGGGCCGGAGGGGCGGCGGCTCGGTCAGGACGGCAGACTGCGGCCGGTCGACGGCAGTACCGGCCGCATCCTGGCGGGTGAACTGCTCACGGAGAACCCGGAGCTGTCGCTTCGTCAGGTCGCCCGGGCGGCGGGGATCTCCCCCGAGACGGCCCGGGACGTCCGCAACCGGCTGCGCAACGGCGAGGACCCGCTGCCCCGGCAGCGCCGGCGCAAGCAGGACCGGACCGAACCCGGGGAGCCGCCCGGCCGCGGGGAGTTCGGGGCGCTGCGACTCGCCCGGCCGGCTCCCCGGACCCGCCCGGACATGACGCAGGCGCCGGACCGCGCCGTGCTCATCAAGCGGCTGAAGGCCGACCCGGCACTGCGCTTCACCGAGACCGGCCGCAACCTGCTGCGCCTGCTCGTCCTGCACTCGCTGCGCAAGGAGGAGTGGGAGGCGATCGTCAACAACGTCCCGCCGCACTGCAGCGACATCGTGGCCGATCTCGCCCGGCAGTTCGCCGACCTGTGGTCGGATTTCGCCGAGCGGGTCAGGGACGACGTCGCCCAGATCGGCTGACACCGCATTTCGGAATGTCGACCGTCGCGAAAGTTGCCGCTTTCGCGACGGTTTTCCTGTGCGGTACTCCGCCGAGGTCGGCGCGAATCCTTCGCCCGTCATTCACCGATGGACTCCGTGTATTCCTTCTGAGTTCCCCATGAATTATCGGCCGACCGCTGTCCGAAAATCGCCCCCATTCGTCTCGCCGAGTGGCCGAAATCTTGCCGTGCTGGCGCTAATGAGCCGGTATCCTGGCGATGTACTTGCAGGTCAGAGAGGGTTTGGTTCTGGCCTCAAATACTCACGGGTCGGCGTAGGTACGGGGGGTACCTGTGAAGCTCCATGAAAGGGACGGAGAACTCGGTCTGCTGCGAGAGCTCTACGAGGGGTGCGTGGCCGGAAAGGGAGCCCTGGTCATCGTCAACGGCCCCGTGGGCTGCGGTAAGACCACCCTGGTCCGGGCGTTGTCCGAGCAGGTCACACAGCGGGGAGGAACCTTTCTGTCGGTGACCGGCGCCGCGAGCGAGAGCCTCGACAGACTGGGACTGATCGACCAACTCGTCACCGCGATGCGGGCGACGGGCCCGGCCGACGGACCACCGGCCGCCACGGAGCTCGCCAAGGCCGCGGAAGCGAGCGGACGCGTGCCGCGCGCCCTCATGCAGCGCCTCCACCGCTCCGTCGCCGAACTCGCCGGCCGCGGACCGCTCGTCCTGCACGCCGACGACGTGCACTTCGCCGACGAGGCATCCCTGCAGTGCCTGCGCTATCTCGTACGACGCATCGACGCACTGCCCGTCCTGGCCGTCCTGACCGAGACCGCCGGCCACGACCGGACCCTCGCGACGCTGCACGCCGAGACCCTGCACCTGCCGCACTGCCGACGGCTGCGCATCGGACCGCTCGGCGTCGACGGGGTCGCCGCCCGGCTGGCCGGACATCCGGCGGCGCCCACCGCGGCGCCGGAGACCGTCGAGCTGTGGGCCAAGGCCAGTGGCGGGAACCCCCTGCTGCTGGAGGCACTGATCGAGGACACCGCGACCTGCGGCACACCGGAGGCCGTCAGACGCGGCGCCCCCATGCCCCACGAGGCGTTCCGCAACGCCTACCTGCGCTGCCTCCACCGCGGTGAACCCACCCTGCTCGCCGTCGCCCGGGCCGCCGCGGTCCTGGACGAGTCGGTCACCCCGGCCCTGATCGGCACCCTTCTGGGGGCGGACGCGACCTCCGTGCGCTGGAGCATCACCGAGCTGCGCGCGGCCGGTCTGTTCTCGGGCGCCTGGTTCGGCCACGAACGCGCCCGCCTGACCGTCCTGGCGGACATCCCCGAACCGGACCTCGCCACCCTGCGCACCCGGGCCGCCGAGGTGCTCCGCGAGAGCGGCGCCCCGGCCGCGGTGGTGGCCCGGCAACTCCTCGCGGCCCACGACCCGGCCAGAGCCGCCTGGCAGCTCGACATCCTGCGCGAGGCCGCGCGCGAGGCGCTGGCCGCGGGCGACCTCGCCGCCGGCGTCGAGCATCTGCGGCACGCCTCCGGCCTGTGCACCGACGCCGACCAGGAGGCGGAGGTCATCGCCGCCCTCGCGGAGGCCCAGTGGTCCATGGACCCCGCGAAGGCGTCCCGGTACCTCCCGCAGCTCGGCCGGATGGTGCGCGCCGGCCGGCTGACCGGCGCCGACGCCCTGGTCGTCGTCAAGCAGAAGGTGTGGCGGGGCGAGTTCGCGCAGGCCGACGACCTGCTGCGGATCATCGAGGCACGCGAGGGCGCAGGCCCGGAGCAGGCCTGGGACACCGCGGGCTACCCGCCCGCCCTCAACCGCTCGGACCCCGCCCTGGTCCGGCTCTGGCTCTCCTTCTGCTGCCCCGGCCTGCGCCACGTCCCCAGAGCGGCGACCCGTACGCCGGCCCACGCGCGGACGGCGGCGGAACCGGCGGGCCGGCCGGCCGCGATGTCGCCGCGTACGTTCCTCACCCTCGCGGCCGACCTCGTCGAGTTCGAGAAGGGCCGGGCCGCCGGCCGGCTGCTGCCCGGCCCCGGCAGTGTGACCCCGTTCGCGGACCCGCTGCCGGCCCTGCTCTTCCTGATCGGGGCCCAGCGGCTGGACAAGGCCGTGCTCCAGGCGGAGCGGCTGCTGGACGAGCCCCGCACCCGGCGCATCCCCCTGGGGCACGCGCTGCTGGAGACGATCCGGGCGGCCGCCGCCCTGGGCCGCGGGGACCTCGAGAGCGCGGGCGAGGCCACCAGGACCGCGCTCGACCTCGTCAGCCCCGAGGCCTGGGGCATCGCGATCGGCCTGCCGCTGGCCCTGGCGATCCGCGCGGCGACCGAGGCCGGTGACATCGAGGCCGCGCGGGCCTTTCTCAACGTGCCCGTCCCCATGGTCATGTTCGGCACGCCCTTCGCCCTGCCCTACCTCCACGCCCTGGGCCGTTTCCGGCTCGCCCTGCACCGGCCGCGCGCGGCCCTGCGGGACTTCGAGTCGTGCGGCGAGCTGATGGCGAAGTGGGAGCTCGACTCCCCGGAACTCGTGGACTGGCGCAACGACGCGGCCGCCGCCCTCATCGCCCTGGGCGACCGCCGGCACGCCCGGGAGCGGATCGAGGAACACCTCACCCGGCTCGGCACGCGGCCCAGCCGGGCCCGTGGCACCGCCCTGCGCCATCTCGCGGCGGTGACCACGCCCCGGTACCGGCTGCGGCTGCTGCAGGAGGCCGAGCGCGTCCTCGACGCCTGCGGCGACGGTCTGGAACTGCGCCGGGCCCGCGCCGACGCGCAGGCCGCCCGGCACATGGCCCGGGCCGACGGCGCTGAGGTGCTGGACTCCGTGGAGCCGTCGGCCGGGCTGTGGGACGCCTCGTCCCCGCCGGACCGGGAGGCGCTGCCCGCGCCGCTGGCCGAACTGACCGACGCCGAACTCCGCGTCGGGGCGCTCGCCGCCGCCGGCCGCACCAATAGGGATATCGCCGACCGGCTCTCCATCACGGTCAGCACCGTGGAACAGCACCTGACAAAAATATACCGGAAATTGAAGGTGCGCGGCAGAGCCGATCTTCCGGCGGCAATCACCGGTCTTTCCGAGGCTTCCTGCTCGCCGAATGTCAGGTGAATAACTCCCCGTCCAAGTGACGGTTCCGGGCTGTTGGACAGAGTTGTGACCAGGATTGCGGTCGTGTGATTCTGGGTGCCGAAATCAACCTGCCAAATCCGAATCCGCCGGGGGAATTCATGGGCCTGTATCCAGTGCTGGAAGAATCCCCGGAAACCGTGGTCCAGGCGCTGCGCAAGGACGATCTGCACCCCAGCCTCTCCGACCCCGTCCTGGACACGATGACCTTCCTCAACGAGGTCACCCACCGCTTCCCGGACGCGATCTCCTTCGCGCCCGGCAGGCCCTACGACGGGTTCTTCGACACCGAGCAGATCTTCACGTACCTGCGCCGCTACCTGGACCACCTGGCGGCGCAGGGCGCCACCGAGCAGGACATCCGCACCGCCATGTACCAGTACGGGCCCACCGCGGGCCAGATCCGGGAGATCGTCGCCGACTCGCTGCGCAAGGACGAGGACATCGACGTACCGCCCGAGTCGATCGTGATCACGGTCGGCGCCCAGGAGGCCATGCTGCTGGTGGTGCGGGCCCTGACCGCCGGGCCCGAGGACACGCTGCTGGTGGCGAGCCCCTGCTACGTGGGCATCACCGGCGTGGCCCGGCTGCTGGGCGTGCCGGTGACCGCCGTGGAGGAGCGGGAGGACGGGTTCTCCCGCGCCGACCTGGAGGCCGCGATCCTGCGCGAGCGCGCCCGCGGACGGCGGCCCCGCGCCCTCTATGTGATCCCCGACCACTCCAACCCGTCCGGGACCACCATGGACCTGCCGACGCGCCACGCGCTGCTGGAGGCGGCCGAGCGGCACGGCATCCTCCTCATCGAGGACAGCCCGTACCGCCGGGTGAGCCCCGGCACACCGCTGCCGACGCTCAAGTCCCTGGACCGGGCCCGCCGTGTCGTCCACCTCGGCTCGTTCGCCAAGACCGTCTTCCCCGGCGCCCGGGTCGGCTTCGCCGTCGCCGACCAGCAGGTGGTCGACGCCGAGGGCCGGACCGGCCTGCTGGCCGCCGAACTCGCCAAGATCAAGAGCATGGTGACGGTCAACACCTCGTCGCTGAGCCAGGCCGCCGTGGCGGGCGCCCTGCTGGCCGGCGACGGCCTGCTGTCCGTGCTCAACGCGGAACCGGCCGCCTATTACGGCGACGCCCTGCGCACCACGCTGCGCGCCCTGGACGCCCGGCTGCCCGAGGCCCGGCGGACCGCGCTGGGCGTGCGCTGGAACGAGCCCACCGGCGGCTTCTTCCTCACGGTCCACGTCCCCTTCCGGGCGGACAACGCGGCCCTGACCCGGTCGGCACAGGAATTCGGCGTCATCTGGACGCCGATGAACTACTTCTATCCGCAAGGCGGCGGCCATCAGGCCCTCCGTCTCTCCACCAGCTATCTGACGACCGCCGATATCGAAGAAGGCACCGAGCGGCTCGCGCGGTTCATCGAGGCACAGGCTTCGGCGTCGTAACTCTCCGGAAAGGCGAGGCAAGTGAGCGGGAACAGCCATGCACAGCGATCGCGGTCCAAGCCGCGAATGTGGGGGTGGACTTTTCGATGACAGTCAGCGTGGACCGGCCGCCGCTGGCCCTGACCGGTGACGGCGCCCTGAAGACGCCGTACCGGCCGCGGATCCTCGGAGTGGGGACGGCCACCTCGGCCGCCGTCTACTCCCAGCAGGAAGTGCTCGACGCCTTCCGCATCGACGACCCGAGAATCCGGTCCGTCTTCGCCAACAGCGCCATCGACCGGCGCCATCTGACCCTGCCGGAACCGGGCGCCGACGGTGTCCGGGTCCCCGAGCCGCAGGGCGATCTGCTCGACAAGCACAAGGCCATGGCGGTCGAGATGGGCGCCGAGGCCCTGCGCGCCTGCCTGAAGCGGGCCGGCGCCGAACTCTCCGACCTGCGGCACCTGTGCTGCGTGTCGTCGACCGGCTTCCTCACCCCCGGCCTCAGCGCCCTGATGATCCGTGAGCTGGGCATCGACCGGCACTGCAGCCGCAGCGACATCGTCGGCATGGGCTGCAACGCCGGCCTCAACGCGCTGAACGTGGTGGCCGGCTGGTCCGCCGCCCACCCCGGCGAACTCGCCGTCGTGCTCTGCACGGAGGCCTGCTCGGCGGCGTACGCGATGGACTCCTCGATGCGCACCGCGGTCGTCAACAGCCTGTTCGGCGACGGCGCGGGGGCGATCGCCCTGATGAGCGGGCCCGGTGACGAGGCGTCCGGGACCACGGAGGGCCCGACCGTCCTGAAGTTCGCCAGCTGCATCATCCCCGAGGCGATCGGCGCGATGCGCTACGACTGGGACCGCGAGCTGGACCGCTTCAGCTTCTACCTCGACCCCCAGATCCCGTACGTCGTCGGCGCGCACGCCGAGATCGTCGTCGACCGTCTGCTCGGGGACACCGGTCTGCGGCGCAGCGACATCGCCCACTGGCTCGTGCACTCCGGCGGCAAGAAGGTGATCGACGCGGTCGTGGTCAACCTCGGGCTGACCCGCCACGACCTGCGGCACACCGTCGGCGTCCTGCGGGACTACGGCAACGTGTCGAGCGGGTCGTTCCTTTTCTCGTACGAACGGCTCCTCGACGAGCAGGTGACCCGGCCCGGCGACTACGGAGTGCTCATGACCATGGGACCGGGCTCCACGCTCGAGACGGCGCTGGTGCAGTGGTGACAACAGGAGAGAGTGCAGTGAGCGACCTGAGCGATGTGACGACACTGACCGTCGACGGCTCCCAGCCGCTGTCGATCAAGGCCATCAAGGACGTCACCGTCCTGTGCGACACGGTGGAGGACCGGGGCGGGGCCGTGGTCCTGCGCGTCGCCGGCGCCCCCGCGCCGGGCTGGACCGACGGGCTGGACGTCGCCCTCGTCACCAAGTGGGAGCGGGTGCTGCGGCGGCTGGAGCGGCTGCCCGCGGTGACCGTCGCGGTCGCGACCGGCGACTGCGGCGGCACGGCCCTCGACGCCTTCCTCACCGCCGACATCCGGATCGCGACCCGCAGCAGCCGGCTGCTCCTGCCCTTCGAGGGCGAGGCCACCTGGCCCGGCATGGCCGTCTTCCGGCTCGCCCGCCTGGCCGGTGCCGCGCGCGCCCGCCGAGCCGTCCTGTTCGGCCTGCCGATCCAGGCCCCCGAGGCGCTGATGCTCGGCATCGCCGACGAGCTGACCGAGACGCCCGACACCGCGGCGGCCGCCACCGTACAGCGCCTGGAGGGCCTGTCCGGCAAGGAGATCGCCCTGCGCCGCCAGCTGCTCTTCGACGCGGCCACCACCAGCTTCGAGGACGCCCTCGGCCCCCACCTGGCCGCCTGCGACCGGTCCCTGCGCCGCGCCGCCGAGGAGGCGGCCTGATGGGCGGGACCGGCGACGGGACACAGGAGTGGCCGGCGCTGACGGAGGCCGCCGAGCAGGTGGACAAGACGCTCGCGGCCCTTCCGGAGCCGACCCGCCGTACACCGCGCCAGCGTGAGGAGGCCGAGGCGGCGAAGAACCGGGCCCGCGCCCTGCGCGCCCGCTTCCTCGACGCGCACGCCGACACCGTCTACGACCGCCTCACCGCAGGACGCACCCGCCACCTGCGCCTCGCCGAACTCGTCGAGGCCGCCGCGACCGCCTACCCCGCACTGCTGCCGGACGTCGACCGCCTCGCCCAGGAGCGGAGCCGCCCGCAGGCCGACAAAGAGGGCCACGAGATAGACCAGGGCATCTTCCTGCGGGCCGTCCTGCGGTCGCCCACGGCCGGCCCGCACCTCCTCGACGCCATGCTGCGGCCCACGGCCCGCGCCGAGGGGCTCCTCGCGGAGTTCCGGCGCACCGGCGTCGTGGAGCTGGAAGCGGTCCGTCTGGAACGCCGGGACGGCGTCGCACGGCTGACGATGTGCCGGCACGACCGGCTCAACGCCGAGGACAACCAGCAGGTCGACGACATGGAGACGGCCGTCGACCTGGCCCTCCTCGACCCGGACGTGCGGGTCGGGCTGCTGCGCGGCGGGGAGATGAGCCACCCCCGCTACCGCGGCAAGCGGGTCTTCAGCGCCGGCATCAACCTCAAGAACCTCAGCTCCGGCGACATCTCCCTGGTCGACTTCCTGCTGCGCCGCGAACTGGGCTATCTCCACAAGCTGGTCCGGGGCCTGCGCGTCGAGGGTGCCGACGCCCCATGGCACTCGCCGCACGTCGAGAAACCCTGGGTCGCCGCCGTCGACGGCTTCGCGATCGGCGGCGGCGCCCAGCTGCTGCTGGTGTTCGACCACGTCCTCGCCGCGTCCGACGCCTACCTCAGCCTCCCGGCGGCCAAGGAGGGGATCATCCCCGGCGTGGCCAACTTCCGCTTCAGCCGGTACGTCGGGCCCCGGCTGTCCCGCCAGGTGATCCTGGAGGGCCGCCGCATCTGGGCCACCGAGCCCGCGGCGCGGCTGCTGGTCGACGAGGTCGTGGACCCGCAGGAGCTGGACGACGCCGTCGAGCGGAGCCTGGCCCGCTTCGACGGGGACGCGGTGCTCGCCAACCGGCGGATGCTCAACCTCGCCGAGGAACCCGCCGACGCGTTCCGCGCCTACATGGCGGAGTTCGCCCTCCAGCAGGCGCTGCGGCTCTACGGGGAGGACGTGATCCACAAGGTCGGCAGGTTCGCGGCGAGGTCCGCGTGAGCGCCGCCGACCGACCCCGGGTGCGGTACGAGAAGAAGGACCACGTCGCCCACGTCACCCTCGACCGGCCCGAGGTCCTGAACGCGATGGACCTGCGCATGCACGAGGAACTCGCCGAGGTCTGGGACGACGTGGAGGCCGACGACGACCTCCGCGCGGTCGTCCTGACCGGCGCGGGCGAGCGGGCCTTCTCCGTCGGCCAGGACCTGAAGGAACGCAGCCGCCTCGACGGCGCCGGCGTCCCGCGCACCACCTTCGGCAGCCGGGGTCTGCCCGGCTGGCCGCGGCTCACCGAGCGGTTCACCCTGTCCAAGCCGGTGGTGGCGCGGGTCAACGGCTACGCCCTCGGCGGCGGCTTCGAGCTGGCGCTCGCCTGCGACCTCGTCATCGCCTCGCACGACGCGGTGTTCGCCCTGCCCGAGGCCAGGCTCGGCCTGGTCCCGGGGGCGGGCGGCGCGTTCCGGCTCGCCCGCCAGCTGCCCCTGAAGACCGCGATGGGGTACCTGCTCACCGGGCGCACCATGGACGCGGCGACCGCACTGCACTTCGGACTCGTCAACGAGGTCGCCGACGCCGAGGAGGGCGACCTGGACCGCCGGGTGACCGCCTGGACGGACGACCTGGTCCGCAGTGCGCCCCTGTCGGTGCGGGCCATCAAGGAGTCCGTGATGCGCTCGCTCGACCAGCCGCTGGAGGAGGCGTTCGCCACCCGCTACGTGTGGGAGGAACGGCGCATGCACAGCGCGGACGCCGTGGAGGGCCCCCGGGCCTTCGCGGAGAAACGCGCCCCGGTGTGGTCCGGCCGCTGAGCCGGAGGACCCGGTCCGTTCTCCGTCCTCACGGCCCCGATCTTCTGAACTCCTGATTTCCGACGGCGGAAGGACATGCCGATGCCGATCGCGCACGTCAACGGGATCGACCTCAGTTACGACGTCCACGGCCCGGCCGGCCGGGCGGCACCCGTGGTGATGCTCGCCGGCACCGGCGGCCCGGGACGGATCTGGCGCAGCCATCAGGTCCCCGCCCTCAGGGCGGCCGGCCACCGGGTGATCACCCTCGACAACCGGGGCATCCCGCCGACGGGACCGTCCCCCGGCGGCTTCACCCTCGCCGACATGGCCGACGACGTCGCCGCCCTGATCGAGCGTCTGGGGATGGGCCCCTGCCAGGTCGTGGGCCACTCGCTGGGCGGTCTGATCACCCAGGAACTCGTGCTCGCCCGGCCCGAACTCGTCAGCCGCGCCGTGCTGATGGCCAGCTGCGGACGGGCGGACGCGCTGATCGCCGCCATGGCGGCCGCCGACATCGAACTGGCCGACAGCGGCGTCAAGATCCCGCCCTCGGTGACCGCGTACCAGCACGCCCTGCAGAACCTGTCACCCCGCACCCTCAACTACGAGGACGGGCTGCGGGACTGGCTCGGCATCTTCGAGGTGTCCGCGCCCGACCCGTCGACGATCCGCTCCCAGCTCGGCCTCGAGGTCATCCCGAACCGGCTGCCGTACTACCGCTGGATCACCCGCCCCTGCCTCGTCATCGGCTTCCAGGACGACCTGGTCGTCCGTCCGCACCTGTCGCGGGAACTCGCGGAGGCCATCCCGGGCGCCGAGTACACGGAGATAGCCGGCTGCGGCCACTACGGCTATCTGGAGCGGCCCGACGCCGTGAACGAGGCCCTCCTCGCCTTCCTCGCCGACTGAACGGCTCCCGGCGGACGGCTCAGGCGTCCCGCAACCGCCGGGCGATCTCCAGCTGCTGCGCGTCCATCGGGCGGCCGTCCTCGGTCTCCCACAGCGAGGTCTGGAGCACACGTCCCAGCGTCCACGCCCGCGCCCGTGCCCGGTCGAGACCCAGTACGTCGGTCATGGCGTCGAAGCGCCGGATGACGTCGTCGGCGTCGAAGCGGTTCCACAGAGCGGGCAGCAGGTCGAAGCCCGGGTCGCCGGCGAGGGGCTTGGGGTCGATGGCGAGCCAGTCCGCGCGGTCGGCGCCGAGGACGTTGTCGTAGTGCAGGTCCCAGTGCAGCAGCCGGTCGCCGGGCTCGTCCGCGACCTCCCGTACGGCGGCGGCGCAGTCGCCGACCAGCCTGCGTGCCTCCGGGTCGGCGATCCGCTCCAGTGCCCGGGGCGTCCGCTCCAGCATGGCCCGCGTGATGTCGCCGAGCCGGCGCATGCCCGCCGGAGCCGGAAAGGCCGTCAGGTGGGCGAGGAGGCGGGCGATGACGAGGACGGCCTCGTGGGTGCCGGGGACGGAGGACAGCATCCGGTCGGGGTCGAGGCGTTCCAGGAGCAGGGTGCCGGTGGTCTCGTCGTGGTCGAGGAGGCGTACCGCTCCGTCGCCGTCCCAGACGCGCAGGGCGACCGGCTCGCCCGCGCTCTCCTCGTCGAGGAATTGCAGCTTCAGGACGGCTCCGCTGCCGTCGGCCCGCAGGACGGGCAGGACGAGGGCCGCGACACCGTGCATGGCGTCGCCGTCCGGCCGTAGGTCCCACTCCGCCAGGAAGCGCTCCGCCCGCTCCGGCAGCCCGGCGATGAACGCCCGCCCCGCCGCTCCGTTGAACTTCTCCTGCGCCGCCGCGAGTCCCTCCGGGATGTCGATCACGCGCCGAGCGTATCGACGTGGGTAAATCGGCTCATGGGAATGACCCGGGGCCCGCACAGGGTGTGGACGTACGTGCGCGGCGCGCCCGGCACGTACATCTGGCTGGCGGTCCTGTTCGTGACGACGGTGGCGCTGCATCACATGTCGCCGGACTTCGAGGCGGAGTTCCTGCGGCAGCGTTCGACGAACATCCGTGAGCTGTCCGGCAACCCGGTGCGGGTGCTGGTGTCCAGCGCGATGTGGATCGACGGCGGACGGTGGTTGCCGTACGCCGTCCTGTACTCCGTCATCCACGCGCCCGCCGAGCGCTGGCTGGGGACGGCGCGCTGGCTGGCGGTGTGTGCGGCGGCACATGTGCTGGCGACGCTGATCAGCGAGGGCGCGCTGCTGTGGGGGATCCGGCACGGGATGGCGCCGGAGTCGGCGGTGAACACGCTCGACGTCGGGGTGAGTTACGCGCTGGCCGGGGTGGCGGCGGTGCTGGCGTACCGGATTCCGGTGCCCTGGCGGCCGCCGTACGCCGCCGCCGTGCTGATCGTCTACGGGGTGCCGCTGGTGACCGGGCGGACCTTCACCGACCTCGGGCACTTCACCTCCGTGTTGATCGGGTTCGCCTGCTATCCGCTGGTCAGGGGCCGTGCAAAACCACGAAATCCGAAGGAGACAGCGGCGGCCGCGCAGGGTTAACGTCCCGGCATGAGCAGCTCGGCCACCGCCGTCGTGAACGGCGGCATCTCGTTCTGGTTCGCCGACGACGGTCTCCCCGCGGTGCGGGAGCCGCTGACCGGGGACGCCACGGCGGACGTGGTGATCGTCGGCGGCGGGTACACCGGCCTGTGGACGGCGTACTACCTGAAGAAGGCCGCCCCCTTCCTGCGCGTCACCGTCCTGGAGCAGAAGTTCTGCGGGTACGGCGCCTCCGGCCGCAACGGCGGCTGGCTCTACAACGGCATCGCCGGCCGCGACCGCTACGCGAAGCTGCACGGCCACGAGGCGGCGGTGCGCCTGCAACGGGCGATGAACGACACCGTCGCCGAGGTCGTCCGGACCGCGGAGGCGGAGCGCATCGAGGCGGACATCCACCAGGGCGGGGTGCTCGAAGTCGCCCGCACGCCCGCCCAGTTGGCCCGGCTGAAGGACTTCCACGCGCTCGAGCTGTCGTACGGCGAGAAGGACCGCGAGCTGTACGGCGCCGGTGAGACCGCCGAGCGGATCCGGGTGGCGGACGCGGTCGGTTCGACCTGGACACCGCACGGGGCGCGGCTGCACCCGGTGAAGCTGGTCAAGGGGCTGGCCGCGGCCGTCGAGGCGCTGGGCGTGGTCATCCACGAGCGGACGCCGGTGACGGAGATCCGGCCGAAGCACGCGGTGACGCCGTACGGCATGGTCCGCGCCCCGTACGTCCTGCGCTGCACCGAGGGGTTCACGGCGAGCCTGAAGGGGCAGCGGCGGACCTGGCTGCCGATGAACTCGTCCATGGTGG
Organism: Streptomyces sp. NPDC057280; assembly: GCF_042668605.1. Lineage (NCBI taxonomy): Bacteria > Bacillati > Actinomycetota > Actinomycetes > Kitasatosporales > Streptomycetaceae > Streptomyces > Streptomyces sp. NPDC057280. The sequence goes on from NZ_JBHUYR010000005.1 coordinate 37,868, forward strand.
TGACCGAGCCGCTGACGGCCGAGCAGTGGGCGTCGGTCGGCTGGGACGGCCGGGAGGCGCTCGGCGACATGGCGCACGCGTACATGTACGCGCAGCGCACCGCCGACGGGCGGATCGCGCTGGGCGGGCGCGGGGTGCCGTACCGCTTCGGGTCGCGGACGGACAACGACGGACGGACGCAGACGGCGACGGTCGAGGCGCTGCGGGAGATCCTGGTCGGCTTCTTCCCGTCGCTCGCCGGGGTCGCCGTCGAGCACGCCTGGTCGGGGGTGCTGGGGGTGCCGCGCGACTGGTGCGCGACGGTCACCTTGGACCGGGCGACGGGGCTGGGGTGGGCCGGGGGGTACGTGGGGTCGGGCGTGGCCACGACGAACCTTGCCGGGCGGACTCTGTGTGACCTCGTCCAGCTGGACTCCGGGCAGGGTGGGCGGACCGAGCTGACCTCGCTGCCGTGGGTTGGGCACAAGGTGCGTAAGTGGGAGCCGGAGCCGTTGCGGTGGCTCGGGGTGCAGGGTCTGTACGCGACTTATCGGGCGGCTGACCGGCGGGAGAGTGCGTCTGATGCGGCGACGTCTTCGAAGTTGGCGCGGGTTGCGGATCGGGTTTCGGGGCGGCACTGAGGGGTGTTGGCTGCGGGCCGGTGGGGGCTTGGCGCGCAGTTCCCCGCGCCCCTAGGTGAGCTATGCCGCCGTTTGTGACAGGGGAGCCGGTGTCTCTGCTTCCCGCCCGGCGGGCTTCGTTGTCACCATCAGGGCCGCCACCAGCCCCGCCAGCAGCATGATGCCCGCCGCCCACCAGATCGCGACCGTGTACCCGTGCACGACCGCCTCCTTCGCGACCAGGTCCTGGTCGGCGCCCCTGGTCAGATGGGCCGTGAGATAGGCCGTGCTGCTGGTCGTGGCGATCGTGTTGAGCAGGGCCGTGCCGATCGAACCGCCCACCTGCTGGGAGGTGTTGACGGTGGCCGAGGTGACGCCGGAGTCCTGCGGCGCGACGCCCGCCGTCGCGGTGGCGAAGACCGGCATGAAGGTCAGGCCCATGCCGAGGCCCATGAGGAGCAGGGCGGGCAGGATCTGCGTCGCGTAGTCGGAGTGGATCGTCATCCGGGTCAGGATCAGCATGCCGCCCGCGGCCAGGACCATGCCGGGAGCCATCAGCAGCCGGGGCGGCACCCGGTCCATCAGACGGGCCGAGATCTGGGTGGAGCCGACGATGATCGCGGCCGTGAGGGGCAGGAAGGCCAGGCCGGTCTTGACGGGCGAGTAGGCGAGGATCACCTGCAGGTAGTAGGTCATGAACAGGAACAGGCCGAACATGCCGATGACGGCCAGGCCCATCGTCAGGAAGCATCCCGCACGGTTGCGGTCCTTGACGATGTGCAGGGGGAGCAGAGGAGAGGGGGCCCTGTTCTGCCACCACACGAAGACCGCCAGCAGGACCACACCCCCTGCGAGGAGCCCCAGGACCAGCGGGTCGCTCCAGCCGCGCGGCTCCGCCTCGCTGAAGCCATAGACGATGGCGACGAGGCCGCCGCAGCCCAGCAGCACGCCGGGCACGTCGAGGCGGGCGCCCGCGTGGCCGGGACGGTCGTGCAGGAGGGCGAGGGCGCCGAAGACGGCGATGACGGCGATGGGGACGTTGACGTACAGGCACCAGCGCCAGTCGAGGTACTCGGTGAGCAGTCCGCCGACGATGAAGCCGATGGCGGAGCCGGACCCGGCGAGGGCGCCGTAGATGCCGAAGGCCTTGCCGCGTTCCTTCGGGTCCGTGAAGGTCGTCGTCAGCAGGCTCAGCGCGGACGGGGCCAGGACGGCGGCGAACACGCCCTGGAGGGCGCGGGCGCCGAAGAGCATGCCGGAGGTCTGCGCGGCGCCGCCGAGCGCGGAGGCGGCGGCGAAGCCGACGAGGCCGATGACGAAGGTGCGCTTGCGGCCGACGAGGTCGGCGATCCGGCCGCCGAGCAGGAGAAGGCCGCCGAAGGCGAGGGTGTAGGCGGTGATCACCCATTGCCGGTTGCCGTCGGACATGCCCAGGTCCTCCTGCGCGGAGGGCAGGGCGATGTTCACGATGGTGGCGTCGAGGACCACCATCAGCTGGGCGAGAGCGATGATCACCAGGCCCCACCAGCGGCGCGGGTCGGCCTGATCGGGTTCACCTGTTCGGGTGACACTCACCCCGCCAGAAGACCATGAATCGGGACGTATCGCATCTGCGACGGGTGTCTTGCGGTTGCTCATGGTTCGAGTACGACCTTTCCGGTGGTGGCGCGTGTCTCCAGCGCCCGGTGCGCGGCGGCGGCCTCGGCCAGCGGGAAGCGCTGCACGGCCGGGGTGAGGCGGCCCGCGGCGGCCTCGGCGAGGGCGCGGAGCTCGAGGGTCTGTACGGGGTGGGGGCCGCCGGCCTTCCGCATCATCACGGGGCCGAGGACCTGCTCGGAGACGCCGTCGACGAGGTAGGGCCCGCCGCCCTGGATGCCTTCGGCGGACCAGCCGAACACGACGTGCCTGCCGCCGGGGGCGAGGAGGCCGACGGCCTCGCGGGCGACGCTGCCGCCGACACCGTCGAAGACGACGGTGACCTTGTCGCCCCCGAGGTGGGCGCGGACCTTGTCGGGCCAGGCCGGGTCCTTGTAGTCGACGGCGAGGTCGGCGCCGTTGGCCTCGACGCGGGCGGTCTTCTCGGGGCCGCCGGCGAGGCCGACGACGGTGGCGCCGGCGTTCTTCGCGTACTGCACGAGCAGGGTGCCGATGCCGCCGGCGGCGGCCGGGACGAGGGCCACGGAGTCGGGGCCGAGCTCGGCGAACTGGAGGATGCCCATCGCCGTACGGCCCGTCCCGATCATGGCGACGGCCTCGGCGAAGTCCAGGTTGCCGGGGATCTCGTGGACCCGGTCGACGTCGGTGACGGCGAGCTCGGCGTATCCGCCGGGCGCGAACCCGAGGTGGGCGACGACCCGCTTGCCGAGCCAGAGCTCGGCCACCCCCTCGCCGAGGGACTCGACCACGCCGGCGACCTCGCGGCCGGGGATCGTGGGCAGGCTGGGAAGTTCGGGCAGCGGGCCCTGGGCACCCTCGCGCAGAGCGGTGTCCAGGAGGTGGACCCCGGCGGCCCGTACGGCGACACGGACCTGGCCCGGGCCGGGGCGGGGATCCTCGGTCTGCTCGAAGGTGAGGTTCTCGGCCGGACCGAAGGCGTGCAGGCGGATGGCGTGCATGAAGGGCTCCCTGGACGGTTGCTGTCTAGGCCCCCAGCCTTCAACCTCAAGCATGCTTCAGGTCAAGGGCGTTAGGGCCTGGGGCCTGTCCGGCGGATCAAGTCGCGGGAAAGGGGGCGACGGTGAGGGACGTCCTGCCAGGTCAGGGCGTTGGTGTCGGGGCGTTGTCAGTGGCGGGGTGCAGCATGGGGGAATGGCGAGCAGAGCGGCGGGCGGGACGGGTGTGAAGGGCGCGCGGCGACCGGAGGTGCGGTTGCCGGCGTTGGAGGCGTTCGACGGGGGTGCGCTGGAGCCGGACGGGGACTACGACGGGCTGGAGTTCCGGGAGCTGGACCTCGCCGGGCAGGACGGCGGGGGCGCCCGCTTCATGGACTGCGCGCTGACGGGCTGCGCGCTGGACGGGACGCGGCTGAGCCACGCGCGCTTCCTGGACTCGGTGCTCACCGGCGTCCGGGGCGTCGGCACCGACCTGTCCGACGCGACCCTGCGGGACGTCGAGCTGGTGGACGCCCGGCTGGGCGGCGTGCAGGTGCACGGGGCGGTGCTGGAGCGGGTGGTGATCCGCGGCGGCAAGATCGACTACCTGAACCTGCGCACGGCCCGCCTGAGAGACGTCGTCTTCGAGAGCTGCGTACTGGTGGAGCCCGACTTCGGAGGCGCCCGCCTGGAGCGCGTCGAGTTCATCGACTGCGCGCTGAAGCACGCGGACCTGACCGCGGCGACCCTGACGGACGTCGACCTGCGCGGCGCGGTCGAACTGGACATCGCGCGGGGCGTGGAGCGGTTGGCGGGGGCGGCGATCAGCACAGCCCAACTGATGGACCTGGCACCGGTGCTGGCGGCCCAGATGGGGATCCGGGTGGAGGGCTGACGGCCCCGGCTCAGCTCACCCGGGGGAACTTCGCCTGCAGACTCCAGATCGCCGGGTTCTCGCCCAGGTCCTCGTGGAGGTCGATCAGGTCGGCGATGAGGTCGTGGAGGAAGTCGCGGGCCTCGCGGCGGAGTTCGGCGTGGGAGAAGGTCAGCGGGGGTTCCTCGGCCGGCATCCAGTCCGACTCGATGTCCACCCAGCCGAAGCGGCGCTCGAAGAGCATGCGGTCGGTGGACTCGGTGAAGTCGAGCTCGGCGTGCTGGGGACGGGAGGCACGGGAGCCGGCCGGGTCGCGGTCGAGGCGTTCCACGATGTCGCACAGCGCCCACGCGAAGTCGAGCACCGGCACCCATCCCCAGGCTGTGGACAGCTCCCGGTCCGCCTTGGTGTCGGCGAGGTAGACGTCCCCGCAGAACAGGTCGTGCCGCAGCGTGCGGACGTCCACCCGGCGGTAGTCCGTCTGGGGCGGGTCGGGGAAGCGGTTGGAGAGGGCGTAGCCGATGTCGAGCACGTACGAGATGGTGTCACGCCGCCGGGGCCGGGACCTCGGCGCGCCATAGGATCGCTGACATGTCCAGATCCGTACGCCTTGTCCCGGCCTGTGTCGCCGCCCTCACCGCCCTCGCCCTCACGGCCACGGCGTGCAGCGGCGGCGGTGCCGGCGTGCAGGGCACCCCGGGCGGGGCAGGGCTCCGGGACCCGTACTTCCCCAAGGCCGGCAACGGCGGCTACGACGTCGGCCACTACGACCTGCGGCTGTCCTACGACCCCGGCACCGAACAGCTCTCCGGCACCGCCGCCCTCACCGCCCGGGCCACCCAGGACCTGTCCGCCTTCGACCTGGACCTGAAGGGCCTGGACGTCGGGAAGGTCACCGTCGAGGGCAGGGCCGCCCGCTTCAACCGCACCGGGCAGGAACTGACCGTCCGCCCCCACGACGACCTCGACGACGGCGAGACCTTCGAGGTGGAGGTCCGCTACTCCGGCACCCCGCGCACCCTCACCGACGCCGACGGCTCCCACGAGGGCTGGCTGCGCACCGCCGACGGAGCCGTGGCCCTGGGCGAGCCGATCGGCTCGATGACCTGGTTCCCCGGCAACCACCACCCCTCGGACAAGGCGTCGTACGACATCACGGTCACCGTGCCGGAGGGCCTGGAGGCCGTCTCCAACGGGGAGCTGCGCGGCGAACAGACCCGCGACGGACGCACCACCTTCTCCTGGCACACCGCCGAGCCCATGGCGAGCTACGTCGCCACGCTCGCCATCGGTGACTACGCCATCCGCCGGTCCACCGCGGGCGGCGTACCGGCCTACACGGCCGTCCAGGAGGGCGAGAGCGCGAAGGCCCTCGCCCGGCTGCCCGAGGTCATGGACTGGGCGGAGACCAACTTCGGCCCGTACCCCTTCTCCTCCACCGGCGCGATCGTCGGCGGCGAGGACGACGCCGAGTACGCGCTGGAGACCCAGAACCGGCCGTTCTACCCGGGCGCCCCCGACACCGGGCTGCTCGTCCACGAGCTGGCCCACCAGTGGTTCGGCGACTCCGTCACACCGAAGAGCTGGCGGGACATGTGGCTCAACGAGGGGTTCGCGACCTACGCGGAGTGGCTGTGGGAGGAGGACGAGGGCGGCGACAGCGCCCAGGACACCTTCGACGAGCTGTACGAGGAGGGCGAGGACGAGTACCCGGACCTGTGGGCCTTCCCGCCGGCCGAGCCCACGAGCGGAGCGCACATCTCCGACGACCCCGTCTACCAGCGCGGCGCGATGGTCCTCCACAAGATCCGGCAGACGGTCGGGGACGACACCTTCTACGACATCGTCCAGGGCTGGACGTCCGGGCACCGGCACGGCAACGCCGGCACCGACGACTTCACGGCCTACGTCGAACAGCAGGCGCCCGACGAGGACTTCGACGCGATCTGGGACGAGTGGCTGTACGGAGAGGGCAAGCCCGCACGGCCGTAACGGTCTCCACATGGCCACAGAACGATCCCAAGCGGTCGGAAACGGGCACCTTGCGCAGGGGCGCCCCGCGCGCGCATCGGTATACCTAGGGTGAGCGCCCGGGGCAGGTATCCGCTCACGCTGCCGAGGGGGCGCCATGGACAGCTTCGTACAGCCCGCGCTGCCGGCCCATGACACGGACGACACCGGGCTGCCCGCCGAACTCACCCGGTTCATCGGCCGCGAGGCCGAACTCGCCGAGATCCACGACGTGTTGCGGCGGGAGCGGCTGGTGACGCTGATGGGCCCGGGCGGGGTCGGCAAGACCCGGCTGGCGCTGCGCACGGCCCGGCGGATGCGGGAACGCTGCCCGGACGGCGTGTACTTCGTGGAACTGTCCGAGCTGCGCGACCCGGAGCTGCTGGCCAACGCGGTCGCCGCGGTCGTGGAGCTGCCCGAGCAGTCCGAGCGGGCGGCCCGCACCCCGCTGGAGGCGCTCATCGCCTACTTCGGGACCCGCGGGCTGCTGCTCGTCCTCGACACCTGCGAGCATCTCGTCGACGCCTGCGCGGTGTTCGTCCAGTCCGTACTGCGCCACTGCCCGCAGACGCGCATCCTGGCGACCAGCAGGCAGCCGCTGGACGCGCCCGGCGAACGGGTGCTCCAGGTGCTGCCGCTGCCCGTCATCGACCCGGACGACGACGCCCGCCCCGGCGCCGGACCCGGCGACGCCATGCTGCTGTTCGCCGAACGCGCGGCAGCGGTGGTCCGGGGCTTCGCCCTCACCGAGGCCAACCGCGGCCAGGTGGCTCGCCTGTGCCACCGCCTGGACGGCATCCCGCTGGCCATCGAACTGGCCGCCGTACGCCTGCGGGCACTCTCCCTGGAACAGCTCCTCGCCCGTCTCGACCACCGCTTCCGCCTCCTGTCCGGCGGCAGCCGCGGGGTCCTGCCCCGCCACCAGACGCTGCGCACGGCCATCGACTGGAGCCATGGACTGTGCACCGAGCAGGAGCAGTTGCTGTGGGTGCGGCTGTCGGTGTTCGCGGGGGAGTTCGAACTGACCGCCGCCGAGGAGGTCTGCGCCGGGCCCGGGCTGCCGCCCGAGGAGATCCTGGAGTGCCTGATCGGCCTGGTCGACAAGGCGATCGTGCTCCGCCTCGACGACGAGGGCGACGGCGGCGACGCCCGCTACCGCATGCTCGACACCATCCGCGAGTACGGCCGCGAGCGCCTCGCCGAGAGCGGCGCGGAGCCGGCGTACCGCATCCGCCACCGCGACCACTGCCTCGCCCTGGCCGAGGAGTTCGACGCCCGCTGGCTCACCCGCGACCAGGTGGTGTGGATGCGCAGGGCCTGGCGGGAGCGGGCCAGTCTGCGCTCGGCACTGGAGTTCTGCTGTACCGAACCCGGCGAGGCCGCCGCGGGCCTCCGCCTCGCCGCCGCCCTGTGGGGCCTGTGGCTCGGCACCGGACGCACGGTCGAGGGCCTGTACTGGCTGGAACGCCTGCTCCCCCTGTGCCCCGAACCGCACCCCGCCCGGGTGACCGCCCTGCGCGTGGCCGGCCATCTCAGCCTCATGTCCGGCGCCCACGGCCGCGGCCTGGAGCTGACCGCCCGCGCCGAGGACACCGCGCACGACGGCGGCGACTCGGTCGACGCGGCCTACGTCGTCTTCAACCGCGGCCTCGCCCACACCCTGGTCGGCGAGGCCGACTGGGCGCTGGAACGGCTCACGGACGCCCGCGAGCGCTTCGCCGCCCTCGGCGAACGGGGCGGCGAGGCTTGGATGCTGGGCACGATGTGCGGGGCGTACGTCTGCGCCGGCGAGTACGACAAGACGCTCGCCACCTGCGAGGAGACCCGCCCGGTCCTGGAGCCGCTGGGGGAGCGCTGGGTGCAGGGCTGGGTCGGCTGGATCCGGGGCTGCGCCCTGTGGGGGCTGGGCCGGCACGAGGAGGCGGCCGCCGCACTGCGTTCCGCCCTCACGATGTGCCTGGAGATCAACCACACCCAGGGCATCGCCTTCTCCCTCGACACCCTCGGCTGGATCGCCGCCGCCGAGGGCCGCTACGGGCGGGCGGCCGCGCTGCTGGGCGCCGCCGACCGGCTGTGGGAGAGGTTCCACGACCCGCGGCTCGGCATCCCCGCCATGCACCGGGCCCACGCCGAGGCGACGGCCGCCACCCGAGGCGCCCTCGGCGAGCGCCGCCACGAGGAGCTGTACGCCGCCGGGGCCGCCCTGTCCCTTCAGGAGGCCGTCGACCGTGCTGTCGCCGAGAGCCGCACGGCGGCCACGAGAACGGGCGCCGAACGTCCCCGGAACCACGGAGGGTGGGCCGCGCTCACCGCCCGGGAGCGAGAGATCGCGGCCCTGGTCGCGGAGGGCCTGTCGAACCGCCGTATCGCCGAACGGCTCAGCATCTCCAAGCGCACCGTGGATTCGCACATGGAGCACATCATGGGCAAGCTCGGCTATGCGTCCCGCACCCAGATCGCCACTCTCGCGGTGGCCCAGCCCGTCGCCTGAGGCTGAGGGGCCGCCCGGCGCGTGCTGATGATCCGCCGACAGATCACCGTACGCACCGGACGGCCTCGGGCCCCTTCGGCGGCAACGCCGGACAGGGCGATGCCGTCGTCGCCGATCACCATGACGAGCGGGCTCTGTGGTCGCACCCCGCACAGTCTGTGCCCGGTCCGCCGCCACCCGCATCGGCAACAACACCGAATCCGGATACCTAAGCCGCCGAGGCGGACGACCTGGGTATGCCCACGGGAGCCGTACGGCTACTGGACGTTGACGGCCTTCCAGGCCGCGGCCACCGCGTTGTACTCGGCGCTGCCCGCGCCGTACAGGTCGCTCGCCGCCTTCAGGGTGCCGGTGCGGGCGCCCGCGTAGTCGGTCGAGGAGGTGAAGTACGTCGTCAGGGCCTTGTACCAGATCTGGTAGGCCTTGGCGCGGCCGATGCCGGTGACCGTGGAGCCGTCGTACGTGGGCGAGTTGTAGCTCACCCCGTTGATCGTCTTCGCGCCGCTGCCCTCGCTCAGCAGATAGAAGAAGTGGTTGGCGACGCCGGACGAGTAGTGCACGTCGAGCCGGCCCACAGTGCGCGACCAGTAGTCGGCCGAGCCGCCGTCCTTGCTGGGCTTGTCCATGTAGCGCAGCGGGGTGCCGTCGCCGTTGATGTCGATCTTCTCGCCGATGAGGTAGTCACCGGCGTCGGCGGAGTTGTTCGCGAAGAACTCCACCGAGGTGCCGAAGATGTCGGAGGTCGCCTCGTTGAGGCCGCCCGACTCCCGGCTGTACTTCAGTCCCGCGGTCGCCGCCGTGAGCCCGTGGCTCATCTCGTGCCCCGCGACATCGAGCGAGGTCAGCGGGTGGGAGTTGCCCGAGCCGTCGCCGTACGTCATGCAGAAGCAGCTGTCGTTCCAGAAGGCGTTGACGTACGCGTTGCCGTAGTGCACCCGCGAGTAGGCGGCCTTGCCGTCACCGGCGATGCCGTTGCGGTTGAACGCGGACTTGTAGAAGTCCCAGGTGACGGCGGCACCGTAGGCCGCGTCCACGGCGGCGGTCTGCCGGTTGGCCGGGTTGCCGTCGCCCCAGGCGTCGTCGGCGTCGTGGAAGAGGGTGCCGGTCCCGGACGTACCCCCGTTCAGGTCGTACGTCTTGTGTCCACCACGCCCGGAGTCGACGAGGTCGAAGCCCCCCGACCCGGAAGCGGTGGTGCCGAGCGCCACGGTCCCGCTGTACTCACTGGTGCCCGTGCCGGTGTCGATGCCCTGGTACTCGTAGATCTTCTTGCCGGTCGTGGCGTCGGTGATGACGTGCAGCTCGCTCGGGGTGCCGTCGTGCTGGAGCCCCTTGACGACGGACTCGTAGGCGAGGACGGGCCTGGCCCCGGCGGCCCAGACCACCTTGCGGGCGGAGGCACTCCCGGAACCGGCGTCGGCGAGCGCGGCCTTCTTGGCGGCGCCGGCGGATATCCGGGCGTCCGTCGACGCGACGGCTATCCGGGCGCCGGTCGCCTTGCTGACACCCTTGAGCGCGCCGCCCTTCGCCACGTGGGTGACCAGGTCGCCGCCGAGGACGGGCAGACCGGCGTAGGTGCGCTCGTAGCGGGTGTGGACGGTGCCGTCGGCGTCCTTCACGACGTCCCGGACGACGAGCGCCTCCTGGGCGCCGAGCCCGAGCTCGGCGGCGGTCGAAGCGGCAGCGTCCTGCGCCGACTTCAGCGCGGCGGCACGAGCCGAGGCGCTGAGCGGGAGGGCGTGCGCCCCGCCGGCGGACTCGGGGGCCGCGGTGGCGGCACCGTTCTGCAGCGCGAGCACGACCATCGCCGCCGAGCCGATGAGGGCGGCGGCGCGCAGGGTGGTCGTACGGGGAGTGCGGGAGGCGCTGGGGGTGCGGGACTGCAGTCTCACTCGGTCTCCTTCGGGCCGGCCCCGCAGGTGTCGAGGCACAGGCGAGGCACATGGCTGGCACAGGTGGGGCACAGAGTTGCGGCGAGCGAGGAGAGGGTGACACCCGGAACGGCCCGTTTGACAGGCCGCCGTCAAGACTTTACGTGTTCTTGTCCGAAAGTCAGTAGCCGAGATCCGCTATGCGGACACCTGACCCATGGTCAACTCTCCGCTTGTTCAGCGGAGTCGGTGCCGAAACTGTCACTCCTGGCGCAGCACCTTGCGCAGAACGGCACAGGGGCGGCCGAGCTGGAGGTCGGCGCGGTGCCCGATGACCTCGAAACCGAGGGCCGTCCAGAAGGCGAGTGCCTTGGGGTTGTTGTCGAGGACGGCGAGACGCACGGCGGTGCGGCCGGCCGCGCGGAACCGCTCCTCGACAAGACCCGCGACCTGGGTGCCGACCCCCTGCCGATGCGCGGCCGCGTCGACCATCAGCAGCCCGATCCAAGGATCGGGGTCGTCGGGATCGGGATGACGGGCGAGAGTGATCACCACCCCCACCACCCTGCCCGCGCTCCGGGCGAGCAGCACCTCCGCACCCGGGTCGGCCAACTCGTCGGCCAGCGCGGCGGCCACCTGCTCGGGACGGATGTCGTCCGGGTCGGGGAAGTCGCCGCTGAGGGCGTGGAACTCGCGGTTGGAGGCGTAGAGCGCGGTGAGTTCGGTGAGCAGGGGGGCCGGAATGTCGTGATCGGCCGTCAGGGGAAGCGATTCGAGGCGCACGCGGCGACGCTACCCCCGGACAAGCGGGAACCCCCGGCCGAAGCCGGGGGTTCCCGCTGCGATCCGACGAACGTCAGACGTTGACGCCGAAGTCCTGTGCGATACCGACCAGGCCGGAGGCGTAGCCCTGGCCGACGGCGCGGAACTTCCACTCCGCGCCGTTGCGGTACAGCTCGCCGAAGACCATGGCGGTCTCGGTGGCCGCGTCCTCGGACAGGTCGTAGCGCGCGATCTCGGCGCCGCCGGCCTGGTTGACGATGCGGATGTAGGCGTTGCGGACCTGGCCGAAGTTCTGCGAGCGGTTCTCCGCGTCGTAGATCGAGACCGGGAAGACGATCTTGTCGATGTCGGCCGGCAGACCGGCCAGGTTGACGTTGATCGCCTCGTCGTCGCCCGCGCCCTCGCCGGTGCGGTTGTCACCGGTGTGGACGATGGTGTTGTCCGGGGTCTGCTTGTTGTTGAAGAACACGAAGTGGGCGTCGGAGTAGACCTTGCCCTGCGTGTTGACCGCGATCGCGGAGGCGTCGAGGTCGAAGTCCGTACCGGTGGTCGTGCGGACGTCCCAGCCGAGGCCCACGGTGACGGCGGTCAGGCCCGGAGCCTCCTTGGTGAGCGAGACGTTGCCACCCTTGGACAGGCTTACAGCCATGGTTGGGAGTCCTTTCCCTCGTTTATGTACGGCTCGAAGCTACATCTACCCCTATGAACGCCGAGAGGGGTAGCGAAGGTTCCAGCTGTCTTTACTTTCTTTACCGAACGGACGGTGAACGATATTCGCGTGACGTGTGCCGGTCAGACGAGGGACGATGGGCGGCATGTCCGGTCCTTACGTCATCCGCGGCTCCGTCTCCCTCCCCGAGGCCGAGCTCCAGTGGCGTTTCTCGCGCTCCTCCGGACCCGGCGGCCAGCACGTCAACACCAGCGACTCCCAGGTGGAACTCCGCTTCGACCTGGCCAACACGGACTCGCTCCCGGACGTCTGGAAGGCCCGGGCCCTGGAGCGGCTGGCGTCCCGCCTGGTGGACGGCGTCATCACCGTCCGCTCCTCCGAGCACCGCTCCCAGTGGCGCAACCGCGAGACCGCGGCGGTGCGCCTGGCGGCGCTGCTGGCCGAGGCGACGGCTCCGCCGCCCAAGCCCCGGAAGCCGACGCGCATTCCGAGGGGCATCAACGAACGCCGGTTGAGGGAGAAGAAGCAGCGCTCGGAGACGAAGCGAGGCAGGACGGGCCGGGACTGGGGCTGACGGCGGTCGGCCGACTGCGGTCCGGTCGCGCCCACGCGACGGAGCCGCACATGGAGACAGCCCCGCGCCCCTGAGGGCGTTGCAGTCAGACGCGTACCCCCACGGCGCGGCACCCGGCGACGGCGGGAAGGGGATGTGTCGGGGGGTGTCCGCCCGCAGCGGTTGGCGCGTCAACACGGGCGCCCTCTAAAAGTGACCGATTCCGCGCCGTTCCGAGGACGGACACCCCCCGGCGCGGCCCCGCCCCCCACCGAACCGCACCCGCCCCCCGCCCCCCACCGAGCCGCACCCGCCCCCCGCCCCCACCGAACCGCACCCGCCCCCGCCGTCACAGCCCGAGCACCCCCACCACCTCACCCTCCACGGTCTCCCCGTTCGGCCGGAACCCCAGCCCGAGATAGAAGTTCTCGGGGCCGTGCTCCCCGGGATGCCAGGTGACGTACAGCTCGTCGCCGCCCCGCCGCCGGATCTCCGCCGCCACCGACTCCACCGCGAACCGCCCGTACCCCCGCCCCTGCGCGCCCGCGTCGATGTTCAGCCGCCACAGCCCGGACCGGATGACGGTGCCGGCGTCGCCCCAGTCGATGTCGAGGAAGGCCATGAGGAAGCCGACCGGACGGGCGTCGTCGCCGTCGACGATGAGGCGCGGCCAGGCGGTGCCGGGATGGACGTACGCCTCGGCGAGCGACTTCACCACCGGGGACACCGCGAATTCCTGCTCGGGGCGGACGCGAATAGCGAGGGCGGCGTCGATATTGCGCGGGGTTATTTCTTCGAGACGGGGGCCGGAGCCGGACACGATCATGCGGGGCACCCTAGAACGGTCCCCGCTCGCCCACACCCCGATTACCTCACCCCAACTGCCGGTAGCGCCCCCGGAAATACGTCAGCGGCCCCCCGTCCGCACTCGGCACCCGTGCCGTCAGGACGCGCCCGATCACCAGCGTGTGGTCCCCGGCCGTGACGCGCTGCTCCGTGCGGCACTCCAGGGTCGCCAGCGCGCCCCCGACGAGCACGGCGCCGGTCGCCGAGCCGCGGACGTAGGGGATGTCCTCGAAGAGCAGACGGTCGCTGAGCCGGCCCTTCATCGCGAAGCGCCCCGCGATGTGCCGCTGGCTCTCGGCGAGGACGGAGACGGCCCAGAAGGGCTGTTCGTCGAGGAGGTCGTCCATGCGGGAGCCCTCACGCAGGCTGACCAGCACCAGCGGCGGATCGAGGGACACCGACATGAACGAGGTCGCCGTCATGCCGACGTCCTCGCCCTTGGGCCCCTCCGCGTCCAGCGGTGGCTCGAAGGCGGTCACCAGGACCACACCCGCGGCCAGCCGGGACATGGCGGCGCGGAACTCGTCGTTGCTCACCCCCTCAGGATGCCCGGAGGGGAGGACGGTGGCGGTGGGGGCTGTGTTCGGCACGTCGGGAACGCTAGTGTCCGCCCGGTGGCCGCCGCATCGGACCTCAGCCCGAACCCGGACCTAGGACCCCCGACCTACCGGCTCATAGGCACACCGCACATGCCTACAAAGTTTGCGTTCAGTAAACGCACAGCGAAAACGCAGAAACTCCACTCAATTGTTCATCTTTAGCTGTGACTTGAGTCACAAGGGGCATTAATTGTTGACCCTGTGTACCGAGTGGGCAGCGCGCTGTGATTCAGTGGCGGGGAAGCTGCCAGAACGATACGCCGATGAGAACCCTTGATTCGCTGCGAGGTCTCGGGGGGAGGGCGAGCATGGAGACCGAGTCGGAGCCCTACGTCCGTCTTGCCTCTCTGCGGCAACTGCATCAGGTCATGGCGGACATGAACACCGCCCGGTCTCTTGCGGACACCCTGCAGACGGTCGCGGACGGCGTCGTCAACGGCCTCGGCTACGAACTGGCGTGCGTCAACCTCGTCCGCCCCGACGGCGACCTCGTCGTCGCCGCCTTCGCCGGCAACCCCGCCGCCGAGGCGCTGATCACCGGCCGGGTCGGCTCCCGCGAGTCCTGGGAGCGCCGGCTGAGCATGGGCGAGAACTGGGGCGACCTGGTCTTCATCCCGCACACCGAGGGCTGGGTCCTCGACGACGACGACGTGCCGCAGTGGTACACCGACGGCCCCGCCCCCCGCTTCGAGGACGAGTGGCACCCCTCCGACCGGCTCTTCGCGCCCATGTTCACGCCGGGCGTGCAGGGCGGCTCGTGCGGCGAGCTGATCGGCGTGCTGTCGGTGGACCGGCCGCGCAACGGCCGACGACCGGGCGCGTGGGGGCGTGAAGCGCTCCAGATGTACGCGTTCCAGGCCGCGATCGCGATCAGCAACGCGCGCCTGAGGGCCAACATGCAGCGCGCACTGGTCAGACTCGAACGCGAGCAGCAGGCCCTGCGCGCCAGCGAGGAGAGCTTCCGGCAGGCCTTCGAGTACGCCCCCTCCGGCATGGCCATCGCCGAGATGGGCGGCGACCAGCACGGCCGCATCCTCAGGACGAACGACGCGCTGTGCCGCCTCCTCGGCCGCCCCGCGTCCGCGATGCGCCGCTACTCCTTCTCCGACCTCGTCCACCCCGAGGACATAGGCACCCTGCTGCGCACCTCGGCGGAGGGCGGCCGCGCGGAGCTGCGCCTGGGCCGGCGCGACGGCACGTACGTCTGGGTCTCGCTGCGCAACTCGGTCGTCGCCGACGCCGCGGACGGCCCCCGCTTCCTCCTCACCCACGTCGAGGACATAGAGGACCGCAAGCGCCGCGAGCTCCAGCTCGCCCACCGCGCCTCCCACGACTCCCTGACCGGCCTGCCGAACTCCGCCGAACTGCGCGCCCGCCTCTCCTCCCGCCTGTGCCAGCGCCCCGCGCATCCGGGCGCCCTGGAGTCCCTGGACGCGGCCTACGGCCACCCCGCCTTCGACGCGCACGGCCACGGCTTCGACTTCCGGCCCGGCGCCGATTCCTTCGACGCCTACGACCACCATGTGCACACCGTCGCCCCCGAGAGCGACCAGGACGACGGCACCAAGGGGCTCGCGGTCCTCTTCTGCGACCTCGACGGCTTCAAGTCGATCAACGACCGGTTCGGGCACAACGCCGGTGACGCGGTTCTCATCGAGGTCGCCCGCCGGCTGACCCGGCAGGTCCGCGACGGCGACACCGTCGCCCGGCTCGGCGGTGACGAGTTCGTCATCCTCGCCGACGGCCTCGGCCGCGCCGACGCCGCCGACCTCGCCGTCCGCCTGCGCAACGAGATCATCCAGCCCATCCGCGCCGAGGGCCGGGCCGTCCGGGTGGGCGCCAGCTTCGGCATCGGCTGGGCGCACTGCGGCATGACCGCCGACGAAGTGCTGAAGTCGGCCGACGAGCGGATGTACGTAGAGAAACGATCTCGTCCCAAACAGCACAGGCGCGCGGGATGATCCCCAGGTCAGAGAGCTGATGCGATCCGAGTCACCCGTTTGGGTCAGCTGGAGCGGGTAGGCTCGCCCTTCTGACCCCGTGTATCGCATCCGCCCGCACCTGGTGAGGAGTACCAAGGGATGACGTCCGGCAACAACGGCGCCAGCACGCCCGAGGACGACGACCCGTTCGGCTACCTCTACGCCGACGGGCAGGCCAACGGAGCCCAGCCGCCCTCCGGCGGCTACGGCTACCCGAACACCGTCAACCGGGTACGCCCCGTCGGACAGCGCCAGTACGGCCAGCAGCAGGCGACCGCGCCGTACGGACAGGTTCCGCAGCAGCAGGCACCGCAGCAAGGCGCCTACGGCCAGCCGACCAACGCGCACTACGCCGCTCCGGAGACGTTCCCGGGCGGCGCCCCCACCACGCAGCAGCAGCCGTACGGCGGCCATGGCGGCAACGGCGGCGGCCGCGGCCGCGGGCCCAACACCAAGGGTCTGCTGATCGGCGCCATCGCGGTGGTCGCCGCGGTCGTCATCGGCATCGGCGTGGCCATGCTCGGCGGTGACGACGACAAGGACGCGGGCGGCAGCGACGCCTCCAGCACCCCGTCCGCCCAGCAGAGCAGCGAGCCGAGCCCCTCGAAGACCTCCACCGAGGTGACCGAGGAGGACCTGCCGAAGATCGACGCGAAGGCGCTGTCGCTGAGCCCGGGCATCACCACCGCGTCCGACGTCGAGGGCGCCAAGGCCGACGGCGGGATCTACCTCAACGGCTTCAACCAGGTCGGCGCCTCGGTCACGTGGAACGTGAGCGGCATCCCGAAGAGCGGCAAGTACACGCTGTACACGGGCTACAGCGTCCCCGGCAAGGACGCCACCGCGACCCTCTCGATCAACGGCACGCCCTCCACCACCCCGGTCGGCATGGACAACTACGCCCACGCCGCCGAGGGCGACTACGCCAAGGGCTGGACGCAGACGTACAACTACGTCCAGCTCAACAAGGGCAGCAACACCATCAAGATCTCCTGCGAGCAGGGCAACCAGTGCGACGCCCTCCTCGACCAGCTGTGGCTGGTGAAGGGCTGGGTCAAGTAGGAGCCGGTCAGGCCGCGTTGACCCCGCCGGTCACCGCGACCCGCCCCAGCAGCTCCTCGTAGGCCTTCCGGTCGAACTCGCCCGCCGCCGGCGCCGCGACCGTCGCCGCCGACAGGGCGACCGCGCGGGCCAGCCGGTCCGGCCACGGCAGGTGTTCCACCAGCCCCGACAGCAGTCCCGCGACCGCCGAGTCGCCGGCGCCGGTCGGGTTGCCGTGGACGCGGGCCGGCGGGGCGGCGCGCCAGCGGCCCTCGGGGGCGGCGGCGAGCAGGCCGTCGGTGCCGAGGGAGGCGACGACCGCGCGAGCGCCACGGCGCAGGGCGTCCTGCGTGGCCCGCAGCGGCTCGTGGGAGCCGGTCAGCTCGGCCAGTTCGTCGGCGTTCGGCTTGATGAGGTCGGGGCGGGCGGCCACGCCCCGGCGCAGCGGCTCCCCGCTGGTGTCGAGGAGCACCGGGACCCCGGCCGCCCGAGCCGTCCGTACCAGTCCCGCGTACGCGCCCACCGGCACGCCCGGCGGCAGACTGCCGCACAGGGCCACCGCGTCCGCCGACGCCAGGAGATCCTCGTACGCCTCCTGGAAGGCCGACCACTCCGCCGGGGTGACCGCGGGGCCCGGTTCGTTGAGCTGAGTCGTGTCGCCGGTCTGCTCGTCGACGACGGCGATGGTGCGGCGGGTGGCGCCGGAGACCGGGAGCAGCGCGTCGACCACGCCGGGCGTCGCGGTGAGCCGGTCCTGGATGACCCGGCCGGTGGCGCCGCCCGCGAAGCCGGTGACCGTCACCTCGTGCCCGAGGGCCGCCAGCACGCGGGCCACGTTCAGGCCCTTGCCGCCGGGGCGTTCCGTGACCTCGGAGACCCGGTGGGAGGCGTGCGGCTTGAGGGTCTGCACACGGTAGGTGATGTCGAGAGCGGTGTTCAGTGTGACCGTGAGGATCACCTGGGCCGACCTCCCCCGAAGACGTTGCTGAGCCGTTTGGTGGGGTGATCATGCCAAACGGACGGCGGTCGGCCCAGTCTCCCAGGACAACCGCCGCCCTCAACAGATGGACAGATCAGCCCAGTTGGGGATCGACCACCCATTCACCCCGGCGCATCACGCCCTTGAGTTCGAAGTCGGCGTCGAGAAGGACGAGGTCGGCGTACCTGCCGGGCTCCAGGGAGCCGACGCTGTCGGACATGCCCAGCAGCCGGGCCGGGTTGGCGGACAGCGCCGCGACGGCGTCCTCGACGGGCAGCCTGTCGACCGTCACGGCGCGCTTGAAGGCACGGTCGAGGGTGAGGGTGGAGCCCGCGATCGAGCCGCCCTCCACCAGCCGGGCCACGCCCTCACTCACCTCGACCTCCAGCGGACCGAGCATGTAGCGGCCGTCACCGAAACCGGCCGCGTCCATCGCGTCCGTGATGAACGCGACCCGGTCCGCGCCCTTGTGATGGAACGCCAGCTGGAGGGCGGCCGGGTGCAGATGCGTACCGTCGTTGATCAGCTCGACCGTGATGCGCTCGTCCTCCAGGAGGGCGGCGATCGGGCCGGGAGCGCGATGGCCGAGGGCGGGCATCGCGTTGAAGAGGTGGGTCGCGACGGTGGCGCCCGCGTCGATGGCTTGCACCGTCTGCTCGTACGTCGCGTCCGTGTGCCCGATCGCCGCGATGACGCCGTGCTCGGCGAGCAGCCGTACGGAGTCGAGGCCGCCGGGGAGTTCGGTGGCGAGCGTGACCATCCGGGCCTGGCCCCGTGCCGCGTCGATCAGCTTGCGGACCTCGGCCGGGTCGGGGTCGCGCAGCAGCTCCTCCGAGTGCGCGCCCTTGCGGCACGGCGAGATGAACGGGCCCTCGAAGTGGATGCCGGCGATGTCGCCCTGCTCGGCCAGCTCGGAGAGGAGACCGGCGCGTTGGGCGAGGAAGTCCATGTCGCCGGTGACGGTGGAGGCGACGAGGGTGGTGGTGCCGTGGAGGCGGTGGGTGTGGATGCCGCGGACCACGTCGTCCGCGGTGCCGGAGGTGAAAGAGGCTCCGCCGCCGCCGTGGTTGTGGATGTCGACGAACCCTGGGATGAGCCAGTGGCCGGTTACGTCGGTGATCTGGGCGTTCTCGGGTGCGCTTCCGGCAATGCGGGTGCCCTTGATGATCACTCGGCCGTTTTGGACGGTTCCGGTGGGGAGGACGACCGTGGCGCCGGACAGGATGAGGGGGGTGCTGTTCGATGCGGGGTGCGAGTCCGTCGTGGTTGATCGCGCAGTTCCCCGCGCCCCTAGCGGCGTTGCCATCAGGTCGCTACCTCCATGCCGTCAGTTGTTGTGAGGAGATCCCAGGCCAGTAGCCCGGCACCCAGGCAACCCGCCGTGTCGCCCAGTGCCGCCGGGACCACCGACGGCAGCTTCTGGAAAGTGATGCGTTGCCGGATCGCGTCCCGCAGTGGTGTGAACAAGGTTTCCCCCGCCTCCGCCAGGCCGCCACCGATGATCAGGGTGCTGGGGTCCAGGAGGGTGAGGGCGGTGACCAGGCCGTCGGCGAGGGCGTCGACGGCGTTCTGCCAGACGTCCCGGGCCCGAGCGTCACCGGACTCGACCGCTTTCGCGCAGTCGGCCGCGCCCGCCTCCGGGTCCCCGGTCGCCGCGGCCCATGCGTCGCTGACCGCCGCCGCCGAGGCGTACCGCTCCAGGCAGCCGGCCTGCCCGCACGGACACGGGGTCCCTCCCGGCCGTACGACGATGTGGCCGATCTCGCCCGCGAAGCCGTGGGCCCCCGCCTCCACCCGGCCGCCGATGCCGATGGCGCCCGCGATGCCGGTGCCGAGGGGGACGAAGAAGAAACGGTCGGCGCCCTGACCGGCGCCGATCCGGCCCTCGGCGAGGCCGCCGGTGCGGACGTCGTGGCCGAGGGCGACGGGGGTGCCCAGGCGTTCGGTGAGCAGGGCGCGCAGCGGGACGTCGCGCCAGCCGAGGTTGGCGGCGTAGACGGCGACGCCCCGCTCCGCGTCGACGATGCCGGGGACGGCGACGCCGGCGGCGGACGCGGGCTCGCCGAGGTGCTCGGCGCCGTACGCGCGCAGCTCGGCGGCGAAGTCGAGGATGCCCTCGACGACCGCGTCCGGGCCGCGCTCACGGCCGGTGGCCCGGCGAGCCTGGTGGAGCAGCTCGCCGGAGGGGCCGACCAAGGCGGCCTTCATTCCGGTGCCGCCCACATCGAGGGCGATGACATGTCTCACGGGGGTAGTGTGGCCCGCCGACCCGTGAGAGGTCTAGTCCACTCACGTGGTGTAGACCTTATGTCTGACCTTTCGAAAGTTTCGGAGACCATGAGGGGCTTGGCAGTGCAGCGGCGTAGGACAGGAACGATCGCGGTGGTGTCCGCACTGGGCATGACGGCGGTTCTCGGCGGCTGCGGCCTCGGCGGGGACTCGGGGGACGTGACCCTGAAGCTGGTCGCCGCCGACTACGGGGACAGCGAGGCGAACAGCTCCCAGAAGTACTGGGACAAGCTGGTGGCGGAGTACGAGTCCGACCACCCGGGCGTGCGGGTCGACGTCAGCGTCTACTCCTGGAACGACGTCGACCGCAAGGTCAAGGAGATGGTCGCGGGCGGCGACGCCCCCGACATGGCGCAGATCGGCGCGTACGCCGACTACGCCCACGACGACCTCCTCTACTCGGCGGACGAACTGCTCTCCATCCCCACCCAGGCCGACTTCGTCTCGCAGCTCGCCACGGCCGGCGAGGTGGACTCGACGCAGTACGGGATGCCGTTCGCCTCCTCCACCCGGCTGCTCTTCTACAACAAGACCCTCTTCAGCAAGGCCGGGCTGACCCCGCCGACGACCTGGGACGAGCTCGCCGAGGACGCCGCCGCGCTGAAGGCGGAAGGCGTGAAGTACCCGTACGCGCTGCCGCTCGGTCCCGAGGAAGCGCAGGCCGAGACCATGCAGTGGCTGCTCAGCGGCGGGGGCGGCTACACCGAGGACACCGGCACCTACGGCATCGACTCCCCGGCGAACATCGACACCCTCACCTGGCTCAAGGACGACCTGGTCGGCAAGGGGCTGACCGGGCCGGTCGCGCCGGGGAAGCTGAACCGGGCGGACGCGTTCGCCGCGTTCGCGAACGGCCAGGTCGGCATGCTCAACGGGCATCCCACGCTGATGAAGACGGCCGCGGCGAAGGGCGTGAAGTTCGGCATGGTCCCGATGCCCGGCGTCGACGGCCCGACCAAGTACTCCATGGGCGTCGCCGACTGGATGACGGCGTTCAAGCAGAACGGGCACGCCGAGCAGATCGGGGACTTCCTCGACTTCGTCTACGACGAGAAGAACGTGCTCGCGTTCTCCCGCGAGTACGACCTGCTGCCGGTGACCATGTCGGCGTCCGACGCCATGAGCACGGCGAAGCAGGACCAGGACCTCAAGCCCTTCCTGACGGAACTCACCGGCTCCGAGCTGTATCCCGTCGGCAAGGTCTCCTGGGCGGAGGTCAGCGCGGCGGTCAAGCAGCGGATCGGCGAGGCGGTGACGGCCGGGGGCAGCCCGGCGGCGATCCTCAACGACCTCCAGTCGAAGGCGCAGATGGCGGAGAGCACGCAGTAGGCGGGGGTGGGGCTTGTCAGTGGCGGGGGCTACGGTCGTCGACATGAACGACCTGGCCCCCCGAGAACAGGCCATCCTCGCGCTGGAACGCCGCGGCTTCACCGGCCCCGGCGCGAAGGAACGCGCGATACGCGAGGAACTGGGCCTGGCCCCCGTCCGCTACTACCAACTGCTGAACGCCCTGCTGGACGATCCGCGGGCTTTGGCCCACGACCCGGTGACGGTGAACCGGCTGCGCAGGGTGCGAGAAGCCCGCAGATCGGAGAGGTGAGGCGGGTAGGGGCGGCGGGGGCGAGAAAAGGCATGTCATCCGCCCACGTGGATAGGGTCCCCCTATGGGCAGCCACAAGGACTCCACGGACGACTCCCTGCCGACGCCGACGCCGGTGACCCGGGCCGGACAGGACGGCCTCGCCGCGATGCTCGCGCACCCCGCGAAAACGATCGTGGCGCTCGACTTCGACGGCACCCTCGCCCCGATCGTCGCCGACCCGGAACAGGCCCGGGCCCACCCCGACGCCGTCTCCGCACTCGCCGCGCTCGCCCCGAAGATCGCCGCCGTCGCGGTGGTCACCGGCCGCCCCGCCGGAGTCGCCGTACGCCTCGGCGGCTTCGCCGGTGTCCCCGGTCTCGGACACCTCGTCGTCCTCGGCCACTACGGCGCCGAGCGCTGGGACGCCGTCACCGGCGAGGTCACCGCGCCCGCCCCGCACCCCGGTGTCGCCGCGGTCCGCGCCGAACTGCCCGGCTTCCTCGACGGCATCGGCGCCTGGCAGGGCACCTGGATCGAGGAGAAGGGGCGGGCCGTCGCGGTCCACACGCGCCGGGCCGAGGACCCGCAGGCCGCCTTCGACGCGCTGCGCGCCCCGCTCACCGACCTCGCCACCCGGCACGGCCTGATCGTCGAACCCGGCCGTCTCGTCCTGGAACTCCGTCCGCCCGGCATGGACAAGGGCGTGGCCCTGACGGACTACGTCCGCGAGCTGGGCGCCGAGGCCGTCCTCTACGCCGGCGACGACCTCGGAGACCTCCCCGCCTTCGCGGCGGTGGAAAAACTCCGCTCGGACGGCGTACCGGGGCTGCTGGTGTGCAGCGCGGGCAGCGAGGAGGTGGCGGAGCTGAAGGACCGGGCCGACCTGGTCGTGGACGGCCCGGCGGGGTTGGTAAGGCTGCTGGGGCAACTGGCGGAGGCCCTTCCTCAGGACCCCAACGCCGCCAGCTGATCGAGGAACCACTGCGCGGGCGGCAGCGCCGTGGCCGCGGCAGCCAGCCGCTTCGTGCGTTCCGCCCGCTCGCCCGGCGCCGTCGTCAGCGCCTCGTGCAGCGCGTCGGCCGTGCCGATCACGTCGTACGGGTTCACCACGATCGCGTCGTCGCCCAGCTCCTCGTACGCCCCCGCCTCCCGCGACAACACCAGCGTGCACCCCTCGTCGGAGACGACCGGCACCTCCTTCGCGACGAGGTTCATGCCGTCCCGGATGGGGTTGACGAGTGCCACGTCGGCGAGCCGGTACGCGGCGAGGGAGCGGGCGAAGTCGTCCTTGACGTGCAGCACCACCGGCGTCCAGCCCGGCGTGCCGTACGTCGAGTTGATCTCGTCCGCCAGTCGCTGCACCTCGGCCGTGTAGTCCCGGTAGACGGCCAGGTCCTGCCGGGACGGGTAGGCGAACGCCACGTGCACGACCCGCTCGCGCCATTCGGGCCGGGTCTCGAGCAGATGCTCGTACGCGCGCAGCCCCCGCACGATGTTCTTCGACAGCTCGGTCCGGTCGACCCGGACGATCGTCCGGCGCCCCTCGCCGATCTCGGCCCGCAGCGCCGCCATCCGTTCGTCGACGTCCGCCTCGTGCGACCGCTTGCGGAGGAAGTCCGCGTCCGCGCCGAGCCCGTGCACCCCGACCCGGGTGTCGCCGAGCCCGCCGGTGATCTCCGCCGCGCACGCTTCGAACGCCGACGCCCAGCGCCGGGTCAGGAACCCCAGCCGGTCGGCGCCCAGCATGCCCCGCAGCACCTGCTCGGCCACGTCGTCCGGCAGCATCCGGAAGTACTCCGGCGGCGCCCACGGGGTGTGCGAGAAGTGGCCGATCCGCAGGTCGGGGCGGAGCGCGCGGAGCATGCCCGGCACCAGGGTGAGGTGGTAGTCCTGCACGACGACCGCCGCGCCCTGCGCCGCCTCCTGCGCGAGCGCCTCGGCGAAGGCGCGGTTGTACGTCTCGTACGACGCCCACTGGCGCCGGAACTCCGCGTCGAAGACCGGCTCCAGCGGGGTCTGGTACAGCATGTGGTGGACGAACCACAGGACCGAGTTGGCGATGCCGTTGTACGCGTCCGCGTGCACGTCGGCCGGGATGTCGAGCATCCGTACCCCGGCCTCGCCCACCCCGCGCCGCACTGCCTCGCGGTCGCCGTCGCCGAGCGCCGAGCACACCCACAGCGCGTCCGCGTCCGCCCCGATCGCCGACAGCCCCGAGACCAGCCCACCGCCACCGCGCCGGGCGGCCAGCGTGCCGTCCGCCTGGACCTCGTACGAGACCGGTCCCCGGTTGGAGGCCACCAGTACCCGCGCAGAACCGAACGTTGAAGCGATACGAGCCATACGGATCAACCTAGCCCGGGCACGGATTGCTCAAACGTTCGTCCGGTTCCCCGGGGCCTGGCGGTGGCCTGGTGGCCCGGAGGACTCAGGCCACCTTCCGTTCCGCGTACTCGGCGATCTCCACCATCGGCGGGCGTTCCTCGGTGTCCACGGAGTAGGTGCGCGGTTCGAAGCCGCTCGCACCGCGCTCGAACTGGGTGAGGGCGGGGCGGATCAGGTGGCCGCGGGCCAGGCGGAGCTGGGCCGTGCGGTAGATCGCGGCGGACATCCGGCCGAGCGCCTGGCCGTCCTGGTGGCGGTGCTTGCGGACGCCCACGTCGACCTGGGCGAGCGCGTCGAGGCCGACCAGGTGCAGGGCGTCGACCAGCATGCCGAGCTCGATGCCGTAGCCGACGGGGAAGGGGAGCTGTTCCAGCAGGCTGCGCCGGGCCGCGTACTCGCCGCCCAGGGGTTGCACGAAGCCCGCCAGCTGCGGCCAGTGCATGTTGAGCAGCGGGCGGGCCATCAGTTCGGTCACCCGGCCGCCCTGCCCGGCCGCGCCGCCCAGCGGACGGTCGTACATGGCCTTGACCAGGTCGACGCCGGGCTCGGTGAGCAGCGGGCCGACGATCCCCGCGACGAAGTCGGAGGAGAACTCCTTCAGGTCGGCGTCGATGAAGCAGACGATGTCGCCGCTGGTCACCAGCAGCGACCGCCACAGCACCTCGCCCTTGCCGGGCACGGTGGGGATGCGGGGCAGGATCTCGTCGCGGTGCACCACCGTGGCCCCGGCCGCGGCCGCCACCTGCGACGTCCGGTCGGTCGACCCGGAGTCGACGACGACGATCTCGTCGACGAGCGGGACCTGCTGCATGAGGTCGTGACGGATGATCGCGACGATGTCGCCGACCGTCTCCTCCTCGTTGAGCGCGGGCAGCACGACGCTGACCGTCTGTTTCGTGCGTTGCTTGGCGGCCAGGAGCTGGTGGAGCGGGCGATCGGTCACGGACCAGGAGCGGGTGGTCAGCCAGCGCTCGACTTCGTTCAGCACAGTGCGCGGCTCCTCTGCGTTCTCTCGGCGAGTCTGGACCCGGCTGTGATCCATCTCGCGGTTCGGACGACTATCTCAACTGTCCTGGTCGTCGGTTACAGTCTTGAACAACGCGGATGACCATCGCATGTCCTGGATCGTCCGACGTTCACAACTTCATACCGCTCATCCAGAGGGGCAGAGGGATACGGCCCGATGAAGCCCCGGCAACCCTCCAGCCGGTCTCGTAGCGATCAGCATCGATCGCATCGCGAGGCTCCCGGCTAGGGAAGGTGCCAAATCCGTCTCACGGCGAGATGCGTCGTGAGGAAGATGAGGAGAAAGGGCCTCGCCTCTCATGGCTGCGCAGACTGTTGCAAGCACCACGGATTCCGCCTCCACCACCGTAGACCTCGGTCCCGCCGCGGCGCTCAGCTGCCGTGAATGCGGCCACCGCGTGCCGCTCGGCCCGGTCTTCGCGTGCGAGGAGTGTTTCGGCCCGCTCGAGATCGCCTACGACTTCTCCGCCTACGACGCCGAGGAGCTCCGCAAGCAGATCGAGGCGGGACCCGCGAACATCTGGCGCTACGCACCGCTGCTGCCCGTCCCCGCGGACGTGGCCGGCAAGCCCAACATCAACCCCGGCTGGACCAAGCTCGTCCAGGCCGACAACCTGGCCCGCGAGCTCGGTGTCGAGGCCGGCAAGCTCTTCGTGAAGGACGACTCCGGCAACCCGACGCACTCCTTCAAGGACCGGGTCGTCGCCCAGGCCATCGAGGCCGCCCGCGTCTTCGGCTTCACCACCCTCTCCTGCTCCTCCACCGGCAACCTCGCGGGTGCCGTCGGCGCAGCCGCCGCCCGCGCCGGGTTCCGCTCCTGCGTGTTCATCCCGCACGACCTGGAGCAGGGCAAGGTCGTCATGGCCGCTGTATACGGCGGTGAGCTCGTCGGCATCGAGGGCAACTACGACGACGTGAACCGCTTCTGCTCCGAGCTGATCGGCGACCCGGCCGGCGAGGGCTGGGGCTTCGTCAACGTCAACCTGCGGCCGTACTACGCGGAGGGGTCCAAGACCCTGGCGTACGAGATCTGCGAGCAGCTCGGCTGGCAGCTCCCCGACCAGCTCGTGGTGCCCATCGCCTCCGGCTCCCAGCTGACGAAGATCGACAAGGGGCTGCAGGAGCTGATCAAGCTCGGGCTCGTCGAGGACAAGCCGTACAAGATCTTCGGCGCCCAGGCGGAGGGGTGCTCGCCGGTGTCCGCCGCCTACAAGGCGGGCCACGACGTCGTCCGCCCCCAGAAGCCGGACACCATCGCCAAGTCCCTCGCCATCGGCAACCCGGCCGACGGCCCCTACGTCCTCGACATCGCGCGCCGCACGGGCGGTGCCGTGGAGGACGTCGACGACGAGCAGATCGTCGACGCGATCAAGCTGCTGGCCCGCACGGAGGGCATCTTCGCGGAGACGGCCGGTGGCGTGACGGTCGGTGTCACCCGCAAGCTGATCGAGAACGGCGTACTGGACCCGACCCTCACCACCGTCGTGCTGAACACCGGCGACGGCCTCAAGACCCTCGACGCGGTGGCCGGCACCGGCCTCACCGCCACCATCCGCCCCAACCTGGACTCCTTCCGAGAGGCTGGCCTCGCATGAGCGTGACCGTCCGCATCCCCACCATCCTGCGCACCTACACCGGCGGGCAGGCCGAGGTCGCTGCCGAGGGGGCCACCCTCGCCGACGTGATCGCCGACCTGGAGAAGAACCACACGGGCATCGCCGCCCGTGTCCTCGACGACCAGGGCAAGCTGCGCCGCTTCGTCAACGTGTACGTCAACGACGACGACGTCCGCTTCGAGCAGGGCCTGGAAACCGCGACCCCGGACGGCGCGGGCGTCTCGATCATCCCGGCCGTCGCCGGCGGCTGACCGAATGACCGAACATTACCTTCGGTAACGCCCATTATTGAGAGTTCACCTAAATTGCCCTCTCCGCACGAGAAGCGGAGGGGGCAATTCTCTATGGTTGAGCGCGGTACAGTTGGGGAACCTGCTGTGCTCCGCATGCCATACGCATATGAGTACCTGCTCCACTTGCGACGAGAAGTAGCCAAAGTGCGTGGCTCTTTTGCGAGTTTTGTGCCTTTTGCGGGGCCCGACTTGCCCTGAATCCGGGTGAATTCTCACTACATTCCGGACCTCGCGCGTCCAGAATTCTCGTCCGATTGACCTGTTGCAGACGGCAGTTGGACAGATACATTCAGCCGCGGTCGACGCGTTCCGGCGCACGCCCCCAATCCGTGGGGGGTGAGGTCTGACCCGGATCCGCGAAGTGTGGATCTGTGCAAGGGCCAGTAATAGGGGAGTTAGGCATGGCTCAGGGCACCGTCAAGTGGTTCAACGCGGAGAAGGGGTACGGCTTCATCGCGGTCGACGGTGGTGCGGATGTTTTCGTCCACTACAGCGCGATCCAGATGGACGGGTACCGCACCCTGGAAGAAGGCCAGCGGGTGGAGTTCGAGATCTCGCAGGGCCAGAAGGGCCCGCAGGCCGACATGGTTCGCGTCACCGCCTGATCGCGCGACCGACCAAACCGCAAGCGACGTCTTCTGCTGAAGGGCTCGTACCTCGCGAGGGGTACGGGCCCTTCGGCCTGTCCAGGCCCGGTCCAGGCCTGCTCGATCCAGGGGAGGCGCTTGCACTCGACCATGCCGAGTGCTAATCATTGGCGTTAGCACTCTGAAGGTGAGAGTGACAAAGAAGGACCGGGTCGGTGAGGCCCGCAGGCCAGGTGGGGCAAGGAACCACGAGGTGTGCGAGCCGTCCGTCGCGGGCGCGGGCGCGGTCCGAAGGAATCACCCCCAGTCCTGGAGGGACCACTTCACATGGCCAAGATCATCGCGTTCGACGAGGAGGCGCGGCGCGGCCTCGAGCGCGGCATGAACCAGCTCGCGGACGCCGTCAAGGTGACGCTCGGCCCCAAGGGTCGCAACGTCGTCCTCGAGAAGAAGTGGGGCGCCCCCACGATCACCAACGATGGTGTGTCCATCGCCAAGGAGATCGAGCTCGAGGACCCGTACGAGAAGATCGGCGCCGAGCTGGTCAAGGAAGTCGCGAAGAAGACCGACGACGTAGCCGGTGACGGCACGACGACCGCGACCGTCCTGGCCCAGGCCCTGGTGCGCGAGGGTCTGCGCAACGTGGCCGCCGGTGCCAACCCGATGGCTCTCAAGCGCGGTATCGAGAAGGCCGTCGAGGCCGTCTCCGGTGCCCTGCTCGAGCAGGCGAAGGATGTCGAGACCAAGGAGCAGATCGCTTCCACGGCCTCCATCTCCGCCGCCGACACCCAGATCGGCGAGCTCATCGCCGAGGCGATGGACAAGGTCGGCAAGGAAGGCGTCATCACCGTCGAGGAGTCCCAGACCTTCGGTCTGGAGCTGGAGCTCACCGAGGGTATGCGCTTCGACAAGGGCTACATCTCGGCGTACTTCGCCACCGACATGGAGCGGATGGAGGCGTCGCTCGACGACCCGTACATCCTGATCGCCAACTCCAAGATCGGCTCCGTCAAGGACCTGCTCCCGCTCCTGGAGAAGGTCATGCAGTCGGGCAAGCCGCTGCTGATCATCGCCGAGGACGTCGAGGGCGAGGCCCTGTCGACCCTGGTCGTCAACAAGATCCGCGGCACCTTCAAGTCCGTCGCCGTCAAGGCCCCGGGCTTCGGCGACCGCCGCAAGGCCATGCTCGGCGACATCGCCATCCTCACGGGCGGCGAGGTCATCTCCGAGGAGGTCGGCCTCAAGCTGGAGAACGCGACCCTGGACCTCCTGGGCCGCGCCCGCAAGGTCGTCATCACCAAGGACGAGACCACCATCGTCGACGGTGCCGGCTCCGCCGACCAGGTCGCCGGTCGCGTGAACCAGATCCGCGCCGAGATCGAGAACAGCGACTCGGACTACGACCGCGAGAAGCTCCAGGAGCGCCTGGCGAAGCTCGCCGGTGGCGTCGCCGTCATCAAGGCCGGTGCCGCGACCGAGGTCGAGCTCAAGGAGCGCAAGCACCGCATCGAGGACGCCGTGCGCAACGCCAAGGCGGCCGTCGAGGAGGGCATCGTCGCCGGTGGTGGCGTGGCCCTGCTGCAGGCCTCCGGTGTCTTCGAGAAGCTGGAGCTGGAGGGTGACGAGGCGACCGGCGCTGCCGCCGTCAAGCTCGCCCTCGAGGCCCCGCTGAAGCAGATCGCCGTCAACGCCGGCCTCGAGGGCGGCGTCGTGGTGGAGAAGGTCCGCAACCTCACCCCGGGTCACGGCCTCAACGCCGCGACCGGTGAGTACGTCGACCTGGTCAAGGAAGGCATCATCGACCCGGCGAAGGTCACGCGCTCCGCTCTGCAGAACGCCGCCTCCATCGCCGCGCTCTTCCTCACCACCGAGGCCGTCATCGCCGACAAGCCGGAGAAGGCCGCCGCGCCCGCCGGCGGCGGCATGCCGGGCGGTGACATGGACTTCTGATCCCCGGCGGATCGGACTCGTCCTGACCGAGGGCGGCACCCCCTGTTCCGACAGGGGGTGCCGCCCTCGGGCGTTCCCCGGGTTGTGCGGGGGCCGGTCACCTTCGCGTGGGCGGGATCACAGGACCCGGAGGAAATGGAAGGGTGTTCTGAGCGGTTGCTCACTGCGTAGTGTCCATGCGTATGCACATACCCGCTGGTACCCCACCGCAAGGAGCCCCCGCGTGACCGCCACCCCCTCCCGTGCCGCCGAGATTCTCGCCCGGCCGACGACGATCAACGGCCTCACCGTCCCGAACCGCATCGTGATGGCGCCGATGACGCGGATGTTCTCCCCGGGCGGCATCCCGGGCGCCGACGTGGCCTCGTACTACGCGCGGCGTGCCGCGGCGGGCGTCGGTCTGGTCGTCACCGAGGGGACGTACGTCGGTCACGACTCGGCCGGCAACAGCAGCCGCGTCCCGCGCTTCCACGGCGAGGAGCAGCTGGCGGGCTGGCAGAAGGTCGCCGAGGACGTGCACGCGGCCGGCGGCACCATCGTCCCGCAGCTGTGGCACATCGGCATGGTCCGCAAGGAGGGCCAGAACCCCGTCCCCGAGGCCCCCGCGGTCGGCCCCTCCGGCCTGCGCATCGGCGAGACCGAGCCCACCGGCACGGCCATGACCCAGCGTGACCTCGACGACGTCATCGGCGCCTTCGCCGAGGCCGCGGCCGCCGCGGAGCGCATCGGCATGGACGGCGTGGAGATCCACGGCGCCCACGGCTACCTCGTCGACCAGTTCCTGTGGGCGGGCACCAACCGCCGTACCGACGCCTACGGCGGTGACGCGGTCGCCCGTACCAAGTTCGCCGCCGAGATCGTCGCCGCCGTCCGCGAGACCGTCTCCGCCGACTTCCCGGTCATCTTCCGCTACTCGCAGTGGAAGCAGGAGGCCTACGACGCCCGGCTCGCCGAGACCCCCGAGGAGCTGGAGGCCATTCTGGCCCCGCTCGCCGCGGCCGGCGTCGACGCCTTCCACGCCTCCACCCGCCGCTACTGGCTCCCGGAGTTCGACGGCGCCGACCTCAACCTCGCGGGCTGGACCAAGAAGCTCACCGGCAAGCCCACCATCACCGTCGGCTCGGTCGGCCTCGACGGCGACTTCCTCAACGCGTTCGTGGGCCAGGGCTCCCCGCTCAAGGGCCTCGACGACCTCCTGGACCGTCTGGAGCGCGACGAGTTCGACCTCGTCGCCGTCGGCCGCGCCCTGCTTCAGGACCCGGAGTGGGCGGCGAAGGTCCTCGCGGGCCGGTTCGACGAGCTGAAGCCGTACGACGCGGCGGCGCTCCAGACCCTGAGCTGACCTCCAACTCCTGTGTAGTGTCCGGGAGATGAGGATTCTCCAGCTCTCGGACACGCACTTGGAGCGCACCGACGCCGCCAACCGGCACGGCGTCAACGCGCACGACTCCCTGCGGCTCCTCCTCGACGAACTCCGGCATCAGCGGGGCATCGACGCCGTCGTCGTCACCGGCGATCTCGCCGACGACGGTTCCCCGGAGGCGTACACGGCCGTGCAGGCGCTGGTGGGCGGGTTCGCGCGGGACGTGCTGGGCGGGGTGCCCGTGGTGTACACGACCGGGAACCACGACGAGCGCGAGGCCTTCGGGAAGGTGCTCGGCAGCGGGCACGGCGAGCCGGAGACGGTGTTCGCGTCCGAGGCCGGTGAGCGGGCCGCCGTGAGCACGGTCGGCGGGTGGCGGTTCGTGACGCTGGACTCGCTGGTGCCCGGGAAGGTGCACGGGCACCTTTCCGCCGGGCAACTCGACTGGCTGCGCGACGTGTTGGGCACCCCGGCCGAGCGCGGCACCGTCCTCGCCTTCCATCACCCGCCCATCGCCCTCGACAACCCCCTCCAGCGGGTGTTCGGCCTGCGCAACCCCGCCGACCTCGCCGATGCCGTGCGCGGCAGCGATGTCCGGGTCGTCCTCACCGGGCACTTCCATCTCCAGCTCTTCGGGCTGCTGGAGTCGGTGCCGGTGTGGGTGACGCCCGGCGTGGTCAACCGCATCGACCTGACGGCGGCGCCGGGCACCGAGCGGGCGGTGCGCGGGGCGTCCGCCTCCCTCGTGGTGCTCGGCGGGCCCTCCGGACCGCTCTTCCACACGTTCCACGCGCGTGATCCCCGGGCGCACGAGACGGTCTACGAGCTGGATGCCGACAGGGTGCGCTCCCTCGTCGAGCAGTACGGCTGACCTGCCCTTCTTTATTAAGTCAGGCAACTGACTTAAGGTTGCCCCGGTCAATTACCAAGCTGACGGAGGCCCAGCCATGTCCGACGCCCCTGCCGCGGTGCCGCGGTCCCCTGCCGTGGTGGCGGTGCTGGCCTTCGCCGGAATCGTGGTCTCGCTGATGCAGACCCTGGTGATCCCGATCGTCCCCGAGCTGCCGAAACTCCTGGACGCGCCCGCCTCCGACACCGCCTGGGCCGTCACCGCCACACTGCTCGCCGCCGCCGTGGCCACGCCGGTCGTCGGGCGCCTCGGCGACATGTTCGGCAAGCGGCGCATGCTGCTGATCAGCGGCGTCATGCTGATCGTCGGCTCGGTCGTCTGCGCGCTGGCCGACTCCCTCCTGCCGATGATCATCGGCCGTGCCCTCCAGGGCCTCGCCTCCGGTGTCATCCCGCTCGGCATCAGCATCATGCGCGACGAACTGCCCGCCGAGCGGCTGGCCTCCGCCACCGCCCTGATGAGCGCCTCCCTCGGCATCGGCGGCGCCCTCGGCCTGCCCGCCGCCGCGCTCATCGCCGACAACTTCAGCTGGCACGTGCTGTTCTGGACCTCGGCGGCGCTCGGTGCCGTGGCCATCGGCCTGGTCACCGTCTTCGTGCCGGAGTCCAAGGTGCGCACCGGCGGCCGCTTCGACCTCGTAGGTGCCCTGGGCATGGCGGCGGGCCTCGTCTGTCTGCTCCTCGCCATCTCCAAGGGCGCGGACTGGGGCTGGGGGAGCGGCACGACGATCGGCCTGTTCGCCGCGGCCGTCGTCATCCTGCCGGCCTGGGGCTTCTTCGAACTGCGCACCGACCAGCCGCTGGTGGACCTGCGCACCACCGCCCGCCGCCAGGTGCTGGTCACCAACCTCGCCTCGATCGCGGTCGGCTTCGCCATGTTCGCGATGAGCCTGGTCATTCCGCAGCTCCTCCAGCTCCCGGCCCGGACCGGCTACGGCCTGGGCAAGTCGATGCTGGCCGCCGGCCTGGTCATGGCGCCCTCCGGCCTGGTCATGATGGCCACGGCACCGATCTCCGCCGCCGTCTCCAAGGCCCGCGGCCCGAAGGTCACGCTGATGACGGGCGCCCTGATCGTCGCCGCCGGGTACGGCCTCAACATCGTCCTGATGAGCGAGGTCTGGCACTTCGTGCTCGTCTCCTGCGTCATCGGCGCCGGCATCGGCTTCACGTACGGCTCGATGCCCGCGCTCATCATGGGCGCGGTGCCCGCGTCGGAGACGGCCGCGGCGAACAGCCTCAACACCCTGATGCGCTCCATCGGCACCTCGTCGGCGAGCGCCGTCGCCGGCGTCATCCTGGCCCAGCTGACCACCGACTTCGGCGGTTACGCGCTCCCGTCGGAGAACGGCTTCAAGGCGGTCCTGGCGGTGGGCGCGGGAGCGGCGCTGCTGGCCTTCGCGGTCGCGTCGTTCATTCCGCGGCAGCGGCCCGCCGGGGGCGCGGTGCCGGTGGCGGAGGGCCCGGCGGAGTCCGCCGAGGTGACCGCCAAGTCGTAGACGTCGTACGGCAGCCGGGGTCCTACAGGTTCCCCAGCGGCTCGATGTCGACCTTCACGGGGGTGCCCCACACCCGCAGCACCTCGTAGTCGGTGAACTCGTGCACCAGCCGGTACGCCATCGCCGCGCGCGGCCCCCGGCGGGCCGCCGCGAGATACAGCTCGGCCTCGCGGCGGTCGCGGCGCGGGGTGCCGCACAGCTGCCACTCCTGGCCGTTCCACAGCTCGGGCAGCCACCGCTGCTGCGGCTGCGGCCGGTCGTCGCGGACGCCGTAGCGGGACGGGGCGGTGGCGGACGGGCCGGTCTGGGCGGGGCCGTTGATGGACGCGCGGCGGGCGGCCCGGCGCCGGGTCTCGCACAGCAGGCACAGGTCGGGGGCGTTCTCGTCGACCGGGCCATTGGGATGCTCGGCGCAGCGGGTGCTGGGCGCGGCGCTGGTGACGCTCTCGTCGAGCAGCTCCAGGGCGCGCTTGAGGTCGGCCTTGACCTCGTGGAGCTTGGCGTCGGGCGTGTCGGAGGAAAGGGCCTCGCCGTGCTCCCCGAGAAGGCGGAGGGCCCGGCCTAGGGCGGTGAGCTGGGCGTGGTTCATCGGTCCGCGTAGTCCTTGAGGTTTTCGGTGTCGAGGGTGATACCGACCGGCGAGGGAAGCTCGACGGTGTCTCCCCAAGGGTACGAGGGGACTGCTGGAAGCGGCCGCCCTTGTCGGCCGTCGTCAGGCCATGCTCTGCGCGCCGTCCAGGGACTCCCGGATGATGTCGGCGTGCCCGGCGTGCTGGGCCGTCTCGCCGATGATGTGCAGCAGCACCCTGCGGGCCGACCATCGAGCCCCGGGCTTGTGCCAGGGAGCCTCGGGCAGCGGGTGGTCGGCGTTCGGGTCGGGCAGGGACGTGACGATCTCGTCGGTCCGGCGGGCCGCCTCCTCGTAGGCGGCCAGCACACCGGCCAGGGTGTCGCCGGGCAGCATCCGGAACTCGTCGGCGCGCCGGGCGAAGTCCGCCTCGGTCTTGTTGCTGAAGTCGTCCGACGGCGACGGGCCGTTGAGGATGAAGGCCGCCCAGTTCCGCTCCACCGAGGTGACGTGCTTGATCAGGCCGCCCAGACACAGCTCGCCGGCCGTGGTCCGCTGCCCGGCCTGCTCGTCGGTGAGGTCACGGGTGGTGAAGCGCAGGAAGTGCCGGTGGTGGGCCAGCGCTTCCAGGAGGTCGGTGCGTTCGGTGGCAGAGCTCTGCGTGGTGTTGGTCATGGGGGCACGCTAGGAGCCGTATAGGTCAGATCCTGACCGCTCAGCCCTCCGCGCAGGCGTGGGTCGGGGTGGAGGCGAGGTCGTGGAGAACGGGGGCGACGGTGTGTTCCGCCGTGCACAGCACCGGGGCGGCCGTGCCCCAGTGGTTGCCGTCGTGGGGGTCGGCGTGGGCGGGGGCGGCCAGGGCGACGGCGGAGGAGGCCAGGGCGGCGGCCATGAGCATGTTCTTCATGGTCGGGAAACGACCGGCCGAGGCAGGAGTCACCTCTCCATGGGGAGCCCGAAGGCTTGCGCCGCCGGGGTCACCGTCACCTCTCCTTCGGCAGCCCGAAGACGTACGTCGCCCCGAATCCGACCGCGTACCCCGTCAGCAGCCCGCCCGCGTAGATCGCCGCCGCCGTTCCCAGCCCGCCGTTCCCGGAGAGCAGAGGGAAGAGGGCCCATCCGGACGGCCCGATCGCCGTGGCGCCCACCCGTTCGCCCAGCATCGCGAACAGTCCGACGAAGGCGCCCCCGGCCGCCCCGCCCGCGCAGGCCGTGAGGAAAGGGCGGCCCAACGGCAGTGACACCCCGTAGATCAGCGGCTCGCCCACGCCCAGCAACCCGGCGGGCAGGGCCGACTTGATCGTCGTACGCAGGGCGGTGTCGTGGCGCAGGCGGACGTACACCGCGGCCGCCGCGCCCACCTGTCCGGCGCCCGCCATGGCCAGCAGGGGGAGGAGAGTGGTCGAGCCCTGCTGTTCGATGAGGGTGGCGTGGAGGGGGATCAGGGCCTGGTGCAGGCCCAGCATCACCAGGGGGAGGAACAGCCCGCCGAGGACCGCGCCCGCGAAGGCGCCCGTCGTCGACAGCAGCCAGTTCGCCGCCGTGCCGATCGCCGAGGAGACCGTGCCGGCGGCGTACATGAGGACGTACAGGGTCGTCAGGCCGGACACCAGGACCGTCAGGGTCGGGGTGAGCAGGACGTCCAGCGTGCCCGGCACCCGGCCGCGGCACCACTTCTCCACGTACGTCCCGAGCAACGCGGCCGCCAGCGCGCCCAGGACGCCGCCCTGCCCGGGGGCCAGCGCGACGCCGAAGGCCGTCACCTTCGCGACCCCCGGGTAGACGACGACGGCCGCGACCGCCCCGCCCAGCACCGGTGTGCCGCCGAACTCCTTGGCGGTGTTGTAGCCGACGAAGACCGCGATGAGGGACATGAAGGCGGAGGCGGTGGCAGACAGGGCCGGCGTCAGCCCGGGCAGCCAACCGGTGTTCACCAGGAGCCCGTTGAGGCCCGCGAGGATGCCGCAGCCGATCAGCGCCGGGATGAGCGGGATGAAGACGTTCGCCACCCGGCGCAGCGCCATCTTCAGCGGGGTCGCGTTGCGCGCCTTCCGCGTCTCCTTCCGCAGCAGCGCCTCGAAGTCGGCCGTCACCCGCGCGACCGCCCCCGGCCCGAGAACGATCTGATACGTGTCGTCGTCCTCGACCACCCCCAGCACCCCCGGCAGCGCCCGCAACGCCTCCCCGTCCACCAGCGACGGGTCGGCCAGGCCCAGCCGCAGCCGGGTCATGCAGTGGGCGGCGGAGGTGACGTTGGCGGGGCCGCCGACCAGGGGGAGGAGGGCCGCGGCGGCGTCGTACGAGGTGGTCATCCGCCGAGCGTGCGGGTCAGCCGCCCGTCGCCGCCAGCGCGGCACGCAGATGGCCGCCGGACTCCTCCAGAAGGCGGGTGGCCGCGGGGCCGTCCACGCCGGTGAGGATCACCAGGATGGCGTTCTTCACCTCGCCGTCCGTCTCCGCCAGCGCCCGCTCGATCTCGTCGTCCCCGGCGCCCGTGGCGAGCGCGACGATCCGCCGGGAGCGGGCCCGGAGCTTCTCGTTGGAGGCGCGTACGTCGACCATCAGGTTCCCGTACGTCTTGCCCAGCCGGATCATCGTGATCGTCGACAGCATGTTCAGGACCAGCTTCTGGGCGGTGCCCGCTTTGAGCCGGGTGGAGCCGGTGACCAGTTCGGGGCCGACGACCACTTCGATGCCGTGCTCCGCGGCGGCGGCCAGTGCGCTGTGCGCGTTGCAGGACAGCCCGATCGTCAACGCGCCCTGCGCGCGGGCGTGTTCGACGGCACCGATGGCATAAGGGGTACGACCGGAGGCGGAGACGCCGACCACGGTGTCCAGGGGCGTCAGCTTCAGGGCGTCCAGGTCGGCTCTCGCCAGTTCCTTGGAGTCCTCGGCGCCCTCGACCGAGGTGACCATGGCTTCCCGGCCGCCCGCGATCAGGCCGACGACCTGCGCGGGGTCGGTGTTGAAGGTCGGCGGGCACTCGGAGGCGTCCAGCACGCCGAGCCGCCCGGCGGTACCGGCACCGGCGTACACGAGCCGGCCGCCCTGGGCCATCCGGGCGGCGATCGCGTCGATGGCGGCGGCGATCTCGGGCAGCCGCTCGGCGACGGCGGTGGGCACGGTGACGTCCTCGCCGTTCATCAGCCGGGCGATGTCGAGGGTGGGCAACTGGTCGATGTCGGCGAGCTCGGGCCGGAAGGCCTCGGTGGTGAGGGTTTCCAACTCGGCGCGCAGCACACGGGGATCGGAGGTGGAGGTCATGGGGGGCGGCTCTTTCACGTGGTTCACGTAAGGGAGGGGTGCGCGGGCTGTCACGTTCTCCCGCGATGCCGGTGCGCCAACGCCTCGTACGACGAGGCGAGCGCCGGCGCCGCGGTCTCGTACGTCCTTTGTGCCACTCCCACGAACAGGCAGTCCACGACCAGCAGCTGGCTGGTCCGCGACGACATCGCCGCCGGCCGCAGCTCGCTCTCCCGGGCCGTGGACGTCGTCAGCACATGGTCCGCGTACTGCGTCACCGAACTGTCCGGCCGCCCGGTGATCGCGACCGTCGTGGCCCCGCGCTCGAACGCGACCCGCAGCGGCTCGATGACATCCCCCGTCGCCCCGGAGTGCGTGATCGCGATGGCGACGTCCCCCGCCTTCAGCTGCACGGCGTTGGTGACGGCGAGATGCGGATCGCTGTGGGCGTGGGCTATCAGCCCTATCCGCAGCAGCTTCTGCACCAGGTCCTGGGCGACCAGCCCGGACGCCCCCACGCCGTACACGTCGATACGGCGGGCGGTCGCCGCCGCGGCGACGGCCGCCGCGAGTTGCACGGTGTCCAGACCGGCGGCCGTGTCGGCGAGCGTCTGCTGCTCGTCGTAGGCGAGTTTCGCGACGACGTCGGCGATGGGGTCGTCCACCGCGATGTCCGTCGTGATCGCGGGCGCCCGCCCCGACTGCTGCTGCGCGGCGAGACCGGCGAGGGCGAGGCGCAGGTCGCGGTAGCCGGGGTAGCCGAGGATGCGGGCGGTGCGGACGACGGTCGCCTCGCTGGTGCCGGTCAGTTCCGCGAGGCCGGTGACCGTCAGGGCCGCGCAGCCGGCCGGGTCACCGGCGACGGCCTCGGCGACCCGCTGCATGGAGCGGGTCATGGAAGGGGCGAGGGTGCGCACCTTGGCGGCGAGCGCGGCGGGCGCGGGCGGTGTGCCCGGGCCGCCCGAGGCGCTGCCGAAAATTTCCTTCACTTCCTGGGTCACACATGAAAGATATTTTCGGCTCGGTGCCGTGGTCAAGAGTGCGCACAATGGGTGCATGGATCCCTCCGGCCTCCCCGTAAGCCCATTGGAGCAGGCGTTGCACGCGGCACGCGCCCTGGTGCTCGCCGATCTGGTCGCGGGAGAGGTCGCCGACGCCGACGTGGTGTCGCTCGTCGAGGAGTCCGTCGTACAGCGTCGCTGGTGGGTGGAGCAGTGGCCGGACGGTGCGGAGTTCGTGGCGGGGCTGGTCGCGCAGGACGTCCAGGACGCGCTCCTGGAGCGGTACGGCCGCTGGCCGCTGTGCCCGGTGTGCGGGGCCGGTGACCCGCACGCGCTGGAGGTGGAGCCGGAACTCGGGCCCGATCCGCACTGGGTGTGCCACAAGGCGGGCGTGAAGGTCGCGTCCGTGGGCGCGCTGGGCTCGGCGGGCGGCGGGACGCCCTCCTCGTGACCGTCTACATCGACCCGCCCTCCTGGCCGGGGCACGGCCGGATGTGGTCCCACCTGGTGAGCGACGAGTCGTACGACGAACTCCACGCGTTCGCCGACGCCTTGGGCGTCCCGCGCCGGGCCTTCGAACGCGACCACTACGACATCCCCTCGCACCGCTACGCGGACGTGGTCGCCGCCGGCGCGGTGGAGGTCAGCAGCCGCGAGGTGGTGCGGCTGCTGACGGAGTCGGGGCTGCGGCGGCCGAAGGGGCGCCCCCTCGCCTAGGGGCGCCTGCGCAGGTACAGCCGGAGGTCGGTGTCCTGCTCGTGCGGCGCGTGCTGTTCGTGGGCGTGTACGTCCCGCTGCTCCTCCACCGTCGCCCGGGAGTATCCGGCGCGGGTGACCACGGCCTGGGAGGCGCGGTTCGTCTCCTCGATCGTCGCCATGAGCAGCCGTACGTCGTCCCGCGCCAGCGCCCACTCGCTCAGTGCGCCCAGCGCCTCCGTGGCGTAGCCCCGGCCGCGGGCGGAGGGGGCGAGGTCGTAGCCGACCTCCGCGCGGCCGTCCTCGTCCGGGGCGCCGTGGAAGCCCATGCCGCCGACCGCCTTGCCGTCCTCGCGCCGGACGAGGACGAACACGCCCCACTCCGGGCGGTGCACGCCCGCCTCGTACGCCTTGACCAGCATCCCGGCGGCCTCCCGGGTGCCGTCGTAGGGGCCGTCGGCGACCCAGTCGTAGCCGCCGTCACCGCCCAGGCGCAGGTCGGCGGCGGCCGCGGGGGTGAGGCCCTCCAGGGTGAGGCGGTCGGTGGGCAGGACGAGGTTGTTGTACCAGTCCCACTCGGTGACCGGGGCACGGCCGGGCAGCTCGCCGCGGCCGGTGGCCCACAGCAGCGTGGGCCAGTGCTCGGGTCCCGGCTGGATGTGCGGGAACATGCGGGTGAGCACGAACTCGGCGAGTTCGGACGGGGGTTCGTAGGGCAGGCCGAGGCCCTCGGCGATGTCGTGGGTGTGCAGCAGCACCTCACCGACGGCGAGCGCGGCGAAGCCCTCGGGGTTGGCGGAATAGTACGGCCGCGGGTGGTAGGCGCGGGCCCGGGGCGGCGTCACCCGGATCGTCGCGCTGAGCAACACCCCGCCGCCCTCGATGAGTTGGAGGACGCGCGCGTTGTCCGTGCCGTCGTCGACGACGATGTCGAAGGGCCGGTAGGTGTCCTGCACCCGCCCGGCCAGCCGCCCCGCGTACACGATCAGGTCCTGCGCGATGTGCTGGGCCGTCTCCCGGCAGCTCCACTCGCACCGCCCGGCCCGCACGCCGTCCCAGTCCCGCTCGACGGCGCCCCGCAGCACCGCCACGGCCCCCGCGACGGCCTCTTCCACCCGCTCCGCACCCCTGTTTCCCATGAGGGCAGGCTATGAGCCCGCTGCCCTCAGGGCGACAGCATTTCCAGCTCGGCGGCGAGGTTGTAACGGGCGGTGGACTCCCAGTGCTCGGCGCCGTACGGCGTCCGGAACAGCCTCGGCAGATCGAGAAGGTGCCGCAGGACCGCCGAACGCCCCTCCCGGAAGGCCTCGTTGGGGACGAAGTGGTACTCCTCGCGCACGGCGGCCGTGTACGCGGCGTACGCGGAGGGCGGGGCGGCGAGGATCGCGAGGTCGGCGTCGCACAGCACCTGTCCGTCACGGTCGTCGTCGGCGGGGTCGTGGGTGACGGTGAGCCGCACGAGCCGCGCGACTTCGGCGGTGGTCGCCGAGGGGACGCCGGCCTCGGGGAGGGCGCGCTCGGCGAGCCGGGCGGAGCGCTCCTCGTTCTCCGACCGCTCGGGCAGATACACCGCGTCATGGAACCAGGCGGCCAGACGGACGGCGTTCGGATCGGCGGCGTACTCCTCCAGTACGTCGATCCGGTCGAGGACCGCCGCCAGGTGCTCCACGGTGTGGTACCGGCGCTGCGGCTCCTGCCAGCGCCGCAGCAGGGCGTCGGCGTACCGGTAGGGGTTGATGGCGCAGGAGTCGTCGGTGCGTGCCGCGAGCAGCGCGCGCAGCCAACGGGAACGGAGGTCGTCGAGATCGGCCATGACCTCATTGTCGCGCCCCCCGCCGCCTGGCAGGTTGGGCGGCATGACGACTGCTGACGTACGCGACCCCGAACTCCCCGGCCTCCTCCTCATCACCGAGCGCGACGGGCTGATCCCGCTCCTGCGGTCCCGCCCCGACGCCGACTTCGCCCAGCCCACGGCCGGGTGTCCCGGCTGGACGGTCCGGGACGTGGTGGCGCACTGCTCGTCCGCGCTGATGCGGATCGTGGAGAGCCGCTTCGAGAAGGACGTCTTCTCACCGGAGGCGAACGACCGGGACATCGCCGAGCGCGCCTGGGGGCACCTCCCACGCCTTTAAGGCAGTGGGGGAGGAGCAACGCGCAGGTCGTGGACGAGCTGGAACGCGGCATGACCGAGGCCGGGCCGGTGATCGCCAAGGCGGGCGGGGTGCTGGACATGGCCGCGCTGGGGGAGTGGGTGCACGGCGGGGACGTACGCGACGCGCTCGGCGAACCGGGCGCCTACGCGGGCCCCGGCCTGCCGCACGCCCTCCTGCTGCTGTCCCGGCTCACCCGGCACAAGGGGACGCTGCCCCTGCACGCCGACCTCGACGACGTCGACGAACCGCTCACGCTGGGCGCTGCGTCGGGGGAGCGGACGCCGGCCCGGTACATCGGGGACGCCGCCACCCTCGTACGGCTGTACGCGGGGCGTCCGGTGG
This sequence comes from Streptomyces sp. NPDC057280, assembly GCF_042668605.1. Lineage (NCBI taxonomy): Bacteria > Bacillati > Actinomycetota > Actinomycetes > Kitasatosporales > Streptomycetaceae > Streptomyces > Streptomyces sp. NPDC057280. Next base: position 79,256 of record NZ_JBHUYR010000005.1, read on the forward strand.
AGGGGCGGGCCTTCGAGCTGGCCGGGGCGGAGGCGGCGGAGCTGAACATCTTCTTCTGATTCTTCCGAGGGGCTGGCGTACCCTGAGATTGGACTAGACCTGTTGCCTACGCCTACGAACGGGGTCCCATGAGCAAGCGTGCAGTCCTCGAGGTCATCGCCCTCGACGCCGAGGACGCGATCGCGGCACAGGCCGGTGGCGCGGACCGGCTGGAGCTGGTGACCGACATGGCGGCCGACGGTCTGACCCCGTCCGTGGCGGCCTTCGCCGCGATCCGGGCCGCCGTCGGCATCGACCTGCGCGTGATGCTCCGCCTGGCGGACGGCTTCGCGGCGGGGGACGTGGACCGGCTGGTCCGGGTCGCCGGTGAGATGAGGGCGGCCGGCGCGGACCAGTTCGTGCTCGGGTTCCTCGACCCGGAGGGGGGCGTGGATCTGGCGGCCGTGGAGCGGGTCATCGCCGAACTGGACGGCTGCTCCTGGACGTTCCACCGCGCCATCGACCACACCGCCGACCGGGACGCCCTGCGCAAGCAGCTGGCGGACCTGCCGGGGCTGGACACGTACCTCACGGCCGGTTCGGCGGAGGGCGTCGCGACCGGGCTCCCCACGCTGCTCGCGGAGGCGGCGAGGGCGGGGGAGCCGGGTTACGAGCAGCAGCTCCTGGTGGGCGGCGGGCTGGAGCTGACCCACGTGCCGGAGCTGCTGGCGGCGGGAGTGGACGCGTTCCACATCGGGGGAGCGGCGAGGCCGGAAGGCTGGGCGCACCCGGTGTCGCCGAAGGCGGTAGCGAACTGGCGCCGCGTTTTGGATGCCGGGTGAGCTGCCGCCGCTAAGGGGCGCGGGGCTGTTTCGATGTGCGGCTCCGCCGCGCGGGCGCGACCAGCCACAGCGCACCCGCACTCGGCGCCCGGCATCATGAGGCACTTTCTCAGCCGAGCTGAACCGGCAGCGGCGCCGCATGGGTCACGATCAACCCCGACACCGCACGAGTGAGCGCCACATACAACCGCCGCAACCCCGTCCGCTCATCCGGCTCCCCGTCGACAACCGCCTGCGGCTCGTCCAGGACCACGTAGTCGTACTCAAGCCCCTTCGCCAACGACGCCGGCACCAGCGTCAGCCGGGTCTCCTCGGTCGTCTCCTCGCCGGGCGCGAGGTAGCCGATGCCGGCCGCGTCGAGCGCCTCCGCCAGGGCCGGGACGCGGGCGTCCGCCGCGATCAGGCCCGTCGAGCCCTCGTTGCGCAGCAGCTCCTCGCAGGCGGCGACCACCTCGGCCGTGCCGGTGATCGCGCGGAGGTCGAAGAAGCCGGGGTTCTCACGGACCGACGCCACCGGCGTCAGCCCCGGCGCGATGTGCGGGAGCAGCCGGGAGGCGTACGTGATGACGTCCGTCGGCACCCGGAAACCGGCCGTCAGCTCCTCGATCACGCCGTCCGTTTTGCCGAGGTGGGCGAGTGCCTCGTCCCAACTCCGGGTCGCCCAGGGCGTGGTGCCCTGCGCCAGGTCGCCGAGGACGGTCGCCGAGCCGGTGGTGCAGCGGCGGCCGACCGCCCGGTACTGCATGGGGGACAGGTCCTGCGCCTCGTCGAGCACCACATGCCCGAGCGAGTGCGTGCGCTCGACGACGTCCGCCGCCTCGTCGATCAACACCGCGTCCGCGGCGGACCACTTGGCCGACTTCACCGACCGCACGGGCTTCGCCCACAGGATCGTCTTCTGCTCGTCCTCGTCGAGGATCCCCTCCGCGTGCGCGGCGAGGAAGTCCGCGTCCGTCAGCAGCCGCAGTACCAGCTTCGCCGGGTCGACCGGCGGCCAGATCTGCTTCACGGCCGCCTTCACCGCCGTATTGCGTGCCACCGAGTCCTGCACCCGGTCGTCCGGCGCCTCGCCCGAGCGCTCCATCTGCACCAGCACGGCGTGCGCGATGCGCTGCGGGAGGGCGTCGCGGGCGGCGCCGTAGCGGATGTCGCGGTCGAGCAACTCGCGGACGATGTCCTCCAGTTCATACGCCGGGACCCGCCACCGGCGCGAGCCGCGCACGACGACGACCGGCTCGGTCGGCATCGTCACGTGCGAGTAGACGGCCCGCCGCAGGACCTCCGCCATCCGCGCGTCACCCTTGATGACCGCGGCGGCCGCGTCGTCGCCGCCGCGCACCTCGACGCCCTTCGCCACCAGGTCGTCGACCGTGGCCTGCTGCACGCTCAACTCGCCCAGCGCGGGCAGCACCTGCTCGATGTAGTGCAGGAAGGACCGGTTCGGCCCGATGACCAGGGTGCCGGTGCGGGCCAGCCGCTCGCGGTGGGCGTACAGCAGATAAGCCACCCGGTGCAGACCGACGGCGGTCTTCCCGGTCCCCGGCCCGCCCTGCACGCACACCGTGCCGCCCAGCCCCGACCGCACGATCTCGTCCTGCTCGGGCTGGATGGTGGCGACGATGTCGCGCATCGGGCCGACGCGCGGCCGCTCGATCTCCTGCTGGAGAAGCTTGCTGGTGGTGGCGGCCTCGGCCGGGTCGGAGAGGTGCTCGTCCTCGTACGCCGTGATGTCACCGCGCGTGTACCCGAAGCGGCGGCGCAGGCCCACGTCCATCGGGTCCTTCTTGGACGCCCGGTAGAACGGCTGCGAGACCGGCGCACGCCAGTCGATGACCATCGGGTCGCCGTCGTGGTCGTGGACGTGCCGCCGCCCGATGTAGAAGCGCTCGCCCTCCGCGCCCTCGGCCAGGTCCGTGCCGGGCGCGTGCAGATAGTCGAGGCGGCCGAAGAAGAGCGGGGTGTCGCTGAGGTCGGCGAGGGCCGCGATCCGCTCGTTGATCTGGCGTTCCAGGATCTGGGCGTTGACCCAGTTCGCGGTGACGTCCTTGATGTCGAGGGACTCGGCGTCCTCCCGCATGGCGCGCAGGGCCGCACGGGACGCGGCGAGATGGCCGCGCTCGCGGCCGAGCGGGTCGTCCAGGGGCGCGGGGTCGTCGACGGGCGTGGACAAGGGGGTGCCTCCGAAGGTGCTGCGGGCTGGGTGGCTGCTGCTGCGAGGTGCCGACCGGTTTCCGTCCGGACGGCGGCGCTCCGTCGAGGGAGGCGGGCAAGAGCGGAGATTCTAGGTGAGCGCGGTAAGAGGCCGCCAATGGATTTCCGGCGGCCCGCACCCCTAGGGGACGCGGCCCTACGGCCCCTACGACTCAGGTATCACAGCAAGTCGGGACCTTGGGCCGATGCCCTCCTTATGCCTCGGAAGCCACCATGGAGACATGAGTGCAGCGACCCTCACCCCAGCCCCCGGTCGCCCTTCCGGAGCGACCCCCCTCACCGACACCCACCCCACGCACCGCCTCGGCGACACCCTTCGCGCGATACGCGTCTTCGCCGGCGCCGCGTTCCAGGTGATCATCCTCGGCGAGTACGGCGAAGAGGCCGGCATCCGCCGAAGGAAGTAGCCCCCTCAGCCCTGCCCTGCCCTGCCCCTCAGCCCTCCGTCAGCAGTTCGTCGGCGTCCACGATCCGGTAGGCGTACCCCTGCTCCGCCAGGAACCGCTGCCGGTGCGCGGCGAAGTCCTGGTCGATCGTGTCCCGGGCGACCACCGAGTAGAAGTGCGCCTGGTGCCCGTCCGCCTTGGGCCGCAGCACCCGACCCAGCCGCTGCGCCTCCTCCTGCCGTGACCCGAAGGTGCCCGACACCTGGATGGCGACCGTCGCCTCCGGCAGGTCGATGGAGAAGTTCGCGACCTTCGACACCACGAGGACGCTGATCTCGCCCTCCCGGAAGGCGTCGAAGAGCTTCTCGCGCTGGGCGTTGGGCGTCTCGCCCTTGATGACCGGCGCCCCGAGGTGCTCACCGAGCTCGTCGAGCTGGTCGATGTACTGCCCGATCACCAGGATCTGCTGCCCGGCGAACCGCCGGACCAGCGCCTCCGTGACCTTCCGCTTCGTCGCGGTCGTCGCACAGAAGCGGTACTTCTCCTCCTGCTCGGCGGTGGCGTACGCGAGCCGCTCGGAGTCGGTCAGGTTGACCCGGACCTCGACACAGTCGGCGGGCGCGATGTAGCCCTGCGCCTCGATCTCCTTCCAGGGCGCGTCGAACCGCTTGGGCCCGATGAGCGAGAAGACGTCCGACTCCCGCCCGTCCTCCCGGACGAGGGTGGCCGTGAGGCCGAGGCGCCGCCGCGCCTGGAGATCGGCGGTGAACTTGAAGACGGGCGCGGGCAGCAGATGCACCTCGTCGTAGACGATCAGCCCCCAGTCCCGGGAGTCGAACAGCTCCAGGTGCGGATAGACACCCTTACGCCGGGTGGTGAGCACCTGGTAGGTGGCGATGGTGACGGGCCGGATCTCCTTCCTCGTCCCGCTGTACTCGCCGATCTCCTCCTCGGTCAGCGAGGTCCGCTTCACCAGCTCGTGCTTCCACTGCCGGGCGGAGACGGTGTTGGTGACGAGGATGAGCGTGGTCGACTTGGCCTGCGCCATGGACCCGGCCCCGACGAGGGTCTTCCCGGCACCGCAGGGCAGCACCACGACCCCGGACCCGCCGTGCCAGAAGTTCTCCACGGCCTGCTTCTGGTACGGCCGCAGCGCCCACCCGTCCTCGGCCAGCTCGATGGGGTGCGCCTCGCCGTCGACGTACCCGGCGAGGTCCTCGGCCGGCCAGCCCAGCTTCAGCAGCGTCTGCTTGATCTGTCCCCGCTCGGACGGATGCACGATGACGGTGTCCGGGTCGATCCGCGCCCCCACCAGCGGCGCGACCTTCTTCGACCGCAGGATCTCCTCCAGCACGGGCCGGTCGGTGGTGGTCAGCACAAGCCCGTGCGCGGGGTGCTTGCTGAGCGTCAGCCGTCCGTACCGGTCCATGGTCTCGGCGACGTCGACGAGCAGCGCGTGCGGCACCGGATACCGGCTGTACTGCACGAGCGCGTCGACCACCTGCTCGGCGTCGTGCCCGGCGGCGCGGGCGTTCCAGAGGCCGAGCGGCGTCACCCGGTAGGTGTGGATGTGCTCCGGCGCCCGCTCCAGCTCCGCGAACGGCGCGATGGCCCGACGGCACTCGTCGGCCTGCTCGTGGTCGACTTCCAGGAGCAGGGTCTTGTCCGACTGGACGATCAGCGGTCCGTTCACGTGCACTTCCCTTCCGCACGGGCCAAACGTCCAGTGTGCCGCATACCGGCGGGAACCGATCCGGCCGTCGGCGCAACCTCTGCCCCGTCTTGTCTGTCTAGTCGGGCGGGGACCGGCGGAGTGAGGAGCACGCGTGTCGGTGGTGAGGTGGGGGTTCGGGCTCGGGGCCACGGCCGTGCTGGTGGCCACGGGGGCGTGGGTGGTGTGGCCGCAGGACGTCGACAGCGACCTGTGGCGGGAGATACGTCCGGCGATCGAGGCCCGCCTCGTCGCCGAGTCGCACGGCACCGGGTACGGCGAGAGCGTCCCCGAGCTCGACGCGCGCTGGTTCTGCCACGCGGAGGCCCTGGAGCTGGACGAGCGGGACGGGGTCGTGCGGGCGGGCGTCGACACGCTCTGCATGGAGTACGGCGTCCAGGCGCACGCCCTGGTCGAGTGCTCCGGCGCCCACGTCCCGCAGGTGCTGCGCCTGGAGCGGGACGCGGACGCGGTCGGCGGCTACCGGATCGTGTCGCAGGAGCAGGCCCCCGAAGGGGCGGGGTACGCGGAGTGGACGCAGGCCCACTTCGGTCACTTCACCCGCGCCGAACTCGACGACACCGTCTCGGCCTCGCCCCTGGAGGCCGCCGCCCGCACCCACTTCGGCCTGCCCGCGGACGCCCCCGTGAGCGACTGCTAGCCGCCTAGTCGCCTGCGAGTTCGGCCACGCCCGTGATCCGGTGCAGCGGGTACGTCCGTACCTCGTCCGCCGTGTGGTCGTACGCCGTCACGAAGCCGCCCTCCACCCGGACCGGGGCGATGACGCGCTGGCTGGCGGCGCCCTCGGCGTTGACGTAGCCGATCCACAGGGCCTCGCCGGTGAGGACGGCGGCCTGCATCGTGGCGAGGGTCTCGGCGGGGCTGGTGCGCGGGAGCTCACCGGTGGGACCCGCCGCGGGGGTCTGCTTGCGCGGGGTCGTGGAGGCCAGGTCACCGGCCCGGATCGCGCGGATCGCCGCCGCCAGCAGCGTGGCGTCCGGCACCGGCGGGCCGTCCGGCACCGGCTCGGGGGCGGTGCGCGGCGGGGTGCGGTGGGCGTGTGCGCGGGCGATCAGGACGTCGCCCTCGGCGGACTCGGCGGCCGGCGCGAACCCCATCGAGCGCAGCCCGTCCAGCAGGGCCGCCGGATCGGCCTGCGAGGCGAGGACCGTGGGGGCGAGACGCCGGAGCCCCAGCCCCGCGGCCCGCTTGTCGGCGAGGATCTCGTTCAGCACGGCGTCGTCGTCGCAGCGGACGTACGCGGCGGCCGCGCCGACCCGGAGATGGCCGTGCTTGCGGGCCACGTCGTCGATCAGATAGGCGAGCGGCTGCGGCACCGGCGTACGGGAGTGCGCGGCCAGGAAGGCGTGCAGGTCGGAGGCGGACTGCCCGGCGTCCAGCGCCCGCCGCACCGAGCCGGGCGTGAACCGGTACACGGTCGCCCCGCCCTTCGACTCCACGTCCGCGAGCACGTCCAGCATGTCGGCGAGCGGCCGCCGCAACGGCCCGGGCGCCACCGCCGTCAGGTCGGCCTGGAGCAGCACATGGTCGAGCGGCTCGGGCAGCAACGGCGCGAGCAACCGCCCGGCGGCCGCGACGGCGACGGCCTGCTCGGCGGCGGAGAGGGGTTCCGGGTGGGGTGCCGGTACGGGGTGGTGGTGCACGGGCAGCCTGTCGCCGGGGCCGGTCGGCTCGTCGGGCTGCTTCGGTTCCTGCGCGGCGGCCCGGACGGAGGCGGCCGCCGGCCCCAGCAACGCCCGCCCGTGCGCCGACAGTGCCCCGCGCCCCGTGATGCCCAGCAGCTCGGCCTCGCTGAGGGTCCACTGGGCGAGTCGCGAGCGCAGGTCGTCCTCGCGGCGCTGCGGCCGTTCCCAGCGCAGTCGCGCCAGCACCGACTCCGCCGTCGGCGCCGCCCCCTCCGGCAGGCCCGCCAGCAGGGTCAGCACCCGGTGTCGTACCTCCGACGCGGCACTGCGGTCGAGGCCGGGACCCAGCGCCGACAGGGTCCGCTCCTTCGCGTCCCGGCCGCCGACCAGTCCCGGCGTCCGCGTCGCCGCCAGCCACGCCTGTGCGAGCCGCGCCCAGCGCTCCGCGGGGGGCTGTTCCAGCCACTCGTCATACGCCGGGGTCGCCGCGTACCGCTCGTCGGCCTCGCCGTCGGAGGCCAGCAGCCCCGCCGCGTAGGCCAGTTCGACCCAGAACGCGGCGACCGGCTCGGGCACGTCGAGGGCGACCGCGGTCCGCTTCAGGTCCCGCACGCTCAGCCCGCCGGCCCGCAGCACCGCGGGCCCGCCCTCGTCCCAGTCCTTCAGCAGCTCCTCGACGGTCGCCAGCGCGGTGTACGCCTGCCCGGCCGCCGTCGCGTCCACAACCTGTGGACGGTACGAGGCCGCCGCCTCCACGACCGGCGGCACCGGCTCGGTCGCCCGGTGCGCGAGCCCGCCCCGCAGATGCAGCGCGACCTCACGCGGCAGCACGACCGTCCCCGGCGCCGTCGGCAGCAGCAGCCCGAGGTCCAGCAGCCGCCGCAGCCGGGGCGCCGGATCGGCGGTGACCTGCCCGTACGGCGGCCCCCACATCAGCCGCCGCAGCACGTCGAGGGACTCCTCCGGCAGCCCGCCGAGCAGCTTCGCCATCCGCTTGCGGTCGGTGAACAACCGGGTCAGCGCGGCCACCGCCGACACCGAGTCGTGGGTGGACGGCAGCCCGGCCGCGGCCACGATCTCCTGGATCCGCCCCGGCGACATCCCCGCGGACGCCTCCTGCACGGTCGGCCCGAGCCCGGTCGGTGACGGATGCTGCGGCGAGGGCGCGAGCAGTTCCCGCGCGGTGCGCACCAGCCGCAGCCGCGTGTCCTCGCCCCACACCAGCGCCTGCTCGCGCAGTGTGCCCACCGCGCGGGGCAGCGCGGCGGCGACGGCGTGGTCCCCGGCGTCCCCGGCCATCAGCCCGAGCAGCTCCTCGTACGACGCCGGGTCCCCGGCCACGGCCAGCGCCTCCGCGGTCTGCAGCGCGAACCGGTCCAGGCGTTCGAGGGCGCGCACGACCGAGGCACGCGTCCCCGCGCGGGTGGCGAGCTGGGTGAGGTCGGTGGGGACGGGGGTGATGAGGTCGGGGCGGGCCCGCAGCAGTGCGGCCAGGGAGACGTCGTCCCTGGCCCGGAGGGCTTCGGCGAGGGAGCGGGGCGGGGTGGCCGGGGTGCTCATCCGCCCCACGGTATCCGGTCGGTACGACGGTGAGGGGTGGCTCGGGCGTCGGAACCCGCCCCGGCGGCACGACCGTACGCGGCTACGTCGGCCGCCCCGCGCGCGATACCGTCACTCCGGGGTTTCAACGCGCCGCCCCCCGGAGGGACTTCGTGGGTATCGAGAGCGATCAGGTCGTCTACGAGTATCTGAGCCGCGTCGGCGACGTCGCGCAGCAGCGGCAGTTGCCGTCCGGCACCCGCATGCGCCTCGTCTCCGAGCTGCGCAACGAGATCGACCGGCGCCGCGCCAAGGCGCCCGTGGACAGCCCCGCGGCCGTACGCGGCATCATCGACCGGCTCGGCAGCCCCGACGAGGTCGTCACCGCGGCCGGCGGCGCCCCGCAGACCGCGTCGGCTCCCACGCCCACCCCCACCGCCGTACCCGTGCAGCGGGACCGGGACGTCGCGGAGCCGCGCCCCAAGGGGCTGCGCCGGATCATCCCCAAGCCCCGTCCCGCCGAGACCCCGGACGAGGCCCCGGCCCCGCCGCACCTCGCCGGCGCGTCCGAGCTCGGGAACAGCACGCTCCCGCCGGACTGGTGGCGGACGGAGGGCTCCCCGTTCGGCGCCGGCGAGAGCGTCCCCGGCTTCGTCGGCGGCGTGGAGATCCCCGAGCTGCTCAAGCCCCCGCCGCCGAAGGAGACCCCGAAACCGCCGGCCGAGAAGGCGGCGCAAAAGCCGGCAGAGGTCGCGGAGGAGGTCGCGGCCCCGCGCCGCCGGCGTCTGTTCTCCCTCCCGAAGGGCAAGTGGACCAACCCCCTGCTGCTGCTCGCCGCCGGCTGCCTGGTCGTCGGTGCCGTGATCGGCAACCTCGTCGTGTTGCTCGTCGGCTGGCTCATCGCCTACGCCTCCCGGCGGCTGACCGACACGGAGACCAAGTGGGCCGTGATGTACCTGCCCGGCCTGGCGCTCACCGCCGGGATCGTATGGCTGTGGGGCAGGACCGAGGGCCGCTGGGGCGAGCCCATCGCCGAGGGGCAGATGAACGCCGCGGTCGCCGACACCTGGCCCTGGGTGGTGCGGGGCGCGGCGGTGGCGTCGGCGCTGTTCGTGGTGTGGCGCTCACAGCGGCAGCGGTAGGCCGGTTTTATCCGCTGTCCGGCCCTCATGCGGTCCGGGCACAATGACCCATATGGCCTCTGCACCCATCTCCGCCCCGACCGTCGGCTTCGACCTCGACATGACCCTCATCGACTCCCGGCCCGGCATCCACGCCTGTTACGTGGCGCTCGCCGAGCGGACGGGGACGTACATCGACGCCGACCTCGCGGTCACCCGGCTCGGGCCGCCGCTGGTGGAGGAGATAGCCCACTGGTTCCCGGCGGAGCGGGTGGCGGAGATGGCCGAGCTGTACCGGTCGATGTACCCGGCGATCGCCATCGCCGCGACGCCCGCGATGGACGGCGCTCGGGAGGCCGTCGCGGCCGTGCGCGCGGCGGGCGGGCGCGCGATCGTCGTGACCGCGAAGTACGAGCCGAGCGCCAAGCTGCACGTCGAGCACCTCGGGCTCGATCCCGACGCGGTCATCGGCGACCTGTGGGCCGAGCAGAAGGCGGTGGCGCTGCGCGAGCACGGCGCGTCGGTCTACGTCGGCGACCACCTCGGCGACGTGCGCGGAGCCCGTACCGCCGAGGCGCTGTCGGTGGCCGTGGCGACGGGCCCGTGCAGCGTGGCGGAGCTCACCGAGGCCGGCGCGGACGTGGTCCTGGCCGACCTCACGGAGTTCCCGGCCTGGTTCGCCGGCTACCTCCCGGCGGCCCGCGCCTGACGCCGTCCCGCCGCGACCGACCGCAGCACTCCCGCGGCGGCGATCAGGAAGCCGACGCCCATGAGCATGCTCAGTCCGAACATGTACGTCGGAAAGGGCGTCGTACCGAGAAACAGCGGGGCCACGGTGACGAGTGTGGCCACCGTACCGACGAAGAACACGATGGCACCGGCACGGATCAGTCGGTCACCGGGCCCGGCGGAATTCGCTTGGGTTTTGTCACGCACCGGACCAGGGTAGTTCCCTGCCCGAAGGAACAACCGGGCGACGTCTTGTCACCGGCCCTAAGACCATTAGCCTTGGTACCGGCGGGTCCGACGACCCGCCCCAGTGCTATCAAGAGCCGTTTTCAGAAGCAGTTTTCCGACGAGTACGAGGACGAGGAACAGACGTGCCTACCGGCAAGGTCAAGTGGTTCAACAGCGAGAAGGGCTTCGGCTTTCTCTCCCGCGACGACGGCGGTGACGTCTTCGTCCATTCCTCGGTCCTCCCCGCCGGAGTCGAGACACTGAAGCCGGGCCAGCGCGTGGAGTTCGGCGTCGTCGCCGGACAGCGCGGTGACCAGGCCCTTTCGGTCGTCATCCTGGACCCGACCCCGTCGGTCGCGGCCGCCACCCGAAAGAAGCCGGACGAACTGGCCTCCATCGTCCAGGATTTGACGACCCTCCTGGAGAACATCACACCGATGCTGGAGCGCGGCCGCTACCCCGACAAGGTCGCCGGAAAGAAGATCGCCGGCCTGCTGCGCGCGGTCGCCGATCAACTCGACGTATAGAGGGCGTACGGAACTGGTGGATTTCTAGGGGAATTCCAGTGCGTTCGGGCCGAGGGGCGGTACCAGTCCCTCGGCCGCCGCACGCGTCAGCAGACCCCTGACCGCCGCGTACCCGTCCTCGCCGAGATCCGCCGTGAACTCGTTGACGTACAGCCCGATGTGCTGGTCGGCGACGGCCGGGTCCATCTCCTGGGCGTGCTCCATGACGTACGGCCGGGACACCTCGGGCTCGTCCCAGGCGGCGCGCACGGAGGCGCGGACGGAGTCGGCGAGCCGCGTCAGCGTCTCGGCGCCCAGCGACCGCTTCGCGATGATCGCGCCGAGCGGGATGGGCAGCCCGGTGGTGTCCTCCCAGTGCTCGCCCATGTCGGCGAGCTTGTGCAGGCCGTAGTTCTGGTACGTGAAGCGCGCCTCGTGGATGACGAGTCCGGCGTCGACCTTCCCGTCCCGCACGGCCGGCATGATCTCGTGGAACGGCATGACGACGATCTCGCCGACCCCGCGCGGCAGCGTGTCCGCCGCCCACAGCCGGAACAGCAGATACGCCGTCGACCGCTCGCTGGGCACCGCGACCGTCCGCCCGGCCAGGTCGGCCCCCGCCTCCCGGGTCAGCACCAGCGGCCCGCAGCCCCGCCCCAGCGCGCCGCCGCAGGGCAGCAGCGCGTACTCGTCGAGGACGTACGGCAGCACGGCGTACGACACCTTCAGCACATCGAACTCACCGCGCTCGGCCATGCCGTTGGTGATGTCGATGTCCGCGAACGTGACGTCCAGCGCGGGCGCGTCCGGCACCCGGCCGTGCGCGAGGGCGTCGAAGACGAAGGTGTCGTTCGGGCAGGGCGAGTAGGCGATCTGCATTTTCACGGGATTCAAGGGGCTCATACCGTCTTCCAACTCTCCAGTACGGGTGCGAGCTTCCCGAAGCCCTCGGTCAGGGCCTCGAGCGCGTCGCCGATCCGCCAGGCGGCGCGGTCGCGCGGGCCGACGGGGTTGGAGACGGCCCGGATCTCCAGCACCGGCACACCGTGCAGCGCGGCGGCCTCGGCGACCCCGAAGCCCTCCATCGCCTCGGCGAGCGCGGTGGGGTGACGGCCCTTCAGGAGGGCGGCGCGGGTGGCGGTGCCGGTCACCGTGGAGACGGTGAGGACGGCTCCGGCGCGGGCGCCGGTGGCGGCGACGGCATCTCGTACGAGTGGTTCCGGCGGACGGTGGGTGACGGTCCCGAAGCCGAGCTCGGTGACCGGCAGGAACCCCTCGGCCGTCTCGGCGCCCAGATCCGCCGCGGTGATCTCGTCGGCGACGACGAGCGACCCGACGGGCGCGTCCGGCGGGAAGCCGCCCGCGATACCCGCGGAGACGACGAGACCGTAGGAGGCGGTGGCGAGGGCGGTCGCGGTCGCGGCGGCGGCGAGGGCGGGCCCCACCCCGGCGGCGATCACATCCGCGTCCATGCCCGTCAACGCACGAGCCACCGCATCCCGTTCGACCGGGACCGCGGTGGCTACGAGGATGCGCATGGCGTACGGCGGATCAGGCGTCGGCGTTGTGGAGCTTGAAGTTCCAGACGCCCTTGAACTCCTTGCTGGCGCCCGCGCTCTTGGGCTTGTCCTGCTCGACGATGCTGATGTACAGCGTCTTCGGCGCGGCCTGGCCCTGCTGGTCGGCGAAGAGGTCGACGCCCTGGAACGAGTAGTACGTCTTCTTGTAGACGTTCGTGACCTGCTGGCCGTTGATCCACAGCGCCCAGCCGGTGTCCGCGATCTTCGGGTCGACGCCGATGCGGAGGGTCTCGCTCTGGGAGACCTCGATCGCGTCGGACGCCTTCTTCAGGGCGCACTTGGTGGCCTTCTCCTGGCCGAGGTCGTCACCGTCCTCGTAGCAGGTGGCCTCGGCGCTGATGGAGTTCTTGCCGACCGTCACGGTCGCGCGGGGCGTCGGCTTGTCACAGGCCGCCAGGACGAGCAGTCCGGCGGAAACGGCGCCGGCGAGGGCGACGGCGCGGCGGCGTCGCACAGCGGCTTGCATCGTGGTCATGGCGGAAGGCTATCGGGCAGGTGCAGCAGTCTCTTTATGCGGGGTACGGCGTGCCCTGTTCGTTACGCCACGCGCGTGCGCGGACCGCCCCCGTGGCGGGCCGAGCCGAGCAGCCCCTTCACCGTCGTCAGCCAGCCCGCGGCGATGACCGCGGCGGCCACCGCGAGGCCCAGCGTGCCGTTGAGGGGCATCACGATGCCGACCGCGCCGCCGAACACCCAGGCCATCTGGAGCATCGTCTCCGAGCGGGCGAACGCCGAGGTGCGCACCTGTTCGGGCACGTCCCGCTGGATCAGCGCGTCCAGGGACAGCTTGGCGAGGGCCAGCGTGAAGCCGGTGACCGCGGTGAGGACGGCGACGAGGAACGCGCCGAAGAAGATCGCCGCCGTGATCGCCGTACCGAGGACGACCGCGAGGACGGTCACGATGATGATCTCCGGCGCGCGGGAGCGCAGCCCGGCGCCGACCGCCGTGCCGAGCGCGTTGCCCACACCCGCCGAGACGGCCACTATCCCGAGGGAGACGGCCGCGCTCTCGCCGGTCAGCGGGTGCTCGCGCAGCAGGAAGGCGAGGAAGAAGGTCAGGAAGCCGGACAGCCAGCGCAGGGCGGCGTTGGCGCCCAGGGCGTGGGTGACGGCGATGCCGACGGTCCGCAGGCCCGGGCGCTTGACCGGCTGCCGGTGGGGCCCGTGCAGATGCTTCTCGTCGGCGGCGAGCAGGGCGACGTCCTCGCCCTTGGCGGAGTCGACCTTCGGCGGCAGCGTGAAGGACAGGAAGGTCCCCGCGAGGAAGATCACGAAGGCGCCGTAGAGCGGCCAGCGCGGCCCGATCGCCTGCAACCCGGCGCCGATCGGCGCGGCGATGCCGGTGGCGAGGAGCCCGCCGAGCGTGACGCGGGAGTTGGCCTTGACGAGGGAGAACCGGGGCGGCAGCAGCCGCGGCACGACGGCGCTTCGCACCACCCCGTACGCCTTGGACGCGACGAGCACCCCGAGGGCCGCCGGATACATCTCCAGGCTGCCGCTGACGACGGCTCCGGACAGCACGAGCGCGAGCAGCGCCCGGGCCAGCATGGCACCGGCCATCGCGGCGCGGCGGCCGTGCGGGAGCCGGTCGAGGAGCGGGCCGATCACCGGGGCGAGGACCGTGAAGGGTGCCATCGTGATGGCGAGGTAGAGGGCGACACGCCCGCGGGCCTCGTCGGTGGGGACGGAGAAGAACACGGTCGAGGCGAGCGCGACCGTGATCATCACATCGCCCGCGCCGTTCACACCGTGCAGCTCGATCAGCTTGCCGAGGCCGGATTCCCCCGCGCCGTGGGCGTGCGTGGCCTTGCGGATGCCGCGGGCGGGCCCGGACACCGGGAAGTGCAGGGCACGCCCGACGGAACGCAGGGAACCTCGCGTCCTGCCGCTGCCCTTGATCCCGGTGGCCCCTTGGGGCGTCTTCGCGGTTGCCACGACGTTCATAGTGCCCCGAGTCAGGGCTTCGTAGTGCGGTTACCGCGCGTATGTCCGCGCTTTCCTGGCGGTCGGAAGGCGGTCGGAAGGCGGTCATGAGGCAGTCGGAAGGCGGTCGGAAGGACGGTAAACGTCCCGTCGGTGTAGGCCGTACGCACGCGAGCAGGTAGCGTGCGTATCTCAGCCATCCCGCAGAATGGATGGACAGGTGCGCCCGAGCGTGAGCGGGCGCGGACGTCGACGCGGCCCCCCGGTCCGCTCCGTCCGCCCCACCGCGCTTTCAGGCAGGCGCACCAGAGAGACGGCGTAGGAGAGAAGCGATACCTGTGAGCGCAGCGACCACGCGAAGCCGCACCCCCGACCGCCTGTGCGCCGAGGCCGTCGACCTCGCCCGCGCCGCAGCCGAGGAGGCGGCGGCTCCCGGCGTGGTCGGGGAGCACGCGGGTGCGGTCTCCGAGGGCGACCGTGTCGTCACGCACTTCTTCGAGTGCAAGGAACTCGGCTACCGCGGCTGGCGCTGGGCGGTGACGGTGGCGAGGGCGTCCCGCGCGAAGGTGGTGACCCTCGACGAGGTCGTCCTCCTCCCCGGCCCGGACGCCCTCCTCGCCCCCGAATGGGTTCCGTGGAGCGAGCGCCTGCGCCCCGGCGACATGGGCCCCGGCGACCTCCTCCCCACCGAGGCCGACGATCTCCGCCTGGAGCCCGGCTACTCCGGCGAGGACGAGCCGTTCCCGAACTCGCCGGTCTCGGAGGAGATGGCCGAGCTGGTGGAGGCGGAGGACGCGGAGGTCACCGCGGGCACCCCGTCGAACCTCCCGGTCGCACCCACACGCGGCACGATCGCCGCGATCGCCGAGGAACTCGGCATGCGCCGCGCCCGCGTGCTGTCCCGCTACGGCCTGCACAGCGCCGCGGACCGCTGGGAGGAGGCGTTCGGCTCCAAGACCCCCATGGCCCAGGCGGCCCCCGCCACCTGCGTCAGCTGCGGCTTCCTCACCCCGATCGGCGGCTCCCTCGGCCAGGCCTTCGGCATCTGCGCCAACGAGTTCGCCCCGGCCGACGGCAGGGTGGTGTCCCTGGCGTACGGCTGCGGCGGCCACTCGGAGGCAGCGATCATGCCGAAGCCGCCCCGCCCGGCGCCCCCGGTGATCGACGAGACGAAGGTCGACGCCTTCCCCCTCCGCCCGGCGGCGGACTCGGGTTCGGTCCCGGACGTCCCGGACGAGGCGGCGGCGGAGCTGGGGCACTCGTAGGGCTGCCCGGCGGCTCAGCTCTCGTAGCGGGGCAGGCTGGCGGTGGAGATCGTCCAGTCGCCGATGGTGACGTCCTCGCCGTAGACGAAGTCCTTGCGGGTCGCGTAGCGCGGGCCGTCGGGGGTGGAGTGGATGTCGGTGAGGACGGCGCCGGTGCCGGTGCGGGGGTCGAAGATCGCGTAGACGGGGATGCCCATGAGGGGGTAGTCGCGCATCTTGGTGACCCAGTCGTTGTTCGGGTTGGACTTGGAGACCACCTCGATGGCGGCGATGAGCGTGTGAGGGTCGATCGAACCCTGGACGTTCAGGTCGGCCCATGCGAGCACCATCACGTCGGGATGGCGCATGATGCCCTCGGGTTCGTCCTCTACGTCGGGTGCGCCGGTGTGGGCCAGCAGCTCGTCCGGCATGATCTTTTCCAGGCGGCGGCTGATGTGGGCAGCCGTGACCTCGTGAGGCCCTCCCGGCGACATCATGTCGTGGACGATCCCTTCCTTGGTGATCTCGAACTTCCCGGGCAGCGTGTCGTCCACGGACTGCAGGAAGTTCCGCATGGCCCGGTACAGGTGGGAAGCGCCCTGCCGCGCGTTGTCCGGGGCGATGGTCATGGCGCTCGCTCCTCGTCGTCTGTGCCCAGGGGCAAGGATCGTCGCTCTCATGCTAAGTGGCCTCCGGGAGATCGGTTCGGCAGTCGCGGCAGCGGCCCGGTTCGGGGGCGCGGAACACCCGCTTGCAGCCGGGGCACTCCTGCCATGGGTGCGGGGCGGCCGGTTTCGGTGCGAGGGCGCGGTACGGCGGCGGCAGGGGCGGCAGCTGGGCCGTCAGGCGGTGGGCCAGGAGGGCCGCGGGGCGGTGCAGGGGCTCGGGTGGGAGGTCCCGGGTCAGGGCTTCGCGTACGAGTGTGGCGGGGACGTCGCGTTCCAGCCACGCCGCGACTCCCGGGGCCAAGTGGGCTGCGTCGCAGGCCGACAGCAGCAGGCGGGGGTCGTCGCGGTGGAGGCGGGCGAGGAGGTCGGTGGCCTGCTGGAGGAGCTGGGGCGCGGGATAGCACGGGCGAGGGACAGCGGGGAGGGGCTTCTTGCGGGGTTGGCGGGGCTTCGTCGGCGGCGCCGGGGGCTGGTCGGCCTCGTGTTGGCTGCGGACTGCGCCCGGCTGGTTGCAGGAGATCGTGCGGCTGATGACCCGGCCGCCGGAGACGCGTTCCACTTCGCGGCGCAGATAGCCGTGGGCCTGCAACTCCCGCATCGCGTCGGCGATCCGGGTGGAACCCTCCTTGAAGCGGGCCGTGAGGCTCTTGATGCACACCTGCGCGCCCTTGGGCAGCGACTGGATGTGGGTGGCGAGGCCGATCGCGACCAGCGACAGGTCCGGGTGCTGGGCGAGATGGTTGCCGATCACCGTGAAGCGGGTGGTGTGGCGGGTGTGCTCGTGGATGAGTCCGCCGGAGTGAGGGTGATTTTTGCCCGCGATGCGGGACTGGGCGCGCGCGGGGGCGCTAGGGTTTTGGGTGTCCATCGGGAAGCTCCTACTTCCTCGGTGGTCAGGCCCTCGCACTGGGATGCCAGTCCCGGCGAGGGCCGTCGCATGTCTGCGGTGGTGTGTTGCGGCGAGCGTAGAGCAAGCAACCGGGCCGAAATCCAGCTCAGTTGGCGATGTTCACCCGGGCGGGTGAGCAGCCGCCGTGGGCGGGAGGGGTGGGGCTTGGTGGGTTTCTTTCACCGTCGTGGTCCTTTGGAAAGGGCGCCCCTTTCACCGGAGCGCGGGAAACCGGGTTCCGGTACGAAAAGGGGGACTTGGGGAGCCGGGGTGACCTCGGCCCATACCGTCTTGCGTGGTGCCGGGCCTTCCGAGACGCCCCAGCGGGACGCGAGCGCCGCCACGAGGGCGAGACCGCGTCCCGACTCCGCCTCGGGGGACGCCTGTTCGGGTCGGGGTTCGAGGTCCGCACGGGTGTCTGTGACCTCGATGCGCAGGGTGTCGCCGACGACGTAGAGCGTGAGCCGGAAGTCCCGCCCCGGGACGCGGCCGTGCGTCACGGCGTTCGCCGCCAGCTCCGCCACGATCTGCTCCGCCGGATCCGACGGCAGTCCCCAGCACCGCAGTTGCTCGGTCGCGAGCAGACGGGCGAGGCGGGCGCCTCGAGGTGTGGGGGAGAGCTGAATGCTGAAGTTGGGGATCACGTCACTCAGCGTGGTCGCGTGCGCCTACCGTGAACAGTGACGACTCCGATGCGTAGAGCGACTGTCCAAGGCTTGTCCAGCTGTGTCCAGGCTGTCCGGACGGTGCGTACGGGTAGGGGGCGTTGCGGCACGGTCGTACGGCGGAGGGGTGCGGGATGTCGGTGGAGACGGCGGAGGAGCCGGGGTGGGAGGTCGACCCGGACGACGAGTGGGGCGTCGCGGTCATCGCGACGGTGGGGCGCCAACTGCGGCTGCGGCGCGAGGCGGTGGGGATGCGGGTGCCCGAGTTCGCGGCGGCGGTCGGGTACGGCGAGGACCTGGTCTACAAGATCGAGGGCGGGAAGCGGATTCCCCGCCAGGAGTATCTGGACAAGGCCGACGAGGTGCTGGGGGCGGGTGGGCTGGTCTCGGCGTCTTGGGAGGACGTGAAGAAGGTCCGGTATCCGAGGAGGGTGCGGGAGCTCGCGAAGATGGAGGCGCAGGCCGTCGAGATCGGGGTGTACGAGTGCAATAGCGTCCATGGGCTGTTGCAGACGGCAGATCACGCTCGAACCCTGTTCGAGGCGGCTCAACCGCCGTATTCGCAGGATGACGTGGAGCGCATGGTCGCCGCTCGTCTGGCTCGGCAGTCGGTCTTCGACCGCGATCCCGCCCCGTCCATTCACTTCGTACTGGAAGAGGCCGTGGTGCGCCGGAAGGTCGGGGGCACAATGGGATGGCGACAGCAGCTCGAACACCTGCTGGAGGTGGGGGCGTTGCGCAACGTCACACTTCAGGTCATGCCGACGGACAGCGACGCCCACCCGGGCCTGGACGGCAAGATCGAGCTGCTGAAGTTCCCCGACGGAACGGCGGTTGGGCGCTCGGACGGTGCCTTCAACGGCCGGCCGATCACCGATCCGAAACAGCTCCGCATTCTCGAACTGCGGTATGGCACCATCCGGGCTCAGGCTCTCCCGCCCAGAGAGTCGCTGGCCTTTATCGAGCACCTGCTGGGAGAGACATGATCCGCAAGACCGCTGCCGAGGACGCGCGTGAACTGGTGTGGTTCAAGAGCAGCTACAGCAGCGGCACCGATGGCAACTCCTGCGTCGAAGTGGCGACCACCCCCACCACCATCCACATCCGCGACTCCAAGTACCGCGACACCAGCCCCCGCCTCGCCGTCACCCCGGCCGCCTGGCAGAGCTTCCTTCCCTACGCCTCGCGGTGAGCAACACGAACGCCGGCCCCGGACGGCTTCCGGGACCGGCGTGCGGAGATGGTGCTCGGTGAGGCTTACTGCACGTCGACGAAGTCACCCGCGGCGGAGACCGCCGGGGTGGTCGTGGTGCCCGCGAAGGAGTAGCGGAAGTAGCCGTCGGCGGCGGCGGTGACGGTCGTCTTGAGGTTGCCCGTCGAGTTGGTCTTGATCGTCTTCACCGTGGTGTAGGTGCTGGAGCCCTTCTTGCGGAACTGCAGCTTCACCGACTGGCCGGAGTACCCGTGGTACTCGTTGTCCTCCCAGTTGGCCCGGGAGAGCTTGCCGGTGACCGTGATGGTCTTGCCCTTCTTCACCGGCTCCGGCGAGGCGTTGACCGTCAGCTTGGAGTTGCGCTGGACGAGGGTGGTGCCCAGGTCGCCCTGGATCCCGTAGTCACCGGCGGAGTTGATGGCGAGACCGCCCGCGTGCCAGGTGCCGGCGTCGGAGTTGATCAGCTCGGCGTCGGACGGGTAGATGTCGATCAGGCCCGCGCAGTCGGCGGTGGTCTCCGAGGTGGGCGTGCAGGTGGCCGCCTTGACGCCGAACAGCTCGTTGACCGGGGCGTCGAACGAACCCTTGTAGATGAAGGGGCCGTTGGCGAAGTTCTCCTCGTCCGCGATGTCGATGTCCGCGGCGTGGGTCAGCGTGTAGGTGACCTTGGTGGAGACGTGGTCCTTGATGCCGACCTTGACCGCCTTGGCGATCTTCAGGTTCGAGAAGGAGACGTCCAGGTTGCCCTCGACGGCGGTGCTGAACGCACTCTTGCCCGAGGTGGCGGCGGCGAACGCCTTGGCGGCGTCGGCACGGTAGGTGGAGCTGTCCGCCTGCGCGGCCGGGACGGCCAGGGCGGAGAGGGCCAGGGCGCCGGAGACGGCGGCCACGGTGGCGCGAATACGCATGTGTTTCCTCAGCTGAGAAAGAAGAGAGTGCGGGTGCGGGTGTGCGGCTGACTACTGCACGTCGATGTAGTCACCCGTGGCGGAGACCGCCGGGGTGGTCGAGGTGCCCGCGAAGCTGTAGCGGTAGTAGCCGTCGGCCGACGCGGTGACCGTGGTGCTCAGACCGCCCGTGGAGGTGGTCTTGATGGTCTTCACGGTCGTGTAGGTGCTGGCGCCCTTCTTGCGGAACTGCAGCTTCACCGACTGGCCGGAGTAGCCGGAGTACGTCGCCGCGTCCCAGTTGGCGCGGGTCAGCTTGCCGGTGACCGTGATGGTCTTGCCCTTCTTCACGGGCTCCGGGGAGGCGTTGGCCGTCAGCTTGGACAGACGCTGGACCTGGAAGGTCTTCACGTTGTCCTTCTGGACGTAGTCGGCGTCCTTGCCCGAGGCGATGCCCCAGACCTTCCAGGTGCCGGCGACCTTGTTGACGGCGTTGGCCCCCGCCTCGATCTCGTAGCTGGCCTTGCAGTTCGCGGTGGTGGAGCTCGTTGCGGTGCAGTTGGCGTAGGCGTCGTCGGTGGTGGCCACGGCGCCGCTGTCGGAGTTGTCGAAGTCCGAGCCGTGCCACAGGATGGCCATGGCGTCCTTGACACCCGAATCGTCCGTGACCTTGAAGGTCACGGAGATCGTCTTGGTGGCGGTCGCGCCGACGACGACAGCCTTGCCACCGTTCACGACGACGTTCGAGATCTTGGTGTCGCCTACGACGGTGTCGGCCTGGGCGGCCGGCACGGCGAGGGCGGACAGGGCCAGGGCACCGGTGACGGCAGCCCCGAGGACTCGAATGCGCATGCGTTCCCCACGTGAAGAGGGGCCCCGACGGAGATCGTCCCCCACGGTCGTGTCAGCACGCCTGGGCCCAAAGTGATCGGTGAGTCTGTTGACTCACGTGATCAGATTCGTGACGCGTGGGAATGGTTGTACGGCCGGTGAAAAATTTGTGCGAGAGATTTCGGGGTCAGTCGAACCAGCGGTCCCGCGCCAGTTCCTCCGTCCGCGACGGATCCTCCAGCAGCGCCGCCACCTCGAACCGCCGCGGCCACTGTCCCGCCGCCCACGCCAGGCCGGCCGCGACGCCCTCCAGGGTGGCCGCGTGCAGGACCCCGTCGCCGGTCAGGCGCCAGTCGATCTCCACGCCGTCCACGACGAGCTCCTCGTGCTCGACGTAGGAGGACGGGGTCCGCGGACCGAGCAGGACCCGTACCGGGTCCGGTACGCCGTGCTCGGTGCCCTTCGAGTCCACCGACCCCGTGACCGACTCGCTCAGGCGCCGCACCTGGAACAGCTCCGCCAGTTCCGCGGCCCGCGTCGGACGTACCGGCAGCAGTGGCACACCCTCGGTGAAGGGCAGCAGATCCGGGGAGTCGACGACCACGGCGTCGGCCGCGTCCACGACCTCCACCCGCCCGTCCACCACGGCCCGCAACTCGTCGGGGAGAGTGACCTGTTCCGGGTCGAGGTCGGCCAACGCCCCGTAGAGGGCATGCAGTTGAGCCCCGGTCACCTCCCGCTCGGGGTCTGCCAGGCGGTCCAGGAGTTCCGCCGCGCCGCCCGGCTCGTCGAGGAGCGCGGCGACGGACGTGCGGACGCCCAGCGCCCGCAGCACCTGCTCGTCGTCGAACCCGGTCGCGTCGGCCTCGTCGTACAGGCCGCGGAGGAGGGGGTCCCCGCCGGCGGCCAGCAGGCCCGCCGGGCGTCGGCCGTCCAGGACCGGGTGCCCGCGCAGCCACCATGCGGTGTACGGCCGTACGACTTCATGGGTGCCGTCCGCGAGCAGGATGCGCACCTGCTGGGTGAGCGCGTCCCGCAGGGGCGGCTGGGCGAGGAGCGTGAGGGCCTGGGGCCAGCGTTCCTCGTCGACGAGTTCCAGGTCCCGTACGGCGACCAGCTCGGTGGCGACCGGCGGCACCGGCGAGTCCGGGAAGCGGTCCAGGACGTCCTCGCTCCACACGTCGACGGCGTCCAGCAGTCCGGCGTCGTCGGGCTCGGCGAAGTCCCCGTCGCGCGGCTCCAGTTCGTCCGGGTCGAGGACGACGTCGGTGGCGCGGACGAGGGCGAAGGTGGCCAGTACGCCACAGGCGGCGAGGGGCTGTTCGCCCCAGCGCGCCGCCAACTCCGGGTCCACCGTGGCCAGTTCGCCTTCCCGCATGACCTGGTGGAAGGGGCTGCCGGGGAAGACCAGTTCACCGGCGGGGGCCGGTTCGCCGTCCTCGTCGGGGAGGGCGAGTGCGCCGAGCCAGGGCTCGTCACCGGGTTCGAGACCCGCGTCCCGCGCCAACGCCAGCACGGTGTCGGCGAGTTCCTCCGCGTCCAGGGTGTCCTGCTCCCAGTCGAGCCCGCCCTCGTCGTCCAGGGAGGCGGCGACGGCGGCCCGTACCTGGGGGGTGGTCAGGACGGCTCGGGGGGACGCGGGCAGCGCGCCGAGCTTTTCCAGCAGCGGGTGGGCGCCGTCGGGATGCGCGACCTTCAGGCCGAGCCGGGCCAGCGTCTCCGGCTCGACCGGGGCACCCTCGGACGTGGGCAGCAGCACCTGCCGGGGCCCGATGGTGGTCCGGCCGTCGGCCAGCGGTACGGGCAGCCCGGACAGCCGGTCCGGGTCGACGCCGGCGAGGCTGTCGTAGAGCCGCCGCCACCAGCCGGGCTCCTTCTCCAGCCCGGCGAGCCGGTCGATCGCGTCGGTGAGCGGCACGCGGGCGACGCCCAGCGTCCGCAGTTCCACGCGCCGTTCGAGTCCGGCGGGGAGGAGAGTCGGCAGCACCTCGGCGAGCACGCTGACGGTGTCCGCCCCCGCGCCCTCGACGACCTCGGCCTCCCTCGGCCGCAGTGCCTCGGGCAGATCGTCCGTGGGCTCCAGGGCGGGCGGCAGGAAGGCGGTGCGCGGCAGCCGCTCCAGGACGGCGTGGCGCAGCGCGCCGTCCAGCTCGCCCTTGCCCAGCGGTCCGGGCACGAGGTCGATGATCCCGACGCCCACCGGTCGCCAGGCGGCGAGCAGGTCGGCGTACGCGTCCGCGGCCCGCTGCACGAGGAAGTCGGTCAGCGGGCCGGCGGCCGCGTGCCGCCGGGTGGGGTCGAGGGGGAAGGAGGCGATGAGCAGGGCGGGGACGCCGAGGGGCTCGTCGCTGGGGGTCGGGGCGTGCACGACGGGATTGGTGCGGGGCCGGACGGGCGCGCCCTCCGCGTCCACCGGCACGGCCCAGGTGACCGACCAGTGGGGCCGCAGCCGCTCCTCGACAGGGCGGTCGGCGAGGAGGTCGGCGGTGAGCGGGCCGTGGGCGGAGGCGACCCGCCAGGTGGTGGTCCCGGTCTCCCCGTCCCGTACGTCCTCCACGACGACGAAGACGCCGTCGGCGCGGCGGCGCAGGGTGCGGGCGTCGGTGCCCGCCTCGATCACGACCTCCTCCAGGCCGGGCAGGGCGAGGAGCAGGGCGTCGTCGACGGCGCGCAGCAGCCGCTCGGCGAGGTCGGCGGCGGCGGTGTCGCGCAGCGGCAGGATGACGGCGGTGTCGTAGCCGTCGGGGGCGGTGCCCTCGGCGGCGAAGGGCAGCCGGAGCAGCGGGACGTGCCCGTCGCGCCGCCGGATCTCGTCGCCGAGGCCGGGGCTGTGCCGGGCGGTGTCGGCGGCGAGGTCACGGGCCTCGGCGAGGGACCAGCGGACACCGCCGTGCCGGCCGACGACCGCGGGCTCGTCCGTGACGGCGAGGACGGCGGCGAATCCGACGCCGAACCGCCCGACGGAGGGCGTGCCCGCGGAGGTGTCCCGCTTGGCGGAGGCGCGCAGGGTGGAGAGGGACTCGACACCGGCGGCGTCCAGCGGGGCGCCGGTGTTGGCGGCGACGAGGACGCCGTCGCGCAGGGTCAGCCGCAGTCGCCCGGCCACTCCCGCGCGCGCCGCCGCGTCGGCGGCGTTCTGGGCGAGCTCGACGACGAGCCGGTCCCGGTAGCCGCCGAGGACGAGGTCCTCCTCGGCGTTGGCATCCTCGCGGAACCGGGCGGGGCTGGTCGCCCAGGCGTCGAGCACGCCCCGCCTGAGACGGGCGGTCCCGAACGGGTCGGCTCCCTCGGCTGCGGGCCGCACGAACTTGCTCACGATGACTCTCCTCGTCTGCGTGCGACGAAGGTACCGCGAGTTGGTCTTCGTCCCGCGCCGGGAGCCGCCGCTCCCGGCCCCCTCCTCCGCGGCGCCGCTGACCCCCGGTTTCGTCATGCGCATCCCATACGACGATCAAGCAACCCGCATGTAACGACAAAGTCGGCAAATTCGGCGTAGGGCCCTACAACCCACTCCCCAGGCCACGGATCTGGTCCCACGAGTCAACAGACTCCTAGATCAACTCTCCCCCTGGGGAACGCACATGCGCATCAGAGCCACCGTGGCCGCCATCTCCGCCGTCACCGGCGCCCTGGCCCTCACCGGCCTCGCCGTCCCGGCCGCCCAGGCCGCCGACTCCGGCACCCCCTACACGCTGGACGTCAGCTTCTCCAACTTCAAGATCGCCTCCTCGGTCAAGGTCGGCACCGGGAGCGTCAGCACGAAGGTCAGCTACACGCTGACCCACGGCTCCGACGTCGACCCCACCGCGTCGGACTTCTTCACCGACCCGTTCCTCTACCAGGGCTCGTTCGACGGCTCCGACAGCAGCGGTGAGATCTTCGGCGGCGACCCGGCCACCTGCACCGTCACCTCGGCCACCACGGCCACCTGCACCGGCACCATCGAACTCGAGCCGGGCGGCGAGGACGAAGGCGGCCTCGGCAACGCCGACGCCGGTACCTGGAAGGGCGCCGCCGAAGCCGTCGACTTCAACGGCCAGGACCCGAACAGCAACAACCTCGACTTCAGCAAGATCGGCTACAAGGACCAGGGCGGCCTCGCCACCACCAAGCTGCTGCGCCTCGCCAAGCTCACCGCCAACGCCTCCCCGGAGCCGGTGCGCAAGGGCAGGACCATCACCGTCACCGGCAAGCTGACCCGCGCCAACTGGGAGACCCTGAAGTACGCCGGCTACTCCGGCCAGTCGGTGAAGCTGCAGTTCCGCAAGAAGGGCTCCAGCACCTACACCACGGTCAAGACCATCACGTCCAGCTCCACGGGCGGCCTGAGCACCACGGTCACGGCCTCCGCCGACGGCTACTACCGCTACAGCTTCGCGGGCACCGCGACGACGTCGGCCGTCAACGCCACAGGCGACTTCATCGACGTCCAGTAAGGCCAGTAAGCAGTAACCCCCGTCATGCGGGAACGCGGCGGTCGACCCATTTCCATGTCACCTCCAGGGCGGCCGCCGCCACCACCGAGATCCCCACCGCTATCCACGGCATCGTCAGCCCCACCAGCTTCAGCGCGAAGAAGTCCTGCAACCACGGCACGGCCAGGACTAGCAGGAAGCCCGCGCCCATCGACGCCACCAGCACCACCCGCCACCACGTGTACGGCCGGGCGATGATGGCCAGCACCCACATCGAGATCAGGAACAGGGTCAGGGTCGCGACGCTCGTCTCCGCGTCCAAGGAGCCTTCGCCGGTGTAGTAGTGACGGGCAATCAGATACGTCACGAAGGTCGCCACCCCGGCCACCAGCCCGCCCGGGATCGAGTACCGCATCACCCGCCGTACGAAATGCGGCTTCGCCCGCTCCTTGTTGGGCGCCAGCGCCAGGAAGAACGCCGGTACGCCGATCGTCAGCGTCGACAGCAGGGTCAAGTGGCGGGGCAGGAAGGGATATTCGACCTGCCAGCACACCACCAGCACCGCCAGCAGTACCGAGTACACCGTCTTCACCAGGAACAGCGTCGCCACCCGCGTGATGTTCCCGATGACCCGGCGTCCCTCCGCCACCACGTCCGGCAGCGTGGCGAAGCTGTTGTTGAGGAGGACGATCTGGGCGACCGCGCGCGTGGCCTCCGACCCCGAGCCCATCGAGACGCCGATGTCCGCGTCCTTGAGCGCCAGGACGTCGTTCACGCCGTCGCCGGTCATCGCGACCGTGTGCCCGTGGGACTGCAACGCCCCCACCATGTCCCGCTTCTGCTGCGGGGTGACCCGCCCGAACACCGTGCCCTCGTCGAGCGCCTGCGCCATCCCGTCCTGGTCCGAGGGGAGCCTACGGGCGTCGACCGCCGTACCGGTCAGGCCCAGCTTCCCGGCCACCGCGCCCACCGACACCGCGTTGTCACCGGAGATGACCTTGGCGCGGACGTCCTGCTCGGCGAAGTAGCGCAGGGTGTCGGCCGCGTCGGGCCGCAGCCGCTGCTCCAGGACGACGAGAGCGGCGGCGGAGGCACCGCGGGCGACCTCGGGATCGTCGAGGTCGCCGGTCGCCCGGGCCAGCAGCAGGACGCGCAGGCCCTGCTCGTTGAGCCGCCCGGTCTCCGCCAGGGCCGGATCATCGGGATTCAGCAGCACGTCGGGCGCCCCCAGCAGCCAGGTGCTCGACTCCCCGTTGCCCTCGCTGAAGCTCGCCCCGCTGTACTTGCGGGCGGAGGAGAAGGGGAGCGACTCGGTGCAGCGCCAGTCCTCGGCGTCCGGGTAGGCGTCGATGATGGCCTGCAACGAAGCGTTCGGGCGCGGGTCCGATTCCCCCAGGGCGCCGAGCACCTTGCGTACGTACGTCTCGTCGCTGCCGCCCAGCACGCGCAGCTCGGTGACGTCCATGCCGCCCTCGGTCAGCGTGCCCGTCTTGTCGAGGCAGACGGTGTCGATGCGGGCGAGGCCCTCGATGGCCGGCAGCTCCTGCACGAGGCACTGTTTTCGGCCAAGCCGGATCACGCCGATCGCGAAGGCGACGGAGGTGAGGAGGACCAGCCCCTCCGGGACCATCGGGACGATGCCGCCGACCGTACGGGCGATGGACTCCTTCAAGTCGTGACTCTTGACGACCAGTTGCGTGATCACCAGGCCGATCGCCGCCGGGACCATCATCCAGGTCACGTACTTGAGGATCGTGGAGATGCCGGTCCGCAGCTCGGAGTGGACCAGCGTGAAGCGGGAGGCCTCCTCGGCGAGTTGGGCGGCGTACGCCTCGCGCCCCACCTTGGTGGCCTGGAACGCGCCCCCGCCCGCGACGACGAAACTCCCGGACATGACCGGGTCGCCGGGGTGCTTGACGACCGGGTCGGCCTCACCGGTGAGCAGTGATTCGTCGATCTCCAGGCCGTCCGCCTCGACGCACACCCCGTCCACGACCGCCTTGTCGCCGGGCCCGATCTCGATCAGGTCGTCGAGCACGATCTCCGACGTACTGACTTCGAGCGCCTGGCCGTCCCTCCGTACCGTCGGCTTCGCCTCACCGATCACGGCCAGGGAGTCGAGGGTCTTCTTCGCCCGCCACTCCTGGATGATGCCGATGCCGGTGTTGGCGATGATCACGTACCCGAACAGGCTGTCCTGGAACGGCGCGACGAACAGCATGACCAGCCACAGCACGCCGATGATCGCGTTGAACCGGGTGAAGACGTTCGCGCGGACGATCTCGCCGAACGACCGGCTGCTGCGCACCGGCACGTCGTTGACCGCCCCGCGCGCCACCCGCTCGGCGACCTCGGCGGTGCTCAGCCCGCCGTTCGCCACGGGGGCGGGCATGGGTACGGGATGCACAGGATCGAGTTCGGCGCCCGCGTCGATGTGCGTCATGCATTCGACGGTACGTGCGGTTTTGCGGCTTCACCCGCCGAGTGGACGGAAGTTCCGACCTGGGGAGGAGAGGCGGCCGGGCCGAGTGGTGCCCAGGTAGTACGGGCCTACTCGGCTTCCCGTAGGGCCTCGGCCCGCTTGATGGCCGCGTCGCGGCGCCGGACGTAGTAGATGCCGATCAGCCCGAGCCCCGCGCCGGCCAGGCAGGTCCATACCCACCAGGCGTGTCCGCGGTCGTCGAACCAGCCGTAGAAGGGGAGCTGGACGAGGAAGAGGACGAACCAGAGGATCGTGCCGCCGATGATGGTCGGCACGATGGGGCCCTCCAGGGGCTCCGGTGCCTCGTGCTGAGGGGTCCACTTCGCCATGGGCACAGCTTACGAGGCGGTTCCGGGTACTCCGCCGACGATCAGTTCTACGCGCGGAGATAGCTAACTCCGGGTTTATATGTTCATACTGAAACTGTTTGACTCTGTCCACTTCTGCTCGTAGGAACATCCAATGTCCACCTCGGCCACCGCCAAGGCTCCCGCGCCCGAACAGCCGGGCGGCACGCCCGCGTACGGCGCCCTCGACCGCTACTTCAAGATCTCCGAGCGCGGCAGCAGCCTCGCCCGCGAGGTCCGCGGCGGTTTCGCCACCTTCTTCGCGATGGCCTACATCATCGTGCTGAACCCGATCATCCTGGGCAGCGCGAAGGACATGTACGGGCACCAGCTCGACAACGGCCAGCTCGTCACCGCCACCTGTGTCACCGCGGCCTTCACCACGCTCCTCATGGGCGTCATCGGCAACGTGCCGATCGCGCTGGCCGCCGGTCTCGGCGTGAACTCGGTCGTCGCCCTCCAGCTGGCCCCCCGGATGTCGTGGCCGGACGCCATGGGCATGGTGGTGCTCGCGGGCTTCATCGTGATGCTGCTGGTGGCGACCGGTCTGCGCGAGCGCGTGATGAACGCGGTGCCCTTCGGCCTGCGCAAGGCGATCAGCATCGGTATCGGCCTGTTCATCATGCTGATCGGACTCGTCGACTCCGGCTTCGTCTCCCGCATCCCGGACGCCGCCCACACCACCGTCCCGCTCCAGCTCGGCGCCGACGGTCACCTCAACGGCTGGCCGGTCCTGATCTTCATCCTCGGCGCGCTGCTCACGCTCGCGCTGATCGTCCGCAAGGTGCCCGGCGCGATCCTGATCTCGATCGTCGCCATGACCGTCGTGGCGATGATCATCGAGGCCGTCGCCAACGTCCCGTCCTGGGGTCTGACGACGCCGAAGTGGCCCGGCAACCCGGTCGAGAGCCCCGACTTCGGCCTGATCGGTGACGTCAGCCTGTTCGGCGGCTTCGACAAGGTCGGTGTGCTGACCGGCATCCTCTTCGTCTTCACCGTGCTGCTGTCGTGCTTCTTCGACGCGATGGGCACGATCATGGGCGTCAGCGACGAGGCCAAGCTGACCGACGCCCAGGGCCAGATGCCCGGCATCAACAAGGTCCTCTTCGTGGACGGCCTCGCCGTCGCGGCGGGCGGCGCGAGCTCCTCGTCCGCCACCACCGCCTTCGTCGAGTCGACGGCCGGCGTCGGTGAGGGCGCCCGCACGGGCTTCGCCAACCTCGTCACCGGCGGCCTGTTCGCGGTGGCGCTGTTCCTCACGCCCGTCGCCACGATGGTCCCGTCCCAGGCGGCCACCCCGGCGCTGCTCGCGGTCGGCTTCATGATCCTGGCCAACTCGGTCAAGGAGATCGACTGGGCCGACTACACGATCGCGATCCCGGCCTTCATCACGATGGTGATGATGCCGTTCACCTACTCCATCACCAACGGCATCGGTATGGGCTTCATCACCTTCGTGGTGCTGCGCCTGGCGGCCGGGCGGGCCAAGGAGATCCCGGTCGCGATGTACGTCGTCTCCGCCGTGTTCGCCTTCTACTACCTGATGCCGGCCCTGGGGCTGACCTGATCGACCGGCCTCAGGTGAGGCCGTAGAACTTCTCCGTCTCCTCGACGGCGGTCTGGAACCGCTCGTCGAAGTCGTCCCGAATGAGCGTCCGGATCACATAGTCCTGGACGCTCATTCCCCTTTTGGCCGCATGGTCCCGGAGCCGGTCGAGCAGCTCCCCGTCTATCCGCAGGCTGAGCACGCTGGTCCCCATGAACACGAGGGTCGCGGGCCGGTCCGGGCGCCGTTCACTTTCCGCTGCCGTCTCACTCGTACGGGTGAAGGTCCGGTTTCGGTGGCCAGGCTCACGGGAATCCTCGCGCGCGCCAGCTTGTTTAGCGAGAGTAATGAGTTACTCTAAAGAGATGCCGGACCTTACCCATGGCGACGACGCTGCCGCCGTGAACTCCCTGCGCTCCGCCGTGATGCGGCTGTCGCGCCGACTGAAGCACCAGCGGGTCGACGAGTCGCTGAGCCCCACCGAGATGTCGGTCCTGGGCACCCTCTCCCTCTGCGGCAAGGCCACCCCCGGTGAGCTCGCCCGCAAGGAGCACGTACAGCCGCCGTCGATGACCCGCATCGTGGCGCTGCTGGAGGCCAAGGGACTCGTCCGGCTGGAGCCGCACCCCGAGGACCGCCGCCAGAAGGTCGTCACGAAGACGGAGCAGGCGGAGGCGATGCTCGCCGAGAGCCGCGCCAAGCGCAACGCCTTCCTGGCCGACCTGGTCGACGGACTCGACGAGGACGAGTGGGCGAAACTGCGTGCCGCCGCCCCCGTGCTGGAGAAGCTCGCACACCTGTAAGCCGACAAAAGAGGAGGCGAACCCTTTTGAGTACGGGATCCGGAGCAGACTCCGCCCCCGCACCGTCCACCCCGACCCTCGAGGACCCTGGCAGGTCCTCGATGTTCAGCTCACTCAGGAACCGCAACTACCGCCTGTTCTTCCTGGGGCAGGTCGTGTCCAACACCGGCACCTGGATGCAGCGCATCGCCCAGGACTGGCTGGTCCTCAGCCTCACCGGCTCCGCGACCGCCGTCGGTGTCACGACGGCCCTCCAGTTCCTGCCGATGCTCCTGTTCGGCCTCTACGGCGGTGTCCTCGTCGACCGTCTCCCGAAGCGCCCGACCCTCCTCGTCACCCAGTCGGCCATGGCCCTCACCGGCCTGGCGCTCGCCTTCCTGACCCTGACCGGTCACGTCGAGGTCTGGCACGTCTACCTGGCCGCCTTCGCCGTCGGCCTCGCCACGGTCGTCGACAACCCGGCCCGGCAGACCTTCGTCTCCGAGATGGTCGGCCCCGACCAGCTCCAGAACGCCGTCAGCCTGAACTCCGCGAACTTCCAGTCGGCCCGCCTGATCGGCCCCGCCGTCGCGGGTCTGATGATCACGGGCGTCGGCACGGGCTGGGCGTTCCTGGCGAACGGCCTGAGCTTCATCGCCCCGATCACCGGCCTGCTCCTCATGCGCGCCCGTGAGCTGTACGTCGTGCAGCGCGCCCCGCGCGGCAAGGGCCAGCTGCGGGAAGGGCTCCACTACGTCGCGGGCCGCCCGGACCTGATCTGGACGATCGTGCTCGTCGGGTTCGTGTCGACCTTCGGCTTCAACTTCCCCGTCTACCTGTCGGCCTTCGCCGACGACGTCTTCCACGCGGGCGCCGGCTCCTACAGCCTCTTCAACACCGTCATGGCGGTCGGCTCCCTCGCGGGCGCCCTGCTCGCCGCCCGCCGCGGCACCGCCCGGATGCGGGTGCTGGTGGTCGGCGCGGTGGCCTTCGGCACGCTGGAGATGGTGGCCTCCCTCGCCCCCTCCCTGTGGCTGTTCGCCCTGCTGATGATGCCGATCGGCATGTTCGGCATGACGGTCAACGTCACCGCCAACAGCAGCGTCCAGCTGAGCACCGACCCGGCCATGCGCGGCCGCGTGATGTCCCTCTACATGATGGTGTTCATGGGCGGCGCCCCGCTCGGCGCACCGATCGCCGGCTGGATCACCGACGCGTACGGCGTCCGGGCGGGCCTGGCGGTCGGCGGCGCGATCGCCGCGGGCGCGGCGGTCGTCATCGGCCTGGTCCTCGCCAGGGTCGGCAACCTGCGGCTGTCGGTCGGCTGGAACCACGGCCACCCGCACGTCCGCTTCGTGCCGCGACAGGCGCAGGAGCAGCTGGCGCCGGCGGCGTGAGCGCCACTGGGCCCGGGGGGTGTCAGACCCTCCGGGCCAGCAACTGCCCGGGCCACTCCTGCTCCCCGACCGTGAAGGCCTCGACGCGGCTGAAGCCGTTGTTCTCGTAGTAGCGGACGAGCTTGCCGTCGTCGCCCGCGTAGCAGTCCACGCGGAGCAGCGAGACCCCCGCCCGCCGGGTCTCCTCGGCCGCGTGCTCGATGAGGGCGCTGCCCACGCCCCGGCCCTTGAAGCGGCGCTCCGAGGCCAGCCAGTGGATGAACCGCTCGGGCTCGCCGGGGGCGGGGAGATGGGCCAGATAGGCGCCGGGCGCGTCGGTGAGGCTGAGGGTGGCGGCCGGTACGCCGTCGACCTCCGCGATGTAGGTGATGCCGTCGTCCATGTACCGCGTGACGGACTCGACCGTCTTCGGGCTCTCCGACAGCGGCTTCGATCCCCACTGTCCGGTACGCCCCTGTGCGACCAGCCACTCCACACAGCTGTCCAGCATGCCGAGTATCGCCGGGATGTCGTCGTGGTCGCCGTTCCTGATGGTGATCGCCATGACGGCAGCGTAGATCTTTGCCAAGGTGACGGGCATGAGACTTTTCGCCGCGGTGCTGCCGCCGGAGGACGTGGCCGAGGAACTCGCGGCCGAGCTGGCGGCGTTGAAGGGGCTTCCGGGGGCGGATGCGCTGCGCTGGACCGGCCGGCCCGGCTGGCACTTCACGCTGGCGTTCTACGGCGAGGTCGACGACGACGTCGTACCGGACCTGTCGGCGAGGCTGGAGCGCGCGGCGGGACGTACGGATCCCTTCGACCTGGCCCTGCATCGAGGCGGGCAGTTCGGGCGGGGCCGGGCCCTGTGGATCGGTGCCGACGGGGACATGGCCGCCCTGCGGCTGCTGGCCGAGCGGGCGGAGGCGGCGGGGCGCAAGGCGGGCGTCGACATGGGGGAGCACCGGCGGTACAAGGCGCATCTGACCGTGGCGCGGAGCCGGTCGGAGGTGGATGTGCGGCCGTACGTGGGGGCGCTGGCCGGTTTCACGGGTCGGGCGTGGACCGTGGGTGAGCTGGCGCTCGTGCGGAGCAGCCTGCCGCGGTCGGGGGTGCCGGGGGAGCAGCCGCGGTACGAGGTGGTCGGGCGGTGGGCGTTCGGAGGGGCCGGTTAGGCTCGGGGGCGTGGACCCGAAGACCCGGAACCGGATCATGGCCGTTGTGCTGGTGCTGATGTTTGGCGTTGTGGCGTTGGCGGCGGCGCTCGGTAAGTGACGGCCGGGGAACTGCGGGTTCTCTTTCGGCTGCGGGCCGGAGGTGGCTGGTCGCGCAGTTCCCCGCGCCCCTGGAGGGCGTTTGCCGTCACCGGTACTACCAGGCGAAGGCCTCCGGGGACGGTCCAGGACCCGGGAAGATCTCGTCGAGGTCGGTCAGGAGCTCTTCGCTCAGGTCCAGCTCCGAGGCTCGGATCGCCGATTCCAGTTGCTCCGCCGTGCGCGGGCCGACGATCGGGCCCGTGACGCCGGGGCGGGTGAGCAGCCAGGCCAGGGCCGCCTCGCCGGGCTCCAGGCCGTGCTTGTCGAGGAGATCCTCGTACGACTGGATCTTCGCGCGTACGGCCGGATCGGTGAGCGCCTCCGCCGTACGGCCCGAGGCGCGGCGACCGCCCTCGACCTCCTTCTTGATGACCCCGCCCAGCATGCCGCCGTGCAGCGGCGACCAGGGGATCACGCCGAGGCCGTACTCCTGGGCCGCCGGGATGACCTCCATCTCGGCGCGGCGCTCGAAGAGGTTGTAGAGGCACTGCTCGCTGACCAGGCCGATGGTGCCGCCGCGGCGGGCGGCGATCTCGTTGGCCTGGGCGATCTTGTAGCCGGGGAAGTTGGAGGAACCGGCGTACAGGATCTTGCCCTGCTGGACCAGGACGTCGATCGCCTGCCAGATCTCCTCGAAGGGGGTGGCGCGGTCGATGTGGTGGAACTGGTAGACGTCGATGTGGTCGGTCTGGAGGCGCTTGAGCGACGCGTCGACGGCCCGCCGGATGTTCACGGCGGAGAGCTTGTCGTGGTTGGGCCAGGCCTCGCCGTCGGCGCCCATGTTGCCGTACACCTTGGTGGCGAGGACGACCTTGTCGCGATGGGTGGGGTTCTTCGCGAACCAGGTGCCGATGATCTCCTCGGTACGGCCCTTGTTCTCGCCCCAGCCGTAGACGTTGGCGGTGTCGAAGAAGTTGATGCCCGCGTCCAGCGCCGCGTCCATGATCGCGTGGCTGTCGGCTTCGTCCGTCTGCGGGCCGAAGTTCATGGTGCCGAGGACGAGTCGGCTGACCTTGAGTCCCGTGCGTCCGAGCTGCGTGTACTTCATGGGTTCTTAGCCAACGGCGTGGAGTGCGCTCTAGGCAAGGGTGGTTGGGGTGCGGCGGGGCGCCGGGAGCGCCGGGAGCGCGGCGGGCGCCGGGGGGTTGACGCTAACTGATGGTTAGTGCTTTCCTTCGGGAAGTGTCAGCTTGAACTTTCAACATCTATTCCCGGAGTGTCGCATGCCCCCCACCAGCTCCGTCCGCAGGGCCGTTGTCGCCCTCGCCGCCTCCACCGCCGTGCTGGGTGCCGCCGCTGTTCCGGCCCTCGCGGCACCGCACGCCGCCACGGCGGGTCACGCCGGCCACGGCGCCCAGGGTGATTCCGCCCGCCTCGGCTACCAGAAGGACGTTGCCGCCCGTGTCCTCAAGGGCGTGTTCGAGCGCGGGGACACCGCGGTCGTCGACCGTTTCGTACGGCGGGACTACATCCAGCACAACCCGCAAGCGCCGGACGGCGCGGAGACGCTGAAGAACCTCGGCGTCGCGCTGCACCAGCAGTTCCCCGACGCCAAGTACGACATCAAGCGGGTGATCTCCGAGGGCGACCTCGTCCTCGTGCATTCGAACGTCGTCCTCACGCCGGGCACGCGGGGCTCCGCCGTCTTCGACATCTTCCGCTTCCAGGGCGGGAAGATCGCCGAGCACTGGGACGTCGGCCAGGACGTGCCGGAGAAGTCCGCCAACGGCAACGACATGTTCTCCACGGTGAGTTGGCCGCGGACGGAGCGGCCGGGGCCGGGCTTTCTCACGGCGTACAACAAGAAGCTGGTGACAGCCGCGTTCGATCAGCTGCTGGTGAAGAAGGACCTGTCGGCGCTCGACCGGTACTGGGGGCCCGAGTACGACCAGCACAACCCGAACATCCCCAACGGGGTGGAGGGTGTGAAGGCGGGCCTGGGCGCGTTCTTCGAGCAGTTCCCGGAGTTGAAGGTCACGCCGAAGCGGGTCATCGCGGAGGGGGACCTGGTCGCGGTCCACAGCCACTACGTGAACGTGCCGGGGGAGCGGGGGCAGGCGGTCGTGGATCTGTTTCGGGTGCGGGGCGGGAAGATCGTCGAGCACTGGGACGTGATCCAGGACGTGCCGGCGACTTCGGCGAACGACAACGGGATGTTCTAGATGTCCTAGAGGGACTTCAGGAAGGTCGACCAGGTGGTGGGGGTGAGGTGGAGGTGGGGGGCCTCGGTTTCGGGGGTTTTTGAGTCGCGGATGTGGATGGTGGTGGGCGTGGGAGCGACCTCCAGGCATTCGCCCTCGCCGTCGCTGTAGCTGCTCTTGCTCCAGTGGAGGTCCGTGCTCATAGCTCCCGTGCCACCTTCTCGATCAGCGTTGCGGACTCCTCGGGGCTGAGGGCCTGCGCTCGCAGAATGCCATATTTGCCGAACAGGTCTCCTACGTCGGGCTGTTCGCTCACGAAGTAGCCGCCCCGGTGGCCTTCGACATAGGCGAGCTGCTGACGGTCGATGGTCTCCAACAGGCTCATGCGACCGGCCAGACCGGCGTGGGTTTCCCGGCTGTGCGGCATCACCTGGATTTCGACGTGGCGGAGTTCGGCGATGGCAAGGACGTGGTGCAGCTGCTCCTTGAGAGTGGCTGCACCGCCCAACGGGCGTGTCAGGACGGCCTCTTCGAGCACGTAGCTGATGGTGGGCGCGGGCTTGCGGGCGAAGAGCTCCTGCCGTCCGAGGCGGGCGACGACCCGGTTGTCGATCTCCTCCTCGTCCAGGGTCGGGCAGCGGTTGGAGGTGAACACCGCCCGCGCGTACGCCTCCGTCTGCAGCGAACCCGGAATCAGGTGGGTCTGGTACACGTGCAGCGCGGCGGCCTTCCGCTCCTCCGCCAGATAGTCCTCGGTCCACGGGCGGAGCCCGCCCT
Source organism: Streptomyces sp. NPDC057280 (assembly GCF_042668605.1). Taxonomy (NCBI): domain Bacteria; kingdom Bacillati; phylum Actinomycetota; class Actinomycetes; order Kitasatosporales; family Streptomycetaceae; genus Streptomyces; species Streptomyces sp. NPDC057280. Next base: position 115,233 of record NZ_JBHUYR010000005.1, read on the forward strand.
TCCCGAACTCCTTCTCCGCCAGCACCACCAGTGCACCTTGTGCACCGAGCACTTGGTCGGCGATCTCCACCAACTGCCCCTTGGGCGACCGCTCCCCGCGCTCCACCATCGCCACCTGCGACTTGGAGTACCCGACGTGCTTGCCGAGGGCCTCCTGCGTCATCCCGGCCCGCTCGCGGAAGAACCTCACCAGTGTCCCGAACGTCTCCGACCCGCGATCACCGGAGTGCACAACAACCTCCCCAAGTGCACAGCCCTGCACCACCCTTGCGAACCCCTGGTCACAGTATGTGAGCGCCCGCAACGATTTGCGGCATGAACGAAAGAATCGACGCCCCCTGGATCCCGCTCTGGATCCCCGACGCCGGTCACGCCCTGCGCCTCGCCGGCGTGCACTTCGACGCCGTACGGATGAGGGCACCGCTGGCCGAGCGCGTCGCCTCCGAGCTGCTGCGCTGTACGGACTTCGACGCGGGGCCGATCGTCGCCGAGTCCACGGGTGACCGGAACATGTACTTCCTGTTGCCCCCGCAAACCGGCGCAGGCTATGCATGGCCGCCGGGCGTGAGGGTGCTGACGCGCAGTCACGGCGGAATGGCTTACGTGGGGGTGCCCGCGTTGACCGGGATCACCTGGCCGCTGGGGTGGCGGTCGGTGCCGTCGGCCGGCGTGCCGTTCGTGGACGGGGAGTTGCTGTGGGAGGTGGGGTGCGGGCTCAGTCCCGGGGGAATTCCTCGGTCTTGAGGATCAGGTCGACCACGGTGCCGGTCAGGTCGAGGTCGGTGCCGAAATCGACCTTCGTGGGCTCGGCGTAGTCGCCCTGCTTGGGGTCGGTGTAGATGGAGCAGCGGCCCTGATAGGGGTCGGCGATGACGTACAGGGGGACCTCGGCCTCCGCGTAGGCGAACCTCTTCGGACCGTAATCGTTGGCGGCCGTGCCCTTGGAGATGACCTCGGCGACGAACACGACGTCCTGCCAGCGCCAATGGCCCGTGCTGTCCTTCTTCGCCGAGTCCTTGAGCAGGGCGACGTCCGGACAGAAGCCGTTCTCGTGACCCGGGAAGTCGATACGGACGTCCGAGAACGCTTTGACATGCATCCCGAACTTATCCTCCAGCGCCCGCACGATTCGGCGGATGATGATCCAGTGCGTGTCCCGCTGCGGCGTCATGTGAACGTTGCCCTCGACGATCTCGACCCTGTAACCCTCGGGGACGGGCATCCGCTCCAGCCGCTCGAACCACTCGTCCAAGCGCTCGGTGTTGGCGTCGGCGTCGGCCATCTCGATCCTGTCTTCAAGGACGGTCATCGTGGCGCTCCTCCCCGGCTGCCCCACGGACAGGTGCAGCCGCGCAGTACAACGATACGCAGAGTCACCGGGGTGCGCCGATATTCAGTCAGCCTGTTCCGGCCTCGTACGGCTGTCCCCATCCCCACGCCTGGTGCATCGCCTCCGCGAACGCCCCCGCGATCTTGTGCTCACCGTCGGCGTTCGGATGCGTGCCGTCGTACGTGTCGACCCTGAAGTCGTACGACTGCGGCGGCGACGCCAGCAGCAGCGGCGAGCGGGGCTCGTCCAGGTCGGCGACCGTCTTCGCGAGCAGCTCGTTGAACAGGGTGACCTGGGCCGCGAAGTCGGCGTCCTCCTCGACGCGGATGTTGGTGAGGACGGGGAGGACGATCATCCGGACGCGCGGATTCGCTTCCCGCGCCGCCGCGATGAAGGCGCGGGCGTTGTCCGCGGTCTGCTCGGCGTTCGTGTAGAAGCCCAGGTCGATCAGGCCCAGGGAGACCATGAGGACGTTCGCCCGGCACGAGCGCACCGCCTCACCGATCAGCGGTGCCATGTGCAGCCAGCCCTCGCCCCACCCGGCGAGGTGGGCGCTGGGAAAGTCGGGGTCGGCGTACTCGTACGACGTCGGCGCGTCCGTCGCCTTGTCGTGCAGGGTCTCGCGCGGGCCCACCACGGCGAACGGGCCGCCGTACGTGTCGCGCAGGTGCTGCCACATCCGGTAACGCCATGTGTGTTCGCCCGCGCTTCCGATCGTCATGGAGTCGCCGACGGGCATGAACCTGAGCATCCGATCATGATGAACGATCCCGGGCAGAGGTGGGGTGTGAGAGTCGCCACCCGGCCGCCCGCCTCTCCCCGTACGGGGATGGCAAGCTTGACCGCATGCGTGCGCTAATGGGTGTCGTCGGAGCCTCTGCCCTGCTCGTTCTCCTGGGCGCGGGGCCCGTCGCCGCGGCTGACGGGGACAAGGGCTTCACCATCGAGGACCCCCGCATCACCGAGTCCAGCGGCCTCGCCGCCTCCCGCCAGCACCCCGGCATCTACTGGACGCACAACGACCAGGACACCGGCAGCTACCTCTACGCCGTCGACAGCGGCACCGGGAAGACCGTCGCCCGCATCACCCTCGCCGGGGTCGGGCAGCAGCGGGACGTCGAGGCCGTCTCCATCGGGCCCGACAACCAGATCTATGTGGGGGACATCGGCGACAACGACGGGGTGAGCTGGCCGTACGTCTGGATCTACCAGCTTCCCGAGCCCAAGAAGCTCGTCGACCAGACCATCCGCGCCAAGCAGTACGTCGTGAAGTACACGGACGGTTCGCGCGACGCCGAGTCGATGGTCGTCCATCCCAGGACCGGGCGCGTCTACATCATCGACAAGCAGGAGGACGGCGGGCATCTGTATGAGGGGCCCGCCAAGCTCTCCACCTCCGGTACCAACGTCTTCGAGCCCGTCGAGCCCGTCGACCTCTGGGCCACCGACGCCGCGTTCTCGCCGGACGGCCGACACCTCGCCGTACGCGGGTACTTCGGCGGCATCTGGTACGACTGGAACGGCGGCGACCTGAAGAAGGAGGGGCGGCTCAGCGTGCCCCTCGGGCAAGGGGAGTCCGTCAGTTACTCCGCCGACGGCACCAAGCTCATGCTCGGCAGCGAGGGTGAGGGGAGCGAGGTCGTGGCGCAGGACGCGCCGGGCGGTGGCGGCGGATCGTCCGGTTCGTCTTCCGGGGGCGGGAGCTCGGCCCAGGGCGGCAGCGGGGGCGACGGTGACGGCAACGGCACCGTCAAGGTCGGCGCCCTCGCCGTCGCGGCCGTCGTCGCCGTCGTCTTCGGGTTCCGGCGGCTGTCGCGGCCCCGGAAGTGACCGTGATCAGTCGCCCGAGCCGCGCTGTGACACGAGCACTTCCAGGCCGTCGAGGATCCGTTGCAACCCGAACTCGAAGTGGTCGAAGTCCGATCCGAAAGCGTCCTCGGAGAGCCCGGCGAGGAGCGGGTAGCGGCCGGAGGCCATGACCTTCTCCAGCATCGGCACCTGCGCCTGCCAGAACTCCGCGTCCGTCAGGCCCGTCCGGCGTTCCACCTCCTGCTGGTACAGCTGGGTGCGGGCGGCGCCGACGACGTAACCGTCGACCATGATGATCGCCGAGACCAGCTCGGGGTCGGTCAGGCCCATCGGCTTGATTCGGCTGAGGATCTTCTCCATGCCGTCGAGGGCGCTGGGGCCGAGGATCGGGCGGGACTGGTTGACCTGGAGCAGCCAGGGGTGGCGGCGGTAGAGGGCGAGGGTGGCCCGGCCCAGCGCCTCCAGGGCTGAGCGCCAGCCCCCGTCGCCCAGGTCCGCCGGGTTCTCCGACGGGCGCTGTACCCGGTCCAGCATCAGGTCGAGGAGCTCGCCCTTGCCGGGGACGTAGCGGTACAGCGACATGGTGCCCGTGCCGAGCTCGGTGGCGATCCGGCGCATCGACAGCGCTTCCAGGCCGTCGGCGTCCGCGACCTGGACGGCCGTTTCCACGATCCGGTCCAGGGTGAGCGTGGGCTTGGGGCCGCGACTGGGTCGTTTGCCGGTGTCCCACAGCAGTTCGAGCGTGCGCGCGATGTCGCCGCTGCCACTGGTCTCCGCACTGCTCGTCATGGGGGCAGCTTAATGCCGTACGAAAAAACTGAGTACGGCGTACGCGCAATCGGGTACGGTGTACTCAGTTAATGGCGGGCACGGAGAACAAGGGGGAGCCATGACCACCGACGGATACGCCGTCCGCGCCGAGGCGCTGGAGAAGCGGTACGGCGAGAAACGCGCCCTCGACGGCTTCGACCTGGCCGTCCGCGAGGGCACCGTGCACGGGCTGCTCGGGCCCAACGGCGCCGGCAAGACCACCGCCGTACGCATCCTGTCCACGCTCGTCCGGCTCGACGGCGGGCGGGCGGAGGTGGCCGGTCTGGACGTCGCCTCGCGGGCCCGTGACGTGCGGGCGCGCATCGGGCTCACCGGCCAGTACGCGGCCGTCGACGAGGTGCTCACCGGACGGCAGAACCTGGAGATGTTCGGCCGCCTGTTTCACCTCGGCGGGCGGCGCGCCAAGGCGCGGGCCGTGGAGCTGCTGGAGCAGTTCGACCTCACCGACGCCGCGGACAAGGGCGTCGGCAAGTACAGCGGCGGCATGCGGCGCCGCCTCGACCTGGCCGCCTCCATGATCCTCGCCCCGGCCGTCCTCTTCCTCGACGAGCCGACCACCGGCCTCGACCCGCGCAGCCGTGGCGAAGTGTGGGAGTCCGTAAGGGCGTTGGTCGCGAGCGGGACCACTGTGCTGCTCACCACGCAGTACCTGGAGGAGGCCGACCGGCTGGCCTCCCGCATCACCGTCATCGACCAGGGGCGGGCCATCGCCGACGACACCCCGGACGGGCTGAAGGGCAGGATCGGCGGCGACCGGATCGAGGTCGTCCTCGCCGAACGGGCCGACATCCCGCAGGTGGTGAAAGTCGTCGCCCGGGTCTCGGACGGCGAACCCGAGGCCGACGAGGGCGAGTTGCGGGTCCACGCCCCTGTCGTCGACCGGGTCGCCGCACTCACCGAGGTCGCCCGCACCCTCCAGGACGAGGGCGTCCGGGTGGAGGACATCGGGCTGCGCAGGCCCAGTCTCGACGACGTGTTCCTGCGCCTGACCGGACACCGCACGGACTCGGAGACCGAGGAGGCGACCGCATGAGCACGAGTACGAGTACGGGTACGAGCACGGGCACGGGCACAGGCACGAGTACGGGCACTTTGGAAGCGGCCCATGGCCGTACGTACTGGGTCCTGGCCGACGTCTGGAACATCGTCCGCCGCGGCCTCACCCACTACCAGCGCCAACCGGTCAACATCGCCTGGCAGTTGGGCTTCCCGATCCTCTCTGTCCTGCTCTACGGCTATGTCTTCGGCAGCGCCATGCAGGTGCCCGGCGGCGGGGACTACAAGGACTTCCTGATGCCCGGGATGTTCGTGATGACCATGGCCTTCGGCTTCATCAACACCGCGACCCTGGTGGTGTACGACGCCACGAAGGGCGTGATCGACCGGTTCCGTTCGATGCCGATGGCGTCCGCGGCCGTCGTCGCCGGACGCGGGGTGACCGATCTGCTCGTCGCCTGCGCCGAGTTGGCCATCATGATGCTGACCGCGCTCGCCATGGGCTGGCGACCCGACGGCGGATTCGGCTTCCTCGCGGCCTTCGGGCTGCTGCTGTGGCTGCGGTTCGCGCTGATCTGGATCGGGGTGTGGCTGGGGCTCATCGTGCCCAACCCCGAGGCCGCGGGCGGCCTGTTCGCGGTGGCCTTCCCCCTCACGATGATCTCCAGCATCTTCGTCGCGCCCCAGCTCATGCCCGACTGGCTGGGTCATGTGGCCGCCTGGAACCCGATCTCCTCCACGGCCGCCGCGACCCGCGACCTGTTCGGCACGCCGGTGGGCGGCGGGGACTCCTGGGTCGAGGAGCACGCCCTGCTGATGGCGTGTGTGTGGCCGGTGATCCTGACGGCGCTCTTCCTGCCGCTCGCGGTACGCAGGTTCCAGAAGCTCAGTAGGTAGCGTCACGCGTCTTGACGTGTTCATGTGACATGACTTCCATGGGGGGAGCGGGCGATGGGAGCGCTCCCATCACGTTCCGGGCCCGCGCCCCCCTAGAGAAGGCAGCGACATGTTCCGCACCTTGCGAAGAGCGTTGTGCGCGGCGGCGCTTCTGATACCGCTCCTGGCCGGCGTCAGCCCCTCGGCGCAGGCGGCCGAGGACGCCGCCGGTGCCGGTTACTGGCACACCAGCGGGCGGCAGATCCTGGACGCCGACGGCCAGGCGGTCCGGGTCGCCGGGATCAACTGGTTCGGTTTCGAGACCAGCAACCACGTCGTCCACGGCCTCTGGTCCCGCGACTACAAGTCCATGATCGACCAGATGAAATCGCTGGGCTACAACACCCTCCGCATCCCGTTCAGCGACGACATCTTCAAGGCCGGGACCGTCCCCAACAGCATCGACTTCAGCAGCGGCAAGAACGCCGACCTCCAGGGGCTCAGCTCCCTCGGCGTGCTGGACAAGATCGTGGCGTACGCCGGACAGGACGGCCTCAAGGTCATCCTCGACCGGCACCGTCCGGACTCCGCCGGCCAGTCGGCGCTCTGGTACACCGCCGCGGTCCCCGAGTCGACGTGGATCGCCAACCTGAAGGCGCTGGCGACCCGTTACCTCGGCCAGAACACGGTCGTCGGCATCGACCTGCACAACGAGCCGCACGACCCGGCCTGCTGGGGCTGCGGCGACACGGCGACGGACTGGCGGCTGGCCGCCCAGCGGGCCGGCAACGCGGTCCTCTCCGTCAACCCCGACCTGCTGATCTTCGTCGAGGGCGTGCAGACCTTCAACGGCGTCTCCGGCTGGTGGGGCGGCAACCTGATGGGCGTCGCCCAGCACCCGGTGAACCTGAGCGTCGCCAACCGGGTCGTCTACTCCGCCCACGACTACGCCACGTCCGTCGCGCAGCAGAGCTGGTTCAGCGATCCGTCCTTCCCGGCGAACATGCCGGGGATCTGGGACAAGTACTGGGGCTACATCTTCAAGCAGAACATCGCGCCCGTGTGGGTGGGCGAGTTCGGCACGACGCTCCAGTCGACCGTCGACCAGAAATGGCTTGCGGCCCTCGTGGACTATCTGCGGCCCACGTCGACGTACGGCTCGGACTCCTTCCACTGGACCTTCTGGTCCTGGAACCCCAACTCCGGTGACACCGGCGGGATCCTGAAGGACGACTGGCAGACGGTGGACACCGTGAAGGACGGGTATCTGGCGAGCATCAAGGCGCCCGGCTTCCCGTCGAACGGTGGCGGCCCGGGCGGTCCCGGCGGTCCTGGCGGTCCGGGCGGGCCCGGGGCGGCCTGCACCGCCGCCTACACCGTCACCAGTGACTGGGGCAGCGGCTTCAACGCCGAGGTGAAGGTGACCAACACCGGGACGACCGCGCTCAGTTCCTGGAAGGTGACCTGGACCTGGAGCGGATCGCAGAAGGTCACGAACATGTGGAACGCGTCGTACACGCAGTCCGGGGCGACGGTGACCGCCACCAACGCCGCTCACAACGGGGCGGTGGCCGTGGGCGGTTCGGCGACCCTCGGGTTCGGCGGGGCGCCGGGAGGCGGGAGCGTGCCGACGGTGACCTGCACGGCGACCTGAGCGGAGGGCGGGCGTCCGGCGGAGTGTTCGCCGGGCGCCCCGCTCTGTCGGCACAGCTGGTTCACATTTTTGGTTCAAATTTTCGGTCGAGATGTTCTCCGTTGGCACGCTTTTCCGAAAAGATCGCGCCGGGACCGCCCATCCTCCGAACCTTGTCCAACGCCCATGCTCTCTGAAGGACCTTCATGAGAAGAAGTACAGCCGTGCTGTGCGGTGCGACCGTCGTCGTCGCCGGCTCGCTCATCGCCGTCCCGGCCCAGGCCGACGCCCAGCAGTCCGCCCAGGCGTCGAGCGTCACCTGGAGGAAGTGCGGCACGGACGACTACCCGACCCTCCAGTGCGCGTCGGTGAAGGTGCCGCTGAACTACGCGAAGCCCACGGGGCGGAAGATAACCCTCGCCCTGTCCCGCGTACCGCACACCGCGCAGCGCTACCAGGGTCCGCTTCTGGTCAACCCCGGCGGCCCCGGCGGCAGCGGCCTGACCCTCGCCGGCTTCGTCGCGTCCGCGCTCCCCAAGGCGGTCGCGAGCCAGTACGACGTCATCGGCTTCGACCCGCGCGGCGTCGGCAAGAGCAAGCCCGCCCTGGACTGCAAGCCGGGCTACTTCAACCCGGTCCGCCCGGACTCCGTGCCCGGCACGGCCGCGATCGAGAAGGCCAACCTCAAGCGCGCCAAGTCCTTCGCCACGGCCTGCGGCACCAAGTACAAGGACGTGTTGCCGTACATCAACACGATCAGCGCCGTGAAGGACATGGACTCGATCCGCAAGGCGCTCGGCGCGTCGAAGATCAACTACTTCGGCTACTCGTACGGCACCTACCTGGGCCAGGTCTACGGCAAGCTCTTCCCGAACCGGGTGCGCCGCCTGGTGCTGGACTCCATCGTCGACCCCGACGGTGTCTGGTACGACGCCAACCTCTCGCAGGACTACGCCTTCGACGCCCGGCAGAAGGCGCTGATGGCCTGGATCGCCAAGTACGACAGCACGTACAAGCTCGGCACCGACCCGGCCAAGATCGAGGCCAAGTGGTACGCGATGCGGGCGGATCTCGCCAAGACGCCGGCCGGCGGCAAGGTGGGCGCCTCCGAGCTGGAGGACATCTTCATCCCGGGCGGCTACTACAACGGCTACTGGCCCGACCTGGCCAAGGCGTTCGCCGCGTACGCGAACGACAAGAAGACCGCCCCGCTGGTCACGCTGTACGAGAACATGGCGGCCATCGACGCCTCCGGTGACAACGGCTACAGCGTCTACACCGCCGTGCAGTGCCGTGACGCCTCCTGGCCGCGCGACTGGAAGCAGTGGCAGAAGGACAACTGGAAGGTGTACGACAAGGCGCCGTTCATGGCCTGGAACAACGCCTGGTACAACGCGCCGTGCGCGTTCTGGCCGACGAAGCCCCTGAAGCCGGTGAACGTCGCCAACACCAAGCTGCCTCCGGTGCTGCTGTTCCAGGCGACGGACGACGCGGCCACCCCGTACCAGGGCGGCGTCACCGTCCACCGTCTGCTCAAGCACTCCAGCCTGGTCGTGGAGCAGGGCGGCGGCAACCACGGCATCTCGCTGAGCGGCAACGCCTGCCTCGACAAGTACCTGGTGAAGTACCTCACCGACGGCACGGTGCCGCGCGGCAGCGGTGTGGCCGACGCGGTCTGCCAGAAGACCCCCGACCCCAAGCCGGCCGCCACGGCCTCGGCGATGTCCACGCCGGCCGCCGACCAGCCGGCCACCGCGCCGAGCGGGGCGGGTCTGCACGGTCTCCTCGGCTTCCGCGGCTGAGCCGACACGCGCTGAAGCAGGACTGGAAAAGCAGGACTGGAAAGCAGGACTGAATACGCAGGGCGCCCGGTGAACACCGGGCGCCCTGTTCGTCGTCGACGGACGTCAGCCGCGCACCGCATGGAGCGAGTGGAGCTTGGGGGCCTTGAGCAAGCTGACGCCGGTGTAGCCGGAGCTCTTGATGAAGAACAGGGGAGCGGCGAGGAACGCGACGGCGATCGCGATGATGCTCAGGGGGAACAGGACCGACCCCGACTGGCCCTCGGGCGTCGTCTTGCCGCCTTCGTAGACGGCGATGCCGAAGGCCACGACAAGGACGAGCACGGACAGTGCGGCAAGAGTCCGCAGGATGACGGTGGTCCTGCGGTAATGGGCCTCGTCGCGGACCTCGGCCACGAGGGCGGCGTCGCACGCCGAGCAGGTCAGTTCCACGCTGTGCTTGCCCGATGCCGGCCGGCGCACGCGGTACTGGGTGCTGCGCCAGGTGATGTTGCGGGTCCTGGTCGTCACGCCGGTCGTCTTGTCGGTGAGGATGTGGCGCACCGAGATCTGCACAGTGCCCGGTATCGGTCTGTTCATGCCCCAGCCGTACCCGACGAACAGGGCCCTGTCACCGACAGGGCCCTGCAACAAGTGACGCAACTACCGCTTTTTACAAGGAAGTTACAGCTTCAGCTACAGCTTCTCGATCACGTAGTCGATGCACTTGGTCAGTGCCTCGACGTCCGCCGGGTCGATCGCCGGGAACATGGCGACGCGGAGCTGGTTGCGGCCGAGCTTGCGGTAGGGCTCGGTGTCGACGATGCCGTTGACGCGCAGGACCTTGGCGATCGCGGCGGCGTCGATGTCGTCGGAGAAGTCGATCGTGCCGATGACCTGCGAGCGCTTGGCGGCGTCGGCGACGAACGGGGTCGCGTGCTTGCTCTCCTCCGCCCAGCTGTACAGGCGCGTCGAGGAGTCCTTCGTACGGGCCGTCGACCACGCCAGGCCGCCCTGGCCGTTGATCCACTCCAGCTGCTGGTTCAGCAGGAACAGGGTGGCGAGGGCCGGGGTGTTGTACGTCTGGTTCTTGCGGGAGTTGTCGATCGCCGTGGGGAGCGAGAAGAACTCGGGCACGTGACGGCCGGACGCGTGGACGCGCTCGGCGCGCTCGATCGCGGCCGGGGAGAAGACGCCGATCCACAGGCCGCCGTCGGAGGCGAAGGACTTCTGCGGGGCGAAGTAGTAGACGTCGGTCTCGGTGATGTCGACCGGGAGGCCGCCGGCGCCGGAGGTGGCGTCGACGAGGACGAGCGCGCCCTCGTCGGCACCGGCCACGCGCTTGATCGGGGCGGCGACACCGGTGGAGGTCTCGTTGTGCGTGAAGGCGTACACGTCGACGCCCGCCTCGGCCTGCGGCTCCGGGTGCGTGCCCGGGTCGGAGGCGATGACGGTCGGCTCGGCCAGCCACGGAGCGAGCTTGGCCGCCTTGGCGAACTTCGAGCTGAACTCGCCGAAGTTCAGGTGCTGCGACTTGTTCTCGATCAGACCGTGGGTCGCGACGTCCCAGAACGCGGTGGAGCCGCCGTTGCCGAGGATCACCTCGTAACCCTCGGGGAGGGAGAACAGCTCGGAGATCCCCTCGCGCACCTTGCCGACCAGGTTCTTGACCGGGGCCTGGCGGTGGGAGGTGCCGAGCAGGGAGGTACCGGTCGCGGCGAGGGCGTCCAGCGCCTCGACACGCACCTTGGAGGGGCCCGCGCCGAAACGTCCGTCGGCGGGCTTGATGTCAGCGGGAATCTGGATCTCAGCCACGAGCCGGAGCGTATCGCCTCGGTGAAACCGGACGGAAACCCGTCCGTTCGATGAGACGACTTCCCCGGCCCGTGGAACTGTCGGGATCCACGACCTCCACGACGCCTACGACTCCCGCGGGGCCGTCAGCCGTACCGGCAGTTCGAACAGGTCGTTCTGTGTCACCACCGGCTTGTTGCGGAGTTCTGTCGCCGGGACTGCCAGGTCGAGGTCCGGGAAGCGGTCGTAGAGGGCCGGGAGGGCCACGCCCGCTTCCAGGCGGGAGAGGGCGGCGCCGGGGCAGACGTGAGGGCCGTGGCCGAAGCTGATGTGGCGGTTGGGGGAGGTGCGGGTGATGTCGAACTCGCCCGCCGTGGGGCCGTGGGCCCGCTCGTCGCGGCCGATCGCGGCGTACGACACGATCAGCGCGTCGCCCGCCGGGAGGACCTTGTCGCCGACCTGGACGTCCTCCGTCGCGAAGCGGATCAGGACGTGGGAGGTGGGAGTGGAGTGGCGCAGCGTTTCCTCGACGACGGAGGACCAGTCGACCTCGCCCGCCAGGACCAGGGCGCGCTGGACCGGGTGGAGTGACAGCTGGACCACCGCGTTGACGATGAGGGAGATCGTCGTCTCGTGGCCCGCCGCGACCATCAGCTGGAGCGTGGAGACGATCTCCTCGTCGGTGAGGTGGTCGCCGTTCTCGGAGGCCTGGATGAGGGCCGAGGTGAGGTCGTCGCCGGGTTCGGCGCGCTTGGCGGCCACGGTCTCCGCCATGATGCCCGCCAGCTCCATCAGCGTGGCGATGACCTCGTCCGGCGGCGTCTGCGTCGAGAAGAACTTCTCGAACAGCTCCTTCAGGCGGGGCAGCTTCTCCTCGGCCAGGCCCATGAGGTCGGCGATGACGTACATGGGAAGCGGGTAGGCGAAGGCCGCCTTCAGGTCGACGGTGTCGCCCTCCAGATCGTCGAGCAGCTTTTCGGTCAGCGCCGTGATCCGCTCCCGCATCTCCTCCACCCGGCGCGGCGTGAGTGCCTGCGCGACCAGCGTGCGCATCCGGCGGTGGTCGGCGCCGTCGACGGTCAGCATGGAGCGGCCCGGGTTGGCCAGGCCGATCAGCGGCCAGTCCGCCGGGATCTCGCCGCGCTGCCAGGCACCCCACACGTTGATGTCCTTCACCAGCCGCGGGTCGGTCAGCAGCGCCTTCGCCTCGGCGTGATGCGTGACCGCCCAGACGGGCACCCCGCCGGGCAACTCCACGGCGGCCAGCGGCCCCGCCTCCCGCAGCCGCGCGCTCTCGCCGTCCAGGTCGGTGACGAACGGGTCGAGGGCTATGCGCGTCTGTTCCAGGTCAGTGGTCATGGGGTCTCCAAGAGGACGTAGATGGCAGAGCGCGGGCACAGGCGGGAAGCGGACCGGTACCGGCGTGGGCTCAGTGGGTCGGCACCGGTGTGAAGCGGACCGGTAGGGCGGTCAGGCCGCGCAGCCACGGGGAGGGGCGGCGGGTCAGGGAGTCGGCGGGGACCGCGAGGTCGATGTCGGGCAGGCGGTCCAGGACGACCTCGATGCCGGTGCGCGCGATGACCTCGGCGATCTCCTGCGCGGGGAACGGGCACCGGTGCTCGCCGTGTCCGAAGGAGAAGTGGGCGCTGTTGCCGCCGGTGAGCGTGGAGCCGTCGGTGCGGACCTGCGGGTCGGAGTTGGCGCCCTGGAGGCCGAGCAGCAGCAGGTCGCCGGCGCGGACCCGGCGCCCGCCGAGCTGGGTGTCGCGGGACGCCCACCGCCCGGCGACGTTCTGGGTCGGCGTGTCCTCCCACAGGACCTCGTTCATGGCGTCGGCGACACTGTTGCGGCCGCCGAACAGGGAGGCCGCGAACCGTTCGTCGGTCAGCATCAGCCGCAGCGAGTTGCCGATCCAGTCGGCGGTGGGCTGGTGGCCCGCCGCCATCATGACCATCAGGTCCTGGGCGATCTCCTCGTCCGTGAACCCGCCGCGGTGGGCGAGCATCCGCGAGACCACGTCGTCGGCCGGTGCGGCACGCCGGTCGGCGAGGAGCCGGAACATGGAGCCGGCGAGGTGCGTCTGGCCCGCGAGGGCCCGCTCCCGCCCGTCGATCATGTCGTTGAGGGCGGTGACCAGGCCCGGACCCTGCTCGTCGGAGAAGCCGTACAGCCGGGCCAGGACCCGGACCGGCAGCAGCATCGCGTAGTTGCCGACGATGTCCGTCTCGCCCTCGGCGCACACCGCGTCGATCAGCTCGTCGGCGAACTTCTCGGCGTAGGCCCGCAGTTCGGAGGGGCTCACCGCCTCCAGCGCCTCGCTGATCATCGCCGCCCGCTCGCGGTGCCGTTCGCCGACCGTGTAGAGGATCGACGGCTGCTTGCGGCCGATCATCGGCAGCAGCGGCCAGTCGTCGGGGATGCGGTCCCACTGGTTCCACAGCTCGGAGTCCCGGCTGAACAGCACCGGATCGCCGGTGACCTGGTGCAGCTCGCGGTAGCCGAGCACCAGCCAGGCCGGGATGTCGCCGTCGAGCACGACCGGCGTGACGGCACCGTGGTCGCGCCGCATCTCCCGGTACAGCCGCGCCGGTTCGGTCTGGAACCTGGGGCCGCTGAGGGGTACGGGGGCGGTCACCGCGTCAACTCCTGTTCGGATACGGGGGCGTGGGTGGCGTACGCGTCCTGTTCGCGTACGTTCTGCGTCTTGCCGGGGCCTTGGGCGGCGTACGTGTTCCGGACGTGCTCCACCAGTGTGATCAGGACCTGCTTGCCCGAGGCCCGGGAGCGGGCGTCGCAGTCGAGCAGCGGGACCTGCGGATCGAGGTCGAGGGCGTCGCGGATCTGCCGCGGGGCGTAGGCCGGGCCGCCGAAGTCGTTGCAGGCCACGACGAACGGCGTGCCGTGGTGCTCGAGCCGGTCGATGGCGTACCAACTGTCGTCGATACGACGGGTGTCGACGAGGACGACCGCGCCGAGCGTCCCCGAGAACAGCCGGTCCCACAGGAACCAGAACCGCTCCTGACCGGGGGCGCCGAAGAGGTACAGCACATTGCGGGCGTCGAGCGTGATGCGGCCGAAGTCGAAGGCGACGGTGGTCGCCGACTTCCCCCGGATCTCGCTGATGTCGTCGATGTGCTCACCGGCCCGGGTCATCGTCTCCTCGGTGTTGAGGGGACGTATCTCGCTGACCGAGCGGACGAGGGTGGTCTTGCCGACGCCGAAACCGCCGACGACGACGATCTTGAGGCCGTTGTCGGCGGTGGCACCCAGAGGGGTGCGGGCGGCTGCCTCGACGGCTGCCTCAGAGGTTGCGGAGTCCAACGAGCACCTGTTCCAGGACGTCGGGATCGGGGACGGCGGCTTTACGGGGATGGCGGGCGCTGACGCGGCCCGCCGTGAGCAGGTCGCCGAGCAGGATCTTGGTGATGCTCACCGGCAGTTTCAGCTCGGCCGCCAACTCGACGACGGCCGTCGGCAGTTGGGTCAGCCGCAGGATCGCCGCGTGCTCCGACTGCATGCCGGGGGTCGGATCGCACTCGGCGACCACGAGCGTCACCAGGTCGAAAGGGCTGTCCGCGGTGGTGTGCGCACGGCCACCGGTGAGGGTGTACAGACGGTCGGGTGAGTCGTCCCTGCCGGGGCGGCTCATGACGTCCGGGGCTGCGCGGTCAGATGGGCGCCGAGCTGTTCGACGAGCTCGCTCATGTTGTGCCCGACGAGGCCGGCGTCCGCGTCCTCGGTGGTGACGACGGCCAGGTGAGCGCCCTCGCCGGCCTCCACGATGAAGAGGACACCGCCGTAGAACTCGGTCATCGCCGACCGTACGCCGCCGGTGCCGTCCCCGAACTCCACGGACGCACCCTGCGACAGGGCCTGGATGCCGGCGGCGATCGCGGCGAGCTGGTCGGCCTGGTCGACGGTGAGCTCCGGCGTCCGGCACAACTTCAGTCCGTCCCGAGAGAGGACGAGCGCGTGCCGCGCGCCCGGGGTGCGCTCCAGCAGGCCCTCGATGAGCCAGGTGAGCTTCTCGTCGGCGGTGGTCGTGCCGGTCATGACGTGGGGTCGCCTTCCGGGGTGGGGTGGGTGTGGGCCGGGGTGGACGGTTCGGGGGTCTCCGCGGGCGCCGGAGTGGCGGGGTCGCTCTGGTCGGTGAGGGTGTTGCGCACGGCTTGGCGGAAGCTGCTGAAGCGGACGGCTCGGGCGGGGGCGCCGTCGGCCGGCCTGGCGTGTCCGGTGGAGCCGGTGAACCCAGCGGCACTGGAGAAACCGGGGACACCGGTGGCGCGCGGGGAGCCGCTGGACCCGGCCGCTTCGGCGGCACGCGCGCGCACCCGTTCCCGCTGCTCCCGCTCGGCCTCGGCGAGGGCGCGACCCCTGCGGCGCTTGGGCAGTCCGTCGGGGAGTCCTTCGGGAAGTCCTTCCGGGCCGCCTTCGGAGCGGTCCTCGGAGCGACCTGCGGGCAGGTCGTCGGGAAGGGTGGCGGCGCTGTGGTCGGGGGACTCGTGGGTGGGAACCGGGTCGGGGGCCGGGACGGACGGCGCGTCCGGGGCCGCCGGGTCCGCCTCCGTGCTCGGTTCCGGTCCGGCCGAGGTGCTGCCGGCCCGTACCGCCGTACCCGCTGCCGTCTCCTTGACCGCTCCCGCTCCCGCACCCTCCACCGGAGGAAGCGTCAGCGCCCCCTGCGGTGGGGTCGCGAGTTGTTCCGGTACGAGGATGTCCTGGGGGACGAGCATCAGGACGCCGGTGCCGCCGCGGGCCGAGGGGCGGAAGGAGACCGTGAGGCCGTACTTGCGGGACAGGCGGCCCACGACCGCGAGGCCGAGGCGGGTGCCGGTGAGGCCGCCGAGTTCGGCGTCGTCGCCCGACACCGCCCGTTCGGCGCGCCGGAGTTGGACCTCGCCCATGACGAGGCCGCTGTCCTCGACGGAGACGATGACCCCGGCCGGGACCTCCTCGACGTACACGTGGACCTCGGCGGTCGGCGGCGAGAAGTTCGCGGCGTTGTCGAGGAGTTCGGCGAGCGCGTGCATCACGCCTTCGGCGGCGTGCCCGGCGACGGCGGCCTCGCAGGCGGAGTGCACCCGCACCCGCCGGTAGCCGCTGATGCGTCCCATCGCGCCGCGCAGGATCGACTCCATGGCGATCGGGCGGGCCCAACGGCGGCCGGAGCGGGCGCCGGTGAGGACGGCGACGGAGTCGGCGAGGCGGCCCGCCTGGGCGGTGCGGTGGTCGAGGTGGAGGAGGTCGGCGAGGACGTCCTCGTCGTCGTGCCGTTCCTCCATGGCGCGCAGGTCGGCGAGCATGCCGGTGGCCAGGGCCTGCATGCGGCCCGCCGCGTTGGCGGTGGCCGACAGGGCGGTGGACCGCTCCTGCTCGGCGCGCCGGGCGCGCTCGGTCAGGCGGGCGTTCGCGGCGGTGAGGCGGGCCCGCTGCTCCTCCAACTCGGCGGTGAGGCGGGCGCGTTCCCGGGTGAGTTCGGCGGTGTGCCGGGCCCGCTCGTGGGTCAGTTCCTCGGTCAGCTGCACGCGCTCCTGGTCGAACTCCGCGCTCTGCCGGGCCCGGTCCTGGAGCAGCCGCCCGGCGTCGAGGGTGACGGCTTCGAGGCGGCGGCGGGTGATCCGGGTGTGCTGCCTGGCGTGGACGGCCACGGCGACGGCCGCGGTCAGCAGCAGCGCGCCCGCACCGGCACCGAGGGCGAGCGGGAGGCGTACCGACTCCGGTGCCCGGGCCACGGCGCCGGCGACCGCGAGCGCGGCGAGGACGGCGGTGAGCAGCGGGGCGGGCAGGAGGGCGCGGGCGGTGGGTCGTTCGCCGGGCAGGTTTGGGGCGGTCATGAGTCGGGTCCTCGGTCGGGGGCCGCTGTGCATTCCTGGGCGAGAAGCGACACCTGTCGCTCAATTAGCGGTCACTATATGGGAGTTGGTGATCAAACTGGGCAGGTTCTGGAGGCGTTCACAGATTCCGGCGGCGCGCGGTGGGTTCGTCGCCGTCGGTGTTTCGTCACTGTCAGTGGTCGGATGCATGCTGGTGCCATGACGGATCTCGAGTCGGCGCTGCGGGCGGCCGTCCGGGGTGAGGTCGGGTTCGACGTCACGTCCCGGGCGCTGATGACCATGGACGCGTCCAATTACCGGCGGGTCCCGCTGGGGGTGGTGGCGCCGAGAGACGCCGACGACGTGGCGGCGGTCCTCGCGGTGTGCCGGGAGCGCGGCGTGCCCGTGGTGCCGCGCGGCGGCGGGACGTCGATCGCCGGCCAGGCCACCGGCACCGGCGTGGTGCTGGACTTCACCCGCCACATGAACCGCCTGGTCTCCCTCGACCCCGAGTCCCGTACGGCGGTCGTCCAGCCCGGCCTGGTCCTGGACCGCCTCCAGGACGCCGCCGCCCCGCACGGCCTGCGTTTCGGCCCCGAACCCTCCACCCACAGCCGCTGCACGCTCGGCGGGATGATCGGCAACAACTCCTGCGGCTCGCACTCGGTCGCCTGGGGCACGACCGCCGACAGCGTCCGGGAACTCGACGTGATCACCGCGCGCGGGCTGCGGCTGCGGCTCGGGCAGGACTGGGCCGGCGCCCCCGACGGCCTGCGCGACCTGGTGGCAGGCGACCTCGCCCGGCTGCGCACCGGCTTCCCGGAGCTGCCCCGCCGCATCTCCGGGTACGCACTGGACGCGCTGCTGCCGGAGCACGGCGCCGACGTCGCCCGCGCCTTCTGCGGCAGCGAGGGCACCCTCGGAGTGCTCACCGAAGCGGTCGTACGCCTTGTGGCGGCGCCCCGCGCGCGTGCGCTGGCCGTGCTGGGGTACGTGGACGAGGGCGCGGCCGCCGAGGCCGCCGCTGGGCTGCTGTCCCACCATCCCCTGACCGTGGAGGGCATGGCGGCCGACCTGGTGCCCTCGGCGGCCGCCCTCCCGCGCGGCGGGGCCTGGCTGTTCGTGGAGACGGGCGGCGACAGCGAGGCCGAGGCACGCGCGCGGGCGGAGACGGTCGTGCGGGCGACGGACGTCGTGGACGCGCTGGTGGTGACCGACCCAGCCGGACAGCGGGCGCTGTGGCGCATCAGGGAGGACGCCTCCGGCACGGCGACCCGGATGCCGGACGGCTCCGAGGCCTGGCCCGGCTGGGAGGACTGCGCGGTGCCGCCACGCCGACTGGGCGCGTACCTGCGGGACTTCAGAAGCTTGCTGGGCGCGCACGGCTTGCGCGGGACGCCGTACGGCCATTTCGGCGACGGCTGCATCCACGTCCGCATCGACTTCGACCTGCTCACCGACAAGGGCGTCGCCCGCTTCCGCCGCTTCTCCGAGGAACTCGCCGACCTGGTCGTGGCCCACGGCGGCTCACTGTCCGGGGAGCACGGCGACGGGCAGGCGCGGGCCGAGCTGCTGCCGCGGATGTACGGCACGGAGCTGGTGTCCCTCTTCGAGCGCACCAAGGCCGTCTGGGACCCGGACGACCTCCTCAACCCCGGCATGCTGGTCCGCCCGGCCCCGCTGGACACCAACCTCCGCTTCTCGGTCCTCCCCCGCGAACCGGTCGACGTGGCCTTCGGCTACCCCGGCGACGGCGGCGACTTCTCGGCGGCGGTCCGCCGCTGCGTGGGCGTAGCGAAGTGCCGTACGACGTCCGCGGGCGCCGGGGTCATGTGTCCGTCCTTCCGGGCGACCGGCGAGGAGGCGCACTCCACGCGCGGCCGCGCCCGGCTGCTGCACGAGATGCTCGCGGGCGAGGTGGTGACCGACGGCTGGCGCTCGGAGGAGGTGCGGGAGGCGCTGGACCTGTGCCTGTCCTGCAAGGGCTGCCGCTCGGACTGCCCGGTCGAGGTGGACATGGCCACGTACAAGGCGGAGTTCCTGCACCACCACTACGCCGGGCGGCGCAGGCCGGCCGCCCACTACGCGATGGGTTGGCTGCCGGTGTGGCTGCGGGCGGTGGCGCGTACGCGCACGGCGTGGGCGGTCAACGCGCTGGCCGCCGTGCGGCCGTTGGCGTGGGCGGCGAAACGGCTGGGCGGGATCGCGCCCGAGCGGCGGCTGCCGCGGGTGGCGGGGGAGACGTTCACGGCGTGGTGGGGGAAGCGGGGCGGGGGGCGTGGGACCGGCGGCTTGATTCGAGGGCGTGTGCCGGGTGGCCGGACCCAGGGGCGTATGGCTGACAGCCGGGCCAGGGGGCGTACGGGCGATGGCCGGGCCAGGGGGCGTACGGGCGATGGCCAGACCCGGGGGCGCATCGCCGGCGGAGCCTCTGCCGTGCTGTGGCCGGACACCTTCACCGAGCACCTGTCACCGCAGGTGGGGCAGGCGGCGGTCCGGGTCCTGGAGGCGGCGGGCGTCTCCCTGGTCCTCCCGCCCACCCTTCACACCCCCTCACCCGCCTTCGCCCCGCTCACGGCCCGCCGCGGCCGGGTCTGCTGCGGACTCACCTACGTCTCCACGGGCCAGCTCGACCGTGCCCGTACGGTCATGCGCCGCACCCTCGACCTGATGGCGCCGGTGCTGGAGACGGACCTCCCGGTGGTCGTCCTGGAGCCGAGCTGCGCGGCGGCGCTGCGCACGGACCTGCCGGAACTCCTCCACGACGACCCGCGCGCGGCCGCACTGTCGTCCCGCGTCCTCACCTTCGCGGAGGCGCTGCAACGCCTGGCCCCCGACTGGACGCCCCCGCGTGTGAACCGCCCGGCGGTCGGCCAGACCCACTGCCACCAGCACGCGGTCCTGGGCGATGCCGCCGATCGCCGCCTGCGGGAAGCGGCGGGCCTGGAAGGCGAGTTGAGCGGCGGCTGCTGCGGCCTCGCGGGCAACTTCGGTTTCGAGGCGGGGCACTTCGAGGTGTCGCGGGCCTGCGCGGAGGACCAGCTGCTACCGGCCGTGCGCGCCGCCGCCGACGGCTCGGTGGTCCTGGCGGACGGCTACTCCTGCCGGACGCAGTTGGAACAGCTGGCGGGGGTACGGGGGAGGCATCTGGCGGAGGTGCTGGCGGAAGGGCTGGAGGAAGGGATGGAGGAGGACTTGAACCCCTAGACGACCGCCTCCGCCTCCCACTCCTCCCGCATCACCCCGAACAGCACCCTGTCGTACCGCTCGCCCCCCACCAGCACCGCACCCCGGCGCCGGCCCTCCTCCCGGAAGCCCGCCCTGGTGAAGGCGCGGACGGCGCGGGTGTTGCCGCTCCAGGTGTCGAGTTCGACGCGGTGGAGGGGAAAGCTGCCGAACAGGTGCCCCACCAGCAGCCGCAGCGCCTCCGAACCGTGGCCGTGGCCCCAGCGGTCCCGTTCGCCGATGGTGACGCCGACCGTGACCACCCCGGCGTACGGATCGAGGTCGCGGTAGTCGGCCATGCCGATCACCGTGCCGTCGGCCAGGTCCTCGACGGTCAGGACGGCCGATTCCCGCGGGATCAGCCGCAGCATCGTCTCGAAGGCGAGTCCCACGGCCTCGGCCGTGACCGGGCCGAACATCGGGTCGCCGCCGGTGGCCCAGTGCACCACCTCCGGGTCGTTGCGCCACCGCAGATGATGCTCCGCGTCCTCCGCCCGCAAGGCGCGCAGCCTCACCAACTTGCCTTCGATCATGCTGGAACCCTAGATCGCCGGCGTGTCCACCAGATGCCCAGCCCTGTGAAGGAGTTCGCGCATGCCCCTGCGGGTCCGTCCCATCCCCCGCCCCGACCACCTCGCCTTCATCGCCGCCCGCCCCTCCGCCAGCCACACGCAGATCCCCGCCTGGGGCGAGGTGAAGCCGGACTGGCGGGCGGAGAGTCTCGGGTGGTTCGACGAGGGGGAGCGGCTGGTGGGGGTGGGGCTGGTGTTGTACCGGCCGGTGCCGAAGCTGAGGAAGTACCTCGCGTATCTGCCCGAGGGGCCGATCGTCGACTGGTACGACCCCGAGCTCGGCGAGCGCTGGCTGGAGCCGATGCTCGCGCACCTCAAGCAGCAGGGCGCGTTCTCGGTGAAGATGGGGCCGCCCGTCGTCGTGCGCCGCTGGAGCGCCGACGCCGTGAAGGCCGCGATCGCCGACCCGGCCGCCCGGCGGCTGCGGGACGCCGAGGCGACCTCGTACGAACCCCGGGCTTTCGATGTCGCCGACCGGCTGCGGCGGGCGGGCTGGCAGCAGACGGAGCCGGGCGGGGAGGACGGCTTCGCCGCCGGACAGCCCCGGTACGTGTTCCAAGTGCCGTTCGCCGGGCGGTCGTTGGACGAGATCCACCGCGGCCTCAACCAGCAGTGGCGGCGCAACATCAAGAAGGCCGAGAAGGCGGGAGTCGAGGTCGTCCGCGGCGGCCCCGGGGATCTCCCGGCGTTCTACGCCCTCTACACCGAGACCGCCGAACGCGACCGCTTCATCCCGCGCCCGCTCGCCTACTTCCAGCGCATGTGGACCGTACTCAACGCCGAACACCCCGACCGCATGCGCCTGTACCTCGCCCGCCACGACGGCGATGTCCTCGCCGCGGCCACGATGCTCACGGTCGGTGAGCACGTCTGGTACTCGTACGGCGCCTCCACCGCCCACAAGCGCGAGGTCCAGCCGAACAACGCGATGCAGTGGCGGATGATGGCCGACGCCCATGAGCTGGGTGCCGCCGTCTACGACCTGCGCGGCATCACCGACACCCTGGAGGACTCCAACCACCTCCTCGGCCTGCTCCGCTTCAAGGTCGGCACGGGCGGCGAGGCCATCGAGTACCTGGGGGAGTGGGACTTCCCGATCAACCGGCTGTTGCAGAAGGCGCTGGACCTGTACATGGCGCGGCGGTAGGGGGCGGCTCCGGACGGGTCAGTGGCAAAAGGGGTTCACGTTCCTGTCGGAGTCCATTACTCTGGACTTGACAGTACATCGCGATGAACGTCCCGCGTGCCGAACCCCTGGAAGGCCCCGTGACCACCCCCAGCACCGCCGCCGACTCGCCCGCGGCAACCCCGGTTGCCGAGACCTCAGCCGCCCGGCCGCCGACGGGCGCCACCCCTCGCCGACGCTCCCTCGGCTCCATCGGCCTGGTGCTGTCCGCGGGCATCTCCGTGCAGTTCGGCGGTGCCCTCGCGGCGAGCCTGATGCCGCGCGCCGGGGCGCTCGGCGTGGTGACGCTGCGGCTGGTGGCGGCGGCGATCGTGCTGCTGGTGGTGTGCCGGCCGCGGGTGCGCGGGCACAGCCGCGCCGACTGGGCCACGGTGATCGTCTTCGGGCTCACGATGGCCGGGATGAACGGCCTCTTCTACCAGTCCATCGCCCGCATCCCGCTCGGTCCGGCGGTCGCCCTGGAGGTCCTCGGCCCCCTCGCCCTGTCGGTCCTCGCCTCCCGCCGCGCGATCAACCTGGTGTGGGCCGGGCTGGCCCTCGCCGGTGTCGTGCTGCTCAGCGGTGGCGGCTTCGGCAGCCTCGACGTCGTGGGCGTCCTCTTCGCCCTGGGCGCGGGCGCCATGTGGGCGGCGTACATCGTCTTCAGCGCCCGCACCGGCCGCCGCTTCCCGCAGGCCGACGGGCTCGCCCTCGCCATGGCGGTCGCGGCGGTGGTGTTCCTGCCGCTCGGCATCGTCGAGTCCGGCACCAAGCTGCTCGACCCCACGACCGTCGCTCTGGGCTCGGCGGTGGCCGTCCTCTCCTCGGTCCTGCCCTACACCCTGGAACTCATCGCCCTGCGCCGCCTGCCGGCCTCCACCTTCGCCATCCTCATGAGCCTGGAACCGGCCATCGCCGCGACGGCCGGCTTCCTCGTCCTCAGCCAGGCCCTGTCCGCGACGGAGGCGGTCGCGATCGCCCTGGTCATCGCGGCCAGCATGGGGGTGGTCCTGACGCAGACGGGGCGGGGCAAGGCGAAGGTTCAGGAGGACGGTTCCTGAGACGCGTGGGAAGCTCGGGCCGCCTCCCGGACAGTCGACTTCTCGTACATTCGGCGCATTGTCAGCAGCCGTGGGCAGCCTCACCCTGATCTCTCATGGACAACGGAACACCGGGCGCGCACGTCGGCGAGCCACCCTCGCCAAGGCCGGTAGAACTGGTCGAACTGGTCATACCCGGCACCGGCGTCGTGGACCGCGAGGAGGTTCTCCGGCCACCCGGTGTACGCCAGGTGAGCGGGGACGACAGCGCGGGCTGGTACCGGCCCGCGGAGGAGGACACGGACGGGCCGCGCACCGTGCGGGAGGTGTACGACTGGCCCCGGCTGCTGATCGGCGGGGCCGGCCGGGCCGCCTGGCTCTTCCTCCTGCCATTTCTCGTGATCAACCTGGTGACGTGGATGCAGCCACGATTACCGGAGCGCTCATGGCAGGGCTCCCTGTACAGCTTCGGAGCGCGGCTGCTCGGACTCTCCCTGACGGTGATGCTGGTCGGCGTGTTCGGACAGGCGGCCATGGACCAGGTCGTCTGGCAGTGCGGAGCCGAAACCGCCGAGTGCGTCTCGGGCAACTTCGCGGTGACCGCGGCTCGTGAGCCGGACACCGGGACGAGCCTGGCCCTTGCGGCCCTCGCGCCTCTGATCGTCGGCACCCTGATGGCGTTCAGCGCCCGGGACGCCAAACGCGAGTATCGCCCGGTGCTCAGGACAGCCTCGCGTGAGGACTACGAGCAGGCCGAGGAGGAGGACCGGCACCGGCGCAACGGACACCGCACCCGGCGGCCCCTGGAGGTCCGCGGCTTCTGGGAGCACAACACGCGGGCGAAGGGCCTGACCACACGGCACCTGTGCGCGGGACTGCTCACGGTGGCCATGCTGCTCATCGTCCCGCCGCTCCAGTACGACCTGCGCGAGGGCGACGCCACCCTGGCCCTGGCTCTGTTCGTGCTGACCCTGGTGATTGCCGTCCTCGTGGTGATCGACGGCCCGTACTTCCGCGCCAGCTACGTCCAGCGCGACGGAACCATGGGCGAACCACGGCGAAGGCTGCGATGGCCTCTGCGGTACGCGAAGGGGGCTGTCGGCGGCTGCTTGGCGGTGACGGTCGGCGCCATGGTGTGCAGCGCGGTGCCGGACCGGGACTGGGACGCCGCCCGCGAGCGCTCCACGATGCTGCCCGGCATGGGCGCGGAGGCGAACTACGTGGTGATCGCCCAGGGTGTCGGCCTCGTACTCATGGTCATCGCCTGCCTCGCCATGGTCCGCGGGGAGACCGGTTCGGCGTCCAGGACGACCCTGTACGGGCTGCTGGGGCCCGTGGTGGGCGTGCTGGCCTGCTTCGTGGGCTGGCTGTACACCGCGGCGTTCTCCCTGTGGCTCCAGGGCTGGCTCACCCCCGACGGTGACCCGTACGCGGCCCTCATCCCGCGAGCCGTCCAGGTGGTCGCGGCGGCCTTCCCGCTGGTCGTGTTGCTCGGCGTGGCGGTGGGTGCGGTCGCCGCCGCGTGCACGGCCCTGCACCGCCCCTGGCTGCGGAACGTCTCGCCCCCCGCCCCCGACCCCGACGCGGACCCCGACGACGTCCTCGACAACCAACGCCAGTGGAAAAGGCTCCGGTTCGCCGAGTACGCCGGAGTCCGTGCCCTGATCTGGTATGACCGCGGCCTGGCCACCCTCGCGGTCCTGGTCGTCCTTTTGACCTGCGCGATGTACGGGGCCTACTGGGTCGGCGACGGCTCCTGGCTGGCGGGCGTACGGGACGTCATGGTCGACGTACTTCAGCAGTTGACGACGCTCGGAGCCGTCATCCTCGTGGGTCTCGTCGCGGTGGCCGTGTTCGCCGTACGAGCCGTCGTGCTGCGCCCCGAGATGCGCCGGAACGCGGGGCTGGCCTGGGCCTTCGGCGCGTTCTGGCCGCGTGCGGCGCACCCGTTCACCCCGGCGGCCTGGGCGGTGCGCACCGTCCCCGAACTCGTGCACCGGATCGAGTACCTGCTGGACGAGGAGGGCCGCGACAGACGCCTCTTGATCCAGGCGCATTCCATGGGATCCGTGATCGCCGTGGCGGCCCTGTGGCAGGTGCGGCCCGACCTGCGCTGGCGCATCGCCCTGCTCACCACGGGCAGCCCGGTCGGTGTCGTGTTCCAGCGCCACTACCCCGGCTACGCGCCCGCCGAATCGGTCCACGCCCTGAAGGCCCTGCACGCCTGGATCAACATTCACCGTACGACCGACGTGCTGGCGGGACCCGTTGTCGGGAGCGCCGCGGAGGACGGCACGTTCGAGGACGTGGAGTGGAAGGACGGGGTGGACCCGGCGGCCGAGCCCGCCATGACGGAACCAGGACGCACCACGGGCCAGCCCGTCTTCTGGCCCCTCGAACGCCACCTGGCCTATCGACGGGCGCCGAGGCTCCGCCCGATCCGCGGGCGCCTTCTCGACGCCCTCGCCGGGGCGCAGCCACCACCGCCTCCGGCCGTCCCGCCGTCACGCGTCAACGGAGGACACCGTCACCGGCTGCCGTCACGAAGCGAGTGAAGGCTTCCTGGGTGACGAAAAACGCCCCGGCGTGGGGGTTCTTGGAGTCACGGACGGCGATGTGGGGGGCGAGCTGAGCTACCTCGACGCAATCACCGCCGCTGCTTCCGCTGTACGACGACTTACGCCACTGCGCTCGCGTCACGTCCAGGTTGCTCCCCATAGCGTTCCTCCATTACGCGGGCGATCAGAGCGGCCGAGTCCCGCGGTGCGAGAGCCGCGGCCTGCAGGCGAGCGTAACCGAGGGAACGCTCTTTGATCACCGACGGATTGGCCGTCATATGGCCTTGGTCGTAGCTCTCGCTGTAGTGCAGGTCGGGATGGTCGTCGAACCGGAGCAGGTTGAACGAGCCCATCATCCCGGCATGCGACCCCGCCGAGAACGGCAGCACCTGGATCTCCATCCACTGTCGCCCGAACAGGTCCAACAGGTGTGCCAGTTGCTCCCGCATGACCTCCCTGTCGCCGATCTCGCGATACAGCACGGCCTCGTCCAGCACGACCCACAGCACCGGCGGCTGCTCCCGCGCCAGGATGCGCTGCCGGTCCATTCGTGCCGCCACCATCTCGTCGAGCCGGTCCGAGTGCTCCACAGCGAGTACGGCTCGGGCGTAGGCGTTCGTCTGCAGGAGCCCGTGGACCAGCTGGCACTGGTACGTCGAGATGTACGCCGCCTTCGCCTCCATCTCCGCATACGGCTGAAACCAGTTCGGCAACTGACTCCGCAGCACCAGCCCTACCAGCCTCGAGAACATTCCGTCCGTCCCCAGCGCGGCGTCCACCCGCTCCGAGAACTCCCGCTGCGGAACCTTCGTCGCCGTCTCGATCTGCCCGATCAAAGACCCCGTACAGAACACGATCGCCCCGAGCTGCGCCAGAGTGAGCCCCGCTTCCTCCCGCCGTCTGCGCAGCTCGTACCCGTAGTAGTCCAGAGGCGATGCGGTGGGATCAAGTTCGCGGATGTGCATGTGACCACCTCCCGTCACCGAGCGTAGCGACTCGCGCACGTACGGATCGCGGGTTGTGGAAAACAAGTCGATGCAAGCGCTGAAGCTTGTCCGCGCATGCGCTCGCCGTCGCCCCGGCCGTCGAACTCCCGGTCATCCCGCCGCCGCATCCCCCGGCAGCTCCGGTGCGCGCACCATCCGCAGGAACGCCTTCACCCCCGCGATGATCTCCTGGTTGTCGGTGAGGCGGTTCACCGTGGACTCGAACTCCCGGCCCAGCGCGGCAATCCTGCGATCGGCCTCCTCCGCCCGTTCGTACGCGCTCATCGCCAGCGCGTCCACGGTCCGGCGCAGTTCCGCGAGGGCCCGGTACTGTTCCTCGGCCTTCTCCTCCAGCACCCGCGTCCCCGTCTCGGCACGGTCGAGGCGGGCGTTCAGCTCGACCACGTCGTCCCGCGGATACGTGACGTCCTTGAGCAGCGCCCCGAGCCGCCTCCGGAGCTGGCCGAACCAGGCGCCGGCCGGGCGAAAGAACGTACTCAGCAGGAAGAACGCTGCGAACCAGTAGCCGGTGAACGCGCCCGTCGCCCAGGTGACCGCGACGACGACCGCCGCCGTCACCACATGCCCCGCCACCGCCGTCCGCAGCATCGCGCGGGCGATCCGCCGGGCCTCGGCATCCCGGGTCGGGGAGATCTCCAGGCCCTTCTCCCGGCTCACCGCGATCTCCGCGAGCACGGCGTGCGCCCGGAAGTAGAGGTTCCACGGCACGGTCAGCAGAAGCAGCAGCCACAGCAGGCTCAGCACCCCCGCCCCGGCCCCGAACACCACATCCGCCGGCGCCCCCGCCAGATACGCCACGACCAGCGCCACCCCGGCCGCGACCACGGCCCCGACCCCCGCCAGAAACCTGCCCATGCCCCACCTTCCAGGTCGGATGCCCACCCTCGTCCATCGTTCCCGCGCGGCCCGGCGGCGGCATGAGTAGCCGTACTCACTCATCACCCATTCAACGGGACCGAAAAAATAATGCAAGCACGCTTGCTTGTTTATGGTGTCGGTGCCATCCTCGCTGCCATGGCAGACCCCACGCCCGTCATCGACGACCTGTGCGCGGAGAGCGAGGAACTCGATCTGCTCGTCGCTGAGTTGAGCCCGGAGCAATGGTCCTCGCCGACCCCCGCCCCCGGCTGGACCGTCGCCCACCAGATCGCCCACCTCGCCTGGACCGACCACTCCTCCCTGCTCGCCGTGACCGATCAGGCTGCCTTCTCCCGCGAGGTCGAGAAGGCGCTGGCCGCACCCGGGGACTTCGTGGACAACGGTGCCGAGGAGGGCGCGGCGAAGCCTCCGGAGCGGCTGCTCGCGTACTGGCGGGCGGGGCGCGAGGATCTGGCCGACGCGCTGCGGGCCGCCCCCGACGGCGCCCGCTTCCCCTGGTACGGCCCGCCCATGTCCACCGCCTCCATGGCCACCGCCCGCCTGATGGAGACCTGGGCCCACGGACTGGACGTGGCCGACGCGCTGGGCGTCACCCGCGCCCCCACCGACCGACTGCGGCACATTGCCCGACTCGGCGTCCGCACCCGCGACTTCGCCTTCGGAGTGCACGGACTGACCCCGCCGTTCGAGGAGTTCCGGACAGAACTCACGGCGCCGTCCGGCGAGTTGTGGACCTACGGCCCCGAGAACGCCACCGACCGCGTCACCGGCCCCGCCCTCGACTTCTGCCTCCTGGTCACCCAGCGCGCCCACCGCACCGACCTCGCCCTGACCGCCGTGGGCGAGGACGCCGACCGCTGGCTGGACATCGCCCAGGCCTTCGCGGGTCCGCCGGGCGGCGGACGCCCGCCGAAGGGGACGGCCGAGTGAACACGCTGCGCATCGGCAACGCCTCCGGCTTCTACGGCGACCGCTTCGACGCCATGCGAGAGATGCTCACCGGCGGTGAACTCGACGTCCTCACCGGCGACTACCTCGCCGAGCTGACCATGCTCATCCTCGGCCGCGACCGGCTGAAGGACCCCGGCGCCGGGTACGCCCGCACGTTCCTGCGGCAGTTGGAGGAGTGCCTCGGCATCGCCCAGGAGCGGGGCGTACGCATCGTCGCCAACGCCGGGGGCCTCAACCCGGCCGGACTCGCCACCCGCGTAGGGGAGGTGGCCGACCGGCTCGGCATCGCCGTCCGCGTCGCCCACGTCGAGGGCGACGATCTGACCGCCGCCCACCCGGGCAGCCTCGCCGCCCACGCCTACCTCGGCGGCTTCGGCATCGCGGAGTGCCTGCGCGCGGGCGCCGACGTGGTCGTCACCGGGCGGGTGACGGACGCGGCCCTGGTCACCGGGCCCGCCGCGGCCCACTTCGGCTGGGGGCCGACCGACTACGACCGGCTCGCGGGCGCGGTCGTCGCCGGGCACGTCCTGGAGTGCGGGACGCAGGCGACGGGCGGCAACTACGCGTTCTTCCAGCAGGGCGATGTCCGCCGCCCCGGCTTCCCCCTCGCCGAGCTCCACGAGGACGGCACCGCCGTCATCACCAAACACCCCGGCACCGGCGGCTTCGTCGACGTCGGCACGGTCACCGCGCAGCTGCTGTACGAGACCCAGGGCGCCCGGTACGTCGGACCCGACGTCACCGCCCGCCTCGACACCGTCCGCCTCACCCAGGACGGCCCCGACCGCGTCCGGATCTCCGGCGTCCGCGGCGAGGCCCCGCCGCCCACCCTCAAGGTCGGCCTGAACAAGCTCGGCGGCTTCCGCAACGAGGTCGTCTTCGTCCTCACCGGCCTCGACATCGAGGCGAAGGCGGCGCTGGTGCGGGCGCAGATGGAGCCCGTCCTCGGCAAAACAGCCGACGTGCGCTGGGAGTTGGCCCGCACCGACCGCCCGGACGCCGACACCGAGGAGACCGCGAGCGCCCTGCTGCGGCTTGTCGTACGCGACCCCGACCAGGACGCGGTCGGGCGGACGCTGAGCGGCGCGGCCGTCGAACTCGCCCTCGCCAGCTACCCCGGCTTCCATGTGCTCGCCCCACCCGGAAAGGGCGCGCCTTATGGGGTCTTCGAGGATGTGTACGTCCCCCATGGTGCCGTCGACCATGTGGCGGTCCTCCACGACGGCCGCCGTATCCCTGTGGCGCCGGCCCAGGACACCGTCGTACTCGAGAACCCGCCGGAGCCGTCCCTGCCCGAGCCGTTGCCCGACGGCCCGGTGACCAGGGCGCCCCTCGGTCTCGTCGCGGGAGCCCGTAGCGGGGACAAGGGCGGCGACGCGAACGTGGGGGTGTGGGCCCGGACCGACGAGGCCTGGCGGTGGCTCGCGCACACGCTCACCGTCGACCGGTTCAGGGAACTCCTGCCGGAGACCGCCGACGTGAAGGTCACCCGGCACCAGCTCCCGCATCTCCGCGCCCTCAACTTCGTCGTCGAGGGCATCCTCGGCGCCGGTGTCGCCGCCCAGCACCGCTTCGACCCGCAGGCCAAGGCGCTCGGCGAATGGCTGCGCTCCCGCCACTTGGACATCCCGGAGGCCCTGCTGTGACCGTCCTGTCGTCCGCGCTGGACGTGAAAGGCGCCGACTACCTCGCCCACCGCGAGGCCATGCTCGACAAACTGGACGAGCTGACCGCCGAGCACAGCAAGGCGCTGGCCGGGGGCGGTCCGAAGTATGTGGAGCGGCACCGCAAGCGCGGCAAGCTGCTCGCCCGCGAACGCATCGAACTGCTCCTCGACCCGGACACGCCCTTCCTCGAACTGTCCCCGCTGGCCGCGTGGGGCAGCGAGTACCCGGTCGGCGGCTCGCTCGTCACCGGCATCGGGGTCGTCG
This sequence comes from Streptomyces sp. NPDC057280, assembly GCF_042668605.1. Lineage (NCBI taxonomy): Bacteria > Bacillati > Actinomycetota > Actinomycetes > Kitasatosporales > Streptomycetaceae > Streptomyces > Streptomyces sp. NPDC057280. Next base: position 145,424 of record NZ_JBHUYR010000005.1, read on the forward strand.
AGGGCGTGGAGTGCCTGATCACCGCCAACGACCCGACCGTGCGCGGTGGGGCCAGCAACCCGTGGTCGCTGAAGAAGGCCCTGCGCGCCAACGACATCGCTCTCGCCAACCGGCTCCCCTGCATCAGCCTGGTGGAGTCCGGGGGCGCCGACCTGCCGTCCCAGAAGGAGATCTTCATCCCGGGCGGTGCCATCTTCCGCGATCTGACCCGGCTTTCGGCCGCCGGGATCCCGACGGTCGCGGTCGTCTTCGGCAACTCCACGGCGGGCGGGGCCTACATCCCCGGCATGTCCGACCACGTGATCATGGTCAAGGAGCGCGCCAAGGTGTTCCTCGGCGGTCCGCCCCTCGTCAAGATGGCCACCGGCGAGGAGAGCGACGACGAGTCGCTGGGCGGCGCGGAGATGCACGCGCGCGTGTCGGGCCTCGCGGACTACTTCGCCGTCGACGAGCGGGACGCCCTGCGGCAGGCGCGCCGCGTGGTCGCCCGCCTCAACCACCGGAAGGCGTACGACGACCCGCCCTTCGCCGAGCCGCCCAAGTACGCGGCGGACGAACTCCTCGGCATCGTCCCCGGCGACCTCAAGACCCCCTTCGACCCGCGCGAGGTCATCGCCCGGATCGTCGACGCCTCCGACTTCGACGAGTTCAAACCGCTGTACGGCACCAGCCTGACGACCGGCTGGGCGGCCCTGCACGGCTATCCGATCGGCATCCTGGCCAACGCCCAGGGTGTGCTCTTCTCGGAGGAGTCCCAGAAGGCCGCCCAGTTCATCCAGCTCGCCAACCAGCGCGACATCCCCCTCCTCTTCCTCCACAACACCACCGGCTACATGGTCGGCAGGGAGTACGAGCAGGGCGGCATCATCAAGCACGGCGCGATGATGATCAACGCGGTGTCCAACTCGAAGGTCCCGCACCTGTCGGTGCTCATGGGAGCGTCGTACGGCGCCGGGCACTACGGCATGTGCGGCCGCGCCTACGACCCGCGCTTCCTCTTCGCCTGGCCCAGCGCCAAGTCCGCCGTGATGGGCCCGCAGCAGCTCGCGGGCGTCCTGTCGATCGTCGCCCGGCAGTCGGCGGCGGCGAAGGGACAGCCGTACGACGACGAGGCCGACGCGGCCCTGCGGGCCATGGTGGAGCAGCAGATCGAGTCCGAGTCGCTGCCGATGTTCCTCTCCGGCCGCCTCTACGACGACGGCGTCATCGACCCGCGCGACACCCGCACGGTCCTCGGCCTGTGTCTGTCGGCCATCCACACGGCGCCGTACGAGGGTGCGCGCGGCGGCTTCGGCGTCTTCCGGATGTGAGGGATCACTTGATAGGGACTGTGCTCGTCGCCAACCGGGGCGAGATCGCCTGCCGCATCTTCCGCACCTGCGGTGAGTTGGGAATCCGAACCGTCGCCGTGCACGCGGACCCGGACGCGAACGCCCGCCACACGCGCGTGGCCGACACCGCGGTACGACTCCCCGGGGCGACCCCCGCCGAGACCTACCTGCGCGGCGACCTGATCGTGAAGGCCGCCGTCGCCGCCGGCGCGGACGCCGTGCACCCCGGCTACGGCTTCCTCTCCGAGAACGCCGACTTCGCGCGCGCCGTCCTGGACGCCGGACTGGTGTGGATCGGTCCGCCGCCCGAGGCGATCGAGGCGATGGCGTCCAAGACGCGCGCGAAGGAGCTGATGGGGCTCCGGCCGCTGGGGGAGGTGAGCGCGTCCGACCTGCCGGTGCTCGTGAAGGCGGCCGCGGGCGGCGGGGGGCGCGGGATGAGGATCGTGCGCCGTCTTGAGGAGCTGGGCGCCGCACTGGAGGGCGCGCGCGCCGAGGCCGCGAGCGCCTTCGGGGACGGCGAGGTGTTCGTCGAGCCGTACATCGAGAACGGCCGCCATGTCGAGGTGCAGATCCTCGCCGACACCCACGGCACGGTCTGGGCGCTCGGCACCCGCGACTGCTCCCTCCAGCGCCGCCACCAGAAGGTCATCGAGGAGGCGCCGGCGCCCGGGCTCTCCCCGGGGCTCGAAGAGGAGCTGCGCACGCTGGCCGTGCGCGCCGCGCGCGCCGTCTCCTACGTCGGCGCGGGCACCGTCGAGTTCCTCGTCGCCGACGACAAGGCGCACTTCCTGGAGATGAACACCCGCCTCCAGGTCGAGCACCCGGTGACGGAGGCGGTGTTCGACGTGGACCTGGTCGCACTCCAGATCGCCGTCGCGGAAGGACAGCCCCTCCCCGCATCACCTCCACACGCGCGTGGCCACGCCGTCGAGGCCCGCCTCTACGCCGAGGACCCGGCCCAGGACTGGGCCCCCCAGACCGGCACCCTGCACCGCCTCACGGTCCCCGGCGTCCGCCTGGACACCGGCTACGAGGACGGCGACGAGATCGGCGTCCACTACGACGCGATGCTCGCCAAGGCCGTCGCCCACGCCCCCACCCGCGCGGAGGCGATCCGCAAACTGGCGGGCGCCTTGGAACGGGCCCAGATCCACGGCCCGACGACCAACAGAACCCTCCTCGTGAACTCCCTGCGGCACGCGGAGTTCACGACGGCGGCCATGAACACGGCGTTCTACGACCGCCACCTCACGTCGTTGACCTCGACGCCCCCCGACCCGCACGCCCCGCTGGCCGCCGCCCTCGCCGACGCCCACGGCCGCTCCCGCTTCGGCGGCTGGCGCAATGTGCCGTCGCAGTCGCAGGTGAAGCGGTACGAGGTCGGCGGCGAGGAGACCGAGGTCCGGTACCGGCACACGCGCGACGGCCTGGAGGCGGAGGACGGGGTGCGCGTGGTGCACGCCGACGCCGGTCTGGTCGTCCTCGAAGCGGACGGCGTGCGGCGCCGGTACGACGTGTCCAGGTACGGCGACGAGGTGTACGCCGGTGCGACCGCGCTGAGGGCGCTGCCCCGTTTCCCCGACCCCAAGGCGCAGCACGCACCCGGTTCCCTGCTGGCCCCGATGCCGGGAACGGTGGTCAAGGTCGCCGAGGGCCTGGCGGTGGGCGCGAAGGTCGAGGCCGGTGAACCGATCGTGTGGCTCGAAGCGATGAAGATGCAACACCGCATTTCCGCCCCGGTCACGGGGACGCTCAGCGCCTTGCATGCGGTGGTCGGCGGCCAGGTCGCCGTCGGTGCCCTGCTTGCCGTCGTAGAGGAGGACCAGTGAGCTTCACCCTGGAGTCGGACGAACACACCGCCCTGCGCGCCGCCGTCGCCCAACTGGGCAAACGCCACGGCCGCCCCTTCGACCGGGAAACCCTCTGGTCCGAGGCCGCCAAACTCGGCTATCTGGGCGTCAACCTCCCCGAACAGTACGGCGGCGGGGGCGGCGGCATCTTCGAACTCTCCCTCGTCCTCGAAGAGCTCGGCGCCGCAGGCTGCCCCCTGCTGATGATGGTCGTCTCACCCGCCATCTGCGGCACCGTCATCGCCCGCTTCGGCACCGAGACCCAGAAGCGGGAATGGCTCCCCGCCCTCGCCGACGGCACCCGCACCATGGCCTTCGGCATCACCGAACCCGACGCCGGCTCCAACTCCCACCGCATCACCACCACCGCCCGCCGCGACCCGGAGACAGGAGACTGGCTCCTCACCGGCCGCAAGGTCTTCATCTCCGGCGTCGACATCGCCGACGCCACCCTGATCGTCGGCCGCACCGAAGACGCCCGCACCGGCCGCCTCAAGCCCTGCCTGTTCATCGTCCCGAGGGACGCCGAGGGGTTCCACCGTCGGCAGATCGACATGGAACTCCAGGCAGCGGAGAAGCAGTTCGAGCTGACCCTCGACGACGTACGGCTCCCCGCCGACGCGCTCGTCGGCGACGAGGACGCCGGTCTCCTCCAGCTCTTCGCCGGCCTCAACCCCGAGCGCATCATGACGGCCGCGTTCGCGATCGGCATGGGCCGGTACGCCCTCGCGCAAGCCGTCGCCTACGCCCGCGACCGCACCGTGTGGAACGCCCCCATCGGCGCCCACCAGGCCATCGCCCACCCCCTCGCCCAGGCCCACATCGACCTGGAGCTGGCCCGTCTGATGATGCAGAAGGCGGCCCACCTCTACGACGCCGGGGACGACGCCGGCGCGGGCGAGGCGGCGAACATGGCCAAGTACGCGGCCGGCGAGGCCTGCGTGAAGGCGGTCGACCAGGCCGTGCACACCCTCGGCGGCAACGGCCTCACGCGCGAGTTCGGGCTCGCCTCGCTGATAACCGCCGCGCGCGTGGCTCGTATTGCTCCGGTGAGCCGGGAGATGATTCTCAACTACGTCTCCCACCAGACCCTGGGCCTGCCCAAGTCGTACTGACCCGGCACAGCGTTGTGCGAGGAGGAACCATGTTCCGCAGCGAGTACGCAGACGTCCCGACCGTCGAACTCCCCATCCACGAGGCCGTACTGGGCCGCGCCGGCGAGTTCGGTGACGTACCCGCCCTGATCGACGGCACGGACGGCACCACCCTCACGTACGCCCAACTGGACGCCTTCCACCGGCAGGTGGCCGCCGGGCTCGCCGAGGCGGGCGTGCGCAAGGGGGACGTGCTCGCCCTGCACAGCCCCAACACGATCGCCTTCCCGACCGCGTTCTACGCGGCCACGCGCGCGGGCGCCTCCGTCACCACCGTGCACCCGCTCGTCACGGCCGAGGAGTTCGCCAAGCAGCTCACCGACTCGGCGGCCCGCTGGATCGTCACCGTCTCCCCCCTTCTCGACACGGCCCGCAGGGCGGCCGAACTCTCCGGCGGAGTCGAGGAGATCTTCGTCTGCGACAGCGCCCCCGGACACCGCTCGCTCATCGACATGCTGGGCACGACGGCGCCCGAGCCGCAGGTCGACATCGACCCGGTCGAGGACGTGGCGGCACTGCCGTACTCCTCCGGCACCACCGGCATCCCCAAGGGCGTGATGCTCACCCACTCCCAGATCGCCACCAACCTCGCCCAGCTGGAACCGCTGATACCGGCGAAGCCCGGCGACCGCATCCTCGCCGTCCTGCCCTTCTTCCACATCTACGGCCTGACCGCCCTGATGAACGCCCCGCTCCGGCAGGGCGCCACCGTCGTCGTCCTGCCCCGCTTCGACCTGGAGACCTACCTCGCGGCCATCCAGAACCACCGCATCACCGACCTGTTCGTGGCCCCGCCGATCGTCCTCGCCCTCGCCAAGCACCCGCTGGTCGCCCAGTACGACCTGTCGTCCCTGCGGCACATCGTCAGCGCCGCCGCCCCGCTGGACGCCCAGCTCGCCGCCGCCTGCTCGCGGCGGCTGAACCTGCCGCCGGTCGGCCAGGCGTACGGCATGACCGAGCTGTCGCCCGGCACCCATGTCGTCCCCCTCGACGGCATGCGCGAGGCCCCCGCCGGCACCGTCGGCAAGCTCATCGCCGGCACCGAGATGCGCATCGTCTCCCTCGACGACCCCGACAAGGACCTCGGCGTCGGCGAGGCCGGCGAGATCCTCATCCGCGGCCCCCAGGTCATGAAGGGCTACCTCGGCCGCCCCGACGCCACCGCCGCGATGATCGACACCGACGGCTGGCTGCACACCGGCGACGTCGGCCATGTCGACGCCGACGGCTGGCTGTTCGTCGTCGACCGCGTCAAGGAACTCATCAAGTACAAGGGCTTCCAGGTCGCCCCGGCCGAACTCGAAGCCCTGCTCCTCACCCACCCGGGCATCGCCGACGCCGCCGTCATCGGCGTCTACAACGACGAGGGCACCGAGGTCCCGCACGCCTACGTCGTCCGCCAGCCCACCGCCACCGACCTCTCCGAAGGAGAGGTCATGATGTACGTCGCCGAACGCGTCGCCCCCTACAAACGCGTCCGCCAGGTCACCTTCATCGACGACGTCCCGCGCGCCGCCTCCGGCAAGATCCTGCGCCGCCGACTGAGGGAGCTCACATGACAGCGCACACCACCCTGATCGGCCGCTCCCGCGCGCGGGGAATCGAGACCCTCACCCTCGACTCCCCGCACAACCGCAACGCCCTGTCGGCAGCCCTGGTCGGCGAGTTGGCGGACGCGCTGACCGACTGCGCCAAGGACGCCGACGTCCGCGCGGTCGTCCTCACCCACACCGGCAACACCTTCAGCGCCGGCGCCGACCTCAAGGACCCACCCCACCCCGACGCGCTGGTGGGCCTCCTGCGCCAGATCGTCGCCGCACCGAAACCCGTCCTGGCCCGGGTCACCGGCCACGTCCGCGCGGGCGGCCTCGGCCTGCTCGCCGCCTGCGACATCGGCGCCGCCTCCACCGAAGCGACCTTCGCCTTCACGGAGGTACGGATCGGGGTCGCCCCCGCCGTCATCTCCCTCCCCCTCCTGCCCCGCACCGACCCGCGCGCCCTCGCCCGCTACTACCTCACCGGCGAGCGCTTCGACGCCCCCGAGGCCGCCCGCATCGGCCTGCTGACGGCGACCGGCGACGACGTGGACGCCGTACTCGAACCCGTCCTCGAAGGACTACGCAAAGCCGCCCCCGAAGCCCTGGCCGAGACGAAACGGCTGCTCACGGTTAGGGTGCTGGAAGCCTTCGACCGGGACGCGGCCGACCTCACCGCGCTCTCGGCCCGCCTGTTCGCCTCCGCGCAGGCCCGCGAGGGCATGACGGCCTTTCTAGAACGACGGGACCCCGCATGGGCGCTGTGAGCACGGTCGGCGACCGCATGGACCGTACCCCGGGCGAACGCACCGACCGTTCCCCCGGCGAACGCACGCCGAAGCAGGACCGCAGCCGGGCCACCCGGCAGCGGCTCCTCGAAGCCGCCGTGGCCTGCCTCGCCGAACACGGCTGGACGGGCTCCACGGTCTCCGTCGTCGCCGAACGCGCGGGCGTCTCCCGCGGCGCCGCCCAGCACCACTTCCCCACCCGCGAGGACCTGTTCACGGCAGCCGTGGAGTACGTCGCCGAGGAACGCTCCGGCGCGATCCGCGCCCTGTTCCCGCAGGGCGCCGCGGGCGACCGCCGGGCGGTCGTGGCCGCCCTGGTCGACCTCTACACCGGCCCGCTCTTCCGCGCCGCCCTCCACCTGTGGGTCGCCGCGTCCAACGAGGAGCAACTCCGCCCCCAGGTGACGGAGTTGGAGGCCCGCGTCGGCCGCGAGACCCACCGCATAGCGGTCGACCTGCTGGGCGCGGACGAATCGAGACCGGGCGTACGGGAGACCGTCCAGGGCCTGCTGGACATGGCCCGCGGCCTGGGCCTGGCCAACCTGCTCACCGACGACCAGGGCCGCCGGGAGAAGGTGGTCGCGCAGTGGACGGCACTGGTGGAGTCGGCGCTCGAGGACTGAGGCGGCGCAGGTCTCAGGGACTGAGCCGCTCCACCCGCCAGCTCCCGTCCGCCTCCGCCACGTACCGCAGCCGGTCGTGCAGCCGGTTCTCCCGGCCCTGCCAGAACTCCACCGTCCGCGGAGCCACCCTGAAGCCACCCCAGTGCGGCGGCACCGGCACCTGCTCGCCCTCCGGATAGCGGGCCGCCAACTCGGCGTACGACGCCTCCAGATCGGCCCGGGTCCCGATCACCGAGGACTGCTCACTGGCCCACGCGCCCAGCTGCGAACCATGCGGCCGGGTCCGGAAGTACGCGGCGGTCTCGTCCCGCCCCGTACGACGCGCGACGCCGCTGACGATCACCTGGCGGGCCATCGGATGCCACGGGAAGAGCAGCGAGACGTACGGGTTCTCGCCGAGGTCACGCGCCTTGCGGGAGGCGTAGTTCGTGTAGAAGACGAACCCCTGCTCGTCGAACTGCTTCAGCAGCACCGTCCGCGAACTCGGCCGCCCCTCCGCGTCCGCCGTCGACACCACCATCGCATTCGGTTCGAACAGATGGGCCTCGGTCGCGGCCTGCTTGAACCAGCGCGCGAACTGCTCCACCGGGGTGGCGGCGAGCTCGGTCTCGGAGAGCCCCTCGGCCCGGTACTGCTTGCGCATGGAAGCGGGGTCAGGGGCGGTGTCGGGTCCGTGGGAGACGGCGTGTGCGTCGGTCACGTGGTCATCTTGCCGTATCGAACGTCACTCCACGGAGGGTGGCACTGAGTGCCGCGAACCCTGCCCAAGCCTGGCACTCGGGGATATGGTGCAGATGCCACCCCCTGGGGTGACCGCCGACCGAACGGGGCATCACAGGGGTGACCGCCCAGGACCGCGAGCCCCGCACGGCCGTGGATCCGTCGGCGTCATCCGTCGCACACATCATGAGGAGCCGCCTGATGTCCGACTTCGTACCTGGCCTCGAAGGAGTCGTCGCGTTCGAGACGGAGATCGCCGAACCGGACAAGGAGGGCGGCGCCCTCCGCTACCGCGGCGTCGACATCGAGGACCTCGTCGGCCACGTCTCGTTCGGCAACGTCTGGGGCCTGCTCGTCGACGGCGCCTTCCGCCCCGGCCTGCCGCCCGCCGAGCCCTTCCCGATCCCCGTCCACTCCGGCGACATCCGCGTGGACGTCCAGTCCGCCCTGGCCATGCTCGCCCCCGTCTGGGGCCTGAAACCCCTCCTCGACATCGACGAGGCCCAGGCCCGCGACGACCTCGCCCGCGCCGCCGTCATGGCCCTGTCCTACGTCGCCCAGTCCGCCCGCGGCCAGGGCCGCCCCATGGTCCCGCAGCGCGAGATCGACAAGGCCCAGTCCGTCGTCGAACGCTTCATGATCCGCTGGCGCGGCGAACCCGACCCGAAGCACGTCGCGGCGGTCGACGCGTACTGGACCTCCGCCGCCGAGCACGGCATGAACGCGTCCACCTTCACGGCCCGGGTCATCGCCTCGACCGGCGCGGACGTGGCCGCGGCGCTCTCGGGCGCCGTAGGAGCGATGTCCGGCCCGCTGCACGGCGGCGCACCTTCCCGCGTCCTGCACATGATCGAGGAGATCGAGCGCACGGGCGACGCCGAGGCGTACGTCAAGCAGGCCCTCGACAAGGGCGAGCGCCTGATGGGCTTCGGCCACCGGGTGTACCGGGCCGAGGACCCCCGCGCGCGCGTACTGCGGCGTACGGCACGCGAACTGGGCGCGCCGCGCTTCGAGGTCGCCGAGGCGCTGGAGAAGGCCGCCCTGGCGGAACTCCACGCCCGCCGCCCGGACCGTGTCCTGGCCACGAACGTGGAGTTCTGGGCGGCGATCGTCCTCGACTTCGCGGAGGTCCCGGCGCACATGTTCACGTCCATGTTCACGTGCGCCCGTACGGCCGGGTGGTCGGCGCACATCCTGGAGCAGAAGCGGACGGGGCGGCTGGTGCGGCCTTCCGCGCGCTACGTGGGCCCCGGGGCGCGGAGCCCCCAGGACATCGAGGGGTACGCGAAGATCGCCGCCTAGGCCGGAGCCAGCAGGTCCTGGTGATGCCGCTCCGCCACCAGCGGATGCGCCCGCAGCTTCCCCTTGAGCTCGTTGTAGCCGTACTCGGCGAAGAGCGGGTTGGACGGATCGTCGGTGATGCCCGGTGCGGCGGAGGCGTGCGGGAAGGGCAGCGGCTCCACCCGCGCGTCCAGCCGCGGGTTGTAGAAGAACGGCACGGAGAACCGCTCGGTGGCGCCGGGCGGTGAGACGACGCGGTGGTTGGTGGCCACGAGATACCCGTTCGTGGCCACCTCCAACAGCTCCCCGAGATTCACGACGAACGCCCCCTCCAGCGGCGGCACGTCATGGAAGAGCCCGTCCTCGCGCTGCACCTGGAGGCCGCCGACCTGGTCCTGGAGGAGCAGGGTGAGGAACCCGTAGTCCTTGTGGGCGCCGACCCCCTGATCGGCGCCGTCACCGGCGCTCCCCGGGTAGCGCACGAGCTTGAGGTGCGGATGGGCCCGCTCCCCGAAGATCGGGTCGTAGAAATCCGAAGGGGCCCCGATGGAGGCGAGCAGCTCGTGCAGCAGCCGCTCGGCGACCGAGCTGAGCCGCTCGACCCAGGCGAGCGCGGCGGCACGCAGCTCGGGCAGGGAGTCGGGCCACTGGTTGGGCCCCTCCAGCCACCAGTACGCCGGCTCACCGGCCCCGGGTATCCGGGCGGGCCGCTCGGCCCCGATGTCGAGCTGGTCCCGCCAGTCCCGGCTGCCACCGGTGCGCTCGTCACCGGTACGGGTGTACCCCCGGAAGTGCGGCGAGTGCACGTTGTCGAGGGCGAGCCGGTCAGCCTCGGGGAGCGCGAAGAACCTCCGCATGGCGGAGAGGAGGGCGCGGGTCTCCTCTTCCGGGACGCCGTGCCCGACGAGCTGGAAGAACCCCACGTCATGGGCGGCGCTGTGCAGCTGGGCACGGAGCAGCGCACGGGCCTGGGGGCCGCGGTCGGCGGCCGAGAGATCGATGATCGGGAGCTGCTGGTACGACGGATTCGTCGACACGTGGGTCATGGTGCGTCCGCAAAGGGTGAGAGGGAGAAACAGCGACAGCGGAGGGCTGCGCGAAGGGGCTGGAGGCTCAGACGGAGCGTCGACAGCCCATGCTCGTGACGCGGACGTAGTCCACGTGGCGGCGTCGAACGAGCGAAAGCATGCGGTCAGAGTACTGCGTACCGCAAGAATCGCGGGTGTCGCAGGTCACTCCCGGAAAACCTGCGGGCGGGAAGAAGCCGCGGACAAGCAGACGACCCGCGAGCTCGGGTCCCCCCGCCTCAGCGGGGGAGCCGGCCGGACGTACCGGCGAGCTCACGGGTCGGGTGACTGTTTGGGATTGGGCCGGCTGCACGCATCTGTCGCGCACTGGTCCGGCACCGCACTGAATGTGGTGACGGGCCGCTAGCCCGCAGCCACCTCGCGCGTCCGGGTTTCACTCATTTACCCGATCACCTCCTTTCCCACGTGGGGCACAGCCTAGGAACCGGTCGGCCACCGATCAACCGGTTTTTCGAGATGTCGGCGGAGCGGATTCCGACCGGACGCTGTAGCCGTATCCGTCGCCCCGTTGCAGAAGCGCCAGATTCCTGTGGGACACGTTGAGCCTGCCCGTAGGCGTCTGGAGGCTGTGCTGGCCCCTGGCCCGAACCGAGATGCGACCGGTCCAGCTGCCTGCCCGTTTTCCAGTCGGAACGGTGGCTCGTACGAGATCCCCGGTGATGTATCCGAAGTGTTGCTTGGCACGGGTTCGCCGCAGACGCGGGAATCCGGACCGGTCCGGTGTGGTGCGTGCGTACGATCCGCGTCCGGTGGCCTTGGCGACGAGGACCTTCTCCGGGTATCGCACGATCACTTCTCCGGCCTCGTGATCCAGTTGTCCGACGGACAGGGCGTCCAAAGTGTGGGTCTTGGCCAGCCCCATGGCGGTCCGGATTCCCTTGGTGGCCTGACCAGTCGAGGTATGGGTGGGGATGCCAAGGTCGTTGAGTGCCTCCGTGAGCAGCCATCGGGTCGTGTTCATAGCGGCGGCGTCGCGGAGGGGTGGCTTGAGCTGGCGGAGGACTCGCGCGAGTCGCTCAGGTCGGTGGGCGAGGAACACCTCGATGGGGCTGCTGCCTTTGGCGGAGTTGCAGGGGGTGCAGGCGAGGACGAGGTTAGTGATCCGGTTCGTGCCTCCTCGGCTGCGAGGCCTGAGGTGCTCGATGTTCAGGGGAACGTCGGTGGCGTCGCAGTAGGCGCAGGCGTTGTTCCATCTGGCGCGCAAGTAGTCGCGAGCGGTGGTCCCAGCCAGTGTGCCTTGTGCGAATTCGGCTCCTCTGAGGGGGCGGCCGGCGCTCATGGAGTGGGTGTCGAAGGAGACCAGCTCCACGTGGATTTCGGTGACGGGCGCGTAGCGGCACAGTCGGTTCGCGAGGGAGAAGGTGGTGTCGACGCGGTGGCGCACTGACGGGGGCATCCAGCCTGTTGGTCTGGTGCGGTTGTCAGAACGGGGTTTCCGGTAGCGGCAGTTGGCCGATCGCCGTCGGTGTCGGTATCCGGCGCGTCGTTGCATGCCGTCGTGGATCTGGTCGCCGCGGTGCTGGAGCTCGACGGAGATGAGTCCGCGTCGGATGGTGACGGCGGTCCCCTTGCTGCCGGTTTCCTTCTTCTCGTCGGTGAGGGCGAAGCCGGTGCCTTTGGAGCCGGGGTCGATGCGCAACTGGACGCCGTCGACGGCTGATTCGGCTCGTGTGCGGTCCTTGCAGCGGATGGCGAAGGGGACTTGGCGTGCGACGACGGCTCGTCCCTTGCCGAGGAGCTCGCGGGCGCGGGCGGGGTGGCAGGGCATGAGGGGCTGTCCGTCTTTGGAGAGCACGAATACTCTGCTCGCGCCGACCCCACCCTCGTAGGACGACGGATTGTGCGTGGGAGCGTCACCGCTCCCGTTCTCTGCCTCCCTCGCCACCGCAGTGGCGCTCTTGGCGTGACGCCGTCGGGCCCTGGTGCTCTGCCCGTCGGTCTCCCCTCGCCCATGTTCCCTGCCGGTGCCCCGCGCGGTTGCGGGATGTCCGTGCGCCGTTTCGTCCCTGCTCCCAGGGGTGTCTGCTCCCACGGATTCCAGAGCAGGCTGCTGAGGAAGCACAGCCTGGTGGGTCTGCTCACCTACAGGAAACGTAGTCATCGGGGCACCTCCCTGATCCTTGGATCGTGATGACTGGGGCTGGTCACTCGACGGCGCCATGGCCGGGGGAGCGAGTGACCTCCCTTCTGAAGTTGCAGCTGAAGCTAGTCGTTGGGATCCGCTTTGATGGATCGCTTCTTCGGAAGTAGCCCATACATGAGAATTTGACGCATTCTTCAAGCGTGCAGCCGATCTTGCTGCTACTTAGCTCCCCTCCAGGTGTGTCGGGGGAGGCGGCGGGACGTTCGGGCCGCGGACAGCTTCATGGACTTCCGCGCGGGCCTGACAGCCGAGGGCCGCCACTGATACGAGCGCGCGACCGGGTCTGACAGTCACCCCGCCGAGCCCTCAGAGGCCCGCGGCCTTCGGGGCCGTCAGAGGATGCTCCGGCGCCCCTCCTCGAAGTAGTGCCCCTCCGCCAGGTCCGCGAGCAGGTCGGGCTGCTCCGGCTTCCAGCCCAGGCGCTGCCGGGTCAGGGCGCTGGAGGCCCGGAGGTCGAGGGCGATGAAGTGGGCGAACCAGCCGAAGTGGGCGGGGGCCTCGGCCCGCGGTACCTGGGCCACCGGTACGCCCAGGCCCTGGCCTATCGCGGTCGCGATGGCGTGGAGGGGGACGCCCTCGTCGTCGATCGCGTGGATGCGGGTGCCCGCGTCGGCCTTCTCCAGGGCCAGGCGGTAGAGGCGGGCCGCGTCGAGGCGGTGGACGGCGGGCCAGAGGTTGGTGCCGGCGTCGATCGTCGCGGAGACGCCCTTGTCGCGGGCGATGTCGATGAGCTTGGGGACGAAGGCGCCGTCGTCGCGGCCGTGCACGGACGGGGGCAGGCGGAGGACCGAGGCGCGTACGCCGCGGTCGGCGAGGGCGAGGGTGGCCTCCTCGGAGGGGACACGGAACGGCGCCACGGAGTCGGGGTGGGCGGCGTCCTCCTCGGTGGCGTGGATGCCGGGCTCGACCAGGAACGCCGATGTATTGACGAAGGGCTTGCCGGTGCCTTCCAGCACCGACCCCATCGCCTCGATGGCGTGCAGGTCGATCACGCCGGAGGCGGCGATGTCCGAGAAGTCGTGCTTGAAGGCGGTGTGGATGACACCGTCGGCCGCCTCCGCTCCCCGGCGCAGGCTGTCGAGGTCGTCCAGGTCGCCGCGGTGCACCTGCGCGCCCGCCGCCCGCAGCGCCGCCGCGGAGTTGTCGGAGCGGGCCAGGCCGATCACTTCGTGTCCGGCGCCCATGAGTTCACGTACGACGGCGCTGCCCACGAAGCCGCTGGCGCCGGTGACGAACACACGCATGCTGATGACCCCCAGAGGGATGGAATTCGGGAATGCGGGATGCCTCCAGCCTCGGGAACAGCAGGGTCCCGCGTCCAAAGCCTGTTTCGTATACGGCAATGCGATCTGGGCATCACCGCAGCTAGGCTCGTTGTATGGCCGACTTCGACTCCGGCTCCCAGCCGATCCCCGGCGCCGTGGACCTCGATCTCCGACTCGTCCGGTACTTCACCGTCGTCGCCGAGCACCGCCACTTCGGGCGGGCCGCCGACGCCCTGCACATCACCCAGCCCTCGCTGAGCCGCCAGGTGCAGCGGCTGGAGCGGGAGTTGGGGGCGCGGCTGCTGGACCGGACGCCGCAGGGGACGCGGCTGACGGAGGCGGGGGAGGTCTTCCTGGCGGAGGCGAAGGCGTTGCTGCGTGCGGCGGCTCAGGCGGCCGTACGCGCGCGTGCCGCCGCTCAGCCGCATCGGATGACGGTCGGTTTCACGTCGGGGATCATCGTCACCCCGGCGGTCCGGGCGGTACGGCACCGGCATTCGGACGCCGAGGTGCTGACCGTCCATCTGGCCTGGGACGACGTCCATCACGCCCTGCTCGAGCACCGGGTCGACGCGGTGGTGACGCGGCTGCCGTTCCGCACCGAGGGGCTGCGGGTGACGGTCCTCTACGACGAGCCGCGCGTGCTGATCGTGCCGCTGGACCACCGGCTGGCCGGCAAGGAGGCCGTCACGCTGGACGACATCGCCGACGAGCGGCTGCCGCGTACGGCGGACCCGGTGCGCAGCGCGTTCTGGCGGTTCGAGCCGCGTCCGGACGGGCGCCCGGCGCCGGACGGGCCGCTCATCGAGGCGGTCGAGGACAAGTTCGAACTCGTCGCGGCCGGGGAGTCGTTGGCGGTCGCCGCGCAGTCCGTGGGACGGGTCCTGCGGCCCGACCTCACCATGGTCCCGCTGGAGGGCATCGAGCCCAGCCATGTCGTCGTCGCCACCCGCGCGGACGACCGCAACCGCCTGGTGACGTCCTTCCGCAAGGCCGCGCGGGACCATCTCACCCTGGACGCGTAACCGCAGCTCACCTACGGTTTCGCAGATGACGGAGCGACGCGCGATTCTCAGTGGTTCGGTGTTCGAGGAGCAGATCGGGTACGCCCGTGCCGTGGTCGACGGCGACTGGGTGCACGTCTCGGGGACGACCGGCTACGACTACGCGACCATGACCATCTCCGACGACGTCGTCGAGCAGGCCGAGCAGTGCCTGCGGAACATCGGGGCGGCCCTGGCGGAGGCCGGGAGCGGTTTCGAGGACGTCGTCCGGGTCCGGTATCTGCTGCCCGACCGTGAGGACTTCGAGCCGTGCTGGCCGGTGCTGCGGCGGGTGTTCGGGCAGGTGCGGCCGGCGGCGACGATGATGATGTGCGGGCTCGCCGATCCTCGTATGAAGATCGAGATTGAGGTGTACGCGCGGCGGGGAGGTGGAGGACGTGTCTGATCTTCCGACAGTCCGGCTGGAGCGTGCCGTCGGCGACGCCATGCTCGAACAGTGGCGGTACGTCCACAACGTGATCATCCCGGCCGACCCGCTGAGCCTCGACGCGGTGCGCGAGCGCGGTACGCGCTACCGCCTGGAGAACGCGTACGTCGGTGACGTCCTCGTCGGCTGCTCCACCGTACGCCCGCCGGAGGGCGAGGACGCGGTGGCGACCGTCATCGCGCGCGTGCTGCCCGCGTACCGGAGACGGGGATACGGGACGGCGCTGTACGAGAACGGGCTCGCCCACGCGCGCGGGCTGGGCGCGAAGGTGATCGAGACGTGTGTGCTGGCCGTCAACGAGGACGGTCTGCGCTTCGCCGGGAAACAGGGATTCGTCGAGGTCGAGCGGTATGTGCTCGACGGCGAGAACGACGAATGGGTCGATCTCCGGCTGGCCTAGGCGCACCGGAACACCCGCAGAGACAGGAGCGGCGTACAACGATTCCCCCAACTTGTGGGAACTCGGTGTGTGCTGCGTCACGTTCCAGTTAGATGATTGCAAGTGAGCGAACCGACGTGCCGTACGTACGGACGCAGCCTGCAGGGGGTCCAGGTGAGTGCTTCCAGGCGTAGTGGGACCACCGACGAGCTGGGGCCGGACGAGCCCGAGCAGCCCGACCAGCCCGACCGGGACGGCGCGGACCTGCTCGCCGCCCTGCTCGACGGCATGGACGCGGCGCTGTGCGCCTTCGACGCGGACGGCGTCGTCACCCACTGGAACCGCGAGGCGGAGCGGATTCTGGGCTGGTCCGCGGCCGAGGCCGTGGGGCGGCACGGCTTCGCCGGGTGGGCCGTACGGGAGGCCGACGCCGAGGAGGTCGAGGGGCGGCTGATGTCCGCCATGCAGGCCCCCGGGCGGCAGGTGCACGAGTTCGCGCTGCTGACCAAGGAGGGCGGACGGGTCCTCGTACGGACCCAGTCGGCGGCCGTGCACGGTCCGGACGGCAAGCCCGCCGGGGTGTACTGCGCGTTCAGCGAGGTGCACGCGCAGATCGATCTGGAGCGGTCGATCGCGCTGAGCGAGGCGTTGTTCGAGGACGCCAGCTGGGGTGTCGTGCTGGTCGACGCGGATCTGCGGCCCGCGGTGGTGAACGCGCACGCGGCGCGGGCCCTGGGCATCGGCCGTACGGCCGTGCTGGGGCGGCCCCTGGGCGAGCTGCTCGCCCAGGGCGTGGAGGAGCTGGAGAGCGCGCTCACGCATGTGCTGGCGGAGGGCGCGCCGCCCGCTCCGGCCGAGATCTGGGTGAGCGTGCGGACGCCGGAGGGCGAGCAGCGGCGCTGCTGGCGGTGCGGGTTCGTGCGGCTGGCCTCGCCGCTCGCCGAGGAGCCGGTGCCGCTGGGCGTGGGCTGGCTGTTCAACGACGTCACCGTGGCCAAGCAGGCCGAACAGGAGGCGTCCCTGCTGCGCTTCCGGAGCAACCAGCTGCATCGCGCGGCCCGCGCGGCCGCCGAGTGCGAGGACCCGGCGGAGGCGGCGACGATCCACCTGGACTTCGCGCTCGCCGGCTTCGCCGACCACGCGCTGATCGACCGGGTGGCGGGGGACGGCTCGCTCGCCGACGGGGACTCGGACGTTCCGGTACGACTGGTCCGGGTCGCCGGGACCCCCTCCGGGGCGCCGGGGCCGAGCCTGCTGACCGGGCAGGCCGGGTTGCCGGTGCGGTACGCGGAGGGGCATCCGGCGTTGCAGTGCGTGGAGCGGGTCGGGCCGGTGCGGGCGAGCGTGGGCTCGGTGCCGGCGGAGCGGGCGCGGGAGTGGGCGCTGGCCCGGCAGTGGCCGCCGGACGCGGTGCACGCGCTGTGCGCGGTACTGCGGAGCCGGGGGCGGACGCTGGGCGCTGTGACGTTTCTGCGAGGGGCCGGACGGAGTGCGTTCGAGCGGTCCGACGCGGCCCATGCGGAGGACGTGGCGATGCGGATCGCCGCGGCGCTGGATCTGGCGGGGGCGTTGCGGGGATGAGCGGCGGCGACGGGTGACGGGTCAGCGTCGGTAGAAGATCCGGTCCCCGTACTCGTCGAACACCCGCTCGTTCCACTCCAGCCCCCCGTCCACGTTCCCCGACCGGAGCATCGGCGGCTCCACGCCCCGTTCCGCAAGGGACGTCGCCGCCGTCGCCACCATGGCCTGCATCAGGGCGGACGTCACCACCGTCGAGGCGGGGGCGAAGGGGGCCGGGACCGTGTCGAGGGTGAGTTCCGCGTCGCCGATGGCGATCTTGGAGTCGAGGACGACGTCGCAGTGGTCCTTGAGGTAGGTGCCGGAGGAGTGCCGGGAGCGGGTCTCGGCGGCGTACGCCACCGACGTCACGCCGATGACCTTCACCCCGCGCGCGCGGGCGGTCATCGCCATCTCCACCGGCATCGCGTTGCGACCGGAGAGGGAGATGATCACGAGGGCGTCGCCCGCGCGGAGCGGGGAGCAGTCCAGGACGGTGCTCGCGAGGCCGTCGACGCGCTCCAGGGCGGAGCCGAGCGTGGCCGGCATGACGTCCACGCCCACCATCCCGGGCGCCGCGAGGAGGTTCATCAGCGCGAGGCCACCGGCCCGGTAGACGACGTCCTGCGCGGCGAGCGAGGAGTGCCCGGCGCCGAAGGCGAACAGCCGGCCCCCCGCGGCGACCGTGTCGGCGAGGAGCGTGCCGGCCGCGGCGATGGGCTCGGCCTCCTCGTCGCGGACCCGCTGCAGCAGGCCGATGGCGGCGTCGAGGAACCGGTCGGCGGGCGTGCCGTCGCTCATACGAACCCCTTCGGGTTGGCTGTGTCGCGGATCACCGTGCGGTCTGGACCAGTGCGGTGTCAATACGGCCGTGCCGACGCCCCCGCGAGGGCGTGCCGCGCCGGTCCCCGTGCCCGCGAAACCAGCTCGTTTCACCGGCGCGGCACGGTTGTCAGTGCTATGCGTCAGAATTGGGGTCAGGGCCAGCGCACGCGCCGCGGAGTGGTCGCGCTTCCGGCAGAGCTAATCGAGGGGCACGTATGTCCGGACTGATCGACACCACGGAGATGTATCTCCGCACCATCCTCGAGCTCGAGGAGGAAGGCGTGGTCCCCATGCGCGCCCGGATCGCCGAGCGGCTCGACCAGAGCGGGCCGACCGTCTCCCAGACGGTGGCGCGGATGGAGCGGGACGGCCTGGTGTCCGTGGCGAGCGACCGGCATCTGGAGCTGACCGACGAGGGCCGCCGGCTGGCGACGCGCGTGATGCGCAAGCACCGCCTCGCGGAGTGTCTCCTGGTCGACGTGATCGGCCTGGAGTGGGAGCAGGTCCACGCCGAGGCCTGTCGCTGGGAGCACGTGATGAGCGAGGCCGTCGAGCGCCGCGTCCTGGAGCTGCTCCGTCACCCCACCGAGTCGCCCTACGGCAACCCGATCCCCGGTCTGGAGGAGCTCGGCGAGAAGGACGGCGCCGATCCCTTCCTCGACGAAGGCATGGTGTCGCTGGCCGACCTGGACCCGGGCGGCGAGGGCAAGACGGTCGTGGTGCGCCGCATCGGCGAGCCGATCCAGACAGACGCGCAGCTGATGTACACGCTGCGGCGGGCGGGTGTGCAGCCCGGCTCGGTGGTGAGCGTGACGGAGTCGGCCGGCGGGGTGCTGGTGGGCAGCGGCGGCGAGGCGGCCGAGCTGGCGGCGGACGTCGCCTCGCATGTGTTCGTCGCCAAGCGCTGACCGGCCGGTCGTCCTGGGGGTTTTCCAACTGCGGTGGCCGTAGGGACAGTTGTGGCGTCCCGGGGGAGGCCGCCGATGTGGCGGCGCGGTGTGGCCGATTCGAAGATTCAGTGCGCCGAATCGCAGCGCTGCGACGCCCCGCGTGCAAGGCTGTCGCGTGAGGCATATGACCTGAGGGGGCCGGGATGGTGTGCCGCAGACATATGGAGGGCCCCGGCGCCATGCGGCGCCGGGGCCTGTCCTCCCCTGTGCTGACCCGGAGCCCCGAGCTCTCAGGGTCATTCCCCTCGGACCGATTTCCCCGAGCGGTCCGCCTCCCGCAGAAGATCTCCCCTCGGTCGCGACGATCAATCCTTGAGTGAGGTCACTCGAATGAGGGGTGTTGGCGGCAGAGGACGCATTTTCGAATAGGCATTCGATAGCCTTGGGGTGAACTGCGGGGGGTGACACCCGGGGCGGAACATGCGCTTCAGGGAGAGGCGGCGGCGCGACAGCGAGCACGTCAGGCAGGACAAGGCAGAGATGGTTCACAGGACCGGCCGGCTGAGCGGGAGCAAGCGGTCCGAGCGGAGCTAGGGGGGTGCCAGGACCAATGGCGCGGCGCATCGACGTGACCGGAGCGGGCGGCGTACGCCTTGCCGCCTGGGAGTTCGGCGACCCTCCCAAGCCCGACCAGGCGGCGGAGCCGACGGAGCTGGGGGTGCGGGAGCAGGACGGCGCCGCCGGCCGGCGGGCCGGGCAGCGGACCGTCCAAGGCGCCCTCGACCGCTCACCCGGCGTGCTGTTACTGCACGGCCTCATGGGCCGCGCCTCCCACTGGGCCGCCACCGCCCGCTGGCTGTCCGAGCGCCACCGGGCCGTCGCCCTCGACCAGCGCGGCCACGGCCGCAGCGACAAGCCCCCGCAGGCCTCCTTCACCCGCGAGGCCTACGTCGAGGACGCCGAGGCGGCCCTCGAACAGCTCGGCCTCGGCCCGGCCGTCCTCATCGGCCACGCCATGGGTGCCCTGACCGCCTGGCAGCTCGCCGCGAAACGGCCCGACCTGGTCTCCGGCGTGATCATCTGCGACATGCGGGCCTCCGCCCTCGGAGCGGCCTCGCAGCGGGAGTGGGCCGACTGGTTCAAGTCCTGGCCCCTCCCCTTCGCCACCCTGGCCGACGTCCGCAAGTGGTTCGGCGAGGACGACCCCTGGGTGGAGCGCCCGAACCCCGCCCGCGGCGAGTTCTACGCCGAGGTGATGGCCGAGTCACCGGACGGCTGGCGGCCCGTCTTCGAACCCGAGCAGATGCTGAAGTCCCGGGAGACCTGGGTGTTCGACGCGCACTGGGAGGAACTGGCGCAGGTCCAGTGCCCCGCGCTGGTCGTCCGCGGTCTCGACGGCGAGCTGGGGCGGGCGGAGGCGCAGGAGATGGTGCGGGTACTGCCGCGGGGGGAGTATGCCGAGGTCGCCGACGCCGGCCATCTGGTGCACTACGACCAGCCGGACGCCTGGCGGGCAGCCGTAGAGCCCTTCATCGAGGGCCTGTTCGGAGAGCGGTAACCGTCAGCGCCTGTCCACCGTCGCCGGCATCCCGGTCAGCGTCAGCCCCTGCTTCACCGAGTCCGGCATGCCGGCCAGCCGGCAGCGCCTGTCCACCGCAGCCGGCATCCCGGTCAGCGTCAGCCCCTGCTTCACCGACTCCGGCATCCCGGTCAGCCGTCAGCCCCTGCTCACCGCCGCCAGGATCTCCGGCAGCCGGGCCGCCGTGCGCGGTGCCGCCAGCCGCAGCCCCGCCAGCGTGATCGCCGCCCCGTACAGCGCCCCCACCGGCAGCAGCACCCAGCTCCACCGGTCGCCGTCGCGCACCACGTTCAGCCAGATCGTCAGCGTGATGACCGGGGCGCACAACAGCGCGGCGGCGATCATGCCGCCGAAGATCGAGATCCAGGCGAGCCCGGTCTGCCCCGGGGCCACGTTCTTGTAGCCCTCCTGCGGGATGGAGTACGGGAAGCGGGCCGAGGTCCAGGCACCCGTCGCCAGCATCGCGCCCAGCAGGGCGAAGGACAGCCCGAGCGCCTCCGGCAGCCTGGCCCAGTCGCCGAGCATCGCCGTCGTCACGACGGTCACGAGCGTCGCGTACGGCAGGGTGATCACCAGCAGCGCCAGGGCGCGGCCGCGCAGCTCGACGTACGCGTCCCGGGGCGAGGAGATGGTCGTCGCCACCATCCAGAACGCGGAGGTGTCCTGCCCGAACTGGTTGTACATCTGGATGCCGAGCATCCCCGCGGCGAAGCACGCGAAGTAGATCGAGCCGGTGCCCTGAAGGGCGTTGAAGACAGGGACGATCAGCCCGATCGCGAGCGAGGTGACCCATGCGGCCTTCGTCTTCGGGTCGCGCCAGATGTAGCGCAGGCTGCGCTCGACCACGGTGCCCGTCCGCCCGCCCGGCAGCAGCCGCCCGAGCCCCGTCGACGTCCGCTCACGGGCGGCCGACTCGGTGGCGGCCTGGAGCGTGGAGCCGTCCGGCGCGATCATCAGCCGCGTCAGATGCCGCGACCAGAGGGCGATCAGCGCCACCAGCGCACCGAAGCTCAGGGCGAGTTGGGCGACCGCGACGCCGTACGACCCCGAACTCGCCGAGTCCACCGCCCCGATCGCGGACGCCGGCGGCACCCAGCGCAGCACGTCCCCGGCCGGGTCCAGCTGCGCCAGACCGCTCGAACCCAGTCGCTGCACACCGAAGTTGGCCAGCTGCGCCCCGATCGCGATCACGAGCCCGCTCAGCACGGCCAGGTCCCGCCCCTTGCGGCTGGTCAGCAGCCGGATGTTGGCGACGGCCACGGCCCGCGCGAGCGCCACGCACACCAGCAGCGCCAGCACCACCCCGACGACCGCGACGACGTACGCCGCCGAGCCGTGCGCCACGGACACCGCGCAACCGATCAGCAGGCACAGCGTGAACACCGGCCCGATCCCCACCAGCGAGGCCGCGAGCAGCGCCCGCACCAGCGGCCGGGGCCGCAGCGGCAGCATCACCAGCCGCGTCGGATCGAGTGTCTCGTCCCCGCCGGGGAAGAACAGCGGCATCACCGCCCACCCGACGGCCAGCACCGCGACCAGCAGCACCGCCACGGACACGGCGTGGGCGTTGCCCCGCAACGCGATCAGCCCGAGCAGTTGCAGCGCCGCGAACAGCAGCGTGACGACGGCCGACACGAGGTACGCGGCCCGCCGCCCACCGGACTGCCGCAGCCCGTTCCTGAGCAGCGACAGCTTCAGCCGTACGACGACCGCGGTGACGTCGGCACTCATCGTGCCGCCCCGCCGCCCAGCCAGTCCAGATCGGACCCGGCGTCCCGCCCGCGCGCCCCGACCAGCTCCAGGAACGCCTGCTGGAGCGAGGGCGCCTCGCCGCGCACCTCGGCGAGCGTGCCCTGGGCCCGGATGCGCCCGGCGGCCATGACGGCCACCCAGTCGCACAGCGACTCGACGAGCTCCATGACATGGGAGGAGAAGACGACGGTGGCGCCGGAGGCGGTGTAGCGCTCCAGCACCCCGCGGATGGTCTGGGCGGACACCGGGTCGACGCCCTCGAACGGTTCGTCCAGGAAGAGGACTTCGGGGTTGTGGAGGAGCGCGGCCGCGAGTCCGATCTTCTTGCGCATACCGGTCGAGTAGTCGACCACCAGCTTGTGCTGTGCTCCGGCGAGGTCGAGGACGTCGAGCAGCTGCGCGGCCCGCTTGTCGACCTCGGTCCCGGGCAGCCCCCGCAACCGCCCGGAGTAGCCGAGGAGTTCACGCCCGGAGAGCCGCTCGAAGAGCCGGAGCCCTTCCGGGAGGACCCCGATCCGGGCCTTGACCTCGACGGGGTCCCGCCAGACGTCGTGCCCGACGACGGAGACGGACCCTTGGTCGGGCCGCAGCAGCCCGGTGATCATGGAGAGGGTGGTGGTCTTCCCGGCCCCATTGGGCCCGACAAGCCCGATGAACTTCCCGGCGGGCAGTTCGAGATCAATCCCGGCAACGGCAATCTGCTGCCCGAACCGCTTCCAGAGCCCACGCACACTTACGGCCGACGTCATGCATGCCAACCTACAAAAAGGGACGCGGGGCTGAATCTATTAGCGGCTCCGCCGCGGGGCGCACGCTATCGATCCCGACCGCACGCGTAGGCAAGCGGCGAGATCAACTCCTCCGCATCCGGCAACCACCGATTCGCAGGAGTGGGCCGACAAGCCCACTGCACGGCACCCCGAGACCCGTACCGAGTAGGCGGAGCGGCAACGTAAGCACCCTCACCCAAAGCCACCAGATCCAGCGAAGAAGGCGTCCACCCCAGCTTCCGCACCAGCTCCGGCACCTTCACGGAAGCCCCCGGCAACACGAAGAAGTGCATCCGCCGATCAGGCGACAAGGTCACCGGCCCGAGCGTCAACTCCATCCGCTCCATACGGGCCAGCGCGAGAAACCCGGCCGTCTCCGGGACGGACACCGCGTCGAAGGTCCGCCCCGTCGGCAGCAGAATCGACGCCAGCGGCTGCTTCTGCCACAACCGGCGCGCGACCGTCGCACTGCCGGTCGCCTGCGTCGCCCAGTCGTCGCGCGCGGGGTGCGCGCCGGGTGCGGCGCACGCCGCGTCGCCGCAGGAGCAGCGCTGCACCCCGTCGACGGCTTCCAGCCAGGTGCCGGGGAAGACGTCCCAGTGGCGCTCCTCGGCGTAGCGTACGGCTGTCTCCAGCAGCGATTCGCCGCGCTGCTTCGGAATCTGAGCGGCTTCGGTGCCCGCGATCGTCTCTTCCACGATGAACACAACTCCCGCACCCACCTGGAGTTACGGGCGTTCAGGCCCTGCCGCCAATCTCCCGTCTGCCTCGCGGGGTTCGGCACGCGCATCTGCGGCGTTGTCGTCAGTCGCCGACGCTCCGCGTCGACTCCCTCCTCCGCCTTGCAGCTGCACGCACCGAACCCCGCGAGGCCCGCCCTTCGGGCGGACGACGGGAGATTGGCGGCAGGGCCTGTGCGCGGGGGAGGGGCATCGATTCCGCATCTGGGGCGCATGGATGCACGTGTGGGGGCGCGTGGGAGGAACGACGGCGTGATCGGGGTAGCCAGCTGTGGGGGGCGGCAACCGCCTTTACCCCGGCAATCCTCGCAAGCCTCGCATTTTCGGTCGGTTCGCGGGGCATCGATCTTCACGGCCGGATTTTTTCGGTGGAAGACACGTCAACTCGGTGCGTGGGCAGGCACCGCAGCCACAGGGGGTACGCCATGGCCGCAAGGCCTCTCGTCGCGCGGCAGCCGAACGAACGGCTGCAGGCGCTCATCCAGGAAGCGGGCTGCTCGAACGCCGGGCTGGCCCGCCGCGTCAACATGTGCGGTGCGGAGCACGGCCTCGACCTGCGCTACGACAAGACGTCCGTGGCGCGCTGGCTGCGCGGCCAGCAGCCGCGGGGCCGGGCACCGGCGATCATCGCGGAGGCTCTGGGCCGCAAACTCGGCCGTACGGTCACGATCGACGAGATCGGCATGGCCAACGGCAAGAACCTCGCCTCGGGCGTGGGTCTCCAGTTCTCGCCGACCGTACTGGGGGCCATCGAGCAGGTCTGCGAGCTGTGGCGCAGCGACGTGGGGCGGCGGGACTTCCTGTCCGGCTCGTCCGTCGCCGCCTCCGCGCTCGTCGAGCCGAGCCGCGACTGGCTGATCTCCTCGCCGGACTCCCAGGTGGCGCGCTCGGCGGGCCCCCGGGTGGGGCAGTCGGACGTGGCGGCCGTGAAGGCGATGACCCAGGCGCTCGTCGACCTCGACCACCAGTACGGCAGCGGGCATGTGCGGCCGGTCGTCGTGCACTACCTCAACAGCGTCGTCTCCGGGCTGCTCGCCGGGTCGTACCGGGAGGCCGTGGGTCGTGAACTGTTCGCCGCCGTCGCGCGGTTGACCGAACTCGCCGGGTACATGGCCATCGACACCGGCCAACCGGGCCTGGCCCAGCGGTACTACATCCAGGCGCTGCGCCTCGCACAGGCCGCCGGGGACCGCGGATACGGCGGGTACGTGCTGGCCGCCTCCATGAGCCATCTCGCCGCACAGCTCGGAAACCCGCGCGAGATCGCACAGTTGGCGCGGGCGGCGCAGGAAGGGGCGCGCGGGCGCGTGACACCGCGCGCGGAGGCGATGTTCTACGCGGCCGAGGCACGCGGGCACGCCCTGCTGGGCGACGCGCGGGCGGCGCAGGCGGCCTCCGGGCGGGCGGTGAGCGCGCTGGAGTCGGCGGACGCGGGCTCCGGGGACGATCCGGCGTGGATCGCGCACTTCGGCGAGGCCTATCTGGCCGACGAGTTGGCGCACTGCCACCGCGACCTCGGCCAGGCCGAGGCGGCGGCGCGGCGGGCGCAGGAGTCGTTGGACGGCCTGCCGGAGACCAAGGCGCGGCGCCGGGCCATCGGCTACGTCCTGCTGGCCAGCGCTCAGGTGCAGCAGCGCGAGATCGAACAGGCCTGCCACACCGGCCTGAAGGCCGTGGAACTCCTCGAGACGGTCCGGTCCAACCGGGGCGCCGAATATCTCGACGACTTCCAGCAGCGCCTCGAACCCTTCCGGGACGAGCCCGTGGTACGGGAGTTCGGGGCCCGGCTGGAGTTGCAGGCGGCCGCGTGAAATCCCTGGGTACGAGGGCGTGAACTCCCGGGAAACGAAGGCGATTGGGCGGAAAGCAGTGCTTAAGGAGGGCTTATAGAGCGGATACGGGCCCGGTTCTGTTACCGCGGTCACAGGGACGCAGGTCACGTCCCGTGCTGCGTGGCACCGGGCTCGGGGGACCCGGTAGCGTGAGCCGACGATTCACAAGGTCCCCCATTTGTAGGAGTCCCGGTGACGCAGAGTGGACAGGGCGAGGAGCCCTCGCCGCGCGTGGCGCGCGAAGGCATCGTGCTGCCCTCGGACGGTGGCGAACCGCTGCTGCCGGGTATGACCGGTGTCCCCGCGGGCGGCAGCCACGGGCCGGCGCCCGCCCCGGCGGCCCCGCCCGCCGCGCCGCCGGGCGCCCAGGCCTGGGGCACCCCGTGGGGACCCGACCAGCAGACACCGCCTCAGCAGCAGCCCGCCCCCGGCGACGGCTGGGGGGCCTCGCAGGGCCGGCCGTGGGACGAGCCGAACCCGTACCAGGGTCAGCCGCAGGCACCGGACCCGTACCAGGCACAGGGCCCGGGCCCCTACCAGGGGCAGGCGCCCGACCCGTACCAGCCGCAGACGCCGGGCTACCAGACCGACCAGCCCACCTCCTACTACCTGCCGCCGGTCGCCCAGACGCCGCCGGCGTCCCAGCCGCTGCCCCAGGAGAACGCCCCGGCGCCGCAGCCGTCCGGCTACGACACAGACCAGGCGACGTCCTACTACCTGCCGCCCGTCGGGCAGACGCCGCCGGCGTCCCAGCCGCTGCCGCAGGAGAACGCCCCGGCGCCGCAGCCGTCCGGCTACGACACCGACCAGGCGACCTCCTACTACCTGCCGCCCGTCGGGCAGCCCCTGCCGACGCCGCCGGGCGCCGACCCGTACGGCGCCCCCGCCGGACCCGGCGCCGCCACCGGCGCACCCCTGTCGCCCGTCGACGAGGGCGCCACGCAGTACATCCCGCCGGTCACCTCAGGCGCGCTGCCGCCCGAGGTGTCCGCCGAGCGGACGCAGTTCCTGGGGCACACCCCGCAGGACCCCGGGCCGCACGGACAGGCCGCTCCGCTGCCGCCCGTGTCGGGGCCGGACGCGGAGGCGACGCAGTACATCCCGCCCGTGACCGGGCAGCACGGCGGGGAGCGGCAGCCGCCCGCCGAGTTCGACAACCTCTTCCGCAGCGGGCCCGGCGGCGAGGGACCGGCCGGGGCCACGCAGGTGCTGCCGCGGTTCGAGCCGGAGCAGCCGCAGCCGCAGCCGTCGTACGTCCCGCCCACGGGCACCGGCACCGGACGCCGGGCCGCGCAGGCGGACGAGCGGGACCGCAGCGGGCCGACCCGGTCGCGGGTGCCCGCCATCGCCGCCGTGGGCATCGGTATCGCCGTTCTCGGCATCGGCGCGGGCGCGCTGCTGGCGAGCGGCGGTGGCGACGACAAGGGCGACGACAACAAGCCCGTGTCCGCGACCGCTCCGGCGAGCGACGGTGGTTCCGCCTCGCCGTCCACCGACGCCGCGAAGGAGCAGGCGGTCGCCCTGGACAAGCTGCTCGCCGACAGCGGTGACAGCAGGGCGTCCGTGATCAGCGCGGTCGGCAATGTGAAGGCCTGCAAGGACCTCGGGCAGGCGGCCACCGATCTGCGCGACGCCGCCGGCCAGCGGAACGAGCTGGTCACGAGCCTGTCCGGGCTGTCCGTGGACCAGCTCCCCCACCACACCGAGCTGACCACCGCCCTGACCAAGGCGTGGAAGGCGTCCGCGTCGGCCGACAACCACTACGCGGCCTGGGCGGACCAGGTCGCCGCCAACAAGAAGGGCTGCAAGAAGGGCCAGGCGCGCTCCACCCCGCAGACCCTGGCCGGCAACCAGGCGAGCGGCGAGGCGACCACCCAGAAGAAGACGGCCGCCCGGCTGTGGAACGCGATCGCGAAGAAGTACGGCCTGACCGAGCGCACCTACACCCAGCTCTAGGACAGGCCCTAGGGCAGGCCCTAGCCGACCTCGGCGTTCGACAGGGTCCTGCGGACGTCGGTGAAGCCCGGGTGGGCGGCCACGAGACGGCCCTGGCGGACGACCTGGAGCGTCACGTCGGTGTTGACGAGGCGGGTCAGACCGATCTTCGCGAGGCTGTTCTCGTACTCCCAGTTGAGGGTCGGGGTGAGGCCGCCGGTGTTGACCTTCAGGCCGCCGTCGAGGGTCTTGCGGATCGCGGTGCCGGTCACCTCGCCGTCGCCGAGGGACTCCAGGACGGCCTTGAGGACGGTGTAGGCGATCCAGGTGGTCTGCACTCCGGCGTCCGCGGGGTCGATGCGGTTGTCGCCGAACGCCTCCTTCTTGATCACCTGCTTCATGGGGTCCCAGCGCTTGTCGCTCGCGACCGGGTACCAGCTGGTGATGTACGACCCCTCGTACGGCCCCGACTGCCCGCCGGAGGCGTTGATCACCGTCTGGTCGACGCTGCCGAGCACGGTGGCCGTGCGCACGGCCGGGTAGTCCTCGCGGGCGCGGCGGAAGGAGTCCATGAAGGTGCCGGTGTGGTCGCCGAGGGCGGGCACCACACAGCCCTTCTTCGCCGGGTCGGTGGTGGTGTGCTTCAGGGCGCGCTCGGACTGGGCGGAGTACTCGGTGGCGTCCTCGTCGGCCAGCTGGTCCGCGGCGGCGGGGTGGCCGCCCGCCTTGAGGCCGGAGTCGATCATGGCGTGCAGCTCGTCGCCGGCGATGGAGTCGGGCCGGACCAGCGCGACGGGCCCGCAGGCACCGGCGAGTTCCTTGCCGAGGCCGGCCAGCAGGCTGGGCTGGCCGCCGTTGACGGGGAAGGAGAGCGGGCTCTCCAGCTCGGAGTTGGTGATGCCGTAGCCGCCCAGGTAGGGGATGTCGGCGCTCTCCAGGGCCGGGAAGAAGGCGTCGCCGTGCTGGCTGTAGGAGCCGACGACCGCGACGACGCCCTCGTCGGCCGCGCGCTCGGCGCACTTGGCGGCGGTGACGGTGTCGTTCTGGTCGTTGCAGACCAGGACGGAGAGCTTGCGGCCGTTGATGCCGCCCTGGGAGTTGATCCAGCGCGCGTAGGCCTGGGCGAGGGCGGGCATGCCGGGCTTGTTGGTGGCGTCGGTGTTCATCGGCGCCCAGGTCATGATCTTGATCGGGTCGTCCCCGGCACCCCCCGTGACACCGGGGACGACCCCGCAGCCGGCTATCAGTGACGCACATCCCACCAGCGCCCCCGCCGCGAGGGCGGTGGCTCTGACGGGCCGCGTGAAGGTGGGGAGGAAGGTGCTGCGGGTGCGTCGCCTGCCAGTCATGGGCACACACGCTTCCGCCACATCGCCAACCTGGGAGTGACGCACGGTCAACGAACGGTGACGTGCAGGTGAATTGCGGGGGCCGATGAGACCGATGTGACGGGGAACGTACGATCGATGACCGTGCAAGGTTCGGAGAACTCTTCCCGTCGTGGCCGTCGCTCATCCACCATGGGCGCTATGCCACTGAACGACATGCCGTGGTGGCGCTGGCGCAGCAATGTGCGCTCCGCGCTGCACATGCTCTCCGACCCGGGGTTCCAGAGGGACGTCTGGCTGGCCGGCGTCGAGGGGTACGGGGACGTCACCGACGCCGTGTACCGCCTCGTCGAGGACACCTGGCTCGACAACTGGTCCGCCGAGAAATACGTCGGCACGATCTTCCGGGACTCCCAGGAAGCCGCCCTCGTCGACACCGCCGTCCTGCGCGTGCTGCGGATCATGCACCAGGTCGGCCCGGACGCCCCGGTCTCCGTGTACATGGAGAACCCCGGCTGGCCGGAGGCGGTGCGGGCGGCGCGGGACGCGCACGTGCGCATGGCGACGGCCGACGGGGAGGACCCGGACGCCCCGCCGCGCACCCTGCACGTCCTGCAGATCATGACCCGGTCCGCGTGACGGACTCAGGCGCCGCGTCCCCGGTGGATATGCGACCCTGTCCTGCATGAACGCGCAGTCCACCCGAGCCGCGGCCACGGCCGAGCAGTACGTCCTCACCCTGTCCTGCCCCGACAAGCAGGGCATCGTGCACGCCGTGTCGAGCTACCTCTTCATGACGGGTTGCAACATCGAGGACAGCCAGCAGTTCGGCGACCACGACACGGGCCTGTTCTTCATGCGCGTCCACTTCTCGGCGGAGGAGCCGGTGACGGTGGACAAGCTGCGGGCGAGCTTCGCGGCGATCGGTGACGCCTTCCACATGGACTGGCAGATCAACCGGGCCGAGGACAGGATGCGGGTCGTGCTGATGGTCAGCAAGTTCGGGCACTGCCTGAACGACCTGCTGTTCCGCGCGCGGATCGGGGCGCTGCCCGTGGAGATCGCGGCCGTGGTGTCCAACCACACGGACTTCGCCGAGCTCGTGGCGTCGTACGACATTCCCTTCCACCACATTCCGGTGACGAAGGAGAACAAGGCGGAGGCCGAGGCGGAGCTGCTCCAGCTGGTGCGGGAGCAGGACGTCGAGCTGGTCGTGCTCGCCCGGTACATGCAGGTGCTCTCCGACGACCTGTGCAAGCAGCTCAGCGGGCGGATCATCAACATCCACCACTCGTTCCTGCCGAGCTTCAAGGGTGCGAAGCCGTATCACCAGGCGCATGCGCGGGGTGTGAAGCTGATCGGCGCGACCGCGCACTATGTGACGGCCGACCTCGACGAGGGGCCGATCATCGAGCAGGAGGTCGAGCGGGTCGGGCACGACGTCACGCCGGACCAGCTGGTGGCGATCGGGCGGGACGTGGAGTGCCAGGCGCTGGCGCGGGCGGTCAAGTGGCATGCGGAGCGCAGGATTCTGCTCAACGGGCGGCGCACGGTGGTGTTCGCCTAGGAGCTCGGGGAGTTCGGTTCGTCGGCGGCTGCGGGTGGTTCGTGGTTGCTCGCGCAGTTCCCCGCGCCCCTAAGAACAGGGACGTTCAGCTGACGCACCTCTAGGAGCGCGGGGAACTGCGCGACCAGCCCCCACGCACCCGCGGCCGCCCACGAATCCGTAACCCGCCCCTACATCCGGCTCAAGCTCGCCGCCGCGAACAGCACGTCCCTGATCGCCTCCCGGTCACCCACCTGTCCCGCCGCCGCTTCCTCCGGCGACACATGACCCGCCGCCAACTGGCAGAACTCCACGCCGTCCAGCGCCACATGCGCCACCTCGTGCTCCGCGGAGCCCACCGCGGCCGGGGAGTCCAGGGGGATCAGCCACTCGCCGCCGCCCAGGCCCTCGATCTCCAGGCGCAGCGTGCGGCCGGGTTCGCCGGCGGTGACCAGATGGCGGCCGTGCACGGGAGACGCCAGCCCGTGTTGCCGCCGCACGGCCACCGCCGTGGGCAGCATGCGGGCCGCGAGGTCGATCATGCGGTTGAGATGGCGCGGGGACGGGGGCTCGTACGGGTAGTCGACGGCCTCCGCGATGTCCTCCGCGTGGACCCAGCACTCGAAGGCACGGTCCAGCATCGCGTCGTGCAGGGGGAGTTCGAAGTCGCCGTAGGGAACGGACAGCTTGCCGGCGCCGCCGCCGGTGAACGACACCGTGCGCACCAGGTCGTGGCTCTGCTCGCGCCAGGGGGCGCGCACGGAGCGGGTGGGCGGGAAGTGTGAGCCGCGCCAGTACGCCTCCGTGCGGGCCGCCGGGGTGGGCGCCTGCGCGGTGACCTCGCCCAGCGGGTCGCCGAGGCCGAGGGCCAGCGCCACCAGGCCGTCGACGGTGAGCAGATGCGCGATCACGCCGGCGACGGTCGTACGACGGCTCGTCGCCGCGTCGGCCTCGAACCAGCGCAGCCGCACGGGCGCGTGCCACTCCGCGTCGCCCATGTCGCGGAGCAGGGCGTCCAGGCGGGCGGTCTCGGCGTCGTACGGCGCCGCCCACTCGGGGACCGGGATGCGCGGCGGGCGCCGGTCCAGGCAGCCCTCCAGGACGCGGGTGCGCAGGCCCGGGTCGAGGTCGAGGCTCTCGGGCGGATGGAGCAGGCCGACCGCTTCGCGCAGCCGCAGCGCCTCGTCCGCGCACGCGCCGCACCCGCCCAGGTGGTCCTCCACGGCGGCCGTCTCCTCCGGCGAGCAGGCGGCCAGCGCCCAGGCCCCGAGCAGCGACTTCAGCACCGGGTGCTCCAGGACGAGCGGCGGCTTCGGCAGCTCCTCCAGCGAGGGAAGCGGCTGTCCCGTGTCCTCGACGGAGGCACGGGGGAGCGGTATGCGGGGCGGCCGGTCCGGGTTCTGGGCGGGGCCGGGCGAACCATCGTCGGTCGGTCCACCGGGGCCGCCACGGTCGCCGGGGCCGGTCGGTGTGTCGGTGGGCGCCTCGTGGGGGGCGTGTCCCTCAGGGGGCTCGGAGTCCTTCCAGGCGTCCTGGTGCTCGTCCTTCTCGCGGTCCTTTCCGTCGTCCTGGCCCTCATGCTCGTCGTACGTCTCGAAGCGGTTCGCCTCGTTCATGCCGCACCCCCGTATTCCGGAGGGGCTCCGGGGGCGCCGGTGTCATGGGCCGTGGACAGCAGTTGCAGGCCCAGGCGGAGGCGGCGGCGGGCCTCGTCCTCGGTGACGCCGAGGTCGGCGGCGGTCTGGCGGTAGTCGCGACGCTGGAAGTAGGCCAGCTCCAGGGCGGCGCGCAGCGGGGCGGGCATGGACGTGACGATGTAGTCGGCGCGGGCGGCGACGGAGGCGTGGCGGACCTTGCGCTCCAGTTCTTCCGTGGAGCCGCCGCCGCCCTGGGCGAGGGCGGCGGTCTCGGTGGCGCGCAGGCGCTGCACGGCGAGGCGGTGGGTCAGCCCGGCCACCCAGGTGCGCAGCGGGCCCTGCTTGGGGTCGTAGGCGTCGGGGTGCTGCCAGACATGGGCGAAGACCTCGCGGGTGATGCCGTCGGCCGCGCGCTCGTCGCCGAGGACGCGGTGGGCGAGGCCGTGCACGAGGGAGGCGAAACGGTCGTAGAGCTCGCCGAGGGCGGCCGCCTCACCGCGTGCGAGCCGCTGCTGCATCTTGCGGTCCCAGCGGGGCGGTGCGTCCTTCTTCGCCATGCGGCCCCCTCACCCTGTTCGCCTGCCCGTCGAGCCGGGCGCCGTGCCCGTCAAGCCTGAACCCACCGTCTCCTCGAATGTAGTCGGCACGTCTGACAGCGCACGCCCCTTTGTCGCAATGCGCGCCCCCGGGGAGCGGAGGGTGATAGTGGACCTTCGCCTACCCCACCGTTTCGTGCTCATCCCCGATCGAACAGGATCGAAGGCGACTAAAACAAGCCTCTTTTGATCGGTTTCCGTTTCTCGGCTCGTGTTTCAGGGCACCGCCGGTGGGCAGCCGCGCTGCAAGGAAGCGTAGGAATCGCTTCCGTTTCCGGCGAGCGAAGGGCGTGGTGGTGGCGTTCAACGTGACCGGCGACAAGCACGGGGACTGGGCCGTGCTGCGGGTGTCGGGCGAGCTGGACCTGGTGACGTCGCCCATGCTGCGTCAGCGGGTGCACGACGCGGTGGCCGAGGGCCACCACAGTCTCGTCCTAGACCTCTCGGAGGTCTTCTTCTGCGACTCCAGCGGCGTCGGCGTCCTCATCGCCTCCCGCCGCCTCATCCGCTCCTGCCAGGGCCGGCTCCGCCTGATCCTGCCGGCCCAGGGCGCGCCGGAGGGGTCGCACGTCAACAGGGTGCTGGGCGCGCTGGGCGTACGGCGGCTCTTCGACGTCCACCTCGACCTGGACTCGGCCACGGAGGACGAGGCGGGCCCGCTGTCGGCGTAGGGGCCCCGTTTCCACAAGGGTCTCCGCTGTGCCACACCGTTGTTCCAAAATTCCCCCGGTCTTGGCACAACCGCCGCTTTCCGCAGCCTGGAACGGGCCGCGCGTCGTACGCTCCGAGCGAGATGCACCAGATGCACCCCCACGTGACGTAAGGCGGCTGGTAGAGACATGGTCAGCAGCGAGTACGAGCGCAGGATCGCCGCCCGGTTCGCCACCTTCGACCAGGACGGCAACGGCTACATCGACCGGGAGGACTTCAGCGCGGCGGCCAAGGCGCTGCTCGCGGAGTTCGGCACCGCCGCCCGGTCGGACAAGGGGCAGGCCCTGTACATCGGCGCGGAGGCGTTCTGGCAGGGCATGGCCGGGATAGCGGACCGGGACGGCGATCAGCGCATCAACCGGGACGAGTTCGTCAACGGCGCCGTCAAGCGGCTGCGGGACAACCCCGACCGGTTCGCCGAGATCGCCCGCCCCTTCCTGCACGCGGCCCTCGCCGTGGCGGACCGGGACGACGACGGTACGGCGACGGTCGAGGACACCGCGCGCGTCCTCAGGGCCCTCGGCGCGGCGCAGGACGTCGCGCTCGCCGCCGCCACCGCCCTGGACGCCGACGGCGACGGGAAGATCGCCGAGGCCGAGATCGTCCCCGCGTTCGCCCGCTACTTCACCGTTCCGGAATAGCGGACCTCCGCTCCGGAACAGAGGGACCGGAATAGCGCTCGCGCAGCTTGTACTTGAGCACCTTCCGCAGGGTCTCGTTCCGCGGAAGGGCGTCCACCACCTCCAGCCGCTCCGGCAGCTTGTGGACCGACAGCCCTTCCGCGCGGAGGTACGACACGACGTCGGCCAGCGTCAACCGCGCGGCCCCGGGCGCCGGTTCCAGCACCGCGCACACCAGCTCGCCCCGCTCCGCGTCCGGCAGCCCGACGACCGCCACGTCCCCCACCGCCGGGTGCGCGGCCAGCAGGTCCTCGATCTCCTTCGCCGAGATGTTCTCGCCCTTGCGGATGATCACGTCCTTGGCGCGTCCGGTGAGGACCAGATGCCCGGTCTCCGTGAGGTACCCCAGGTCGCCGGTGCGCAGGAAGCCCTCCTCGTCGAAGGCCTCCGCCGTCTGCGCCGGGTCCAGGTAGCCCTGGCAGACCGCCTCGCCGCGCAGCCGCACCTCGCCGTCCACGATCCGTATCTCCATGCCCGCCGGCGGCCGTCCCTCGGTCGTCGCGAGGTTCTCCGTGGTGTCGTCCGGCGAGCCCATCGTGATCATCGGAACCTCGGTCATGCCGTACCCGTGCGTGAGCTGGACGCCCATCTCGCGCACGACCGCGTGATAGACCTCCGGCGGCTTCGGCGCCCCGCCGCCGGCGAGGAGGCGGAGGGTGGGGATCACCGGGGTGCCCGGCTGCCTGCGCTGCTCGGCGAGGAACATCGAGTAGAACGCCGTCGACCCGCCCGCCACCGTCACCCCGTGCTTGCGGTACCCCTCCAGGGCGTCCGGCAGCGCGAACTGCTCGAACATGACCGCCGGGAAGCCGTACAGCAGCAGCATCACCGTGTAGTCGGGGCCCGCTATGTGGGCGTACGGGAAGGCCATCGAGCCCACGTCGGCGGCCGTGAGATGCAGCGCGTGGGCGAGGCAGGAGCCGCCCGCTATCAGCGAACGGTCCGTGTGGAGCACGCCCTTGGGGTCGGAGGTCGTGCCCGAGGTCCAGTAGATCCAGCGCACCGAGGTGCCCTCGGCGGGCGGCGGGGGCAGGACGTCCGGGTCGCCGTCGGGGAGGTCGTCGTACGCCTCGAAGACGCCCTTGGCGCCGAGCCGCCGGGCCATCCCGGTGTGGTCGAAGCCGCGCCAGGTGCCCGGCACCGCGAAGAACTCCGCCTTCGACTCCCTTAGTGCGAAGCCGACTTCGCGGTCCCGGTAGAAGGGGATGACCGGTGTCTGCACGGCGCCCAGGCGGGCCAGCGCGAAGGAGAGCAGGGCCGTCTCGATACGGGTGGGCAGCTGCCAGGCGACGACCGTGCCGGGGCGGACGCCCATGCCGTACAGACCGGCCGCCACCCGCTCGGCACGCGCGCGTAGCTCGCCGAAGGTGAGGGCGCGGTCGTCCTGGAGGAACACGGGACGCCCGGCGGTGAGCCGGGCGCGGCGCTCCACGAGCTCCCACAGCGTCCGGGCGGAACTCAGGGTGTGCGGGGTGTCCGTCATGTCTGCCCCCTGCCTTGGCTGACGACTCGTCAGGTGACATGCTATCTGACGGGTCATCAGATACGTACCGGCCGGCGGAGGGGAACCATGACCGAACTGCCCCGCATCATCAGCGTCGACGACCATGTGATCGAGCCCGCGCACCTCTTCGAGACCTGGCTGCCCGCCAAGTACCGCGAACGCGGCCCGCAGCCGCTCACCGCCGGGATCGGTGAACTCGCCTATGTGGGAGGCAAGTACCAGATCACGATGGACCCGGACGGTCCGCCCACCGACTGGTGGATCTACGAGGACCTGAAGTTCCCGTACAAACGCAACATCGCCGCCGTCGGGTTCGACCGGGACGAGATGACCCTGGAGGGGATCACCCGGGAGGAGATGCGGCGCGGCTGCTGGGACCCCAAGGCGCGCCTCGCCGACATGGACCTCAACCATGTCGAGGCCAGTCTCTGTTTCCCGTCCTTCCCCCGCTTCTGCGGGCAGACCTTCGCCGAGGCGCACGACAAGGAGGTCGCGCTGGCCTGTGTGCGCGCCTACAACGACTGGATGGTCGAGGAGTGGTGCGGCGACAGCGGCGGTCGGCTCATCCCGCTGTGCCTGATCCCCCTGTGGGACGTGGAGTTGGCGGTCGCGGAGATCCGGCGCAACGCCGCGCGGGGGGTGCGCGCCGTGACCTTCTCCGAAATCCCGACCTATCTCGGGCTGCCCTCCATCCACTCCGGCTACTGGGACCCGTTCTTCGCGGCCTGCCAGGAGACCGGCACGGTCGTCAACATGCACATCGGCAGCAGCTCCCAGATGCCGGCCGCCTCACCCGACGCCCCTCCCGCCGTCCAGGCCGCCCTCAGCTTCAACAACGCCATGGCCTCGATGATGGACTTCCTGTTCAGCGGCGTACTCGTGAAGTTCCCGACGCTCACACTGGCCTACAGCGAGGGCCAGATGGGCTGGATCCCGTACGCCCTGGAGCGCGCCGACGACGTCTGGGAGGAGCACCGCGCGTGGGGCGGGGTGCGCGGCACGATCCCCGAGCCGCCGTCGACGTACTACTACCGGCAGATCTACTGCTGCTTCTTCCGCGACAAGCACGGGGTCGCTTCGCTGGATGTGGTGGGGCGGGACAACGCCACCTTCGAGACGGACTATCCGCACGTCGACTCGACCTTCCCGCACACCAAGGAGGTCGCCCTCGACCATGTGAAGGGCCTCGACGACGAGACCGTCTACAAGCTGATGCGCGGCAACGCCATCCGCATGCTCGGCCTGGACTTCGACAAGGACCCCGACAGCTGATGGACCTGTCGTACACCGCCGAAGAGGAGGAGTTCCGGGCGGAGTTGCGGCACTGGCTGGGCACCGTACTGCCCACGCTGCCGCCCAAGCCGTCCCCCGACGACTGGCCGGCCCGCCGCGCCTACGACATGGGCTGGCAGCGCAGGCTCCACGACGCCGGATACGCGGATGTGCACTGGGACGCCTCGCCGACCCTGCGGCTGATCTTCCTGGAGGAGACCGAGAAGGCCGGCGCGCCCTATGTGGGCGCCGGTTTCGTCGGGCTGCTGCACGCCGGGCCGACCATAGCCGCCGAGGGCACGGACGAGCAGCGGGCGCGCTGGCTGCCGCCGATCCTGCGCGGGGACGAGGTGTGGTGCCAGGGGTTCAGCGAGCCCGACGCCGGTTCCGACCTCGCGGCGCTGCGCACGCGCGCGTGGCGCGACGGGGACGACTACGTGGTGAGCGGCTCCAAGATCTGGACCTCGCACGCCGAAGTCGCCGACTGGTGCGAGCTGTTGGTACGGACGGACGCGTCGGCGCCGAAGCATCGCGGCATCACCTGGCTCGCGATGCCCATGGACGCGCCGGGCATCACCGTACGGCCGCTGCGGACCCTCGCCGGGTCCGCCGAGTTCGCCGAGGTGTTCCTCGACGAGGTGCGGGTGCCGGTCGGCAACCGGGTCGGGGACGAGAACGACGGCTGGCGCGTGACCATGGTGACGCTGTCCTTCGAACGCGGCACGGCCTTCGTGGGGGAGGTCGTCGCCTGTCGCCGTGTGCTGCGCGAACTCGCCGCCGAGGCACGGAAGAACGGGCGCTGGGACGATCCGGTGCTCAGGCGGCGCCTGGGGGGTCTCAACGCCGAGTTCCGGGCGTTGTGGCGGCTCACGCAGTGGAATGTGAGCGAGGCGGAGGCGCGGGGCGGGGGGCCGGGGGTCGGGGGGTCGGTCTTCAAGTTGCGGTACTCGCAGGCACGGCAGGACTTGTACGACGCGGCGGCGGAGGTGCTGGGGGAGGGGGCGTTGGATGTGGGGGCGCCCTGGGTGGTCGACCGGTTGTCGTCGTTGTCGTACACCATCGCGGCCGGCACTTCGCAGATTCAGCGGAACATCGTGGCCGAGCGGATTCTCGGGTTGCCGAAGGGGAGGTGACGGGGTGCGGTTTCAACTGACGGGGGAGCAGGAGGCTTTGCGCGATGCGGTGCGAGCCACGGTTCGTCGTCGAGCGGCTGCGGGTGCGTGGGGGCTTGTCGCGCAGTTCCCCGCGCCCCTTGGCGGCGATGCCCAACCCGGCATTGATCGGGCGCTGTGGCGGGCCCTTGGGGAGCTCGGGTTCTTTTCTCTGCGGTTGGCCGAAGCCGATGGCGGCGCCGGACTCGGGCTTCCCGAAGCCGTGTTGGCCTTCGAGGAGGCCGGGCGGGCCCTGGTGCCCGGGCCGCTGGTCGCCACGCATCTCGCCGCCGGGGTGGTGCCCGGTGCGGACGCCGGTGAGGTGGTCGTGGCAGCCGTGGACGGGCGGATCGTGGAGTGGATGGACGAGGCCGATGTCGTGTTGCCGGGGGCCGAGGGGGCCGTGCCCTTGCGGTCCGTGGATCCGTTGACGCCGCTGCACCGGGTGCCCGCGCCGGCACCCGTCGATTCCGTCGCCGTCCTCCTCACCGCCGCCGAGCAGCTCGGCACCGCCACGCGCGCGTGCGAGCTGGCGGTGCAACACGCCCGGACCCGGGAGCAGTTCGGGCAGCCGATCGGGGCGTTCCAGGCCGTCAAGCATCTGTGCGCGGAGCAGCTGGTGCGGGTCGAGGTGGCCCGGGTGGCGGTGTACGCGGCGGCCGTGACCGCGGACCCGGCCGACATCGCGGCGGCCCGGCTGCTCGCCGACGAGGCCGCCGTGCGCGGCGCCCGCGACTGCCTCCAGGTGCACGGCGGCATGGGCTTCACCTGGGAGTCCGAGGTGCATCTGCTGCTGAAGCGGGCGTGGGTGCGGGCGCAGCGTGGTGGCGGGCGCGCGGAGAGCGAGGAGCTGCTCGCGGCCGAGCTGACGGCCTGACAGGGTCTGGTCCGCGCAGCGCCGGAGGCCCGGCCCGGAAATGTCGCGGACTGTGGCATACCGGAGTCACGGAGCGTTGATATCGGGTTGTGTCCTAGGCGTGACCCGTCACGGCCTGGAGTCGGTGTCCCGCTCCGGTACCTTCTGTGAGATGCGAGTGGTTCCGAGCACGAGCCGTGCCGGTGTTGCCTCCGAGGCGGCTCCGGACGAGGCGGTGCGCGCCACTTCGCGCCGGGTGGGAGAGCCCTTGGGCCCCGCCTGTTCGACTCCCCGCAGCGAGCGTCGCACAGTATGCCGCACGCGTACTCCTTCGCGCTGGAATATGCCCGAAGCGCTTGTTGGGGTGACTGTACGTCAACCATGCTGTCCCGTAAGGGACTCACGTTCTGTGACCCCGGCTTTGGCCGTTGTTCTGGCCATGCAAAAAATGGCTACGATCGTGGCCCTCGTGAGGCGCGAGGCTATGTGTCTGCCGGTTCGGATGGTGTGAGCGGTGCAGGTGCTTCAAATGCAGCTGGAGATCCGGCCCGACCCCGCTGAGGTGGGACGAGCCCGCAGGTGGGCGCGGTCGCGACTCGCCGGGTCCGGCATAGGGGCCGACGAGCCGCTCGCCGAGACCCTGATCCTGCTCGTGTCCGAACTGGTCACCAACGCCGTGGTGCACACCGGCTGTCCGGCCGTGCTCCGGCTGTCGCTGCCCGGTGCCGCGGCCGGGGAGGCCACCGTCCGCCTGGAGGTGGCCGACACCAGCAGCTGTGCGCCGGTGCCGCGTTGCGTCGACGGGGACGCCACGGGCGGCCGGGGGCTCGCCCTGGTCGACGGCCTCGCCGACCGCTGGGGCTGGAGCCCCGAGGGTGCCGGCAAGCGCATCTGGTGCGAACTCGACCGGTCCGCGCAGGACGACCGCGCGGCCGCGCCCGCCTTCACGGGCGGGACTTCGGCGTTCGAGGGCTACGAAGGCTTCGCGTACGAGGCGGTGTAGGGGCCGCGTGGCCGGTGCACGGCTGCACGGTGGTCTGATCGCCTCCCTCGGATGAGGGGCGGTGCGCCCTGGTGTGCTTCGGTGCGCGCCTGCGACAAATAGGGCTTAAGTAATAAAAACCCTGGTTGGTGTTGACGCCTCGTGTTCGTCTGCTCACGCTTGTGGTCAGCGATTCGCCGCGAGGGGACGACGAGGGTTTCGGTGACGGGAGCCCTTGCCGAGTGTGGGTCGTTGATTCGGCGTCGGTTCCATCGGGGCCAGGAACCGGGGCGGGTGCGCCGGAGTCGGGCGGCGGCGCGCGCGGTGCCGCCGCCCGGCCTTGCGTCGAAGGGCCTGTTCAGAGAACGGCGACCGGTGCCACGGGAGTTCCCGTCGCGCCGGTGAACGGCTCGGGCATCGCGGACAGCAGGAACGCGTAGCGGCCCTCTTCTCCACAGGCTGTGGACAACTCTTCGAGGTTCCAGTTCTGGCCCTGCAGCATGCCCATCTCCACGAGGTCCAGCGCGTGCACGGGCAGCCACAGATCCTCGACCTCGGGCGGAAACACCTCGAAGGTCAGGGTGTCGTTCGCGACGGCCGCGACATCGCGCGCGTGGAACCACTCCGGCGTACGGATCGACAGCCCGGGCGACGGATAGCCGTACCCGTGCTTGTCGCCCGCGAGCAGGACCTGTATCTGTCCCGTCCGTACGAGCACGATGTCGCCCGACCGCACGCGCGTGCCCGCGAGTTCCTCGGCCGCCTCCAGGTCCTCCGGGGTGACCGCATGGCCGCCGTCGAGCCGGGCGACGCCCCGCGCGCGTGCCACGTCCAGGAGCACCCCGCGCGAGACGAGGTGCCGCGCCTTGTCGATGCCGCTGAACTGCGCGCCGCCGTGCGCGGTGACGGTGTCGGCCGGGCGGCCGTTGTAGAGCTTCCCCGAGTGCGAGACATGCGTGAGCGCGTCCCAGTGGGTGGCCGCCTGGAGGCCCATCGTCACGGCGTCGTCGCTGCACGCCACCGTC
This sequence comes from Streptomyces sp. NPDC057280, assembly GCF_042668605.1. Classification (NCBI taxonomy): domain Bacteria; kingdom Bacillati; phylum Actinomycetota; class Actinomycetes; order Kitasatosporales; family Streptomycetaceae; genus Streptomyces; species Streptomyces sp. NPDC057280. The sequence continues at coordinate 186,243 of NZ_JBHUYR010000005.1, forward strand.
CCCGGGCCGAAGATCTCCTGGTTGATCTGCACCATGGCGTGCAGCGGGTTGACCCGGCCCGGGATCATGCCGGTCTGCACGCCGTCCTGCTGGAGCGGCAGGGCCAGGGGGACCCGGCGACCTGTCCTGACCTCGGCGGCGGCCTGCCGCACCACCTCGTCGGTGATCAGGTTGAGGGTGCCGATCTCGTCGTCGGCGCCCCAACGCCCCCAGTTGTTCACGCGCTTGGCGATCTCGTGGAACTCGGCCGGCAAAGTCATCGGCGCTCCCCAGGGGCTTGTCTCCGGGTATCTGACGGGTCATAAAATCTAACGGTCCGTCAGAAACCGCGGGAAGGGGCCGGTCGTGGGGAACTTCTTGGCAGGCAAGGTCGTCGCCGTGACGGGGGCGGGACGCGGGATCGGACGGGCGGTGGCGATCGCGGCCGCGGCCGAGGGGGCGCGGGTCGTCGTCAACGACTACGGGGTCTCCGTGGACGGGTCCTCACCGACGAGCGAGGTCGCCGAAGCGGTCGTCAAGGAGATCGTCGCGGCGGGCGGCGAGGCCGTCGCGGTGGCCGACGACGTGTCCACGATGGCGGGCGGGCAGCGGATCGTCGACGTGGCCCTGTCGTCGTACGGGCGGCTCGACGGGGTCGTGTGCGTCGCCGGGATCCTGCGTGAGCGGATGCTGTTCAACATGACCGAGGACGAGTGGGACTCGGTCGTGGCCACGCATCTGAAGGGGACGTTCACCCTGTTCCGTGCGGCGTCGGCGGTGATGCGGAAGCAGCGGGGCGGGACGCTGATCGGGTTCACCAGCGGGAACCACCAGGGGTCCGTGTCACAGGCGAACTACAGCGCGGCGAAGGGCGGGATCATCTCGCTGGTCCGGAGCGCGGCGCTGGGGCTGCACAAGTACGGGGTGACCGCCAACGCGGTGGCGCCCGTCGCGCGCACGCGGATGTCCGCCGGGGTGCCCATGGAACTGGCGGAGATCGGGGAGCCGGAGGATGTCGCCGCGCTGGTGGTGTACCTGCTGTCCGACCGGGCTCGGGAGGGCGGGGTCACCGGGCAGGTGTACACGATCGCGGGGGCGAAGCTGGCGGTGTGGGCACAGCCGCGGGAGCTGCGCTCGGCGTATGCGGTGGGTGGGTGGACGCCGGAGGCGATTGCTGAGTTTTTGCCGGGGGCGGTGGGGACGGACCCTATGCCGATGCTGGCCCAGGTGGCGGCGATGGAGGAGGCGGCGGCGCGGGGGAATCGGCCTAACGCCTAAGAGTTCGGGTGGTGTTGGTGGTTGGCGTGTGCGGGCCGTATGTGGCTGGTCGCGCAGTTCCCCGCGCCCCTAGGTGAGCTGCAGTCCCCCGTATTGGGAGGAGAAGGCCTGTGGACTTTGGGTTCAGTGCTGGTGATGAGGTCTTCCGTGGGGAGGCTCGGGCATGGCTTGCCGCACACGCCTCGGACGCGGGCGATCGGCGCGGTTGGGAACGGACCCTCGGCTCCGCCGGGTGGATCGGGATCGGGTGGGGAGAGGCGGGGTACGGGAATCGGACGCTCGGGCTCACTCAGCAGGTCGTCTGGGCCGAGGAGTATGCCCGTTCCAGCGCTCCTCCTCGGTCCGGGCACATCGGGGAGAACCTGCTCGCGCCCACCCTCATCGCGCACGGCAGCCCGGAGCAGAAGGATCGCTTCCTGCCGCCCATCGCCGCCGGGGACGAGCTGTGGTGTCAGGGGTACAGCGAACCCGGGGCCGGGTCGGATCTGGCCGGGGTGCGGACCGGTGCCGTGCGGGAGGGGGCTCACTACCGGGTCAGCGGGCAGAAGATCTGGACCTCGCTCGCGCAGGACGCCGACTGGTGTTTCGTGCTGGCCCGGACCGAGGCCGGGTCGCGGCGGCATCAGGGGCTGTCCCTTCTCCTCGTGCCGATGGACCAGCCGGGGCGGATCGAGGTGCGGCCCATTCGGCAGCTGACCGGGACCAGCGACTTCAACGAGGTCTTCTTCGACGGGGCACGCGCGCGTGCGGAGCATGTCGTCGGGGGCGAGGGGGCCGGCTGGCGGGTCGCCATGAGTCTGCTCGGGTTCGAGCGGGGGGTGTCCACGCTGGCCCAGCAGATCGGGTTCGCCGAGGAGCTGGGGCGGGTGGTGCGGGCCGCCGTCGACTCGGGGGCGGTGGACGATCCCGTCGTACGGGAACGGCTCGTGCGGCAGTGGGCGGAACTGCGGGTGATGCGGTGGAACGCGCTGCGCACGCTCGGCCGGGTCGGGGACGCGGGGGCGCCCAGCGTGGCCAAGCTGCTGTGGGGCGGCTGGCATCAGCGGCTCGGGGAGCTGGCCATGGCCGTGCGGGGGGTCCGTGGGGGTGTGGGGCCGCGGGAGTGGGAGGCCTCCTCGCCCTACGAACTCGACGCCTTCCAGCATCTGTTCCTGTTCTCCCGGGCCGACACCGTCTACGGCGGCTCGGACCAGATCCAGCGCACGATCATCGCCGAGCGCGTGCTCGGGCTGCCCAGGGAACCCAAGGGAGTTGTGTGATGCGCGGCGTCTTGTTCGACGGCAAGCGGGTCGAGGTCGTGGACGACCTGGAGGTGCGGGAACCGGGGCCCGGGGAGGTGGTCGTCGCCATCGCGGCCGCCGGGTTGTGCCACAGCGACCTGTCCGTCGTGGACGGGACCATTCCGTTCCCCGTGCCCGTGGTGCTGGGGCATGAGGGGGCCGGCGTGGTGGCGGCCGTGGGGGCGGGCGTCAGTCATGTCTCGGCCGGGGACCATGTGGCGCTGTCCACCCTCGCCAACTGCGGGACCTGCGCGGAGTGCGACCGGGGGCGGCCCACCATGTGCCGGCAGTCCATCGGGCGCCCGGGGCGGCCGTTCACGCGGGGCGGGCAGCCGGTGTTCCAGTTCGCCTCCAACTCGGCGTTCGCGGAACGGACCGTGGTGAAGGCCGTGCAGGTGGTGCGGATTCCGCAGGACATCCCGCTGTCCTCGGCCGCGCTCATCGGGTGCGGAGTGCTGACCGGGGTGGGGGCCGTGCTCAACCGGGCCAAGGTGGCGCACGGGGACAGCGCGGTGGTGATCGGCACCGGCGGGATCGGGCTCAACGTTCTCCAAGGGGCCCGGATCGCGGGGGCGTCGCGGATCGTCGCCGTGGACGCCAATCCGGCCAAGGAGGCGGTCGCGCGGCAGTTCGGGGCGACCGACTTCCTGACGTCGGCCGAGGGCGTGCGGGAGCTGCTGCCGACGGGAGCGGACCACGTCTTCGAGTGCGTCGGGCGCGTGGAACTCGTCCGGCAGGCCGTCGACCTGCTGGACCGGCACGGTCAGGCGGTCCTGCTCGGGACGCCGCCGGCCGGGGCGGAGGCGTCCTTCGTCGTGGCGTCCATGTTCCTGGACAAGTCGATCCTGGGCTGCCGTTACGGCTCCTCACGGCCCCAGCGGGACATCCCGCTGTACGCCGGGCTGTACCGGCAGGGGCGGCTGCTGCTCGACGAACTGGTGACGCAGACGTACCCCGTGGAGGAGTTCGAGCGGGCCGTCGCGGACGCGGAGGCGGGGAAGGTGGCTCGCGGGGTGCTGACCTTCTGACGGGCGGCGGCGGAGTTTTCCACAGGCCCGGAAAATTCACTGCCGCGTTGTCGGTGCCGCCGCCTACGGTCGTCCGCATGACCTACCGCGACGTCGCCTCCAAGTCGGTGCTGATCTGGGCCGGTACGGCCGTCGGCGCCCGTATGCCGGTCGCGATGGCCCCGTTGGCGCTGGTCTTCCTGGTGCGGGAGCGGCCCGGTGGGTACACGCTGGGGGCGGCGCTCGCGGCGGCCTATGTGATCGGCGAGATCATCGGCGCACCGCTGCTCGGGATGCGGCTGGATCCCGCGCGCGGCCGTCGGCAGCTGGCCGTCGGGCTCTCGGGCGGGGCGGTGGGGTTCGCGGGGCTGGGGGCTCTGCCCGGTGCGCCGAGCGGGGTGCTGGGGGTGTGCGCCTTCGTGGCCGGGTTCACGCCGGGGGCGGTTACCGGCGGTTTGCGGACGCTGCTGACCTCGCTGGTCCCGGAACGGGCCGTGGCGCAGGCGCTGTCGACCGAGTCGATGCTGATGTCCGGGGTGTGGGCCGTGTCGCCGGTGGCGGTCGCCGGACTCGCCCTCGGCGTCGCACCGCGCACCCCGCTGCTCCTCGCCGCCGCGCTGATGGCGTCGTCGGTCGCGGGGCTGTGGCTGCTTCCCGCCCGCTGGGACGAGGAGAAGCACGCGGCGGACAGCGGGGCGTCTCCGGCCTTCCGGGTGCTGATACGTGCGTGGCCGGTGTACGTCACGGGCGCGGCCAGCCTCACCCTGCTGGGCCTCGCCGAACTCACCCTGCCCGCCCTCCTGGAACAGCGCGGCATCGGCGTCGGCTGGACCGGCCCGATGCTGGCCGGCATGGCCGTGGCGGCGGGACTGGGGGCGTTCCTGTACGGGCTGCGGGCGTGGCCGGGGCGGCTGCGCACCCGCAGTGTGGTGCTGATGGGCGGCATGTCGGCCTTCGTGGCCCTCGCCGCGCTGATACCAGGGGCGGCCGGGATCGCGGTCGCCCTGGCGCTCGCGGGCATGCTCCAGTCGGGTGCGCTGATCACGCGCAACCTGTCCCTGCGGGAGGCCGTTCCGCCGGGTGCCGCGGCCGCCGGGTACTCGGTGATGTACGCGGCGGCCGGGGCGGGTTACGCGGCGACGGGGTCCCTGGCCGGTGGGCTGCTCCAGGTCGTGGCCCCGTCCACGGCCGTCCTGGCGGGCGTGGCACTCGGGCTGCTGCTCACCGCGCTCGGCTGGTGGGGGGAGGTGCGCGGTGAGGCCCGGGCGGGGGTGTCACGTACGGCCGACGGCGGTCTCGGCGCCCGCGCGGAAGGTGCGCCGGTAGCTGGTGGGGGTGACGCCCAGCGCCGCCTGTAGGTGCTGCCGCATCGACTGGGCCGTGCCGAAACCGGCGTCCCGGGCCACCTGGTCCACGGACAGGTCGGAGGACTCCAGCAGGTGCCGGGCGCGCTCCACCCGCTGCTGGGTGAGCCACTGGCCGGGGCTGATGCCGACCTCCTCGCGGAAGCGGCGCGTGAAGGTCCGCACCGACATCGCCTCCTGCTCGGCCATGTCGCGCAGCTGGATCGGCTCGTGCAGCCGGGCGAGGGCCCAGGCGCGGGCCGCGGTCGTGGTGGCCAGCTGCGGCTCGGGCACCGGACGCTGGATGTACTGCGCCTGCCCGCCCTCGCGGTGCGGCGGTACGACGGTGCGGCGGGCCACCGCGTTGGCGACCGCCGTGCCGTGGTCGCGGCGCAGCATGTGCAGGCACAGGTCGATCCCGGCGGCGACGCCCGCGGAGGTCAGGACGTCCCCGTCGTCGACGTACAGGACGTCCGGGTCGACCTTGATCTGGGGGAAGAGCCGCTGGAGGCGCTCGGCGTCGTTCCAGTGCGTGGTGGCCGGGCGGCCGTCGAGATATCCGGCGGCGGCGAGGACGTAGACGCCCGTGCAGATGGAGGCGAGCCGGGTGCCGGGGCGGATGTGGGCGAGCGCGGCGGCCAGTTCGGGGGTCAGGACGCCCTCGTCGTAGACCGGGCCGAACTCGTAGGAGGCGGGGACGATCACGGTGTCGGCGGTGGCCAGGGTCTCCGGGCCGTTCGGCACCAGGACGTCGAAGTCGGAGTCCGTGCCGACCGGGCCCGGAGGCCGGATCGAGCAGGTGACGACCTCGTACAGGGGCCGCCCCCCGGCGTCCCGGGGGCGCCCGAAGATGCGGTGCGGGATGCCCAGCTCGAAGGGGAGCAGGCCGTCCATGGCGAGGACGACGATGCGGTGCGGACGGAACCCCGGCTCGCTGCCCGGCTCAGCGCTCGGCTCACTGCTCATGGCCCGATCCTAACGAATGCTGTCCTTCGGGCCACTCGATGCGGCGGGATCCGGCCGCGATGCTCAAGGCGTGACTCAGACGACAGAGGCGGCCGCAGCCGCCGTACCGCAGACCCCGAGCCCCAGGAAGCCGCGCATCCACCGGGCGTGGTTCGTCGCCGCCGTCACCTTCGTGACGATCATCGGCGCGGCCGCCTTCCGTTCCCTGCCCGGGCTGCTCATCGACCCGCTGCACCAGGACTTCGGCTGGTCGCGCGGCACGATCAGCGCGGCCGTCTCGATCAACCTCGCCCTGTACGGGCTCACCGCCCCCTTCGCCGCGGCGTTGATGGACCGCTTCGGCATCCGCCGGGTCGTCGCCGTTGCGCTGACCGTGATCGCGGTCGGGTCCGGGCTGACCGTGTGGATGACGGCGGCCTGGCAGCTCATGCTGTGCTGGGGTCTGCTGGTCGGCCTGGGATCCGGGTCGATGGCGCTGGCCTTCGCCGCGACCGTCACCAACCGCTGGTTCACCGAGCGGCGCGGCCTGGTCACCGGCATCCTCACCGCCGCCTCCGCCTCCGGCCAGCTGATCTTCCTGCCGGTGCTGTCCTGGATGGTGGAGGAGCACGACTGGCGCCCGGCCGCCGTCACCGTCGCCCTCGCCGCCCTCGCCGTCGTCCCCTTCGTCTGGCTGCTGCTGCGCGACCACCCGGCCGACGTGGGCCTGAAGCCGTACGGCGCCAAGGAGTTCGTGCCCAAGCCGGACCCGGTGCCGGGCGCCGCCCGCCGCGCGGTCACCGTCCTGTTCCAGGCCGCCCGCACCGGCCCCTTCTGGCTGCTCGCCGGGACCTTCGCGATCTGCGGCGCCTCCACCAACGGCCTGATCCAGACCCACTTCGTGCCCGCCGCCCACGACGCGCACATGCCGGTCCAGGCGGCGGCCTCGCTGCTCGCGGTCATCGGCGTCTTCGACGTCGTCGGCACGATCGCCTCCGGCTGGTTCACCGACCGCTTCGACGCCCGTCGGCTGCTCGCCATGTACTACGCGCTGCGCGGTGTCTCGCTGCTCTTCCTGCCGATGCTGCTGGCGCCGAGCGTGCACCCGCCGATGCTGTTCTTCATCGTCTTCTACGGCCTCGACTGGGTCGCCACGGTGCCGCCGACGGTGGCGCTGTGCCGGGAGCAGTACGGCGAGGACAGCGCGATCGTCTTCGGCTGGGTGCTGGCCTCGCACCAGGTCGGGGCGGCGCTGGTGGCCTTCCTCGGCGGTGTGGCGCGGGACGTCTTCGGGTCGTACGACATGGTCTGGTACTTCTCCGGGGCGCTGTGCGCGGCGGCGGCGCTGATGGCGCTGGTGATCCGGCGCAGGCAGACGCCGGTGCCGGCGGTGGCGGCGGTGGCCTGAGGCGCGGCCTGGGAGGGCGCCTGAGGCGCGGTCTAGAGGAAGCGCCCCCGGTGGAACAGCAGGGGTGCCGCGTCCTCGTCGCCCGTGCCCAGCGCGTCCACCCGGCCGACCACGATCAGGTGGTCGCCGCCGGTGTGCACCGCGTGGATCGTGCAGTCGATCCACGCGAGCGTCTCCGCGAGGCGCGGGGAGCCGGAGCAGGGCGCCGCGTCGTAGGCCACGCCCGCGAACTTGTCCGCGCCGCTGACCGCGAAGCCACGGCACAGGGCGCCCTGGTGGGCGGCGAGCACGTTGACGCAGAAGACGCCGGCGCGGGCGATACGGGGCCAGGTCGCCGACGTACGGCCGACCATGAACGAGACCAGGGGCGGGTCGAGGGACAGCGAGGAGAAGGACTGGCAGGCGAAGCCGGCGGGGCCGGACCCGCCGTCGGCGGCGGGCGCGGTGACCACGGCCACGCCCGTCGCGAAGTTCCCCAGCACCCGCCGGAACTCGCCCTGCCCGACCGGCGCCCGCTCGTCCTCACCGACACAGCGCAGGTCGGGGCGGGGCAGGGGGTCGAGAGGGGCGGAAGTGACGTCGCGCCCCGTGGATTCGCCCGGCGCCGCCCCCACGGACCGCAGATAGCGGACGGCTGCCTCGGCCATGCCTGCTTGTCCCATCACCCTTCCATTGAAGCTGACGGGGCGTCAGATAGGAAGGGGTGGTGAGCGGCCGCCGAAGGGCCTCCGTACCCTGCGTGCATGGGGTGGGGAGAGACAAGACGGCAGCTCGCGGACGCCTGGAAGTGGTCCGAGCTGCACACGGCCGCGGCGGCGGCCGCGCTTCAGGTGCCGGTGCTGTGGACGGTCTTCTGGATCGCGAGCATCAACGACGACGACTACGGCAGCGGCATCAACGTGCTCGCCTGGGCCTTCTTCCTGCTGGTGCTCGTCCTGCTGCCTTTCCTGACCACCCTGTACGCGGCCCTGTTCACGATGCCGACGCTCGTCCTCGCGCGCGTGGCCGCGCGTCGGACGCGTGGGCCGGAGTGGCTGTGGCGGCTCGGGGCCGTGATCCTGGTGAGCGTCTTCTGGGTGCTCGTCATGGCCGGGTGGTCCGCGCCCGCGCCGGGGTTGCTCGCCGCGGCCGGCATGCTCGCCGCGTTCGGCCTCCTTCCGCTTCTGGCCGTCGCCTACGCCCGCCGCCGCGCCAGGATCAAGGGGCGTGCCTGGGGGTTCTTCGGCGTCTGGCTCCGCTCGGCGGCCGCCACCTTTGGGCTGTGCGTGCTGATCGTCTGCGGCGCGATCGCGGCCGGCTTCGCCGGATTCCTCAAGGACTACGAGCCCCCGACCCTCTCCACCGCCCAGCTCGCCGGCGTCTGGCGCGGCGACGACGGCGCCGTCCTGAACCTGCGGGAGAACGGGCGGGCCGACTTCACCGATCTCCCGCTGGAGGACCCCGACAGCTTTGAGTACGTGCGGTGCGACGGCACCGGCACCTGGAGCGTCGACCGGGACGGCAGCGATGACGCCTACCTCGGGGAGGGGCCCGGCGTACGGGACGGCGTCGTCGTACGCCTGCACGGCGGATGCGATGAGCAGACGTACTGGACGATCGGCGGCACGGAGCGCGAGCCGGAGCTGTTCGTGCTGTTCGGTGATCCGGACGCGGGTGACCTGCGGATTCTCAAGAAGAAGTGACGGCGGTCAGCGCCCCTTGAACTCGGCGCCGCGCCGCTCCACGAAGCTCGCCACCCCCTCCCGCGCGTCCGCCGTCGTCATGTTGATCTCCTGTGCGGCGGCCTCCGCGGCGAACGCGGTGGCGCGGTCGGTGTCGAGGGAGGCGTTGACGAGCTGCTTGGTGAGGGCGAGGGCGCGCGTCGGGCCGGTGGCGAGACGGGCCGCCCACTCCGCGGCGGTCTTCGTCAACTCGCCCTCCGGGACGACCCGGTTGACCAGACCCAGGCGTTCGGCGTCGGCGGCGGTGAGCGCGTCGCCGAAGAACATCAGCTCCTTCGCGCGCTGCGGGCCGACCAGGCGGGGGAGGAGATACGCGCCGCCGCCGTCGGGGACGAGTCCACGGCGTACGAACACCTCGATGAACCTGGCCGATTCCGCGGCCAGTACGAGGTCGCAGGCGAGCGCGAGATGCGCGCCGAGGCCGGCCGCGGTGCCGTTGACGGCGGCGATCACCGGCTTCTCGCAGTCGAGGACCGCGGCGATCAGGCGCTGGGCGCCCAGCCGGAGGATGCGCGCCACGTCCCCGGCGACGCGCTCACCGGACCCCGCCCCGCCCCGCAGATCCGCGCCCGCGCAGAAGCCGCGTCCGGTCCCGCTGATGACCACGGCCCGCACCCCGGGATCGGCCGAGGCGTCCGCCAGCAGCCGGATCAGCAGGTCCCGCCCCTCGGGAGTGAGGGCGTTGAGGGCCTCGGGCCGGTTGAGGGTGATCGACGCGACCTGGTCCGTCACGGTGTGCAGCACCTCGGTGCTCATCGGCACACCACCAGCGCCGGTGTGCAGCACCTCGGCGCTCACCGGCACACCACCAACGCGTCCAGCGCCACCGCACCCTGCCCCCGCTCCAGGACCATCAGCGGGTTGATGTCCAGCTCGGCCAGTCCGTCCCCGAGTTCCAGGGCCATGCGCTGCACCCGCAGGACGACCTCGACGAGCGCGTCGACATCGGCCGGCGGCCGCCCCCGCACCCCGTCCAGCAGGGGCCGCCCGCGCAGGTCGCCCAGCATGTCCCGGGCCTGCTCCTCGGTGAACGGCGGCACGCGTACGGCCACGTCGTGCAGGACCTCCACCAGCACACCGCCCAGCCCGACCGTCACCGTCGGCCCGAAGAGGTCGTCGTGGGTGACGCCGACGACCATCTCGACGCCCCGCTCGACCATCTGGCAGACCAGCACCCCGTCCAGGGAGACGCCCTCGTAGCGGGCGATGTCGGTCAGCTCCCGGTAGGCGTCGCGGACCTGGCTCGCGGAGGTGAGCCCGATCTTCACCAGGCCCAGCTCGGTCTTGTGGGCGATCTGCGCACCGGAGGCCTTCATCACCACCGGGTAGCCCACCAGCCCCGCCGCGCGCACGGCCGCCGCCGCGCTGGTCACCAGCTGCTCGCGCGGCACGCGGATGCCGTACGCCCGCAGCAGCTGCTTCGCCGCGTGCTCGCTCAGCTGCTGACCCGGGCGCATCAGGGCCTGCGCCTTGCGGAAGGAGGGGGACGTGGTGCGCGGGGCCTCGTCCAGGGGGGAGCGGTAGCTCGCCGTGAAGCGGTGGTGGTCGAGGTAGGCGCGGACGGCGGTGATGCAGTTGCCGACCGTGCGGAAGGTGGCCACCCGGGAGGAGCCCAACAGGACCTCGCGGTACGCCGGTTCGGTGCCGACCGGTGAGCCCCACACCACGCAGACCAGCTTGTCCGTCTCCTCGGCCGCCTCCACCAGGTCCTGGACCAGCCGGTCGCTGAGCGGCGGGAAGGGGCCCGTGACCGGGCAGATCAGCACCCCGACCGACGGGTCGTCGAGGATCGCGTCGATGATCTTCCGGCCGCGCCAGTCGCCGACCGGATGCCCGCCGTTGTCGACCGGGTTGGCGACGCTCAGGTACTCCGGTATCCACTGGTGCAGTTCGGCCTGCTTGGTGTCGGAGAGCGTCGGCAGTCGCAGCCCCGCCTCCGTCGCCAGGTCGGCGAAGTGGGCGCCGGTGCCGCCCGAGATCGAGTAGACGACGACCCCGTCGGCGCGCGGCGGGCGGGCGCGGGCCAACAGGGCGGCGGTGTCCTGGAGTTCGTCGAGGCCGTCGACGCGGATCACTCCGTACTGCCGCATCGCCGCGTCCACCACCGCGTCCGCCCCGGTCAGTTTGCCGGTGTGGGAGGCGGCCGTGCGGGCGCCGGTCTCGGTGCGGCCCACCTTGACCGCGACCACCGGCACCTTGCGGCGGGCGGCCCGGTCGGCGGCCAGCAGGAAGGAGCGGCCGTCCTTGAGGCCCTCGACGTAACAGGCGATGGCGCCGACGTCCGGCTGCTCGGCGAACCAGGAGAGGAAGTCGGCGGTCTCCAGGTCGGCCTCGTTGCCGGTCGGCGCCCAGTGGGAGAGGCGGATGCCGAGCTCCTGGAGGGCGAAGACGGGGCGTCCCTGGTGCCCGGACTGGGTGATGAGGGCGATCGCCGGTCCGTCGAGGTCCTCGCGGAACCGCTCGAAGGCGTTGAGGTTGGTGTTCGGTCCGAGCAGCCGCATCCCGGACCGCCGTACGGCGACGGCCAGCCGGTCCTGTGCGGCGGCGCCCTCCTCGCCGGTCTCCGCGAAACCGGAGGCGAAGACGACCGCGAACTTGGCCTTGGCCTCGGCCAGTTCCTCGACCACCGGAAGAGGATCGGCGACCAGCAGGACGGCGAGATCGACCTGCTCGGGCAGCTCGGCGACGGACGTCACGCAGGGGATGCCGAACACGGACGGACGGCTGGGATGCACCGGGTGCAGCCGGGCCCCGACGCGCTCGGCCCAGCCGATCAGCTGCCGGGTGACGCCGGTGTTGGGCCGGCCCTCGGCGTCCGAGGCGCCGATCACGGCGACGGACTCCGGCCGGAAGAAGCGGTCCAGATCGGGGACGTCGCCGTACAGCGGGCGGCCGCTGACGTCGAGGTCGCCGACGTCGGCGGGCCGGCCGTGGACGGCGGGCCCGGGCTGCTCGCCGCAGGCGACGACCCGGGCCCGGCGGGAGTCGGTGGTGAGGGTGCCGTGGGTTGATCCAAGCATCGGTCCGCCCGCTCCTGTGTGACAGCGATTAACTGACGCAGTGTCAGATTAAAGGAACTGACGCTGTGTCAGGAATGGCCGTGCACGCAGCAAAGTGGGAGCGGGCCGGTCACAGCGCCGCCAGCACCTCCTTCGCGACCCGTTCGCCCGACCGCACCGCTCCGTCCATGTACCCGATCCAGTACGTGGACGTCTCCGTCCCCGCCCAGTGGATACCGCCGACGGGGCGGCGTAGGGCGGGACCGTACTGGGTGAGCACGCCGGGCCCGGCGATGGCGACGGGGCCGCCGCGGGTGTAGGTCTCGTTGTTCCAGCGTTGCAGGACGAAGGCGGAAGGGGAGGCGGCTTTCTCGCCGAAGTACGTCGCGTAGTCCTTCAGCACGGCGGCCCTGACCTCCGCCTCGCTCGCCGCGTCGAACCTGCGGGCCTCGTCGGCCTCGATGAAGCCCATGAGGGCGCCGTAGGAGGCGTCGGGCGGGGAGTTGTCGAAGGTGGAGCTGACCACGCCGGAATCGCTGACGACCTGGCCGTTGAGGCCGTCGGCGCGCCAGAAGGGGGTGTCGTAGATCGCGATCGCCTTGCCGACGGAGGCCATCGGCAGGCGCTGGGTGAGCTGGTCGCGGGCGGCGGGCAGGACCGGGTCGTAGGTGATGCGGGCGGCGATCGGCGGGGGGACGGCGACGACGACCCGGCGGGCGGTGACGGTGGTGCCGTCGGCCGTCACGACGTACTGGGAGCCGGACTTGGTGATCGTGCGCACCGGGGCGTTCAGCACGACCCGGTCGCCGAGGGTGGCGGCGAGCTTGATCGGGACCTGCTGGGAGCCGCCGACGAAGCGCAGCTCCTGTGCGCCGCCCGCGGTCTCGGTGAGGCGTTCCAGGGTGCCGGGGTTCGAGGCGTTGCCCGCGGCGGCGATGTAGAAGAGCACGTACAGGAAGGAGAGTTCACGGGGCTCGGCCGAGAAGACCGACGTGCAGGCCACGTCGAAGAGGAACTTGGCCGAGGGGATCACGGCGTTGGCGCGCAGCCAGGTCTCGAAGGTCTGCCGGTCCCATTCGTCGGCCCTGGCGGCGGTCCAGGGCGCGTCGACCGGGATCTGTTTGGCCAGGTCGTCGAGGGTGGCCTGGACGATCGCGGCGTTGGCGAGGCCGGCCGCGTCGATCGGCGGGACCGAGCCGAGGAGACCGTCGGTGGCGTACGGGGTCTTCTTGCCGTCCTTGTAGAGGAGGTTCTTGCCGGTGTTGTAGGTGGCGAAGGTGGCGACGCCGAGAGAGTCGGCGAGGGCCTTGATGCGGTCCTGGGTGGGGCCGATGAACTCGCCGCCGCCCTCGGTGAATCCGCCGTTGGCCAGGGACAGGTTCAGCACCCGGCCGCCGACGCGGTCACGGGCCTCCAGGACGACCACCGACGTGCCGGCCGCCACCAGATCGCGGGCCGCGGTGAGTCCGGCGAGCCCGGCGCCGACGACACACACGTCGGCGGTGCGGGTCGCGGCGGCGGCCGTCCCGGCGGTGGAGGCGGTGAGGCCGGCGGCACCGGCGCCGGCGGCACCGAGCAGGGAACGGCGGGAGAGCTGTCTTTCGGTTGCCACGTGCGTCCTCCGAGGAGAGGGGTGGGGTGGGGCCGGAAAGATGAGCCGTGCTCGAAAGATGAGCAGTGCTCGCATTCTGGCCCCGCGCGGTGGCGCGAAACAGCTCCCCGTGCTGACCCGTGAGTCACCTAGGACACATGGGCAACAGCCGTCGTACTGAAGGAGATTGAGGTCTTCTACGTACGGGCGCGCGGACGTACGGCTATGTGCGCACGGCGTCCAGGCGGGCCGCCGAGCCCGTCCGGGCGATCCTCTTCGCGATCTTCTCGGCGTCGATCGCCAGCTCGCGGAACATGCCGCTGATCGGGTTGGTGTACCCGGTGAAGTAGAGGCCGGGGGCGTTCGACGGGGTGCGGGCGCCGTGCACCAGCGGCCTGCCGCGGGCGTCGAGGACCTCGAGGTGGCCGACCAGGCCCTCCAGGGCGCGGACGTAGCCGGTCGCCGCGATCACCGCGTCCGGGGCGATGCGGTCGCCGTCGGCGAGGGCGACCTTGCCGTCCTCGAAGCCGTCGACGGCGGCGACGACCTCCACCTTGCCCGCCTTGACGGCGTCGATGAGGCCGACGTCCTGGACCGGGATGGAGCCCTCGTTGACGCGGCTGTAGAGGCCGGTGTCGGGGCGGGGCAGGCCGTGGGCGGAGAGGTCGGGCACGCTGAGCTTCCCCAGGGGCCCGGCGAGCTTGTCCACCAGCCGGACCGGCAGGCGCCGTACGAGGACGCCGGTGTACTGGGCGGCCCACCCGGCCGTCGAGCGGCGCACGATGTGCGGGGCGGTGCGGACCGAGAGCCGGACCCGGGAGGCGCCGCCCTCCACCAGGTCGACGGCGATCTCGGCGCCGGTGTTGCCGACGCCGACGACGAGGACGTCACGGCCGGCGTAGGGCTCGGGGTTGCGGTACTCCGAGGCGTGCACCAGATCGCCGGTGTAGCCGTCCCGGCCGGGCCAGTCGGGCAGGTGCGGGGTGTGGTTGTAGCCGGTGGCGACGACCACCGCGGCGCCGGTCAGTTCGCGGCCGCCGGTGGCGTGCAGCAGCCAGCCGGCGCTGTCGGCGGAGCGCTCGACCCGGGAGACCTCGACGCCGGTGACGATCTCCAGCTCGTGGTACTCGGCGTACTTCTCCAGATAGCGCACCACGTTGTCGCGGGACACCCAGCGACCGAACTTGCGCGGCATCGCCAGGCCCGGCAGGCCGGAGAGGCGGCGGGTGGTGTGCAGGTGGAGGCGGTCGTAGTGGCGCCGCCAGGAGGCGCCGACGCGGTCGGACTTCTCCAGGACGACGGCGCGTACGCCCTGGGCCCGCAGCGCGTACGCGGCGGCGAGTCCGCCGGGGCCGCCGCCGATGACGTAGACGGGGCGGGCGGCGGTGTTCTGCTCCGCGCCGGAGGGCGTGGAGGACGCTGTGGAGTCGGCCATGTGCGCGAGCGTAATCACGTGCCGGGTTGATGGGTCTCGGTCAAGACCGGAATTGGTTGCGGATTGATCACGCCTGTAGGAGGAGTGGGTGGGGCTCGTGGCGTAGGGCGCCTGGTTGTGGGGGTCCCATGGCCGCTTCCCGGGGAACCGGAGTCTTCCGGCGGCCCGCTATCTGACGTACCGTCAGATCCCATGGACACGATCTGGCTCACCGGTGCGGAATGGCTGGCCGTCCTGCGCACAGGTCTCGGGCTGTGGTGGCTGGAGAGCTGGCGGCACAAGGACAAGAAGACGTGGTTCGAGGGCGGCGGGATCACCTGGGCCGCGGACATCGCCGCCAAGCACCGGTGGACCCCGGTCCGCAGCGGCTTCGAGGTGGTCGTGCGGCCGCGCCCGAAGACGATGGCGTACGTCGTCGCCTACGCGGAACTGGCACTCGGCCTCGGTCTGATCCTCGGCCTGCTGACCCCCGTCGCGCTGGTCGGCGGACTGCTGCTCAACGTCCTCTACTTCACGCTCATGATCCACGACTGGGCGGAGCAGGGGCAGAACTCGATGATGGCGCTGATCTCGGTGGTCGGCCTGTTCGGGATGTCCTGGCAGACGTGGTCGCTGGACCACGCGCTCGGGTGGTTCTGATGAGCGAAGCCCGCCACGACCTCCCCGAGGCGGACGACTTCACGCGCGCGTACTGGGACGCGGCGGCGGCCGGCACGCTCCTCATCCGCCACTGCCGGGCCTGTGACCGCCCGCACCACTACCCCCGGGAGTTCTGCCCGCACTGCTGGAGCGAGGACGTCCAGTGGCGGCCGGCGAGCGGCCGGGCCGAGCTGTACACCTGGTCCGTCGTCCACCGCAACGACCTGCCGCCGTTCGGCGAACGCGTCCCGTACGTGGCCGCGGTCGTCCAACTGGCCGAGGGCCCGCGGATGATGACGGAAGTCGTGGACGCGCCGCCGGAGACGCTGCGCGCGGGCATGGCACTCCAGGTCGGCTTCCGCGACGGGATCCCGGTGTTCCGGCCCCGGCAATGATCGACGGCGCCCGGGTGCGGCGCCCCCGGTATTGAATGGCCCAATGGCCCATACAAGCGAACGGACTCCGAGCCACCACGCCGCTCCCGAAGTGCTCGGTCACGGGCTCCGGTTGAGTCCCTGGGACCCGCACTCCGCCGCCGACGCCGCGACCTGGCTGCGTGCCCGCGCCGACCCCGAGTTCCGGCGCTGGAACACCCCACTGGTGCCGGTCACCGACCTCGACGGCGCCCACGCCTCCCTGCGCGCGGTGGCGGAGCGCATGGCGGACGGCGAGAGCGCGTCCTTCCGCGTCGACGACGCGGCCAGCGGTACGACCCTCGGGCACATCGGCGTCAACGCGATCGACCCGATCATGAGGGTCGCCCGCGTCGGTTACTGGGTGCTGCCCGAGGCCCGCGGCCACCGCGTCGCCACCCGCGCCCTCGTGCTCGCCTCCCGCTGGGCCTTCACCGACCTCGGCCTGCACCGCCTCGAACTGGGCCACGCCCTCGGCCACGAGGCGTCCTGCCGGGTGGCCGAGCGATCCGGGTTCCGCTACGAGGGCACCCTGCGGGGCGCGATGTTCGAGTCGGGCGCGCTGGACGCCTTCCGCGACGCCCATCTGCACGCCCGCCTGTCGACCGACCCGGAACCGGGCGAGGCCGCCACGCCCCCGGACGGCCCGTGACCCCGCATCCGGCCCCGCGGCAGCCACCGCCTCAGGGCCAGAGCAGCTCCCGCGCCCAGCCGTCCTCCGTGCGGTGGTAGCGGAGTCGTACGTGCTGTCGGCGGGCGTCCCCCTGGAAGAACTCCACCTCCTCGGGGGCCAGCCGGTACAGCGTCCACGAGGTGACGGGCGCGTCCGGCTCGCGCTGCGCCCGCTCCCAGGCCGTCGCCGACGCCCGTGCCAGCTCCTCGACCGAGCCCAGCACTTCGCTCTGTCTGCCGGTCAGCGCGGCGGCGAGCGCGCCGGTCGAGCGGGCGTGCAGGTCGGCCTGTCCCTCCGCGGAGGGCGCGGCGGTCACCGGCCCGCGCACCCGCACCTGCCGGCCCAGCACCGGCCAGTAGAAGCCGAGGGCGGCGTACGGCCGGGCCGCCAGGTGTCCGCCCTTGCGGCTGTGGGAGTGGCTCGCGAAGGCCCAGCCGGAGGCGTCGGCGCCGTGCAGCATCACGGTCCGGACGTCGGGCTGGCCCTCCCGGTCCGACGTGGCGAGGGACATGGTGTGCGGCTCGGTCTGGCCGGCCTCCACCGCCTCGGCGAACCACGTGGTGAACAGGGCCAGGGGCGCCGGGGGCGCGGTCGCCGGGTCGAAGGCGGGCAGCGTGGTGGCCTGCGGGTCCCACACCCGCAGCGACCTCAGAGACTCGTGAAGATCCGGGGTTTCCATGCCCCGATTCTCGCGTGGGGAGCGATGCGGGAGTGTTTCCTGGGGGCTTGAACCGCAGGGGCAGGGCAGGAGCAGGGGAGACAACGGTGATACGCATGTCCGGTACGGCGCTCGGCGCCGCGTCCGTCCTCCTCGCGTCCCTCACCGCCTGTGCCGGAACCGGGGAGACCGCGTCGTCCCCCTCCCTCACCGCGCCCTCGGTCTACTACCTCCGCCCACCGGGCGACCGGACGGGCCCGCACGACAAGATGCCCTACTCCCTGGTGGCCGAGGACACCGGCGGCCCCGGTGCGCGCACGCTCACCGCGGACGTGCCGAAGGAGGCGCGCGGCACGGTGGTGATCCGCACGTACGGCGGCTGCGAGGGCAGTGCGTCGCACGTCACCTGCGAGGTGGACGGCGACTACAGCAACTGGGCCGACGCGCCGCGCGCCAAGGTGGTCGCCGCCGAGGGCGCGAGGGTCGGGGACTCGGCCGTCGTGACATACACGTACACGACGAAGGGCGGGAAGAAGCTCACGGCGCGGACCCGGTTCGTCGTCGGTGAGCCGGTCGTCGAGGCGGTGGCGCCGGAGTCGGTGCGGGGGGTGCGTCCCGGCGCCCGCCTCAGCGAGCCCGTCGTCGTCCGCAACACGGGCGAGGTCCCGGCCCGCGGCCTGGGACTGGAACTGTCCGTCGACGGCTCGGAGTTCGACCAGCGGTACGCCAACTGCCGCTACCCGGAGCTTCAGAAGGGCCACATCGCCGTCTGTGAATTCCCTGACCTGACCCTCGACCCAGGCGAGACCGTCGCGCTCCGCCCCGCCCCGCGCATCCGTACGCCGCGGGCGCAGCTGTACACCTCCTACGGCCGGAACGTCTGGGCCCTGGACATGGGCCCGGGGCATTACGCGACGGTCCACGAGGGTGGCGAGCACGGGGACGGACCCGTGCTCGAACCGGAGCCCACGGGCCCGCACACCGGCGGCGCCTTCGTGGCGGGCGGCGGTGCCACGAACGTCGTCCTCGACACGTACGCCGACTACGAGGTCTCCGCCGTCCATCTGAAGGGCGCGCCCGGCGACCGGAGGACCTTCACGCTCGAGGTCCGCAACAACGGCCCCGCGAACGCCGGCGCCCCGGTCCGGCTCGTCTTCGAACCGCCGCCCGGCACCTCGATGGTGAAACAGCCCATGACGGAGTACGACGACGGCGTCTGGGAGCCGTACTGCGACAACGACGACTTCACCTACACCTGCGACGTCAAGGCCCTGGACCCGGAGGAGACCCAGACCTTCGCGTTCACGATGACCCTCGGCGAACCGGGCGAGGGCACCGTGCGCCTGGAGGACAAGAAGCCGTTCAGCCCGTGGGACGTCGGCCGCCGCGACCCCGATCCGGCCGATGACACGGCCGTCGTCAGGGTGTCGCGCTGAGGGTTCACCCCCGCCCCAGCACCACCGTTCCCGACGAGCAGAACCAGCCCCCGGTCCCGGATGCCACCGCCAGCTCCGGCAAGGTCCCGTCCGGTCGGCGGACTTGGCGTTCGCCCGCTTCCCCCCGTAGCTGCCGTACCGCCTCCACGAGGAGGAACAGGCCGCGCATGCCGGGGTGTTGGGCGGAGAGACCGCCGCCGTCCGTGTTGACCGGGAGTTCGCGGGACTGCACGAACGCCCCGCCCTCGCCCTTCTTGCAGAAGCCGAGGTCCTCCAGGGTCACCAGGGTCATGTAGGTGAAGGCGTCGTAGATCTCCGCCAGTTCGATGTCGGCCGGTCGCACCCCCGCCCGTTCGAAGGCCAGGCGCCCGCTCACCGCCGCCGGGGATACGGTGAAGTCCGGCCATTCGGACATCGTGGCGTGGGAGACGTGTTCGCCGGTGCCGAGGATCGTGACGGGGGCGGCACGGCTGTCCTGGACGTACTCCTCCGCCGCCAGCAGGACCGCCGCCCCGCCGTCGGAGCGGATGCAGCAGTGCAGCTTGGTGAAGGGGTCCGCGATCATCGGCCCGGACAGGACGTCGTCCACCGTGACCGGATCGCGGAACATCGCCTCCGGGTTCCGGGCCGCGTTCTCCCGCGCCTGCACCGCCACCTCCGCCAACTGCTCCAGCGTCGTGCCGTGTTCGGTCATGTGGCGGCGGGCCGCCATCGCGTACTTGGCGATCAGCGTGTGGCCGTAGGGGACCTCGAACTGGAGCGGGCCCCGGGCGCCGAACGAGAGGTTGCCGGTGCGGCGGCCCGCCTTGATGTCCGCCCGTGCCGTCGAGCCGTACACCAGCAGCACGGCGTTCGCATGGCCCGCCGCTATCGCGTCCGCCGCGTGCGCCGCCATGACCTCCCACGTCGAGCCGCCGACCGACGTGGAGTCGACCCAGGTGGGGCGCAGGCCCAGGTACTCGGCCACCTCCACCGGCGCCAGCACCCCCGTGCCCGCCGACGCGAACCCGTCCACCACGGACCGGTCGAGGCCCGAGTCCGCGAGCGCGCGCCGGGCCGCCTGGGCGTGCAGGGTGTACGGTGTCGCGCCGTCCACCCGGCCGCAGTCGGCGAGGGCGACACCCACCACGGCGACCCTCCGGCCGCCGGTCCTCAGCAATGAGGCAGCCATGAATGACCTCTCCCTCGCTCTGTGCTTATCGACCCGCCCCTCCTAATATGACGGACCGTCAGATCCGGAGGGAAGGGGTCGCCATGGACGCCGGCTTCACCGCCGAGCAGGACGAGATCCGCCGCACCCTGCGCGAGCTGCTCCACAAGAGGTGCGGTCCGGAGGAGCTGCGGGCCGCCGTCGACACCCCCGCAGGACACGACCCGGCCCTGTGGACCGCCCTGGCCGAACAGCTCGGCCTGCCCGGACTGGCCCTCCCGGAGGCGTACGGCGGTGTCGGCTGCTCCGCCACCGAACTCGCCCTCGCGGCGGAGGAGACGGGACGGGCGCTGGCGCCCTCCCCGCTGCTCGCCACCGCCGTCCTCGTCGCCCCGCTGGTCCTGGCCCTCGGCACCGACGCCCAGCGCGCCGACCTGCTGCCCCGGATCGCGTCCGGCGCCCTCACCGCCGCCCTCGCGGCCCCCGCCGCGGGCCTCGCCCTCACCGGCGACAACCGCGGGGACTGGGCCGGCGGCGGCCGTGCCGGAGGCGTGCAGGCACGGCGGGCGGGGGCGGGGTGGACGCTGTACGGGGAGGTCGGGCCGGTGCCGGACGGGCACAGCGCGCGGCTCCTGCTGGTCGCCGCGCACACCGGCGGGTTCGCCCGCTCCCGGACGCTGCTCTTCCTCGTCGCCGGGGACGCCGACGGCGTCGTCCGCACCCGGCACACCGCTCTCGACGCGACCCGGCCGCTGGGGCACGTCCAACTGAGGCACGTGGAGGCCGAGTTACTGGGAGGCGAGGAGGGCACGGACGTCCCGGCCGCCCTCGCCCGCACCGGCGACGGCGCCGCCGCCGTCCTCGCCTGCGAGGCGGTCGGGGCCGCCGACCGGGTGCTGGAGCGGACCGTCGAGTACGTCAAGCAGCGTGAACAGTTCGGGCGGCCGATCGGGTCCTTCCAGGCGGTCAAGCACCGCCTGGCCGACGTGTACGTCCAGGTGCAGGCGGCACGTTCGGCCGCGTACTACGCGGCCTGGGCCACCGTTCAAGGTGAACGCGTCGGGGGCCTCGCCCTCGCGCAGGGACTGGAGGCGCTCCGAAGCTCCGCCGGGGAGGCGATCCAGCTGCACGGCGGCATCGGGTTCACCTGGGAGCACGACGTCCAGCTGTACTTCAAGCGGGCCGCCGGCGACGAGCTGCTGTTCGGGCCGGTGCACCGGCTGCGGGCCCACGCCGCCGACGCGGCGGCCCTGTTCACGGCGACGGAGGTGCCGGTGTGATCGGCGAGAAGACGGTGCAGCGCATTTCGTCCACGCGGGGCTTCGCCAGGGTCGCCCCACATGTCATCCCCGCCCTCGACCGGGCCGTGCACCGGCTGACCCGGGGGAAGGTCATCCTCAGCGCCCAGATGCTGCCGGGCGTCATCCTCACCTCCACGGGCGCCCGCAGCGGACAGGCCCGCCGCTCACCGCTCGCCTGCATGCCGGAGCCGGACGGCGGCTGGATCCTCATCGGCTCCAACTTCGGCCGCCCCGGCCACCCCGCCTGGACCGCCAACCTGCTCGCCCACCCCGACGCGGAGATCAGCTGGAAGGGCACCGACATCCCGGTGCGGGCCCGGCTGCTGGCGGGCGAGGAGCGGGCGGCCGTGTGGAAGCGGCTGCTGGTCTTCTGGCCGCCGTACGCGACCTACCAGGCGCGGGTGGAGCGGGAGATCCGGGTGTTCAGGATCGTGCGGCGGTAGTCACAGGGCGTGCTGCGCCAGCAGGAGCGCGCCGATGCCGAGCATCGCCGCCCCGGAGGTGCGGGTGACCGCGCGGGCGGCTCGGGGGCGGGCGGTCAGCAGGGTGCGGGCCGTGCCGCCGACGGCGAGGTAGACGGCGGCGCAGCACGCCATGTGCAGCACACCGAGCACGGCCGTCTGCACGGCCACCGGTGGATGGCTGCCCCGGGTGACGAGGAACTGGGGGAGCACCGAGAGGTAGAGCAGCAGCCCCTTGGGGTTGAGGCCGCTGATCGCCGCCCCGCGCAGGAACAGGGCCCCGCGCTCGTCACCGCCGGCCGCCGGGGCCACCGGGCGGCGCAGCACGCCCCAGCCCAGCCATACCAGGTAGGCGGCGCCCGCCACCGTGAGGGCGGTCAGCAGCCCGGGGGAGCGTGCGACCAGCACCGCGAGTCCGGCCACCGCGAGCGCGGTGTGCAGCGCGTACCCGGCCACCAGCCCAGCCACCGCCCGTCCCACCGACCGCCCCCGCACGCCGGCCGAGATGACGTACGCCCAGTCGGCGCCCGGCACGCACACCAGCAGGAGGTCGAGGGCGAGGAAGGAGAGCAGCAGTCCGGTGTCCATGCGGGGGACATTAGGCGTGAATGGCTCGAAAGTGTTGCCGAAGTTTGCCCATGATCGCGTGTTCTGGGCAAATATCTTCTTCATGGACGACGTAGACCGGAAAATTCTTGCCGAGCTTCAGCAGGACGGGCGGCTGACCGTGACCGAGCTGGCCGCGCGGGTGCGCCTGAGCGTCTCGCCCTGCCACCGTCGGCTGCGCGAGCTGGAGCGGTCGGGGGCGATCAGCGGCTACCGGGCCGTGGTGGACCCGGGGTCCGTGGGGCTGACCTTCGAGGCGCTGGTCTTCGTGTCCATGCGGCAGGAGGACCGGGACACCGTCGCCGAGTTCGAGAAGGCGCTCACCGGGATTCCCCATGTGATCGACGCCCAGCGGCTGTTCGGGGAGCCCGACTATCTGCTGCGGGTGGCCACCGCCGACCTCGCCGCCTTCCAGCGGCTCTACGACGAGCGGCTGGCGACCCTGCCGGGTGTGCAGCGGCTGACCTCGACGCTGGTGATGAAGCACGTCGTACGGGACCGTCCGCTGCCCGCATAGCGAGGCAGGCGGCGGCCGTCCGGAACGTGCCGGACGAACCACCGCCTGCCGGACAGGACTTGGGGCCTGATAAGAGAGCGGTTCCGCTACTTCGTGGGCTTCTTGCCGGTCACGCCCAGGTGCACCAACAGCGCCAGGTTCGGCTTCAGTTCGGCCTGCTTGACGCCCCAGGTCTGGAAGCCCTTCTGGTGCGAGGCGACCGCCGCGAGCATCGCGACCAGCGAACCGGCGACCGCCGCCGGGTTCACGTCCTTGTCGACCTTGCCCTTGGACTGCAACTCGGCCACCGAATCGGCCAGGGAGTTGTTCACCGAGTTCAGGATCTTCATGCGGAGCTTGTAGAACCGCTTGTCGCCCTCGGCGGCGCCGAGATCGACCACCCTGAGGATGGCGTCGTTCTTGCGCCAGAACTCCAGGAACCCGTCGACGAGTTCCTGCGCGGTCGTCCAGCCGGCCTTGCCGACCCACGACCGGCCCTCAAGGAGAGCGGTCAACTGCCCGCCCTCGGTGGCCATTTGCTCGGCGATCTCCAGGACGGCACCCTCGACGTCCGGGAAGTACTGGTAGAAGGTGGCGGGCGAAGTACCCGCCTTCCGGGCGACATCGATGACTTTGACGTCCCGGTAAGGGGAGGAGCTGAGCATCTCGCTGAGGCAGTCGAGCAGCTTCTGCCGGGTCGCCTGCCCACGCCGGCCGGCCACGCGGCCGTCGACGGTACGCACTTGTCCTGTCATGCCGTCAGCTTACCGAGGGGTGATCGGAGCGCGATTCGGCCGACTGCAAATGGGGTGCACGGGCTTCGCGGGGCGGGTGTGCCTGGTCCTGCGGGGTGCGTGAGTCGCCGTTAGTTTGGCGGTATGGCCGAAAACAGGGCATACGGCGAGGGCGTCCCCTGCTGGGTGGACGCGCAGCTTCCCGACGTCGAGGCGGGCAAGCGGTTCTACGGTGAGCTCTTCGGGTGGAGCTTCGAGGAACGGCGGTACGGCGGGGCCGTCTGGGCCCTGCGGGACGGCGAGCCGGTCGCCGCGCTCACCCGCAAGACGGACGGGCGGATGCCCACCGTGTGGACGGTGTACTTCGCCACCCCCGACATCGAGGGCCTGGCCGACCGGATCTGGGCGGCCGGCGGCCAGGTCGTCACCGCCCCCATGCCGGTCGGCGACCTCGGCACCTCCGCCCTGGTCACCGACCCGGACGGCGCCGTCTTCGGCCTGTGGGAGCCGGACACCCACCCGGGCTTCGGCGCCCGGCACGAGACCGGCACCTTCGCCTGGGCCGAGCTGTACGCCCGCGACACCGAGGCCGCCAACACGTTCTACGGCGGGCTCTTCCATGACGCCCTGTTCGGACCGGACGCCGCTCCCGACTTCGGCCGTGCCCCCGTCTCCGACGTCTTCCCGGCCGAGATGCCGCCGCACTTCCTCGTCCACTTCGGGGTCGAGGACTGCGAGGCCGCGCTGGGGGCGGTGCGGCGGCTCGGGGGGCGGGTGCAGGCGCCACCCTTCGAGACGTCCTACGGAAAGGCCGCCGTCGTCACCGACAATCAGGGGGCGTCGTTCGCCGTACTGGAGCGGCCACAGCCGTGAATCCGGGTGTTTTGCCATGAGACATCCCGATTTGCGGCCGGGTTCGCAACCTGCGCCTCGGCCAGGAAGAATCGGGGTGCGTGCCGCCATGGCGGTGCGGTGGTGAGACGCTGCACGGGGTCGCGTACATAAGGATGTGACGTGGCCCGTACGGGGAGGTGGCAGGCAAGTGGTGGATCAGCTGACGCAGCACGATCCGCGGCGGATCGGGCCGTTCGAGGTGCTGGGACGGCTGGGCGCCGGCGGCATGGGGCTGGTCTATCTCGCGCGCTCGGCGTCCGGCCGGCGCGTGGCGATCAAGA
Organism: Streptomyces sp. NPDC057280; assembly: GCF_042668605.1. Taxonomy (NCBI): domain Bacteria; kingdom Bacillati; phylum Actinomycetota; class Actinomycetes; order Kitasatosporales; family Streptomycetaceae; genus Streptomyces; species Streptomyces sp. NPDC057280. The sequence continues at coordinate 210,971 of NZ_JBHUYR010000005.1, forward strand.
CGGTCAGGACGGAGCTCGCCGAGGACCAGCTGTTCCGCGTCCGCTTCACGCGCGAGGTCGAGGCGGCCCGGGCCGTCTCCGGCTTCTACACGGCGGCCGTGGTCGACGCCGACCCGCGCGCCGCCGTGCCGTGGCTGGCCACCGCGTACGTCCCCGCGCCCTCCCTCGAGGAGATAGTGAACGAGTGCGGGCCGATGCCGGCCCAGGCGGTGCGCTGGCTCGCGGCGGGTGTCGCGGAGGCGCTCCAGTCGATCCACGGCGCCGGGCTGGTCCACCGTGACCTCAAGCCCTCCAACGTCCTCGTCGTCGAGGACGGCCCCCGGGTGATCGACTTCGGCATCGCCTCCGGTGTGTCGAACACACGTTTGACGATGACGAACGTCGCCGTCGGCACCCCCGCCTACATGTCGCCCGAGCAGGCCAAGGACTCGCGCTCCGTCACCGGCGCGAGCGACGTCTTCTCGCTCGGATCCATGCTGGTCTTCGCCGCCACCGGCCACCCGCCCTTCCACGGCGCCAACCCGGTCGAGACGGTCTTCATGCTGCTGCGCGAGGGCCCGGACCTCGAAGGCCTCCCGGACGAGCTGCGCCCGCTCATCGAGTCCTGCATGCAGATGGAGGCCGCCGGCCGCCCCAACCCGGCCGACCTCCAGGCCCAGCTGGCCCCCCACCTCTTCGGCTCCGGCTCCGACGACAGCGGCACCGCCTCGGCCTGGCTGCCCGAGCGGGCGGTCAGCCTGATCGAGGCCCGCCGCAACGGCCGCCCGGCCGTGAAGCCGGGCCAGGGCGGACGCAGCGGCGGCGGCCGGCCCGCCCCCGTGCCCCCGCCGCCCTCGCACGACCCGGTCGTCCCGGCCCGCGTCCCCGTCGGCGCCCCCGACACCGGCCCCGTACGCCTCGCGGGCGCGCAGGTGCCCATCGGTCCGGGCCCGCGCGTCGCCGACGCCCGCGCCGCCGCCGTGAAGGCGCCGCCGCCCGAGGCGGGCCTGGTCGCCAGCTGGTCCAAGCCGCGCCCCGGCGTCAACGGAACGGACGGTGCCGTGGGCCCCGCCGTACCCGCCCCGCCGCCCCTGGCCCCCGAGACGGCCTCCGGCTGGCGCCCCTGGCGGTTCCGCATGTCCAACGACGTGTGGGGCACCCCGTCCGTCGCCGGTGACCTCGTCTACGTCACCTCCTTCGAGGTGCACGCGCTGGACGTGGCGACCGGCCGGCGCAGCTTCAAGACGCGGGACGTCGCCTGGTCGATGGCGGTCGCGGACGGCCGTATCCACGCCTCCGACGGCCCCACCCTGTTCGCCCTGGAGGCCCGCGAGGGCGGTGACCTGTGGCGGCTCCAGACGGACGCCTGGGTGTACGCGCTCAAGGCCGACCGGGGCACGGTCGTCACCGGCACCCGCGGCGGCGGTGTGCAGGCCTGGGAGGCCTCCAACGGCCAGAAACTCTGGGAGCTCACCGGCGCCCAGACCGACTTCGAGTCCCCCGAGGCGGGCCCGGCCCTCCACGAGGGCACGGTCTACGTCTGGCAGGACGCCCGGCTGCGCGCCCTGGACGCCCGCACCGGCGACGAGCGCTGGTCGTACCCGATCGGCGACGCGGCCTCCTGCGGCGGGGTGCCGATCCGGGTCACGCAGGCGCCGGACGGCTATGTGTACGTCTCCGCCGGCACCCGCGTCCTCGCGCTGGACGTGGCGAGCGGCCGGGTGAAGTGGCACTTCGAGGCGCCGGCCGTGTTCCTGTGCCCGCCCGCCTTCGTGCCGGGCCCCGCGGTCACCGGCGGCGGGGTCTACCTGGCCGACTACCTCGGCACCGTGTACGCCCTCGACGCCGCCGACGGCCGCGACCGCTGGCGCATCGCCACCGAGGCGCGGTCCTCCATCGAGCCGGTGCTGGTGGCCGCCGGGCACGTCCACGTGGGCAGCGGCAAGGGCCTGTACACGCTGGACGCGGTGACCGGCACTCCGAAGTGGCGCTTCCAGGCGGGCGGCGACATCGTGGGCGCCCCCGCGGTCGCCGAGGGCCGGATCCACTTCGGCTCCACCGACCACCTGCTCTACACCCTGAAGGCCGACGACGGCCGGCTGCGCTGGAAGCTGGCGACCGGCGGCGAGATCACCGGCGCCCCGGTGGTCAAGGACGGCGTCGTGTACGCGTGCAGCAAGGACCGCTGCGTGTACGCGCTGGACGCGGAGAAGGGCACGGGAACGGCCAGAACCGCGTAGCCGGCTCCGGGACGGCCGTCGTACCGAGCGCTTGGAAGGGGTTCCGGACGGCGGCCGTCGACTCGGCGAGAGCGTGCGGGTCAGGCAGTGTTCGCGGCTCTCACCCCAGACGCTACGCCCGGGACGGGAGCGGCGCCATGCGACGACCGGGTCGCCCAGGCCGTCAGCGCGTCCTGAACCCCGGCCGGCGGGTGGAGAACAGCTCCGCCTGCCGGTCGTCCGGCAGGTTGCCCAGGGCGATCAGGTGCGGCGCCTGCGCGAACCCGGCGGCGAGCGCGGCCTCCCGCGCCGCCCACAGGGCCCGCACGGTGCCCTGCACCCCGGCGGCCGGCTGCGCGGCGATGACGGCGGCGGCTTCGATGGCCCGGGCCAACGCCTCGCCCGGCGCGGTGAGTTCGGAGACCAGCCCGATCTCGTACGCCCGCCGCGCGGACATCCGCTCCGCCGTCCCCATCAGCATCATCCGGGCGACCTCCCCGTACGGCATCCGCTGCGCCATGAGCACCGACTCGTAGGCGCTCACCATGCCGTAGGTGGTGTGCGGGTCGAAGAAGGTGGCGTCCGGGTCGGCGACGACGAACTCGCTCTCGCCGAGCAGATAGAAGGCGCCCCCGCAGGCCATGCCCCGCACCGCGGCGACGACGGGCTTCCAGAGGTCGTTGGACTTGGGCCCGACGCGCAGGAGCGGGTCGTCGGCCATGTAGGGGGAGCCGGGCTGCGGCACCTCGGTGTCGCGGTCGATCCCGGTGCAGAAGGCGCGCTCGCCGCTGCCGGTGAGGACGACGGCCCGCACGGAGTCGTCGAACCGCAACGCCCGCCATGTGTCGACGAGTTGGTCCCGCAGCTCCAGGTCGACGGCGTTGAGGCGGTGCGGCCGGTCGAGGGTGACGACGGCGACGCCGGTGTCCTTGTCGGTGCTGACCCGCAGACTCATGACCGCTCCGGCACCCACTGCGGCAGCCCGCTCTCCGGATCGGCCACGAACCGCACCCGGGCGCCGATGCGGATGCGGTCGGCGGGCAGGGAGTCGATCGGCGCCCCGGGCTCGGCGACGAGATTCCCGACCAGCCGGATGTGCGGCGCCTCGACGAGTTCGACGACGATCACGTTGTACGGCGCCCGCTCGGCGTAGTCCGGCAGGAGCGGCGGGTGGGGGACGACGTACGACCAGACGCGGCCGTGCCCCGGGACGGGCCGCCACTCGACGCCGAAGGACCGGCAGTGGGGGCAGCAGGGCCGGGGCGGGAAGCGGAGTTCGCCGCAGTCGGCGCAGGCCTGGACGCGGAGTTCGCCCTGGGCGGCGTACCGCCAGAAGGGGGCGCCCTCGGGGTCGATGACGGGGGAGAGCACGGTTCAGCTCCTGTTCGTCAGCAGCAGTGCGGAGGTCGGGACGCCCTCACCGGCGGTGACCAGACAGGTGGCGGCGCCCGGCACTTGAGCGGTACTGGTCCCCCTGAGCTGCTTCACCCCTTCGTTGATGAGGTTGAAGCCGTGGACGTAGGCCTCGCTGAGCCCGCCGCCGCCGGTGTTGATCGGCAGCCGCCCGCCGCTCTCCAGCGCCCCCTGCTCGGTGAAGGCGCCGCCCTCCCCGCGCCCGCAGAACCCGTACCCCTCCAGGGAGAGCGGGATGAGGGCGGTGAAGGCGTCGTAGATCTGGGCGACGTCGACGTCCTCGGGGGTGAAGTCGGCGTGTTTCCACAGGTGCCGGGCGGTGGCCCAGGACGGCCCGGTGAGGGGGTCGTCGTTCCAGTAGTTGACCATGCCGTGGTGCTGGGCGGGCAGCCCCTGGGCGGCGGAGTGGACGTACACGGGCGGCCTGCGGCAGTCCCGCGCCCGCTCCCTGCTGACCACGACGCACGCCAACGCCCCGTCCGTCTCGAGGCAGTTGTCGAAGAGGCAGAGCGGCTCGCTGATCCAGCGCGAGGTCATGTACATCTCGCGGGTGAGGGGGCGGTCGTACATGACGGCGGCCGGGTTCTGGTTGGCGCGGTTCCGGCAGGCGAGGGCGACGTTGAACAGGTGGTCCCGGGTCGCGCCGTACTCGTGCATGTACCGGCGGGTCAGCATGGCGATCTCGTCGACGGGCCGGAGCAGGCCGTAGGGCCGGGTCCACTGGGCGGGCGTGGGGAGCTGGGCGACGGTATTGCGCCACGGCCGGGGACCGCTGCCCCGCTTCCGCGACCGCCAGGCGACCCCGACGGACGCCTGGCCGCCGGCGATGGCGGCGGCGAGGTGCGCGACGGTGGCGCACGACCCGCCACCCCCGTACCCCACCCGGCTGAAGAAGGTGAGATCCCCGAACCCCACCGCCTTCGCCAGCTCCACCTCATCCGTCTCCTCCATGGTGAAGGAGGCGAGGGCGTCGACCTCGCCGGGGTCGATCCCGGCGTCGTCGAGGGCGGCGATGACGGCACGGCAGGCGAGGGTGCGTTCGTCCTCCGCGAGCTGCTTGGCGAAGGCGGTCTGTCCTATCCCGACGATCGCGGTGGCGTCCTTGATCCCGGCCATGCGCACCCACCTCCACACTGCCGAAGGGCTGCTGACAGGCCGTCAGGGTACAGCTAATCTGACGGGTAGTCAGCTCCGGGGTTGGGAGGAGTGCTGTGCGCGGTGATCTGGAGTGGGGCAGTGTCCCGGGACTCGTCCGGTCCGCGGTCGAGCGGTACCCGGACGTCGAGGCGGTGGTGGAGGGCCGTACGCGGGTGACGTACGCCGAGTTGGGCGCACGGGTGGAGCGCGCGTCGGCGGCCTGCATCGCCAACGGCGTCGAACCCGGTGACCGGGTGGCGATCTGGGCCCCCAACACCCTCGACTGGATCGTGGCCGCGCTGGGCGCGGTGTCGGCGGGCGCGGTCCTCGTCCCCCTCAACACCCGCTTCAAGGGCGCCGAAGCGGCGGACGTGCTGCGCCGCAGCGGGGCGCGGCTGCTGTTCGTGACGGGGACGTTCCTGGGGACGTCGTACGTGGCGTCGCTGCGGCGCGCGGTGGGCGAGGGCGAGGGCCTGCCGGCGCTGGACCAGGTGGTGGTGCTCGCGGACGACGCCCCGGCCGACTACCGCACGTGGAAGGACTTCCTGGCGAGCGGGGAGGGGGTGGGGGCGGCGGAGGTGCGCGAGCGTGAGTCCCGCGTCGAGGGCTCCTGCCCCTCGGACATCGTCTTCACGTCCGGTACCACGGGCCGCCCGAAGGGCGCGGTGATCACGCACGCGCAGACGCTGCGGGCGTACGGGATCTGGAGCGACCTGGCGGGCCTGCGGCAGGGCGACCGCTACCTCGTCGTGAACCCCTTCTTCCACACCTTCGGCTACAAGGCGGGCGTGATCGCCTGCCTCATGCGGGGCGCGACGATGATCCCGCAGCCGGTGTTCAACGTGGACACCGTGCTGGCGAACGTGGCCTCGGAAGGGGTGTCGGTCCTCCCCGGCCCGCCGACCCTCCTCCAGTCCCTCCTGGACCACCCGGCGAGGACGTCGTACGACCTCTCGGCGCTGCGCCTGGTGGTGACCGGTGCCGCCGTGGTCCCGCTGACCCTGGTCGAACGGCTGCGGGACGAACTCGGCGTGTCGACGGTCCTGACGGCGTACGGCCTCTCGGAGGCCAGCGGCATCGTCACGATGTGCCGCCGCGGTGACGCCCCGTCGGTCATCGCCTCGACGTCCGGCCGGGCGATCCCGGGCACGGAGGTCCGCGTCGAGGCGCCGGTGGGCGAGCCCGGCGAGGTCCTGGTGCGCGGGTTCAACGTCATGCGGGGCTACTTCGAGGACCCGGCGGCGACGGCGGAGGTGCTCTCCCCGGACGGCTGGCTGCGCACGGGCGACGTGGGCGTCCTGGACGCCGGCGGGAACCTGCGGATCACCGACCGCCTGAAGGACATGTTCATCGTCGGCGGCTTCAACGCGTACCCGGCGGAGATAGAGCAACTCCTCGGGCTGCACCCGGAGGTGACGGACGTGGCGGTGATCGGCGTACCGGACGCACGGCTGGGCGAGGTCGGCAGGGCGTACGTGGTGCGTCGCGCGGGCGCGGTCCTGACGGCCGACGACCTGATCGCGTGGGCGCGCCGGGAGATGGCGAACTACAAGGTGCCGAGGTCGGTGGAGTTCGTGCGGGAGCTGCCGCGGAACGCGAGCGGGAAGGTGGTGAAGGGGGAGCTGCGGCGGACCGCGGCCGGCTGACGGGGCGCCCCCTGGACATGTCTCGGACATGCCTCGGCCGCGGCGGCTCCCCCTCCGCGCCGCCGCGGCCGATCCCCGTGCGGGAAAGGTTCGTGTGGGTCAGGCAGGGTTGTCCGTGATGTGGACGTTGTCGGTGGTGGCCTCGTCCGTGTCCGTGCTCTTGACCTTGAGCGGCTCGGTGGTGATGTGGACGTTGTCCGTCGTCGCGTCGCTCGCGGGCTTGTCCGTGATGTGGACGTTGTCGGTGCTGGTCTCGTCGCTCATGTTCGCTGGCTCCCCTGACAGTTCGGTGCGATGGATGGGCAGGATCCGCCCGGCAACTCCCCCGCGGGCTGCCGGGCGGATCTGCTGGGCCGGTTCACCTTAGATGTCCGGCCCGGTGTCGCTCCGTCTGCCCCCCGACGCGACGGCTCGACACAGCAGAGAGTGCCGGGCGGCGATAAACGAATGATGAACGCGTCCGGCGGCACGGGCCGTCGGCTTGGTTCAGGCCGCCGCGACCGGGCTCAGCAGACCCCTGACCTCGGTGGCCTCGGGTACACCCAGCGCCTCGAAGATCTCGAGAGCGTCCCGCCAGCACACCTGGGCCCGGCCTTGCTGGCCGATCCCGCTGAGGGCCCGCCCGAGGATCGTGAGAACGTTGCCGCGTCGCCATTCGCCACCGATGTCCCGCAGCAGCGTCAGAGCCATCTCGGCGTTTGCAGCCGCCTGCGCGGGGCGCCTCGCCGCGAGATCGAGCTCGGCGAGCCGGAACAGGCTCATGCCCTCCCACAGACGCTGGCGGCTCTCCCGGAACACCTGGAGGGCCTGGTGCAGGCACTCGGCGGCCTCGGCGAGCTTTCCGCTCTGCTTGAGCGCCAGGCCCAGCGCGTACCGGCCGTTGGCACCGCGCAGGGCGTGTCCCAGGTCGTCGTACATCGCCGCGCCCTGCTGGGCCAGCGCCACCGCACTCGCCGTCCGCCCGGTGACCAGATGGATGCGCGAAAGATTGCACAGGGCACTGGCCTCGCCCGCGCGGTCGCCGAGGGCGCGGAATCCGTCGATGGCGAAGGTGAGGTGCTCTTCGCTCGCCTCGTGCCGGTTCTGGTAGTGGGCGACCGCCCCGCTGATGTTGGCCGCCCAGCACCCGGTGAGCGGGTCGGCCGCCACAGCGGCCAACTCCGAGGCGCGTGAGGCCTCCTGGAGGGCGGCGTCGAACTTGCTGTCGGAGACCTGGTGCATGAAGGCGAGGGTGGTCAGGGCCCGTGCCTCCGCGCGAGGGTCGCTCGCCTCCCGGGCCGCATCCCGCAGCAGCGCGGCGACCGCGCCGTACTCCTTCGAGTTGGCACCCGACTCGGCCAGGTCCACGGCCGCCCAGAGCACGTCGACGGCTCGCCGCAGCGTCTCGGGCCGCGCCGATTGCCGTACGCAGGCCAGCAACGGGACCGCCTCCGCGTACAGCCAGTCCTGCGCCGCGTGCCGGTCCGAGAACACCAGCCCCGGATACGCCGCCTGCTCCAGGTGAGCCACCAGCCGGTCCCCCGGCCGCTCGATCAGGTACACCCCGCCGACCGTCGCCAGATAGAAGTCCAGCAACCGCGAAAGCGCCGCCCCCCGCTCCTCGGGCGGCCACTCGTCGCGTTCCGCGCACGCACGCGCGTAGAGGCGTACCAGGTCGTGGAAGCGGTAGCGGCCGGGTGCCGCGGACTCCAGCAGGGATGTGTCCACCAGGGATTCGAGGACGTCCTCGGTGTCCTCGACGGGCAGGTCCAGCATCGCCGCCGCTGCCGCGAGGGAGATGTCCGGGCCGTCCGCCAGGCCCAGCAGGCGGAACGCGCGGGCCTGGGCCGGTTCCAGCTGGCCGTAGCCGAGTTCGAAGGTGGCCTTGACCGCCAGGTCGCCCGCCTGGAGTTCGTCCAGGCGACGGCGTTCGTCCGCGAGCTTCGCCGCCAGGACCGAGACGGTCCAGGTGCGGCGGGCCGCGAGGCGGGACGCCGCGATGCGGATCGCCAGGGGGAGGAAGCCGCAGGCCGCCACCACGTCCAGCGCCGCCTCCCGCTCGGAGGCCACGCGCTCCTCGCCCACGATCCGCGTGAAGAGCTGGAGCGCCTCGTCGGGGGACATCACGTCCAGGTCCACCAGGTGCGCGCCCGCCAGGTCCACCATCCGGACCCGGGACGTCACCAGGGCCGCGCAGCCCTCCGTGCCCGGAAGGAGCGGTCTCACCTGTGCCGCGTCCCGGGCGTTGTCCAGCAGGACCAGTACCCGTCTGCCGTCCAGCACCGAGCGGTACAGCGCCGCCCGCTCCTCCAGCGAGTCCGGGATCGCCGAGTCCGCCGTGCCGAGCGCCCGCAGGAACGCGCCCAGCACCGTCTCCGGCTCCGCCGCCCGCTGCCCCGCGCCCTGGAGGTCGACGTACAACTGGCCGTCGGGGAAGGCCGAGCGGGCCTGGTGGGCGACATGGACGGCGAGGGTCGTCTTGCCGACGCCGCCGATGCCCGCCAGCGCCGACACCGCCATCACCCGGCCCTCGGAGGAGGCCAGCACGTCACCGAGCTCGGCCACGAAGGACGCGCGGCCCGTGAAGTCAGGGACCGTCGCCGGGAGTTGAGCGGGGCGGACCGGGGTCGCGGCGGGTTCCGAGCGCGGGGACGACGGTTCCGCGAGGCCGGGGTCCGCCTGGAGGATGCGCTGCTGGAGGTCCTTCAGCCCGGGCCGCGGGTCGACGCCCAGCTCGTCCGCGAGCAGGCGCCGCGTGTCCGCGTACACGGCGAGGGCCTCCGCCTGCCGGCCGGAGCGGTACAGCGCCAGCATCAGCAGCTCGCGCAGGCGTTCCCGCAGCGGGTGCGCGGCGGTCAGGGCGGTGAGTTCCGAGACCGCCTCCGCGTGGCAGCCCTGCTCCAGGTCCATGTCGAGGCGGGATTCGAGGAGTTGCAGACGCCACTCCTCCAGGCGGACCCGTTGCGAGGACGCGTACGGGCCCGGCACCCCCGCCAGCACCTCGCCGTCCCACAGGGCCAGGGCGCGGGCGAGCACCTCGCGGGCGTGGCACAGGTCCCCGGCGCCGCGTGCCTTCTCCGCCTCCGTCGCCCACTCCTGCGCCACCGTCACGTCCAGCGCGCCCTCACCGAGGGAGCGGATCGCGTAGCCGCCCGCGTCGCTGACCAGTACGCCGGGGTCGAGGACCTTGCGGAGCCGGGAGGCGTACGTCCGGACGGCCGCGAGGGCCTGCGACGGGGGCTCCTCGCCCCACAGGGCGTCGATCAGCTCGGCCGCGGTGGCCGTCCGGCCCTCCCGCAGGAGCAGGGCCGCGAGCAGGGCCCGTTGCTGGGGCGAGCCCATCGCCAGGGGCTCCTCGCCGCGCCAGGCGCGCACCGGTCCGAGCACGCTGAAGCGCAGCGACGGGCCTGGCTCCGCCGAGGAGCCGGGACGCCGCTGCTCAGGCACCCGCGGTAGACCGTCCATCGAGTCCCCCTCAACCCAGTGAGCAACCCCGCCAGTTTGCCTTGTTCATGGCAGATGCGTCAGCTGTGGAGAGTCTGATCACAGGTGGGCGCGCGGTAAATCACAAGTCCCTCACGCCCCCTCCGCACAATTCCGCGCACAAACCATCATGACCAGGCGCTGTCACCGTAGCTGACGGGTCGTCAGATCAGCGCTACCGTGGCCCCCATGGAGACCGCCACCGGCACCACCTTCCCGTTGATCATCTCCGTCGACGACCACACCGTTGAGCCCGCCGACGTCTGGCAGAACCGGCTTCCGAAGAAGTACCTGGACGTCGGTCCCCGCGTGGTCCGGGCCCCGCTGAAGGAAATGACCTTCCTGGGCGGCCGGTTCAGGCCCGTCATGGGCACCCCCGGCCAGAGCGACGGCCCGATCGGCGACTGGTGGGTGTACGAGGACCTGCACCGGCCGCTCACCCGCCTCGACACCGCCGTCGGCTACAGCAGGGACGAGATCAAGCTGGAGATCATCACCTACGAGCAGATGCGGCAGGGGTCGTACGACGTCCCGTCCCGCCTCGCCGACATGGACGTCAACCACGTCCAGTCCGCCCTGTGCTTCCCCACCTTCCCGCGCTTCTGCGGCCAGACCTTCACCGAGGCCGCGGACCACGAGCTGGGGCTGCTGTGCATCCAGGCGTACAACGACTGGATGGTGGAGGAGTGGTGCGGCCCCGCCGCCCACGGCCGGCTCATCCCCCTCACCCTCATCCCGCTCTGGGACGCCGAACTGGCCGCCGCCGAGGTCCGCCGCATGGCGGCGAAGGGCGTCCGCGCCGTCGCCTTCTCCGAGATACCCCCGCACCTCGGCCTGCCCTCCGTCCACACCGACGCCTGGGACCCCTTCCTCGCCGCGTGCGACGAGACCGGCACCGTCATCGCCATGCACATCGGCTCCTCCAGCCGGATGCCCTCCACCTCCGCCGACGCCCCGCCCGCCGTCGGCTCCACCATCACCTTCGCCAACTGCTGCTTCTCGATGGTCGACTGGCTGATGAGCGGCAAGTTCGAACGCTTCCCGGGCCTGAAGGTGATGTACGCGGAAGGGCAGATCGGCTGGATCCCCTACATCCTCGAACGCGCCGACGTCGTCTGGGAGGAGAACCGCGGCTGGGGCGGCGTCGCCGACAAGGTCCACCGGCCGCCGTCCGAACTCTTCGCCGACCACGTCTACGGCTGCTTCTTCGACGACGCCTTCGGCCTCAGGAACCTCGACGCGATCGGCCTCGCCAACGTCCTCTACGAGACCGACTACCCCCACTCCGACTCCACCTGGCCGAAGTCGAGGGAGGTCGGCGAGGCGCAGATGGGCCACCTGGACCCGGACGCGATCGAACGCATCGTCCGCGGCAACGCCATCGACCTGCTCGGGCTGACCCCCGACGGACTGTGGGACGGCATGTGAGGAGTTCATGTGAAGAATCTGGTCGTCCGCTAAGGTGATGCCCCTGGGGGGCATGCAGAGACAAGAGGTCCATGCGGTTGCCCCGTGCCTGTTCGGACAGGGGAAATCGGGGGGCCATTCAGGTGCCGTACACCGCAGAGATCAGCCGGACCAACCCGGGCTGCTTCATCTTCCTGGTGGACCAGTCCGCCTCGATGAGCGACCCGATGGGCAGCGGTGAGGAGACCAAGCAGCGGGCCGAGGTCGTGTCCGACGCCATCAACCGACTGCTGACCGAACTGTCCGTCAAGTGCGCCAAGGAAGAAGGCGTACGGGACTACTTCCACGTGGCGGTGATCGGCTACGGGCACAACCACGTCGGCTCCGCCTACAAGGGTGCGCTGGCCGGACGCGACCTCGTTCCGCTGAGCGAGGTCGCCAACAACCCTGCCCGGGTGGAGAGCCGTACCAAGAAGGTGCCCGACGGGGCAGGCGGTCTGGTCGAGACGTCGGTGCAGTTCCCGGTGTGGATGGACCCGGTCACCAACGGCGGTACGCCGATGACGCGTGCCCTCGGCTACGCCGACAACCTGGTCGCGAACTGGGTCGAGGAGCACCCTGGCGGCTTCCCACCCATCGTGCTGAACCTCACCGACGGCGAGTCCACCGACGGAGACCCGACCAGCGCTGCCATCGGACTGGCCTCGCACGCCACCGCTGACGGACCGGTCCTGCTGTTCAACCTGCACGTCTCCGGCAGCGGCGGCACGCCGATCACGTTCCCGGACGGCGAGGAGGCGCTGCCGGACACCTACGCCCGGCTGCTGTTCCAGATGTCCAGCGTGCTGCCCAGCCACATGCGCTCCTACGCGGCCTCCCAGGGACACCGGGTCAGCGAGACCACCCGCGGATTCGTCTACAACGCCGACATCACTCAGATCGTCGAGTTCCTCGACATCGGCACCCGCGCGACGGAACTGCGCTGACCATGGGGGGTCTTCCGGCGCTGCCGGAGTCGCAACTGCTGCGGTTGCCGAAGGCGGGCAGCAGGCCGGAAGAGTGCGAGGACGCCGGACTGGTCTGGGATCCCGCCGAACCCGGCGTCGATGATGACGGCCGCCTCGTGCAGTCGCTGTACGCCGCCGTCTCGGACGGGGCCTCGGAGAGCCTGTTGGCCCGGGCCTGGGCTGGGCAGCTCGTCAACGACGTCATCGAGTCCATGCGTATGAACGGGGACTGGTGGCGGGGGCCGGAGCACTTCGCGCAGGACCTGATCGACCGCTCCTCGTGGCACTGGGAGACCTTCCTGGCCCAGTACCAGGAGAACCGCGCCGCACAGGGCCGACCCATCACCTGGTACGAGCAGCCCGGGCTGGAGAAGGGTGCCTTCGCCACCGTGCTGGGGACCGAGATCCGCGGCACGCTCCTCGACACGGGCGAGACCCGCTGGACCTGGCACGCCTTCGCGCTCGGGGACAGCTGTCTGTTCCAGATCCGGGACGGCGCCGTGCACACGTCGTTCCCGGTGACCGACCTGGCGGAGTTCGGGATCACGCCGATGCTCCTCGGCAGCCGCAACCGTGACTGGGAACTGGTCGCGCGGCGGATGACCGTCGCCCACGGCGAGTTGGAGCCCGGTGACGAACTCCTGCTGGCGACCGATGCGTTGGCCGCCTGGACGCTGGCCGGCGAGGGCGCCGGGCTGATGCCCGGACGGCAACTGGCGGCCATCGCGCCGCAAGGGGAAGAGCAGTTCGCCGAATGGATCGCTCACCAGCGCTCCGGCGGCCACATGAGAAACGACGACGTCACGCTCATCCGGACGTGGGTGAGAGCGGAGGCATAAATGGCGGTGTCCCGCGGCGGTCCCTCCGCCCCCGGACCCGGTGCGGTCAGGAAGTTCCCCACGGGGGCGCTGTACGCGGAGGCACTGCAACACCCCGAGCTCTGCTTCAGCGACCCCGACCTCAAGCATGGCAAGGTCGAGCAGAGCCCGGTCCTCGGGCCGAAGGCGATCTCCGGGAACTTCGCCAGCGTCTTCTCCGTCACCGCCCCCGGCGGACAGCGCTATGCCCTCAAGTGCTTCACCCGGGACAGCGCGACGCTCGGGAATCGGTACGCCGCGATCAGCTCCGCGCTGGGGGCGCTGGACAGCGGTGCGCTTTCGCAGCCTTGGTCGGTGGGGTTCGACTTCCTGGAGCAGGGTGTACTGGTCCAGGGCCACTGGTTTCCCGTGGTCAGGATGACCTGGGTGCAGGGCACCGGCCTGATCAGCTGGATCGAGCGCAACCTCCAGGACTCGGCCGCGGTGCGCGCGCTCGCCGACCGTTTCGTGGCCATGATCGCCGACCTGGAGGACAACGGCATCGCCCACGGCGATCTCCAGCACGGCAATCTGCTGGTCGCCGCCGACGGCACCATCCGCCTCGTGGACTACGACGGCATGTACGTGCCCGCGCTGCGGGGCGAACAGGCCACGGAGAACGGGCATCGCAACTACCAGTCGCCGTCCCGCACGGCCGCCGACTTCGGCCCGCACATGGACCGCTTCTCCGCCTGGGTCATCGCGCTCTCCCTGGTGGCCGTGGCGACCGATCCGGGGCTGTGGCACCAGCTCCACGATCCCCAGGGCGAGTCGCTCATCCTGTCCGAGCCGGACTTCAAGGAGCCCGCCACCTCACTGGCCTGGCCGGTGCTGCTGCACCACCCCGACGCGCGGGTGCGGGAACTCGCCGACCGGGTCAAGGGCTTCGTCGCCCTGCCCTGTTCCGCCTTGCCGGCCGTGACCGCCGACACCGTCAAGGTGCCCGCCCAGCGGTCTGGCGGCGGCACCCGGTCCGGCGCGGCCGCCGCACAGGGTGGATCCCCGCCCTGGTCCACCGCCGCCGTGTCCGGTGCGTCTGCCACCGCATCGAGTACGGCCCCGGCGGGCGTCCCGGCCTGGATGACAGGCCGGGTCCCCGTCACGCCCGCCACCCCCTCGGCGCCGACGACGGCGCCCGCCAACGCCGGTTTCGTCAGACGCCGGGTCGGCGACCTGGTCGCGGGCACCGGGGCGCTGCTCACCACATCCGCGCCCGGCGCCCTGGTGCTCTCTGCGGCGCAGCCGGCATCAGCGCTGCCCGGCAGCCAGACGGCCGCTCTGGTCCTTGCCGTCGCCGCCCTCACCGCGGGCCGCAGGCGCCGCCCCGAGTACCGGGCGGCACACGCGCAGATCGCCGGGCTGAAGGGACGGGCCCGGGAGCTGGCCGATCCGGCCCGCGCCCATCAGCGGATCGGGCAGGAGATCCATACCCTGGACAGTGACCTGGCCAAGGACAACGCGGCCTCGGACAAGAAGGTCCAGGCACTGCAGACAGAGCTCAAGGACGGTCTCGCCAGGATCACCATGAACATGAACCGGCGCAGCGGAAAGGCGCAGCAGGAGCTCGCCGGACTGCCCGCTCAGGAGAAGGCGCAGCTGGCCGCCGCGTTGGAGCCGGCGATCAGGGCCCATGTGCAGGACCGGCTGCGCCGAACGCCGATCCGGGAGGCCCGGGCGCTCACCAACATGGGGCCCAAGATGGTCACCGCGCTGGAAGCCGCGGGCATCCGGACGGCCGCCGACTTCACGGGAGTGATCTATTCGATGAATCAGGGCTATGCCAGCCGTAACGCCTACCTCGTGCTCGCCGGCGGACATCAGGTCAAGGTCCCGGGCATCGGCGAGGCGCGAGCCACCACCCTGGAGAACTGGCGGCAGAACCTCGAACAGCGTGCCCGGCAGTCCGCTCCCACCTCCCTTCCCGCGCAGGACAAGGCGCGCATCAAGGCCGACATCGCCGCGCGTCGCCGCAGGCTGAAGGCCGACGTGAAGCAGGCCGAGACGGATGCCCAGCGGGAGCGCGACGCTCTTCAGCAGCGCATCACGGGCGAGCGAACCCGCCTCACCACCCAGCGCCAGCAGCACGCCACGGACATCCAGCGCAAGCGGGCCGATCTCATCCGGCAGCAGAAGCAACTCGCGGGCAGCGAGCAGGAGCGCGCCAGGGTGCTGGCCCAGCTGACCGACGTACGCAAGGAGGTCAAGCGGTCGTTGGGCAGGGTCCGGTACGTGAGGTTCGTGCTGACCGGACGCTGAGGGGCGACCGGCTGGGGCCAGGGGATGCCTTGTCATTTCTCCCGCCGCGCCGCACCATGGCACCGCCGTCAGAACTGACGGACCGTCAAGTCGGCTGGGAGTGCCATGCAGCCTCACCGCACGACAGATGAAATCGCCCGCCTCGCGCATGCCACCGCCGCGCCGCCCGACCGGCTCGAGTACGGCATCCAGCTCCCCGTCCAGTCCCAGAGCACGATCTACACCGAGCCCTGGGAGGCCACGGCCGGGCCGGCGGATCTGGTCGCCGTGGCGCGGGCCGCGGAGGACGCCGGGTTCGCCTACGTCGCGAGCTGCGACCATGTCGCCATCCCGCGCAGGCTCGCCGCCGCGATGAGCACGGTCTGGTACGACCCCGTCGCCACCCTCGCCCATCTGGCCGCCGTCACCGAGCGCATCCGGCTGCTCAGTCATGTCGCCGTCGTGGGGCTGAGGCATCCGCTGCTCAGTGCCAAGCAGTACGCCACCGTCGATCACCTCAGCGGGGGGCGGCTGATTCTCGGGGTCGGGGCCGGGCACGTGGCGGAGGAGTTCGAGGTCCTGGGGCTGGACTTCCGGCAGCGGGGGGCGCTGCTCGACGAGTGTGTGGACGCGCTGCGGGTCGCGCTGGGGACCGAGGAGTTTCCCGAGCACCACGGGAAGTTCTACGACTTCCAGGGGCTGGGGCAGCGGCCGCGGCCCGCCCAGGCGCGCGTTCCGCTGTGGGTCGGCGGGTCCTCGCCCGCCGCTGTCCGGCGGGCCGCGCTCAAGGGGGACGGCTGGCTGCCGCAGGGCGACCCGCGGGACCGGCTGCCCGCGCAGATCGCCGAGCTGACGCGGATCCGCGAGGAGGCGGGCGTCGAGGCGCCGCTGACCGTCGGCGCCATCGTCGAGCCCCTCTACATCGGGCGTCCGGGGTGGGATGTGGGGCGCCGCACGCTCACCGGCTCCCCGGAGGCGCTCGCCGAGTCGCTGCGGGCCTATCGCGCGATGGGCGTGCACCAGATCCAGGTGCGGTTCCGCAGCCGCGGCCGTACCGAACTCACCGACCAGATGGCGGCCTTCGGGACCGAAGTGGCGCCCCACCTCTGAGGAGATGCCGGATGGGCAAGCTGGACGGACGCGTCGTCATCGTCACCGGCGCGGCACGCGGACAAGGGGAGCAGGAGGCGCGGCTGTTCAGGGAGGAAGGGGCGCAGGTCGTCCTCGCCGACGTCCTCGACGAACCGGGGGAGGCGCTCGCGCGGGACATCGGGGCGCGGTACGTCCATCTCGACGTCGGCGACGAGGAGCAGTGGCGGGACGCGGTGAACGTGGTCAAGAACGCCTTCGGCCGCGTCGACGGCCTCGTCAACAACGCCGGCGTCCTGCGCTTCAACTCCCTCGTCGACACGCCCCTCGACGAGTTCATGCAGGTCGTGCGGGTCAATCAGGTCGGCTGCTTCCTCGGTATCAAGACCGTCGCCCCGGTCATGGAGGACGGCGGCACCATCGTCAACACCGCCTCCTACACGGGCGTGACCGGCATGGCCGCCGTCGGCAGCTACGCCGCCAGCAAGCACGCCGTCCTCGGTCTCACCCGGGTCGCTGCCCTGGAACTCGCCGGCCGGGGCATCCGCGTGAACGCCCTGTGCCCCGGCGCCATCGACACCGCCATGTCCAACCCGGCCCAACTGGACCCCGGGGCCGACGTGGAGGGGATGAGCCGGGCCCTCGACCAGCTGTACCGCAAGCTCGTGCCGCTCGGGCGGATCGGCCGGCCGGAGGAGGTGGCGCGGCTCGCGCTGTTCCTGACGTGCGAGGACTCGTCGTACATCACCGGGCAGCCGTTCGTGATCGACGGGGGGTGGCTGGCGGGGGTCAGTGTCGTCTGACTGGCCGTCAGGTATTGACGTTTCTGACGGTACGTCAGAAAGTCGTAGCACTCAGCAGACCCAACTGGACGTGGGACGGTGAACCGCCTTGGAATTCGGGCTCTTTGTACAGGGGTACGTGGGTAAGCGCGCCGAGACCGATCCGCTCGCCGAGCACAAGGCGCTG
Source organism: Streptomyces sp. NPDC057280 (assembly GCF_042668605.1). NCBI lineage: Bacteria > Bacillati > Actinomycetota > Actinomycetes > Kitasatosporales > Streptomycetaceae > Streptomyces > Streptomyces sp. NPDC057280. The sequence goes on from NZ_JBHUYR010000005.1 coordinate 228,391, forward strand.
ATGGAGGAGACCGAGTACGTCATCCAGGCGGACAAGTCCGGCTTCAAGTACGCCTGGGCCTCCGAGCACCACTTCCTGGAGGAGTATTCGCATCTGTCCGCGAACGACGTCTTCCTCGGGTATCTCGCGCACGCGACGGAACGGATTCACCTGGGGTCCGGGATCTTCAACCCGCTCGCCCAGGTCAACCACCCCGTGAAGGTCGCCGAGAAGGTCGCCATGCTCGACCATCTCTCCGAGGGGCGCTTCGAGTTCGGGTCCGGGCGCGGGGCCGGGTCACACGAGATCCTCGGGTTCATACCGGGCGTCACCGACATGAACTACACCAAGGAGATCTGGGAAGAGACCATCGCCGAGTTCCCCAAGATGTGGCTCCAGGACGAGTACGTCGGCTTCCAGGGCAAGCACTGGCAGCTGCCGCCGCGCAAGGTGCTGCCGAAGCCGTACGGGAAGTCGCACCCGGCGATGTGGTACGCGGCGGGGTCGCCGCCGTCGTACGCCATGGCGGCGAAGAAGGGGCTCGGGGTGCTGGGGTTCAGCATCCAGAAGGTGTCCGACATGGAGTGGGTCCTGGAGCAGTACAAGAACTCCGTCGTGAACGCCGAGCCGGTCGGGGACTTCGTCAACGACAACGTGATGGTGACGACGACCGCGATCTGCGCGCCCACGCATGCCGAGGCGATCGAGATCGCGGTGAACGGCGGGCTGCACTATCTGCCTTCGCTGGTCTTCCGGTACCACGACACGTTCCCGCGGCCCGAGGGGTTCCCGGAGTGGCCGGAGACGCTGCCGGAGTACACGCCGGAGTTCGTGGAGCTGCTCATCGAGGAGGAGCTGCTGATCTGCGGGGATCCGGACGAGGTGCTCACGCAGTGCAAGCGGTGGGAGCAGGCGGGGGCGGATCAGTTGAGCTTCGGGTTGCCGGTGGGGGTGCCGAAGGAGGAGACGTTGCAGACGATCCGGTTGATCGGGGAGCACGTGATTCCGAAGATCGACACGGATCCTGTGCATCGGACGACGCGGTTCCGAGGGGCTGTCTGAGGTTGTACGGCGGGTGCGGGTTGTCTGTGGCTGGTCGCGCAGTTCCCCGCGCCCCTAAAGGCCCTCCACCCAGCCCGAGTTGAAGGGGGCACCCATGCTCGATCACCTCATCAAAAGGGCGACCGTTGTCGATGGCACCGGGGCGCCCGCATTCACCGCCGACGTCGGTATTCGTGACGGGCGTATCGCCGTCGTCGGCAGCGTCAGCGAGGAAGCCCGTAGCAGCGAGGACGCATCTGGCCTCGTCCTCGCGCCCGGGTTCGTCGACCCCCACACCCACTACGACGCCCAGCTGTTCTGGGACCCCTACGCCACGCCCTCGCTCAACCACGGCGTGACCACAGTCGCCGCCGGCAACTGCGGGTTCACGCTGGCGCCCTTGCGGGCGGAGGACGCCGACTACACCCGGCGCATGATGTCCAAGGTCGAGGGCATGTCCCTGGTCGCGCTGGAGGAGGGGGCGCCCTGGAGCTGGGAGTCGTTCGGGGAGTATCTCGACGCTCTCGAAGGGCGGATCGCCGTCAACGCCGGTTTCATGGTGGGGCACTGTGCGCTGCGGCGGTACGTGATGGGGGCGGAGGCCATCGGTGGGCAGCCAAGTGGTGAGCAACTCGACACCATGTTGCGGTTGTTCCACGAGGCCATGGACGCCGGGGCCTGGGGGCTCTCCACCACCCAGTCGACCACCCACTCGGACGGGGACGGGAAGCCCGTCGCCTCCCGGCATGCCCTGCCCGCCGAACTCGTCGCGCTTTCCAAGGCGGTCGGCGAGCACGAAGGGACGCAGATCGAGGCCATCGTCGCCGGGTGTCTCGACCAGTTCAGCGACGCCGAGATCGAGCTGTTCGTGGAGATGAGCGCGGCGGCGGGGCGGCCGCTGAACTGGAACGTGCTCACCATCGACGCCGCCGTCCCCGAACGCGTCCCGCGCCAGCTGTTCGCCAGCGAGCAGGCGCGGAAGGCGGGCGGGCGGATCGTCGCCCTCACCATGCCGATCCTCACGCCGATGAACATGTCCCTGGGGACGTTCTGCGCGCTCAACCTCATCCCGGGCTGGGGGCCGATCCTCGGCCTGCCCGTGCCCGAGCGGATCGAGAAGCTCCGTGACCCGGACGTACGGGCCGGGATGCTGGAGCGCGCCCGGTCCAAGGAGGCCGGCGTCTTCCGGCGGCTGGCGAACTTCGGGCGGTACGTCATCGGCGACACCTACAGCGAGGCGAACCGCGGGCTCAGCGGGCGGGTCGTGCGGGACATCGCGGAGGAGCGCGGGCAGGACCCGTTCCAGTGCCTGGTCGAGATCTGCGCGGCCGACGACCTCCGTACGGTCCTGTGGCCCATGCCCACCGACAACGACCCCGCCTCCTGGGCGCTGCGCGCCGAGACCTGGCAGCACGAGGACGTGCTGCTCGGCGGCTCGGACGCGGGGGCGCATCTGGACCGGATGTGCGGGGCGCCGTACACCACCAGGTTCCTCGGGGACTGTCTGCGCGGGCGGAAGCTCGCCACGCTGGAGCAGGCGGTGAAGATGCTGACCGACGACCCGGCGCGGCTCTTCGGGCTGCGTGAGCGGGGGCAGGTACGGGAGGGCTGGCATGCCGACCTCGTGCTCTTCGACCCGGAGCGGATCGGCGCGGGCACGGCCACCCTGGTGCACGACCTGCCGGGTGACAGTCCGCGGCTGGACTCCAAGGCGCTCGGGGTACGGGCCGTGTGGGTCAACGGGGTCGAGGCGATCCGCGACGACGCGGTGAGCGGGGCGGTGCCCGGGAAGGTGCTGCGCTCGGGGCGGGACACCCGGACGGTGAGCACCCGGTGAAGGAGCGGCTGTTCATCGGGGGCGAGTGGACCCAGCCGGACGGCGGGCACTACGCCGTGGTCGATCCGGCCACCGAGGAGACCGTCGGGTGGGCGCCGGAGGCCTCGCGGGATCAGGTGCACGCGGCCTGCGCCGCGGCCCGCGAGGCCTTCGGGGCATGGTCGCGTACGGCACCCGAGGAGCGCGCGGCGATCCTTGCCCGGGCGGCCGACGTCATCGCCGGCCGATTCGTGCCGTACGCCGAACTCGCCCAGGCGGAGACCGGCGCGACGACCGGCACCGCGCGGGCGATGCAGGTCGGCGTCGGGATCGCCCGGTTCCGGCGGTACGCGCGCGTGGAGAGCGCCGAGTGGGCCGTCCCGCCGCAGATCAACGAGGCCGGGCCGATGGGGAAGGCCGGGGTGATGGGGGCGCTGGCCGTCCGCCAGCCCGTCGGGGTGGTCACCTGCATCACCTCGTACAACAACCCGTGGGCCAACCCGGCCGGCAAGATCGCCCCCGCCCTCGCGATGGGCAACACGGTGGTGGTGAAGCCTGCTCCGCAGGACCCCCTGTCCGTCTACCGGATGGCGGAGGCGCTGGAGGCGGCCGGGCTCCCGCCGGGCGTGCTCAGCGTGGTCTCCGGGCGCTCGGTCGACGTCGGTGAGGCCGCCGTGGACTCCCCGGACGTCGACATGGTCTCCTTCACCGGCTCCACCGCCGTCGGGCAGCGCATCGCCGAGGTGTGCGGGCGCGGCATGAAACGGCAGCTGATGGAACTGGGCGGGAAGGGCGCGGCACTCGTCTTCGACGACGCCGACGTCGGCTCGGCGGTGGCCGGGATCGGGACGACCTTCTCCTTCTACAGCGGGCAGATCTGTACCGCGCCGACGCGCGTGCTGGCCCAACGGGGCGTGTACGAGCGGCTGGTGGACGGGCTCGCCGGCTACGCCGGGCGGCTGAAGGTCGGGGACCCGCGGGAGGCGGACACGGTGGTGGGACCGGTGATCTCCGCCCCGCACCGGGAACGTGTCGAGTCGTACGTGGAGTCGGGCCGCAAGGAAGGCGCCACGGTCGTCGCGGGCGGCGAACGGCCGCCGTACGAGCGCGGCTTCTACGTCGCCCCGACCCTCCTCGCGGACTGCACCAACGCGATGCGGGTCGCCCGCGAGGAGATCTTCGGGCCGGTCGTGGCCGTCGTCCCCTTCGACGACGAGGAGGAGGGCATCGCCCTCGCCAACGACTCCGACTACGGCCTCATCGACTACGTCTGGTCCGGCGACGTCGCCCGCGCCTTCCGGGTGGCCCGGCGGCTGCGGGCGGGCGGGGTCGGTGTGAACACGGTCGGGCGGAACATGGAGGCGCCGTTCGGCGGGTTCAAGAAGAGCGGGGTGGGCCGGGACGTCGGGTCGTACGCGCTGCACGCCTACAGCGAGGTGCAGGCGATCGTCTGGCCCGGGTGAGCGGTCGGCCGCCCTACGGGAGCCGTATCGACTGGGCGTGGCGGAAGAAGTCCGTCGGGTCCCAGCGGGCCTTGACCTGCTGGAGACGGGCGTAGTTCGACCGCCAGTACAGGGTGTGCCAGGGCACGCCCGAGGTGTTCCAGGCCGGGTCCGAGAGGTCGGGGTCGGGGTCGTTGACGTAGCAGCCGCCGGTCAGGTCGTTCGGGACGGGGACGCCGCCGGTGTCCTGGAACGACTCCCGGTACAGGTCCCGGAGCCAGGCGAGGTGCTTGTCGTCCTCGCGCCGGTCGATCCAGAAGTTCTCGTAGAGGGCGATCAGGGCCGCGTCCCGGTGCGGGATCGCCGTGGCGCCGGGGGCGGTGTCGTTGGTGCGGCCGCCACCGCCGTTGAGGGAGATCACGGCGTTCGGGTTCGTGTAGTCGGTGCGGGTCAAGTGCCGGTACATGACGGCCAGTTGGGCGTCGGTGAAGCTCCCCTTCAGCCACGCCGTCTTCACCGCGCTGCGCAGCGTGTGGTCGTACAGCAGGACCGGGCTGCTGGTGCCGAGCAGTTTCGTCGAGGCCAGCCACGGGACGCGGCGGGAGGGGAAGGCGGCGGCGAGGCCGGTGCCGGCGGCGAGGGCCGCGGTGTAGTCCGCGAGCAGCCGGTCGGCGTCCGGGTCCGTGCCGTCGACCTGGGTGAACAGGGCCACGCCGCCCGTCGCCCCCTGGCGCATCAGCAGATAGCCGGAGAGGGAGACGAACGGGGAGGAGGTGGCGCCGTTGGCCACGTGCCAGGCGCCGAAGTTGCGGACCAGGCGGGCCATCGACGGGGCGTCCAGCCGGCTCCACGGGATCTCCGCCAGGCTGACCAGCACCTCGCGGGGCGGCGCGGGCAGCTGGAGGCCCGGCGCGGTTCCGGTCGCGGCGGGGGAGCGGAACCAGTAGCGGGTGATGACGCCGAAACTCCCGCCGCCGCCACCCGAGGTGGCCCACCACAGGTCCCGGTGCGGGTCCGAGGGCGCGCGCGAGGCGACCACCGTACGCACCCGCCCCGAGGCGTCCACCACCACCATCTCCACGGCCTCGATGTGATCCGCCACCAGCCCGAACCGCCGCGTCAGCGGCCCGAACCCGCCGCCGCTCGCATGCCCGCCGATCCCCACGGTCAGACACGCGCCGCCCGGGATCGTCACCCCCCACCCCTTGTACAACGCCTCGTAGATCTGCCCCAGTTGGGCCCCGGCGCCGATGGCGAAGGCGCTGCGGGCGGGGTCGTAGGCGATCCCGTTCAGCGGGGACGTGTCGATGATGACGTCGGTGTCGGGGTGGTGGACGAAGTCGGCGTAGCAGTGGCCGCCGCTGCGCACCGACACCCGCTTGCCGGCGCGGACGGCCTCTGTCACCGCCTGCACCACCTGTTCCGTGGAGGCGACGAGGCGGATGGCTTCGGGCGTGGCCGCCCACCGCTTGTTCACGCCGGTGGCGAGCTCCGCGTACCGCGCGTCACCGGGGCCGACGGACACGGAAGGGGCGGCGGAGGCCGCGCTCGCGTCCGTCGGGGTGAGGACGCCCTCGGCGACGGCCAGGGCGGACACCCCGGTCATCAGGGCCCGTCTGCTGATCTCGCTGCTGGGTCTGGGCATGGCTGGGTCGGTCTCCTCGCAGGGTGGGAAATCAGGCCGGGGCCCGGACGATCGGGGGACGTGACCGCCCGGGCCCCGGGGTCGTGGTGTCCGCACGTCCCGGCCGCCCCGGGGCTCGCGGTGTCAGGGAACGGCGTCGCGGTGGGCGCGGTACCAGTCGGCCTGGTCCCGCAGGGTGCGCTCCAGCGGGCGGAACTCCACGCCGAGTTCGCGCTCGGCGCGGGCGGAGGTCACCCGGCGGCGGTCTCCTTCCAGCAGGGCCCGCACGCCCTCCCGGGTGGCGGTCGGCGTACTGCCGCGCAGCCGGCCGCCGGTCTCCAGCAGGGCGGCCATGAGCAGCGCCAGCCGGGCCGGCACCCCGCGCGGGGGCGCGACCCCGAGGGCCCTGGCCGCGATCCGGCAGACCTCGGGGAGCGGGACCCACTCGCCGGCCACGATGTAGCGGCGGGCGTGCTCGCCCTTGGCGGCGGCCCGGACACAGGCGTCCGCCACGTCACGGGCGTCCACCACGTGGTTGCCCGCCCGGGGGACACCGCCGAGCCGGCCCTCGGCCACCGAGGCGAACAGCCGCCCGGCGGAGGTCGGCCCGGCGTCGCCCGGCCCCCACATCCAGCCCGGGAGCACGATCGGCACCCGCACCCCGCGCTCGGCGCCGAAGGCGCGGACCGCCTCCTCCGAGCGCAGCTTGCTCGCGTAGTAGCCGTTGGCGCGGGTGCCGCGCCCCTCCGGGGTGTCCTCGTCCGAGGGCCGGCCGTCGGGGCGGGTGCCGAGCGTGCCGATGGAGCTGGTGTGCACCACGACCGGCACCCCGGCCGCGGCCGCCGCGTCGAGCAGTCCGGTGACGGCATCGACGTTCGTGGCCGTCAGCAGCGCCGCGTCGTGCCCTCCCGGCGCGTAGTACTCCCGGAAGTACGCGGCCGTGTGGATCACCGCCGTGTGTCCCGGGAGGGACGGGGCGAGGGTGCCCGGATCGCGTACGTCGCCCCGGAGGACGGTGAGTTGACCGTGCCCGGGGAGCAGGGCGCGGGCCCGCTCCGGGTCCCGGACCACGGCCGTCACCGCGCTGCCGCCGTCGAGCAGCTGCCGTACGACATGGCCCCCGAGCAGTCCGGTGGCACCGGTGACGAGCACCCGCTGCAACGGCGGACCGGTCACGTCCATTGCACCACTTCCAGCCGGATCGTCGTCGTCACCGCCCCTTCCTGCCGGACCTCGATCACCACGGGCACGGCGAGCGTGCGCAGGTCGTCCTGGCGGCGGAACCCCTGCACGGTGGCCCGCAGTTCGGTCACCTGGTCCAGTTCCGCGTAGTCGGTGAACTCGGTCTCGATGGCGGAGATGGTCAGCGTCTGCGGGGACAGCCCGTGCAGCTGGGCCACGGCGGCGATCGCGAGCTGGCGGGCCGCCTCCATCTGGAGATGGCCGGGGACGTGGTCGAGCGGGTGGTCGAACATGTGCGGGTGACTGGCGTCGAGGACCAGCTGCGCCGACACCCGGGCCTCGCTCGCCACCACCGGGGCGGTGATCACGACGTTGCGGGCCTCGCTGCGGCCCACGGCGGACGGTGCCGCCGGGGTGAAGCGCGGCAGCGCCAGATCCGTCGCCGCCGTACGGCGCTTCGCCCGCAGGGTGCGGTAGGCGCGCTGGGACACGATCAGCAGGGCGCCGTTGCCGGACATCGCCACATGGCCGTCCAGGGCGACGTTCCCGCTGAAGGTGAACCCCTGGACGCGGCCGGCCTTGTTGCGCCGGGGATGGACGGTCATCGTGACGAGGACGTGCGCGGGCGTCGCCCCGATCCGCAGCTGGGTCAGGCCCACCGTACGGAGGTTGAGGCTGCGGAAGATGAACGCGGAGCCCAGTTCCACGTCCAGGTGCTCGTGGGCCACCAGGACGCCGGCCTGCCGGACCACCTCGATGAGCAGCGTGTAGTCGTACATCGGCGCGTTCTCGCCGATGAGGTGGCCGCGGGGCAGCTGGGCGGCGACGAGGAAGGTCTCCTCGCCGATCGCCGCGGAGTCGGTGACGAACACCTCGGCGACGGAGGTGCGGTGCACCAGCGTGCGGGAGACGGTGGCGTCGTAGCGCAGCCGGGCGGCGGCTTCGGCGACGGGGTCCGCCGGGGAGTCGGGCTTGTCTTCTGTCTCGAGATCGGTGGGCTGGGTCTCGGGCATGGTCATGATCGGGTGGGGGTCCTTTCCGACCTGGGGTGGGTGTCGGTCCACGGGATCAGGCCGCCTCGGCGGCGCCGGCCCGCTGCGAGGGCAGCCGGTCGAGCAGTTCGAGGACGCCCGGGATGCCGGCCCGGGCCCCGACCGTTCCGTCGGGGCGTACGTAGGCGAGCCAGGGCGTGCCGTCCTCCTTGCCGAACCCGGGGCCGGACACGCGTGCGGTGTCGCAGCGGGCATCGGCGGCGCCGCCGGCGCGCCCGGCCCCGGAGCTGTCGCCAGCGGGCCTGACCCAGAGCACGTCCGTGATGTCGTCCACACCGCGCCCCCGCAGCGCGGCCACGGCCCGGACGGCCATGTCGCCGGCGGCCTGGTCCCCGTAGGCGAGAACCGTGTGCCGTCCGGCCGTCAGGTACTGGTGGAGCGAGTCGGCCTTCGTGCCGTTCAGCGGGATCAGCGCGGTGTCCGGGACGCGCCGCCCCAGCTTCACGCCGCGGGGCACGGCCGCGGCGCCCGGCAGGTCGGCGACGGCGGGGCTCGCCGAGTGGTCGAGGTCGAGCTGGGCGAGCTGCGGCAGCATCTGCTTCTCCAGCAGGCCCCGCCGGGAGAAGGACTGCATGGTGGCGTCCCGCATGGCCCGGGCCATGGGGTTGCGCAGCAGCCACATCCGGGTCTGCTGGTCGGCGTTGCGCACCGCCTGCACGGAGGCCGGGCGGCGCTCCGGCTCATAGCTGTCGAGCAGCTCGGCAGCGGCGCCGCGCAGCACGGAGGCGAGCTTCCAGCCGATGTCGTAGCCGTCCTGGACCCCGGTGTTGAGGCCCTGGCCGCCCGCGGGGCTGTGCGCGTGGGCGGCGTCCCCGGCGATGAAGACCGGGCCCGCGCGGAACGCGGGGGCGACCTTGGCGTGCACCTGGAACCGGTTGGACCACCAGGTCTCGCGCAGCCGCAGCCCGCCGGGGCCGCGCTCGTCCAGCAGGGCCTGCAACTGCTCGTCGGACGGCGGCCGGGTGCTGCCGTCGGCCGCGATGTCGAAGAAGACCCGGTGCCCGCCGTCCGGCAGCGGGACGAGGACCAGCACGCCCTCGGGGGTGATGTGGTACTGCGCCTCGTCCTCGGGCGCGGGCCCCTCCAGCCTGCCGTCGCCCAGCAGGAACACCCGGTCGTAGGTGTGCCCCTCGAAGGAGATGCCGACGGCGTCCCGGACCCGGCTGTGGGTGCCGTCCGCGCCGATCACATAGCGGTACGTCCCGCGCTCCACCCGGCCCTGCACGGTCCGCAGCGCCACCGTGACCTTGTCGCCGGCCACGGTGAGCCCCACGGCCTCCGTCTCCCACTCGACCTCACCGCCCAGCGCGTGCAGCCGCTCGTACAGGGCGGCCTCCGTGACGGGCTGCGGGGCGCACAGCGGATGACGGAAGGCGGTGCCGTCGAGGCCGCCGAACCGCATGCCCCCGACCTGCTTTTTGCGCGACCAGTAGGTGGCGCCGGCCAGCGGCAGTGCCGCCTCGACGATCGGCCCGGCGGCACCGACGCGGCTCAGGCACTCCAGCGCGCCGCTCCACAGCACCAGCGCCTTGGGCGCGCCGCCCGGCCCGTCGCGCCGGTCGACGATCCGGCACGGCACGCCCAGCCCCAGCAGGGTGCAGGCGGCGGTCAGACCGGTGGGGCCCGCGCCGACGATCAGGATGTCCTCGGTCATGGTGAAGTCCCTTCGGAGTCCGGTGCGTTGCCTTCCAGGTGGGTGAGCACCTCGCGTACGGCGGTCTTCGTGTCGGTGAACAGCACGGAAGGGATGCCGAGTTCGCGGGCGGCGGCGCAGTTCTCCTCGGTGTCGTCGACGAACAGGCACTGGTGCGGTGCGACGCCGAGCCGCTCCAGCAGAATCCGGTAGATCTTGGGGTCCGGCTTGCGCACGCCCTCCTTGTGGGAGTCGACGACGACCTCGAAGAGCTCGTCGACGGGGAGCTGGGCGCGCCAGCGCGGCTCCCACTCGCGGACGTTGTTGGTGAGCAGGGCGAGCCGCATGCCGTCCGCGCGCAGGTCGCGCAGGAAGTCGACGAAGGGCTGGTTGGGGCGTCGGCCGCGGAACCACAGCTCCCCGAACTCGTGGTCGTCCAGGACCTTCTCGGACCCGGGCGGCAGTTCGGCGAGGATCCGGTCGGCCATCTGGCGTTCGCTGATCGCGCCGATCTCCAGGGCGGCCATGGGGGTCTCGCCGTGCTTCTCGGTGGCGGCGAGGAACGCCTCGGCGAGGGCGGTGGTGTCGAGGCCGGCCAGGGCGGCGAACTCGCAGAAGGTCTCGGCCAGCGGGTTGGTGAGCACGCCGCCGTAGTCGACGACGACCACGTCGGCGCTCATGACGCCTCCGGTTCCGCCGCGCTCGCCGGGCCGCTCTCCCACTGGAGCCCGACCATGATCAGTTCGGTGTCGCCGATGTTGTGCATCTGGTGGCACAGGGGTTCGTCCGCCGGGTTGAACAGGACGATTCCGTCCGGGAGTTCGCCCTCGCGCAGGACCTCGCCCTCGGGACCGAGGGAGCGGACCTTGGCGCCGCTGAGCACCACGGTCGCCCAGGGCTTGCGGTGGGTGTGCAGGGGGCGGGTGCCGCCCGGCGGTACCTGCTCGACCCAGGCCTTCACCCAGGGGGTGTCCAGGCACAGGGGTGCGCCGAGCTCTTCCCAGGGGCCTTGCGCGGTGACGGGACTGTGGGTCACGACATGCCTCCTTGCAAGGTCGGTGTCAGTAGGGGGCGTTGGCGGCGAAGAAGCGGCGCGGATTGTCGACGAGCATGGTGCGCAGGTCCTCGTCGCTCACCTCGGCCTTGCGCAGCGCGGGCAGGACGTCGTCGTGGATGTGCGTGTAGTTCCAGGAGGGGGCGACGAGTTCGCGCTGGTCGGTGGTGAGGTAGTCCAGGAAGCACGGGCAGTCGTGGGACAGGACGAGCTGGGAGGCGTACCCCAGGCGGACCAGCCGGGCGACGGTCTCCACGCGCTGGTCCAGCGGGGCGATGAACTCCATGCCGAAGCGGTCCATGCCGAGGAACGAGCCGGCGTCGAGCAGTTCGCGCAGGTAGTCGAGGTCGTCGCTGTCGCCGGAGTGCCCGATGACGACCCGGCTGAGATCGACGCCCTCCTCACGGAACACCTTCTGCTGCAGCAGGCCGTTGCGCACCAGGGCGTTGCTGTGTGTCTGGATCGGCGCACCGGTCTCGCGGTGGGCCTGGGCGGTGGCGCGCAGGACGCGCTCCACACCCTCCGGTAACTGCTCGGTCTCGGTGGCGCACTTGAGGACGGCCGCCTTGACGCCGGTGTCGCCGATGCCCTCGGTGATGTCGCGCACGAACAGCTCGACCATCGGGTCCGGGCCCTCGAAGACCCGGCCGGGGCCGCGGAAGGCGAAGTACATGGGCTCGTCGTTGTAGGTGTAGACGCCGGTCGCCACGACGATGTTGAGCGCCACGCGCTCGGCCACCTTCTTGATACGGGGCAGGTAGCGGCCCTGGCCGAGGACGGTGAGGTCGACGATGGTCTCGACCCCGCGCTCGGCGGCCGCGTTCAGCTTCGCGACGGCGCTGTCGATCTGGTCCTGCTCGTTCCAGAGCTGAGGATTGTTCTCCTGTATTTCGGTACTGAGGACAAAGACGTGTTCATGCATCAATGTGACGCCGAGCCGGTCCAGCGGAATGCCGCCTTTAACGGTCTCGACTATGACGGGTTCAATGGAATTTGCTGCCATTATCGCCTCCCCGGGGCGTGGCTTTCACTCCTGCAGCAACAATCCACACCCGGCGGTCGCGTTGTCAACGAATACTTGGCCGGACGGTGGTGCCATTGGCACTAGTGGTTTCAGTAATCTTGTCCGGCGGCCGTGCGAGGAGGAGTGTGAGGCTCGGAGAAAACCGATTGCGCGAATGCGCGTGAGGATTCGGCCGTGAAGGAGCAGGACGTGACCAGCACCGAACGGGTCGCTCTGGTGACCGGCAGCACGAGCGGTCTCGGGGAGGCGACCGCACGACTCCTGGCGGAGGAGGGCTGGCACGTGGTGGTGCACGGCCGTGATCCGCGCAGGGTGGCCAAGGCCCTCGCCGGGGTACGGGCGGCGGGCCGGGGCCGGGGAAGTTCCCTCGTCGCCGATCTGTCGCGGCGCGCCGGGGTGCACGCGCTGGCCGACGAGGTGCTGGCCGCGCACGGCCGGCTGGACGCCCTGATCAACAACGCGGGCGTGGCCACGCCCAACCGCAGCGCCCGCACCCGCCGGGTCACGGCCGACGGGCTGCAACTGGAGTGGCAGGTCAACTTCCTCGCGCCGTTCGCCCTGACCCTGCGCCTGTCGGGCCTGCTCGCCCGCTCCGCGCCCGCCCTGGTCGTCAACGTCAGCTCCGTCGCCCAGGGGTGGGGGCAACTGCGCTGGGACGACCTCCAGATGGCGGGACGCTGGGACCGTATGGCCGCCTACGCGCAGTCCAAGCTGGCGCTGACCGCGTTCACCAACGAGTACGCGCAGCGCCTGCGGGCCGACGGGGTGCGGGCCAACAGCCTCCATCCGGGCATGTGCGCCACGAAGATGGTGCGCAGCACGTTCGTGCTGGCCCCGCACCGGACGGGGTACGGCGCCCGGAACATCGTCCGGCTGGTCACCGATCCGCGGCTGGAGAACGCCAGCGGCGTCTACTTCCACGAGCGGCGGCGCATCGAACCGAACCCGTTCGCGCAGGACGCGGCGGGCCGGCGGCGGTTGTGGGAGGTGGCCCTCGACCAGTCGGGCGTCATCGGCCGACCGGACGAGGTCCCCGCGGAACTGCTGACCGCGTGAGGGTTTGTGGCTCTGCGGCGGGAAGGTCAGTCGACGAGCGCGCTCAGCCGTCGTGCCGTCTCCGAGCCCGGGGTCGCGAAGTGGGAGACGATGCTGAGCCCGGGGCCGCCCTCCACCGACAGCTTCACGTAGTTGAGCTCCAGCTCTCCCACGACCGGGTGCCGGAAGCGGCGGACGGAGGGGGCGAACGCCTGGACGTCGTGCGAGGTCCACCATTCGCTGAACAGCTCGCTGGACCTGCGCAGGCTGCTGACCACCTCGATGAAGCGCGGACTGCCCAGTTCATGCGCCGACTCGGCCCGCAGCAGCCCCACCAGCCAGCGCGCCTCGCGCTCCCAGTCGGGCAGCAGCTCACGGGCCTCGGGGGCGTTGAACATGAGCCACAGCGCGTTGCGTTCGTGGACCGGCAGATGCTCGAACCCGCCCATGAGCGCCGCCTCCGCGCGGTTCCACGCGACCACGTCGAAGCACCGGGTGATCACATACGCGGGGTTCGGGTCGAGCAGGTCGAGGAAGGTCTGGATCTCGGGTCCGGGGACCTGCTCGTCGCCGGCCGCCGCGGTGTCCGGCGGCACCTCGCCGGCGAGCCGGAACAGATGGCTGCGCTCCACGGCGTCCAGCGACAGGGCCCGCGCGATCCCGCCGAGGACCTGCCGCGAGACGTTGATGTCCCGCCCCTGCTCCAGCCACGTGTACCAGGTGAGGCTCACGCCCGAGAGCTGGGCGACCTCCTCCCTGCGCAGCCCCTGAATTCGGCGACGGCTCACCTCGTTTCCGGAATTAATCAGTCCACTCTTTTTAGGATCCGCTTTCCTGCGCCGGGACCTCAGGAAGTCCCCGAGTTCCTTCCGGCTCTGTTCGTCCTTCAAATTTCCCATTAGAGCCCCCGTGGGATCGGATTCGTGGTGCGGAAACCACTAGCAGTGACTCTACTCTCCCTCATCCCGGAATCGTGCTCAATCATGAAGGGGAGTCAGTGAGTACACAGGAAGGACACCTCATGGAAATGGACGCGGACGAGCTGCTCGCTCAGCTCTTCCTCACGCCCGAGGGCCTGCGCGAACCCTATGCGCTGTATGACCGGGTCCGGGAACTGACCCCAGTACATCGCACCGCACTCGGCCACTGGGTGGTCACGGGTTACGACGACGTGAACACTTTCCTGCGCAGCCAGCACGCGCTCAAGGACCCGTACCGGGTCTTCGCGCCCTGGGTCGGCAAGGACGAGTGGCAGGAGCACGCCGCCCTGCGCCGGCTGCCGAACATCATGCTGTGGGCCAACCCGCCGGACCACACCCGGCTGCGCAAGCTGGCCGGCTTCGCCTTCACCAACCGGGCCGTCCAGGCCATGCGCCCGCAGATCACCGCCATGGTCGAGAGCCTCGCCGACAAGCTCGAGAACGACGGCGTCATCGACTACATGAAGGACTTCGCCTTCCCGCTCCCGGCGATGGCCACCGGCCGCATGCTCGGCATCCCCGACGCCGACCTGCCCTCGCTCCAGGAACCCATGCGGGCCTTCCAGGACATCTACGAACTGGGCCTGACCCCCGACGACCTGGCCGCCTGCGACAAGGGCGCGCAGTTCACCGACGACTACTTCAGCGAGCTCGTCGAGGAGCGCCGCAAGAACCCCGGCGACGACCTGCTGTCCGCCCTGATCGCCGCCAAGGACGGCGCCGACCAGCTCAGCCAGGGCGAACTCATCGGCATGTGCAACCTGTTGTTCGGCGCGGGCTTCGAGACCACCACCAACCTCCTCGGCAACGGCATGCTCGCCCTGCTGCGCCACCCCGAGCAGATGGACCGGCTGCGCGCCGAACCGGACCTGATCCCGGGCGCGGTGGAGGAGATGCTCCGCTACGACAGCCCGACGCAACTCGGCAACCGGGTCACCGACTCGCCCGTCGAGATCGCCGGCACCGTGATCCCCGAGGGCTCCTCCGTGGTCGCCCTGGTCGGCGCCGCCCACCGCGACCCCCGCCGCTTCCCCGACCCCGACCGCTTCGACGTGGGCCGCGGCGACGCCCCGGTGCTGTCGTTCAGCTCCGGCATCCACTACTGCCTGGGCGCCTCCCTCGCCCGCATGGAGGCCCAGATCGCGTTCTCCACCCTGCTGCGCCGCTTCCCCGGGCTGCACTGCCCGGGCGGCGCGGACGCGGTCGTCTTCCGGCCTCGGC
Source organism: Streptomyces sp. NPDC057280 (assembly GCF_042668605.1). Classification (NCBI taxonomy): domain Bacteria; kingdom Bacillati; phylum Actinomycetota; class Actinomycetes; order Kitasatosporales; family Streptomycetaceae; genus Streptomyces; species Streptomyces sp. NPDC057280. Next base: position 243,474 of record NZ_JBHUYR010000005.1, read on the forward strand.
TGACCCTGCGCGGCGTGGAGTCCCTGCCGCTCGCGGCCGGTTGACGGCACGGACGCCTCCCATGGCCTCGTCCGTACGCCCCGGCTCACCCCGGCGGCACGCCGCCGCCCCCGTCCCCCGCGCCCCGGTCCGGCTGCTCGCCCTCGCCTGCGGCCTCACCGTCGGCAACCTCTACCTCGCCCTGCCGCTCCTGGACACCATCGCCGCCGACCTCGGCCGCTCGCATCTCGCCGCGAGCCTGCTGGTGGTGGCGACGCAGGCCGCGTACGCCCTCGGCCTGGTCCTCGTCGTCCCGCTCGGCGACCTCCTCGACCGGCGCCGGCTCATCCTCACGCTCCTCACCGCGGAGACGGCCGCACTGCTGCTCGCCGCCACCGCCCCCGGCATCGGCGTCCTCTACGCGGCGGCCGCCCTGATCGGCCTCGCCTCGGTCGCGGTGATGGTGATGGTCCCGTTCGCCGCGTCCCTGGCGCCCGAGGACCAGCGCGGCCGGGTGCTCGCCGCCGTGATGAGCGGCGTCCTCGTCGGCTCGCTGCTGATCCGCTTCCTGTCCGGCGTCGTCGGCGACCGCACCGGCTGGCGGCCCGTGTACTACGGTGCCGCGACCTGCGCCGGCCTCCTGGTGCTGGTCCTGCGCGGCCGGCTGCCCCGGGCCGGTGCCGCCCCGCCCACGGCGACCGGCCTCGGCTACGGGGCGCTGCTGCGCTCCCTGCCCGGCCTGGTCGCCGCCCACCGCACGCTGCGCCGCCGCACCCTGTACGGCGCGCTGTGCTTCGCCGCGTTCACCGCGTTCTGGACCCCGCTGCCGTTCCTGCTCGCGGGCGACCACTACGGCTACGGCGCCGACGCCGTGGGCCTGCTCAGCCTCGTCGGGATCGGCGGGGTCGCGGCCGCGGGGCTGGCCGGCCGGGCCACGGACCGCGGCCGCGGCACGGCCCTCACCGGAATCCTGCTGGCCGGGGTGTGCCTGTCCTTTCTTCCTGCGGCCCTAGGGCAAACATCCCTGGCATTTCTCGTCCTCGCCACCTTCACCCTGGATTTCGCGGTCCAGGGTGCGCACATCGCCAATCAGGGTGCGATCTACCAGGTTCCTCCGGAAATTCGTGGCCGAGTCACGTCGGTCTATATGACCGGATATTTTCTGGGCGGCGCCGTGGGAGCCTCCGGAGCCGCTCTCGCGTATTCCGCTTCCGGGTGGACCGCGGTGTGCGCACTGGGTGCCGGACTGTCCGGTGCGGCCGCTCTGACCTGGCTCTTTCATCTGATCCGGCGCTGACGGTCCGCTGGTGGCGGCACTGCTATTAGTTTTTCCACCATTGTGCGCGGAAGTCCCCGTGCATACGCTGAAAAGCCGGGGCCCATGTGCTGGAAAGCTGGGAATTCGGCTTCTTCCGAGACGACTGGAGTAGCAAATGGATGTGCCGCGTCGCGAACTCGCGAAGGGCCTCGAAGTGTCCGCACTCGGGCTCGGCTGCATGGGAATGGCCGAATTCTACGGCGACCGGAACGACCCGGAATCCATCGCCACGATCCACCGCTCCGTCGACCTCGGCGTCGACTTCATCGACACCGCCGACATGTACGGCGACGGGGTGTCCGAACAGATCGTCGGCAAGGCGCTGCGCACCGGCGGACTGCGGGACAAGGTCGTCCTGGCCACCAAGGGCGGCATGATCCGCACCCCGACCGGCGTGGAGCTCGACGGCTCACCGGCCCACCTCCACAAGGCGATCGACGCGAGCCTGGCCCGCCTCGGCACGGACCACGTCGACCTCTACTACCTGCACCGCATCGACCCGATCGTGCCGGTCGAGGAGTCGGTGGGCGCGCTGTCGGAGATCGTGCGGGCCGGCAAGGCGCGCTTCATCGGCCTGTCGGAGGCCGGCGCCGAGACCGTCCGCCGGGCCCACGCGGTCCACCCCGTCTCCGTCCTCCAGACCGAGTACTCGCTGGCCAGCCGTGGCGTGGAGGACAAGATCCTGCCCACCTGCCGGGAGCTCGGCATCGGCTTCGTCGCCTGGGGCCCGCTCAGCCGGGGGCTGCTCGGCGGTCAGATCCTCACTGACGAGGACCTCGCCACCGACGACCTGCGCCGCTTCCTGCCGCGCTTCGAGCCGGACAACCTCGCGGTCAACGGCGCGATCGTCGCCCGGCTCGGCGAGATCGCCCTGGAGAAGGGGTGCAGCACCGCCCAGCTGGCCCTGGCCTGGCTGCTCGCCCAAGGCGTCGTCCCCATTCCGGGCAGCCAGACCCGCCGCGACTTCGAGGAGAACACCGCGGCCCTGCACGTCGACCTCACCCCGGCCGACCTCGCCCGCATCGAGACGGTCGCGCCGCCCGGCGCGTTCGCGGGGGAGCGTTTCCCGGCCGGCCTGATGCATCTGGTGGAGGACGAGTGAACGACCCCACCGCCACCCCCTCACGAACCCGGAGGCACTCATGAGCCCCACCTCGTCCGCCCCCGTCGCCCTCGTCACCGGCGCGGCCGGTGGTCTCGGCAGCGCGACGATCAAGAAACTCTCGGACGCCGGCTGGCAGGTGATCGCCGCCGTACGCACCCCCGAGGCGCTCAGCCAACTGCCCCTCGGTCTCGCCGCGGTCACCCCCGTCGTCCTCGACGTCACCGACCCCGACTCCATCCACGCGGCCGCGACCGCCGTGGCCCCCGTCCTCGCCGACCACGGCCTCGACGCGCTGGTCAACAACGCCGGCGTCGTCGTGCAGGGCCCCGTGGAACTCGTACCGCCGCACGCGCTGCGCCGCCAGTTCGAGATCAACGTCCTCGGCCAGATCGCCGTCACCCAGGCGTTCCTGCCCGCGCTGCGCCGGGCGGGCGGCCGCGTGGTCAACGTCGGCGCGGTGACCGCGCGGACCGCCGTGCCGTTCTTCGGCCCGGTCGCCGCGTCGAAGGCGGCCCTCGCCTCGCTCAACGACACCCTGCGCCTGGAGCTGAAGTTCCTCGGCGTGGACGTCGTCCTCGTCGAACCCGGCGCGCTGGAGACGGAGATCTTCCACAAGGCGGACAAGGCCGCCGCCGACGACGGCTGGGCCGGCGACACCGAGGCCCGCCAGCGCTATGTGAAGGCCCTCGGTGACGCCCAGGCGGCCGCCGCGAAGCAGAAGGCCACACCGGTGGAGAAGGCGGCCGGGACCCTGACGAAGGCGATCACCGCCCGCCGCCCCGCCACCCGCTACCTCATCGGCCAGGACGCCCGCGCCCTGTCGTTCCTGCGCATCCTGCCCGACCGCTTCCGCGACGGACTGCTCCTGCGCACCCTCGGCCTGAGCCGCGCGAGCTACCCGAGCCCGGCCGAGCCGGTGCACCCCCGCTGAACCACCCCCGCCTCAGCCCCTGAGCGCCCCCGCACCGCACCCGCGTCCCCACCCGCGTCACCTCCGGAGGGAACCACCACCATGTTCGAGCGTCTGGCCAGGCTGACCACGGCGCGGCCACGTCTCATCCTGTTCCTGGCGCTGCTCTTCGCCGTGGGCGCCGTCGTCCTCGGCGGCGGGGTGGCCGACCGGCTCCAGGGCGGCGGCACCACCGACCCCGCCGCCGAGTCCTCGCAGGCCGCCCGGCTCCTCGACCGGGAGTTCGCCGCGGGCCGACCCAATCTGGCGCTGCTCGTGAAGGCGGACGCCGGTGTCGACGACCCGGCGGTGACCGCGGAGGCCGAGCGGCTGACCCAACGGCTGGCCGCCGAGCACGACGTCCAGGGCGTCACCTCGTACTGGCAGGCCAAGTCCCCGGCGCTGCGCAGCGAGAACGGCCGCTACGGCCTCGTCGTCGCCCGCGTCACCGGCACCGAGACCGAGGCCGACGACACCCTCAAGGCCCTCGCCCCGCACTACCGCGGCCGCCACGGCCCGGTCGACGTCTCCATCGGCGGCGCCGCCCAGATCCGCGCCGAGGTGCAGGACACCAGCCGCGAGGACCTGGCCCGTGCCGAGGTCATCGCGCTGCCGCTGACCCTGTTCATCCTGGTCCTGGTGTTCCGCAGCGCCGTCGCCGCCCTGCTGCCCGTGATCATCGGCCTGATCGCCATCGTGGGCACCAACGCGAGCCTGCGCGTGATCACCGGCTTCACCGACGTGTCCGTCTTCGCGCTCAACCTGACCACCGCGCTCGGCCTCGGACTCGCCGTGGACTACGGCCTGTTCATCGTCCGCCGCTACCGCGAGGAACTGCACGGCGGCGCCCCGCCCCAGGCCGCCGTACGCACCACGCTCGGCACCGCCGGCCGCACGGTCGCCTTCTCCGCGCTCACCGTCGCCGTGGCGCTCTCGGCGATGCTCCTGTTCCCCATGTACTACCTGCGCTCCTTCGCCTACGCCGGCATCTCGGTGGTCCTCATCGCCGCCGCGGCGGCGCTCGTCGTCCTGCCCGCCCTGCTGCTGGTCCTGGGCAAGCGGATCGACGCGCTCGACCTGACCCGGATCTTCCGCCGCCGTACGGCCGAGGGCACCGCACCGGACGCCTCGGGCCGCCGCTGGCGGCGGATCGGCGAGGCCGTGGTGAAACGCCCGGTCGTGTTCGCCGTCACCGCGGTCGCGTTCCTCGTCGCCCTCGGCGCCCCCTTCCTCGGCGTGACGTTCGGCAACATCGACGACCGCCAACTGCCCAAGGACGCCGAGGCGCACCAGGTCCACCAGGTCATCCGCGACGGCTTCACGTCCCGCCCCACCGGCGAACTCGACGTGGTGGCACAGGGGGTGGACGGCAGGACCCGCGGCACGGACATCGCGTCGTACGCGACCACCCTGTCCCGTCTCGACGGGGTCGTACGGGTCAACTCCTCGGCCGGCACCTACGCCGACGGCCGTCTGGTCCAGGAACCGGGCCCGGCCGGCACCCGCTACACCACGACCGGCGCCTCCTACCTGGCCGTCGAGCCGTCCCTGGAGGACGTCTCCCCGGAGAGCCAGGACCTGGTCCGCGCGATCCGTGACGTGCCGTCCCCGTTCCCGGTCCTGGTGGGCGGCGGCGCGGCCGAACTCGTCGACACCCAGGACACGTTGGCCGACCGGCTGCCGTACGCGCTGCTCGCGATGGTCGGCGTCACGATGATCCTGCTGTTCCTGATGACGGGCAGCGTGGTGGTCCCGCTGAAGGCGGTGGTCCTCAACGTCCTCAGCCTGTCCGCCACGTTCGGCGCCCTGGTCTGGGTCTTCCAGGACGGTCATCTCAGCGGCCTGCTCGGCGACTTCACGGTCACCGGCTTCATCCCGGCCACCCTGCCCGTGCTGATGTTCTGCGTCGCCTTCGGACTCTCCATGGACTACGAGGTGTTCGTCCTGTCCCGCATCAAGGAGGAGTACGACCGCACCGGTGACACCACCCGCGCCATCGTCTTCGGCCTCCAGCGCAGCGGCGGCGTCGTCACCGCGGCCGCCGCCGTCCTGTCGGTCGTCCTGGTGGCCATCGGCACGTCCCAGATCACCAACATGAAGATGCTGGGCCTGGGGCTGGCGCTGGCCGTCCTGATGGACGCGATCGTGGTCCGCGGCGTCCTGGTCCCGTCGGTGATGCAGCTGCTGGGCCGCGCCAACTGGTGGGCGCCCGGCCCCTTGCGGCGCCTGCACGGCAGGTTCGGCATCAGCGAGGGCGGCCCGTCCGGGACGGTGGTGCCCGTACCGGCCCCGACCAAGGCGGGAGAGCGGGTATGACAGCAGAACAGACCGGGCCATCGGAACAGACGGAGCACTGGACCATCGAGATCGACTCCGCGGTCTGCGTCGGCTCGGGTCTGTGCGCGGGCAGTGCCGCACGGGCCTTCACCCTCGACACCGCCGGCCGCGCGACGGCACCGGAGTCTCCTGTCCCGGCCGACTCCGACCTGCTCGAAGCCGCCGAGAACTGCCCCGCGGCGGCCATCACGCTCCGCACGGCGGAGGAGGGCAAGGAGATCTTCGCGCCCTGAACCCCCACAGCGACGCGGACCTCCTGCCCGTCCCCGATGCCCGGACCGCCCCTGGTCCGGGCATCGGCATGTCGGCACCCCGGCATCGGGCGGCTAGACGAGCACCTCGCGCTCCCACTGCGCCCGCGGCTGGGAGTGCAACCGCCAGTACTGCTCGGCGATCTCGTCGGGGTCCCAGGCGGTACCGGGGGCGACCGGGCCGCTCACCGTGACGGTGGCGACGTGCACGCCGGACGGACCGTACTGCCGGTCGAGCAGATCGACGAGCGAGCGTACGCCCGCCTTCCCCAGCGACAGGCTGACGTACTCCGGCTTCGGCTCCGGCATCCCGCCGGTGACGACGAAGGTGCCCCGGCCGCGCTCGGCCATGCCCGGCGCGGTGTGCGCGGCGGCGGTGAGGGCGCCGAGGACGTTGACGGCGTAGGTGTCGAGGTGGGTGCGCAGGGGGAGTTCACCGACGGTGTCGGGGCGGATGACGGCCGCGTTGTAGACGACGACGTCCGGGGGGCCGAGTTCGGTGGCGGCGGTGTCGAGGGCGGCGCGGAGGGCGACCTCGTCGCCGCTGTCGGCGACGAGCGGCAGGGCCCGTACACCCTCCAGGCTCTCGGCCACGCCGGTCACCGTCTGCTTGCTCCGGGCGACCAGCGCGAGATCGAACCCCTCCCGCGCGAACCGCCGGGCCACCGCGAGCCCGATCCCCGGCCCCGCCCCGATGACCACCGCTGACGTCATGAAAGCCCCCTTGTCCTGGTCCCGACCTGACCTTTACAAAGGTCAACTCCGGTCGGCGGAGGGCTTGTTCCCGCAGAGCCGGTCGCTGGGGCGGGTCAGAGCATGGCGAGCCGGTCGACCAGCAGCTCCACCCTCCGCTCGGTCTCCTCCGGCGGCAGCCTGCGCGTGCGGGTCAGGGTCGCGATCCCGTGCAGGGACGCCCAGAACAGCTCGGTGAACAGCCCCGGTTCGACCCCGTCCCCGGCGACCTCGGCGAGGGTCTCCAGCAGCGCGGCGAAGGCGTCCTTCAGGGGCTCGGGGGTGTCCTCCTGCGCGTACGGCAGACCGCCGTCGAGCTGGAACAGGGCGTCGTAGACCGCGGGGTTGCGCTCGGCGAAGTCGAGGTAGCCGCGGGCGAGGGCGGTGGCCCGGGCGCGCGGGCCGTCGGCGGCGGCGGTCGCGGCCCGTACGGCGGCGGCCAACTCGGTGGCGCCCTGGAGGGCGACGGCGCCGATGATCTCCCGTTTGCCGCGGAAGTGGCTGTAGAGGACGGGCTGGCTGTACTCGATGCGCTCGGCGAGCCGGCGGGTGGTGACCGCGTCCCAGCCCTGCTGCTCGGCGAGTTCGCGGGCCGTCGCCACGATGAGGCGCTCACGCTCCGCCCGTTCGCGCTGCTTGCGTTCCTGTACCGACATGACTACATCCTAGCACCGCTAGACAATCGAGCGGCAGTAGGTCTAGCGTTGCCTCAACAGCTAGCGACGCTAGATTCCATGCGGCGCTAGATCCAGCCTTCAGCTCAGGGGGTCACCATGCTCAGCACACTCGAGGTCGTCACGGTCGTGGTCGTCGGCGTCATGGTGGGGGTGGAGTTCGCCGTCGCCTTCGTCATGAACCCGATCCTCAACGCGCTCCCGGAGGAGAGCGGCCAGCTCGGTCACGCCCACGGGGGCCGGATGCTCGGGGCGGTGATGCCGGTCTGGTACATCGGCTCGCTGGCCCTGGTGGCGGTCTGGGCCGTCGCCGGCCGGCATCACGACGGCATCGGCCTCGTCATCACCGCCGGCGCACTGCTGCTCCTCAGCGTGATCATGTCGATCCTGCTGCTGGTCCCGATCAACAACCGCAACAAGACGTGGACCCCGGAGAACCGCCCCGCGGACTGGAAGCAGCAGCTGAACCTCTGGCTGCGCTGGCACTACGTCCGCGTCGCGGTCATCGTCGGCGCCTTCGCCCTGCTGGCCGCGGCCCTCGTCTGAGGCGCGGGTGGGGTGGCGGAGCCGCTCAGTCGGTCAGATCCACCCGCACCGTCAGCAGCTGCGCCCCCATGGCCCGCACCCCCACACTGTTCACCCGGGGCAGGCCCCGCAGGCGCGCGATCGGGTCGTCGTCGGGCAGCAGATGAGCGACGCCGTGGTGCCAGCGCCCGCGCAGCCGCACCCGCACCCGGGGGTCGGCCTTGATGTTCCGGACGTACTGCGACCGTTCCCCGAACTCCGACACCAGCCAGAACGAGTCCCCGACCCGCCGCCCGCCGAGCGGGGTGCGGCGGGGCAGGCCCGAGGTGCGGCCGGTGGTCTCCAGGAGGGTCTGGGTCGGCAGCCGGCGCATGACGGCGTTGAACCGGCGCTGGAAGGCGGCGACGATCCGGTACTTGCGTTCGTTGTGGCGGGGCATGGTCACCAAGTCTGCTGGAGAGGCCGGTGAGGTGGTCGTGCGGGTCGTGACATGGAACCTGTGGTGGCGGTTCGGCCCGTGGGCCGAGCGGCAGAAGGCGATTCTCGCCGTACTGCGTGAGCTGCGGCCGGACGTCGTCGGCCTGCAGGAGGTGTGGGCCGACCGCCGCACCGGCGAGAACCTCGCGGAATGGCTCGCCGCCGAGCTGGACCTGCACTGCGCCTGGGCCCCGTCCCCCGCCCCCGAACGCTGGCGGCGCCGCATAGCCGACGACTCGGTGGACATCGGCAACGCGGTCCTGAGCCGCTGGCCGGTGACGGACCGGGCGACCCTGCGCCTGCCCGCGCCACCGGACCTGGACGACGGCCGACAGGCCCTGTACGCCCGCGTCGAACCGCCGGGCGGCGCCCCGGTCCCCTTCTTCACCACCCACCTCACCTCCCCCCTCCACGCGTCGGCGGTCCGCGTCCAACAGGTCAGGGCCCTGGCCGAGTTCGTGGCCGAACACAGTGGCGGCACCCCCTTCCCGCCCGTCGTCACCGGCGACTTCAACGCCTGGCCGGACTCCGACGAGATCCGCGCCTTCGGCGGCACCCGCACCGCCCCGGTCGTCCCCGGCCAGGTGTTCTTCGACGCGTGGGAGTACGCCGAACAGGGCGCCCCCGCGGCGACCTGGACCCCGGAGAACCCGTACGTCCATCCGGGCCTCGGCCCGGGCGGCCGCATCGACTACATCCACGTAGGGGGTCCGGCGGGCCCGGACGGCGAGGGCACGGTCCGAGGGACAGGGCGGGCCGGGCACGGTCCGGTGGACGGGGTGTGGCCGTCGGACCACGCGGCGGTCGTCGCCGACCTGACGGGCGGGGTCACTGCGTGAAGAGTGACGCCGGATGCCGAGGGTCGGCGGCGCAGACGTACAGCCCCGCATGACCGCCCCGCCCGACGATCACCCCGGTCGGCTCACGCGCCGCGCGGCCGGAAGCGGTCCGCCGCCTCCATGGCGTAGTCGCACGTCGTCCAGCCCGCGTTCCGCCGGCTCGACCCTGGGGCCTGTTCGGCGGATGTCGCCGGGAGCCTGGGGGCTGCCCGCCTCACCGCCCCAGGAAGATCGGGTTCGTGAACGCCGCCAACGCCCCCGGCAGCGGCCCCGCCGCCGTCTCGTGCCGCACCTCGGCGCGTACGTACGCCGCGTAGGCCGGAGTGGTCCTCCACTCCACCACCCCCGACCCCGCCACCGGCAACGCGGCGCTCGTGAACAGCACCCCCTGGTCGGTGACGAACCGGACGGTGCAGCGCGGCGCCCCCGAAACCTCCAGCCGTACCGTCACCGGCGTGTCCGTGTCCGCTCTCAACCTGCCGCCGATTCCCGCGTGTTGGCCCTTGCTCCCGACCGCGGTGAAGTCCAGCGAGACCCGGGCGGACTCGGCGATGTACGACCGTCCCGCCCGGATGCCCTCCTGGATCGCCTCCCGCGTCAGGTCGTCGGCCAGGACGACCGTCTGCGGCGAGCCGACCACGTCCGGGTCCCGATGCGCGTCGCTGTTCCCCATCGCCGGAATCCAGGCCCGCCCCTCGCGCGCGGACGCGACCAGCATGCTGTCCCAGTCGGCCAGCGCCACCTCGTCGTCGGGTGTGTAAGACCCGTTCCAGACCTCCACCGCGTCCGCCTCGCCGAAGCCGAACCGCCATCCGCACCCCACGCAGGTGGCGTGCGGATGGGCCGGGACGACGAGACCCCCGGCCCGGCGGATACGGCGGGCGAACCGGCCGAAGCGGTTGTCGCGGGCCCGGTAACGCCAGTCCACGAAGGTGCCGGGATCCGTGCCGAGCGCGAGGACGTGCCCGTTCCTCGTCGTGATCTCCTCGCCCAGCATCACCAGCAGGTCGTCCCCGGCCACGTCCGCCCAATGGGCGTGCGCCGCATGGGTGTTGTGCTCGGAGGTGTTGATGAAGTCCAGCCCCGCGGCTCGCGCCAGCGCGCCGATCTCGGCGGGGGTGCGGCGCCCGTCCGAGTACCAGGAGTGCAGATGGCAGTCACCGCGGTACCAGGCCCGGCCCCGCCCCTTCGCGCGCGGCGGCGGATACGTCGGCTCGACGACGTCACCCGGCTCGCCGTACGTCAGCGTGACCGTGATCTCGTACGACAGCCCCTGCGGCGCCACCGTGTACGGGCCGAGCGCGATCGACCAGGTGCCTTCGCGCACCGGCCCCGGGACGTACCCCGGCGTCGCGTCGTCGGCGCGGAGGAAGAACTCGCTCCTGGCCCCTCCCGACCAGCCCCGGAAGCCCTCGCCGCCCAGTTCGGTGCCGCGCTCGTCGAAGATGCCGATGTCGAGGGCGTTGCCGGCGGTGCCCGCCGGGACGGCGGGGCGGTCGTAGGTGTAGGCGACCTTGATCTCCCGTACCCCGGAAGGGACTTCGACCGGCACGTACACGAAATCGGGGGACCCGGTGGGGAGCGTGCCCCGGATCGTCCTCGTCTCCGTCTCGCCGTCCGCCGCTGAAGCGAAGGTCACGCTTCCCAACGTAAGCGCGGCGGCGGCTCCCGTCACGACGAGTGTGCGTCTTCCGATGTGGCGCTCGTCCTCACACATGCGTCCCACTGTCGGGGAGGAGAGTGAACTGCCGTGAAAGAAAAGGGAATCAGGGGCAGCCGAACACTTCCGACACCGATGCCGACCAGTCGGTATGGACATATCGCCCTCGGCGCGGTACAGATGCGGCTATGCGTATCTCCGTCACGATCTTCCTCACCGACGAGACCATCACCCCGACCCGGCTCGCCCGTGAGCTGGAGGAGCGGGGGTTCGCGGGCCTGTACCTGCCCGAGCACACCCACATCCCCGTCGAGCGGACCACTCCGTACCCGGCGGGCGGCGACCTGCCCCCCGAGTACGGCCGCACCCTCGACCCCTTCGTCGCCCTCGGCCAGGCGGCGGCGGTCACCGGGACGCTCGGCCTCGGCACCGGCATCACCCTGGTCGCCCAGCACGACCCCATCGACCTCGCGAAGCAGATCGCGACCCTCGACCACCTCTCCGGCGGCCGCTTCACCCTCGGCCTCGGCTTCGGCTGGAACGTGGAGGAGGCCGCCGACCACGGCGTCGAGTGGCGCACCCGACGCGAGCTGGTCCGGGACCGGATGGCGCTGATGCGGGCCCTGTGGTCCGAGGAACCGACCGCCTACAAGGGGGAGTTCGGCGGCGTGCGCGCCAGCCACGCCCACCCCAAGCCCCTGCGCGGCCACCTCGGCCCCCGCACCCTCGTCGGCGGCGCCGCGGGCCCGAAGCTCTTCGCCCACATCTGCGAGTACGCGGACGGCTGGATGCCGATCGGGGGGAGGGGCCTGACGGAGACGCTGCCGGTCCTGAGGGCGGCGTGGGCAGAGGCGGGGCGCGAGGAGGGCGCACTTCAGGTGGTGCCGTACGCGGTCTATCCGTCGCCGGGGAAGCTGGCGCATTACGCGGAGCTGGGCATCGAGGAGGTGGTGGTTCAGTTGCCGCCGGCGGGGGAGGCGGAGGTGCTGCGGGTCCTGGACGCATATGCCGAGTACCTGTAATCGAGCGAGGGGCTGACGTCCGTCAGGGGCGCGGGGAACTGCGCGACCAGCCCCCGCACACCCGCACCCGACAACGCACCACACCGCACCACCCCCCTGATCACCCGAACGTATGCTCAAGAGATGACGACTTCCGCCACCGGAACCGGCCCCACCGAAAACTCCCTGCGCCGCGCCCTCAAACGCGCCCGCACCGGCGTGGCCCTCGACGTCACCGAAGCCGCGGTCCTCCTCCAGGCCCGCGGCGAGGCCCTGGACGACCTCACCGCGACCGCGGCCCGCATCCGTGACGCGGGCCTCGCGGAGGCAGGCCGCCCGGGCGTCATCACGTACTCCAAGAGCGTCTTCATCCCCCTGACCCGCCTGTGCCGGGACAAGTGCCACTACTGCACCTTCGTCACCGTCCCCGGCAAGCTCCGCCGGGCCGGCCACGGCATGTTCATGTCCCCGGACGAGGTCCTGGACATCGCCCGCAAGGGCGCGGCCCTCGGCTGCAAGGAAGCCCTCATCACCCTCGGTGACAAGCCCGAGGACCGCTGGCCGGAGGCGCGCGAGTGGCTCGACGCGCACGGCTACGACGACACGATCGCGTACGTCCGCGCGATATCGATCCGCATCCTGGAGGAGACGGGCCTGCTGCCCCACCTCAACCCCGGGGTGATGTCCTGGACGGACTTCCAGCGCCTCAAGCCGGTCGCGCCCAGCATGGGCATGATGCTGGAGACCACCGCCACCCGCCTGTGGTCGGAGCCCGGTGGCCCCCACTACGGCTCCCCGGACAAGGAACCGGCTGTGCGCCTGCGCGTCCTCGAGGACGCGGGCCGCTCGTCCGTGCCCTTCACCTCCGGCATCCTCATCGGGATCGGTGAGACGTACGAGGAGCGGGCCGAGTCCCTCTTCGCGCTGCGCCGCGTCGCCCGCTCCTACCACGGCGTCCAGGAACTGATCATCCAGAACTTCCGCGCCAAGCCGGACACCGCGATGCGCGGCATGCCGGACGCGGAGCTGGACGAGCTGGTCGCGGCCGTGGCGGTGGCCCGGATCGTCATGGGCCCGGCCGGGAACATCCAGGCCCCGCCGAACCTGGTGGACAGCGAGTACGAGCGGCTCATAGCCGCCGGCATCGACGACTGGGGCGGGGTGTCGCCGCTCACCATCGACCACGTCAACCCGGAACGCCCCTGGCCGCAGATCGAGGAGCTGGCGGCGAAGTCGGCGGCAGCCGGGTTCGAGCTGCGCGAACGCCTCTGCGTGTACCCGGAGTTCGTCCAGCGCGGCGAACCCTGGCTGGACCCGCGGCTGCTGCCGCACGTGCGGGCGCTGGCGGACGAGGAGACCGGCCTGGCGCGCGAGGACGCGGTCGTCGAGGGGCACCCCTGGCAGGAGCCGGAGGAGGTCTTCGTCCCGTCCGGCCGCACCGACCTGCACACCACCATCGACACCGAGGGCCGTACGACCGACCGCCGGGACGACTTCGACGTCGTCTACGGCGACTGGGGCGCCCTGCGGGAGGCGGCGGCGCCGGGAATGGTGCCGGAGCGCATCGACACCGACGTCCGGCAGGCCCTCGCTACGGCCGCCGACGACCCCACCAGGCTCACGGACGCCGAGGCGCTCGCCCTGCTGCACGCGGACGGCCCGGCGCTGGACGCCCTGACGCGGATCGCGGACGACGTCCGCAAGGCGGCGGTCGGCGACGACGTGACGTACATCGTCACGAGGAACATCAACTTCACCAACGTCTGCTACACCGGCTGCCGCTTCTGCGCGTTCGCCCAGCGCCGCACCGACGCGGACGCCTACACCCTCTCCCTGGACCAGGTCGCCGACCGCGCCCAGCAGGCGTGGGAGGTCGGCGCGGTCGAGGTGTGCATGCAGGGCGGCATCCACCCGGACCTGCCCGGCACGGCGTACTTCGACATCGCCAAGGCGGTCAAGGAGCGCGTCCCCGGCATGCATGTGCACGCCTTCTCGCCCATGGAGGTCGTGAACGGCGCGACCCGTACCGGCCTGTCCATCCGCGAGTGGCTGACGGCGGCGAAGGAGGCGGGCCTGGACTCCATCCCCGGCACGGCCGCCGAGATCCTCGACGACGAGGTCCGCTGGGTCCTCACCAAGGGCAAGCTGCCGACGGCCACCTGGATCGAGGTGATCACGACGGCCCACGAGGTGGGCATCCCGTCGACCTCGACCATGATGTACGGCCATGTCGACCAGCCCCGCCACTGGCTGGGCCACCTGCGCACCCTGGCCCGCATCCAGCAGCAGACGGGCGGCATCACCGAGTTCGTGACGCTGCCGTTCATCCACACCAACGCCCCGGTCTACCTGGCCGGCATCGCCCGCCCCGGCCCGTCGATGCGGGACAACCGGGCGGTGACGGCGATGGCCCGCCTCCTCCTCCACCCGCACATCCCGAACATCCAGACCAGCTGGGTCAAGCTCGGCACCGAGGGCGCGGCGGAGATGCTGCGCTCCGGCGCGAACGACATGGGCGGCACGCTCATGGAGGAGACGATCTCGCGCATGGCGGGCTCGTCGTACGGGTCGTACAAGTCGGTGAAGGACCTGATCGCGGTCGCCGACGCGGCGGGCAGGCCCGCCAAGCCCCGCACCACGCTGTACGGCGAGGTCCCCGAGGAGCGGCAGCAGGCCGCGGCGGTGTCCGACGGGCATCTGCCGGAGCTGCTGCCGGTGCTGGACTGAGGCTGCTGGGCGAGGACTGCTGGACGAAGAGGGCGGGCGCACGGCAGTACGATGATCCGACCCTGTCGGTGAGCTGAGGAGATACGTGCCGTGCCTGCCCCGAAGGTCTGGGTGACCGGTCTGACGGTGGGAGCGATAGCCGTGGTCGCCGCTCTCGCCGTCCAGGCGGACAAGGGCGCCAAGCCCGAGGCGACGGGCGCCGCGCGCCCGAGCGCGTCGACGTCCGCGCACCCCTCGGCCGGTCCCACGAAGGCCGCGCCGACCGCCGTGCCGGACGACTCGGGCACCGGCCGCCGCATCGTCTACTCGCTCGGCGAGAAGCGGGTGTGGCTGGTCGACGCGAGCGACGCGGCCCGCCGCACCTTCGCCGTGTGGCCGGGGACGGTCTCCCCCGACCCGGGGAACTACACGGTCGGGACCCGCTCCGGCGACCCGATCACCGGCTCCGACGGGGTCAGGATCGAGCACGTCGTCTACTTCGCCGCGAAGTCCGGCAAGAACATCGCCTTCTCCAACGCCGTCGACGGCTCCTCCCCGCCCCCGCCCGCCGCGGGCACCCAGACCGGCGGCATCCGCATGAAGAAGGCGGACGGCTCCGCACTGTGGACGTTCGGCGAGACGGGCACGGCGGTCGTGGTGGTCAAGTAGGGGCGCAGGGACTGCACTTGGGCCGCCGATCTCCGTACGGTGACCGGATGGACAGCTCCGTCGTCTTCAACATCGTGACCACGGCCATCGCGGTCGTCGCCGTGGTGACCTCCGTCGTCTTCAGCGCCCGGCAGGCCCGCATCGCGAAGCACGCCAACCACATATCCGTGATGATCGACCTGCTCGCGGAGTTCCGGTCGGTGGAGTTCCACGGGCACCACGACTACGTCACGCTGCGGCTGGGGGCCGAGAACGATCCGGCGGCCGGGGTGCGCGGGCTGCCCGCCGAGGCCAGGACCTCTTTCTACAGTGTCGTGTACTACTACCAGTCCTTCGCCAACCTGGCGGTCTTCGGGCTGCTCGACGAAACCCTGCTGGTCACGGTCCTGCGCACCCGGATCGTCTCGGTGTGGGAGGCGATCCGGCCGTTCGTGGCCCGCGAGCGGGAGCTGCGCGGGCCGAACGGCGGAACGTATCTGTCGAGCTTCGAGGAACTGGCGAGGCTGGCGGCGCAACTGCCGCCGGAGCACGTCCGCGAGCGGATCGCCGAGATCCGGCGCAGACGCGAGCGCGGGCTGAGCTGACTCAGGCGTCCCGCGCCGCGGCGGGCAGCTGTACGACGATCAGCGCGACCCCGCTCAGCACGAACACCCGCAGCGCGGCGTCCAGCCCGTTCCAGTCCTCCGACTGCCACATCGAGAACCACTCCCCGCCGATCGCCATGAACCCGGCGCCGAAGAGGAGCATGACCATGAGCAGGCCGTAGGTGGCGAAGCGGCGGGCGCGGGGGTCGTCGCGGCGGGCGTGGAGCCAGGTGCCGTACACCAGCACCAGCGCGGCCACCGTCTCCCAGACGATGATCGCGACGTACGCCGCGTCCTGAAGTCCCTTGCTGGTGACCGCCCGCCACATCAGGTCGTCGTCCTTGAAGGTGGTGTCCATCGCGAGGACATGCCGGACGAACTGCTGGTTCGTCCCGAAGTCCGTGATGTTCCCGAAGGCCACGAGGGCCATGTAGAGGGCGACGGTGGCGGTGAGGAGGGTGGCGGCGAGGTGGAGTGGGGTGCGTGGGGGTGTGGTGGCCATGGCGATCATTTTTCCCTGTGGGGGTGACGCCTCGCCGTACGCATTGAGCCAGAATGACGGGGAGTCGCCGCAGCGAGGAGACGTACGGGGATGGCGCAGTCGCCTGGATCGGAGCCGGCGGACCGGTTCGTCGGCCGGGAGGCCGAACGGGCCCGGTTCCTGAGGAACTTGGACCTGCCGGCGGGAGACCCGGACCACCGCTCGCGGTTTCATGTGCGCGGTGACTCAGGTGTCGGGAAGACCTTCCTGGTCGAGGAGTTGAAGAGGCTCGCACGCGAACGCGGAGCGCTCACGGCCTACGTCGACGAGGACGCGGGGAGCGTGCCGGACGTCCTGGAGCTGATCTGCCGTCAGTTCGCCGCGCAGGGACGCAGACTGAAGCCCCTGGAGCGCCGGCTGGCCGTCTACAAGGAGCGGCGGCGCGAGGCGGAGGCGGCGATGCGGGCGCAGGAACCGGAGGCGGCGTCCGCCGGGAGCCGGGCCGCCGTCCAGCTGGGCATGGGGGCGCTGGAGACCGCGGTGCCGGGATCCGCCCTGCTCACCCGGGCGCTGCCCGCCGACCTGATCGCCCAGGGCGCGGACCGGCTGCGGGCCGGCCTCAGCACCCGCTTCCGGAACGCCGACGACATCGACCTCGTCCTGCACCCGGAGGCCGCGCTCACCCCGGTCCTGCTCCGTGAACTGCGTGCCGCCGCCCCGGCCGTACCGCGGATCGTGCTGTTCTTCGACACCTACGAGAGGACCGGCCCCTTCCTGGACCCGTGGCTGCACGGCCTGTTCCGGAAGGGGGGCGAGCACGGCGGGCCGCCCGACACGGTGGTCGTCGTCACCGCCGGTCAGCTGCCCCTGCCCGCCGGCCGCTGGAGCGGTGCCGTGGAGCTGCCCCTCACCCCGTTCACCGACGCCGAGGCGCGTCGACTCCTCGCCGGGAAAGGGGTGGTGGCCGAGCCGGTGGTCGCCGAGGTGCTGCGGGTGACCGGCGGCCTGCCCGTTCTCGTGTCCACCCTCGCCGAGAAGCGGCCCGGCGGACCCGACCAGGTCGAGGACCCCAGCGCCGACGCCGTGCAGCGCTTCCTGCGGGCCGAGCCGGAGGTCCGCCATGACGTCGCCCGGCTCTGCGCGCTGCCGCGCTGGCTGGACGGCGACGTCTTCCGCGTCCTGGTCGAGCTCCCGGACGGTGAACTCGACGCCCAGTACCGGTGGTTGCGGGGACTGCCCTTCGTCGGGGAGCGCGGCGGCCGCGTCCGGTACCACGACGTCGTACGGGAGCCGATGCTGCGCCAGGAGCGGCTGCACTATCCGCACCGGTGGCGGGAGCGGCACCGGCGGCTGGCGGCGGCGTTCGCCGCGTGGCGTCAGGACGTGGGGGAGGGACTGGACGCCGAGGGCCGCTGGGCGGACGAGGAGTGGCGGGCCCTGCGCCTGGAGGAGACGTACCACCTGCTCTGCGCCCGGCCGGCGGCCGCCCTCCCCGACGCGCTCGGCCTGTTCGTCGAGGCCTGCCGCGAGGACGAGGTCGAGGGCCGCCGCTGGGCCCGCATGCTCCAGGACGCGGGCGGCGCCACGGACCACGTCCAAGCGGCCGACTGGGGAAGGGAGTTGGGCGAGACGCTCGATGCCGAGGCCGGTCTGGCCCGCGCGCTGGACCTGCTCCTGACCCGTCCGGGCCTGGACCCGCGCGGCCGGGCGGCGGCCCACGCGCTGCGGGGCCGCGAGTGGCGCCACGAGCGGGAGTACGGGCGGGCGCTGGAGGAGTACGACCGGGCCATCGAACTGGATCCCGACACGGCCCGCGCCCACTACGGACGGGGCCTCACCCTCCAGCTCATGGAGGACCACCCGGCCGCCCTGGCCGCCCTCGACCGCGCCGACGCGCTCTCCCCGGACACCGGCTGGATCATCGCCGAGCGGGCCGAGACCTACCGTCTGGCGGGCCGGGTCGAGGAGGCTGTCGCCGACTTCGACCGCGCCCTCGCCCTGGACCCGACCGACGCGGGCGCCCTGACCGGGCGGGCGGTGTGCCGGCAGGCGCTGGGGCGGTACGACGAAGCGCTCGCCGACTTCAACCGCTCGCTCGCCATCGACGAGGACCTGTGGACACTGGTGCGCAGGGCCCGGCTGCGGCGCAGCCGGGGCGAGTCGGAGCAGGCGTTCGCCGACTTCGACCTCGCCGTGTCCCGGGCCCCGGACGCGGCGTGGGTCGCCTCGGAGCGGGGCGACGCCTACCGGCTGGAGGGCCGCTACGAGGACGCGGTCACCGAGCTGGGCCGTGCGATCGCCCGGAATCCGGACCACGCCTCGGCGTGGGCGAGCCGGGGCGAGGCGCTGGAGCAGCTCGGCCGCGCCGAGGAGGCGCAGGCTGACCTGGACCGTGCGATCGAGCTGCGGCCCGGCTATGCGTGGGCGCTGGCCATGAGGTCCCGGGCGAAGTTCGCGAACGGCGACGTGGCGGGCCATTTCGCCGATCTGGAGGAGGCCGTGGCGCAGGCCCCGGACGCGATCTGGATCCGTCTCGAACTCGGCTCGGAGTATTTGGACGCGGGCCGCCACGAGGAGGCGTTGGCCACCCTGGAGCGCTGTCTGGAGCAGGAACCCGAGGAGGCGAGCTGCTGGGCGATCGCGGGCGCGGTCCACCGGGCCCGCGGGGATCTGGCCGAGGCGCTCCGGCACCTGGACCGCGCCCTCGCCCTGGCCCCCGAGTACGGCTGGGCGTACAGCCAGCGCGCCCGTGTGGGCCTCGCGACGGGCCGTGTGGACCAGGCGCTCGCCGACCTCGACCGTTGTGTGTCCCTGAACACGGAACCGAACTGGGCCCGCCGCACGGCCGTGGAGTTGCTCCTGCTCTGCGAGCGCTGGGACGAGGCCGAGGCCCGCCTCACCGACGACATGGACGACCTGTCCCTCGCACTCCACCGCCATGCCGGCCGCTGGACGGAGGCCCGCCGCGTCGCCGAACGCCTCCGCGAGGGCGACGAGCCGCTCGCGGGCACCCTCGGGCTGGCGCTGACCGTGAGCCGATCGGAGGGCCTCCCGGCAGCGGCCCCCCTCTGGCAGGACCTGGTCCGCGCGGTGGGGGAGAGCACCACCCTGACCCCCCTGGAACGCGCCCAGGCCCACTGCTTCACGGCCTGCGCCCTCACCGACCGCCCCACAGCGGAACAGGGCCTCGCCGAGGTCCTGGCCCTGAACCCCGACTGGCTGGAACTGGCCGACCTGACATCCATCCTCAGGGAACTGAAAGCAAGCCCGGGCGCGGACGCCTCCCTGATCACCGACTGCCTGGAGGAGGCGCGTCACGCGGGGTAGCGGTGAGGAAGGCCGACCGTGTGTTCGGTGGAAGCCGACCACCTGTGACCAATAGCGACCACTCCGTACACACCCCGCATACCGATCCGTCCCCTGAACTGACCGTTCCCGGTCGATTACAGTGCTGAGTCGTTGTGTCCGCGGGCGGTGCCGCTGGGGAGGTCTTGGTGGGTGTGACAGCCGGGGCCATATGGGGCCGCGCCGAACAGCAGGACTTCCGCAGCCGGGTGCGCGGCACGCTGCTCGGGGTCGCCGTCGGGGACGCGCTCGGGGCGCCCGTCGACCGGCTCGACCTCGCCGCCGTCCAGGAGACCTACGGCGTCGAAGGCGTCGTCGACCTCGCGCCCGCGTACGGGCGGCGCGGCGCGGTCTCCCACCTCACCCAGCTCACCCTCTTCTCCGTCGACGGGCTCATCCGCGCCCAGGTCCGCCGGGACACCGGCGCCTGGCATCCGCCCACCGACCTGCACCGCGCCTATCTGCGGTGGGCCGCCACCCAGCGGGACTGGGGGCCCGACGAGCGGCGCAAGGACGACGGATGGCTGGCCCGGGAGGAGTGGCTGTACGCCCGGCGCGATCCCGCCCGCTCCCTGCTCCTCGGCTTCGGCGACGACACCATGGGCACCCTCGACGCCCCCAAGAGCCCCGGCGAGGCCGGGCCCGAGGCCGCCGCCCGCTCCGCGCCCTTCGGGCTGCTCGTCGGCTGGGAGCCGCAGCTCGTCGTGCAGCTCGCCGTGGAGTGCGCCGCGCAGACCCACGGCCATCCCGTCGGCTACCTCGCGGCGGGCGCGTACGCCGCGATCGTGCACGGGCTCGCCCGCGGCGAGAGCCTGGACGCCGCCGTCCAGCAGACGCTCGCCCTCGTCGCCGCCCGGCCCGGACATCAGCCCGTGTCGGACGCGTTGCAGCACGCGCTGGGTGCCGTACGGCAGGGGATGCCGACGCCCGCGAGGGTGGGGGAGCTGGTCGGGGCGGCCACGGCCGAGGGGCTGCTTGCCGCCGCCGTCTACTGCGCCCTGGTCAGCGAGGACGTACGGCACGGTCTCTGCCTCGCCGTCAACCACGACGGCCCCTCGGCTGCGGCCGGCGCCCTCACCGGCGGCCTCCTGGGTGCCCTGCACGGGGAAACGGCCCTCCCGCCGGCCTGGCTGGCCGAACTGGAGGGCCGCCCGACGCTGCTGGAACTGGCCGACGACTTCGCGATGGAAATGACCCAGGGCCCGGCGCTGCACGGTCCTGCGGGGGCGTCGCCGGGTTGGCTGGCGCGGTATCCGCGGGCCTGAGCGCGGTTCGCGGCTTGGGTCTCGTCGTGGGTCGGGGCCGCGCCGGGGGGTGTCCGTCCTCGGAACGGCGCGGAATGGGTCTCCTAGAAAGGGCGCCCGTGTTGACGCGCCAACCGCTGCGGGCGGACACCCCCCGACACGTCCCCTTCCCGCCGTTGCCGACTGCGACTCCGTGCGGGTGACTCCCCAGGGGCGCGGGGAACTGCGCGACCAGCCCCCACCGACCCGCACCCGCCAGCGATCCCCGGCTCACGCCTCCGTAGGCACCGGCTCAGCCCGCGCAGCGACCCCGTCGCCGTCCGTGTTGATCTTCTCGATGATCGCCAGCCGTTCCGGGGTGTCCTCCGGCTTGAGGAAGCCGATCAGGATGTAGAGGACCAGGGAGACCGCGAGCGGCACCGAGACCTGGTACTGGAGCGGGACTCCGCCGTCCACGTTCCAGTTGATCGGGTAGTTGACCAGCCAGAAGGCCAGCAGCCCCATCGACCAGCTGGTGAGCGCCGCCGTCGGGCCCGAGCGGCGGAACGGGCGGAGCAGGCCCAGCATCATCGGGATGGCCATCGGGCCCATCAGACCGGCGACCCACTTGATGACGACCGTGATGATGTCCTTGAAGGTGGGGGAGTTGACCTGTGTCGCCGCCGCCATGGAGAGGCCGAGGAAGACGACCGTGGTGACGCGGGCGACCCGCAGGCCCTGGCCCTCGGTCCACGCCCGGGCGCGGCGCCAGACCACCGGCGCGCAGTCACGGGTGAAGACGGCCGCGATCGCGTTCGCGTCGGAGGAGCACATCGCCATGGTGTGCGAGAAGAAGCCGACGATCACCAGGCCCAACAGGCCGTGGGGCAGGAGCTGTTCGGTCATCAGACCGTACGCGTCGGAGCCGTCCGGCTTCTGTGACTGCACCAGGAGCGGGGACAGCCACATCGGGATGAAGAGGACCACCGGCCAGATCAGCCACAGGGCGGCGGAGAGGCGTGCCGAGCGTTCCGCCTCGTACGCGCTGCCCGTGGCCATGTAGCGCTGGGCCTGGTTGAGCATGCCGCCGTTGTACTCGAAGAGCTTGATGAAGAGGAACGCGAGGAGGAAGACCGTTCCGTACGGCCCGACCAGTGGCTCGCCGTGGCCCTTCAGCTGCGGCTCGTCCCAGGCGCCCCAGAAGCCGATGCCCTTGTCGTTCAGCTTCAGGACCACCGCGATCAGCATGGCTATACCGGCCAGCAACTGGATGACGAACTGGCCGAGTTCGGTCAGCGCGTCCGCCCACAGGCCGCCGATCGTGCAGTAGACGGCGGTGATGGAGCCGGTGATGAAGATGCCCTGGGTGATGGTGATGCCGGTGAAGACGGACAGCAGGGTCGCGATCGCGGCCCACTTCGCGCCTACGTCCACGATCTTCAGCAGCATGCCGGACCAGGCCAGCGCCTGCTGGGTTTTGAGGTCGTACCGGTTCTTCAGGTACTCCAGCGGGGAGGCCACGTGGAGGCGGGAGCGGAGGCGGTTGATGCGCGGGGCGAAGAGTTTCGAGCCGATCGCGATGCCCAGGGCGATGGGGAAGGACCAGGTGACGAAGGAGGTGACGCCGTAGGTGTACGCGATGCCCGCGTACCCGGTGAACATCACCGCGCTGTAGCCCGACATGTGGTGCGAGATGCCGGAGAGCCACCAGGGCATCTTGCCGCCGGCCGTGAAGAAGTCGCTGACGTTGTCCACGCGCTTGTGCGACCACACGCCGATCGCCACCATCACGCCGAAGTAGCCGATGAGCACGGCCCAGTCGAGACCGTTCATGTGCGCCCTCCCAGGGTTCGACCCGGCGCTCATCGTGGGTGCTCGTGCGTGAACACGACAAGCAGGCGTAAGGTCAAGGGGAGGTAAATTCATTCGGCATGCTGGCCTTCGTTCATCTATATGAACGTCATCGCATCAGCTCCCCGGCGTTGACCAGCAACGACTGTCCCGTGATGGCCCGTGCCCGGTCCGACGCCAGGAACACCGCCGCGTCCGCCACATCCCCGTCCGTGGCGAGATCGGGCAGTGCCATCCGGTCCGTCAGCCGCTTGAGCACCTCGGCTTCCTCCGCCCCCTCCGTGTGCGCGGTGAACTGGACGTACGCCTGCACCGGCGGTCCCCACATCCAGCCCGGCAGCACCGTGTTCACGCGGATGCGGTACGGGCCGAGCTCCCGCGCCAGCGAGTACATCGCGCTCGTCAGCGCCCCCTTCGACGCCGCGTACGCCGCCTGCCGCACCTGCGAGGGCGCCGCGACCGAGGACTGCGTCCCGATGAACACCACCGAACCCCCGCACCGCTTCAGCGCCGGCAGACAGGCCCGCGTCATCCGCAGCGACCCCAGCAGGTTCACGTCGATCACGGACTGCCAGGTGGTGAAGTCCGCGTCCTCCAGGCCGCCGAAGTAGCTGTCCCAGGCGGCCACATGGACCACCGCGTCGATCCGCCCGAACCGTTCCTCGGCCAACTCCGCGAGGGCCGCGCACTGCTGCTCGTCGGTGATGTCCGTGGAGAGGTACGCGGTGTGCGTGCCGTCCGGATCGATGTCGGAGGCGGACTCCGCCAGGTTCGCCTCCGTGCGCGCCCCGAGCACGGCGTTCCCGCCGTCCCGTACGACGGCCGCGGCGACCTGATGCCCGAGCCCGGCGCCGACGCCCGACACCACGACGGTCTTCCCTGAGAGCAGTGATGACATCGATGACCCTCCCGGCGACTCTGGCGCATTATCTGACGGGGCGTCAGAGTAAGGGCGACCGCAGGAAAGGGGAACCGCATGAGCGACGACACCCGCAGCGAGACGCACACCGAGACGTACGCCGAACTGGCTGCCGTAGGGCCGTACGGAGTCCGCCCCGGCCACGCCCTGATCACCATGGTCGAACCGCACCCGGGGCACGAGTACGCCTACAACCGCTGGTACGAGGACGACCACTACTACGCCGGCGCGATGGCGATGCCCTGGATGTACGCCGGGCGGCGCTGGGTCGCCACCCGGGATCTCCAACTCCTGCGCTATCCCGAGAAGTCGGCGGTCGCCCAGCCGGTCACCGCCGGGTGCTACATCTCGACGTACTGGATCACGGACGGCCGCTACGCCGACCACATGAAGTGGACCGTCGGCATCAACAAGCGTCTGAACCGGGACGGACGGGTCTACCAGGACCGGACGCATGTCTTCACGGCGTTCCAGGACCACGAGGCGACCGTGTACCGGGACGGGGCCGCCGGGCCGCGTGACTTCCACGCCCTCGACCACCCCTACGCGGGCCTGGTGGTGGAGGTCGTCGACGCCGAATCGGCCGCGCAGCGAGCGGAGTTGCTGGAGTGGCTGCGCTCCCGGCATCTGCCGAAGCGGGTCGCGGGCTCACCGGCCGCGATGGTGACCGTGTTCCGCCCGACGCCGCTGCCCGGCGACCGCATGACGTACGTGAAGCAGGTCGAGGGCGTCGACACCCGGCTGACCCTGCTGTGGTTCCTGGAGGCGGACCCGCGGGACTGCTGGGAGGCCTGCTTCACGGGCCTGGACGGGCCGGTGGCGGAAGCGGGCCTGGGAAGGGTGGAGTTGGTCGCGCCGTTCATACCGACGGTGCCGGGGACGGACAAGTACGTCGACCGGCTGCGCTGAGCCGTTCCCGGGCCGGTGCCCGGGCACAAGCCGAGCCCCCTCGGCAAGGACGGCGAGCTGGACGAGAGGGCTCTTGGACGATGCTTGTGAAGTTGTGTTGGAACCGATCACTCGATCGCTCGACCTGCTTACGCCTTGACCGAGCCGACGAAGGCGGTCCACGCGTCCGCGGGGAAGGCCAGGGTGGGGCCGTCCGTGACCTTCGAGTCCCGGACGGCCATCGCCGCGAGGACCGGGGACTTGATCTCGACGCACGCGCCATTGCCCTGGGAGTAGGAGGACTTGACCCACTCGTCCGTGACGCCCTGCTTGATTGCCATGTTCGCTCCGATTAGCCAGTTGCTGAGTTGCTGTCACCGCGGTGTGCTTTTTGTCTCCGTCCGCACGACACGGTTTGCGCCAACGTTGTTGCCTCGATGGCGTGATCGACGCTACTCGCCAACATCGGAGTACGGGGAAGGTATTCACCCGCCCGGGTGGCATATTCCAGTGGGGTCTTCCATCACGGCCCGACTTAGGTGTACCTTTCGGCGCCCGCCTTACAGACTGGCCCGTTGTGCGGTCAGCGGGCGTACTCTTTGGCCACCTTCGAGATGAAGTCCCGGCTTTGGTCCGCGTTGAGGGCCTGTGCCCGCAAATGCTCGTACATCACGCTGTACTTCTGCACGTCCTGCGCCTTCTCCAGGTACAGGTCGCTGGTGACACCCTCGATGTAGACCACGCTGGAATCGGCCGCGTCCGGGAACTCCAGGATCGCGTACTGCCCGCTGACCCCCGGGTGCGCCCCCATCGTGAACGGGATCAACTGCACGGTCACGTGCGGCAGCTGGGACATCTCGATCAGATGCTCCAGCTGCTCGATCATCACCTGCTTGTTCCCGACCTCGCGGCGCAGGGTCGCCTCGTCGAGAACCGCCCACAGGCGCAGCGGGTTGTCGGCGGCAGAGATACGTTCCTGTCGGCGCAGGCGCACCTGGACCCGCTTGTCGATGTCGGTCGGCGTCGCCTCGGGAAGCGCGCCGGAGATGAGGGACTCGGCATAGGTACGGGTCTGCAACAGGCCCGGGACGACCTGGGGGTCGTACACCCGCAGACTGGCCGCGTCCGTCTCCAGGCCGATGTAGACGGAGTAGGGGATGTCCCCGAAGGAATGCCACCACCCCTGCTGGCGGCTGTCCTTGGCCATTTGCATGAGCGAGTCGACGATCCGGTGGTCCTCGACCTCGTAGACCCCGCACAGGTCGCGGACGTCGCGCTGGCTGATACTGCGCCGCCCGTTCTCCAGACGGCTGATCTTCGACTGCGACACCAGCAGCCGTTCGGCGACCTCTTCGGCGGTCATGCCCTTGAGCTCGCGGAGCCGGCGCAGCTCCTGGCCCAGCCGGCGCCGCCTGACGGTGGGGTTGACATTGGTCGCCACGAGAACGTGCACCTCCGGCTGCGTGCCTTCGAAAATTGCCACTTTGCGTATCTGCTGTTGAGCAGACTGCCACCAAGGTGCTTTCTACCGCTGGGAAACCGTGGATATGCGCTGCACAGGCGCCGGTTCGCGGTGAACGGCGGTGACCCGCGCCCCGTTGTGAGGGTGTGGGCGAGAGTGCGGGCACAGAAAAAGCGCGCGGGACGGCGGGACCGTGGTGTCGTCCGGACACACGGTCCCGCCGCCCCGCGCGGACCAGCGGCTCCCGATTCCGGGTATGGGGCTGCGCCGGCAGTGCGTGTGGTGCGACTCGGTTCCAGCGGTGGTGTCGTGGGAACTGCGGCTCAGTGGGCCACGACACGCGCCATGGAACCGCGGCGTGGTTGCACCGGAACACCGCGAGCGGGTTCCGCTGCGACCCTGCCACCGGGTGCGGCCTGACGGCCGGTCGCCGGAGCGGGGCTACGGCGCGGCTGTGCCGCCACACCGTTCTGGACGTCCATCACCGCGTGCGCGACGAGACCGCCCATGGGGTCGTGCCTGATCAGATCCCGCAGCCGGGACCGCGAGGACCTGCCCTCGTTGCCCGGGTACAGATGCTTGCCGAGGCCGACCGCGTGGGCCAGGGCGGCCAGCGCCGCGGTCCGCGGGTCCGGCGGTACGCCGGTGCGGATCGCCGAGTCCAGCCGGGCCTTGATCTCCCGGCTGATGGCGTTGTCCGTCGCCTGATAGCGAGTCGTCGGCAACACCCCGCACATCTGACCGGCGACGGCATGCACCATGCCGCACCGCTCGAGATGCGAGAGGTAGGTCTGGCGCAGCCCCAGGCGAGGCCCGCCAATCCAGTTCACTGCCCGCACGGGAGCGCCACGCCTTCGCAGCAACTCCAACGCGCAGTCCAGCGTCGGATCTCCAGTCGGCCGTGGTACGACCACGGCGATACGATCCCCGTCTGGGGCTATCCGTCCGGCCAGCGCCAGCTCCACTAGCTGTGCTCCGGCCAGACCGAGGTCGAGCGACTGCGGCTGTGCGGTGGTACCCGTGGTCGGGTCCAACGCCAGCAGCAGAAGCTCCTCCGGAAGTGTTCTGCGGCTCCTGCCCATCCATGCCTCCCCGCGTGGATGTACGACAGGGTGACCCCTCTCACATTGGTCTGTCGAGGGTGCGTGACCTGTTTGTAGTGGAACCAGTAGGTATGTCGTTCTCGTCTACCGCAGGAGCCAAGCCCTCACACAGGACACTGGTACACGGTTCGGACAGTGCGGTGGACCGGTGACCGGGGCAGGCGGTCGGATAGAAATTCACGGTCCACGGTCCAGATCCACAGGTTCACGGTTCACGGGTTCACGGTTTAGGAGGCATCGGTGGCGGGCGAGTCCCCCGACAGGTCGAAGCAGCGCGAGTCGTCGGCAGAACCGACGTCGGGGAGCGCGGGTCCGGTTCCCGAGGCCAGGACCGAGGTCCGCGATCCGCGGCTCGCGGTGGCCCGGGACGCCGTGGAGGAAGCCGGTTCCACCGCGGACGCCGGCCCGGAGTCCCGCGGCGGCGTGGACACGGCGACGCGCGTGTTCTCGGTACGGGACGTGGCGAAGGCCAGGGAGTCGGCGGCGCGGGCGGATGCTGCCGAGGCCTCATCGGCCGACGCCCCCGAGGACGCCGGGTCGGGCGAGGGCGGGGACTCGCGGCTGCGGGCCGCGGTGGCCGCGTGGGTCCGCTCGGGAGACGGCACGTCGCAGAAGGCCGGTGACGCGGGGGAGGCCGGGGCCGAGACCGACGGCGAGACGAAGGCTGACGCCGCCGGGACCGAGACCGACGGCCAGGCCGAGGCGGGGACGGAAGCCGACGGCGAGACGAAGGCTGACGCTGCCGGGGCCGAGGC
Source organism: Streptomyces sp. NPDC057280 (assembly GCF_042668605.1). Taxonomy (NCBI): domain Bacteria; kingdom Bacillati; phylum Actinomycetota; class Actinomycetes; order Kitasatosporales; family Streptomycetaceae; genus Streptomyces; species Streptomyces sp. NPDC057280. The sequence continues at coordinate 271,307 of NZ_JBHUYR010000005.1, forward strand.
TGACACCGAGACGGACGCCGACAGCGCGCCGGACGCCGAGGGCGTGGCCGCAGGGGCGGACGGCGGCCGCAGGGCGGGGGAGAGGCCCGAGGGTGCCTCCACGGCCGCTGAGGAGCCTGAGACGGCCGCTGAGGCTGCCGAGGACGCGAAGGGCGACGCCGACCGGGACACCGGCGAGCCCGAGCCGGCGGCATCCAAGGAGCCGAAAGCGTCGGAGGGGCCCGAGGACGCCCCGCGGCTGAGCGATGAGCCCGCGGAGCCCGAGGACGCCCCGCAGCCGAACGACGAGCCCCGCGACGCGGTCGGCTCTGCCCGGCCCAAGGACGAGCCGGAGGACAAGCCGGTCCCCGCGGCCCCGAAGCCCGACCCGCGCGCCGCGACCGGCACGGCAGCCGCCGCCTCCGCCCCGGCGACCGGCACAGCGGGAGCGGCCACCGCCCCCACCGACGCGCCGCAAGCCGCCGACGGCGAGAAGTCCCCGGAGGGCTCCCCCGCATCCGGGAGCGACAGCCGCGCCGCCGCCCGCACCGACGCGTCTCAAGTCCCCGATGGCGAGAAGTCCCCGGAGGGCTCCCCCGCACCCGGCAGCGACAGCCGCGCCGCCGCGCCCGCCGACGGCGGCAAGGCCCCGCAAGAGGCACCCGCATCCGGCGACGCCACCCGTGCGGGCGGGACGAAGGCCGAGGCCGACGCCGAGCGGCGGGTCGACCAGCCCACCACCATGCTCAAGCTTCCCAAGGCCCCGACCCCGGCCCCGGCTCCCACCCCCGCCCCCGAGCGCACCAGCAAATTCGTCGCGCTCAAGCCCGACGTCACCACCGCCGTCCCCCAGGTCGGTCCCGAGCGGACCACCCAGCAGCCGCTCCCGCCGAAGCCCCCGCTGGATCTCCTGGCCGAGCTCACCAACACGCCCCCGCCCCCGGAGACCCCCCTCCGCACCACCGTCCGCCGCGTGAAGATCTGGACGCCCGTCGTCCTGCTCCTCGCGGTCGTCTTTGCGGTCGTACAGTCCGTACGCCCGCTGCCCACCCCCACCCTCCAGCTCACCGCCGAGGAGACCTACTCCTTCGACGGCGGCAAGGCCGACGTCCCGTGGCCGGCCCAGGGACAGGCCGCCCTCGAGGTGCAGGGCATCGGCTCCTTCGGTTCGTCCGGGGAGCAGAAGCCCGTGCCGATCGCGAGTGTCGCCAAGGTCATGACGGCGTACCTCATCCTGCGCGACCACCCTCTGAAGGGCGACGCCAAGGGCCCGATGATCAAGGTCGACCAGGCCGCCGAGGACCAGGCGTCCGCGGAGGGCGAGTCGACCGTGAAGGTGAAGGCCGGCGACGAGATCTCCGAGCGCGAGGCGCTGCAGGGCATCCTGCTCGCGTCCGCGAACAACGTCGCCCGCCTGGTGGCCCGCTGGGACGCCGGTTCCGAGAAGGGCTTCGTGGCGAAGATGAACGCCGCCGCCAAGGACCTCGGCATGACCAACACGACGTACACCGACCCGTCGGGTCTGAACGACACGACCGTCTCCACGGCCGTGGACCAGGTGAAGCTCGCCAAGAAGGCGATGAAGGACCCCGTCTTCCGCTCGGTCGTGTCGATGATGGAGTACTACGACTACAAGGGCGCCCTGCAGCGCAACTGGAACAAGCTGGTCGGCCACAACAACGTGATCGGCATCAAGACCGGCACCACCACCTCCGCCCGCGGCAACCTGGTCTTCGCCGCGACGAAGGAGATCGACGGCGAGACCCGCACCATCGTCGGCGCGGTCCTGCGCCAGCCCGAGGGCGGCTACGACAACACGATCCTCCAGGGCGCCTTGTCGGCGGGCGACAAACTGATCCAGGCCGCACAGCAGAGCCTGAAGTCGGCGACGATCCTGAAGAAGGGCGACGTCGTCGGGTACGTCGACGACGGCCTCGGCGGCAGGACGCCCGTCGTCGCCACCAAGGACGTCAGCGCCGTCGGCTGGTCCGGCCTCACGGTGAAGCTGACGTTCGCCGCCGACGACGTACCGCACACCGCGAAGGCCGGCACCAAGGTCGGCTCGCTCACGGTGGGTGACGCCTCGAAGGGCGGCGTCTCGGTCCCGGTCGCCCTCCAGAAGGACCTTGCGGAACCGGGCTTCACGGACAAACTGACCCGCCTCGGCTGACCGAGGGCCGAGGAACCGCCCCGCGTCCCGCCGCCGACGCCCCCGCCCGGGGGCCCGGCGGCGGGCTGCGTGCTAGCGTCACGAATCGGGGCAGGTCGCCGGTCGCGCACAACGCGACCGTGAACGAGGCCGGAACATCACACGGCCGAGAAAAGAAGACGGGACACGGGGAGTTGCCTTCAGGTGGCCACTGCGGAGCCGACACGCGCAGACGACGCCGATCCGGGCTCGGACATGAGCCCGCGAATACGCGTGCCCGCACCGCGCAGAGAGAGCGCCAAGAGCACCGACAGCGCCCAGCGCACCGAAAGCACCGAGAATGCCGTGAGCAGCACCGACACCCCGGTCGCCGCCGCCGCTCCTGAGGCGTCCCCGGTGCCCTCCCGTTTCCTCACCGCCTTCCTCGCTCTGCGTGAGCGGGTCCTGCGGCACCCCGTGCTCTCCTTCACCGCGCTGTCCGGCGGGCTCCACATCATGTGGTTCTTCCTGTTCGCCAACAGCGGTGGCGACCTCGCCGCCCAGGACGCCTGGGCGGAGTTCGTCGGCCGGCACCCGGACTCGGCGTACAACCTCGCCTGGTACGGCGGCATGCACCCGGTGTCGTACAGCGTCGTCTCGCCGTATCTGATGTCGGTCCTCGGTGTCCGTACGACGATGATGATCGCCGGCACCGTCTCGGCGGGGCTGCTCACGCTCATCCTGCTGCGCAGCCGGTCCGTGAAGAACCCGCTGTGGGCCTCGCTCGCGGGGGTCATCGCCTTCTTCTGCAACGCCGTCTCCGGGCGCGTGACCTTCGGTCTCGGCACGATGTTCGCGCTCGGCGCGGTCGCGGTGGTGTTCTGCTGGCCGTACCGCTGGCGCTACAAGCGGTGGGCGAAGGCCTTGTGCGCCGCCCCGCTGGCCGCGCTCGCCACGATGGCCTCGCCGGTCGCGGGGCTGTTCGTGGGGCTGGTCGCGGTCGCGCTGTTCCTGCAGAAGCGGCGGCCCGGCGCCTGGGCGCTGGGCATCGCGCCGACCGTGGTGGTCGCGGTGTCGGCGTGGCTGTTCCCGTTCTCCGGCACCCAGCCGATGATCTTCGGTTCGGTGATCCTGCCGTTCCTGTACGGCGCCATCGTCTACTTCGTGGTCCCCAAGGGGTGGAAGACGGTCCGGCTGACGGCCGCGGTGTACGCGCTCGCCGTCGTCCTGGTCTGGCTGATCAGCTCGCAGATCGGGTCGAACATCTCCCGGCTGCCGATGCTGTTCGCCGGGACGGTGCTGGTGGCGGCGCTGCCGTTCACGGTGCCGCGCAGCCGCAAGTGGTACGCGATCGTGGTGGCCATCGCCGGCTTCGGCGGCTGGGTCGGCTTCAAGTCGGTCGACGACGTCCTGAACACCACCCCTGCCGCCTCCTGGGCCCGCGAGCTCGCCCCGCTCGTCAACGAGCTCCAGGAGGTCGGCGCGGAGAAGGGCCGCGTCGAGGTCGTGCCGGCCCGCTCCCACCGGGAGGCGTCCGCGCTCGCCCCGTACGTCAACCTCGCCCGCGGCTGGAACCGCCAGGCCGACATGGAGCGCAATCCGCTCTTCTACGACGACACGCTCAACTCGGCGAACTACCACGAGTGGGTCAAGCGCTGGGCCGTGCACTTCGTGGTCGTCTCCAAGGACGAGCCGGACGGGGACGGGGCGAAGCGGGAGCGGGACCTCGTCCAGCGCGGGATGCCGTATCTGAAGCAGGTCTGGGGCGACGCCAACTGGCAGCTGTTCCAGGTGACCGACCCGACCCCGCTCGCCGAGCCCAACGCGGTCGTGGACCGCGCCGAGCAGGGCGAGATGACCCTCCAGGTGAAGAAGGCCGGCCGGATCCTCATCCGCATCCCCTACTCGCCGTGGCTGAGCATCGTCGACGCCGACGGCAAGAGCCTCGAGCCGCCGAAGGAGACGGACGCCTCCAAGGACCGGGCCGACGGGGAGCCGAAGACGTACGACAACGTCAACGGCTGCCTGATGGAGACCGAGGAGGACGCCCAGGGCGACAAGTGGACCGAGCTGATCGCGCCGAAGGCGGGGACGTACCGGCTGGCGGCGCCGTATCAGCTGCCGCGGGGCACGCCGTGTCCCGACGAGCTGAAGTGACCCCGGTTACCTGACCGGGAAGGCGACGTCACAGACGGGGTCCTCGGGCCCCGCCGCCTCCCAGTCCGCGAAGTAGATCTCCCGGCAGGGACCGGCCTGTTCCAGACCCTGCCCGGCGATCCACTCCTCCACCGCCTCGAAGGCGGCCATGATCTGCGGATGGGCCACCTGGGCCTTGGTGATACGGGTGTACGCGAACCGCTGCGCCGGCTCGACCCGGACCTGCGTCCCCCGCCCCCGGCCCCGCGCCGCCGCCCAGGCCCGCGCGGCGGCCGCGTCGGCGACCGGTACACAGGACTCGGCGGGCCCGTCGCTCTCCATGGACACCTCGGAGTGGTAGCGGACGAACGGGGCCGCGGTCACGCCCCCGCACTCCCGCGCGCCCTGCTCCAGCCGGCCCAGTGAGGCGCCGATCCAGGCCGGCAGCTCGTCGGCCAGCACATGCCGTGTCTCGGTGATCACCACCTGCTCCGGCAGCTCCACCGTCTCCACCACGAACTTCCCGTACATCTCGGAGCTCCTCCCCGACAGTCGTCCACGGAGGTACTCGGCGAGCGTCCGCTGCCCGGCGAGCCGGGTCTCGACCCCGGCCCAGTAGGCGGCCAGCACGTCCGCGCCCGCGACTCCGCCCGCCTCGACCACCTCGGCGATCCTCGCCAGGGGCATGTCGAGCTGCCGCAGCATCGCCACCAGCCGGGCGCGTTCCACCTGACCGGTCCGGTAGTAGCGGTAGCCGCTGGCCTCGTCGACGTACGCGGGGGCCAGCAGCCCCAGCCGGTCGTACAGCCGCAGGGCCTTGGCCGACAGGCGGGCCCGCGCGGCGAACGCGCCGATGGTGAGCAGGTCGTCGTCAGTCACCGGACCATCCTCGTCCTCCGTCACCGGACGGTTCCTCCGCCCGGTGACGAGGAGGCTCCGCCCTGCCCCAGGGGCAAGGTCAACGGCCCCCAGGGGCAAGGTCAACGGGCCAGCTGGGCCTCCACGGCGGCCACGAGCTCCGCCGCCTCCGGCTCGGTCTGCGGGGAGAAGCGGGCGACGACCGTGCCGTCGCGGCCGATGAGGAACTTCTCGAAGTTCCAGCGGATGTCGCCCGCGTGCCCGTCGGCGTCGGCGAAGTCGACCAGCCGCTCGTAGAGCGCGTGCCGGCCCTCGCCGTTCACCTCGACCTTCTCGGTCATCGGGAAGGACACGCCGTAGGTCGCCGAGCAGAACTCCGCGATCTCCTCGGCGCTGCCGGGCTCCTGGCCCATGAACTGGTTGCAGGGCACGCCGAGGACGGTGAAGCCCTGGTCGGCGTACGCCTTCTGGAGCTTCTCCAGGCCGTTGTACTGCGGGGTCAGCCCGCACTTGGAGGCCACGTTCACGATCAGCACGGCCCGGCCGGCGTACTGGGAGAGGTCGGCGGCGCCGCCCTGGAGGGTGCCGATCTCGACGGAGAGGGGGGAGGTGTTGTCAGCAGTCGTCATAAGCGGATGCTAGCTCCGGTAAGTGTCGGGCCGACGTGAGGGCCCGGTGCGGGAGGCTTCGGTGCGGGATGCCTCGTGGCGCGACTCCTCGCTCCGGGAGGCCTCCACGAGCACGGTCCCGGCCGCCGTCCGCTCGTACAGCACCGACCGCCCCGCCCGCCGCCGCTCCACCAGCCCGGCGTCCAGCAGCACGCGCAGATGGCGGCCGACGGAGCCGAGGGCGCGGCCGGTCACCGCGACCAGCTGGGTCGTGCTCATCGGCGTTTCGAGCAGCACCAGCAGCCCGGCCCGCGCGGCCCCGACGAGCGCCCCGAGCCCGCCCGGGACGGGCCGGTGCCGGTGGTCCTCGGCGAGCACACCGAGACACGGGTAGACGACGGCGTACCGCTCCCGCCCCTCCCACGACACCCAGCCGTTGCCCGTCGTCACCGGGATGAAGGACAGCTCGGCGCCGGACGCGACCTCCCGCGGCGGGTACTCGTGCAGGTTGACCTGGAACCGGCTCTCCCCGAGCCAGCGGGTCCAGGGCCGCAGCGAGTCCAGTACGGCCGCCCAGCCGCCCTGGCTCACCCGCGCGGTCCGCGCGACCACGTCGGCCTCCAGGACGCGCCGCCGACGGTCCCAGTACGGCCGCACGGCCTCCTCCCAGACGTGGGTGAGGAGCGCGGTCGCCCGCTCGGGCAGGTCGTCCCGCTCCAGGAGCGCGGGGAGCGGTCCGGCGAGGGAGACGCGGAGGTTGGCGCGGGCCGCGTCGGGGGCGGCCGTCCGCACCCGGGCCGCGGTCTCCTCGAAGCTCTCTCCGGCGCGCGGCGTGGGGCAGACGAAGTCGGCGATCCAGGACCGGAGCGCGGCGTCCACGAGGGCGTCGGCCACCGGGTCGGCGGCGAGGTACGCGCGATAGCCCGGCAGATGCGCCCGCAGCCACGCCTCCTCACCGGGGTGGGCGGCGGTGCCTCTGCGCAGCAGCCACAGATTCGCGAACGTCTCGGCGAACGGCGAGACCACGAACCGACTGCGGGCAAGGGTGTCGGCATCGAGCTGCCACCACCCCATGAGCCCCCCCGTGCCGCACTGCGGCTTTCGCCGACGCGCGAAACAATAACGATCGCCGCCCGGTCCCTTCTTGACTGCCTCCATGCGCAGCTATCGCGACCTCTTCCGCACCCCGGAGTTCACCCCCTTCTTCCTCTCCTACGCCGCCTTCAACGCGGCCCTGACGATCGGCGGACTGTCCCTCGCCACGATGGTCTACCGGGCCACCGACTCCCCGCTGCTGTCGGCGCTGAGCATGTTCGGACCGCAGCTCGCGCAGGTCCTGGGCGCCACGTTCCTGCTCTCGGGAGCCGACCGGCTGCGCCCGAGGTCGACGCTGGTCTGGTCGGGCCTGGCCTTCGCGGCACTGACGGCGGTACTGGCGCTGCCCGGACTCCCGGTCTGGGGAGTCTTCGCCGTGGTGGTCCTCCAGGGCCTGATCGCGTCGCTGGGCGGCGGGGTGACCGGCGGCCTGCTGAACGAGATCCTGCCCAAGTCCGGTTTCGTGCTGGGCCGTTCGGTGTTCAACATGGCGTCGGGCCTGATGCAGGTGCTGGGCTTCGCGCTGGGCGGCGCCCTGCTCGCACTCCTGTCCCCGCGGCTCTGTCTGCTCCTGGCGGCCGCGCTGTACCTGACCCAGGCGGTGGGCTACCGCCTGGGCCTGACGGCCCGTCCGCCGCGCGCCTCCGGCCGCCTCTCGGTTCGAGCGACGTGGCGCAACAACGCGTTCTTGTGGTCCTCGCGGGGCCGCCGCCTGACCTACCTCGGCCTGTGGCTCCCCAACGGCCTGGTGGTGGGCTGCGACTCCCTGTACGTCTCCTACGCCCCGGAGGCGGCCGGCGCACTGTTCGCGTCGGGTGCGCTGGGCATGTTCATGGGTGACGTCCTGGTGGGCCGCTTTGTGCCGCCCGCCCTGCGCGGGCGCCTGGCCACACCGCTGCTCCTGCTGCTGGCGACGCCGTATCTGCTGTTCGCGCTGCGGCCGGACGTGGTGTGGGCGGCGATGGCGGTGTGCCTGTCCAACGTCGGCTTCGCCGCGAGCCTGGTCCAGCAGGAGCGGCTGATGTCCCTCACCCCCGACGACATGGCGGGCCACGCCCTCGGGCTGCGCTCCGCCGGGATGCTCACCATGCAGGGCGTGGCGGCGGCACTGGCCGGTTCGCTGGCGCAGGTGACGTCCCCGGCGGCGGCGATGGCGATGGTGGCGGGGGCGTCGGTGCTGGTGACGTCGGCGCTGGCGGTGGCGGGCCGACGGCAGCCGGACGCCGAGGCGGCTACGGCGCCGGGTCTGGCTCGCTGAATACTTCCGGCACCTTGTTGTCGAGGACGACGCGGGAGAGGAGCGCGGCGAGACGGTCGCGCTCGGCGGGGGTGAGACCGGCGGGCAGCGCGTCGATGCGCCGGCAGGTCTCCTCGTAGAACTCCTCGGCGAGTTCGGCGCCCTGCTCGGTGAGACTCACACGTACGGCACGCCTGTCCCGGGGATCGGGTTCGCGGCGGACGAGGCCACGCCGGACGGTCCGGTCGACGAGCCCGGTGAGACTCGACTTGGCGAGGCCCAGGGTTTCGCCGAGCTCGGTCATGCCCTGGGGGTGGGGCATGAGGACGCAGAGGAGTTGCCCCTGTTGGGGGGTGATGTGGAAGGCGCGGCTGGAGTCGGCGTAGACGGCGTTGACGAGGAACGCGGAGCGGACCAGGGCGGGGACGATGCCCAGGGTGGTGGTGGGGGGTGGTTTGGGCATTTGGTCAGCCTAGCTGGGCGGTTTGGCGTGCTGCTGCGAGGTTGTGGCGACAGACGGGACGTGCTCCGTGCTCATGGCCGTACGGGACCGTGCCCGTCACCGGTGATCGCGACACCGATGTTCCCCCCGGCGGCGATCGACCGCTCCCCGGACGCGACGACCACCGCAGCCGTGCCGCGAGGCAGCAGTGCCGCCAACTCCCCTTCCAGCCCGGGGTCCTTGCTCAGCGCCCGCCGGATCACCTGCCGCAGCGCCCCCAGCGCGTCCGCGCTCCCCGGCTCGGCGACCGCGTCCGCCACCGCCTCCGCCAGCGACTGACGCCCCCGCTCGTCGGCCCGGTGGTGCGTGGCCCACAGGATGCGCCGCCCCACCTCGGCCGGCCCGCTCCCGAGCGGCACCCCCTCGCTGTCCAGCACCCGCTCCCCGTGCACCCCCAGACCCTCCCGCAGATAGGGCGTCATCCCGTCCACGAACCCGGCGTCCGCCATCCCGGCCCCCACTCCCTCGTCCATGACTCTCCTCGCTCCTACGAGGATGCCGTCATCCCGGCAGTAATACAGGCAGTGGTGCAGGCCCGGGCGGGAAGAGCCCAATCCGCACGGTTCCGTTACGACAGGCACCCTTGACAGCGTGCGTACTGTTTCGCGACGTTTGAGCCCCACCGCACAATGGGCACGGGAGCCGACGGGCACATGGCGGAGGAAGTGGCGGGACGCGGCCGGCGCGTCATGGGGGAACTGGGGGGAGCGATCGCCCATGCGATCCACGAGCAACTCCATGAGAAACCAGATCACGATCCACAGACCGGAGGAGCTCAGCGGCACGCTCCGCGCTGCCTGGCACCGGGTGATGGACGAGTCGCCCGACTTCGGAAACCCCTTCCTGGCCCCGGAGTTCGCCGCCGGGGTGGGCCGGTACCGGGGCGGGGCGCGGGTCGCGGTGCTGCACGACGGCGTGGAGCCGGTCGGCTTCTTTCCGTACGAGAGGGGGGCGTTCGGCGTCGGGCGGGCCATCGGGCTCGGGCTCTCCGACTGCCAGGCCCTCGTCCACCGTTCCGGAGTCACCTGGGACACCGGCGAGCTGCTGAAGGCCTGCGGGCTGTCCGTGTTCGAGTTCGATCACCTCGTCGACGAGCAGAAGCCTTTCGGCCGTTATGTCACGGGGACGTTCGCCTCGCCGGTCGTCGATCTGAAGGCTGCCGAGGGCAGTTACCCGGAGTGGCTGCGCGCCACCTACCCGGGCCTGGCCAAGACGGTCCTGAAGAAGGAGCGCCGGCTCGCGCGCGACCACGGCGAGGTGCGGTTCGTCTTCGACGAGCGGGACCCTGAGGTGTTGCGGCAGCTGATGCGCTGGAAGTCCGCCCAGTACCGGCGCACGGGCCGTATGGACCGGTTCGCCCGCCCCTGGATCGTCGACCTCACCGAACACCTCTTCCGGGTCCGCGAGGACCACTTCACCGGCGTGCTGTCCGTCGTCTACGCCGGTGACCGCCCGGTCGCCGCCCACTTCGGCCCGACCTCGCGCACCGTCTTCGCCGCCTGGTTCACGGCGTACGACCCCGAACTGCGCTACTACTCCCCGGGCCTGCTCATGCATCTGCGGATGGCCGAGGCGGCGGGGCGAGAAGGGGTGCAGGTGCTCGATCTGGGGCGCGGCGACAAGGAGTACAAGGACTGGCTCAAGACCCGCGAACTGCGGGTCGGCGAGGGCTTCGCGGTCCGCCCGCACCCGGTGGCCGCCGCCCACCGCATGTGGCGCCGGCCGGTCCGCGGCCTGCGCAACACGGTCAACGCCCACCCCTGGCTCCGCGATCCGGCCGACCGCCTGCTGAAGACGATCGGCGGCCTGCGTACGTCATCACCGGTCAGGTAAGACCCCTCCGCCCCTCCACACACGAGGTGACGATGCCGTACGGATCGCGGCTCGCCGCGACGATGACGCGGCGGCTCGGCCGGGAGTGCGTCTACACGCCCTCGGCCCGGCTGGCCCTGTACCTGGCCCTGCGGCGCTGGTGCCGCCCCGGCGGCCGGGTCCTGATGTCCCCGGTCAACGACGACGTGATCCTCTTCGTCGTCCTCGCCGCCGGCCTGCGCCCCGTGACCGCTCCGGTCTCCCCCTGGGACGGCAACATCGACCCGGCGGCCGTACCGGAGTCCACCTGGCGCTCCCTGGACGCCGTCCTGACCACGAACCTCTACGGCATCCCCGACCGCGCCGGCGAACTCCGCCGCCGCTGCGACCAGTTGGGGATCCCGCTGATCGAGGACGCGGCCCACGCCATCGGCACGCATGTCGCCGGGCAGCCCGTGGGCACCTTCGGCGAGGCCGCCGCCTTCAGCCTCTCCAAGCACGTGGCGGCGATGGCCGGCGGCTTCCTGGCGGTCCAGGACGCCCGTACCAGGCGGGAGCTGGAGAGCCTGCGCGACGACCTCCTCACCCCGGCCCGGCTCCGCGCCGACCTGTCCGTCACCCTGCGCCCCCTGGCCCGTTCGACGGTGAAGGCCCTGCATCTCGTACGCCCCACCTGGCGGGCCATGCAACGCCTCGGCCTGCTCGAACGCGACCCCGGCTCCTACCGGATGCCCCTGCACGCGCCGCGGCTGTCCCTGGCCGCGCGCGAGGCACCGAGCCTGCCGCCGTACGACCCCTGGATACGCGTCGACCTGAACGACTACCGCGTCCGCCACGGGGCTTTCGTACGGGCCCAGTTGACCCTCCGCCTCAACCGCCTGGACACCGGCCTCGCCCACCGCAGGGCGGGCGTCACGCTGCTCGCGGGCACCCCCTGGGCCTCCCCGGCGGTGCGTGATCACGGCGGCCCCTTGCCGCTCTTCCGGGTGCCGTTGCTGGTGGACGACCGGGACGTGCTCGTGGACCGTCTCGTCGGACACGGCGTGGTCTCCGGGTATCTCTACGACCCGCCGCTCGACGACTACGCGGGCGCCGAGTTCGTGGACCCGGCCCCGGACCCGGAACCCGCCCGCTGGTTCGCCTCCCATGTGCTGCCGGTGGACCCGCTGCTGGCCCGCCGGGTCACCAAGGCGCTGACGAAGGAGCGGACCCGGGCGGCCGAGCCGGGGGCGTCGCTCACGGCACGAGCGGCGTGGCGCGACCGTCGTACCCGACCTGTATGACTACTCACTGTCATGGGTGACGTCGGTGGTCCTCGCGCTTGTCCAGGTCAGGGCGGGGAAGGCAGCGTGAGCATCCTCCAGCCGCCGTCCCCAGAGGTCCCCCTTGCGACGCTCCGTCACCCTTGCCCTCGCCCTGTCCGCCGCGCTCACGGCGCTCACCCCCACCCCGTCCGCCTCCGCCGCCGCCCTGCCGGGCCATGTGTGCTTCTGGCCGCAGCCGGGGGAGATGGGCGGCGGCTGGTGCTACGACGCGGGCCGCGGCGGATACGCCGAACTCGACGCCACCGTCCGCAGAAACGCGAAGTCCTTCAGCTCCCAGGTCGACCGGACCACCTACGTCCTGCACTTCCCCCGCTCGGGCGGCTGTCTGCAGCGCACGGTCTACGGCGGTGACTACTCGGAGAACTGGGAGTGGGCCGACAAGGCCGACGCGATCGACGCCGTCCCGCACTCCGACTGCCAGCCGGGATGAGCCGCCGCACCCGGCGCGCACTGGCCGCGCTGTGTCTGGCCGCGTGGGCGACCGGTTGCGGCGGGCCGCGTGAACCGGCGGTGTCGCTCAGCCCCGACGACACCCTCAAGGCGGCCCAGGTCCTGCTCACCGACCGCTGCCTGACCCGGCAGGGCCTCACCCCGCCGCGTCCGGGCGGGCCGCCCGCCTCCACCGCCGTGGACCACGCCCTGTTCGGCACCGGCCGCGCCGAGCTCACCCTCGAACTGCCCGGCGGCCATGTCGTCGGGCAGCACACCGACGGCTGTCTCGCCGCCGCCGAGCGCCGCCTCTACGGCGACCAGCGGCGCTGGTTCCGAGCCGCCACGCTCGTGAACAACCTCAAGTCCCGGGCGCCGCGCGAGGAGCGCGCCGCCTACCGCGAGCTGCGCGCCCACGGCCTCACCGAGGCACGGGCGTTGCTCAGCGCGTCGTACAACCACCTTTAGAAAGGCCCTGATTGTGAAGCAGTACGTCTCCCTGCTCGTCGCCGCCCTGCTCGCCACCGGTACCGGGCTTGCGACCGCCTCGCCCGCGGCGGCGGCCGAGTGTCCGAGCGGCAACTTCTGCGTCTGGACGGACGCGAACTTCGGCGGGCAGCGGATGAACGCGTCCGGTGACGACGAGTGGTGGGAGAGCTGGATCGCCGACAGCGACTCGTCGTGGGCCAACCACGGCATCACCGGCCCCGGCATCAAGGATCACGTCAAGGTCTACGAGTCCGCCATCCAGTTCCCGTCCACGGGCGGGGCCGTGACCATCTGCCTGTCACCGGGCCAGGAGGTCGGCTACAACGGCGTCGCCAACGACCGCGGCGACGCCCATGTGTGGGCGATGGGCTGCTAGGGCCGTCCGGGGAGAAAGAGGAAGGCGCGGCGACCGTCGGCGTGGTCGCCGCGCCTTCGGGCGTCAGGCCGTACTGCAGGTGACCGTCGGCCAGGTGGTGTTGCCGTTGTGCTGGATGGTGACGCCCCAGTTGTTGCCGCTGCCGTTCGGTCTGGCCGTCAGCACCTGGGGGCTGGGGTAACTGGCGGCGATGTTCCAGGTGGAGAGGATCTTCGCGGGCGAGGGCACGGTCATCGTCACGGTCCAGGTGCTCGACCCGGACACCGAGACGTTGAGGTTGTACCGGTCGCTCCACGAGGACCCGGCGGACAGGGTGGCGGTGCACGAGCTGCCGCTGCCGCCGCCCGGTGCCACGGCCCGGCCCGTGGCCGGCGAGATCATCCCGGCGCACAGTCCGCGCGCCGCCAGCCCCTGCGCTATCCGCGGGATCGCGGCGAGCGTGTTGGCGGACCAGTCGTGCAGGAGGATGACCTGGCCGTCGGTGAGCCGTCCGGCGGCCGCCACGATGGCGTCCGTACTGGCGCCGTTCCAGTCCTGCGAGTCCACGTTCCACAGGACCTCGGTCAGCCCGTACTTGGCCTCGACCGCCTTCACGGTCGCGTTGGTCTCGCCGTACGGCGGCCGGAACAGCTTCGGCGTGCCACCGCCGGCCGCGGCGATCGCCGACTGCGTGCGGGAGATCTCCGACTCGATCTGGGCCTGGGAGAGCGAGGTCAGGTGGGGGTGGGTGTAGCTGTGGTTCCCGACCCACATCCCGGCGCTGACCTGGGCCTTCACGAGCGACGGATTGGCTGCGGCGTACTGGCCCTCGTTGAACATGGTGGCCCGCAGCCCGTTCTGGGTGAGGGCGTTCAGCAGGGCCGAGGTGTTGCTCGACGGCCCGTCGTCGAAGGTGAGGCCGACGTATCCGGTGCAGGCGGCGGCGTGCGCCGGGGCGGCGGCCTGGACGGTGAGGGTGCTCGCTGCTGCCATGGCGAGGACGGCCAATCTGCTGAACAGGGAACGGACGGAACGGCAAGCCTTGCGGCCCATCCCGTCACCCGCTCACGGTGATGTTGGAGCTGCCGCTGCTCTGGTAGCCCTCCGTCGCCATGATCATGTAGTACTTGAAGCTGCCGAGCGGCATCCCGGCGCGCGACCAGGCGTCGAAGTGGTTGCCGGTGGTGATGGTGCCGCCGGTGCGCCGCTGCTGGCGCACGCTCCAGTACTGGTTGAAGGTCTTGTTGCCTTCCACGGACGGGGCGTTGTAGCGGGTGGTCTGGTAGATGTCGTACGTGCCGCCGTCGCTGTAGACCGTGCCCCGGTAGTTGCCGGTGGGCCGATAGGTGCCCCAGTTGTCGACGATGTAGTACTCGACGAGCGGGTTCGAGGTCCAGCCGTAGAGCGCGAGGTAGGCGTTGCCGGACGGGTTGAAGCTGCCCGAGTACGTCACGTTCCGGCGGGAGCCGTTGCCCCAGCCCTTGCCGGCCACGAAGTTGCCGGTGTTGCGCCAGGAAGTGCTGTAGTTCCCACCGGAGTTCAGGGTCATCGAGACGGTGCCCTGGGCGTCGGTCCAGAAGGAGTAGTAGAAGCCGTTGTCGTAGCCGGTCTGGTTCGTGGTGACGACCGTGGCGGCGTGCGCGGTGCCGACGGCTCCCGGCAGCGCGAGCGCGGCGCCGGTACCGAGCAGCAGGGCGCAGACGTTGCGGCGGGTGGGTGCGGGGGTGTTGCTGGGTGCGGGTGCGTCGTTCATGGACGTGTTCCTCCTCGTCCTCGCAGAGGGCGGTGGGGGGCCGGAGGGGGGGAGCCCCGTCAACGCATGCAGTGTTGGTCTGTCCCCGACAAGTGTCAACAGTTTCGGCAGGGTTGACGAAACAATCGCAGGTGGCTGAAGTGCGACGGGTTGAAACAAACGGCTGCTAAGGGAGATCAACTTTCGATCGATGGCGTCGAATGTTTCGGTCTCTCCTTTCACGCCTTTCTGTAACCATCCCTGTTCGCACCGTTGACACCATGCGCACCTCCCCTTAACGTCACGCCAACATTCCGCACATCTGTCGAGATTTCGAACGCTCGAAAGGCGCGTGCCCTGTGCATTGCCGGGATCGGCCCGTAGGTGACCTGAACGCCGTGGCGCCGTCAGACGTACGGGTGGGTGCACACCCGTCGGCACTTCAACCGGCAACGGGAGCAAGGGAGTTGACGACCCCCCTCCGCTCCGCCGCGGCCCGGCACTGATCGGCGGCCCGCAGGGCGCCGAGGCACCAGAGCACCGACTCGGGCGACGTCCCGGCGGACCGGCCTGCCCCGCACCTCCGGGCCTGCCCGGCCAGTTGTGCACCACCTTGGAACCCGCGCACCAGCACCCCGACGACCTCGGCGGCGGTGCGCGGCTCGGCGAGGGCTCGGCCCAGGCGCCCGCACCACACCCCCCTCGACACCTGATACGCCGTCATCCCCTCAACGACGAGAAGGACAAGGAACCCTCACCGTGTTGGATCGAAGAGCCCTGCTGGCCGGAGTAGCCTCCCTGGCCCTCACCTTGTCCGCCTGCGGCCTCGAGAGCGATGCCTCCGAGGCCGGCTCGGGAAGCGCTGCCGAGGGCGCCACCGTCGGCGTCGCGATGCCGACCCGGTCCTCCGATCGCTGGCTCACCGACGGCAAGAGCGTCGTCAACGACCTGAAGACCAAGGGGTACAAGGCCAAGCTGGTCTACGGCAACGACGACCCGAAGACCCAGGTCGCCCAGATCGAGACACTGATCGAGCAGGGTGTCTCCGCGCTGATCATCGCGGCCATCGACAACAGGTCCCTGAACGGCGTGCTGCAGAAGGCCGCCGACGCGAAGATCCCGGTGATCGCCTACGACCGTCTGATCCTCGGCACCAAGAACGTCGACTACTACGTGTCGTTCGACAACGAGATGGTCGGCCGGATGCAGGCCCACTACATCATCGAAAAGCTCGGTCTGGAGGACGGCAAGAAGGGCCCGTTCACCATCGAGCTGTTCGCCGGTTCTCCCGACGACAACAACACCAAGTACTTCTTCGCCGGTTCGATGGCGCTCCTGCAGCCGTTCCTGGACAACAAGCAGCTGGTGGTCCCCTCCGGCCAGACGGGGCTGGACAAGATAACCACCCTGCGCTGGGACGGCCCCACCGCCGAGAAGCGCATGAGCAAGATCCTCGCCCAGTACGGCAGCCGGC
This sequence comes from Streptomyces sp. NPDC057280, assembly GCF_042668605.1. Classification (NCBI taxonomy): domain Bacteria; kingdom Bacillati; phylum Actinomycetota; class Actinomycetes; order Kitasatosporales; family Streptomycetaceae; genus Streptomyces; species Streptomyces sp. NPDC057280. The sequence goes on from NZ_JBHUYR010000005.1 coordinate 287,466, forward strand.
GGCTCGACGCGGTCCTCTCCCCGTACGACGGCATCTCGCGCGGCGTCCTGGCCGCGCTGCACTCCGACGGCTACGGCACCGCCGTCAAGCCCCTCCCGATCGTCACCGGTCAGGACGCCGAACTCGAGTCCGTGAAGTCGATCATCGCGGGCCAGCAGGCGCAGACCGTCTACAAGGACGTCCGCCGGCTCGCCGACGCGGCCGTGACCGTGGTCGACGACATCCTCAACGACCGGCTGCCGTGGGTGGACAACTCCGTCGGCTACAAGAACGGCGTCAAGGCCGTCCCCGCCGTCCTCCTCCAGCCCACGAGCGTCGACAAGTCCAACTACGACGTCCTCATCAAGGACGACTACTTCACCGAGGACGAGCTGAAGTAACGGCACGGCATCCGCGTACGACGCCGAAGAGCGCCCACGACCTCCGTGGGCGCTCTTCCCGTGCGTGCGGTCACCGCCCCGGCGGCCTGTGCGAGGGCTGTGACGTGTCTCACCGGAACTCGACCGCACCGAACGTCAGTGCAAGACGTGACCACAGATATGCGAACCCGGGTGCGAAACGGAGATCCGGACGCCTTCGCGGAACTCTTCGACGCGTGCGCCCGCGCGGTGTACAACCACGCCTTCCGGCTGACCGCCGACTGGGCGCTGGCCGAGGACGTGATGGCGACGACCTTCATGGAGGCGTGGCGGCGCCGCGCCTCGGTCGAGGCCGAAGGCGGCTCGCTGCGGCCGTGGCTGCTGGGCATCGCCACCAACGTCGCCCGCTCCCACCACCGCAGCAACCGCCGCTACCGCAACGCGGCGAGCGCCGCGGCCGCCGCGCACGCCGCCGAGGAACAGGTCGAGGACCACGCCGAGGAGACCGCCGGACGCCTGGACGACCGTCGCCGTATCGCCGCCACGCTCGCCGCCCTCAGCCTGCTCAAGCGCCCCGAGCGCGAGGTCCTGACGCTGTGCCTGTGGGAGGGGATGGAGTACGCCGAGGCGGCCCGCGCCCTCGGCATCCCGGTCGGCACCGTCCGCTCCCGCCTCTCCCGGGCCCGCGCGAGGCTGCGCAAACTCACCGACGCCCAACTGCTCGCAGAAAAACGGGAACCCACCCGCACGAACCGGCAGATAACAGGTGATCGCGGATACGCGGTCCGGTCCGCACAGGAAGGAAACCGATGAACGCCAGCCCCTCCCACCGGCCCCACCCGGCCGAGTGGACGGAGACGCAGAGTCTGCTGCCCTCCGCCGAGCGGGATCTGCCGGCGGGCCGCCACCAGTTCCACAAGGAGCAGATGATGGCCCGGATCCACGAAGACCTCCGCACCTCCTCCCGTACGTCCGCCACCTCTCCGGGCGCGCCCGTGCAGCGCTACAACCCGTTCCTGCGCCGTGCGGTCCTGCTGCCCGCCGCGGCCTTCGCCCTGGCCGGCGCCGTCGTGGGCGGCCTCGCCCTCACCGGCGGCGGGACCGACGGCGGCAAGACCGCCCTGGCCACCGGCCCCGCACTGACCACCAGCATCGGCGTCGCCGACCCCAAGGGCGCCCCCCAGCTCCTCGACCGCATCTCCCTGGCCGCCGCCGACACCTCCGCGCCCACCCCGCGCAAGGGCCAGTACATCTACATCGCCTCGAAGGTGGCCGACACCTACATCAAGACCGTCGGCGACAAGAGCGAGGCGGTCAGCAACGAGCTGCACTCCCGCCAGGTCTGGAACTCCCTCGACGGCAGGGACGGCTGGCTGATCGAGGCCGGTGAGACCGGTGACAAGGGCATCACCCTGAAGAGCGACGTCCCGTTCAGCGGCGCCTACAACGCCCTGGCCGGGCTGCCGACCGACCCCGACGCGCTGCTGCGGAAGATCTACCAGGAGTCGGACGCCGTCCGGGACCCCGAAGTCCCGCGCGACCAGGCCGCCTTCGTCGCGATCGGCGATCTGCTGTTCGAGAGCTACCCGCCCGCCGAGGTCGGTGCCGCGCTCTACAAGGCCGCGGCCAAGATCCCCGGAGTCGTCTCGGTGGATGACGCGGTCGACGCCACGGGCCGGCACGGGGTCGCGATCGCGCGGGAGAACGACGGTGAGCGCACCGAGTGGATCTTCGACAAGAAGACGCTGCGGTTCCTCGGCGAGCGCATCGTGGTGGTCAAGGCCACGGCGGGCGACCCCCTCAAGGTCGGTACAGTCACGCACACCAGCGCGATCACCGAGCGCGCGGTCGTCGACGCCGCCCAGCAGGTCCCCGGGCAGGCGAGCTGAATGCGCGACAGAACCACGAGCGCCTCGCTGGCCGCCCTGCTGGTGGCGGGGCTGATGACGGGCGTCTCGGTGGCCGCCACGGGATCCGGCCTGGGCGTACGGACGCAGGACACCGCCACGGTCGCGTCGCCCGGCAGCCCCGGCCTCGGTGTACGGACGCAGGACACCGCCACCGTCGCGTCGCCCGGCAGCCCCAGCCTCGGCGCGCGGACCGCCGGCTCCGCCTCCGCGGCCGGCCGGTACGTCACCCTCCTCACCGGCGACCGGGTCCGGCTGGACGCCCGGGGCCGGGTGACGGGTGTTCAGCGTGCCCCGGGCCGTGAGCACGTCCCGGTGTCCGTGCGCGGCGTCGGGGGCGATCAGTACGTCGTGCCCGCCGACGCCGCCGCCCTGATCGGCCAAGGCGTCCTGGACATGCGGCTGTTCGACGTCAGCGGCCTGATACGCGCAGGCTACGACGACTCCCGGCGCCGCACGCTCCCGCTGATCGTGTCGTACGAGGGGAAGTCCGCCCAGCGCGGCAGCACCCAGAAGTCACTGGTCGCGGACAGCGACGCCATCGTGCGCCGGGAGCTGCCCAGCGTGGCGGGCGCGGCCATCACCCTGCCCAAGGCCGGGGCCGACGACATGTGGCAGACCCTCACCGAGGGGAAGGGAGTCGCGCGGGTCTGGCTGGACGGCCGCTTCAAGGCGCCGGCGGACGAAGACGGGGCGAACGCCGGGGAATTGGGCGGCAGCGTCACTCAGATCGGCGCCCCGGCCGCCTGGGCTGCCGGATACGACGGCAAGGGCGTCAAGGTCGCCGTCCTGGACACCGGCATCGACACCACCCACCCGGACCTCGCCTCGGCGGTGACGGCGGCGAAGGACTTCAGCGGCACCGGCAGCACCGACGACAAGGCCGGCCACGGCACGCATGTCGCGGCGACGGTGGCGGGCTCGGGGGCCCGCTCCGGCGGGCGCTACAAGGGTGTCGCACCCGGTGCGGAGATCCTCGACGCGAAGGTGCTGAACGACGACGGCGAGGGCACCGACTCGTCCGTCATCGCCGGCCTGGAGTGGGCCGCCGGGCAGGGCGCCAAGGTGGCCAACCTCAGCCTGGGCCAGACCGACACCCCGGGGGAGGACCCGGTCGAGGCGGCGGTGAACGCCCTCTCTAGGAGCACCGGCATGCTCACCGTCGCCGCGGCCGGCAACGAGGGCCCCGACGCCGGAACCGTCGGCTCCCCGGGGGCCGCGGAGTCGGCGCTCACCGTGGGCGCCGTCGACGGCGAGGACCGGCTCGCCGAATTCTCCAGCACCGGCCCGACCGCCGACAACGCACTGAAACCGGACCTCACGGCGCCGGGCGTGGACATCGTCTCGGCGAGGGCGGCGCACGGCCACATGGGCGACCCGGCGGCCGACGGCTACGTCTCCATGTCCGGTACGTCGATGGCGACGCCGCATGCCGCGGGTGCGGCCGCGATCCTCGCCCAGCGGCACCCCGACTGGACCGGAGCCCGGATCAAGCAGGCGCTCACCGCGTCCACCACCCCGACCACCGGCGCGACCGGCTACCAGCAGGGGACGGGCCGGCTCGACGTGTCCCGGGCACTTCAGGGGGAGGTGGCGAGCGAACAGACCTCCGTCTCCTTCGGCAAGCAGCTGTGGCCCCACACCGACGACCGGCCGCTCACCCGGCACATCACCTACCGCAACGACGGCGACCACCCCGTCACCCTGGACCTGACGGCCGGCGCGACCGGCCCCGGAGGCAGCACGGCCCCCGAAGGCATGTTCACGCTGAGCACCACACAGCTCACCGTCCCGGCGGGCGGCACCGCCGGCGTCGACCTCACCGCGGACACCCGCGTCGAGGCGGCGAACGGCACCTACTCGGGCACGCTGGTCGCCACCGCGCGGAACGGCACTGACCCCACGACCGCCGCCCCTACGGCCGTACGGACCGCCTTCGGTGTCATACGCGAGGCCGAGGCACACGACCTCACCCTGAAGTTCCTCGACCGCGGCGGCCGGCCCGTGAGCGCGCCGCTGACCGAGATCCTCGCCTACTCGGGCACGTACTGGACCACGAACCTCAGGGACTCCGAGCAGATCTCCAAGGGCGTGTACCGGGTGCGGGTCCCGCGCGGCGACTACGTCGTGGACACCGTGCTGGAAGGCGCCGAGGGCACCTCCGCGCTGGTCCGGCCCCGGCTCTCCGTCACCGGGGACACCACGGTCGTCTTCGACGCGCGCAGGGCGAAGCCGGTCGGGATCACCGCGCCGCGGGGCGCGAAGATGTCGGACGGCCAGCTCAACGTCGCCGTGGGCACCGGAAGCGGTTCGCACAACAGCACCCTGTTCTGGGGGACGTTCAAGAACCTGCGCACCGCGACCCTGGGACCGGCCGCCCCGGCCGGGAGGCTCAGCACGCAGCTCGGCGGCCTGTGGCAGAAGGACAGCACCACCTACCACCTGCTGTACAACCTGCCCGACCGCTTCCCCACCGGCTACCGGCACACCACGCGCATGGCCGAACTGGCCCTGCTGAAGCGGAACTTCGGCTCGTCCGCCGCCCACCGCAAGGGCATCGTCAACGTCCTGTGGAGCGGCCCCACCCTGTCGCTGGGAACGGTGAGCGACCCCTTCCCGCTGCCGACGACCGCGAAGATCTACGTCACCACGCCCAAGGGCTTCCAATGGACGGCCAACCTGGGCCAGCGAAACGCCTCCGGAGACGAGGATGACGTCTTCTACGGCACGGAGCGCGCGAGGTCGTACCGGGCGGGCCGGACCTACGCGGCCACGTACAACGTCGGTGTCTTCAGTCCGGTCACCGGCGGCCCGTACGGCGCACGGCGCGACGGCGACACCCTGGAGCTGTGCGTCCCCGACCTCGCCGACGGGGCCGGTCATCCCGCCTCCTCCGTCGCCGAACGCCGCACCACGGTCACCGCGGACGGCGGCACCCTGCTCGACAACGACGGCGACCTCTGCCAGACCGCGGAGAAGCTCCCGCCCGCCCCGGCCCGCTACACGCTCCGCACGGACCTGACCCGCCCGCCGGGCGTGGCCACGACCACGACCCGCCTGACAGCGGCCTGGACCTTCACGTCCAGCCCGTCCGACTCCGGCTCGCTGCCCCTCTCCACGGTCCGCTTCCATCCGAAGCTGACCCCGACCGGCACGGCCCCCGCGGGCCGCCGCATCACGATCCCCCTCTCCCTCCAGGGCCCGGCGGCCACCCACCTGAAGTCCCTGACGGTGAAGGTCTCCTACGACGCCGGCAGGACCTGGTCCCCCGCCCCGGTGACCACGACCCACGGCAAGAGGACCCTCACCCTGACCCACCCGGAAGACGCCCGCTCGGTCTCCCTCGCATCCACCCTGACCGACACCACCGGCAACACCTACGCGGTGACGATCCTGAAGGCGTACCTCCTGACCTGACACGGTCCGGCACGCGCGCGGCACGACGCCCGAACGGCCAAGGGCCGGCCCGGGAGGAAAACCTCCTGAGCCGGCCCTTCAGTCTGTGCCCCCGGCAGGATTCGAACCTGCGACACCCGCTTTAGGAGTCCGTACGGGGCAATGATCTGACCTGCGATCTTGGGCTCATAGGCCGATTGACCTGCGGAAACGGCATCTTGCCGTATCCCAAGTTATCCCGGCCTCTCCCGTCCTCATGTGTACGGCATACGTACGAGAAACGGGGCGGCGCCGCCGCATGCGGAGACATGGTGGCGGCGCCTACGGCCGGACCCTTCCATACAAGGAGTCCAGACCGTGAACCACACCGTATCCGCGATCGATTGGCCCGTCGACCAGCCGATTCCCTACACCGTGACCCCGCTCGCGCTCGACGGCATCCCGTCGCCCCGCAGCGCCTGCCCGTCCTGGTGCAGCGCCGAGGCGCGCATCGAGCTCGGCGGCGCGGCCGCACTCGGCGTGATGCTGTTCAACGGGGACGACGGCCCGTCCGTCGGCGTGTTCAGCGACGACGCGACCGGCGCCGACCTCGACGTCGACGGCGTCGACCAACTGATCGAGGACGTCGAGGCGTTCCTGCCGAAGCTGCGCGGCATGCGCAGGCGGCTCGCCAAGAGCAGCCGGCAGGCAGACGAGACTCGTGTGCCCCTGTATGGCGCGGCCGCCGAGAGCGTGCGCGATCGGCTGCGTGAGCCGAGCGACCTCGACGTCGCCGCCCGCATCGCCCGACGTCTGCTCGCCGATTACGCCGACGTCGACCACGGCGACTCGTTCGCCCTCAACCAGGCGCACGGCGCCATCCGCGAGGCTCTGCGCATTCTGCTGCGGGCCGTCGACGTCGAGGCGGGTGAGCGCTCGTGAGCGTCGACGACTCCCGCACGTGGATCCGGCGGATGTCGACCGCGGCCGGGCTCGCGTACACCGCGATCGCCGAGTACGAACTCGCGCGCCGGCTCGGCGCGCGGCCGCCGATCGCCGTCATGCTGCCGCTGTCGATCGACTGCTACGTGATCGCCGCGCTCAAGTGGTTCCGGGCACTCGACGTCGCCCTGTCGCTGGTGCTCATGGGTGCCGCGCAGGTCGCCGCACACGCGCTTGAGGCGGGCGTCGTGCACGTGACCCTGCGGCTCGTCACGGTCGTCTCGCTGCTCGTGCCGGTCGCCCTGTGGCGCACTCACGCACTGGCCCGCAGCGAGCACGACGTGCCCGAGCCCGTCGTCGAGCGGGTCGTCGAGTACGCCGAGCCGGTCGAGGTCGAGCGCGTACCCGAGGCGCGACCGGAGCGTGCCGCGCTGCCCCGTCCCGTACCCGAGGTCGTACCCGACGGGGTGCGGCTGCTGCCGATCGTCACCCGGCCCGAGCCGGTCGAGGTACGGCAGGCGTTCGCCGCCGAGCGGCCGCGTACCCGCGCCGAGGTGCACGCCGAGTACGTGCCCGAGGCGCCCGAGCCGGGCGTACCCGACGTCGAGCCCGACCCGCTCGCAGCGTTCGGGCTCGGCGAGAGCGCACAGCAGTTCCGCGCCGAGCTGCTCGCCGGCGACGTGCCGTCGATCCGCAGCATCAAGGCTGGACTCCGGTGCGGGCAGGCGCGCGCCGAGGCGCTGCAGAACGCGTTCCGCGCGTTCGTCGACGACCAGGCGCGGCAGGGGGTGCGGGCATGAAGCCGCTGTTCCTGGGGGCCCTGCTCGGGCTGCTGCTCGCCTTCCCGCCGCTGCTCGCGCTCGTCGGCGACCTGGTCGCCGTCGTCGCGCAGCCGGTCGTCGTCGCGGTCAGCGCCGGACTCATGGCCCGCCGGGTACGCCGCGGCGTGCGGAGGTGGGCGCGGTGAACGAGGACCTCGTGAAAGCGGCCCGCGACGCCGTCGAGGCGGCCGACAACACCGAGTTGACCCGACAGATCGCCGCGATCCTCGCCGCGCAGCAGCTCCTCAACCAGCAGCCGCAGCAGCCGCCAGCCGCACCGCCGCAGCCGTTCGACGCCCGCAAGTGGCTCGTGATCGGCGGCGTCGTGGTCGCCGGCGGCGCCGCGGCCGCGTTGTTCGCCGCGGCCCTCGCACTCGTCGCCGTGGCGGTCGCCGTCGGCGGTGTCTGCGCAACCGCCTGCCTGCTCATCCTGCGCGGCCTGTACCGCGACTACCTGAGGGGGAAGTGACCATGCCGGTCTCTAAGCACGACCCGTACAGCGCCCGCGAGTTGGCGCAGATCATCGCGCTCGGTCTCCGTATCGAGCGGCGCCGCGCCTACGGCAAGTCGACCGCGGCCCTGGAGCGGCAGGCCGACCGCATCCGCGAGCGGGCAGAAGCCCGCGAGGCTGCCCGCAGCAAGCGCAAGTAGGTACGCCACGGGGCGGCCGTACCCGGCAAGGTACAGCGGCCGCCCCGTGTCCTCCGATCACCCATGACAGCAACCGGAGTGACCAGCATGACGGATATTGAGGTACCCACGACAGACACCCGATCGAGTACACCCGTACCCGAGTCGCGCGAGGCACCGAGTACACCGAGTACGCCCGCGGTCGAGACCGGACCGCAGCCGACCGCCGGCCGGGTACGCGCCCGCCGTCGGATACGCGTCGACTCGCTGCGCCGGGTCGTCGTCGAGGCGCGCGAACACACCGCATATCGGGTCGTCGTCCGCCACGGCGCCTATGTCGTCGGCGGCGCCCGCATCCTCGGCCGCCGTACCTGGGACGGCCGCACCGCCGCCCGGTACGAGCGGCTGCTGCGCATCGCCGAGGCCGCGGGCAACGAGGACGCGATGCGGGAGTGGGAGGCGCGCGGGCACGCCTACCGGGCCGCGCGGCACAAGCGGCGTATGGAGCTGCTGCAGCTCGTGCTTACCGCACCGAAGGCGATCGCCTCGGCACTCGCGTCCGCGGCCGCGCTGCTGCTGTTCGCCGGCGCTCTGCTCGCCTACGCCAACCACGACGTGCACGACGTGCTGACGCCGATCAACGGCGTGATCGAACTCGTGCAGTGGGTCGCGTTCATCGCCGGCGTGGTCTGGGAACCGCTGCTCGTGTCGCTGCCGTGGCTCGCCCTCACCGCGGTGTGGGCGACCGGCCGGGCACGGAACACCGCGCCCCTGTGGGCGCTGCCCGCGGATGCAGCGCAGCGCGACGTCGTGCCAGACGAGGGCGCGATCCTCACGGCCCTGCAGCACCTCGGCGTCGCCCCGCTGAACAAGGCATTCAAGGAAGGGTGGCAGGCGCGATGGGTGTCGCCGACAACCCGGCTCGGCAACGGGTGGCACTCGCAGCTGCAGCTTCCCCTCGGCGTCACGGTCGAAATGGTCAACGACAGGAAGAACGTGCTTGCGCACAACTTGCTGCGTAAGCCGATCGAGGTATGGCCGACCGAGCCGAAGAACCAACCCGGCGTCCTCGATCTGTGGGTCGCCGATCAGGGCTCGCTCTCGGGTGCTGTGCCGCCGTGGCCACTGCTCGCCGAGGGAACGACCGACTACTTCAAGGGCGTGCCGCTCGCCGTGTCGCAGCGCGGCGACCAGGTCGTCGGCAAGCTCATGGCCGCGAACTACCTGGTCGGCGGCATCATGGGCTCGGGTAAGTCGTCGCTGGTCATCGCCCTACTGCTCGGCGCGATCCTCGACCCGCTCGTCGACATCGAGGCGTACGTCATGGCGTACAACGTCGACTACGACCCGCTGCGCCCGCGGCTGCGGACGCTGGTCAAGGGCGACGAAGACGAACAGATCGAGGCGGCGCTGCACGCGCTGCGGAACCTGCGCGACGACGTCACCGAGCGCGGCAAGCTGCTCGAATCACTCGGCGGCGACTCGGTGCGGCTCACCCGCGAACTCGCCCAGCGCGACCCGCGGATGCGGCCGAAGGTCGTCGTATTCGACGAGTGCCACGAGCTGTTCATGCACAAGAAGTACGGCGCCGAGGCGGCCGAACTCGCCGTCAAGGTGATGAAGAAAGCGCGCAAGGTCGGGATCACCCTGATCTGGGTCACGGTGTCGCCGACCGCCGACAGCATCCCGCGCGACGTCACCCGCAACACCTCGCACCGCGTCGCGTTCGCCGTCGGCGACCACGTCGCCAATGACGGGCTGCTCGGCTCGGGCAAGCACAAGGCCGGCATCACCGCGACCACGCTGATTCCCGGCGAGGACATCGGCACGGCCGTGACGGTCGGCTTCACCAAGAACCCGTTCGAGGTCGTGCGCTCGTACTACGTCCGCAAGGACGAGAGCGCCGACGAGGTGACGCCGGTCGTCGCGCGAGCGATGGAGCTGTACGCCGGCGTCGACCACGCACCGCAGCGCACGTTCGAGCCCGTCGACCAGCTCGCCGACGTCGCCGCGGTGCTCGGCGACGAGACACGCGTGCGGACGCAAGAAGTGCTGCAGCGGCTCGTCGAGCGCAACCCGGCCGCCTACCGCGGGTGGACGTTCGCCGACCTCAAGAGCGCACTTGAGCCGTACGGCGCACAGCCGTACAAGTCCAACGGGGTGCAGGTCGTCTCACGCGAACGAGTCCAGGACGCCATCCTTGAGCGGCTCGCCGAGGACGTCGACGAGCCCGACGACGAGTAGGGAGGCACCTCGACCTCGGGGAGTTCTCCCCGACGGCATCCCTGCCCCTGCCTCCCCCGGCCGACCTGCGGCAACGGTGCCGTAGGGAGTCCAGGGAGGCGGGGGAGCAGCGGGCGTCGACACCCTCAATCGGCGGCCGATCGCCCACCGCCTCGCCTCCCTCCCCGGACACACGAACGGCCCCCGTCCACCATCGGACGGGGGCCGTCGTCATGCTCAGCCCTCGGGCCGCCGGCTGTACTCCGCCAACGTCGCCTTGCTCGTCGACGCGTCCATCAGCCGCAGTTCCCACGGCCCCGTGTTCACGTCGAATTCCTTGCCGAACCCGACCCACTTCCCGGCCATACGCCGGCCCGTCGGCTCGACGAGCATCTGCAGCGCGCCGAAGTAGCGGGCGCCCCGGTAGTAGCCGTCCGCGGCCGTCTGCTCGGTCCACGTGCCCGTGACCGTGTTGCCGTCGAGCTGCAGATCGAGCGACAGCGGGCTGTCAGGGTTGAGAGACGCGCCCGGCAGGCTCTGCGCCGTGAGCCGGTTGCCGTGCTGCAGCAACACGACGTAGTGCTTCCCGACGAACGTGTCGCCCCGACCCGACGAGTAGAACTCGTACGTCGACAGCCATACGCCCGAGTAATTCCCGCGCGCAGACGCAGGCTGTGCCGTCGGGGCGCCGGCCGCGGCCGGGACGCCGACGGGTGAGTCTTCGAGGTCGTGCCCGCCGTGGCCGTCGTCGGCGACGCGAGCGACCGGCACGGGCAGGGTGAAGCCGAGCGCCTCGATCGGCAGGCCCGTGACCGCCTGCAGAGCGCGGGCGTACACCGGCCGAGGCGCGGCCGTGTCGCCGCTCTCCCAGCGCTGCACAAGCCGCTTCGACGCGTCGTTGGGCTGCCCGGCCTGGTCTCCCGCCTCGCGGATGGCTCGGGCGAACTCGTCCTGTGACATGAGCAGCCCCATGCGGACCGCCCGAAGGGTGCTGTTCGGTGTGGACATGCGATCAACGGTAGACCTTCCGCCTGCGGAATGACACCGGAATGTCGTCCTGTCGGACGCCGAAATGACACCGCGTACGACGCCGCGCAGGGCGACGTTGCGGCGACATTCTGTGACCATGACCACACGTCAGATCGTGAGCGACCGGGTCGCAAGTCTCTTCCCGCTCGAAGAACCGGAGCCGCCGACCGGCTGCGACGTCTGCGGAGCGCTCGCCCGGCAACGAACCGAGGCGCGAGCAGCGGGCGACCTGTCGAGAGTGAGCGACCTCAACGTCGAGATCCGCAGCCATCACGGCAGGGGCAGGACGTCGTGAGCGAACAGCGGAGCACACTCGACGAGCTTGGCGTCGACTGGACCGAGGTCTACCGAGCCATCCTCGACCACGGCTCGCAGTGCGCCGTCTGCGCCACGGCCGCCGCCGGCTGCGGCGTGCATCGTGTGCTGTGGCGCCTCTGCCGCGCGCTTCGCAGGTACAGGGCATCAGCCGGTTGACCGTGCTCACCGTGACCCGCAAGTGCGCCGAGAGGGGTGGGGGGTGACTCCCCCCGCCCCCCGATCTTCGCCCCGGGAGGTGCTGTGGGCGTCGTTCTGTACGGGTCTGGGGAAACCGGCGCAGCGCCCTTTCCCGCTGCGTAGCGCCCTGCTGTGGCCTTGATCGCCGCCGTCCGGAGTGATTCGAACCCCCAACCCGGCAGGCGCCCGCCTATCACTTCGGCGTGTCGCCGATTCGCATCGTGCCTGGTCAGGGACCTAAAAGCGTTCCACGCACAGCAGAGCGCCCCGCCGGCCGGGATGGCGACGGGGCGCTCGGGGTGGCGCTGGACAGTCAGGGCACCATGCGCAGTGCTCGTGTCCATGGCTCCCAGCTCGCCGGAACTGACCGAACAGCGGGCGGGGTGACTTTGACGCCTGGTCTGTCAGGCGGCCGACGAGTCGCCGGCCTCCCACTTGTCGAGCTGGGCACGGGCCGCTCGGCCGCGTTCGCCGCCGCGCGCGGCCGCGTTCGCGAGGACCATGCGGTTCACGCGGGTGTCGTCGAGCCTGGCGAACTCTTCGGCCGGGCCGTCGCCGGCGAGCGGGCCGATGTACTTGCGGTACAGGGCCCTGCCGTCGGCGAGGCTCCGGGGCGTGCGCTCTGCGTTGCTCATGGGTGTATCCCTTCCTGGTCGTGAGCGCCGTGGTCAGGCGCTGCGGTACTCGCTCCACTCGGAGCCGTCGCCGCCGCGGACGCGCACCGGGCGCTTGCCGCGATGCTCGACTCGCTCGCTGTCGCCGGCGTCGCCGCGGGCCGCGGCGTCCTCGCGCTGCGTGGTCCACGCCTTCTTGAGTTCGCCGATGGTGGGCACCCACAGCCGAACCTGCGGGGTGGACAGCAGCCACATGACCCACTCGCGGTCGTGGCGCACCTCGAACGGGCGCTGCTGGTAGACGACCGGCCACGGCGGTCGGACGGTCGAGTCGCCGCCGGGCGTCCACTCGGGCCACAGCTCGGCGACGTTCTCGATCTCGGACCAGACGTTGAACACAGAGGCGAACCCGACGCTGCCGAACTTCGTGCCGAGGCTCTCGCCGATCGCCATACGAGCGACTGTCTTCTGTGCGTCCCGGATGGCTTTGTAGCGCGTCACGATGGCGGCCATCCCCGACCAGGCGGCGACGGCATCCGGGCCGCGATCGATGGCGCCTTGTGCGTCGTGCACGCCGTGCAGCGCTGCCACCATCGGCCGCGCCTGGTCGAGCAGCTCGTCGAGGACGGGGCGCAGAGCGCGCAGGCCCTCGTCGGCACCTGCCTTGACCGTGTTCTCGCCGTGGTTCTGCAGCCGGCGTTCGATGCCCGTGAGGATCTGCAGCTCGGCCGCACGGAACTCGCCGGCCTGCTGCGCTTCCCACGCGCGGCGCCCGAGGTCGTCGGGTACGGGCTTGCCAGAAATGAGCGCGGCGAACGCGTCGGCGCCGAGGTCGACCGGCTGCGCGCCGCTCCCCGAGCGCAGTTCCTTGAGACGCTGCTGCAGCGCGGCGTCCGCGGCCTGTACGGCGCGGAATCCGGGGATGGCTTCGCGCGTGATGTCGAGCGGGTCGCGCTCGGCGTTGGTCTCGGTCATGGTCGTGCCTTCCGTAGTCAGGCTGCGGCCGGGCCGCAGGTGGGATGTGTGGTCTGTCCGGGCTCGATCCGAGCCATAGGGAACCCGCACTCGTCGCACAGGGCGGTCAAGGAATCAGAGAGTGGCTGCGAACTAGCGCCCGCAGCGCCCGTAGCGCCCGCAGGCCCGTGTTCGGGCACGTCAGGCAGGGTGTCGGCTGCGGGTGCTGCGCTGAGGTGAGCGCCCGCACGAGCGCCCGCAGCGCCCGCCGAGCGCCCGCTGCGGGTGCTGCGTTCGCTGCTGCGGGTGCTCGCGTTGACCGCAGCGCCCGCGCGTTCCTGCTGATCAGACCCGGTTGCGGGTGCTGTGGGCGCTGCGGGTGCTGTCTTGCGCCTACTCTCTGATGACGTGAGCCGGTAGAGACGCGATCGGTTACCCCTCGGCTGTCGCTGCGAGTCGTCGACGTTGACGCCGATCGTCCGCAGCGCGGGGGCGAGCCGCTTGAGTTGGCCGGCCGCGCGGGTCGAGTCCTTCGGCCACTTCTTCGGCAGCCGCTCGGGCGTCTGCACCGCATCGAGCAGTTCCTGCGCCGTCAAGGTCACGCCGTCCGCCCCGGCCGTGTCGACCAGGGCGACGACCGCCTGCGCGAACGGCTCGCCGTCGAGGACGTCGGCGACGGCGTCACGGGCGCTCGACTTGTACGAGTGAAGGGTGTCCCAGCCCTGCACCTGGTCGACTGCGGCGAGGATCCGCGCGAAGTCCGCCATGCGCGGGCGCTCCGTGAGGTGCACCTCAGGCAGCACCTTGAGCACCTGCGCGAGCAGATCGAACAGCGACGCAAGGATCGAGGCGTGAGCCTCGGCGTACACCGCGTCCAACTCAGCTTCCTCGCGCCGCTTGTGGTCGGGAATCAGGTTCAACTCGATCGTCAGCAGCCGCTCGGCGAGGTCGCCCGCGAGCGCGCCGGCGTCGATCGTCGTCATCGCCAGGACGCGCCGGAACTCCAGCACGACGACGTCGTCGTCGGTGTAGAGCGCGCGGTCGACGATGCCGTCGCCGGTCACCGCCCGACACAGCGCGTCGGACAGCCAATCGGCGATGATCGAGACGTTGTCGAGGCACAGCGCCCACGAGTTGAACGCCTGCGTCGCCCATGCCTTCACGTCGCGCGGCGCCGTCCGCTTCGGGGCGCCGGACGGGTCGATGATTCCGATCACCATCGCCGCGCCCTTCGACTTCCCGGTGCCCTGCTCGCCGCGGAACGTCAGGATCGGGTGCGGCAGATCGGGAATGAACGAGGCGACCAGCCATGCGACGAGCAGCCGGAACCCCTCCTCACTGGTGTTGAGCAGCTCGCGCAACTTCGTGAGGCCGTCGCCGTCGGCGAGCGGCTCGGGCAGCGGTTTCATGGCACCCGACCGGCGGAACAGAATCGGCGAGCGCGGCTCACGGCGCCATCCGTCCGGCCCGATGATGACGCAACGGCCGTCCGACGTCGCCAGGTCGACGACGATCTCGTCGCCGTGCCGGGCAACCCGCAGGTGGGGCACTCGCGGGTCGGCGGCCGCCGCGACACCCTCAAGCACGGTCATCGCGTCGGCGAGCGCCGACTGCGACGGCACCGAACCGTCGTTCTCGTCGGTGTAGATACGGGCGAGCTGCGAACGCAGGCCAGCTTTCCCGCGCAGCGGCAGCGCGATGTTCGGCCCGTCTTGCTTCACGCCGTAGGGGCGTCCGTCCTCGGACATGAACAGCTCGTAGCGCTCGCGAGCGAGGGCGACGAGCTGCGACGCCTGCGACGGGCCGCGCCCCTTCCCCTCGTCGGCGAGGCCGGCGCGCCGAAGGATCTCGCGCGCCTTCTCGTCGATGTTGTCGTCGTCGTCCTTGCTCATGCGCGCTTCCTTGTCGGTGCGTTGCGGGCGCTGCTCACCGTGCGCTCGGCGGCACGCTCGGGGTGCCCGAGGGACACCGCGGCGTCGATCAGGGCGCGCGCGACGGCGTCGGGGTCGACGCCGGTCTCGAACGCGCGGCAGGCTGCCCAGTACAAGCGGTTGTTCAGCTCGCCCTCGGGCGCCTGCAGCACGAACTTCACGAGCCCGGTGAGTACGGCGGACCGGTGCCGCCCTGGTGCCGGTCGACGAGCGGTCGTTGCGAGCCGCTGTACGGGTGTGGGAGTCATCAGGTCGACCAGGGCGAGCGGCGCCTGCGCGACGCGATGCATCGCGGCGACCCGGTATACGCCCTTCGGCGTCCATGAGCCGGGGCCGACGAGGTACCCGCCGTATCCGCGGACGTCGATGCCCGGTGCGAGCTTGCTCGCGCTGTTCTGCACCGCGGCGCCGGCCGGGCCGATGAACCACAGGTGCAGTCCGCCCGAGGGCGTCGCGATGACGATCGTCTCGGGCACGGCGAACCCGTGCTCGTCGGCGAGGTCGCGCAGCGCCTCGACGCCGTCGACGCCGTTCTTCCGGTCGAGGTCGACACCCAGTAGCGGGTGTTCGCCGCGGCCGCAGGCGATGCCGTATCCGGTGGCGTGTGGCGCGGCGGCGAACAGCTCGGCGAGCCGGTGCTCGTCGTCGGTGGCGTCGTACACGCCGTGTCCGGGGCGGCCGCACTCGCCGCGGCACTTCGGGGTGCCGGGTGGGTCGTCGCGGTGCGGCGAGCGGATCGCCGGCATCTTGGTCCGCCCGATCGGGAAGACGTGCAACCCCCGGTGTGTGGCTTCCGTGGCGGCAACGAGTGCCTGCCGCCATGCGGCGCCGTGTGGCACCATGTCCGGTGACGCGCCCCGCAGGCAGTCATCCGCCCCCGCGACCTGTTCCCGCAGGCCGGGGGCGCTGTCGTTGTCGTTGTTCACGCCGCTGCTCCTGTTGCGGTCGTGCGCTCGTTCAGCCACGCCTCGACCGCAGAGCGGGTGTAGCGGATCCGACCGCCACGGCCGGGCGTGAGCTTGATGTACGCCGGCCCGATGCCGAGCCATCGCCAGTTGGCGAGGGTCTGCGGACTGACGCCCATGAGTTCGCCCGCCTGAGCGGGCGTGAGCCTCTCCGTTCCCATGAGAACCCCTGTCGAGATTTTCGCGATGAAGACTTGCATCATCGCGGGATAGTCCGTGATGATGTGGAGCGTAACCGGGATGATCCCGGTCCGCAAGATCCGGGGTTCTGTCGAGAAAAGCTCGACTGATAACGTCCGGATCATGACGACAGGACGTATCGAGTTGGGACCGACCGGGCGGACTGTGGCCGCCAATGTGAAGCGTCTGCGGGAGGCGCGAGGGCTCACCTTGCGTGCTCTGTCCGCGGAGTTGAAGGAGCGCGGACGGCCGCTCAGTGCCGATGCGCTCAACAAGATCGAGAACGGTGCGCAGGATGACGGCCGCGCTGTGCGGCGAGTCGATGTCGACGACCTGGTCGCTCTGTCGGCTGCTCTCGGCGTCGGACCGCTCGCGCTGCTGCTGCCGGTAGACACCGAGGCAAACGACACGATCGAGGTAACCGGCACCGCGGCGCTCAGCGCTCTGTCGGCATGGCATTGGGGCATCGGCGAGGGGCCGATCGAGCTGCCGAAGGAGCGGGGCACAGCGGCGGCCGGCCGTGCGCTGTACGCCGTGACGGCGCACTACCGGCTGCACGGATTGCCGCACTGGCTCGTCGAGCTGCAGGACGAGCAGCGAGACGACCACTCGCGATCGACGGCTGCGCAATACGAGCGGGAGCAGCAGAAGGACTCTGGGGGTGCCGATGGCTAGGGTCTGGATCGAGGACCGAGCCAACCATGCCGACTATCAACAGGCTGTGGAGAAGTGGCAGGCGGCGAAGCGCGAGGGCAGCAAGCGGCAGGCTCCGGGCCGGTGGCGGGTGCGGTGGTATGGCCCGGACAACAAGCCGAAGGCGAAGACCTTCGCGAAGCTGCCGCAGGCCGAGGCGGAGAAGGACGCGATCACGCAGCGGCTCGGCAGGGGTTCGTACCGTGATCCACAGTCGGCGAAGACCGCGCTACGAGTGGTCGCCGAGGAGTGGCACGGCTCGCTGCGGAAGCAAGGGCGCCGGACGAAAGACGACTACCGCGAGCTGCTCGACCTGTACGTGCTGCCCAAGTGGGGTGAGTGGCAGGTCGGCGCGATCCAGTGGGCCGACGTGAACGAGTGGGTCAACGAGCTCTGCACCATGCCCGGCGCGGCTGGCCGCAAGCTCAGCCCGGCCCGCATCACAAAGGCGTACTACGTCCTCAGCGGCGTCATGAAGCACGCCGTACGGACGCACCGCATCGCGGCGAGCCCGGTCACGAATCACGACCTGCCCCGGACGGACGACGACGAGGATCACGTCTATCTGTCGCACGAGCAGCTCGAACAGCTCGCGCACGCCGCCGGCCGTTACCGGACGTTCGTCCTGGTGCTCGGGTACTCCGGCATCCGGTGGGGCGAGGCGATCGGCATCAAGGTCGGCCGTCTGCAGCTCGAACAGCGGCGCATCCGCATTGTGCAGGCGTACAGCGACGTCGACGGGAACCTCGAACTCGGGCCGGTCAAGAATCACGAGAAGCGCTCGGTGCCGCTGCCCCGCTCGTTCGCCGACGAGCTGCGGCCGCTCGCAGTCGGCCGCGGCCGCGACGAGCTGCTGTTCACCGCGCCCGAGGGCGGACCGATGCGATACCCGAACTTCCGCCGGCGCGACTGGGACAAGGCCGTCAAGGCGGCCGGGCTCGGCGACCTCGGCATCACGCCGCACAAGCTGCGCCACACCGCGGCGTCACTGGCGATCGCGGCCGGCGCCGACGTCAAGGTCGTGCAGACCATGCTCGGGCACAAGTCGGCGGCGATGACGCTCGACGTGTACGGCCACCTGTTCCCGGATCGGCTCGACGAGGTCGCCGACGTGCTCGACCAGGGCCGCGCCGCCGCTGTCGCGAAGCTGAAAGCGTCACTCACGACCGGAGCGTGATCGAAACCATGTGTACAAAATGCGTACTGCCCGCTCGGGCATCTCCGAACGGGCAGTGACCAACTGGCCTATGACCAGCGCTTTTCAGTTGTGCCCCCGGCAGGATTCGAACCTGCGACACCCGCTTTAGGAGAGCGGTGCTCTATCCCCTGAGCTACGAAGGCTGGGTTGCGACGAGGATCTCGGTGAGATCCGCGACCAGCCTAGCGGATAAGGGATGGGGGATGGGAAGGTCAGGCGGTGGGGACGCGGGTGAAGCGGTCCGCCGTGTGGAAGTCCTGCTCGATCGCCGTCGCGGTGGCCCGGAGTTCCGGCAGCAGGTCGCTCACGCACTCCGCGGGGGTGCGACGGGTGGTGTGCATGGCGGTGTTCAGTGCCGCGACCACCCGGCCCCGGTGGTCGCGGACCGGCACCGCGATCGAGCGCAGGCCCGCCTCCAGTTCCTCGTCGACCAGGGCGTACCCCTGGGCGTGAGCCTCGGTCAGGAGCCGGTGGAGGGCCGCGGGGTCGGTGACGGTGCGCGGGGTCAGCGGGCGCGGTTCGCCCAGGGTGCGGCGGCTCCGCGGGAGGTCGGCCAGCAGGACCCGGCCCATGGAGGTCGCGTAGGCGGGGAGCCGGGTGCCGACGGTGAGGTTCACGCTCATCACACGGTTGGTGGCGACCCGGGCCGTGTACTGGATCTCGTCGCCGGCCGGGGTGAGCACCGCCAGGGACGCCGACTCGTGGATGCGGGAGGCGAGGTCCGCCAGGTGCGGGGTCGCGATCTCGGCCAGTGAGGTCCGGGCGAGCGCCGGGAAGCCCAGGCTCAGCACCCGGGGGGTGAGGGTGAAGGTGCGGTGCGCGGTCGCGGTGACGAGACCCAGGTGCTCGTAGGTGATCAGGGCGCGGCGGGCCGTGGCCCGTGCCAGCCCCGTCGCCTTCGCGACCTCCGTCAGGGTCAGCGCGGCCCGGCCCTCGCCGAACGCCGTCAGCACGGTCAGGCCCCGTGCCAGGGACTCCACGAACCCCCGGCCGAGCTCCTGCTTGGAGGCCCCGGTCCAGACCGCCAGGCCCGACGGACCGGCCCCCGGCTCCGGCGCGGACGGCGGCCGGCGCAGTTCCCGCTCCATGTCCGCCACCGCCACCCGCAGCCGCGGCAGCAGCGTCTCGCGCAGACCGGCCGCGGTGTGCCGGCTGGTGTGGCTGACCACGCTCGCCGCGCACGCGATCCGTCCGGTGTGCGGGTCGCGCACCGGCACCGCGACCGCCACCAGACCCGGTTCGATCAGCTGGTCGTCCAACGCCCACCCGTCGACGGCCGCTTGCGTCGCCCGGAGCTCGAACTCCTCGTCCGGCCAGGGGTGTTCGCGGGGCGGTACGGCGGGAA
This sequence comes from Streptomyces sp. NPDC057280, assembly GCF_042668605.1. Lineage (NCBI taxonomy): Bacteria > Bacillati > Actinomycetota > Actinomycetes > Kitasatosporales > Streptomycetaceae > Streptomyces > Streptomyces sp. NPDC057280. The sequence goes on from NZ_JBHUYR010000005.1 coordinate 307,127, forward strand.
AGCCCCGGTCCTCGGGGTCGGCCGCCCGGCGTTCCCGCCACGCCCGCCGGTCCGCGTCCGTCCACTCCGTCGCGAACAGGGCGCCGGGCGCGGTGCGTTCGGCCGGGAGCAGGTCGCCGATGCGGAAGCTGAGGGACATCGCGCGGCGCCGGGTGGCCTGGTGGATGAAGCGGATGCCGTCGCGGTCGGCGACCGCCAGGGACACCGACTCGTCGAGCTCGTCGGCCAGTTCGTCGGCGCGCGCGTCCAGCAGCGCGGGCAGTCGCAGGGCGGCCAGATAGGCGTTGCCGAGTTCCATCAGCCGGGGGGTGAGGACCACGTCCCGGCCGTCGAGGCGGACGTACCCCATGCGGGCGAGGGTGGCGGTGATGCGGTCGACCGTGGAGCGCGCGAGCCCGGTCGCCCGCTCCAGCGCGCTCGGGCTCAGCGTCCCGCCCGCCTCGGTCAGCTCCCGCAGCACGGCGACGCCACGGATCAACGGCGCGACCGCCTCCGCCGGGACGGCGGCGGGGTCCCTCACATCCACGGCGTCATCCATGGTCGGGGTCGTCTTCGCGGGCATCGGCTCTCCGGTACGGCAGTCACAGGAGCCCTACGGTAATCCGGCGAACGCCGTCCGGTCCGTACCGCGTCCGAGGCCCCCCGCCCCTCAGCCCCGCGTGACCCGCACCCGGTAGTCCCCGGACAGGTCCACCCCCGTCACCTCGATCCGGATGTGTCGCTTCCGGTCGCGGAAGACCTGGCCCGGGGTGAAGGGCGCGTCCGAGAGTTCCGCGTGGACGTTGGGGCTGCGGGTGCAGCCGCCGCTGTCGCGGCGGGCGTCGTAGACTGTGACCGGGCCCATCCCGGTGTCGACGTCCGCGTTCACCTTGTAGATCAGCGCACCCGGCCGGCACACCGCCTCGTCGTTGCCCTCGCGGGTGCGCAGCTCCACGGCGTACCCGGTGCGGCCGCTGACCGGGACGAAGAGCAGCTTGGAGCCGCCGGCGCGGGCCATCGGGGTGAGCGTGTACTCGGTGGGCCCGGGGGTCGTCACACAGGTGACCTGTGAGGCGTCCAGCCAGCCCAGCTTCCATTTGTGCCAGCCGAGGAGGTCGTTGTTGGCGCCCCAGTCCTCACTCATGATGTCCCAGTGCCCGACCGCGCCGCCGCCGTTCGCCGTGTAGAGGTCGGGCAGGCCGAAGACATGGCCGTTCTCGTGCGGCAGCACCCGGTAGCCGGTCTGCGCGAAGGAGCCGGAGCCGTCGTCCTGCCGGGAGTAGACGAAGGACGCGTTGGCGACCGGCACGCCGTCGGCGACCGGAGCGTCCGGGTTGCCGGCGAAGGTCACCGACAGCACCGTGTCCAGCGCCGAGGGCCCGGCGTCCGGGGTGACCAGCACGTTCAGGAAGTCGTACGACCGGAAGTCCACCTTCGGATCGGCCGCGGCCACGATGTCCTGGACCAGCTCCCGGTAGCCGGGGTCGAAGGGCGCGCCGCGCTCTATGCCGTAGGACGCGAAGGGCTTCGGCATCCGCAGCCAGGTCGGGATCGGCGTCTCGGGGCGGTAGTCGAGGCGGCCGTAGGAGCTGGTGCGGAACCACTCCCGGGTCTGCGGGAAGAACTCGCGGAAGCGGTCGAGGGCGGGGCCGCGGCCCGGGGCGTCGGAGAAGTCGATCATCAGGGTGAGGGCGCGGACGGTGCCGGTGGAGCGGGAGTAGCCGCCGGTGGTGGGGACGCCCTCGGACATCTGGATCGCGGCGCCGCCGCGGATCAGACAGGGGCCGTGGGCGGAGGTGCGGGCCAGGGCGATCGGTCCGGCGCCCGCGGGTGCGGGGGCCGCCGTGCGGTGGCCCGTGCCTGCCGAGGTGCTGACCACCAGGGTCAGCGCGGTCACGGACATGAGAGCGGCGACGCGGCGCGGGCGTATCCGACGGCTGGTCTGCGTGTGCTGCATGCACGGCCCTCTCCGTCCACGGCAGCCGTCTGACCACGGACTGCGCCCTTTCGCTCACCCTGGGTCGAGGGCTGCGCGGGCGCGCGCTGGAGGGGCCGAACGTGGGTTTCTCGGAGGAGAGGATGTGACTCAGGTCACATCAAATCTTCCTCTCAACCCGAAATAACCGGGGAGCGTCTCCCCGTTTAGAAGGGTGTTCGCGTGAAACGGGGAGCACTTCCCCGGATCGCAAGAGCCAGCAGATCCAGCCGAAGCAACCCCCCACTCCGAGGAGTACGCCGTGACCGCGACCACTGTGCAGAAGAAGGTGACCCGGCCCCGCGCCGACGCCCTGCGCAACCGGGAGCGGATCGTCACCGCCGCCCGGGAGATGTTCACCGAGTTCGGCCCCGATGTGCCGCTCGACGAGATCGCCCGCCGCGCCGGCGTCGGCAACGCCACGGTGTACCGGAACTTCCCCGACCGCGACGCGCTGGTCCGCGAGGTCGTCTGCTCCGTCATGGACCGGACGTCCGAGGCGGCCGAGGTCGCGCTCGCCGCGACCGGGGACGCCTTCGAGGCGCTGGAGCGCTTCGTGCACGCGTCCGCCGACGAGCGGATCGCCGCCCTGTGCCCGATGGTGCAGAGCACCTTCGACCAGCACCACCCCGACCTGGTGGCGTCACGGGAACGGATCGAGCACCTCGTCGAGGAGCTCATGGACCGGGCCAGGAAGGCCGGCCAGCTCCGTGCCGACGTGAGTGTCGGTGACGTGATGGTCGCCGTGTCCCAGCTGTCCCGGCCCCCGGCCGGCACCGGCTGCGGCGTCGCCGACCGTTTCCTGCACCGCACGCTCCAGCTGTTCCTCGACGGATTGCGGGCCCCGGCCCGCTCCCTCCTGCCGGGCACGGCCCTGAGCATGGAGGACCTCCGCCGAGCCTGACCGATCAGTCCTGACCGACCGTCCTGAGCGATGAGTTCAGGGCGCCGCCGCAGTCCACATCCACATCACCACGACTCGTCCCGGCCGTCACCGATGACCGGCCGTCCCCTCACCACTCCTTTTTCCGTCACGCAGTCCCGAAGTGGGTACCCTCATGTCCGAAACAGCCTCCAAGGCTCCCGGCGCACCGGCCACGTCCGGTGACGCCAACCGCTGGAAGGCGCTCGTCTTCATCGCGCTCGCCCAGCTGATGGTCGTCCTCGACGCCACCATCGTGAACATCGCCCTGCCGTCGGCCCAGACCGACCTCGGCATCTCCGACGGCAACCGGCAGTGGGTCGTCACGGCCTACGCCCTCGCCTTCGGTGGCCTCCTCCTCTTCGGCGGCCGGATCGCCGACCTGTGGGGCCGCAAGAACGCCTTCGTCGTCGGCCTGATCGGCTTCGCCGCCGCCTCCGCGCTCGGCGGCGCGGCCCAGAACCAGGGCATGATGTTCGGCGCCCGCGCCCTCCAGGGTGTCTTCGGCGCGCTGCTCGCACCCGCCGCGCTCTCCCTGCTCGCCGTGATGTTCACGGACGCCAAGGAGCGCGCCAAGGCGTTCGGCATCTACGGTGCCATCGCCGGTGGTGGCGGTGCCGTCGGCTTCATCCTCGGCGGTGTGCTGACCGAGTACATGGACTGGCGCTGGACGTTCTTCGTCAACATCCCGTTCGCCATCGTCGCCGCGCTCGGCGCCTACTTCGTCATCCGTGAGCCCGAGGGCGGCCGCAACCGCAACCCGCTCGACATCCCCGGCGTCCTGCTCTCCACCCTGGGCCTGGTCGCGCTGGTCTACGGCTTCACCCGCGCCGAGTCCGACGGCTGGGGCGACTCCGTGACCGTGGGCATGTTCGTCGCCTCCGCGGTCCTGCTGATCGCCTTCGTCGTCACCGAGGCCAAGGTCAAGGCCCCGCTGCTGCCGCTGCGCGTGGTGACCGACCGCAACCGCGGCGGCATCTACCTCTCGCTCGGTATCGCGATCATCGCGATGTTCGGCACGTTCCTGTTCCTGACCTACTACCTCCAGGTCGTGAAGGGCTTCTCGCCGATCAAGACCGGCTTCGCGTTCATGCCGATGATCGTCGGCATGATGGTCGGCTCGACCCAGATCGGCACCCGTCTGATGACCCGGCTGCCGGCCCGCCTGCTGATGGGCCCCGGCTTCCTGGTCGCCGCGGTCGGCATGCTGCTGATGACGCAGCTGGAGATCGGCTCGTCGTACGCCTCGACGATCCTGCCCGCGATGCTGCTGCTCGGTCTCGGCATGGGTACGGCGTTCATGCCGGCCATGTCCCTGGCCACGCTGGGCGTCGAGCCCCGGGACGCCGGTGTCGCCTCCGCGATGGTCAACACCTCGCAGCAGGTGGGCGGCGCGATCGGTACGGCCCTGCTGAACACGATCGCCGCGTCCGCGACGACCGCGTACATCAAGGACCACATCGGTTCCGCGACCTCCAAGTCGCAGCAGCAGCTGGTCGCCCTCGAGGGCCAGGTGCACGGCTACACCAACGCGATCTGGTTCGCGGTCGGCATGCTGGTCCTCGCCGCGGTCATCGTGGTGACCCTGGTCAACGCCGACCGCCCGGACACGGGTGCCGTGGCCGGTTCCGGTGAGGGCGCCGAGGACGAGGTGCCGGTCCCGGTCGTCGCCCACTGACGACGACGACCGTCCGGTCGTACCCCTTCGTGCTCGTCGTACGTGCGGGGATGGGGACGCTCCGCACGTACGACCTCTGAGGACCTGTCCTGGCTCAGCGGAGCCAGGGCAGGTCCGCACCCGCTTCGTTGGGCTGGAGTCCCTCGGCGACGATCTCCATGATCTCGCCGAGGGACTTCTGCTGTTCCGGGGTGAGCCGCTCGAACAGTGCCTGGCGGACGGCGCCCACGTGGCCGGGGGCGGTGCGGCGCAGCACCTCGTGGCCGTCGTCGGTGAGGATCGCGAACTGGCCGCGCTTGTCGGAGGGGCAGTCCTCGCGGCGGACCCAGCCGTTCTTCTCCAGGCGTGCGATGGCGTGCGAGAGCCGGGAGCGGGTGATCTTCGCCTTCATCGCGAGCTCGGTCATCCGCAGCCGGCGCTGCGGCGCCTCGGCGAGGCCGACGAGCAGCCCGTAGTAGACGTGCGGCATGCCCGCGTCCCGCTGCAACTGGCGGTCGAGGTGGTCTTCGAGAAGGGTGGTGGCGTGCAGGTAGGAGCGCCAGATGCGCTGTTCCTCGGCGGTGAGCCAGACGGGTTCTTCGGCCATGTCTTCCACTGTACGAGACGGCTCCTTGAAAGTTAAACAAGTTGGAGGTAGGTTCAGGGGACCAGAAGTTTTAGACTTCAAGTAAAGATCGCAAAACTGTGTTCATGTAACACCTTTCGGAGGGAGCAGCGCCATGCCGGCCGCAACCCAGGACGCAAGCCACAAGGCGACCAGGGAGCGTATGCCCGCGCTCTACCTCAGCCACGGCGCTCCGCCGCTCGCCGACGACCCGGTCTGGCCCGGTGAACTCGCCGCCTGGTCCGCGGACCTCCCGCGCCCCAAGGCGATCCTCATGGTCTCCGCCCACTGGGAAGAAGCCCCGCTCGCCCTCGGCGCGGTCGAGACGATCCCCCTCGTCTACGACTTCTGGGGCTTCCCCGAGCACTACTACCAGGTGCAGTACGCCGCCCCCGGCGCGCCCGCGCTCGCCGAGTCCGTGCGCAAGCTGCTGCGCGCCCCCGGCACCCCCGTCCAGGACATCCCCGACCGCGGCCTCGACCACGGCGCCTACGTCCCGCTCGTCGAGATGTTCCCCGAGGCCGACATCCCCGTCCTGCAGATCTCCATGCCGACCCTCGACCCCGTCAGGCTCATGGAGATCGGCCGCAAGCTCGCACCGCTGCGCGACGAGGGCGTCCTGATCGTCGGCTCCGGCTTCTTCACCCACAACCTCGCCGCGCTCCGCCACACCGGCGGGGGAGTGCCGACCTGGTCCTCCGAGTTCGACGACTGGGGCCGCCGGGCCCTGGAGGCGCGCGACTGGGACGGCCTGCTCGACTTCCTGCACAAGGCCCCGGCCGGTCGCTACGCCCACCCGCGCACCGAGCACTTCGCACCCCTCTTCGTGACGATGGGCGCCGCCGAGGTCTCCGGCGAGCTGGACGCGCAGAAGTCGGTGATCGACGGCTTCTGGATGGGGATGGCCAAGCGGTCGGTGCAGTTCGGCTGAGCCGCCCCGCCGCGCGCACGGGCTGTAAGGGCTGGATGTGGTGTCGCTGTGAATTCCCTGGGAGTCCGCTGACCTGGCAACCATCAAGGGGCGTCGGCCGTCTTCTGGGGCAGAGGGCGGCCGGGGACGGCGGCCTTCGCGGGGGAGTGGGAGCGCGTCCGGGTGTGACGGGCGTCTCGCGACGCGGAGGTGGGAGGGGTTCATGAGAAGCCCGGGATCGGTCTCGACTCACGGCCTGACCTGCACCTCTGCCGGGCCGCTCGGCGCCTCCGCGGACCGTGTGGCCGCGCAGGATACTGCATGATCAGAAAAATAGGGGGACGGGTTGGGAATTCTGTCCTGATTCCAGTCGTTGTTTCCTTCGGAAGCAGGGCACCCGAGGAGAGTCCGGACCGGACAGTGCCGGACCGTATCGGGACCAGGCCTCCAAGGACCACCCGCCAGCCCACATCGCAAGGGAGCACACGCATGGCAACCCGTGCCGTCGCCCGTCGTCAGTCCGCCTCCGGCGAGGCCGTCGACAAGGCACGCAGCGTTCGCGCCCACGCCGGCGAGATCGCCGACCGCGACCTGGTCGGCATGTACCTCGACGAGATCGCGCGCACGCCGCTGCTCGACGCCGCCAAGGAAGTCGAGTTGTCCCAGATGATCGAAGCGGGTGTGTTCGCGCGGCAGGTCCTCGACGGGTACGAGGAGTCCAGGGCGGACGCCACCCGTGAGGAGCTCGAGGCGCTGGTCGCCGAGGCCGAGCGGGCCAAGGACATCTTCATCCGGTCCAACCTCCGCCTGGTGGTCGCGGTGGCCCGCCGCTACCCCCGCAGCGGCCTCCCCCTGCTCGACCTGATCCAGGAGGGCAACGCGGGCCTGGTGCGCGCGGTGGAGAAGTTCGACTACCGCAAGGGCTTCAAGTTCTCGACGTACGCGACCTGGTGGATCCGGCAGGCCATCACCCGCTCGATAGCCGACCAGTCGCGCACCATCCGGCTCCCCGTCCACCTCGTCGAGGAACTCGGCCGCATCCGCCGTGTCCAGCGCGAGTTCAACCGGGAGAACGGCCGCGACCCGGAGCCCGCCGAGATCGCCAAGGAGCTCGGCTCCACCCCCGAGCGTGTGACCGACGTCCTGGACTGGGCCCGCGACCCGGTCTCGCTGAACATGTCGGTGGACGACGACGGCGACACCCAGTTCGGCGACCTGCTGGAGGACACCTCCGCGGTGTCGCCCGAGCAGTCCGTCCTGACGCTGCTGCGCAGCGAGGAACTGGACGGCCTGATCGGCCGCCTCGACCAGCGCACGGCCTCCATCATCAAGATGCGGTACGGCATCGAGGACGGCCGGGAGCGCACGCTCACCGAGGTCGGCAAGGAGCACGGCCTGACGCGCGAGCGCATCCGCCAGATCGAGAAGCACGCCCTGCTGGAACTGAAGAAGCTGGCCCGGGACACCGGGTTCGACGCGGCCGCATAAGGCTGCCCCCGGCGCGCGTGTGCCCGCGTGCGCCGGGTGTCTCAAGGCGGCGCAAACATGGCGGAGTTGGGCCGCTTCAACAGGCAGGACCCTGGGAACAACCTTTCAGGGCCCATGAGTTCGAACACATGAAGCAAGCTCCGGGCAAGCGCCTGAGCTTCACGAGCCAAGTCCCGACGCACTCCCCCCGGCGCCGGGACTCTCCCGAGAGCCGGACTCCGGCGCCCTCCCCCCGGGTGCTGGGGTCCGGCTCTGCCTTGTGGCCGCCCCACGAGGCTCGCGGGGCCCGGAGGACAGATGGGCTGACGGGCTGACGGCAGGGCATGCCGGACGGCAAGGCATGCTGGACGGCGGGCCACCCCGTACCTGAACCCCGGGGTGGCCCGCCGGATGGCAGATTGTGTCACATGGGCATAGCCTGCCGATGTGAGCAGCCCCACCCCAGCACCGCGTTCCACCTCCCGGTCCGCCTCCAGGTCCGCCTCTGGTTCCACCTCCCGGTCCGCCTCCGGTTCCACCTCCCGGTCCTCCCGGTCCGTGTCGGCCTCGCTGACCGAGCGACGAAAAGCCGAGACGCGGATGGAGATCGCCAAGGCGGCGGCAGGGCTCTTCGTCAGTCGCGGGCTGCGCGCCACACGCGCCGAGGACATCGCCCAGGCCGCGGGAATCGCGCCGCGCACCTTCTACCGCTACTTCGCGACCAAGGAAGAGGCCGTCGCCCCGCTCTACGCGGCAGGCGCCCAGCGCTGGGCGGAAGCGGTACGGGAGGCACCGGCGGAACTGTCCGTGCCGGAGGCCCTGGAACACGCGGTACGGCACACGCTGACACCGGGCGCCGGCGTCTCCGCCGCGTCCTGGGAATGGGTCCGCACGCTGATCCGCCTCGCGGACTCCAGCCCGGCGCTGGGGAAGGTGTGGGCGGAGGTGTGCCGGGATTCGGAGCGGGTGCTGGGGGAGGTGCTGGCGGAACGGGTGGCGCGGGAGCCTCACCGTACCGACAACGTTGCCGCCCCCGTCGACAGCGTCGCCACTGTCGACAGCGTCGCCACCGTTGTCGCCGCTGAGCTGCGGTTCGCCGCGGCGGTCGCGAGCGCGGCGGTGCGGACGGCGGTGGAGGCATGGGTGGCCGGCGACGCGCGGGCGAGCGGCCCGGGGGGTCCGGCGGAGTTGGCGTTGCGGAATCTGGGGGTGTTGGAGGGGTTTCCCTGGGAGGCGGGGTAGCGACGGGCGGGGCCGCCGTCTCCGCCTCGGCTCGGGGCGTGGCACCCGGCGTCGTACACCTCACCCACCCGCGGCCCGGACCAGCCGATCCCCCAACCCCCGTACACACTCCACCAGTTCCCCCGGCGACTCCACCGTGAAGTCGACCCCCGTCATCGCCAGCCGAACGGCCAGCCACTCCACCGCGTCACCCGACTCCCCCCGCAGCCGGCAGTGCCCCTCACCCACCGCCTCCGGCACCCCCACCCACGTCGGTACGCGCGCCGCGACCACCTCCGCCGGGGCGGCGAACGTGACGGCGAACTCGTACGTCTCCTGCCGCCGGTACATCGACTGCCGCAGGTACTCCGCCGCACTCCCCGTGGGCAACTCCCGCGGAGCGAACCGCGCCCCCGTCGCGAACGGCTCGCTCACCCGGTCGACCCGGAACGTACGCCAGTCCTCGCGGTCGAGGTCGTACGCCACGAGGTACCACCGCCGCCCGGTGGAGACCAGCCGATACGGCTCCACGACCCGTCGCGATCCGGTCCCGTCCTTCGTGCGGTAGGCGAACCGCAGCCGCTCGTGCCCCGCGACGGTCGATGCCATGACCGTCAGCGTCTCGGGCGCGATGCTCGCCCCGTCCCCGCTGGTCAGTGGAGTCGTCGCGGCCTGGAGCGTGGCGACCCGGTGCCGCAGCCGGGAGGGCAGCACCTGCTCCAGCTTGGCCAGCGCCCGCACCGACGCCTCGTCGACCCCCTCGACCGCGTGTCCGGCGCCCGCCCGCAGTCCGACCGCGATGGCGACCGCCTCCTCGTCGTCGAGGACGAGCGGCGGCATCGCCTTGCCCGCGACGAGCCGGTAGCCGCCGTCGGACCCCTTGCTGGCCTGCACGGGATAGCCCAGCTCCCGCAGCCGGTCGATGTCACGCCGGACGGTACGGCGGGACACCCCGAGCCGGTCGGCGAGCTCGCCGCCGGGCCATTCCCGCGGGGTCTGGAGGAGGGAGAGGAGCTGGAGAAGCCGGGCCGGAGTATCCGTCGTCATGAGTTCGAGGATGCCGTAGATCTAGGACACGATCTGACCTAATGGGGTCTTAGCTTAAGAACATGACCTCCACCGAAACCGTGGTTTCCACGCCGACGTCCGTGCCCACGCCGACGTCCTCGCCTGTATCGGCGTCCTCGCCCGCGCCGGCGTCCTCGCCCGTGGCGGCGCCCGACCGGCGTCGCTGGCTCGCCCTCGCGATCGTGATGACCGCGGCCTTCATGGACCTCGTCGACGTCACGATCGTCAACATCGCCATCCCGTCCATCCAGGCCGAGGCGGGCGCGAGCGTCAGCCAGATCCAGTGGATAACGGCCGGCTACGCCCTCGCCTTCGCCGCGGGCCTGATCACCGGCGGACGCCTCGGCGACATCCACGGCCGCAAGCGGCTGTTCCTCATCGGCATCGGCGGCTTCACGCTCGCCTCCGCGCTGTGCGGCCTCGCCGCGAACCCGGAGATGCTGGTCGCCTCCCGGTTCCTGCAGGGCGGCATGGCGGCGCTGATGGTGCCGCAGGTGCTGTCGATCGTGCACGCGACCTTCCCGGCGGAGGAGCGCGGCAAGGTCTTCGGCCTGTTCGGCGCGATCGTCGGCCTGGGCGCGGTGTCCGGCCCGCTGCTGGGTGCGCTGCTGACGGAGTGGAACCTCTTCGGCCTGGAATGGCGCCCGATCTTCCTCATCAACCTTCCGGTCGGCATCGCGGGCCTGATCCTCGGCAGCCGCTACATCACCGAGTCCAAGGCCCCGCGCGCCCTGAAGCTCGACCTGGTCGGCGTCGCCCTGGTGACCCTGGGCCTGCTCATGCTGCTCTACCCGCTGACCCGCGGCCGTGAGCTGGGCTGGCCGCTGTGGGGGTACGTGTCGATGGCCGGCTCGCTCGCCGTCCTCGCCGCGCTGGTGACGTACGAGAAGCGCAAGACCGCCCGTGACGGGTCCCCGCTGATCGAGCTGTCCCTGTTCCGCGTGAAGAGCTTCGCCGCGGGCGTCGCCGTCCAGACCGTCTTCGGCATCGGGCTCGGCATCTTCTTCCTGGTGTGGACGCTGTACATGCAGGTCGGACTGGGCTGGCGGCCGCTCAAGGCGGGCCTGACCGGGGTGCCGTTCTCGATCGCCGTCTCCACCGCGGCGGGCCTGTCGGTGCAGAAGCTGGTCCCGCGCGTGGGAGGCCGTACGGTCCTGCAGTCCGGCGCGCTGACCATGGTCGCGGGTGTCCTGATCTACCTCTGGGAGGCCGGGCGGTACGGCACCGCCATCGCCCCCTGGCAGATGGCCCTCCCGCTGGTCGTGATGGGCCTCGGCATGGGCCTGATCTTCGCCCCGCTGACGGACATGGTGCTGTCGGGCGTACCGCGCGAGCACGCGGGCTCGGCGTCCGGCCTCATCAACACCGTGCAGCAGATGGGCAACGCGCTCGGGCTCGGCCTGGTCTCGGTCGTCTTCTTCAACGAGATCCCGGACGTGCTGCGCCGCGAGCAGGTGGGCCCGGTCTTCGTGGACGCCTTCCAGCACGCGCTGGGCTGGGTCGCGGCGATCATGGCCCTGATCTTCCTGCTGATGTTCGCGCTGCCCAAGCGGGGGGCGCAGCATCTGGAGGGGGCGGGGGAGGAGGAGCCCGAGCTCGTCTGACCCTGGAAGGTGGAGAAAGGCCCGGCGCCCTGTGTGCGCCGGGCCTTCCGCGTCTCTGGTCCGGGTCTTCCGCGTCTCTGGTCCGGGCCTTCCGTCTCTCTGGTCCGGGCCTCCGTCTCTCTCTGGTCCGGGCCTTCCGTATGCCGTCACCTGGTCGGAGGGCCTGTCCGGACCCGATCCGGACAGAGCCGGAAGTCCGTTCATGCCCGAATAAGGCCCGAACCTGTTTACTTTCCGGAAATCCGGGCGTAGCCTCCCAGCGAAACCACAAGTTCGGGCACTGGCCGGACATGGCCAGGCATGGCCAGACATCGAGTCGGAGGCGAGCGGACATGTACGCACCGGAGCGGCAGCAGGAGATCCTCCGGCTCGCGCGTGACGGCGGGCGAGTGGACGTGGTGTCGCTGGCCGAGGAGTTCCAGGTCACCGCGGAGACGATCCGCCGGGACCTCAAGGCCCTCGACCGCGCCGGCCTGCTGCGCCGGGTGCACGGCGGTGCCATCCCGGCCGGGCGCCTCGACTTCGAGCCGGACCTCGCCGAGCGCGAGACGACGGCGGCCGACGAGAAGGACCACATCGCCAAGGCGGCCGTCGCCGAACTGCCGACCGAGGGCACCCTGATCCTCGACGCCGGCACCACGGTCGCCCGCCTCGCCGGCGCCATCCCGCTGGAGGCCGCGCTCACCGTCGTCACGCACAGCCTGCCGATCGCGGCCCGCCTCGCGGACCACCCCGGCATCCAGCTCCACCTCGTCGGAGGGCGCGTACGACACCGCACGCGCGCCGCCGTCGACGCCTGGGCGCTCCGCGCGTACGGCGAAATCCGGGCCGACGTCCTCTTTGTGGCGGCCAACGGCTTCTCCGCCGACCATGGCCTGACCACCCCCGACCTCGCCGAGGCCGCGGTGAAGCGGGCGGCGATCGCCGCCGCCCGCCGGGTCGTGCTGCTCGCCGACTCCTCCAAGCACGGCCAGGAGCACTTCGCCCGCTTCGGCGACCTGAGCGACGTGGACCTGCTGATCACCGACAGCGGGCTGAGCCCCGAAGACGCCACCGCCATCGAGCGCGGCGGCACGGAAGTAGTGCGCGCATGATCCTCACCGTCACCCCGAACCCGTCCCTCGACCGCACCTACGAGGTTCCCGCACTGGAGCGCGGCGAGGTCATCCGCGCCACCGGCGAACGCATGGACCCGGGCGGCAAGGGCGTGAACGTCTCGCGCGCCGTGGCGGCCGCGGGCCGGCGCACGGTCGCGGTCCTGCCCCTGGGTGGTGCGCCGGGGGCGCTCGTGGCGGATCTGCTCGACGCGCAGGGCATCGAGGTCGCGCCGGTCCCGGTCGCGGGCGCCACCCGCTCCAACATCGCGCTGGCCGAGTCCGACGGCGTACTGACGAAGATCAACGCGCCGGGTCCCGAGCTGTCGGAGGAGGAGCAGGAGCTGCTCTTGGAGACGGTGCGGGCGCAGTCGCGGGACGCGGACTGGATCGCGTGCTGCGGGAGCCTGCCGCGGGGGCTCGCGCCCTCGTGGTACGCCGATGTCGTCGCGCGGGCGCACGCCGGGGGCGCGCGCATCGCGCTGGACACCTCGGGGCGTGCGCTCCTGGAGGCGCTGCGCGAACGCCCCGACGTGGTGAAGCCGAACGCCGAGGAGCTCGCGGAAGCCGTCGGGCGCCCCCTGTCCACGGTGGGCGACGCCGTGAAGGCGGCCGAGGAGTTGCGCGAGATGGGCGCACGCGCCGTGCTCGCGAGCCTGGGCGCCGACGGGCAGCTCCTCGTGGACGGCTCGGGCACCTGGTTCGCGAGCGCCCGCGTGGACGTCGTCCGCAGCAACGTGGGCGCCGGCGACTCCTCCCTCGCCGGCTTCCTCATCGCCGGCGGCAGCGGCCCGGAGGCCCTCGCCTCGGCGGTCGCCCACGGCGCCGCCGCCGTACAACTCCCCGGCAGCGTCATGCCGACCCCGTCCGACCTGGACCCGGCCGCGGTGACGGTGACGGCGGAAGTACCGGCGGACCGCGTACTGAAGGAGCCGGTGTCATGACGGGCCGTGTCGCTCCTACGAGGGCGAGGGCGCCGGAGGCGCGCGGCTCGGCCTCTGCTTCTAGCACGGCGGGGGCGCCGGAGACATACGGCTCTGGCTGCGTCTCCAGGGCGCTGAGGGCGCCGGGGGCACACGACTTCACGGCTGCCGCTACGGCGGTGGGGGCGCCGGAGGCACAGGACTTCACCTCTGTCGCTGCGGCGCCGGCGGCGCCCCGCCCGGATCGCTCGGCGCCGTCCACGCCCCCGGCACTCCCCGGTGGACCGGCCATGAAGCGGCGAGGCTCCCCATTACTCGTCGCGGCCTGCGGGCAGCAGGGCCACCTGAGCCGCCCTGCCGCCCGGTGGGGGCGGGGCTTCCCCGGCCTTGCCCCCACCACCCCGGAGCTCACTCCCGAGCTCACCCCCATGACCCCCCACCGCACCCCCGTCCCCACCTCTGTCCCCGCCCCCGCCCACTCCACTCCCCGGGCGATACGCGTGCGAAGGAGCCCGCGATGAGCGACATGATCACCGCGGACCTGGTCGATCTCGACCTGTCCGCCGACACCAAGGAAGCGGCGGCGCGTGCCCTCGCCGAGCGCATGGTGGCCCTGGGCCGGGTGACCGACCTGGACGGCTTCCTCGCCGACGTGGCCGCCCGCGAGGCCCAGATGCCGACCGGCCTCGACGGCGGCATCGGCATCCCGCACTGCCGCAGCGCGCACGTCACCGAGCCGACGCTCGCCTTCGGGCGCAGCGCCGCCGGGATCGACTTCGGCGCGGCGGACGGCCCCGCCGACCTGATCTTCCTCATCGCCGCACCGGCCGGCGCAGACGACGCCCATCTGACGATCCTGTCGTCGCTGGCGCGGCAGCTGATGAACACGGAGTTCACCGACGCACTGCGCGCGGCGGGCGACGCGGCGGCTGCGGCGGCGCTCATTCGCGGGGACGCGCCGGAGGCGGACGCGTCGGGCTCATCCGCGAGCGCATCCGCAGGCGCATCCGCGGGCACCTCTGCGGGTGCCTCTTCCGACTCCGTGGCGGGGTCGGCGGCGGCCTCCGCCGACCCCGCCACGGGAACCACGGCCCCGGCGCCGGACGGCGCGACCGCTCCGGCGCCGGGCGCCACGGACGCGAGCGGGGCGGACGCCGCCGACGCGCGCCCCTTCCGTATCGTCGCCGTCACCTCCTGCCCGACCGGCATCGCCCACACCTACATGGCGGCCGAGTCCCTGGAGAACGCGGGCCGTGAGGCGGGTGTCGAACTCGTCGTCGAGACGCAGGGCTCGGCCGGCTTCACCCGGCTCGACCCGGCTGTCATCCAGGCGGCGGACGGCGTGATCTTCGCCCACGACGTCCCCGTACGCGACAAGGACCGCTTCGCCGGCAAGCCGACCGTCGACGTCGGCGTGAAGGCGGGCATCAACCGCCCCGCCGAGCTCATCACCGAGGTGCGCGGCAAGGCGGCGCGCGGTGAGGTCACGGGCGCCCCCGGGACCGGTTCCACGCCGGTCGAGCGCGCGGGCGACGCCGGCGACAGCTACGGCACCAAGCTCCGCAAGTGGCTGATGACGGGCGTGAGCTACATGGTCCCGTTCGTCGCGGCCGGCGGTCTGCTGATCGCCCTCGGCTTCGCGATCGGCGGCTACCAGATCAACGAGGCGAAGCCGGTCATGGACCACTTCGACTGGGGCCAGGTCGACAGCTGGGGCGCCCTGCTCTTCCAGATCGGCGGCGTTGCCTTCGGCTTCCTGATCCCCGTCCTCGCCGGCTACATCGCCTACGGCATGGCCGACCGCCCCGGCCTCGTGCCCGGCTTCGTCGGCGGCATGATCTCCGTCAACATCGCCGCCGGCTTCCTCGGCGGTCTGGTCGCCGGTCTGCTGGCCGGTGGCGTCGTCCTCGCCATCCAGAAGATCAAGATCCCACCGGTGCTGCGCGGCATCATGCCGGTGGTGGTGATCCCGCTGATCTCGTCGATCGTCGTCGGCTTCCTGATGTTCATCGTGATCGGCAAGCCGATCGCCAACGCGCAGGAGGCTATGACCGACTGGCTCAACGGCCTCTCCGGCACCAACGCCATCCTCCTCGGCATCCTCCTCGGCCTGATGATGTGCTTCGACCTGGGCGGACCGGTCAACAAGGTCGCCTACGCCTTCGCCACCGCCGGCATCGCCGTGCAGGACCCGAGCGACTCCGCGATGAAGGTCATGGCCGCCGTGATGGCCGCCGGCATGGTGCCCCCGCTGGGCATGGCCCTCGCCACCACCGTCCGCAAGAAGCTGTTCACCGAGACCGAGCGCGAGAACGGCAAGGCGGCCTGGGTCCTCGGCGCCTCCTTCATCTCCGAGGGCGCCATCCCGTTCGCCGCGGCCGACCCGCTGCGCGTCATCCCCGCCTCCATGGCGGGCGGCGCGGTCACCGGCGCGCTGACCATGGCCTTCGGCTCCACCCTGCGCGCCCCGCACGGCGGCATCTGGGTCACCTTCCTCATCGGCAAGCCGTTCCTGTACCTGCTGGCCATCGCGGTCGGCACGGCCGTCACGGCGGGCCTGGTGATCCTCCTCAAGGGCCTGCGCAAGACGGCCCCGGGAGGCGCGGCCCCCGCCTCCGGCGACCCCGCGTCCGCTCCGGCGGCCGAGCAGAAGCAGCCGGTGGCGGCGTAACGGAGGCACCGGCACTCACGGCGGTCGGCCGCAGCCCTGGCGGGACGGGGCTGCGGCCGACCGCAGCCGTTTACGCCCTGCCGCATGTCCCTTTGGGGTGCTGTGAGTTGTTCACGGCACCTGCGAGATACGTCACGGTCCGGGACCAAAGTCCCGGACCGTGGTGTCTACTGGGGCGCATGCCTGAGCACGTCTCGATCTTCCAGCTCGCGGGCATGGCCGTCCTCGCCCTGGCGACCGTCGTCTGGGCGATCGGCCTGACCCGAGTCCTGCGCCGCGGCCGCGCGGCCGCCCTGTGGGGGCCCGCCCGCCCCGCCCAGGGCCTTCCGTACCAGCGGCAGACCGGCCCCGACCTGGAGGCCGTCCAGCTGACCCCAGCGGAACGAGACGCCTTCGCGGGGCTGGTACGACAGCTCAGCGACGGCCGCTGACGCCCTCGCGCTCACCCGCTCGCCACGCCGGCGCACGTCAGGAGACGCGCGCCGCCCGCCGCTCCATCGCGTCCCGGGCGGCGTCCTCGGAGACGTAGACCTCGCACATGTGCCGCCCGTCGGGCGTGGCCGTGTGCTCGACCTCCCACAGCGACACCTCCTCGCCGTCGCGCAGCAGGAACGCGTGCTCGTAGAGCGAGAAACACAGCCCGATACGTCCCGCACGGCACGGCCGCCCGAACGCCTGCGTGATCTGGTGCGCGAACGCGTTCGCCAGCAGCGCCGCCGTCTCCGCGCCCGGCCGGTCCGGGTTCTCGGCGCGGCGCAGGAGCCGGCGCGCGTGGTCCGCGGAGTCGTCGGGCATGTACGCGTGCCGGGGCGCGGGGATCGGCGACAACTGCACCGTCACCGGAAGCTCGAAGTCGGGGGTGTCCGCGGGCAACGGCAGCCGCGCCGTGGCCGCGCGCAGCTCCTCCTCGTCGACATACACCTCGTGCTGCGGCTCGCTGCCCGGTGCGGTGTTGTGGACGAGCTCCCACAGCGTGAGCGCGGAACCGTCGGCGAGCAGCCAGGCGTGGCGGTACGTCTCGCGGTGCAGCCCCGCGCTGTGGTGCGCGGAGTGCAGCGAGCTGTCGTGCGCCAGCGCGCAGTCGAGGCGCTGTATCACCTCGTCGGGGAGCTCGAAGGAGTTCAGCGCGCGGCCGAGGAGTCGCGCGAGGTGCTCCTCCGGAGACTCGGGCGACTCGCGTGGTTCGTACGCTGCCGTCTCGTACGGAACGCTCAAGGTTTCTCCCGGCGTTGCTGCATGTCACCTTGTGGGTGCATACCGTAGCCCCTCGGTCGGACATCATGTCCGGGAACCGAGAAAACGTGCGCACAGAAAACTCCCGGGCCGCGTGAGAAGTTCCCACGCGGCCCGAAGATCCGTCAAAAACAGCCGGTCAGACGGCACTTGGCGTGCAGCGGCAGCCGGACGGCGCACGGGCGCCCGAGGGGCGCCCAGGTGCCCCGTCGGCGCTCACACGGCGCTTCCCGCGGTCCACTCGCTCCACGACAGGTTCCAGCCGTTGAGCCCGTTGTCCGGCGCCACCGACTTGTCGGGGGAGTTCTTGACGATCACGACGTCCCCGAGGATGGAGTTGTCGTAGAACCACTTGGCGTTCGTCGCCCCCGAGCCGCCCTGCACGTCCTGCAGCCCCACGCAGCCGTGGCTGGTGCCGGTCCGGCCGAAGGGCGGATTGGACTTCTTGTACCAGTAGTTGCCGTGGATGAACGTCCCCGACTGCGTCAGACGCATCGCGTGCGGCACGTCCGGGATGTCGTAGGCGTTCTCGAGCCCGACCGTCCGGCTGTCCATCCGCAGCTTCTTGAACTTCTCGGAGATCACCATCTGCCCGTTGTAGGTGGTGAACTCCGGGCTGCCTGCCGAGATGGGCACCGACTTGAGGGTCTTGCCGTCGCGCACGACCGTCATGGTCTGCGTGTTCACGTCGACCGTGGAGACCTGCGACCGTCCGATCGTGAAGCTGACGGTCTTCTTCTGCACTCCGACGACGCCGTTCGCGCCCTTCACGCCGTCCAGGTCGATCTTCATCGTGACCTTGGAGCCGGCCTTCCAGTACTCCTGCGGCCGGAAGTCGAGCCGCTGCGACCCGAACCAGTGCCCGACCACCTGCTGCCCGCTGCTGGAGGAGACCGTGATGTGCGACTGCACGGCCTTCTTGTCGCTGATCGCCTTGTCGAAGCTGAACGACACCGGCATCCCGACGCCCACCGTCGTCCCGCCGTCCGGCGTGTACGTCCCGATGAAGCTGTTCGCCTTGCTGACCGTCGTGAACGTCGAGTCCGCTGAGACGGCGCGACCATCGGCGTCCTTCGCGGTCGCCGATATCTCGTACTTCGTGCCCCGCTCCAACTGCTCCTTCGGCTTCCAGCTCTCCCCGCCCGCGGCGAGCGTGCCCGGCACGTCCTGGCCCGTCCCCGCCACCTTCATCTTCACGCCGGTCAGCGCGCCCCCGCTGACCTTCACCCCGGTGGTGTTGATCGACGCGCCCGTCGAACCGTCCTTCGCCGAGATGACGATCTTCGCCGCCGACGTCTTCGGGGAGTCCCCGGCGCCCTTGCCGTCGTTCTTCCCGTCGGCGCCGCCGCCACAGGCGGTGAGGGTGAGGGCGCCGACCGCCAGGACGGCACAGGCCCCCAGTGCGCGCCGCTTTGCTATGTCCGGCGTTGTCACGAGCTGCTCCCGTTTCATGTGATGTGCGTGATCCGCTCCAGTGCGTGGACAAAGAGCGCATCCATGGCCGGTCGGGTTCCCTGCGAGCGCGCTGAACGCCATCGCGTGACACAACCGGGACAATCACCACACGAAATGAGCCACCCGCCGAGGCGCACCTCGCCACTGCGGCCGTGGGACGCCCCGCGCACCGGCGCAGCGGCGCACCCGCGCGGCGGCGCGGCGGCTCACACCCGAGGGCGCGGGCGACCACCCCCGTCACCGACCCCCGTACAACTCCCCGTACGACAGCCACTCCCCGCCCGGCCCGCTCACCGACTCGGCCGCCCGCACGGCGCGCACGATCGCGCGCGTCACCATGTCGGCGCCCGCCGCGAGAAGTTCGTTCAGCGCCAAGGGGTGCTCGGCGTCGAGCGCGCGCTGCCCCGTCGCCAGAGTGAACACCGTGTCGCCGTCGTTCAGGAGGTGCACCGGCCGCACAGCGCGCGCGATCCCGTCGTGCGCCGTGCCCGCGAGCTTCTGCGCCTGCGCCTTCGACAGGTCCGCGTCGGTGGCGACGACCGCGAGCGTGGTGTTCAGGAGGGGAGGCGCGTTCTTCGCCGCGATCTCGGCGAGGCGCCGACGTGCGGCCTCGTGGACGCGCGCCTCCGGGTAGTCCACGCGCCCCTGGAACAACTCCCCGTACAGAACGCCCGTTTCCGGATCCATCACGGACCCCGCCGCGTTCGCCACCACCAGCGCGGCCACCGTGATCCCCGACCCGAGCACGACGCTCGCGCTGCCGACCCCGCCCTTCATCGGCCCGACAGCGGCGCCCGTACCCGCGCCCACGCCCCCTTCCCGTACCCGCGCCCCGGGTGCGCTCGCCGCGGCCGCCTCCACCGCCGCCCGCCCCAGCGCCGCATCCGGCCTCGCCCGGAAGTCGCCGCCCCGCCCGAGATCGAAGACGCAGGCGGCCGGTACGACGGGAACGACATGCGTCGGGTCCGCCCCGACCCGCACCCCGCGCCCCTGCTCCTCCAGCCACGCCATCACGCCGGTCGCGGCGTCGAGCCCGTACGCGCTGCCGCCGGTCAACACGATCGCCTCGGCCTTCTGCACGACGTTGCGAGGGTCGAGGGCGTCGGTCTCCTTGGTGCCGGGCCCACCCCCGCGCACATCCACGGCGGCGACGGCGCCGCCTTCCGGGGGGAGCACCACGGTGGTGCCGGTCAGCCAACCGTCGCCGGTGCGCGTCGCGTGTCCCACGCGCACACCGGCGACGTCCGTCAGAGCGTCAACTGTCATGCCACCAGTCTCGTCCAGGCCGCACCGGCACCGCCCCATCCGCACCCGCACTGGCCCATCCGCGCGGCACCGGCACCGACGCCCGTACCAACGCCGGCACCTCACCCGACCGGTGCCGCTGCCGCCTCCCGGCTCTCCCGGGCCGCCATGCGCGCCGTCAGTGTCGTCCCCGTCGCCACCGCGATCGCCGAGACGACGCCGGCCGCGAGGACCGCCCAGTCGCCCAGGAACGTGCAGGCGATGACCAGCAGCGCCGTGACCGGCAGCACCAGCTGCTGCGCGGTGCCCACCTTGAAGTAGCGCGAGTGCAGGGCCCAGACGGTGAGGAGATACAGCGCCGTCGGCAGCGTCACGGCGGCCGACGCGGCCAGCGTGGAGATGTGCGCCTTGCCGACCGCCTGCTCGACCGCCACCTCCAGCCCGGCACCGATCGCGGCGGCGGAGGCGAAGATCAGGTAGTGGCCGTAGCCCCACAGGAACGCCTGCTTGTTGCTGCGCAGCCTGCCGTGGATCGGCACGACGAAGTAGATCCACCACGCCGCGAACACGATCAGCAGCCCGCCCGTGGCGATCGGCAGCAGTTCGCCGAGCGCGTCGTTCTCGTCGACGGCGGACTTCACGGCGATCGTCGCCGCGGCGATCGTCTCGCCGAGGACGATGATCGTGAACAGTCCGTACCGCTCGGCGATGTGGTGCGGATGCCAGGAGGTGTTGAAGTCCTTCTCCGCGTACACCGGCACGCACATCTCGATCACCGCCATCACGAGGAACACCCACGGCCTCGCCCCCTCGGGCAGAACCACAAGCCCCGTCCAGCCGACCATGCAAAGCAGCACGCCGGTGGCGTACCGCAGGGCCATCGTCCGCTCCGCGCCCTCGCTGGACAGCGCCACGCGTATCCACTGCGCGGACAGGGCGAGCCGCATGATCACATAGCCCAGCCAGACGGCCAGGAAGTCGTGATCCTCGAAGGCACGCGACACCCCGGCCGCGAGCACCAGCACGCCGGCGATCTGGACCAGGGTGACGACGCGGTACAGGACGTCGTCGTTGTCGTACGCCGAAGCGAACCAGGAGAAGTTCATCCAGGCCCACCAGATGGCGAAGAAGACCATGGCGTAGTTGAGGATGCCCTCACCGGCGTGCCCCTCGGCGATGGAGTGCACCAGTTGCACTCCTGCCTGGGCGATGGCCACCACGAAGCACAGGTCGAAGAAGAGCTCCAGGGGAGAGGCGACCCGATGGGCCTCGTCGCGCCCGCGGGCGCTGAGCCTCCGCAGAGGACTACGGGGGGCGTGCGCGTCGGAGGGCGCGGGGGACGGAGTCGAACTGGACGTCATGCGTCCAAGCACACCAGATACCGGCCAGAAATTCTTGTGAACAGATTCACAAGCAGTCTGAGGTCCAAAGGCCCGGAGGAAACGCCAGGTCAGCCGACTCTGCCGTCTTCCGGAGCGGGCGGGGTCGGGACGTTGGTCCCGAGGATCGGGACCAACGCGGCCCGCGGAGCCGCCCGCGCGGGCGTGCAATGGAGCCGTACCGACGAAGCGATGTGGAAGGTGCGGGCCATGACTGCCACCCCTGCGGAAACCACGACCGTCACTCCTGCCGAGGAAACGGCGCAACACACCTCGGCGCCGACGGACGCCTGGGCCGGCTTCCGCGGTGGGCTGTGGCGCGACGCCATCGCCGTCCGCGACTTCGTCCAGAGCAACTACGCCCCCTACGAGGGCGACGCCTCCTTCCTCGCCGGCCCGACCGAGCGCACCACCAAGGTCTGGAACAAGCTCCTCGCGATGTTCCCCGAGGAGATCGCGCGCGGTGTCCACGACGTCGACGTCAGCACCCCGTCCCGCATCGACGCCTTCGCGCCCGGCTGGATCGACCCCGACCTCGATCTGATCGTCGGCCTCCAGACCGACGCCCCGCTCAAGCGCGCCATCATGCCCAACGGCGGCTGGCGCATGGTCGAGAGCGCCCTGGACGCCTACGGGTACGAGGCCGACCCCGCCGTCCGCGAGATCTACACCAAGTTCCGCAAGACCCACAACGACGGCGTCTTCGACGCCTACACCCCCGAGATCCGCGCCTGCCGCTCCTCCGGCATCATCACCGGCCTGCCCGACGCGTACGGCCGCGGCCGCATCATCGGCGACTACCGCCGAGTCGCCCTCTACGGCGTCGACCGGCTCATCGTCGCGAAGCGAGCGGACAAAAGCGCTCTCGAAGTCGAGTGGCCGAGTGCGGAGGTGATCCAGGAACGCGAGGAAGTCGCCGAGCAGATCCGC
Source organism: Streptomyces sp. NPDC057280 (assembly GCF_042668605.1). NCBI lineage: Bacteria > Bacillati > Actinomycetota > Actinomycetes > Kitasatosporales > Streptomycetaceae > Streptomyces > Streptomyces sp. NPDC057280. Next base: position 329,485 of record NZ_JBHUYR010000005.1, read on the forward strand.
GCCCTCGAAGAACTCAAGGCCATGGCCCTCTCCTACGGCCACGACATCTCCGGCCCCGCCCGCACCGGCCGCGAGGCCGTCCAGTGGCTCTACTTCGCCTACCTCGCCGCCGTCAAGGAGCAGAACGGTGCCGCCATGTCGATCGGCCGCATCGACGCCTTCCTCGACATCTACCTCCAGCGCGACATCGAACGCGGCCTGCTCACCGAGACCGAGGCCCAGGAACTGATCGACGACTTCGTCATCAAGCTCCGCATCGTGCGCTTCCTGCGCACCCCCGAGTACAACGAGGGCTTCTCCGGCGATCCCACCTGGGTCACGTGGTCCATGGCGGGCCTCGGCGAGGACGGGCGCCCCCTGGTCACCCGCACCACCTTCCGCGCCCTCAACACCCTCTACAACCTCGGCCCCGCGCCCGAGCCCAACCTGACCGTCTTCTGGTCCCCGCGCCTGCCCGACGCCTTCAAGAAGTACGCCGCCCAGGTCGCCATCGACACCAGCGCCCTGCAGTTCGAGTCCGACGACCTGATGCGCCCCAAGTACGGCGACGACACCGCCATCGCCTGCTGCGTCTCCGCGATGGCCATGGGCAAGCAGATGCAGTTCTTCGGCGCCCGCGTGAACGTCGCCAAGGCCCTGCTGTACGCCATCAACGGCGGCCGAGACGAGGTCTCCGGCAAGCCGGTCGTCGAGGGCTTCGAGCCCATCACCGACGAGTACCTCGACTACGACACCGTCCTCGCCCGCTACGACGCCATGCTCGGCTGGCTCGCGAAGACCTACGTCCACGCGCTCAACGTCATCCACTACATGCACGACAAGTACGCTTACGAGCGCCTCGAAATGGCCCTGCACGACCGGAAGATCCTGCGCACGATGGCGTGCGGCATCGCCGGCCTGTCGGCCGCAGCCGATTCCCTGTCCGCGATCCGGCACGCGCGCGTGAAGGTCGTCCGGGACGAAACGGGCCTCGCCGTCGACTACGTCGTCGAGGGCGACTACCCGGCGTACGGCAACAACGACGACCGGGCCGACGAGCTCGCCCGCTGGATCGTCCACGAATTCATGGAGAAGGTCCGCCGGCACCCGACGTACCGCGACGCCGTGCACACGCAGTCGGTGCTGACGATCACCTCGAACGTCGTCTACGGCAAGAAGACCGGCCACACCCCCGACGGCCGCCGCGCGGGCGCCCCTTTCGCGCCCGGCGCCAACCCCATGAACGGCCGCGACGAACACGGGTACATCGCCTCTGCGCTCTCCGTCGCCAAGCTCCCCTACGACGACGCGGAGGACGGCATCTCGCTGACCAACACCATCACCCCGGACGCCCTGGGCCGCGCCCCCGAGGAGCGCGTCGCCAACCTCTCCGGCGTCCTGGACGGCTACATGGCGAGCGGCGGCTTCCACATGAACGTGAACGTGCTCGACAAGGCGACCCTCGAGGACGCGATGGAGCACCCCGAGAAGTACCCGCAACTGACCATCCGGGTCTCCGGATACGCGGTCAACTTCATCCGCCTCACGCGCGAGCAGCAACTCGACGTGATCAACCGCACCTTCCACGGGTCGCTGTAAGGGAGCAGGGCGATGACCACGCTTCTTCCGCCCGCGCCGACCACGCCGGCGCCGGGCGGCGGCGCCTGCGCCGCGGCGGCCGCCCCCGCCACCCCCGCCGCCGCGGCGACGCGGCGACGCGGCGCCCGGCGATCGGCTCGGTCCACTCGTGGGACCTGTCGACCGGCGTCGACGGGCCCGGCACCCGGTTCGTCACGTTCCTGTCCGGCTGCCCCCTGACCTGCCTGTACTGCCACAACCCCGACACCTGGCGGATGCGCGACGGCAAGCGCACCACCGCCGACGAGGTGGTCGCCGAGGCCGGCAAGTACACGCGGTTCATCGCGGCGGCCGGCGGCGGTGCCACCGTCAGCGGGGGAGAGCCGCTGCTCCAGCCCGTCTTCACGGGCGAGCTGCTGCACCGCTTCAAGCACGAACTCGGCCTGCACACCGCCCTGGACACCTCCGGCTACCTCGGCGTCCGGGCCACCGACGCCCTGCTGCGCGACACCGACCTGGTCCTGCTCGACCTCAAGTCCTGGGACCGCGCCACCTACCGCAAGGTCACCGGCCGCCCCCTCGACCCCACCCTGGACTTCGCCCGACGCCTGGCCGCCCTCGGGAAGGAGATCCACGTCCGCTTCGTCCTGGTGCCCGGTCTCACTGACGCACCCGAAAACATCGCCGGCGTCGCCGCCTTCGCCGCCACGCTCGGCAACGTCAGCCGCGTCGACGTCCTGCCCTTCCACAAGCTGGGCGAGGCCAAGTGGCAGGCACTGGGACGGCCTTTCTCCCTGCACGACACCCCCTGCCCCACCCCGGAGCAGGTCACCTCGGCCAAGGGCGTCTTCGAAGCCCACGGGCTGTACGCCGTGTGACCCCGTACGGCGAGCGGAGCGGCCGGGGCGGGCGCCGCCGGGGCCGTACCCTGGACGCATGAGCACCGCCCCCGACCCCGAGCCGCGCGCCCCCAAGCCGTCGCTGATCTTCGACGACCCGCTGGACCAGCAGTCCTCGGACGACACGGACCGCGGCTGGGGCGAGCGCCCCGGTACGGACGGCGCGGCGGACCTGAAGCGGTTCCTCGACGAGAAGCCGCCCCACCACCTCTGAGCCGTCCGCCGCACGGCCCGCCACAGCCGGCGGGCCCTGGCGGCAGCTACCGCTCGTCGTGGCCCGAGCCGCGCTGCGCGACCAGCGCGTCGCGGATCTCCTTGAGCACCTCCAGCTCGGTGACCTCGATGATCTCGTGCGTCCCCTCCTTGGCCTTCCTGCGGGCCTCCTGGCGCGCCAGGTACTTCGACATCGGCAGCACCATCAGGAAGTACACGACCGCCGCGGTGATCACGAAGCTCAGCGTCGCGCCGAGCACGGTGCCCCACATGATCGGGATACCGCTCTGCACCGTGCCGTCCGCCGCGACCTTGCACGGGTCCTTCAGGCACGAGCTGTAGTTGTCGAGGTTCTTGGTCCCGATCGCCCCGACCAGCGGGTTGATCACGCCCTTCACCACCGAGTTGACGATGTTGGTGAAGGCCGCGCCGATGACCACCGCCACGGCCAGGTCGACGACGTTCCCGCGCATCAGGAAGGCTTTGAAGCCATCCCAGACGTTCGGCTTCTTCTCGCTCACCTAGGGGACTCTCCTCGCACGAACAGGTTGTGGAACAAACAGCTCCGCAACCTACGTCAACCGGAGGTGACCCTGTCCACTTGGGGAGCTCGAAAGGGGGACTTGACAGAAATCCGCGCAACAGGCGGATCACATGGCTCAACACAGCGTCACCGCCAGCCGTGCCGTCGCGCTCGCGCCCGCGAGGCGCGCCGCGACGGGCCGCGGCACCGAGAGCACGACCAGCGCCCCATTCTCAGCGGCGCCCTCCAGCGGCTCCGGCACCTTCTTCACCCGCGCCCCGCGCGCGATCACGTGCGCTTCACCGCCCGCCGCCGTCGACTCGGCGGCGATCACGTCGACCCGGTCGCCCGGCCGCAACAGCAGCACCGTGGCCCCGTCCGCGATACGCACCGGTGCCGTCACCATCTCGATGGCGCGCTGCTCCCGTACCGGCGCGGCCGCCGGGTGCCCGCGCGCCCCGTCCGCCTCGCCCGGGCCGGTGGCCAGCAGCGCGGCGGCCGTGACGGCGAGGCCCGCCGCGACGGCCCGCCTGCGATGCCGTACGAGCCTGGCCAGTGGATAACGCCCGCCCCGGACCCGCACGGGAGCGAAATGCGGCACCTCGCACGTGGCCGGGGCATCGGTGCCCGGCGGGCGCGGAACAAGAGGAGAAGGAGAAGGAGCGAAGGACACGGGACCACCACCTGTGACGAGGGACCGGTTTGCAAGGCCACGATGAGGCCTCGCGCCGAATCCAGCCGGGACAGGTGGACCACCGACTCGTTGTGGACAACTCCCTCACCCGAACGGGCAGTTCCGCCCTTCAGGCGCACGGGCCGTGCCGCGTCAGGGCAGTACGAAGCCCGGATCCATCCCGCCGAGGGCCGTTGTGCACAGGCAGTCCCGCTCCTCGTTCGCCGGCAGTGCGGCCACCGCGTCGAACAGCACGCCCCGCAGCCGGTCGACGTTGGCCGCGAAGACCCGCAGCACTTCGTCGTGCGAGACGCCCTCACCGGTCTCGGCGCCCGCGTCGAGGTCCGTGACCAGTGTCAACGAGGTGTAGCAGAGCTCGAGTTCGCGGGCGAGCGCCGCCTCCGGGTGGCCGGTCATGCCCACGACCGACCAGCCCTGGGCCTGGTGCCACAACGATTCGGCACGGGTCGAGAAGCGCGGCCCCTCGATCACGACCAGCGTCCCGCCGTCCACGGCTTCCCAGTCCCGCCCGCGCGCCGCCTTCAGCGCCGCCGTCCTGCCGGCAGGGCAGTACGGGTCGGCCAGCGACACATGCACCACGTTGGGCACATCGCCGCCGGGCAGCGGAAGCCCGTCGAAGTACGTTCCCGCCCGGGACTTCGTACGGTCGACCAGCTGATCTGGTACGAGCAGCGTGCCGGGCCCGTACTCGGGGCGCAGCCCGCCCACGGCGCAGGGACCGAGGATCTGGCGGGCGCCCACCGACCGCAGCGCCCACAGATTGGCGCGGTAGTTGATCCGGTGCGGCGGAAGATGGTGGCCGCGCCCGTGCCGGGGCAGAAAGGCGACGCGTCGGCCCGCCACGTCACCGAGGAAGAGGGAGTCACTGGGCGGGCCGTAGGGGGTGTCCACCTGGATCTCGGTCACGTCGTCGAGGAACGAGTAGAAGCCCGAGCCGCCGATTACGCCGATCTCTGCGTTCGCCATGACCAGCACAGTAGCTGCCCCCGGCGGTGGGCCGGACCGGGCTCAGGAAACACCGAGGACCCCGCCGTCGTACGACGACAGGGTCTCGCGTGAGGAGTCCTTAAGCGGCGGAGCTGCTGCTGGAGGAGGTGCCGCTGCTCGACGGCTTCGAGTCCGAGGACGACGTCGAGGTGGACGAGGACGACGTGGTGGACGTCGACGGCTTCGACGACGCCGGCGAGCTGCTCGACGAGGAGCCGCGGCTGTCGTTGCGGTAGAAACCGGAGCCCTTGAAGACAATGCCGACCGCGGAGAACACCTTCTTCAGGCGGCCACCGCAGTTGGGGCACTCGGTCAGGGCGTCGTCGGTGAACTTCTGCACCGCCTCGAGGCCCTCGCCGCACTCGGTGCACTGGTACTGGTAGGTCGGCACTTGTCTTCCTCCTGGCACTCTCACTCAATGAGTGCTAACGACGGTCCATAGTGACGTATTCCTGAGGATCAGTCCACCGTCACCGGCACGCGGTGACCGACGCCACGTGCGACCGTACGGCTCCGAGGGCGCGCCACGAGCCGTGAACGCAGGGTCAGAAGCGTCGCCAGGGCGAGCAGTGTGCCGATCATCGGGACCAGGAATCCTGCACCGTCCCAGAAGCGGTCCTCCAACTGCCCGGCGACCGTGACGGCGCCGGCCTGGCCGAGCGCCACCGCTCCGGTCAGCCAGGTGAAGGCCTCGGTCCGGGCGCCGGCCGGCACCAGGCTCTCGACCAGCGTGTAGCCGGTGATCAGCGCCGGCGCGATGGACATGCCGACCAGAAGGCCGAGCCCGGCCAGCGCGAGCACGGAGTGCGCGGCCCACAGGCCGGAGGCCGTCAGCGCGAGCGCCGCGTACCCGAGCACCAGGCGCCGCTGCGGAGCGACCTTCCACGCGATGGCGCCGCACGCGATGCCGGAGAGCATGTTGCCCGCGGCGAAGACGCCGTACAGGACACCGTTCAGGCCGGGCTCGCCGATCGACTCGGTGAACGCGGCCAGTGAGACCTGCATGCCCCCGAAGACCGACCCGATCCCCAGGAACGCCACGATCAACACGCGCACGCCGGGGACGCGCAGCGCGGAGGCGTGCTCCACGCGCGCGTGCCCGTCCACCGCGACCCGGGGCTGCGTGCCCTTCTGCGCGGCGAACAGCAGACCGCCGACCAGGGTCAGCGCGGCCTCCGTCATCAGGCCCGCAGCCGGGTCGACCGCGGTGCAAAGGGCGGTGGCCAGGAGCGGGCCGACGACGAAGGTCAGCTCGTCCGTCACGGACTCGAAGGCCGCCGCGGTGCTCATGAGGGGGGAGCCCTGGAGCTTCACGCCCCAGCGGGCGCGCACCATGGGGCCGATCTGGGGCACCGAGGCGCCCGTGGGAACGGCGGCGATGAACAGCGCCCACAGGGGCGCGTGGGAGAGCGCGAGCGCCGTCAGGGTCAGACCCGACAGCGCGTGCACCAGCACGCCGGGGATCAGTACGGTGCGCTGGCCGTAGCGGTCGGCGAGGCGGCCGCTGTAGGGCGCGAACAGCGCCATGGAGACACCGGTGACAGCGGCCGCGGCGCCCGCGGCGCCGTACGAGCCGGTGGTGTGCTGCACGAGCAGCACGATGGAGATCGTCAGCATCGCGAAGGGCTGGCGTGCCGCGAAGCCGGGGAGCAGGAACGTCCAGGCGCCGCGCGTGCGCAGCAGTTGCCCGTATCCGGGGCGGGAGGAAGCCGGCGAGTCCTTCGACGGCTCGGTGGTGACCGTGGATGCCACGGCCCGTGCCTTTCTGCCGCCTGGTAGCGCGCCCGTGCGGGGGCGCCGAGAGCTGTCCTCATGCGCGGAACTGCGGTAGATACCGGCGCCCACTGCGAGGGTGTCCCGGCCGCCATACGGTCGCGCCAGCTCTGCGTCAGGCAGAGTTGGTTCGATCAGGGTGCGCCTTCATCGTACAGGGATCAACGGGTGATGTTCCTGTGAAAACAAGCACCATGGGCGGCGTTCACCTGCGATGAGGGAGGGTGTGAACTGTGTGAAACGCGCCCTTAACGACATGATGCGCACTGAGGCGCGTAGCGCAGGCTCCCTCCGGGCGCCCCCGCGCACGCCCAGCCGTGCCCCGCTTCGGTCAGTGCCCCGGCGCCGCGCCGTTCGCCCCCAGCCAGCTGGCCAGCTTGCCCCCATGTCCCACGGCGCGCAGGCGCTTCTCCGCCGCGTCCCGGACCGGGTCCGTGGTGACGACGAGCAGTTCGTCCCCGCGGCGCAGCACCGTCGTGGGCAGCGGAACGAACGATTTTCCATCGCGGACGACCAGGGTGACAGCGGCCCCGGCAGGCAGCCGCAGCTCGTTGACCTCGACGCCGTGCATCTTCGACCCCTCGGGGATCGCGACGGACAGCAGATGCCCGCGCAGCCGCTCCAGGGGCGCCGACTCGATACCGAGATCTGCGGCCTCGGAGTCCTGGCCCAGGCGCAGCTTGCGGGCGAGCCAGGGGAGCGTCGGCCCTTGGACCAGGGTGTAGACGACGACCAGGACGAAGACGATGTTGAAGATGCGGCGGCTGCCGTCGACGCCGTTCACCATCGGGATGGTCGCCAGGATGATGGGCACGGCGCCGCGCAGCCCGGCCCAGGACATGAGGGTCTGCTCCTGCCACGGCACCCGGAACGGCACCAGGCAGAGCACGACGCTGAGCGGGCGCGCGACCATGGTCAGCACGAGCCCGATGACGAGCGCGGGCCACACGTCGTCGCCGAGTTCGTGCGGGGTGACGAGCAGGCCGAGCAGGACGAACATGCCGATCTGGGCGATCCAGCCGAGCCCGTCGGCGAAACCGCGCGTGGCGGGCCAGTGCGGGAGCTTGGCGTTGCCCATCACCATGGAGGCGAGGTAGACGCCGAGGAAGCCGCTGCCGTGCGCCAGCGCGCCCGCCGCGTACGCCGTCACGGCGATCGCCATGACGGCGATCGGATAGAGGCCGGAGGCGGGCAGCGCCACGTGCCTGAGCCCCCAGGAGCCCAGCCATCCGACCGCCAGCCCTATGGCCGCGCCGATGGCCAGCTCCAGGGCTATCTCGCCGATCAGCAGGTACCAGTGCTCGACGGGTCCGGCGGTGGAGAAGGCGACGACGAGGATGACGACGGGGGCGTCGTTGAAGCCGGACTCGGCCTCCAGCGTGCCGGTCACGCGCGCGGGGAGGGGGATTTTCCGCAGGACCGAGAAGACCGCGGCCGCGTCCGTGGAGGACACCACCGCCCCGATGATGAGCGCCTGCCGCCACTCGAGGCCGATCAGGTAGTGCGCGGCCGTCGCCGTGACCCCGACGCTCACCGCGACCCCGCCCAGCGCCAGCGCGGACGCGGCGGGCAACGCCGGCTTGATCTCCTTCCACTTCGTGCCCAGGCCACCCTCGGCCAGGATCACGACCAGAGCCGCGTATCCGATGACCTGGGTCAGTTCGGCGTTGTCGAACTTGATGTCGCCGATGCCGTCCTGGCCCATGGCGATGCCGATGCCCAGGTAGACGAGCAGGCTGGGGAGCCCGCTGCGCGAGGAGATCCGGACCGCTGCGACGGCGACGAGCAGGACGAGCGAGCAGACGAGCAGGAGCTGGTTGAGGTCGTGGACGGTCAGCGGCTGTTCCCTTCCCTGGCCCGCGGGCATCACGCGCGTGGGCTCACGTACATAGGACACGAAGTGGCGGGTCTCCGCACCCAAGTACTTCGTTACCTTACCTAACTCTTGGCGATTTCTTGACACTCCTCAAGGCAAGATCGAACGCCCGGCCATTCGGGTTGCCGACTCCGCGTCAAGTGGCGTCGGGCCCTGCGCCTATGGTTGCTCCAGCGCTCATTCAAAAGGACAGCCCGCCCTGCCGCTCGCGTTAGGACAGCAAGGACAGCGATGCCCCCCAACACCACCGCCTCATCGGGTCAGAAGCCCGGCAAGTCCGGCAGGAAAAAGGGGCGCAAAGCCCGTCTGATCGTCCTCGTCCTGGTATTGGCCATCATCGGGGGCATCGCCTACGGGGCGTACTGGTCCATCAGCACCGTCCGCGCCTCCCTGCCGCAGACCAAGGGCTCGATCACGCTCGAGGGCCTGTCGGGCCCGGTCGACGTGAAGCGCGACAGCTACGGCATCCCGCAGATCTACGCCTCCACCGACGAGGACCTGTTCATGGCGCAGGGCTACGTCCAGGCGCAGGACCGGTTCTACGAGATGGACGTGCGCCGCCACATGACCTCCGGGCGCCTGTCGGAGATGTTCGGCAAGGGCCAGGTCGACAACGACGAGTTCCTGCGCACCCTCGGCTGGGACCGCATCGCGAAGAAGGAGTACGACACCAAGCTGTCGGCCTCCACGAAGAAGTACCTCCAGGCATACGCCAAGGGGGTCAACGCCTACCTCGAGGGCAAGGACGGCAAGGAGATCTCCCTCGAGTACGCCGCCCTCGGCTTCACCAACGACTACAAGCCCGAGCAGTGGACGCCCGTCGACTCGGTTTCCTGGCTGAAGGCGATGGCCTGGGACCTGCGCGGCAACATGCAGGACGAGATCGACCGCGCCCTGATGACCAGCCGCCTCGGCCCCAAGCAGATCGCCGACCTGTACCCGGACTACCCGTACAGCCGCAACAAGGCGATCGTCCAGGAGGGCCAGTACAACGAGCTCACCCAGACGTTCGAGCAGGGCGGCTCCACGACCGCCTCAGGCTCCACGAGCGGCGCGACGGGCACCAGCGGCACCTCGTCCGCCTCCACGGCCCTCCAGGGCCAGCTGGCGGGCCTCCAGGACGTCCTCGACGACGTCCCCGCGGCCGTCGGTGTGAACGGCAACGGCATCGGCTCCAACGCCTGGGTCGTCTCCGGCAAGTACACGATCACCGGCAGCCCGCTGCTGGCCAACGACCCGCACCTGTCGGCCTCGCTGCCGTCCGTCTGGTACCAGATGGGCCTGCACTGCCGCACCGTCTCCAGCAAGTGCCAGTACGACGTGAGCGGTTACACCTTCGCGGGCATGCCCGGCGTCGTCATCGGCCACAACGCGAACATCGCCTGGGGCATGACCAACTCCGGTGTGGACGTCACCGACCTCTACCTGGAGAAGCTCAGCGGCAACGGCTACCTGTACGACGGCAAGACGCTGCCGTTCACCACGCGCGAGGAGACCATCAAGGTCGCCGGCGGCAAGTCCAAGAAGATCGTCGTCCGCGAGACCAACAACGGCCCTCTGCTCTCCGACCGTGACGACGAACTCGTCAAGGTCGGCAAGAAAGCCACCGTCGACGCCGCCGCACCGGACCGCGGCGACGGCTACGGCATCGCCCTGCGCTGGACCGCCCTCCAGGCGGGCACCACCATGGACGCCGTCTTCGCCATGGACAAGGCCGCCGACTGGAACGACTTCCGCGCCGCGGCCGCCCTCTTCGAGGTGCCGTCGCAGAACCTGGTCTACGCCGACAGCAAGAACATCGGCTACACGCTGCCCGGCAGGATCCCCACGCGCGCGAAGGGCGTAGACGGCTCCATCCCGCAGCCCGGCTGGGACTCCAAGTACCGCTGGACCGGCTGGATCAAGCAGGGTGAACTGCCCTACGAGTACAACCCGTCGCGCGGCTACATCGTCACCGCCAACCAGGCCGTGATCGACCCGGACAAGTACCCCTACACGCTCACCACGGACTGGGGCTACGGCACCCGCAGCCAGCGGATCACCGACCTGATCCAGTCGAAGATCGACGACGGCGGCAAGATCTCGACCGACGACATGCGCCAGATGCAGGTCGACAACAGCAGCGAGATCGCCAAGCTGCTCGTGCCGACACTGCTGAAGATCGACATCGACGACAAGGACGTCCGCGAGGCGCAGAAGCTGCTGGAGGGCTGGGACTACACCCAGGACGCCGACTCCGCGGCCGCCGCCTACTTCAACGCGGTCTGGCGCAACATCCTCAAGCTCGCCTTCGGCAACAAGCTGCCCAAGGAACTCCGCGTCGAGGGCCAGTGCCTGTGGGTCGAGAAGGCCGACAGCACCGGCCCGGTCGACGAGGAGACCAAGGTCCGCGAGTGCGGCCAGCGCGACCCCGACCAGGCGCAGCCGGACGGCGGCGACCGCTGGTTCGAGGTCGTGCGCAACCTCATGAACGACGAGAAGAGCGACTGGTGGAAGACGCCGGGGGGCGTCGGGGACCGCCCCGAGGCCACCAACCGGGACCAGCTGTTCAAGCGCGCCATGATCGACGCCCGCTGGGAGCTGACGGCCAAGCTCGGCAAGGACATCGACACCTGGAGCTGGGGCCGGCTGCACCGCCTGTTCCTGAAGAACCAGACCCTCGGCACCGAGGGCCCCGGGATCATCAAGTACATCCTCAACCGCGGACCCTGGAAGCTCAGCGGCGGCGAGGCCACGGTCAACGCGACCGGCTGGAACGCCGCCGGCGGCTACGGCGTCGTCTGGGTGCCGTCGATGCGGATGGTGGTCAACCTCGGCGACCTCGACAAGTCGAAGTGGATCAACCTCACCGGCACCTCCGGGCACGCCTACAGCGCCCACTACACCGACCAGACGAGCAAGTGGGTCAAGGGCGAGCTGCTGGACTGGTCCTTCACCAAGGACGCGGTCGACAAGAGCACGAGCGACACCCTGGTGCTCAAGCCGTGAACCGCTGAAGCGCGCTGAACACGAACAACCGAAGGGCCCCTCCACCCGCGTGTGGAGGGGCCCTTCGCGCACGCCGGGCGCGATGCACGAGTGCAGGGCGTGAATCAACCGCTGCACGCCCGCCGCACGCCCCCTGAGCGTTCAGCGATCCGCCGCCCGGGCGTCATCACGAAAACGGCGCACGCCGGACGGCGTCACCACCGCGTCCACCGGCCGGTCGTGCGCCTCCTCCGGGACGCGCTCGACGACTTCGGAGTCGTAGAGCAGCACCACGAGCGCGGGATGCGCACCCGCTCGCTCCAGGCGCGCGAGCACGCGGTCGTACGACCCTCCGCCGCGCCCCAGCCGCATGCCACGCGCGTCGACCGCGAGACCGGGCAGCAGCACCACGTCGGCGGCGGTCACGGCGTCGGGGCCCAGGCGGTCGCCCGCGGGCTCGAAGAGGGCCATCTTCCCGCCGTGCCGTACGCGCGCGAGAGAGCCCTCGCCCGCGTACGCGCCCCAGTCCAGGTCGTTGTCGGGCAGGAGCGCGGGGAGCAGGACGTGCACGCCCCGCGCGCGCAGCGCGTCCAGCAGCGCGAGCGTGCCGGGCTCGCTCCCCACTGAGACGTACGCCGCCACCGTGCGCGCCTGCGCCAGCTCGGGCAGCCCGAGCGCCCGCTTAGCCAGCGCGTTCGCCGTTTCCCGCAGGTCATCGGCCGTCAACCTGCTTCTCACCGAGAGGAACTCTCGCCGCAACATTCGCTTGTCAGGCTCGTCAGGACGTCCGAGGTGACTCACAGTCCGCTCCCTAATCCTTTCAATAGGCTCATAACAGGGTTAATTAACCGGAGCCTCAGATTCCCTGCAAAGGCACCGGATAAGGTTGCGGGCATGACTCAGTCGCACCCTCGGATCAGCAAGGCTGTCATCCCAGCAGCAGGCCTCGGCACCCGGTTCCTGCCGGCCACCAAGGCCACTCCCAAGGAGATGCTGCCGGTCGTCGACAAGCCGGCGATCCAGTACGTGGTCGAGGAGGCCGTCTCCGCGGGCCTCGACGACGTCCTCATGGTCACGGGCCGCAACAAGCGCCCCCTCGAGGACCACTTCGACCGCAACTACGAGCTGGAATCCGCCCTTCAGAAGAAGGGCGACGCCGGACGGCTCGCGAAGGTGCAGGAGTCCAGCGACCTCGCGACGATGCACTACGTCCGCCAGGGTGACCCCAAGGGCCTCGGCCACGCCGTGCTCTGCGCGGCCCCGCACGTGGGGCACGAGCCGTTCGCCGTCCTCCTCGGCGACGACCTGATCGACCCGCGCGACCCGCTGCTCAAGCGGATGGTCGAGGTGCAGGAGCAGCACGGCGGCAGCGTCATCGCCCTCATGGAGGTCGCTCCCGAGCAGATCCACCTCTACGGCTGCGCGGCCGTCGACCCGACCGACGACGGCGACGTCGTCAAGGTCCACGACCTGGTCGAGAAGCCCGCCGCTGCCGACGCCCCGTCCAACTACGCGATCATCGGCCGCTACGTCCTCGACCCGCACATCTTCGACATACTCCGCAAGACCGAGCCCGGTCGCGGCGGCGAGATCCAGCTCACCGACGCCCTCCAGCAGCTCGCGGCGGACGAGAAGGTCGGCGGCCCCGTGCACGGCGTCGTCTTCAAGGGCCGCCGCTATGACACCGGCGACCGTGGCGACTATCTGCGTGCCATTGTCAGACTCGCGTGCGAACGTGAAGACCTGGGCCCGGACTTCCGGACCTGGCTTCGCAGTTACGTAGCCGAGGAGATGTAGCAACGTTGAGCAACGCCGCGCCCCGCACCACCGGCCAGGACCACCTCTGGTCGGTGGACGAACACCTGGAGGACATCCTCGCGACCGTCCGCCCCCTCGAACCCATCGAGCTGCAACTCCTCGACGCCCAGGGCTGCGTCCTGGTCGAGGACGTCACGGTGCCGGTCTCCCTGCCGCCGTTCGACAACAGCTCCATGGACGGGTACGCGGTACGGGTCGCGGATGTCGCGGGCGCGAGCGAGGAGTTCCCCGCCGTCCTGGACGTCGTCGGGGACGTCGCGGCGGGCCAGGCCGACCTGCTCCACGTGGGCCCCGGCCAGGCCGCCCGCATCATGACCGGCGCCCCCCTGCCGCCCGGCGCCGAAACCGTCGTACCGGTGGAATGGACCGACGGAGGCCTCGGTGAGGGACCCGTGACCGGGATGCGCGCCCGCGCACTGGCCCCCGAGGGCGCCGAAGGACACGTGCACGTGTACCGGCCCGCCGAGGCACGCGCGCACGTACGCGCCAAGGGCAGCGACGTGAAAGCCGGCGACCGCGCCCTCGAAGCCGGTACGGTCCTCGGCCCGCCGCAGATCGCCCTGCTCGCCGCGATCGGCCGCGGCACCGTACGCGTGCGCCCGCGCCCGCGCGTGGTCGTCATGTCCACCGGCAGCGAACTCGTCCAGCCCGACGAGGACCTGGGCAGCGGCCAGATCTACGACTCCAACAGCTTCGCCCTCACCGCCGCCGCCCGCGACGCCGGCGCCATCGCCTACCGCGTGGGCGCCGTCGCCGACGACGCCGAGACCCTCCGCGACACCATCGAGGACCAGCTCGTCCGCGCCGACCTGATGGTCACCACGGGCGGCGTGAGCGTCGGGGCGTACGACGTCGTCAAGGAAGCCCTCTCGCACGTGGGGGACGAGGACGAGGCGGGCAGCGGCATCGACTTCCGCAAGCTCGCCATGCAGCCCGGCAAGCCCCAGGGCTTCGGCTCCATCGGCCCCGACCACACCCCCCTGCTGGCGCTGCCCGGCAATCCGGTGTCGTCGTACGTCTCCTTCGAGCTGTTCGTGCGCCCCGCGATCCGCACCCTCATGGGACTGGACGACGTCCACCGGCCGCGTACGCGCGCGAAGCTGACCTCGGGCAAGGCGCTGACCTCGCCCAAGGGGCGCAGGCAGTTCCTGCGCGGGACGTACGCCGACGGCGCGGTGACCCCCGTCGGCGGCGCCGGCTCGCACCTGGTCGCGGCCCTCGCGCACGCCGACGCGCTGATCGTCGTCCCGGAGGACGTGGAGAGCGTCGAGCCCGGCACCGAGGTCGAGGTGGTCCTGCTCGGCTGAGTGCTCCTGGTTGGCGGTACCGTGTCGCGCACAGCAGGCCCCTGCGCCGCACCGCGAAGGGCCGAGACCGGGAGCGCCACACAGCATGAGTACGCAGGACCGACTGACGCACATCGACGAGGCGGGCGCCGCCCGCATGGTCGACGTATCCGAGAAGGACGTGACCGCGCGCACCGCCCGCGCCAGCGGCCGCGTCCTCGTCTCGCCCCGCGTGATCGAACTGCTGCGCGGCGAGGGAGTCCCCAAGGGTGACGCCCTCGCCACCGCGCGGATCGCGGGGATCATGGGCGCCAAACGCACCCCGGACCTGATCCCGCTGTGCCACCCGTTGGCGGTGTCCGGTGTGAAACTGGATCTGTCGGTCGCGGACGACGCCGTGGAGATCCTCGCCACCGTCAAGACGACGGACCGCACGGGCGTCGAGATGGAGGCCCTCACCGCGGTCTCCGTCGCCGCGCTCACCGTGATCGACATGGTCAAGGCGGTCGACAAGGGAGCGGTCATCACGGACGTGCGTGTGGAGGAGAAGACAGGCGGCAAGTCGGGCGACTGGAGCCGGGCGTGAGCGCCGGGGCGCATGACGTCGAGCGCGCGCCGTACCGCGCGCTGGTCGTGACCGCCTCCAACCGTGCCGCCGCCGGCGTCTACGAGGACAAGGGCGGCCCCCTCGTCGCCGAGGGACTGAAGAGCTTCGGTTTCGCCGTCGAGGGGCCCCAGGTCGTGCCCGACGGCGATCCCGTGGAAGCGGCCCTGCGCGCCGCCGTGGAGGCCGGTTACGACGCCGTCGTCACCACCGGCGGCACCGGCATCTCACCCACCGACCGCACTCCCGAGGCCACCCGCAGGGTGATCGACCATGAGGTGCCGGGCATCGCCGAGGCCATCCGGGCGTTCGGACGGGAGAAGGTGCCGACCGCGGCTCTCTCGCGAGGGCTGGCCGGGGTCGCGGGACGCACGCTGATCGTCAACCTGCCGGGCTCCACCGGCGGGGTGAAGGACGGACTGGCCGTCCTGGAGACTTTGCTGACCCACGCCGTCGACCAGATCCGCGGCGGCGACCATCCCAGACCCGGCGCCGGTAATGGGGGTGTGAGCTGAACAGCCCATCCTGGCCCGTCGTGCTCGCGGACGGCGATGTCGTCCTGCGGCCGATAAAGATGCGCGACCAGCGGGCGTGGCGCGAGGTCAACCGGCGCAACCGCGACTGGCTGCGCCCCTGGGAGGCGACCATCCCGCCGCCCACGCCCAGCGGGCCGATCGCGCACCGCCCGACCTACCGGCAGATGGTGCGTCATCTGCGCTCCGAGGCGAACGCGGGCCGGATGCTGCCGTTCGTCATCGAGTACCAGGGGCGGCTCGTCGGGCAGTTGACCGTCGCCGGGATCACCTGGGGCTCGATGTGCTCGGGGCACGTCGGCTACTGGGTGGACGAGTCGGTGGCCGGCCGTGGCGTGATGCCGACGGCGGTGGCGCTGGTCGTGGACCACTGTTTCCGGGCCGTCGGTCTGCACCGCATCGAGGTCTGCATTCGTCCCGAGAACGGGCCCAGCCGACGCGTCGTGGAGAAACTCGGATTCCGTGAGGAGGGCCTCAGACCCCGTTATCTCCACATCGACGGAGCCTGGCGTGACCATCTCGTCTTCGCGCTCACGGCGGAAGAGGTGCCGGAAGGGTTGCTCGCACGGTGGCAGCGGGCACGCTCACAGAAGGCGCCGCACCACACGCCCGGGAACCCGCAGAACACGCCGGGGAATCCTGCATAGACCCGGGAAATTGAATATATGTTCGAGAATGATCGGTCGGTGACCGTCTCAGGGCATTAAATTCGCGCCCTCGGCGGCCTGCTGATCGCATCGGTCACAAAAAAAGCTCGAAATATCAGCCAGATCGTGCGACACACCGGCCCAATTGGCGGATGGCCTCACGCAAACCCCTCTACCGTGTGAGGCGTGAGCAGCAGCGGCCTCATCTACGCAGTCATTGTCGGGGCCTGGGCCGCCTACTTGGTGCCGATGTGGCTCCGTAGGCAGGACGAGCTGAACGAGGCCCGTCCGACGGAACGCTTCAGCACCGCCATCCGGTTGCTGTCCGGACGGGCGGGTATGGAGCGCCGGTACGCCAAGGACCTGCGGGCGCGCTCCACCGAGGAGGGGGAGCCCAGCGCCGTCGACCCGGATGCCGTCACCGACTCGGTGGACGTCCGGGCCTTCGCCATGCCTCCGACGCGCCCGCAGGCGCGCGCGGAGATCCACGCACGCGCGGAAGCGCCGGCGTCCGGGCGCAGGGAATCGGTGCGCGAACCGGCGCGCGAACGGGCAGCCGAGCCGGCGCCCGCATCCGCGTCCGCACCGGCGCCCGCATCCGGATCCGCGCCCGCGCGCAGACCCGTGCCCACCCCCCGGCGCACCCCCTCGGCCGAGGCCGCCGCGGCGCGCGCCCGGCGCACGAAGGCGCTCGCGCGCCGGAGGCGCACCACCGTGGCGCTCTTCCTCGCCTTCACGCTCGGCGCGATCGTCGCCGCCGTCGGAGGACTCGCGTTCCTCTGGGCGCCAGGCGTGCCCGCGGTGCTGCTCAGCGCGTACATCGCCTACCTGCGCTCCCAGGAACGCCGCCGGTTCGCCTACCAGATGGACCGTCGGCGGGCGGAGGCGGCGGCGCAGCGCCTGAAGGAGCGTGCCCGGCAGCCGCGCAGGCGGCCGTCCGCGGACGCCGCCGCCGACGCGGACGAGCCGGACGAAGGACCAGAACCCGAGCAGCAGGACGCCGGGCTGTCGGCGCTCGCCGCCGACCGGCGTGCACTCGTCGAGCAGACCGATCACGCCGAGTGGGTCGACCAGCAGCGTGAGCGGCAGCGGCGGCCGGGGCACGGGGACAGCTGGGAGCCGGTGCCGGTGCCGTTGCCGACGTATGTGACCGCGCCGGTCGCTCCGCGGGCGACGGCCGACGTGGATCTGGGGGCGCCGGACGCGTGGAGCTCGGCGCGGTCGAGTTCGGTCGCCGGGGACCGGGAGGCGCGTGCCGGACAGGACGGCTCCGGCTCGGACGCGGCGCCGGGAGAGGCGCCCCGCGCGGAACCCGCCGAGGCCGCAGAGGACAGGGCGGACGGAGGCGGGCGCAGTGACGCGCGTCGGGCCGCGTCCGCGCGGCGGGCCCGGGAGCGGGGGCGTACGCCGCTGTTCGACCAGTACGAGGACGGGGAGCGGCCGCGCGCGGCCAACGAGTAGCCGAGGAAGCCCCCACCTGTGGGTTGCCGCTCCGGCAGGGCAGGAACGGATTTCCAAGCACCCCGATCGGGGTGCTAAGGTTTCACTCGTTGCAAGGGCCTGTGGCGCAGTCCGGTAGCGCACCTCGTTCGCATCGAGGGGGCCAGGGGTTCAAATCCCCTCAGGTCCACGCAGCATAGAGCCCCTGGCGGTGATCACCGCCAGGGGCTCTTGCCATGCCTGCGGGAGGACGAGCCGCCGCCACCTAACGTCGGCCGCCGACCGGCCCCCGTAGTGCGAGACCCGCCGGGACCACCGCCGCGACGACGGCGAGGACCGCGCAGGCCGCGGTGGTCGCGCCGAGTTCCGGCCAGGGGACGTGGATCGGGGACCGTACCGACTGAAGGCCGAGGGCGGTCCACATGCCGGTGAGGTTGAGGGCCGTCACGAGCAGGCCCAGGACCGCGCCCGCCGCGACCACCGTCAAGGACTCCAGGGCCACGAGACGGAGCACCTGGGTGTGCGTGGCCCCCGCCCGTCGCAGGGCCGTCAGTTCGCGGGTGCGGTCGGACGTCGCCATCAGGAGCGTGTTGGCGAGCGAGACGGCCGTGTAGAGGAGAGCTATGCCCAGGACCAGGAAGTAGCCGAGGCGGGTGGTCGCGTCGGCGGCCGCGAAACCGGTCGCGGGGTGGGCGGTGGCCAGCCACGCGTCGCGGGTGAGCAGCGTCGCGCCGGGGGCCGCCGAGCGCAGCGCCGCCCGCACCGACCTGGCCTCGGCGCCCGCCCGCACCCTCACCTCCACCCGGTCCACCACCGCCCCGCGCGCGTTGGCCGGAGTGACGTAGACCCCGTTGTCGCCCGTCCCGACCGGCATCACCGCGGCGATGCGGAGGGATCTGCGGGTGCCGTCGCCGAGCCAGACGGTGACGTGTTCGCCGACCTCGTGCCGTGCCCACTCCTCGTTGACGACGATCGAGTCGTCGGACAGGTCGGAGAGCCGGCCTGCCGTCAGGGGAACGGCGGTCGTCCTGGCGAGCCGCTCCGGATCGGCCGCTCTCGCCTCGGACTTGACCAGGGCCACACCCTCCTCCAGCACGTACACCGCGCTCGACGCGGTCGGTGAGACCTCGGCGCCCCGGACCGCGCGCAGTCGGTCCAGTGTCCGCGCGTCCAGGCCGGTCGCCGAGGTCAGCACGTAGTCCGCCCGCGTCCGCTCCCGAGCCTCCGTGGCCCGCGCGCCGTTCAGGGTCGCCGTCGCGCCCAGCAGGGAGCCCGTCAGGGCCACCGTGACCAGCACGGGCGCGGCCAGGGCGGCCGTGCGGCGGAGGGAGGCGGAGGTGTTGGCGCGGACCAGCATGCCGCGCGGGGTGAGGAGCCGGATCAGGGGGCGGACCAGGAGCGGCGACAGGAGCGCCGTCGCCGTGATCAGGAGCAACGGACGGCTGGTGTACGTCTTGCGGTGCAGCAGGTCGCCCGGGTCCGTCAGGAGCGTCACGGCGAGCGTGACCGCTGCCGTCAGCAACAGGGCCGCCCCGCACAGGAGTCGGGCCCGCGTCAGCGGCCGCTCGTCGGCCGACGCCTCGCGCAGGGCCTGGGTCGGGGCGGTGCGGCCGGCCCGCCAGGAGGCGGCCGTCGCGCCGCACAGCGCCACCGACAGGCCCGTCCAGAACGCCATGTGGTACGGCCAGACATGGACGCCGATCGTGAACCAGGCCGGCGCGACACCCCCCTCGACCACCCGATCCGCGAGCCACGGGGCGCCGTACGACCCCAGCGCACAGCCCGCCGCCGACGCCAGGACGCCCACGAGCAGGGCTTCCGCCAGCACCGTGCGGCGGATCTGGCCCGGCGTCGCGCCCGCGGTGCGCAGCAGGCCGAACTCCCTGCGGCGCCGGTCCACCGCGAACGCGAACGTGGACGCCACGACGAACACCGACACGAAGCCGGTCACCCCGCCGGCCGTGCCGAACAGGGCGTTCAGCGTCGTCAGCGCCTCGGCGTCACGGCCGGGGTCCGCATCGGCGAGCCGCCGCTCGGCGCCGACCAGGACCCGGGCGCCCGTCCCCGAGGACGCCACCACCCGTCGTACCGCCGCCGGCTCCGCCTCGACCACGAGTTGCGTGCTCACCGGGGCCAACTCGGCGGCACGCGCGTCCGTGTAGAAGAGGGCGCGTTCGAAGCCGGGGGAGCGCGCAGCGCCAACCGAGCGCCCCGCGTCGACGGCCGAGGGCGCTGCGTCGACCCCGCGCCCCGCCCCCGCCGCGTGCCCCGCCTCGCCCCCACGCCCCACGCCCGCCGCGTGGCCCGCCTCCACCCCGCGCCCCACGCCCGCCGCGCCCCCCGCCTCGACCGCGTACGCTGCGCCCTCCGCGCCCTCGGCGCGCTCCATTCCCTCCGCGCGCCCCGTGCCGACCCCGCGCCCCGCATCTGCCACGCGCGCCGTGCCCACCACCCGTACCGTGCCGTGCGCCGTCCGCAGGCGCTCCCCTACGGCCGTCCCCGCACCCGTGGCGGCCACCACTTCGTCCGCCGCGCGTGGCGGACGGCCCGATGTCAGGTGGTACGGGGCGAAGGCCGCGGTCGACCAGGGGTGGCCGATCAGGTCGTCGCCCACGGCGAAGGTGTGGTCCTGAGTGACTGGGCCGAGCTTGCGGAGCGCGGCCACTGTCTCCGGCGGTATCGGGCGTGGGTGGGCCAGGAGTTGGGTGCGGTCGCCGATCCGGGTCGGTACGCGCAGGGTGTCCTCGCCCTGCACCACGACCGGGGCGGCGGCGAAGCGTTCCGGTGCCCGCTCGGGGCCGTCGAGGGAGGAGGCGAGCGTCAGACCCATGACCGTGAGCAGGGCGACGCCCAGGGAGAGGGCGACGAGGCTGCCGGTGAAGGTGGTCCAGCGGCAGCGCAGGGAGCGCAGGGCGAGGGTCAGCACGGTGCCGCCTCCAGCGTGGTCATACGAGTGGCGACGTCGGCCGCCGACGGCCCCGTCAGCTCCCCGTGCACCCGGCCGTCGACCAGGAAGACGACGCGGTCGGCGTACGACGCGGCCACCGGGTCGTGCGTGACCATGACGATCGTGCGGTCCTCGGTGTCGACCAGGTCGCGGAGGAGCGACAGCACCTCGTGGCCCGCGCGTGTGTCCAGGGCACCGGTGGGTTCGTCGGCGAAGAGCACCTCGGGGCGGGTGATCAACGCGCGGGCCAGGGCGACGCGTTGCTGCTGGCCGCCGGAGAGCCGGTCGGGTCGGTGCCGGGCGCGGTCGCCGAGTCCGACCCGTCGCAGTGCCTCACGCGCGTGGGCCTTCGACACGCGCCGGCGGGCCAGGCGCAGCGGCAGGACGACGTTCTGCTCGGCGGTGAGGGAGGGCAGGAGGTTGTACGCCTGGAAGACGAAGCCGACGCGTTCGCGGCGCAGCAGGGTCAGGCGGCGTTCGCTCAGCCCGGTCAGTTCCGTGTCGCCGATGCGCACCGAGCCGGAGGTCGGCCGGTCCAGGCCGGCCGCGCACTGCAACAGCGTCGACTTGCCCGAGCCGGACGGGCCCATGACCGCCGTGAACGTGCCCGTGGGGAAGGCCAGCGAGACGCCGTCCAGCGCTCTCACGCCGTCGTCGCCGTCGCCGTAACGCCTGCTGACGGAAGTCAGTCGGATGGTCATCTGCCCTCACTAGGTGTGGAGTGGTTCGCGGAGGTCCGGAAGAGGGCTCCACCCAACCGCGTCGCCCTGCCCCGAAGCAGTGCGGCAGAAGCGAGACTTGGGGTAGGGCCAGGCATACCCCCGGTTGTCCGGCTGGACGGATTCCGCCCGCCCCGGCCGGCCTCCTACCGTGATCTCCATGACGGTGTGGCAGGCGCTCGGCGGGCGCGGTTATCTGAGGTCGGCGTGGCCGTGGCGGTCGGTCGCGTTCCTGGCGAGCGGGGCGCTGTTCGGGGTGGTCGTGCTGGTCGGGATCGTGGCCGGGGTCGCCGTGGGGGCGGCGACGGCTGTGGTCCTCGTCGGGCTGCCGTTGCTCGTGCTCACCGCGCTCGCCGGGATTCCGGTGGCCGCCGTGGAGCGGTGGCGGGTGCGGACGGCGGGGGTGGGGGACGCGCCCGCCGGGGCGCATCGGGTGCCTGACGCGCCGGGGCTCGCGCGCTGGCTCGCCGTACGGCTCAAGGAGGCGGAGACCTGGCGGGAGTTGGCGTACGCCGTGCTCCTCGCGCTCGTGCTGTGGCCGCTGGACGCGCTCGTCGTCACCTTCGCCGCCGGGGTGCCGCTGTTCCTGCTCGCGACGCCCCTGCTGGTCGCCGTCGAGGGCGAGGCGAAGGTGGTCAAGCTGTGGACGGTCGACACCTGGCCGGCCGCGACCGGGGCCGCGGTGGCCGGCGGCGTGCTGCTCCTGGTGGGGGCGTACGTGCTGGGGGTGGCCGCCGGAGCGCGCGCAGAGGTGGTGAAAGCCTTGTTGGGGGCGCGCGGGCAGGACAGCGCGCGGGTCGCTGAGCTTGTGCGCTCGCGCGTGCGGCTGGTGGACGCCTTCGAGGCGGAAAGGCGCCGTATCGAGCGCGACCTGCATGACGGCGCACAACAACGGCTCGTCGCCCTCACCATGCGCCTCGGCCTCGCCCGCCTCGACGTCCCGCCCGGCCCGCTCGCCGACCAGCTCGCCACCGCGCACGGCGAGGCCGAGAAAGCCCTCGCGGAGCTCCGCGAACTCATCCACGGCATCCACCCCAAGGTCCTCGCCGACTACGGCCTCGAAGCCGCCGTCGCCGACGCGGCCGACCGCAGCGCGATCCCCGTGGACGTCCACCTCGACCTGCCCGGGCGGCTGCCCCGCCCCGTCGAGTCCGCCGCCTACTTCGTCGTCTGCGAAGCCCTCGCCAACGTGGGCCGGCACAGCGGGGCGAGCCGGGCGGTCGTCAGCGGTGGGCACGACGAGGAGCGGCTGACGCTGGAGGTCCGGGACGACGGACGCGGGGGCGCGGATCTCGGTGGCGGCACCGGGCTGACCGGTCTCGCCGACCGGGTGTCAGTGCTCGATGGCAGACTTTTCCTGTCCAGCCCGCCGGGCGGACCGACCCTGCTGCGAGTGGAGATCCCTTGCCGGCCGACCGAGCCCTGCGCATAGTCCTCGCCGAGGACAGCGTGCTGCTGCGCGACGGACTCGTCGGCCTGCTCACCCGGTTCGGGTACGAGGTGGTCGCGGCCGTCGGCGACGCGGACGCCCTCCTCGACGCCGTCGCCGAGCACACGCCGGACGTGGTCGTGACGGACGTCCGCATGCCGCCCGGCTTCCAGGACGAGGGACTGCACGCGGCGGTGAAGCTGCGCGAGGAGCGGCCCGGACTGCCGGTGCTGGTCCTCAGCCAGTACGTGCAGCGGGCGTACGCCGCCGAACTCCTCGACTCCGGCGACGGCACCGGGGTCGGCTATCTGCTCAAGGACCGGGTGGGCCAGGTCGAGGAGTTCGTGGCCGCGCTGCGGGAGGTCGCGGCCGGGGGCACGGTCGTGGACCCCGAGGTCGTACGGCAGCTGCTGCGCCGGCGGCGGGATCCGCTCGCCCGGCTCACCCCGCGCGAGCGGGAGGTGCTGGCGCTGATGGCCGAGGGCAAGTCCAACGGCGCGATAGCCAAGGCGCTGGTGGTGTCCGAGGCGGCGATCGGCAAGCACATCGGCTCGATCCTCACCAAGCTGGACCTGCCACCGGCCGACGACACGCACCGCAGGGTGCTGGCGGTACTCGCCTATCTCAGGGCCTGAGCCCTCCGCCCCCGGCCTGCCCTCCGCCCCCGGCCTGCCCTCCGCCCCCGGCCTGCCCTCCGCCCCGCCCTGAGCCCCCCGCCCCCGGCCTGAGCCCCCCGCCCCCGGCCTGAGCTCTCCGCCCTCGGGCCTGAGGTCTCCGCGACCCCGGCCCGAGCCGCTCACAGCGCCTTCGCGTAGCAGCGGCTCGACTCGTAGTGCCGGTAGTAGCCGAACTTCGCGCACGGCTCGTAGCCGCTGGAGACGTACAGCGCTATGGCCTCCGGCTGCTTGTCGCCGGTCTCCAGGACCATGCGGAGCCGGCCCGCCGCGCGCGCGTCCTCCTCCAGGGCGGCCAGGATGCGCCGGGCGAGGCCGCGACCCCGGGCCTGCTCGACGACGTACATCCGCTTGAGCTCGGCGTCCCCGTCGCTGTAGCCCTCGTCGTTGGCGTCCTGGGTGCGCCAGCCGCCGGTCGCGACGGGGCTGTCGAACTCGTCGTAGGCGATGAGGTAGACGCCGTTCGGGGACGCGAAGTCCGAGGGGCTCAGGGGCGTGGCGTCGCCCTCGTCGCCGTACCGGGCGGCGTACTCGGCCTGGACCTGGTCGTTGAGCTTGACGGCGTCGGGGTGGTCGAAGGAGACGCGGCGGATGTCCATGGGCAAACCGTAAACCAATGAGGAGAAGCGTATATCGATACAATCCAGAACAGGACTCAGTCCAGTGTGCGGGTAAGGTGCCCTGGTGCTCACTGTGACCTCTGCGAATGTAAACGGACTGCGCGCCGCCGCGAAGAAGGGCTTCGTGGAGTGGCTCGCGGACACCTCCGCCGATGTGCTCTGCCTGCAGGAGGTGCGCGCCGAGCCGCAGCAACTGCCCGAGGAGGTCCGCGCGCCCGAGGGGTGGCACGTCGTGCACGCCCCCGCCGCCGCCAAGGGCCGCGCCGGCGTCTCCCTCTACAGCCGTCGCGAGCCCGACCGTGTCCAGGTCGGCTTCGGGTCGAGCGAGTTCGACACGAGCGGGCGGTACGTCGAGGTCGACCTGCCCGGTGTGACGGTCGCCTCCCTCTACCTCCCCTCCGGCGAGGTCGGCACCGAGCGCCAGGACGAGAAGGTCCGCTTCATGGGCGAGTTCCTCGCCTACCTCAAGGGCCTGCGCGAGCGCTCCGCCGCCGACGGCCGCGAGGTCGTCGTCTGCGGCGACTGGAACATCGCCCACCAGCCGGCCGACCTGAAGAACTGGCGCGCCAACCAGAAGAACTCCGGCTTCCTGCCGGAGGAGCGGGAGTGGCTGACGCGGGTCTTCGACGCGGCCGACGGGGGGTACGTCGACGTGGTGCGGGCGCTGCATCCCGATGTCGAGGGGCCGTACTCGTGGTGGTCGTACCGGGGGCGGGCCTTCGACAACGATTCAGGTTGGAGGATCGATCTCGCCGTCGCGACTCCCGGCCTTGCGGGGAAGGCTGTCAAGGCGTTCGTGGAGCGGGCCGCCAGCCATGGCGAGCGGTGGTCGGATCACGCTCCCGTGACGGTCGTCTTCGACATGTGACGGGCGACCGGCTAGGTGCGCTTGCGCAGCCGTCGGTCCAGCGCCAGTGAAAGCTCCGCCTCCACCACGCTCCGCGCGAGCGGGCGCAGGCGGGTGAGGTCGTTCTCCGTGGTGTGGCGGAGGACCAGGTCGGCGAAGAGTTCCGCCAGTTCGTCGACGTGGTCGCGGACGCGTTTGCCGGCGGCCAGGACCTCGGCGAGGGGGATGCCCTCGGCGACCAGGGCCGAGGAGACGTCGAGGAGGCGGCGGCTGATGTGGACGATCTCGTCGCCGTCGGTGCCGAGGTAGCCCAGGTCCAGTGCGGCGGCGAGGTTCTCCGGGGTGACCTGGCCCTCGAAGCGGGCGGCGAGTTCCTCGGGGGTGAGGCGGACCGGCTCCTCTTCGGAAGGGGGGTCCACGCCCAGCAGGTCCGCCACGTCGCGGCCGTGGTCCAGGGCCTCCGCCAGTTCCGCGATGCCGGTCAGGGTGTGGCCGCGTTCCAGCAGCGCCGCGATCGTGCGCAGGCGGGCCAGGTGGTGGTCGTCGTACCAGGCGATACGGCCCTCGCGGCGGGGCGGCGGGAGCAGTTTGCGTTCGCGGTAGAAGCGCAGGGTGCGCACTGTGATGCCGGCCCGCCTCGCCAGCTCCTCCATGCGGTACTCACGCTTCTCCGTCACGACCGCAGCCTATGTTGTACCGCCGGTAACTTACCTCCCCGCGACCCCTACCCATCGGTACGCGGCTGCTCTACTCTCCCCATTGCGCCAGTGTTCACTGGCAGAGTCCGAAGAGCGATGCGTGGAGGCTTCGGGATGAGCGAGCACGAGGACGTGCACGAGCATGTGCGGGTGGTGGTGATCGGGTCCGGGTTCGGGGGGCTCGGGGCCGCCGTACGGCTGCGGCGGGAGGGTGTCACCGACTTCGTCGTGCTGGAGCGGGCGGACAGCGTCGGGGGCACCTGGCGGGACAACAGTTACCCCGGGTGCGCGTGCGACGTGCCCTCCCACCTGTACTCCTTCTCCTTCGCGCCCAACCCCGACTGGCCGCGCACCTTCTCCGGGCAGGAGCACATCCGGGCCTACCTGGAGCACGTGGCCGACGTCTTCCACCTCCGGCCGCACATCCGCTTCGGCTCCGAGGTGATGCGGATGGCCTGGGACGCGGAACGGCTGTGCTGGGACATCGAGATCAGCGGGGGCCGGCGGCTCTCCGCCGATGTCGTCGTCTCCGCCACCGGGCCGCTGTCCGACCCCAAGATCCCCGACATCCCGGGGCTCGACTCCTTCCCCGGCAAGGTCTTCCACTCCGCGCGCTGGGACCACGACCACGACCTGCGCGGCAAGCGCGTCGCCGTGGTGGGCACCGGGGCCTCCGCGATCCAGATCGTGCCCGCCATCCAGCCGCAGGTCGGCCGGCTCACCCTCTTCCAGCGCACCCCGCCCTGGGTGATGCCCCGCGTCGACCGGGCCATCACCGGCGCCGAGCGAGCGCTGCACCGGGCGCTGCCGTTCACCGGGCAGGCCCGGCGCGGACTGCTGTGGGGCATCCGCGAGTTGCAGGTCTCGGCGTTCACCAAGCACCCCGACCAGCTCGGGTTCGTCGAGCAGCTGGCCAAGCGGAACATGGGGCGGGCGATCAAGGACCCGGCGCTGCGCGCCAAGCTCACCCCCGACTACCGCATCGGCTGCAAGCGCATCCTGCTGAGCAGCGAGTACTACCCGGCGCTCGCCCGGCCCAACGTCGACGTCGTCGCCAGCGGGCTGCAGGCCGTGCGCGGCTCCACCCTCGTCGCCGCCGACGGCACCGAGACCGAGGCGGACGTCATCGTCTTCGGTACGGGCTTCCACGTCACCGACATGCCCATCGCCGAGCGGGTCGTGGGCGCGGAGGGCAGGACCCTCGCCGAGGTGTGGAAGGGCGGCATGGAGGCCCTGCGCGGCGCCTCGGCCGCCGGGTTCCCCAACTGGATGACCATCATCGGGCCCAACACCGGCCTCGGGAACTCCTCGATGATCCTGATGATCGAGTCCCAGCTGAACTACCTGGCCGACTTCGTACGGCAGTTGGACGTCCTCGGCGGACGCGCCGCCCTCGACGCCCGGCCCAGCGCGGTCGGCGCCTGGAACCGGCGGGTGCAGGAGCGGATGAGGCGCACGGTGTGGAACACCGGCGGCTGCACCAGCTGGTACCTCGACGCGAACGGTCGCAACACCACCATCTGGCCGGGGACGACGAGCGAGTTCCGGCGGGCGACACGGCGCGTGGACATCACCGAGTACGAGGTGCTGCGTGCGAAGAAGAAGGCCGAGGTCGCCTCGTGAGCCGGCTGACCTCCGTCGCGTCCGGGCCCTACGCCCCGCCCGCGCCCACCCGTGAACTGACCGCCGTCTCCGCCGACGGGGCCCGCCTGCACGTCGAGGTCCACGGCCCCGAGGGCGCCCCCGCCGTCGTCCTCGCCCACGGCTGGACCTGCTCGACCGCCTTCTGGGCGGCACAGATCCGGGACCTCGCCGTCGACCACCGGGTCATCGCCTACGACCAGCGCGGCCACGGACGCAGTCCCGCGAGCCCGGCGTGCAGCGTGGACGCGCTCGCCGACGACCTGGAAGCCGTACTGGAGGCGACCCTGGCGCCGGGGGAGCAGGCCGTGATCGCCGGGCACTCCATGGGCGGGATGACCGTGATGGCGGCCGCCGGCAGGACGAACTTCCGGGAGCACGCCGCCGCGGTCCTGCTGTGCAGCACCGGGGCCTCGCGGCTGGTCGCCGAGTCGACCGTCGTACCCCTGCGGCCGGGACGGCTGCGGACCTGGCTGACCCAGCACATCCTCGGGTCACGGGCGCCGCTCGGGCCGGTCACTCCGCTCGCCCGGCGGATCCTCAAATACGGGACGATGGGGCCCGGTTCGGCCCCGCACATGGTGGAGGCGTGCGCGCGGATCGTGCACGCGTGCCCGCGCAAGGTGCGGTACTCCTGGTCGCAGGTGCTCGATCTGCTCGACCTCGACCACGGGGTGCGCTCCCTCGACGTGCCGACGGCCGTCGTCGTCGGTACGGCCGACCGGTTGACGCCGCCGGTGCACGCGCGTGAGCTGGTGGCGGCGCTGCCGCAGTGTGTGGGGCTCACCGAACTGCCGGGAGTCGGTCACATGACACCCATAGAGGCTCCCGAACTGGTCACCGGGAAGATCCGGGACCTCGTGACGACATACGCGACGCTCAAGGAGGGCGCATGAGCAAGGTCGGACTCGAAGGACAGGTCGCCGTCGTCACGGGTGCCGCGCGCGGTGTCGGCGAGCTGCTGGCGCGGAAGCTGTCGGCGCGGGGGGTGAAGGTGGCGCTGGTCGGCCTGGAGCCGGACGCGCTCAAGCAGGTCTCCGAGCGGCTGCACAGCGACAGCGACCACTGGTACGCCGACGTCACCGACCACGAGGCGATGGCGCGGGTCGCGCGGGAGGTCAAGGAGCGGTTCGGGAAGGTCGACATCGTCGTCGCCAACGCCGGTGTGGCGACCGGGGGTCCGTTCGTGGACTCCGACCCGGAGGCGTGGCGGCGGGTGATCGAGGTCAACCTGATCGGGTCGGCGGTCACCGCCCGGGCCTTCCTGCCGGTGCTGATGGAGAGCCGGGGGTATCTGCTCCAGATCGCCTCGCTCGCGGCCATCACCCCGGCGCCGATGATGACCGCGTACTGCGCGTCCAAGTCCGGTGTGGAGGCGTACGCGCACAGTCTGCGGGCCGAGGTCGGGTACAAGGGCGTGCGGGTCGGCGTCGGCTATCTGTCCTGGACCGACACGGACATGGTGCGCGGCGCCGACCAGGACGAGGTCATGCGCGAGCTGCGGCAGCGGCTGCCCTGGCCGTCCAACAAGACGTACCCGCTGGGTCCGGCGGTGGACCGGATCGTCGCCGGGATCGAGCGGCGGTCGAGTCATGTGTACGGGCAGTGGTGGCTGCGCGGCATGCAGGGCGTGCGCGGGTACCTGCCGGGGCTCATCGGGACGGTCGGGGTGCGGGAGATGCGGCGGTTCGGAGACCGGTTGGAGGGCATGCGGTCCGGACTCGTCGGCGCAGGTGGGGCGGCTGATGAGGAGGCGCGCGCTACGCGCCGTGACTGATCGAAATGCGCACTGTGTCCGGGCGTGTGAATCTGGTCGAGGCCCCGGCTCGGGGCTCTTCCCCCACCCACATCGGGAGTGAACCCACATGGGTATGAAGGACCAGTTCCAGGACAAGTCGGAACAGTGGCAGGAGCAGGCCAAGCAGCGCGCTCAGCAGGGCAAGGAGCAGGCGCAGCGTGGCAAGCAGCGGGACGAGGAGACGGAGCGGCTCCTGAGTGAGGAGCAGGACCGTCTCGACCAGGACTACGACGCTTAGTCGCTGACGGTTGGTGTGAGGCGCCCCGGGTTTTCGGGGCGCCTCATGCTGTGTTACGAGTGCGGGCCGGTGGGGGGTGGCGCGCAATTCGCCGCGCCCCTGGGCGCGTTACCCCCACGTCCCTCAAGTCCTCGGCGGCAACTTCGGCCTCGATCTGTCCGGTACGTCGCTGTAATCCGGCGGCGTCGCCGGGGGGTTGGTGGTCAGGAGGTCCACCGCCAGCTTCACCGCGTCGTCCAGCTGGGCGTGGCGGCCCTCCGCCCAGTCCAGGGGGGTGCGCAGGATCTCCAGGTCCGGGGTCACGCCCCGGTTCTCCACGCTCCAGCCGTACGCGTCGAACCAGCCCGCGTTCATCGGCACCGTGATCACCGTGCCGTCGCCGAGCTGGTGGCGGCCGGTCATGCCGACCACTCCGCCCCAGGTGCGCTGGCCGACCACCGGTCCCAGCTTCAACAGCTTGAACGCGGCCGTGATCATGTCGCCGTCGGAGGACGTCGCCTCGTCCGCGAGGGCGACCACCGGGCCGCGCGGGGCATTCGAGGCGTACGACACCGGCTGGGCGTTCCTCGTGAGGTCCCAGCCGAGGATCGTGCGGGTCAGCTTCTCCACGACGAGTTCGCTGATGTGGCCGCCCGCGTTGCCGCGTACGTCGACGATCAGCGCCGGCCTCGACACCTCCATGCGCAGGTCCCGGTTGAACTGGGCCCAGCCGGAGCCGCCCATGTCGGGGATGTGCAGATAGCCGCAGCGGCCGCCGCTCAACTCCCGTACCACCGCACGGCGTTTGGCCACCCAGTCCTGGTACCGCAGGGGGCGTTCGTCCAGCAGCGGCACCACGGCCACCCGGCGCGCGCGGCCCTCGCCCTCCGCCGGGGTGAACGTCAGCTCCACCGTGGTACCGCCCGCCCCGGCGAGCAGCGGGTACGGGCCCGTCACCGGGTCGACGGGGCGGCCGTCGACGTGGGTGAGGACCGCGCCCTCGCGGATGCCGGTACCGGCCAGCGGGGAGCGGGCCTTGGAGTCGGAGGAGTCGCCGGGGAGGATGCGCTTGACCGTCCAGCCGGCGTCCCGTCGCACGAAGTTGGCGCCCAGGAGGCCCTGGCGGCGCTGGTAGTGGGGCGGGCCCTCGTTGCGGCGGGCGGCGGTGACGTAGGCGTGGGAGGTGCCCAGTTCGCCGAGGACCTCGCGGAGCAGGTCCGCGAACTCGTCGGGTGTGGCGACCCGTTCGACCAGCGGGCGGTACTGGTCGAGGACCGCGTCCCAGTCGATGCCGCACATCCCCGGGTCCCAGAAGTAGGCGCGGATCAGCCGGCCCGCCTCCTCGTACGCCTGGCGCCACTCGGCGCCGGGGTCGGCCTCGTGCAGGATGCGGCGGGCGTCGATCCACACGGTGGAGTCGCTGTCGCCGGACTCGGTGGCGGGCACCGCGCGCAGGTCGCCCTCGTCGACGACGACCAGCCGCGAGCCGTCGCCGCTGACCGCGAACCAGTCGAGGTCGTCGACGAGTTCGGACTTCTTCGCCTTGCTGATGTTGAAGTACTCCAGGGTCGGGCGGCCGCTGGTGTCGTCCGGGTTGGCGAAGGTCTCTCCGAGGGCGCCCGAGATCGGCCAGCGCAGCCAGACGAGCCCGCCGCCCGCCACCGGGTACAGCGCCGAGTACTTGGAGGCGCTGACCGGGAAGGGGGTGACGCGGCTCTCCAGGCCCTCCACCTCCACCGTGACGGTGCTGCCGTCGCCCGGGTCGTCCTCCGCAGGGTCGAGGCCGCCCGCCGCCGGGCGCCCTTCGGGGTTCAGGGCGAAGGGGGAGGGGGTGGCCGAGGACAGCGGGACCAGGTACGGGCGGCAGCCCAGCGGGAAGGAGAGGTCGCCGGTGTGGACGTCGTACACCGGGTCGAAGCCACGCCAGGAGAGGAAGGCGAGGTAGCGGCCGTCGCGGGTGAAGACCGGGTTCTCGTCCTCGAAGCGGCCGTTGGTGACGTCGACGATCAACCGGTCCTTCATGCGGGCCATCTTGATCTGGCGCAGGGATCTCCCGATCCCCGGGTGCGACCAGGTCAGCCAGGAGCCGTCCGGGGAGAAGGACAGGTCGCGGACCGGGCCGTTGATCGAGCGGATCAGCTCGGTGACCTCGCCGTTGGAGTCCTCGGTCGCGTCGATGAGGAGGAGCCGGCCGTCGTGGGAGGCGATGGCGAGGCGCTCGCCGCGCGGGTCGGAGACCAGTTCCAGGACGCGGCCCAGTTCGCCGGAGGCGAGCCGGCGGGGCTCGCGGTCGCCGGTCGCGCGCGGGAGGTGGGCGATCTCGATCGCGTCCTCGCCCTCCGCGTCGGTGACGTAGGCGACCTGGCCGACCGAGCCGAGCATCTCCGGGAGCCGGACCCGTACGCCCGGGGTGTCGGTGATCGTGCGGGCCGGGCCGTCGCGGTGGGTCAGCCAGTACAGGCTGCCGCGGACGACGACGGCGCTCGCGCGGCCCGTCTCGTCGACCGAGACGCCGTCCACGTGCTGGGCGGCCGGCACCTGGTAGGTACGGCGTCCCGCGCGCGGGCCGCTCAGCCGGACGTCGAGCCTGCGGGGCGTACCGGCCGGGGACAGGTCGTCGACGATCCACAGGTCGCCCGCGCACTGGTACACCACCCGGGTGCCGTCGCTCGCCGCGTGCCGGGCGTAGAAGGCGTCGTGGTCGGTGTGGCGGCGCAGGTCGGAGCCGTCGTACGCGCACGAGTAGAGGTTGCCGACGCCCTCGTGGTCGGAGAGGAAGGCGATCCGGCCGCCGACGAACAGGGGGGAGTGGAGATGGCCGTCGAGGTCCTCCCGGAGGCGGTGGCCGTGCAGCCACAGGCGGCCCGTGGCGCCGCCCCGGTAGCGCTTCCAGGCGGCCGGTTCGTGCGGCGGGGTGCCGGTGAGCAGCAGGGTTCTGCGATCGCCGTCGAGGTCGGCGACCTGGATGTCGGAGACCGGGCCCCAGGGGAGCTTGCGGCCGGGGTCGCCGTCGGTGCGGACCTTGTAGGCCCAGGTGAAGTAGGAGAAGGGCTCGCCGTGGGAGGCGACGGCCAGGATCTGGCCTTCCGGCGTCCATCCGCAGACCTGCGTGTCCGGCGAGCCCCAGTAGGTGAGCTGTCTGCCGGGGCCGCCCGCCACGTCCACCAGATGGATCTCGGGCACGAGGCTGCGCCAGCTCGTGTACGCGATGTGGCGGCCGTCGGGGGAGAAGCGCGGGTGGCCCACCTTGGTACGGTCGACGGTGAGCCGCCAGGCGCGGTCCGTTCCGTCCACGGGGGCCAGCCACAGGTCGTCCTCGGCCACGAAGCACAACAGGTCACCGCTCAGATGCGGCAGGCGCAGATAGCTCACCTCTTCATGCTTTTCCGGGGGAACAGCCGGAGCAACTTGTGAAAAACCGGACCCGGGTGACGCACGACACGAACGAAACCGTTTCGTTTCGCTAGCGGGTGCGCTACATTCGTCTTGTACTCACGTACGAAACCGTGTCGTTCGGCATGGGACGCCGGAGTGGGAAAGGGTGAGAGGGATGACTGAGGTCGCGACGGCGCGTCGCAGTCGGATCACGCCCGAGCGCGAGGCCGAGTTGTACGAGGCCGTGCTCGATCTGCTCCGCGAGGTCGGCTACGACGCCCTCACCATGGACGCCGTGGCCGCCCGGACCCGGTCCAGCAAGGCCACGCTCTACCGTCAGTGGGGCGGCAAGGCCGAACTCGTCGCCAAGGCCGTACGGCACACCAAGCACAGCGGAGGCGCCGGCCCCTCCGAGATCGACACCGGGTCGCTCAAGGGCGACCTGCACGCCCTCACGCTGCGCTCGGACGACTGCACGATGGAGCAGAACGCCGCGCTCATGCGGGGTCTGGCCATGGCGATCCATGGCAATCCGGACCTCCTGAAGGCGTTCAAGGAGTACCTCATCGGGCCGGAGATGGCAGAGTTCCGTATCGTCGTGCAGCGCGCGATCGACCGCGGCGAGGTCCGCGCGGACAACCCCGCGATCGACTACGTGATGCACATGATGATCGGCGGTTTCGCCGCCCGTTCGATGATCGACGAGCAACCGCCCACCCAGGCGTTCCTGCTGTCGTACATCGACGCCGTGGTCCTCCCCGCCCTCGGCAACCAGAACGTCTGACGTTCTTCCCCCGCACCACCCTCACCTGACGTACCCGCTCATGTCGTCGGGACGATCACCCCTGCCACCCACCGGGCTGATCACCCCTGTCCCTGAACACCCCACGACCTGACCGGGAGTACGCCCACGTGGCCACTTTCCTGTACAAACTCGGCCGGCTCGCCTTCCGGCGACGGCATTTCGTCGCCCTCATCTGGGTCGCCCTGCTGACGCTCGCGGGCGTCGGCGCGGCCAGCGCCCCCGCCGCGGGCTCGTCGTCCTTCTCGATCCCCGGCACGGAGGCGCAGAAGGCCTTCGACCTGCTGGAACAGCGCTTCCCCGGAAGCAGCGCCGACGGCGCGACCGGACGCCTGGTCCTCAAGGCGCCCGAGGGCGAGAAGATGACCGACGCCGCCAACAAGGCGACCGTCGCCAAGACCGTGACCGCGCTGGGCGACGGCTCCGAGGTCGTCTCCGTCACCGACCCCTACAAGACCCACGCCGTCAGCAAGGACGGCACGGTCGCCTACATCTCGGTGACGTACGACGCGCCCGCCATGGAGCTCAAGGACTCCACCCGGGACGCCCTGGAGACGGCCGGGGACCAGGCCCGGGACACCGGGCTGACGGTCGAGGTCGGCGGTGACGCGCTGCAGGCCGGGGCCGAGCCGGGCGCGATCGGCGAGGTCGTCGGTCTCGCCATCGCCGCGGTCGTGCTGGTCATCACCCTCGGCTCGCTGGTCGCGGCCGGGCTGCCGCTGCTGACGGCCATCATCGGCGTCGGCATCGGCGTCTCCACCATCACCGCCCTCGCCAAGGCGCTCGACCTCGGCGACACCACCTCCACGCTCGCCCTGATGATCGGCCTCGCGGTCGGCATCGACTACGCCCTGTTCATCGTCTCCCGCTACCGCGGCGAGCTGGCCGAGGGCCGCGACCACGAGGAGGCGGCCGGCCGGGCCACCGGCACGGCGGGCTCGGCGGTGGTCTTCGCCGGCCTCACGGTCGTCATCGCGCTGGCCGGACTGTCGGTGGTCGGTGTGCCGATGCTGAGCAAGATGGGCCTCGCCGCGGCGGGCACCGTCGTGATCGCCGTCCTCATCGCGCTCACCATGATCCCGGCACTGCTCGGGTACGCGGGCCGGAAGATCCGCCCGGCGGGCGAGAAGCGCAAGAAGTCCGCCGACACGGCGGCCGGGAAGCCCAACCTCGGCACCCGCTGGGCGAGCTTCGTCATCCGTCGTCCGGCCGCCGTGCTCCTGATCGGCGTGGTGGGCCTCGGCGCGGTCGCGCTGCCCGCCACCTCCCTGGAACTGGGCCTGCCCGACGACGGCTCGCAGCCGACCTCCACCACCCAGCGCCGCGCCTACGACCTGCTCTCCGAGGGCTTCGGCCCCGGCTTCAACGGTCCTCTGATGGTCGTCGGCGACGCCAAGGACAGCGCCGACCCGAAGGCCTCCGCCACCGAGGTCGCCGACCGGATCAAGGGCTTGGACGACGTCGTGACGGTGACGCCCGCGACGTTCAACAAGGCCGGGGACACCTTCACCATCACCGTGATCCCGGACTCCAAGCCCTCCTCCACCCAGACCGAGGACCTGGTCCACGCCATCCGGGACGCGGGGGCGGACGTCAAGGCCGGCACCGACACCGACGTCCTGGTCACCGGCACCACGGCCATGAACATCGACTTCTCGCAGAAGCTCACCGACGCGCTGATCCCGTACCTGGCGCTGGTGGTCGGCCTGGCCTTCCTGCTGCTGATCGTGGTCTTCCGCTCGATCCTGGTCCCGCTGAAGGCGGCCCTCGGCTTCCTGCTCTCCGTCCTCGCCGCGCTCGGCGCCGTCGTCGCGGTCTTCCAGTGGGGCTGGCTGGGCGGTCTGATCGGCGTGGAGGAGACCGGCCCGATCATGTCGATGATGCCGATCTTCATGGTCGGCGTGGTCTTCGGTCTCGCCATGGACTACGAGGTGTTCCTCGTGACCCGGATGCGGGAGGCGTACGTCCACGGCGAGTCCCCGAGCCAGGCCGTGGTGACCGGGTTCAAGCACAGCGCCCGGGTCGTGGTCGCCGCCGCGGTGATCATGATGGCCGTCTTCGGCGGCTTCATCAGCTCCAGCGAGTCGATGATCAAGATGATCGGCTTCGGCCTCGCGATCGCGGTCTTCTTCGACGCGTTCGTCGTCCGCATGGCGATCGTCCCGGCGGTGCTCGCCCTGCTCGGCAAGAGGGCCTGGTGGCTGCCGAAGTGGCTGGACCGCGCCCTGCCGAACGTGGACGTCGAGGGCGAGGGGCTGCGTCGGCTGGACGACGACAAGAGGGACGACGAGGACCGGGAGCTCGTGGGGGTCTGACGTACCTGGCCCGGACCTGCAGAGACCTGAACCCACGGGTACGTCGGACCCGTGGGTTCAGGGCCGGGGCCGGGGTCTACGGGTACGTCGGACCCGTAGGGCCGGGGCCGGGGCCGACGCTGTTGTCAGTGCCGCGGTCTAACGTGGCGGGCATGACCACACTTGCCGCACGACCGCGCACGGCCCTGCTCGTCATCGACGTCCAGAAGGGCGTCGTGGCCGAGGCCCACCAGCGCGACGCCGTCGTCGCCAACATCGCCGCGCTCGTCGACCGGGCCCGCGAGGAGGGCGTCCCGGTGGTCTGGGTCCAGCACTCCGACGACGACCTGGTGAAGGGCAGCGAGGCCTGGGAGTACGCGCCGGAGCTGATACGCCGGGACACCGAGGCGCTCATCCACAAGAACTTCGGCGACTCCTTCGAGGAGACCGAGCTGGAGGACGTCCTCGCGGCGGCCGAGGCGGGCCATCTCGTGGTGACCGGCGCGTCGACCGACGCCTGCATCCGCTCCACCATCCACGGCGCCTTCGTCCGCGGCTACGACGTCACCCTCGTCAGTGACGCCCACACCACCGACGACAACAGCGAGTGGGGCGCCCCGCCCCCGGAGCAGGTCATCGCCCACACCAACCTGTACTGGCAGTACCACTCGGCACCGGGGCGGACGGCGGCGGTGGCGGAGACGAAGGACGTCACCTTCACGTGACGTCGCCGGGCCCGGCTCCCGGGCCCGGCATAACGGGTCGCCTGTGCCCTACACGCACCGCTAGCGTGCGGTGCATGACGACCACCGACAGCCCAGCGGGCACCGCGGATTCCGGCGCCCACCCCCTGTTCGCCGAGGCCCTGCGCGCCAAGGGGCTCGACGAGTTGCACGCGCGGGTCCGCCGCTTCCCCGAGGCCACCCGGACCGCCACCGAGGCCGCCGCGGCGATCGGCTGCGAGCTCAGCCAGATCTGCAAGTCGCTGATCTTCGCGGCCGACGGGGTGCCGGTGCTGGTGCTGATGGACGGGGCCTCCCGGGTCGACGTCGAGCTGGTGCGGGGGGAACTCGGCGCCGAGAAGGTGACGCGGGCCAAGGCGGACGTCGTACGGGAGACCACCGGCTACGCCATCGGGGGCGTGCCGCCCTTCGGGCACCGTACGGAGACGCGGGTGCTGGCCGACCGGTCGCTGCTGGAGCACGACCTCGTGTGGGCCGCCGCCGGCCATCCGCACGCCGTGTTCCCCATCGCGCCCGAGGACCTCGTCGCACACGCCGGCGCCACCCTCGTGGACGTGCGCGAGCACACCCCGTGACGCCGGCCGTCACCGCGGCGGTGCTGCTCGCCGCGGTCACGCACGCCAGCTGGAACGCCATCGCGCACAAGATCACCGACAAGCTCGTCGGGTTCACCCTCATCGCGGGCGGCGGGACGCTGATCGGGCTGGTCATGGTGCCGTTCGTGGCGATACCGGCGGCGGAGGCGTGGCCGTATCTCCTCGCCTCCGCCGTGATCCACGTCGTGTACTACATGCTGCTGATGAAGTCCTTCCGGCTGGGGGACTTCGGGCAGGCGTACCCGATCGCCCGCGGCAGCGCGCCCCTCGTCGTCACCGTCCTCGCCGCCGTCTTCGCCCACGAGGTCCCGGACGGGTGGGCCGCCGCCGGGATCGCGGTGTCCTGCGCCGGACTCACCGGCGTCGCGCTGTGGGGGCTGCGCGGGCGCCGGCCCGACTGGGCGGCGATCGGGGCCGCGCTGGCGACGGGGCTCTCCATCGCCGCGTACACCGTCGTCGACGGTCTCGGGGTGCGGGCCTCCGGGTCGTCGCTCGGGTACATCGCCTGGCTGATGGCCCTCGAGGGCGTGTGCGTACCGGCGTACGCGCTCTACCGTTGGCGCGGTCAACTGCTCGCCGAACTCAGGCCGTTCGCGGCGGTCGGGCTGCTCGGCGCCGCGCTGTCGGTCGCCGCGTACGGGCTCGTGCTGTGGGCGCAGACCAAGGCCGAGCTGGCGCCGATCGCGGCCCTGCGGGAGTCGTCGATCATCGTCGGCGCGGCCATCGGGGCGGTGTTCTTCAAGGAGCGGTTCGGGGCGCCGCGGATCGTGGCGGCCGGGTTGCTGGTGACCGGCATCGGGCTCATGCTGCACGCCGGGTGACGGACCGCTCACTGGCTAGTCTGTGCCCCCATGAGCGGCGTCTTCATC
This sequence comes from Streptomyces sp. NPDC057280, assembly GCF_042668605.1. Lineage (NCBI taxonomy): Bacteria > Bacillati > Actinomycetota > Actinomycetes > Kitasatosporales > Streptomycetaceae > Streptomyces > Streptomyces sp. NPDC057280. The sequence continues at coordinate 367,571 of NZ_JBHUYR010000005.1, forward strand.
AACTACCGCAGGGGCGGGCACTCCGGTGTCGTCGACGACCTCGACGCGGCGCTCGCGCGGCACTTCGGCAGGACCCAGGTGTTCCTGGACCGGCCGTCCCTGCTGCCGGGGCAGCGGTTCGCGGACGCGCTGGCGGAACGGGTCGCCGACTGCGACGCGCTGATCGCCGTGCTCCACCCCGGGTGGGCGGACGAACGGCACGCGGCCGAGGCACGGCATCCGTCCGGGGCGGGGCGTCTTTCCGGGGTACCGCACCCAACCGGGCAGCGGCGGCTGGACGATCCGGAGGACTGGGTTCGGCGCGAGATCGAATGGGCCCTGGCGGGTGGGAAGTTCGTCCTCCCGGTGCTGCTGGACGGCGCCGAGATGCCCACCGCGGCCGAGCTGCCGGTCACGCTCCGGGCGCTCGCCGGGCTCAACGCGCCCCGGCTGCGCGCGGCGCACTGGACCGCCGACCTCGCCGTGGTGGTCGCCGCGCTGGAAGGCGTCGTCCGCCCCGACTGGGAGCCCGTCGACCCTCCCGAGAAGCGCGGGGCGCGGCTCGGCGGGCGGTGGCTCGCGGCGCTGACCGCGGCGGTGGCCGCCACCGTTCTCGTCGGCGTGCCCCTGCTGCCCCAGGACGACGACTGGGTCGGCACCGGCGTCCTGCCGTACACCCTGACCGCGGCCCTGATGTGCTGCCTCCTGCTCTGCGCCCCGCTGCTCGCGGTCACCGCCGTGCGGATCGCACGGCGGTCCGTCGACGACCTGGAGCGCGAGCTGCACACCGTCCGGCACCGCACCTACCTCCGCAGGACCTGGCCCGTCGGCGTCGGCCTCCTCCTGGTCGGGGTCTACGGCGCGCTCCGCGGCGACCTGGGCATGGTGCAGGCGCTGGTCCTGCTGCTGATCCTGGGCGTCGCGGTCGCCCGGGCGGCGGCCGCCGACATCCGGCTGCGCCGGCGCGACGACGAGCTGTGGGCCGGCTGGCCGCACCGGCTGCCCGACCGCGTCCACCGCGCCGAACTGCGCCGCGCCGTCGCCCGGCTCCACCTGCGCCTCGACCGGATGACCGCCCCGCTCTCGCGCGAGCAGCGGGAGAAGGCCGACTGGGAGCTGGACGACATCGCCGCGGCGGTGCGGCGAGTGGCGCGGGAGGCGGCACGGACGCGGGGGCACTGGCTGCGGCGGGACCATCCGTGGCTGTGCGCCCTCTACGTGGTGTGGCTGGCGCTGATCGCCGCGCTGGCGGCCGCGTCGGCGCGGGCCTTCGCCGACGCCGGGGAGGGGACGGTCCGGCGGTACGTGACGCTGGGGGTGGTCGTGCTGATCGCGGTGCTGCTCGCGCTCGGCACGCTGGAGATCGCGTACCGGTACCAGCGGCGGCAACGGCGGGAGCTGGTACGGCAGATCGACGGACACCGGGAGGCGCTGGCCGCGCGGGTGGCCGGGATGAGCCTGCCCGCGCGCGTCAAGGCGACGGCGCCGGCACCGCGGCCGGAGGAGTACGCGGAGCCCGAGTAGGCCCTGGCGATCGGCGGCCGGGCCGACTGGTCGCGGGTGCCCCTGCGGGAGCACTCTGGAAGGAGTTCTTCCGGAGGTGATCGACATGATGCGCACCACTGTGGGATGGCACGTCGAGATGGAGTTCATGGAGGACGACGAGCACACCCGGGCGGTGGCGATGGTCCGGCTGCCCGACGGCAGCGAGGTACGGGCCCACGGCCATGCCAGCCGCCACCACACCGACTCGCATCAGCCGCGGGTCGGCGAGGAGATCGCCGGGGCCCGCGCGCTCAACGAGCTCGCCATGCAATTGCTGACCAAGGCGCACGGCGAGATCGACGCGGCATCCGGGCGGACATCCCACCCGATCCACGTGTAGCTGCATGTGCGGCTAAACGGCTATACGGCTTGTCGGACCGCCCGCACCAGCGCCTGCGCCCGCGGATCCGCCGTGACCGTCTTGCGCAGGCCGTTGGTCACATAGCCGAAGGCGATGCCCGACTCCGGGTCGGCGAAGCCGAGGGACCCGCCGCGGCCGGGGTGGCCGAAGGAGCCCGGGCCGAGGAACGGGGACGCGCTGCCGTGCAGCATGTAGCCGAGGCCGAAACGGGTGTTGACCACCAGCACCCGGTCCGGCCCCGCCGACTCCTCCGCGCGGGCGCGCGCCACCGTGTCCGGGGACAGCAGCCGCACACCGTCCACCTCGCCGATCGTCGCCGCGTAGAAACGGGCCAGACCGTCGGCCGTGGCGATCCCGTTGGTCGCGGGCAGGGCGCTCGCCCGGTAGGCCGGGTCGTTCTGGTCGGGGAAGGGGGTGATCGCGTCGAAGGCGCGGTTGGTGAGGGAGCCGGGGTCCTCGTAGGCCTCGGTCACCGAACGCTTCGGGCGCATCCGCAGCGCGGCGGCGGCCTCCGGCGCGTCGACCCGGCCCACCCGCCCGGCCCGGTGCGCCTGCGCCTGCGGCAGCCCCAGCCACAGATCCGCCCCGAGCGGCCCCGCGATCCGCTCGGCGATCCACTCACCCGTGCGGTGCCCCGTCACCCGCCGCACCAGCTCGTCCACCAGCCAGCCGTACGTCAGCGCGTGATAGCCGTGGTCCGTGCCGGGCTCCCACACGGGCGCCTGAGCGGCCACGGCCGCCGGACCCTTCGACGGGTCCAGGGCCTCGGCGGGCGTGATCGGACGGTCGAGGACGGGCAGGCCCGCCCGGTGGTTGAGCACATGCCGGACCAGGACCCGCTCCTTGCCGTGCGCCTTGAACTCCGGCCAGTACTCGCCGACCGGCGCGTCCAGGTCCAGCCGCCCGTTCTCGGCCAGCATCAGCGGTACGGCGGCGGCGACGCCCTTGGTCGCCGAGCGCACGATCTGGGCGGTGCCGCGCTGCCACGGCTCGGTGCCGTCCACGTCCTTCGTACCGGCCCACAGGTCGACGACCTTGTGCCCGTCCCGGTAGACGGCGACGGCCGCGCCCCGGTCCCCGAGCTGCTCGAAGTTCCGGACGAACGCGTCCCTGACCGGCTCGAAGCCCTCGGCGACTGTGCCGTTCACGTCCACGGCCGTACTCCTTAGCGTGCTGCTCGGTGCGGTGGGTGTCCCCACATCAGCCAAGCAGGATCGTCACGTCGATGTTCCCGCGGGTCGCGTTGGAGTACGGGCACACCTCGTGCGCGGCGTCCACCAGCTTCGCCGCGAGGCCCGCGTCGAGGACCGGGAGGGAGACGCTCAGGGCGACCGCGAGACCGTAGCCGCGGTGCTTGTTGGGGCCGATGCCGACCTTCGCGGCGACGGTGGAACCGGTCAGGTCGTAGCCCTCACGGTTGCCGACGAGGATGAGCGCGTTGTGGAAGCAGGAGCTGTAGCCGGCGGCGAAGAGCTGCTCCGGGTTGGTGCCGTTGCCGTCGCCGCCCAGCGCCGGAGGCATCGCGACCTTCAGCCCGATCTGCCCGTCCTGACTGGTGACATAGCCGTCCCGGCCGCCGTGCGCGGTGGCCTCGGCGACGTACATGATCTTCGTCGGACGGGTGTCGACGGTGGTGGTGTCGGCGGTGGTGTCACTCATGGCTGGCCCCCCAGAACAAGTGCGCGCAAATACATCGTGCACAAGGTACCGACCAGTAGGGAGGGGGCGGCCTACCGGGGGTGGCAACCGTGGGTAACAGGAGTTCAGAAGGGGCGCTCGGCCGCCTTGTGCGCCTTGTCCGCGAGCTCCCACAACTCCTCGCGCAACTTCGCGACGCCCGTGGTGTCGAGTCCGGTCGCGGACAGGAGTGCGCCCGGGACGCGCGCCGCGCGCTCCCGCAGTTCCTCTCCGCGCCCTGTGCACGCGACGAGCACCGAGCGCTCGTCGTGGGCCGCGCGCTCCCGGCGCACCACCCCCGCGCTCTCCAGCCGCTTGAGCAACGGCGACACCGTGCCGTAGTCGAGCCGCAGCGCCGCCGCCAGCTCCTTCACCGTCGTCTCGCCGCGCTCCCAGAGCACGAGCAGCACCAAGTACTGCGGATAGGTGAGACCGAGCTCCTCCAGCAGCGGGCGGTACGCGGCCGTCACCGCGCGCTGGGCGGCGTACAGCGCGAAACACAGTTGCTCGTCCAGCAGGAGCGACCCGTCGGGCGCCGTGCGCGCCCTCTCGGCGCGCGCCCCCGCCTCGCCTCGCGTCTCCTCGTTCGTCACGCGCCCATTGTCACGGACGGTCCGAGCCGGCGGACACCGAACGCGGGTCGAAGCCGAACGGCAGCTCCAGGCGGTGGGCGCGCATCAGGTCCTCGTCGGAGAGCAGCTCGGCCGTCTTGCCGTCGGCCGCGATGACGCCCTCGCTGAGGATGAGGGAGCGCGGGCACAGCTCCAGGGCGTACGGGAGGTCGTGCGTGACCATGAGGACGGTGACGTCCAGGGAGCGCAGGATGTCGGCGAGTTCGCGCCGGGAGGCGGGGTCGAGGTTGGAGGACGGCTCGTCGAGGACGAGGATCTCCGGCTCCATGGCGAGCACGGTCGCGACGGCGACCCGGCGGCGCTGGCCGAAGGAGAGGTGGTGCGGCGGGCGGTCCTTGAACTCGGCCATGCCGACGCGCGCCAGCGCGCGGTCCACGCGCGCTTCCAGTTCCGCGCCCTTCACGCCCGCGGCCGCCGGCCCGAACGCGACGTCCTCACGCACGGTCGGCATGAACAACTGGTCGTCGGGGTCCTGGAAGACGATCCCGACCCGGCGCCGGATCTCCGCCATGTGCCGCTTGCCGACGGGCAGTCCGGCGACGTGCACGGTGCCGGTGCCGCCGGACAGGATGCCGTTGAGGTGGAGCACGAGGGTCGTCTTGCCGGCGCCGTTCGGCCCGAGCAGCGCGACCCGTTCGCCGCGCCCGATCGAGAAGTCCACCCCGAACAGGGCCTGATGCCCGTCCGGGTAGGCGAAGGCGAGGCCGGAGACCTCCAGAGACGCGGCCCCGGCGTCCGACCCACTCACAGCGTCCGACCCACTCACAGCGTCCGTCCCAGTCACAGCATCCATCCCAACAGACAGACGAGCAGAGCCGCACCCGGCAGCGCGAACGCGTACGTCCACTGCGCCCGGGACGCGGTCACCTCGTCGATGACCGGCATCGAACCGGCGTACCCCCGGCTCACCATGGCGAGGTGCACGCGCTCGCCGCGCTCGTAGGACCGGATGAACAGGGCGCCCGCGGACTTCGCGAGCACCCCCCAGTGCTTCACGCCCCGGGCCTCGAAACCGCGCGACTCGCGTGCGATCCGCATGCGCCGCATCTCGTCCGTGATCACGTCGCCGTACCGGATCATGAAGGAGGCGATCTGCACGAGCAGCGGCGGCAGCTTCAACCGCTGGAGGCCCAGGAGCAGTTCCCGCAGCTCGGTCGTGGACGCCAGCAGTACGGACGCGGCGACGCCGAGGGTGCCCTTGGCGAGCACGTTCCAGGCGCCCCACAGTCCGCTGACGCTCAAGGAGAGGCCCAGCACGTCGACCCGCTCGCCCTCCGCCACGAACGGCATGAGCACCGCGAACGCGACGAACGGCACCTCGATCAGCAGCCGCTTGAGCAGGAAGGCGGCGGGCACGCGCGCGACGTACGCGACGACGCCCAGCAGGACCGCGTACAGCGCGAACGCCCACATCGCCTCCCGCGGGGTCGAGACGACGACCACCACGAAGCAGAACACCGCGGCGAGCTTGGTGTGCGGCGGCAGGGCGTGCACGGGGGAGTGCCCGTGCCGGTAGAGCCTGTGCGCGTGTCCGGCTCCCATGTCAGACGCCCGCGCTCACGGGGGTGACGTCGTCGGCCGTGCGCCGCCTGCGCACCGCCCAGAACACCGCGCTGCCCGCGACAACCGTGACGCCGACGCCGATGACGCCCGCGAGACCGCCGGAGAGCCGGGCGTCGTCGACGTCCTTGACGCCGTAGTCGGCGAGCGGCGAGTCGGCGGCGGCGTGCTTCTCGGTCTTCCGGTCGATGCCCTGGTCGGCGGCGACCTTCTCCAGGCCGTCGGGGCTGGCGGAGGCGTAGAAGCTGACGCCGCCCGCGAGGACGAGGGAGGTGACGAGGCCGGCCAGCCACACCGTGCGGTGCGAGCGGGCGGCGGCGGGGACGGCCACCGGGTCGGGAGCGTCGACGAGTTCGCCGCCGACCCGCAGCTTGAGCCGCTGCCGCAGGTCGCGGGCGCCGTACACGAGGTCGGGGCGGACGGCGACGACGGCGGCGACCGTCAGCGCGGTGATCGTGGCCTCGCCGATGCCGATCAGGACGTGCACGCCGACCATCGCGGTGGTGACCTTGCCGATGGAGACGTCGGTGGTGCCGCCGACCCAGTAGATCAGCGTGAAGGCGACGGCCGCGGCCGGCACGGACAGCAGCGCGGCGGCGAAGGAGGCCACGGTGATCGACCGGCGCCCCCGCGGCAGCACCTTCACCAGGGCGCGGAAGACGGCGTAGGCGACGACCGTCGTCACCACCGCCATGTCCGTGATGTTCACGCCGAGCGCGGTCAGCCCGCCGTCCGCGAAGAGGATGCCCTGCATGAGCAGGACGACGGAGACGCACAGCACGCCGGTGCAGGGGCCGACGAGGATCGCCGCGAGGGCGCCGCCCAGGAGGTGGCCGCTGGTGCCCGCGGCGACGGGGAAGTTGAGCATCTGGACGGCGAAGATGAACGCCGCCACCAGCCCCGCGAGCGGCGCGGTCCGCTCGTCGAGCTCGCGGCGCGCGCCGCGCAGGCTCACGGCGACGGCGGCCGCGGCGACCACTCCGGTGGCGGCGGACACGGGGGCGTCTATGAATCCGTCAGGCACATGCACCGTTAGATGATGCGGCTTAATGCGAAGAACTTGCAAGAGCGAGCCGGTTGTGGGGTCACTGTGTGCCTCGTCCCGGGCCCGCTGTGTGAGATGCCCGACGATGTCCGGCGTCCGGGAGCGCGCTCGGGAAAATATGCGACATTGGAAAGGAAGCGGTCGCACAGCTTCCGCACAGGTCACTCAGCGTAAGGGGCCGAGCCGATGTCCGTAGTCGAACAGTACGCGCGAGCCCATATCGTCACGGACGCCGACATCACGGTCGCCGAACCCGAGGCCGTCCCCGTCGTCCTGCGCTACGACCCCGAGACCGACCCGCGCGCGGTGCGCGTCGGGCTGCCGGGGCCGCACGAGTGGACCTTCGCGCGGGCGCTCCTGGAGCAGGGCCTGCGGGCGCCGGTCGAGGCCGGGGACGTCCGGGTGTGGCCGTGCGGCCGGGTGCAGGCTGTGGTGGAGTTCCACTCCACCCAGGGCGTCTCCGTGGTGCAGTTCGAGTCCAAGGCCCTGCTCAGGTTCCTGCGCCGGACCTACACGGCCACGGCCGCCCCGGTGAGCAGCTAGCTCCCCATCTTCAGCAGCGCCGCCACGATCGGCCCGGCCGTGTCGCCGCCGTGCCCGCCCGCCTGGACGACGCCGGCCGCGGCGAGGTCGCCCCGGTACGCGGTGAACCAGCCGTTGGGCTTCTTCTGGCCGTCGACCTCCGCCGAGCCGGTCTTGGCGCCGACGTTGCCGTAGACGCCCTGCATTGCCTCCGCCGCAGTGCCGTAGGCCGCCGTGTACGCCATCAGCTCGCGCAGCTGGCTCAGCGTGCCCGAGGACATCGTGCGTGAGGCCTTCGCGAGCGTGCGGCCGTCCACGTCCGGGGAGACCAGGTACGGCTGCCGGAAGACGCCCGACTCGACGGTCGCCGACACCGACGCCATGTTCAGCGGGTTCATGCGCACCCCGCCCTGGCCGATCAGCGAGGCCGCCATCTGCGCCTGCGACTGCACCGGCACCGAGCCGTCGAAGGTGGGCACGCCGACCGCCCAGTTGTTCATGGACAGCCCGAAGACCTGCTGGGCCTGCCGGGTCAGCGAGTCGTTCTCCAGCTTCGGCGCCTGGCTGATGAAGGCGGTGTTGCAGGAGCGGGCGAAGCTCGCCTTGAAGGTGCCGCCCTTGATCGAGAACTTGTCGTCGTTCTGGAACTTCCAGCCGCCGTACGTGAAGTACTTCGGGCACGGATGCGTCTTGTCCGCCGACGCCAGCCCCTTCTCGATCAGCAGCGAGGACGTGACGACCTTCATCGTGGAGCCGGGGGCCAGGGAGCCCTGGAAGGCCACGTTGAAGCCCTTGTTGGCGTTCGCCACCGCGAGGATCTCGCCGGTCGAGGGCCGCAGCACCACCACGGACGACTGCGCCCGCTTGGCGACCTGCGCCTCGGCCGCCGCCTGGAGGGCCGGGCTGAGCGTCGTCTTCACCGTCCCCGGCGTGCCCTTGCTGAGCTCCAGCAGGGTCTTGTCGGACAGCTTGTCCTTCTTCGACTCCTTGCCGCGCACCACCTGGAGCTCGACGCCCGCCTTGCCGCCGGCCTTCTTGCCGTACTTCTCGCGCAGCCCGTCGAGCACCGAGCCCAGCGACGGGTACTTCTCGGTGGTGATCTCGCCGCCGTCGCGGTCGACGGCCTTGACCGGCGGCGTCCCGGACTCGCCGGTGACCAGGGTGTCGCCGTCCTTCAGATCCGGGTGGACGACCGCGGAGTGCCAGTCGACCTGGGGCTTGCCGGTGGTGGTGTTCCGTACGACCGTGAGGGAACTGTCGTACGACAACGGCTTCGACTTGCCCTTGTACGACACCGTCGCCTTCACCGCGAAGGGCACCTCGGCGCCGGTCGGGGTGCCGGGGGTGAGGGTGACGTCCTTGAGGTGGGCGTCCTTGGCGTACCCGGTGAGGAGCTTCGTGGCGGCCTCGGTGTCGCTGGTGACGGCCGCCGCCTGGGCGACCTTGCCCTGCTGCCAGGACGTCAGGAACGTCCGCGTCGCGGTGGTGACCTCGGTCGCGGACAGCGGGCCCGTCTTCACCTTCGGCTTGCCGTCGGACGCGGTCGAGGACGTACGGTCCTCGGCCACCGCCCCGCCGCCGTACAGCACGTACCCGGCGAGGCCGGCGCCGCCGACGACCACGGCGACCATCCCGCCGATCACGGCGGGACGGTGCGTCCTACGTCGCTCGGCGACGCGCCTTCTCTTGCCCACAGCCTTCGTTCCTCCGCGAAATCACCGGGGTCCCCGTTGCCCTTGTCCCTCACCTCAACGACGGCGACCAGCCTAGAGTCCCGTCCTGTGCGGGTGAGTTCAGTCTCCCGCCAGCAGCACGGCCCGCACGATCGGTCCGGCCGCGTCGACGCCGTGGCCGCCCTGCTCGGTCATCGCGGCCGCCGCCACATCACCGCGGAAGCCGGTGAACCAGCTGTTGGAGGTGGCGTTGCCGTCGACCTCCGCGGAGCCCGTCTTCGCGCCGATGTCGGCGCTGCCGAGGCCCCGCATGATGCCCGTCGCGGTGCCCGGCGCCTGCGTGGCCGTCATCCGCATCATCTGCTTCAACTGGTAGACGGTGCTCGACCGCAGGCCCTCGGCCGTGGCCAGGTCACGGTCGTCGAGCTTCGGCGAGACCAGGTACGGCTGGCGGAAGGCGCCGGTGATGGCGGTGGCCGTCACGGACGCCATGTTCAGCGGGTTCATGGTGACCTGGCCCTGTCCGATGGCGTTCGCCGCGCGGTCCGGGCCGCCGGCGGCCGGGACGCTGCCGTCCTGGGAGGTGATGCCGGTCTTCCAGTTGTCGCGGCCGAGCCCGAACTTGTTCTGTGCCTCGGCCGTCAGTGATTCGTCGGTCAGCGGCTTCTCGTCGATCAGCTTGATGAAGGCCGTGTTGCAGGACCGCATGAAGCTGTTGGCGAGCGTGGCGTTCTCGTTGGGCTGCATGTTCTTGAGGTTGTGGAAGGTCTGCCCCTGCCACACCGCTTCCGGCGGGCAGGGCGCCGGGCCGTTCATCGTGGTCACGCCGTTGTCGATGAGCATCGCGGCGGTGATGATCTTCATCGTGGAGCCGGGGGCGACCTTGCCCTCGAAGGCCGCGTTGAAGCCGTCGTCACGGTGGTTGGCGACCGCCAGCACCTCGCCGGTGCTCGGCTTGACCGCGACCACCGAGGAGTTGTCGTACCGGGTCACGGCCTTCTCTGCGGCGGCCTGCGCGCTCGCGCTGATCGTGGTCTGCAGCTTGCCCGCCTCGCCCTTGGAGAGCGTGAGGAGCGAGGTGTCGGGGGCGCCGTTGCCGTCGTGGCGCACGTACAGCTCGACGCCCGGTCTGCCGCCCGCCCGGGCGCCGTACTTCTCGCGCAGGGCGTCCAGGATCGGGCCGAGGGAGGGGTACTTGTCCTTCGTCAGCACCTTGCCGCCGCGGTCCAGGGCCTCGATGGGCGGCGCGGACGAGGAGCCGGTGACGAGGCTGTCCTGGTCCGTCCGCAGCTCGGGATGGACCACCGACGGCTTCCAGTCGACCAGCGGCTTGCCGGTGGTGATCCCGCGCACGACGGTCAGGGAGCTCTTGTACGTCAGCGGCGCGGACTTTCCCTCGTACGTCACCTTCGCCTTCACGGTGAAGGGAACCGTCGTGCCCTTCGCCGTGCCGGGCGTGATCTTCACGGCGGTGATGTGCGCGTCCTCGGCGTACGACGTCAGCAGCGTCTTCGCCGCCGCGTTGTTGTTGGTGAACTGTGCGGCGGCCGCCGCCGAGCCCTTCTCCCAGTCCGCGAAGAACTTCTCCGAGGCATCCCGGACCTCGTCGGCGCCGAGCGGCCCGGACTTCACCTCGGAGCCGCCCGCACCGGAACCCCCGTCGCCGTTCAGCGCGGACACGATGTTGAACGCGCCGTAGCCGGCCCCACCCACCATCACGGCGAACACGCCGCCGATGACGGTGACCTTGACCCCCTTGTTCATGGAACTGAACCCCTCCCCGTTAACAGTCCTCCGCACCCTAAGTGGGCCGAGTGAAAACTGTGAGGGGTGTTTCCCTTTGTAGCCGAGTTGTTGACTAGACCCAGGTATCCAGCCACATCCGTGAACGCCAGTCATCGATCGGGATGGCGGTCCCGGTGTACAGGGGCCAGAAGTAGATGAAGTTCCAGGCGATCAGCAGCACCAGCACGCCCGCCCCGGTCGCCCCCGCCACCCGCCGCGTGTCGCTCGCGCCGGGCGGTCCGACGATCGCGCCGATCATCATCGCCACGGCCAGGCACAGGAACGGCAGGAAGACGACGGCGTAGAAGAAGAAGATCGTCCGCTCCTGGTACATGAACCAGGGCAGGTAGCCGGCCGCGATGCCGCAGGCGATGGCGCCGGCCCGCCAGTCCCGGCGGAAGAACCAGCGCCACAGCACGTACAGCACCGCGAAGGCCGCCGCCCACCACAGCAGGGGCGTACCGATCGCGAGGACCTCGCGCGCGCACTTCTCCGTCGCGTCGACCGGGCAGCCGTCCTTGCCGGCGGCCGGGGACTCGTAGAAGTACGACACCGGGCGGCCGTCGACGATCCAGCTCCACGGGTTGGACTGGTACGTGTGCGGGGAGCTGAGGCCCACATGGAACTCGTAGACCTGGTGCTCGTAGTGCCACAGGCTGCGCCACCAGTCCGGGAACAGCCAGGACCAGCTGCTGTCCTTGCCGTCGGTCGCGGCCCAGTTGCGGTAGTAGCCGCCGGTGCCGTCGGTCGGGGAGAGGATCCAGCCGAGCCAGGACAGCAGGTAGGTGGCGATCGCCACCGGGATCGTCGCCAGGAAGGTCAGGCCCAGGTCGTGCTTGAGGACGGCCGTGTACGGGTGGCGGGCGCCGGCGACCTTGCGGGAGCCGACGTCCCACAGCACGGCCATGACGCAGAACGCGGCCATGATGTACAGGCCGTTCCACTTGGTGCCGATGGCCAGGCCCAGCATCAGGCCCGCCAGCCAGCGCCAGGGGCGCCATCCGAACCGGGTGGTCTCCGCGACGTGCCGGTCCGGGCGGGCGTGGCCGTCCGCGTCGACCGGCAGCGCGGCGGCGAGTTTCTCGCGCGTCTTGTCCCGGTCGATCACCAGGCAGCCGAACGCGGCCAGCACGAAGAACATCAGCACGCCGTCGAGCAGCGAGGTGCGGGCCATCACGAACGCCAGCCCGTCCACCGCCATCAGCGCGCCCGCGAGGCAGCCGAGGAACGTCGAGCGGAAGATCCGGCGGCCGATCCGGCACAGCATCAGGACCGACAGCGTGCCCAGCAGCGCGGTCATGAACCGCCAGCCGTACGGGTTGAGGCCGAACATCAGCTCGCCGAGCCCGATGACGTACTTGCCGACCGGCGGATGCACGACGTACGACGCGTCCGTCGGGATGGTCACCTTGCTGCCGATGTCGAGGATGACGTCGTTGGCGTTCTTGTCCCAGGACACCTCGAAGCCGCGGTGGACGATCGCCCACGCGTCCTTGGCGTAGTACGTCTCGTCGAATATCACCGCCTTGGGGTGGTCCAGGTGCCAGAACCGGATCCAGCCCGCGAGGAACGTGACGAGCAGCGGACCGCCCCACGCCGACCAGCCCACGAAGTAGTCGGCCACCGGCTTGCGGACGCCGAGCGCCGCCCACATGCGCGGGTTGGGCCGGGTGTACGGCGGCACCAGCCGGTCCCGGACATCGCTTCTCGGCCCCGCCGAGTAGCCGAAGCGGCGCAGCCGCTGCTGCCAGGACGGCCGCTGGTCCTGCGGCATCTGGTCCTGCCGGGTGTCCGTGGAGTCCATGGACGACGCTGTACTGGTCACCGCGCCATCGTAGGGAACACGTCTGTGGGAGTCCCGTGGATGGGCCCTGCGAGGATGGAAACGTGACAGGAACCCTTGTTTTGGCAGGCACCCCCATCGGCGACATCGCGGACGCCCCGCCCCGGCTGGCCGCGGAACTGGCCGCCGCGGACGTGGTCGCCGCCGAGGACACCCGGCGGCTGCGGCGCCTCACCCAGGCGCTCGGCGTCACCCCCAAGGGGCGTGTCGTGTCGTACTTCGAGGGCAACGAGGCGGCCCGCACGCCCGAGCTGGTCGAGGAACTCGCCGGCGGCGCGCGCGTGCTGCTGGTGACGGACGCCGGCATGCCCTCGGTGTCGGACCCCGGCTACCGGCTGGTCGCGGCCTGCGTGGAGAAGGACGTCCGCGTCACCGCCGTCCCCGGCCCGTCCGCCGTGCTGACCGCGCTCGCGCTGTCCGGGCTGCCCGTCGACCGGTTCTGCTTCGAGGGGTTCCTGCCCAGGAAGGCGGGGGAGCGGCTGTCGCGGCTGCGGGAGGTCGCCGAGGAGCGGCGCACCCTCGTCTACTTCGAGGCCCCGCACCGGCTCGACGACACCCTCGCCGCGATGGCCTCCGTCTTCGGCGAGGACCGGCGGGCGGCCGTCTGCCGTGAGCTGACGAAGACGTACGAGGAGGTCAAGCGCGGTCCGCTGGGGGAGCTGGCGGTGTGGGCCGCGGAGGGCGTGCGCGGGGAGATCACCGTCGTCGTGGAGGGGGCGCCCGAGAGGGGCGCGCAGGACGTGAGCGCGGAGGAGCTCGTGCGCCGGGTACGCGTGCGCGAGGAGGCCGGCGAGCGCCGCAAGGAGGCGATCGCGGCGGTGGCGGTGGAGGCCGGACTGCCCAAGCGGGAGGTGTTCGACGCGGTCGTCGCGGCGAAGAACGCGGGTGTGTGACAGCGGAGGCGTATGCCCTCTGAGCAGGGCGCATGTCGTTTGAGCGGGCGCCCCACGGGTGGGTAAAGCGCGGCGGTCGAAAGCAAAGCCCAGCCCCCCGCGGCAGGGCCGTTTTGGCAAGGAAAGTCCAAATCGGATCCAACAGTCGACAGGGCTGGTGCATTCGCGGCGGCGGAAGCGTCCACTGGGTGCAGGGACGCACCCGTCCCGGTGTCCAGCGGACCAGAGGAGCTGGCATGAGCGAGATCGCAGGGCAGACCGCCGCACTGCGCAGTGGCGCCACCGCCGTCGTCCACGAGTCGTACTCCTTCGCCTGCATGCGCTGCGGGCACGGCTGGGAGCAGTCGTACGAGATCGAGCACCACACCGACGCCGACGGCCACGAGTTCGTCATCTACGTCGCCGACCAGCAGGTCGTGCCGTCGCCGTTGTCCCGGCCCGCGTGCCAGAACTGCGACGGCCACGTCGTGCGCATCATGCGGGCGGGCCAGGTCTCCTCGGTGCGCGACGCGGCGCACCGGCATCAGCACCGGGCGCCGCAGGCCGGCCCCGTGGAGGTGCCGGAGGTACCGGAGGTGCCCGCACAGGCCGAGGAGCGCCACCACTGGCAGCTGTCCGATCTCCTGCACCCGTTCCACCACCGCAAGGCGAGCTGAGCTCCGCCGGTCCGGGTGGGCATGCCCCTTTCGTAGGATCGGGGCATGCCTTCGAATTCCTCCGACACGTCCGGCAAGAACGCGGCACCGCCGCTCCCGGAGCCCCTCCGGGTGCCCGTGGCCGACTCCCACACCCACCTCGACATGCAGTCCGGGACGGTGGAGGAGGCGCTCGCGAAGGCCGCGTCGGTGGGCGTGACCACGGTCGTGCAGGTCGGCTGCGACATCAAGGGCTCGCAGTGGGCCGCGGAGACGGCCGCCGCCTTCGACAGCGTCCACGCGACCGTCGCCCTGCACCCCAACGAGGCGCCGCGCATCGTGCACGGCGACCCCGACGGCTGGTCCCGGCAGGGCGCGCGGCAGCCAGGGGGCGCGCAGGCGCTCGACGAGGCGCTCGCCGAGATCGACCGGCTCGCGGCGCTGCCCCAGGTCAAGGGCGTCGGCGAGACCGGCCTCGACTACTTCCGCACCGGCCCCGAGGGCAAGGAGGCGCAGGAGCGCTCCTTCCGCGCCCACATCGAGATCGCCAAGCGGCACGGCAAGGCCCTCGTCATCCACGACCGCGACGCCCACGACGACGTCCTGCGCGTGCTGAAGGAGGAGGGCGCGCCCGAGCGGACGGTGTTCCACTGCTACTCCGGCGACGCGGAGATGGCCGAAGTGTGCGCACGCGAGGGCTACTTCATGTCCTTCGCCGGCAACGTCACCTTCAAGAACGCCCAGAACCTGCGGGACGCGGTGGCGGTGGCCCCGCTGGAGCTGCTCCTGGTCGAGACCGACGCCCCGTTCCTGACGCCGGTGCCGTACCGCGGACGGCCCAACGCGCCCTACCTGATTCCGGTCACGGTGCGCGCGCTGGCCGCGGTGCGCGGCATCGACGAGGACGCCCTGGCCACGGCCCTCGCCGCCAACACGGCACGCGCGTTCGGCTACTGAACACCACGCTGAGTACTCGCGTCGCTTTGGAGAGTGACGACCGCTCCGCTAGGTTCTGGGTCTCTCTGGACCCTGGAGCGTGTCGGCGTGAGCAACTCCCAGTACCAGACGTACGAGCCGTACGGCGCGGCCTACGACCCGCACAGCGCGGAGACGCTGGCGTACGGCGTGCAGACGGCGCCGCCCATGCCGGTGGCGTACGAGGACACCTACACGCCCGCTTACGACCTGCCCGGCGCACCCGCGCCCGCGTCGGCGCCCGAGCCCGCCTCGCGCGCCGGAGCGAGTCGGCGGGCCGCGCGCCGGCGGAAGATGCGGGGCGCCGAGCGCGCGGACAGCACCATGCGCCGGCTGCTGCCGCAGGCGCTGGTCGTCGCCTTCCTCGCGGGCGGGACCACCGCGTTCGTCGCCAAGGACAAGGCGATCGAGCTGAACGTCGACGGCAAGCCGCGCACTCTGCACACCTTCGCGGACGACGTGACCGAGCTGCTCGCCGAGGAAGGCGTCGACGTGGGGGCGCACGACGTGGTCGCGCCCGCCCCCGGGACGGCGCTCAGCAGCGGCGACGAGATCGCCGTGCACTACGGGCGCCCCCTCCGGCTCACGATCGACGGGCAGCGGCGCGAGGTGTGGACGACGGCGCACACGGTGGAGGGGGCGCTCAAACAGTTCGGGGTGCGCGCTGAGGGCGCGTATCTGTCGGCCGCGCGCTCCCAGCGCATCGGGCGCGAGGGGCTGGCGCTGGACGTGCGCACCGAGCGCGCGGTCACCGTCATGGCCGACGGGCGCTCCCGGACCGTGCGCACCAACGCGGCGACCGTCCGGGAGGTCATCGAGGAGGCCGGGATCACCCTGCGCGGGCAGGACACCACGTCGGTCGCGCCGGGCAGCTTCCCGCGCGACGGCCAGACGGTGACGGTGCTGCGGATCACCGGCACCAAGGAGGTCCGCGAGGAGACGATCCCGTTCCGGGTGGAGCGCCGTGAGGACGCCTCGCTGTTCAAGGGCACCGAGGTCGTCGAGCAGGCCGGACGGGAAGGGGTGCGGCAGGTCACGTACTCCCTGCGCACCGTCAACGGCGTCAAGCAGAAGCCGCGGCGGATCAGGACCGAGGTGGTGCGCGAGCCGCGGGCGCAGGTGGTGAAGGTGGGGACCAAGCCGCTGCCGGCCTCCGTGCAGGGGGCGGACGGGCTGAACTGGCAGGGCCTCGCGACCTGCGAGTCCGGGGGACGGCCGAACGCGGTGGACCCCTCGGGGACGTACGGCGGGCTGTACCAGTTCGACACCCGCACCTGGCAGAGCCTCGGCGGCAGCGGCCGCCCCCAGGACGCCCCGGCGGCGGAACAGACGTTCCGGGCGAAGAAGCTGTACGTACGACGAGGGGCGAGCCCCTGGCCGCACTGCGGGCGGCGGTTGCACGGCTGAGGGCCGCGGCGCGGGGCGGTGGCGGCGGGGCTGACGGTTGCGGCGCGGGGCGGTGGCGGCGGGGCTGACGGTTGCGGCGCGGGGCGGTGGCGGCGGGGCTGACGGTTGCGGCGCGGGGCGGTGGCGGCAGGGCTGACGGTTGCGGCGCGGGGCGGCGGCTGCGCGGCTGACGGCCGGCACCGGCGACACAGATCTGTGGCGGAACCGGCGCAGCCGCCCCCGTACCCTTGTCCCGTGACCAGCAGCCCCACCCCCGACGCCCTCCTCGGCCCCGCCGACATCCGTGAGCTCGCGGATGTCCTCGGTGTCCGGCCGACCAAGCAGCGCGGACAGAACTTCGTCATCGACGCGAACACGGTCCGCCGGATCGTCCGCACCGCCGACGTACGGCCGGACGACGTGGTCGTGGAGGTCGGGCCGGGGCTCGGGTCGCTCACGCTCGCGCTGCTGGAGGTCGCCGACCGCGTCACGGCCGTCGAGATCGACGACGTACTGGCTTCCGCGCTGCCCGCCACCATCGCCGCGCGCATGCCGCGGCGGGCCGAGCGGTTCGCGCTGGTGCACTCCGACGCCATGCACGTCGAGGAGCTGCCGGGGCCGCCCCCGACCGCGCTGGTCGCGAACCTCCCGTACAACGTCGCCGTGCCCGTGCTGCTGCACATGCTCGACACCTTCCCGAGCATCGAGCGCACCCTCGTGATGGTCCAGGCCGAGGTCGCCGACCGACTCGCCGCCGGGCCCGGCTCCCGGGTCTACGGCGTCCCGTCGGTGAAGGCGAACTGGTACGCCGAGGTCAAGCGGGCCGGCTCCATCGGGCGCAACGTCTTCTGGCCCGCGCCCAACGTCGACAGCGGGCTCGTGTCGCTGGTCCGGCGGGCCGAGCCGATCAAGACCAGCGCCTCCAAGCGTGAGGTCTTCGCCGTCGTGGACGCCGCGTTCGCGCAGCGCCGCAAGACCCTGCGGGCCGCGCTGGCCGGCTGGGCGGGGTCCGCGGCGGCGGCCGAGGCCGCCCTCGTCGCCGCCGGGGTCTCACCGCAGGCACGCGGGGAGTCGCTGACGGTGGAGGAGTTCGCGCGGATCGCGGAGAACAAGCAGGAGCAGCCGGAGCCGGCGAACAAGCCGGAGCCGGAGCCCACGCACCAGCCGGAGCAGGAGCCCACGCACCAGCCGGAGCAGGAGCCGGAGCCGGAGCAGGAGCAGGAGCAGCAGTGAGCGTCACCGTCCGCGTCCCCGCCAAGGTCAACGTCCAGCTCGCCGTCGGGGCCGCGCGTCCCGACGGGTTCCACGACCTCGCCAACGTCTTCCTCGCCGTCGGCCTGTACGACGAGGTCACGGTCACGCCCGCCGCCGAGCTGAGCGTCACCTGCGAGGGCCCGGACGCCGCCCTCGTCCCTCTCGACCGGACGAACCTCGCGGCGCGGGCCGCACTGATCCTCGCCGAGCGCCGCGGCATCGAACCCGCGGTCCATCTCCACATCGCCAAGGACATCCCCGTCGCCGGTGGGATGGCGGGGGGCAGCGCGGACGGCGCCGGTGCGCTGCTCGCCTGCGACGCGCTGTGGGGCACGCAGGCCTCCCGTGAGGAACTCCTCGACATCTGCGCCGAGTTGGGCAGCGACGTGCCGTTCAGCCTGGTCGGCGGAGCGGCGCTCGGGACCGGGCGGGGGGAGAAGCTGACCGCGCTCGACGTCGGCGGGACGTTCCACTGGGTGTTCGCGATGGCCGAGCGCGGGCTGTCCACCCCGGCGGTGTTCCGTGAGTTCGACCGGCTCACGGAGCACGCGGACGTGCCCGAGCCCGTCGCCTCCGAGCCGCTGCTCGACGCGCTCGCCGAGGGCGACCCGGACGCGCTCGCGGCCGCCGTCTCCAACGACCTTCAGCCCGCGGCCCTCTCCCTCTTCCCGGAGCTCGCCGACACCCTGGCCGCGGGCCGCACCGCCGGTGCGCTCGCCGCGCTGGTGTCGGGGTCGGGGCCGACGACGGCGTTCCTCGCGCGCGATCCGGAGTCCGCGGCGAAGGTGGCCGAGGCGCTGCGCGTGTCCGGTACGTGCCGCTCTGTGCGGGTGGCGTCGGGACCCGCGCCGGGTGCGACCGTGGTGGCCGGAAACTGACCCCCGGTCAAAGCCTCCCGGTGATCTCCCGATCCTCCTCGAACCCTTCACCGTCTCGTAGTTGACTGCATAAACATGCAGGTCAGATGTTAGCTACGCCACAATACTTTAATGTTCACCAATACCCTCCCTGGTCCTTTTTGGCGCCCTCTGTCCCACGGGAACGGCTGACATGATTCGGCCAACTCCGGTCCCCCTTACCGGTGGTACTCCGTGGCGAAAGGAAGTCCCCCCATGGGCCACATGGATCACTTCAGTGCCGGCTGGGTCACCCCCGTCCTTTCCTATGTCATGGCGTGCGTCGGATCGGCGCTCGGGCTGCGCTGCACCGTCAGGGCGCTCGAAGCGGACGGTGCCTCGAAACGGAACTGGCTGACGCTCGCCTCCGTCGCCATTGGCTCGGGCATCTGGACCATGCACTTCGTCGCCATGCTCGGCTTCAGCGTCGAGGGCACGCCGATCCGCTACGACATCCCGCTCACCGTCCTCAGCCTGCTGATGTCCATCGGTGTGGTCGCGGCCGGCGTCTTCACCGCCGGGTACGGCAAGTCCCGTGTCACCTCTGTGGCGTTCGGCGGTCTCGGTGCGGGCGTCGGGGTCGCCGCCATGCACTACACCGGCATGGCCGCGCTCAACCTGCACGGCCAGGTCGACTACGACCCCGCGCTCGTCATCGCGTCCGTCGCGATCGCGGTGGTCGCGGCGACCGCCGCGCTGACGCTCACGCTGATCGTCCGCGGTGGTGTGCTGGCCGCACTCGCCGCGCTGGTCATGGGGCTTGCCGTGAGCAGCATGCACTACACCGCGATGTACGCCGTGAGCATTCGACTGTCGCCCAGCAGTGCGGAGTTGGGCGGCGCCACGCCGACCGAGTTCATCTTCCCGCTGGCCGTGGTGCTGGGGTCGTTCCTGTTCCTCGCCGCCGCGTACGTGGCGTTGTCGCCGACCGGGAAGCGGCATGAGTCGGCTGTCGCCGCGGAGATTCTTCGTGAGGTCGAGCTGGCTACTGCGTGAGCGCCAACTGATCTGCCACGTCAGCTGATGTGGCGCCTGCGGGCTCGTTGTGGCTTGTCGCGCAGTTCCCCGCGCCCCTCAGGGGCGTTGTACGCACCCGAACCACCCATCTGAGGTCCCCCATGCGCGTTCTCCGCACCACCACCGGCAGACTCCGCCCCAGATCCGTCCGAGCCAAGATCGTCTCCCTGCTCATGCTGCCCATCGTGTCGCTCATGGCGCTGTGGGGATTCGCCGCCGTGACGACCGCGTCCAGCATCGGTGACGCCGAGCGGGCCAAGGACGTCAACGCCGAACTGCTCACCCCCGTCGGTGAGTTCGTCACCGCCGTGCAGACCGAGCGGACCGCCGTCATGGAGCGTCGGACCGTGCCCGCCGATGTCCGCAGGTCCACCGACCGGGCCGCCTCCGCGCTGCTGGACGGCATCAACGCCTCCAGCTCGGACGCCGCGCTGCTCGACGCGCGTCTGCCCCGCCGCATCGAGAAGCTGAAGGGTGCGGCCGACGGGCTCGGGCAGACGCGGACCGAGGCGACCGCCAAGGGCGCCACGTCCGCGGTGGCGTACACGAAGTACTCCGCGGTCGTCGAGGACGCCTTCTCGGTCGCGGGCGGTCTCACCGGCGACCAGAGCACGGATGCCGCGTCCGACGCGCGCGTGGTGCTCGAACTCGCCCGCGCGCGGGAGGCGTTGGCCCAGGAGCAGGCGCTGCTCGGGGCGGCGCGGGCGGCCGGGACGCTGACCGGGCAGCAGTACACGCAGTTCGTCGGCGCGGTCGCCACCCGGCGCGGGCTGCTCGGGCCCGCGGTCGCCGACCTCAAGGCCGAGCACCGGACGGCGTACGAGAAGATCCTGGACGGCGACGCCTACGCCGGGGTCCAGGCCGTGGAGAACCGGGTGCGGAGCGCCGGTCCGGGGGCCTCCGCCGTGGCGTCGGGGCTGCTGCGCGGCTGGGACGCGGACGTCGCCGGGACGCTGAAGGACCTGACGGCCGCCGAGACCGGCGCCGGTACGGGCGCCACCGCGCAGGCCGACCCGTTCGGCTGGGACACCCTCGGCGCCTCCGGTGTCGCAGTGGTGCTGGGCCTCGTCGGTGTGCTGCTGTCGCTGCTGGTGTCCGTGCTCGTCGGGCGCGGGCTCATCGTCGAGCTGCTCGACCTGCGCAACGACGCCCTGGAGGTGGCCGGGCGCCGACTGCCGCAGGCCATGCGGAAGTTGCACGCCGGACAAGGCGTCGACATCGACGCCGAGGCCCCCTTGCGGCGCCTCGTCGGCGACGAACTCGCCCAGGTGGGAACCGCGTTGACCGCCGTGCAGCGGGCCGCGCTCAAGGCGGCCTCCGAACGCGCCGAACTCCTCAGCGGCATCTCCGGCGTCTACGTCAGCCTCGCCCGCCGCAGCCAGGTCCTCCTCCACCGCCAACTGGACCTGCTGGACGGCATGCAGCGCCGCCGGCAGGAGCCGCAGGACCTCCAGGACCTGCACCGCGTCGACTACCTGGCGACCCGCATGCGCCGCCACTCCGAGTCCCTGCTGATCCTGTCCGGCATCGCCCCCGGCCGCGGCTGGCGGGACCCGATCCCGCTGGCGGACGTGCTGCGGGCCGCCGTCGCCGAGATCGAGAACGCGCCGCGTGTGCAGATCTGGGCCGTGCCGAAGGTGTCCGTGCTCGGCGGCTCGGTCGCCGACGTCATCCACCTGCTCGCCGAACTCGTCGAGAACGCCGCCGCGTTCTCCCCGCCCAGCGCCAAGGTGCAGCTGCGCGCGGCCCGGATGCGCGACGGTGTGCTCATCGAGGTCGAGGACAGCGGCTTCGGCATGAACGAACAGGCCCTCGCCGAGGCCAACGGCAAGATCCAGTCCGAGAAGGTCGACCTCCTCGACGCCAAGCAGATCGGCCTGTTCGTGGTCAACCGGCTGCGCGAGCGCCAGGGGCTGCGGGTGGAGCTGCGCTCCTCGCCGGGTGGCGGTGTCACGGCCGCGGTCCTCATCCCCGAGGCGCTCACGCGGGACGACATGCCGGTCGGCGAACTGGCCGCCGGCGGACGCGGACTGGCACCCGCGGCGGCGCTCATCCCGCAGCAGCGACCGGGCTTCGGCGGCGCCGGGATGTGACCACGTCTTCGCGCTATCTCCACACCAAGCACTGGGAAAGCGGCACTTGAGGGACACCAAAGGCCTCTACGGTCACTTGCCACTTCAAGCGCCACACGGTGTCCGGCATGCCGAACGCCGCCCGGTGCCCTGACGAGTGACCCCCTTGAAAGGTAAGGCACGACCGTGTCCGAACAACCCCCCACCCCCTCCCACCGCCGCAAGCGCCCCCTGTCCCGCCGCGGCGTCATCGGCGCCGCCGGAGCCGTCGCCGCCGGGGCCGCCCTGACCCCGGTGGTCTTCGCGGCCGGCTCCGACGCCGACTCCGGTACGGACGCGGCCGGTACGACGCCCGAGAAGTTCCCGACGACCCGCTCGGACGCCACCACCGGCGCCGGCCCGGCCACCGTGGCCTTCGCCGCGTCCTACGTCGGCGTCCGCTGGGCCGGCGACCGGGACGGCGCCGCCCTGCGCCTCGCGGACAGCGCCTGGAAGACGCTGAGCGGCGGCTGCGCGACCGTCGACGACGGCGGTACGGCACTGGTCGCGGCCGGCGACGTCACGTCGTACGAGGTGAAGGCGGCGGACGGCACGACGGACGTGCGCTCGCTCGCCATCGACACCACCGACGGCCCGCGGCGCACCGTGCGGGTGCCCTCGGAGCCCACCCGGGTGCGCGGCGTGCAGTACCTCTCGCGGCCGGCGTGGGGCGCGGACGAGTCGAAGCGGTACAAGAACGGTGCGGTCAACTCGCCGGAGAAGTACTACCCGTTGCAGGCGATCACCGTCCACCACACGGACACCCCGAACGGCGACGCCGACCCGGCCGCGACCGTCCGGGCGATCTACGAGTACCACGCGATCACCCTCGACTGGGGCGACATCGGCTACCACTTCCTGATCGACGAGGCCGGAGTCGTCTACGAGGGCCGCTACTCCGGCGACGACGGTGTCCCCGCCTTCGACCCGGACGGCGACGTCGTCACCGCCTTCCACACCTCCGGCTACAACTCCGGCAACCTCGGCATCGCGCTGCTGGGCACCCTCACCGACCAGGGGCCGACGGACGCGGCGAAGGCCTCGCTGACCCGCCTGATCAAGGCCGTCGCCCGTTTCAAGGGCCTCGACCCGCAGGCGAGGATCACGTACACCAACCCGGTCAACGGCGTCACCAAGGACGCGACCACCGTCAGCGGCCACCGCGACTGGCTGCAGACCGACTGCCCGGGACAGACGATGTACGGCCTTCTCGACGAGGTCAGGGCGGCCGCGAGCCGCTGACCTGCGCGGGGATCGGTCCGTCAGTGGCGCCCATTAGGCTGGGAGGCTGATCGATCCCCCTCGTCAGGAGAGAAATGGCCGTCAACCTGGTCAATGTCGAGAACGTCAGCAAGGTGTACGGCACCCGTGCCCTGCTGGACGGCGTCTCGCTCGGCGTCTCCGAGGGCGATCGCATCGGCGTCGTGGGCCGCAACGGCGACGGCAAGACCACCCTGATCCGGATGCTGGCCAAGCAGGAGGAGTCCGACACCGGCCGGGTCACGCACTCCGGCGGACTGCGCCTCGGCGTCCTCACCCAGCACGACTCCCTGGACTCCACGGCGACCGTCCGCCACGAGGTCATCCGGGACATGGCCGACCACGAGTGGGCCGGCAACGCCAAGATCCGGGACGTGCTCACCGGACTGTTCGGCGGGCTCGACCTGCCCGGCTTCCCGCAGGGCCTCGACACCGTCATCGGCCCGCTCTCCGGTGGTGAGCGGCGCCGGATCGCCCTCGCCAAGCTGCTCATCGAGGAACAGGACCTGATCGTCCTCGACGAGCCCACCAACCACCTCGACGTCGAGGGCATCTCCTGGCTCGCCCAGCACCTGCGCGAGCGCCGCTCGGCGCTCGTCTGCGTCACCCACGACCGCTGGTTCCTCGACCAGGTCTGCACCCGCATGTGGGACGTGCAGCGCGGTGACGTCTACGAGTACGAGGGCGGCTACTCCGACTACGTCTTCGCCCGCGCCGAGCGCGAGCGCATCGCGGCCACCGAGGAGACCAAGCGGCAGAACCTGGTCCGCAAGGAGCTGGCCTGGCTGCGCCGCGGCGCCCCCGCCCGCACGTCCAAGCCCCGCTTCCGGGTCGAGGCCGCCAACGAGCTCATCAAGGACGTGCCGCCGCCGCGCGACACCAGCGAGCTGATGAAGTTCGCCTCCTCGCGGCTCGGCAAGACGGTCTTCGACCTGGAGGACGTCACCGTCCAGGCCGGACCCAAGGTCCTCCTCAAGCACGTCACCTGGCAGCTCGGCCCCGGCGACCGCATCGGCCTCGTCGGCGTCAACGGCGCCGGCAAGACCTCGCTGCTGCGGGCCATGGCCCAGGCCGCCCGCACCGAGGGCGAGGCGCAGCCGGCCGGCGGCCGGGTCGTCGTCGGCAAGACGGTCAAGCTCGCCTACCTCTCCCAGGAGGTCGCCGAGCTGAACCCGAACCTGCGGGTCCTGGAGGCCGTCCAGCAGGTGCGCGACCGCGTCGACCTCGGCAAGGGCCGTGAGATGACCGCCGGGCAGCTGTGCGAGACGTTCGGCTTCTCCAAGGAGAAGCAGTGGACGCCGGTCGGGGACCTGTCCGGCGGTGAGCGGCGCCGGCTCCAGCTCCTGCGCCTGCTGATGGACGAGCCCAACGTCCTCTTCCTCGACGAGCCCACCAACGACCTCGACATCGAGACCCTGACCCAGCTGGAGGACCTCCTCGACGGCTGGCCCGGCTCGATGATCGTCATCTCCCACGACCGCTTCTTCGTCGAGCGCACCACCGACCGCGTCTTCGCCCTCCTCGGCGACGCCACCCTGCGGATGCTGCCGCGCGGGATCGACGAGTACATCGAGCGCCGCCACAAGATGGAGGAGGCCGCGGCCGCCGCCACGCCCGTCGCGCAGAAGGCCGTCCCCGAGAAGAGCGCGGCCGACCAGCGCGCCGCCAAGAAGGAACTGCAGAAGATCGAGCGGCAGCTCGACAAGCTCTCCGAGAAGGAGACCAGGCTGCACGACCAGATCGCCGCGAACGCGACGGACTTCGCGAAGGTGGCGGAACTCGACGCCCAGCTGCGCGACTTGGCCGGCGAGCGCGAGGAGCTGGAGATGCGCTGGCTGGAACTCGCCGAGGACGCCTGAGGCGCCCGGGGGCGGCGCAGGCGGGCGGCGCGCGCGCCGCGTGAAGAGGGCGTGAAGGCGCATAACAGTGGCATCACGGGCCGGTCCTCCCTTGGGTACAGGGGGTGATCGGCCCGGGTTTCTGTCAGTACCGAGTGATAGAAAGAGCCGTCTGAGAACTGTCTGAGTACGACTCTGAGCCGTTACGTACCTCAGGGCGTGGCTAAAAATCAGTGAACGAGGGGGAACGCGCTGATGACCCAGCCGCCCGGTTTTGGCGCACCGCAGGACCAGCCGCCGCAGGGGGGTTTCGGCGCACCGCCGCCTCCCGCGGGTCCGCCGCAGACGCCGCCTCCGCCGCAGCCCGGTTACGGCTACCCCCAGAAGGCCGACCAGCCCGGCCCGTACGGCCAGCCGCAGCAGCAGCCGGGTCCGTACGGCCATCCCGGTCCCTATGGCCAGCCCCAGCAGCCGGGCCCGTACGCCCAGCCCGGTCCCTACGGTCAGCCGCAGCAGCCCGGCCCCTACGCCCAGCCCGGTTACGGCTACCCGCCCCAGCCGCAGTACCCCGGCGGCCCCGGCACCCCGCCCGGCAACTCCGGCTCCCGCAACCCCTTCAAGGGCAAGCCGGCCCTCGTCGTCGCCGCCGCGGTGGCGGGCCTGCTGGTCGTCGGCGGCGCGGTGTGGGCGGTCGGCAGCGGGGGCGACGACCCGAAGAAGCCGGTCGCCGAGGAGAGCGGCAGCGGCAAGCCCTCCGCCTCCGACGACCCGGTCAACCCCGGTGACGGCGACGGGGGCGACGGCAAGGAGCAGGAGGACCTCAACCAGGGCCGCCAGGCGGGCGAATCGAAGGTGCTCTGGTACAAGACCGGGCCGGACGCGCCCGGTTCCGGCGCCGACGCCCCCGGCATGTGGATCACCGACAAGACCGCGGTGAAGGCGGCGTACAAGCAGCTCTTCGGCTACCAGGTCGGCGACGGCAACCCCGCCTGGGACCCGATCACCTTCGACCAGAAGATCTGCGCGGTCACCCCGCAGAAGACCGCCGCGAACAAGATCGTCGTCGCCTACATGAGCGGCAGCAGCGACCGCGCGGAGTGCAACAAGCTCCAGGAGGTCGACCTCGACACCGGCGCCAAGGGCTGGACCGGTGAGGTCGCCGACGGCGACCTGTTCGACTCCACGCTCCAGATCGAGCTGACCATCACCGGCAAGACCCTGATGGTGGGCCGCTCGATGTCCGGCACCGCCTACGACGTCACCACCGGCAAGAAGCTGTTCGACAAGGAGAAGTACGGCGACGCCTGCTTCCCCAGCGCCTTCGCCGGCGGGCCCAGGCTGATCGCCGTCTCCTCCTGTGACGCCTCCGGGCAGAACGAGCACGACGAGGTGCAGGAACTGGACCCGACGACCGGCAAGGCCAGGTGGACCCAGAAGTTCGACAAGGGCTGGCGGGTCGCGCGCGCGTACTCCGTCGACCCGCTCGTCATCTACAGCACCAACGAGGACAAGAACGCCTGGAACATCTCCACGTTCACCTCGGGCGGCAAGTTCCGCTCCCAGGTCGCCTTCGACGAGAACTTCAAGCCCGCCTGCGACTGGGCGATCTTCGCGCGCGACCTGACCGGCTGCACCGGCACGGTCGCCGACGCCAACACCCTCTACCTGCCCACCGAGGCGACGACCGGCGCGAACGAGATCGTCGCGGTCAACCTCGCGAACGGCAAGGAGAAGTGGCGCGTGAAGTCCCCCGCGGACGACACGATGCTGCCGCTGAAGATCGAGAACGGCAAGCTCATCGCGTACGTCGAGCCGTCGTACGACGCGGGCGGCCAGGTCGTGTCCATCGCGACGACCGGCACCGACCACAAGCCGGCGAAGCTGCTCCAGAACCCGGCGTCCGTCGCCAAGGTCGAGGACGGCTTCTACTCCAAGGCCATCGACTGGGTCGGCGGACGCTTCTACCTCTCGACCACCCGGCTGAGCGGCGACGACGACGCGCAGGAGAAGTTGATGCTCGCTTACGGCAAGTAGCCCTCCCGCCCCGTCACCCGCCCCCGTTTCCCCGAGGTACTCCGCCATGACCCAGCCGCCGCCCCCGCCGAACCAGCCCCCGCCCGGGGGAGGCTTCGGCCCGCCCCAGGACCAGCCGCCGCAGACCCCGCCGCCCGCACAGCAGCCCGGCTTCGGCGCACCCCAGACACCTCCGGCTCCGCAGCCGCAGCCCGGCTACGGATACCCGCAGGCACCGCAGGCACCGCAGACGCCCCCGCCCCCGCAGGGCCCGCCGCAGTCCCCGCCCGGCCAGGGCTACGGCTACCCGGGCCAGCCGCAACCGCCGCAGCCGCAGCAGCCGTACGGCCAGCAGCCCGCCCCGGCACCGAACCCGTACGGCCAGCCGCAGCCCAACGCCTACGGTCAGCAGCCCGGCGGCTACGGCCAGCCGCAGCCGAACCCCTATGGCCAGCAGCCCGGTTACGGCTACCAGCAGCCCACCATGCCGCTCCAGCCGCAGGCCGGGCAGCCGGCCGGCGGGCGGAGGATCAACTCGCAGCTGGCGATCATCGTCGCGGCGGTCGTGGCGATCGCCCTGATCGTCGGCGGCGGCCTGTGGTACGCCAACTCCTCGGACGACGACGGCAAGAAGGACACCGCGAACAGCGGCGGCGGCACCGGCGGTGGCGGCGACGAGAAGGGCGGCACCGGCGGCACCGGCAGCAAGGGCGAGGAGAAGGTCCCGGCGAACACCGCCGCCTCCGTCCTCTTCCAGGTCCCGCAGCCCGAGGTCAAGGCCGACACCACCATCACGGTCAACGGCTCCTGGCTGACCGACACCGTCTACGCCAAGAGCGGCATCGCCGAGGTCGTCGGCTACGACCCCGACAAGGGCACCGAGAAGTGGACGATCAAGCTGCCCGGCCCGGTGTGCGCGGCCAGCCGCCAGATGACCGACAAGCATCTGACCGCCATCGCCTACGAGCCCGCGATGCCGACCAAGGAGAAGCCGACGGCCGGGTGCAGCCAGGTCTCGGCGATCGACCTCGACGCGGGCAAGCAGCTGTGGACGAAGACCGCCAAGGCCGGTGACCGGCTGATCCCCTGGGACAACGTCACGGTCAGCGCGAACACCGTCGCCACCGGCTCCACCAGCGGCGGCGCGGCCTGGGACATCACCACCGGCAAGTCCCTGTGGACGCCGAAGCCGACCGACTCCTGCTACGACTCGGGCTACGGCGGCGGCGCGAAGCTGGTCGCGGTCCGCAAGTGCGGTGACTACGACGCCCGTCAGCTGCACATCCAGACCATCGACCCGGCGTCCGGGAAGGTGATCTCGGAGTACAAGATGTCGCAGGGCATCGAGTACGCGAGCATCGTCTCCACCGAGCCGCTCGTGGTCGCCGCCGAGGTCGGCGAGGACACCGGCGCCAGCGGTATCTCCGACGTCTTCTCCATCGACAACAAGACCGGCAAGCTGCGCACCCGTATCTCCCTGCCGGGCGACGAGTACGCGGCCCGGTGCGACGGCATCTACCGGCCCGAGTACTGCTTCCGGATCGCCGTCGGCAACGACCGGCTGTACGTGCCGACGGAGGAGCACCAGGGCGCCGGCAGCGACTACAGCCGCACCAACGAGATCGTCGCCTTCGACCTGGGCACGGGGAAGCAGACCGGCCAGCGCGCCGACGCGGGCGACGGCTACACCATCAGCCCGCTGCGCATGGACGGCGGCAACCTGATCGCGTACAAGCGCCCGCCGTACGACAGGGGCGGGCAGATCGTCAGCATCGACGGCGGCACCTTCAAGGAGACCAAGCTTCTGGAGAACCCGGCGACGGAGGCGGTGCGCGACGTGGAGACGAGCATGTCCCCCGAATCGTCCGAGTTCATCTATCACGACGGCCGGCTGTTCATGTCGGAGGTCTACGCGAGCGATTTCGGCAGCAGTACGGGTGAGAAGGAGTACCTGGCGATCGCCTTCGGCGCCAAGTGATCGCGCAGTCGTCTCTTCGCACTGCCCCGTCCCTGCTCAGGGGCGGGGCAGTGCGCGTACCACCCATCAATCTCGAATGACGGAAATTCCGTCGATCCGGGGCACTTCTCACCAGTAGGGGCAGCGCAACGTCGAACAAGCGTGTAGCTTCCGGGGGCATGAAGAGCGGGGGAGCCGGGAGGGGGCTCCTGTCCGTGCGGAGGGGGGACTGGGGGGTTGCTCGATGGGAGTGCGGCTCATGGTGGTCGACGACCACCGACTGCTGGCCGAGGCACTGGCCTCGGCGTTGAAACTGCGGGGGCATCGGGTCCTCGCCGCGGCGGCACCGGCCGCGGGGGCGGCGGAGCTGGTGATCACCCGGGCGCCGGAGGTGTGCCTGCTGGGCACGGCGACCCCGGCCGAGCCGGGCATCTTCGACCCGGTGGTGAAGATCAAGCGGGACCGTCCGCAGGTGGCGGTCCTGGTGCTGGGCCCGGTACCGAGCCCGCGCGGCATCGCGGCGGCCTTCGCCGCGGGCGCCTCGGGTTACGTACGGCACGACGAGCGCATCGAGGGCGTCGAGCGGGCGATCATGAAGGCGCGGGCGGGCGAGGCGGCGGTGGCACCTCAGCTGCTGCAAGGGGCCTTCAGTGAACTGCTCAACCCCGCCGCCCAGCCCGACGACGAGGGCCAGCGGCTGCTGCAGATGCTCACCCCGCGGGAGGTGGAGGTCCTGGTCCGGGTCGCCGACGGCGAGGACACCCGGCTGATCGCGGCGGGCATGGGCATCGCCCCGTCCACGGCCCGCACCCATGTGCAGCGGGTGCTGATGAAGCTGGGGGTCGGATCGAGGCTGGAGGCGGCGGCGCTGGCGGCCCGCACGGGTCTGCTGGACCGGGCGGGCCCGGTGCCGCACTCTCCTCCCGACCTGGGAGCGGGGCCGGAGTCGTAGCGGACTCCGGCCCCGTCCGGGACCAGGGGGCTATGCGCCCGGGCGGCCACCGGGGTGGGCGCCCGGCCCGTCGCCCGTCACGTCCTCCGGAGTGACCTCGGGCGTGGCCGGGGGCGTGGGCCGCAGCTTCAGCCACGCCAGGAAGAAGATGCCGAGGAGCAGCATCCCGATCCCGGTCCACAGGTTGATGTTGACGCCCTCGGCCTTGTCGAGGGTGGCGTCGGAGGGGTTGATGCCGGCGATCGTGACGATGACGCCGTACAGCACGAACAGGCCGCCGATGATGCGGCGCAGGTCGAAGATGCGGGCCGCGGTGGCCGACTTGGCCTGGAGTTCGGCGACTTCCCGCTGGACGTCCTGCTCGGAGTATCCGTGGTGCTCAGACATGGTTCCTCAATCTCCCTTCCCAGCAGAGTGCCCTCAGAACGAGAACGGGATGTAGCAGGCCGCGGCCAGCACGATCGCACCCCAGCCCAGCAGGGCCGGCCTGCGGTACCAGGCGTCGTCGCCCTCGCCGGGCGGCTCGGACATGCCGGGGGAGCGGGTGCCGTAGACCAGACCCTGGAGCTCCTCGACCGGCTTCGGCGCGGTGAACAGCGACACCGCGACCATCACGACCGCGCCCGCGACGAAGCCGACGATCGCGGAGACGAAGTTGGCGCCCTGGTCGGAGGGGATGTCGATGATGCCCTGCTTGTAGATCCAGAAGTAGTTGACCATCGCCGCGACGGTGCCCGCGAGCAGGCCCCAGAAGCCGGACTTCACCGACGCCCGCTTCCAGAACATGCCGACGATGAAGACCACGAACATCGGCACGTTGAAGAAGGAGAACAGCGTCTGGAGGTAGCTCATGATGTTGGAGAAGGACGAGGCGAGGAACGCCGTGCCCACCGACGCGCACACGCCGATCACCGTGATCAGCCGGCCGAAGCGCACGTAGTACTCGTCCTCGCGGCCCTTGACGACGTACCGCCCCCAGATGTCGTTGGTGAACACCGTGTTGAAGGACGACACGTTGGCCGCCATGCCCGCCATGAACGCGGCCAGCAGACCGGTCACGGCGATGCCGAGCACGCCGTTCGGCAGCAGTTGCTCCATCAGGTAGGGGATGGCGTCGTTGTACTGGTAGCCGGACTTCTCCGTGCCGAAGCCGGGGATCAGGGCGGCGGCGGTCAGGCCCGGGATCATCACCAGGAAGACGATGAAGATCTTGGGGAACGCGGCGATCAGCGGGGTTCGCTGGGCGGCGCTCAGGTTCTTCGCGGACAGGGCGCGCTGGACCTCGGCGAAGTTCGTCGTCCAGTAGCCGAAGCTCAGCACGAAGCCCAGGCCGAGCACGATCGTCAGCCAGTTCGCGCCCAGCGGGTTGTCCGAGCCGATGCCCGTACCGCCCCAGGCGGTGGTGAAGTCGGCGCCGTGCTGCGCCGTCAGCTTGTCGGTCAGGCCGTCCCAGCCGCCGACCTTCTTCAGGCCCAGCACCACGATCGGGATGAGCGCCGCGAGGATCACGAAGAACTGCAGCACCTCGTTGTAGATCGCGGAGGAGAGACCGCCGAGGGTGATGTACGCCAGCACGAACGCGCCGGCGACCACGATCGCCACCCACTGCGGCCAGCCCAGCAGCGCCTCGACGACGATCGCGAGGGCGTACAGGTTCACCCCGGCGATCAGGATGGCGGCGAAGGCGAACAGGGCCGAACTCAACAGGTGTGCCCATTTGTCGAAGCGCAGCAGCAGCATCTCGGGGACCGAGCGGACCTTGCTGCCGTAGTAGAAGGGCATCATCACCAGGCCCAGGAAGACCATGGCCGGGATGGCGCCGATCCAGTACCAGTGCACGGTGTACGCGCCGTACTGGGCGCTGTTGGCGGCCATGCCGAGGATCTCGGTGGCGGCCAGGTTGGCCGAGATGAAGGCGAGGCCGGTGATCCAGGCGGGCAGTGAGCGGCCCGAGAGGAAGAAGTCGAGGCTGGTCTTCACCGATCTGCGGGCGGCGAAGCCGATGCCCAGGACGACGACGAAGTAGATGGCCAGGATCGTGTAGTCGAGCCAGTTCGTGGGGAGACGTAGCTCGGCCGCCAGATTTGTGACGTCTGTGGGGTTTTGCATGGGGGGATTGAACCCTTCGGCTGGCGCTCTTTGTTTGATTCTGATGTTGACGGTGCTGTCGAGTTATGGTTACTTGTGTTTAGTTCTGTTTGAGTGAAGGAGTCCGGCGGTGAAGAAGACCTCGACCCGGTTGGCCGACGGTCGCGAGCTCATCTACTACGACCTGCGCGACGACACCGTGCGGGACGCGGTCGACCGCCGCCCGCTGGAGCGGACCGTCACCACGTCCGAGATCCGCCGCGACCCGCTGCTCGGCGACTCGGTGGCCATCGCCTCGCACCGGCAGGGCCGCACCTACCACCCGCCGGCCGACGAGTGCCCCCTGTGCCCGTCCGAGGGCGACCGGCTGAGCGAGATCCCGGACTCCTCGTACGACGTCGTCGTCTTCGAGAACCGTTTCCCCTCCCTGGCCGGCGACTCCGGCCGCTGCGAGGTCGTCTGCTTCACCTCCGACCACAACGCGTCCTTCGCCGACCTCACCGAGGAGCAGGCGCGTCTGGTCCTGGAGGCGTGGACGGACCGGACGTCCGAGCTGTCGCATCTGCCCTCCGTTGAGCAGGTGTTCTGCTTCGAGAACCGCGGCGCCGAGATCGGTGTGACCCTCGGACATCCGCACGGGCAGATCTACGCGTACCCGTTCACCACGCCTCGCACCGCCCTGATGCTGCGCCAGGTGGCCCAGCACAAGGAGGCGACCGGCGGCGGGAACCTCTTCGACAGCGTGCTGGAGAGCGAACTCGCCGGTGAGCGGGTCGTCCTGGAGAGTGAACACTGGGCCGCGTTCGTGCCGTACGCCGCGCACTGGCCCTACGAGGTCCACCTGTACCCCAAGCGCCGGGTACCGGACCTGCTCGGCCTCGACGAGGACGCGCGCTCAGAATTCCCCCAGGTTTATCTGGAACTCTTGAGGCGCTTCGACCGGATCTTCGGTGAAGGAGAGCCCGCCACGCCCTACATCGCCGCCTGGCACCAGGCGCCGTTCGGGCAGCTGGAGGAGTTCGAGGGTGTCAGCCGTGACGACTTCGCGCTCCACCTCGAGCTTTTCACCATCCGCCGCACCTCCGGCAAGCTGAAGTTCCTCGCGGGTTCCGAGTCCGGCATGAGCGTGTTCATCAACGACATCCGGCCGGAGGCCGCGGCCGAGCGACTGCGAGAGGTAGCGAGTTCATGAGCGGTAAGTACCTGGTGACGGGCGGCGCGGGCTACGTCGGCAGCGTCGTCGCCCAGCACCTGCTGGAGGCGGGCCACGAGGTCGTCGTCCTCGACAACCTCTCCACCGGCTTCCGCGAGGGCGTCCCGGCCGGCGCCACCTTCATCGAGGGCGACATCCGCGACGCCGCCAAGTGGCTCGACGCCTCCTTCGACGGCGTCCTGCACTTCGCCGCGTTCTCCCAGGTCGGCGAGTCGGTCGTCAAGCCCGAGAAGTACTGGGACAACAACGTCGCCGGCACCATGGCGCTGCTCGGCGCGATGCGCGAGGCCGGCGTCCGCACGCTCGTCTTCTCCTCCACGGCCGCCACCTACGGCGAGCCGGAGCAGGTCCCGATCGTCGAGACCGCGCCGACGAAGCCGACCAACCCCTACGGCGCCTCCAAGCTCGCCGTCGACCACATGATCACCGGCGAGGCGGCGGCCCACGGCCTCGGCGCGGTCTCCCTGCGCTACTTCAACGTCGCGGGCGCGTACGGCAATTACGGCGAGCGGCACGACCCGGAGTCGCACCTCATCCCGCTGGTCCTCCAGGTCGCCCAGGGCAGGCGCGACGCCATCTCCGTCTTCGGCGAGGACTACCCGACGCCGGACGGCACCTGCGTCCGCGACTACATCCACGTCGCGGACCTGGCCGAGGCCCACCTCCTCGCCGTCGCGGCCGCCAACCCCGGCGAGCACCTGATCTGCAACCTCGGCAACGGCGAGGGCTTCTCCGTCCGGCAGGTCATCGAGACCGTCCGCCAGGTCACCGGCCACCCGATCCCCGAGGTCGTGGCCCCCCGTCGCGGCGGCGACCCGGCGACCCTGGTGGCCTCGGCCGTCACCGCCCGCGAGAAGCTGGGCTGGAACCCGTCCCGCGCGGATCTCGCGGGGATCGTCGCGGACGCGTGGGAGTTCGCGCAGAACATCTCGAGGGAGCAGTAGTGCGGGCACAGCAGGTCCGGGCCGGTTTCGTGGAGCTCTACGGCACCGAGCCCGAAGGTGTCTGGTCGGCGCCGGGGCGCGTCAACCTCATCGGTGAGCACACCGACTACAACGACGGCTTCGTGATGCCCTTCGCGCTGCCGCACACCGCCCTCGCCGCGGTCTCCCGCCGCGACGACGGCGTGCTGCGGCTGCACTCGGCGGACGTCGACGGCGGGGTCGTGGAACTCCGGCCGGACGAGCTGACCCCGGAGTCGGACCGCGACTGGACCGCGTACCCGGCGGGCGTGGTCTGGGCCCTGCGCGAGGCGGGCCACGCCGTGACCGGCGCGGACATCCACCTCACCTCGACGGTCCCGTCGGGCGCGGGCCTGTCCTCCTCCGCGGCGCTTGAGGTCGTCGTGGCGCTGGCCCTGAACGACCTGTACGAACTGGGCCTGCAGCGCTGGCAGCTGGCCCGCCTGTGCCAGCGCGCCGAGAACGTCTACGTCGGCGCCCCCACCGGCATCATGGACCAGACGGCGTCGGCGTGCTGCGAGGAGGGCCACGCGCTCTTCCTCGACACCCGCGACCTGTCCCAGAAGCAGATCCCCTTCGACCTGGCCGCCGAGGGCATGCGCCTGCTGGTCGTCGACACCCAGGTCAAGCACTCCCACAGCGAGGGCGAGTACGGCAAGCGCCGCGCCGGCTGCGAGCGGGGCGCGGCCCTGCTGGGCGTCGACGCCCTGCGGGACATCCCCTACGCCGACCTCGACGCGGCCCTCGCCCGGCTCGGCGACGACGAGGAGGCGGTCCGTCTGGTCCGGCACGTCGTCACCGAGGACGAGCGGGTGGAGAAGGTCGTCGACCTGCTCGAGTCGGGTCAGACGCGGGCGATCGGCCCGGTGCTGGTGGCCGGTCACGCCTCGCTGCGCGACGACTTCCGCATCTCCTGCCCGGAGCTGGACCTCGTCGTCGACACGGCCCTGAGCGCGGGCGCCCTGGGCTCCCGGATGACCGGCGGCGGCTTCGGCGGCTCGGCGATCGTGCTGGCGGACGTGGCCGACGTGGACACCATCACCAAGGCGGTCGAAGAGGCCTTCGCCGCGGCCGGGTTCACGGCGCCGCGCGTGTTCGAGGCGGTGCCCTCACCGGGGGCGCGCAGGCTGGCCTGACCCCGGACCGAGCCGCTTGGTGAGGGTGTACTCCGTGATCCCCGGCGGGTAGTCGGGGATCACGCACACCACGTCGTACCCCCGCTTCCGGTAGAACTCCGGCGCCTGGAAGTCCCACGTCTCCACCCGGGACATCGCGCACCCCCGTTCCTCACGGGCGACCCGCTCCGCCTCCGCGAGCAGCCGCGAACCCAGGCTCGCGCCCCGGTGGCGTTCGTCCACCCACAGGTACGTCACATGGAGCCAGGCCGTCCAGGTGTGGCCGACCAGTCCGCCGGCGAGTTCCCCCGCCGCGTCCAACACCCAGACATGGAGCGGAAGTTCGCGTTCGTCCGGGGTGCCGCGCAGGGCCCGCAGCACCGGGGAGGCCGCGGTGTTGGTCTCCCGCAGCCGGATACGCAGCAGATCGCGCCGGTCCTTGTCGACTTCTGTCTCCATACGAAACATGCGGCTCACCATAAACGCGCTGGACAGCCAGTTCTGCAAATTGCCTTCCGCTGCTGCCCCCCGGCCGTACCCTGATGAACAGCACCGGTGGGGGCCGGTGCTGATCAGGGGGCGAGACAAGTCGGGTACGACACCCGAAGTGGGGGTAGCAGTTCGGGCACGGCGGCGGCCGTGCGCAGCGCCATCGCGTTTCGGGCGTCGTACCCGCGCCTGGTCTTCCGTCTCCCGACGATGGGGTATCCCCTGCTCTTCAAGAGCTTGGGGAAGGGGGTTTCGTGGTTCGCATCCGAGTCCTGGTCGTCGACGACCATCGCATCTTCGCCGAGTCGCTCGCCGCAGCCCTGGCGGCCGAGCCCGACGTCGACGTCTCCGCGGCCGGCAGCGGTCCCGCCGCGCTGCGCAGCCTGGAGCGCGCGGCGGCCGAGGGCCGCCGTTTCGACGTGCTGCTCGTCGACGCCGACCTGGGCGGCAACGTCCAGGGCATCCGGCCCGCCGTGCCCGTCCAGGAGGCGGGCGAGGACGGTCTCGTCGACGGCATCTCACTGGTGGCCGGGGTGCGTTCCGCACAGCCCGGCGTCCGGATCGTCGTGCTGGCCGAGAAGGACGATCCGCGGCGCGCCGCGCTCGCTCTTCAGGCCGGTGCGTCCGGCTGGGTGGCCAAGGACTGCTCGCTGTCCCGGCTGCTGACCGTCATACGAGGGGTGCTGCGCGACGAGACCCATCTGCCGCCCGCCCTGCTCACCGGGGTGCTGCGGGAGCTGACCGCCGCGCGCAAGCACCGCACCGAGAGCGAACGGCTGGTGGAGTCGCTCACCCCGCGCGAGCGCGAAGTGCTGCGCTGCATGGTCGCCGGGCTGGGCAGAAAGGCCGTCGCCGAGCGGCTGTTCCTCTCCCCGCACACCGTGCGCACCCATATGCAGAACGTCCTCGGCAAGCTGGGCGTGCACTCCACACTGGCCGCCGTCGCACTCGCGCGGCGGGCGGGGGTCGGACCGGTGGATCTGGAGCCGGCCGGACGCATCCGGGCGGAGGAGACGCACACCGCCTGAGCGGTGCGACTCCTCAGCCGGGGATGTTGTCGAACGGGGCGGTCAACTGGCGCAGCAACCCCGCCAGTTCGCCCCGCTGGGCCTGGGAGAGCTCCGCGAGGATCGCCCGCTCCTGGTCGAGCAGTCCGGCCAGGGCCTGGTCCGCGCGGTCCCGGCCCTCGTCCGTCAGCCGGACCAGCACGCCCCGGCGGTCCGAGGGGTCCGGCAGCCGCTCCACCAGGCCCTTCTTCGCGAGCCTGTCGATACGGTTCGTCATCGTGCCCGACGTCACCAGGGTCTGCGTCAGCAGCTGGCCCGGCGAGAGCTGATACGGCGTTCCCGCACGCCTGAGCGCGGTCAGGACGTCGAACTCCCAGGGCTCCAGGCTGTGCTCGGAGAAGGCCAGACGGCGCGCGCGATCCAGGTGCCGGGCCAGTCTGCTCACCCGGCTGAGCACCTCGAGCGGTTCCACGTCGAGGTCCGGGCGCTCCCGGCGCCACGCAGCGACCAGCCGATCGACCTCGTCCTCCATGACGATCAGTGTAGTGGTTGTGTCGATGTGAAGTCTCTTGATGTGAAGTCTCTTGACGTCAAGATATATCGACGGGCACAGTGGGTCTCATGACGACTTGGGACCCCGCCCAGTACCTGCGCCACGCCGACCACCGCGCCCGCCCCTTCGCCGACCTCCTCGCCCGCGTACCCGACCTACCGGGCGACCCGGCCCGCATCGCCGACCTCGGCTGCGGCCCCGGCAACGTCACCGTCCTCCTCGCCGACCGCTGGCCCACCGCCCGCATCACCGGCTACGACAACTCACCCGAGATGCTCGACAAGGCCCATGTCGAGTACGCGGGCCCCACCCCGGGCGGCGGCGGCCTCGACTTCGCCCACGCCGACGTACGGACCTGGGCGCCCGAGGGGTCGTACGACCTCATCATCAGCAATGCCACGCTCCAGTGGGTCCCCGGGCACGTGGAGCGCTTCGCCGACTGGATCGGCGCCCTCACCCCCGGCGGCACCCTCGCCTTCCAGGTCCCCGGCAACTTCGACGCCCCCAGCCACCGGCTGATGCGCGAACTCGCCGCCTCCTACGGCCTCTCCGACGCCCTGCGCCACGAGGACGCCGTCCACACCCCCGAGGCCTACCTCGCCCACCTCACCGCCCTCGGCTGCACCGCCGACGTCTGGGAGACGACGTACGTCCACCTCCTCACCGGCGAGGACCCGGTGCTGGACTGGGTGAAGGGCACCGGACTGCGGCCCGTCCTCACCGCCCTCGCCGACGACCCGGCGGCCCGCGAGAAGTTCCTGACCGCCTATCGCGCCGCCCTGCGCGAGGCCTACCCGGCGGGCCCGCACGGCACCCCGTTCCCGTTCCGCCGCATCTTCGCGGTCGCCCGCAAGGAGGCGTGAGGGATGATCGCCGCGCCATGTCAGGGAGTACGTCCATGATCACCGCCGTCGACCACGTCCAGCTCGCCGCCCCGCCCGGCTCCGAGGACCGGCTGCGGGCCTACTACGCCGGTGTCCTCGGCATGACCGAGATCCCCAAGCCGCCCGCGCTCGCGGCCAGGGGAGGGTGCTGGTTCCAGGCCGGGCCCGTCCAGCTCCACCTCGGCATCGAAGCCGCCTTCCGGCCCGCCCTCAAAGCCCACCCGGGGCTGCGGGTCACCGGCATCGACAGCTACGCCGCCCGCCTGGAGATCCGGGGCGCCACCGTCACCTGGGACACCGACCTGCCGGGCCACCGGCGGTTCTACTCCTACGACCCCGTCGGCAACCGGCTGGAGTTCCTGGAACCGCGCGTTTGAGCGACCGCGTCACGGTTCACCCGGCAGCCGGGAAACGCAACCAGTCGGGAGTGAGTGACAGTGGCGAAGGACCAGAAGGCCAAGGCCAAGAAGGAACAGGCCAAGGGCAAGGCCAAGGAGGCCGTGGGCCGCGCGGTCGGCAACGAACGGCTGACCAGCAAGGGCCGGGCCGAACAGATGAAGGGTGACGCGCGCCAGGCGAAGGAGAAGGAGAAGGACATCTTCAAACACTGACGCCTTCACCGTGAGGGCGCCGCAGGGCTCAGCTCTTGCGGCGCCCTATCAGGTGCGGCTTCGCCTCCAGGCCGTCCAGGCCGTGCCAGGCCAGGTTCACCAGGTGGGCCGCGACCTCCGCCTTCTTCGGGCGGCGGACGTCCAGCCACCACTGGCCCGTCAGCGCGACCATGCCGACCAGCGCCTGCGCGTACAGCGGGGCCAGCTTGGGGTCGAAGCCGCGGCTCTTGAACTCGCGGCCCAGGATGTCCTCCACCTGCGTGGCGATGTCCGAGATGAGGGACGCGAAGGAGCCCGTCGACTGCGGGATGGGGGAGTCGCGGACCAGGATGCGGAAGCCGTCCGTGTACTCCTCGATGTAGTCGAGGAGCGCGAACGCCGCCTGCTCGCACAGCTCACGCGGATGCCCCGCCGTCAGCGAGCCGGTCACCATGTCCAGCAGCCGCCGCATCTCACGGTCCACGACCACCGCGTACAGCCCCTCCTTGCCGCCGAAGTGCTCGTACACCACCGGCTTGGAGACCCCGGCCTTCGCCGCGATCTCCTCCACCGACGTGCCCTCGAAGCCCTTCGCGGCGAACAGGGTGCGGCCGATCTCCAGCAGCTGGGCGCGGCGCTCGGCGCCCGTCATCCGCGTGCGACGGGTGCGCCGCGGCTTGTCATTGCTCTCGGTGCTGCTGGAGTCGGTCGCCACGGCGTCAATCATGCCGCCTCTACGGCGTCCTTCCGGCGTCGGGAGCCGTCTTCACCGGTGTTGCGGCGCGAATCGATACGCGAGCGTGACGGCCAGCGCACGTCGTACGCCCAGCCGGCCAGCTCGAACCAGCGGATCAGCCGCGCCGAGGAGTCCACCTGGCCGCGCATCACACCGTGCCGCGCCGACGTCGGGTCCGCGTGGTGCAGGTTGTGCCAGGACTCGCCGCACGACAGCACCGCCAGCCACCACACGTTGCCCGAACGGTCCCGCGACT
Source organism: Streptomyces sp. NPDC057280 (assembly GCF_042668605.1). Lineage (NCBI taxonomy): Bacteria > Bacillati > Actinomycetota > Actinomycetes > Kitasatosporales > Streptomycetaceae > Streptomyces > Streptomyces sp. NPDC057280. The sequence continues at coordinate 407,273 of NZ_JBHUYR010000005.1, forward strand.
TGAACGGCCGCTTGCCCACCGCGTGGCAGATCGAGTTGATCGACCAGGTCACGTGGTGCAGCAGGCAGACCCGCACCAGCGAGCCCCAGAAGAACCCGGTGAACGCGCCCCACCAGGACATCGTCACCAGACCGCCGATCACGGCCGGCAGCGCCAGGGACAGCATCGTCCAGTAGATGAAGTTCCGGGAGATCGAACGGATCGCCGGGTCCTTGATCAGATCCGGCGCGTACTTGTCCTGCGGCGTCTGCTCCTCGTCGAACATCCAGCCGATGTGCGCCCACCACAGGCCCTTCATCAGCGCCGGGACCGTCTCGCCGAACCGCCACGGAGAGTGCGGGTCACCCTCGGCGTCGGAGAACTTGTGGTGCTTGCGGTGGTCGGCCACCCAGCGGACCAGCGGGCCCTCGACCGCCATCGAGCCCGCGATCGCCAGCGCGATCCGCAGCGGCCGCCTGGCCTTGAAGGAACCGTGCGTGAAGTAGCGGTGGAAACCGATCGTGATGCCGTGGCACCCGAGGTAGTAGAAGAAGACCAGCAGGCCGAGGTCCAGCCAGCTCACGCCCCAGCCCCACGCCAGCGGCACCGCCGCCAGCAGCGCGAGGAACGGGACGGTGATGAAGAGCAGCAGCGTGATCTGTTCGATCCCGCGCTTCTGCTCCCCGCCCAGCGTGGCGGAGGGCAGGGGTGAGCCGTCGGTCGCCTTCGGGGCGTCACCGATCACATCGGAACTTGTGGTCATGGGGCGTCCCCTGTGGGGTTCGAGGGTTGGAGAAGGGCCGTGGTACCGGTAACCACACGAGAAGCAGAGCGGGACTTCCCTACGGTTCCGTAACCTACGGCGTCGTAAGTATGGCAGCGCGTCGCCCGACGGCAAGAGCCCGAGAGCCTGCGCGTCCGCACCGGCACCTATCCTGGAGTCGTTCGGACAGCGCGGTCCGCTCTCATTTCTTCCCGGATGCCCGGCCCGTATGCGGCAGCCGCCGCGCGACGGTCACCCGGGTTCCCTCCAGGACGAGTTTCAACACTGCAAGGAGCCGCACCTGTGAGCAGTGCCGACGACCAGACCACGACGACGACCTCCAGTGAGCTGCGCGCCGACATCAGGCGGCTCGGTGACCTCCTCGGCGAGACCCTCGTCCGGCAGGAAGGCCCTGAGCTGCTGGAACTCGTCGAGAAGGTCCGCCGCCTCACCCGCGAGGACGGTGACGCCGCCGCCGAGCTGCTGCGGGGCACGGAACTGGAGACCGCCGCCAAGCTGGTGCGCGCCTTCTCCACCTACTTCCACCTGGCCAACGTCACCGAACAGGTGCACCGAGGCCGCGAGCTCAGAGCCAAGCGCGCCGCCGAGGGCGGCCTCCTCGCCCGCACCGCCGACCGCCTCAAGGACGCCGACCCCGAGCACCTGCGCGCCACCGTGCAGAACCTCAATGTGCGTCCCGTCTTCACCGCCCACCCCACCGAGGCCGCCCGGCGCTCCGTCCTCAACAAGCTCCGGCGCATCGCCGAGCTGCTGGAGACCCCGGTCCTGGAGACCGACCGCCGCCGCTACGACACCCGCCTCGCCGAGAACATCGACCTCGTCTGGCAGACCGACGAGCTGCGCGTCGTACGCCCCGAGGTCACCGACGAGTCCCGCAACGCGATCTACTACCTCGACGAACTGCACGCCGGCGCCGTCGGCGACGTCCTGGAGGACCTCACCGCCGAGCTGGAGCGCGTCGGCGTCACGCTCCCCAAGGAGACCCGCCCGCTGACCTTCGGCACCTGGATCGGCGGCGACCGCGACGGCAACCCCAACGTCACCCCCCAGGTCACCTGGGACGTCCTGATCCTCCAGCACGAGCACGGCATCAACGACGCGCTCGACATGATCGACGAACTGCGCGGCTTCCTCTCCAACTCCATCCGCTACACCGGAGCGACGGAAGAGCTGCTGGAGTCCCTGCGCGAAGACCTCGAGCGCCTCCCGGAGATCAGCCCCCGCTACAAGCGCCTCAACGCCGAGGAGCCCTACCGGCTCAAGGCCACCGCGATCCGCCAGAAGCTGGAGAACACCAAGCTCCGCCTCGCCAGGAACACCCCGCACGAGCCGGGCCGCGACTACCTCGGCACCAGCGAACTGCTGAACGACCTCACCCTCATCCAGACCTCCCTGCGCGAACACCGCGGCGGCCTGTTCGCCGAGGGCCGCATGAACCGTACGATCCGTACGCTCGCCGCCTTCGGCCTCCAGCTCGCCACCATGGACGTCCGCGAACACGCCGACGCCCACCACCACGCCCTCGGCCAGCTCTTCGACCGCCTCGGCGAGGAGTCCTGGCGCTACGCCGACATGCCCCGCGACTACCGCGGCAGGCTGCTCGCCAAGGAACTGCGGTCCAGGAGGCCCCTGGCACCGACCCCGGCCCCGCTGGACGCCGCCGGCGAGAAGACCCTCGGCGTCTTCCACACCGTCAAGCGCGCCCTCGACGTCTTCGGCCCCGAGGTCATCGAGTCGTACATCATCTCCATGTGCCAGGGCGCCGACGACGTCTTCGCCGCGACCGTCCTGGCGCGCGAGGCCGGCCTCATCGACCTGCACGCCGGCTGGGCCAAGATCGGCATCGTGCCGCTCCTGGAGACCACCGACGAGCTCAAGGCCGCCGACACCATCCTGGAGGACATGCTCTCCGACCCCTCCTACCGGCGCCTGGTCGCGCTGAACGGGGACGTCCAGGAGGTCATGCTCGGCTACTCGGACTCCTCGAAGTTCGGCGGCATCACGACGTCGCAGTGGGAGATCCACCGCGCCCAGCGCCGCCTGCGCGACGTCGCCCACCGCTACGGCGTGCGACTGCGCCTCTTCCACGGCCGCGGCGGCACCGTCGGCCGCGGCGGCGGCCCCTCCCACGACGCGATCCTCGCCCAGCCCTGGGGCACCCTGGAGGGCGAGATCAAGGTGACCGAGCAGGGCGAGGTCATCAGCGACAAGTACCTGGTGCCGTCGCTCGCGCGGGAGAACCTGGAACTGACGGTGGCCGCCACCCTCCAGGCCTCCGCCCTGCACACCGCCCCGCGCCAGTCCGACGAGGCGCTCGCCCGCTGGGACGCGGCGATGGACGTGGTGAGCGACGCCGCTCACGCGGCCTACCGCCGCCTGGTCGAGGACCCCGACCTGCCGAACTACTTCCTCGCCTCCACACCGGTCGACCAGCTCGCCGACCTGCACCTCGGCTCCCGGCCCTCCCGCCGCCCCGGCTCCGGCGTCTCCCTCGACGGACTGCGCGCCATCCCGTGGGTCTTCGGCTGGACCCAGTCCCGGCAGATCGTCCCCGGCTGGTTCGGCGTCGGCTCCGGCCTCAAGGCGCTGCGCGAGGCCGGCCTCGACACCGTGCTCGACGAGATGCACGAGCAGTGGCACTTCTTCCGCAACTTCATCTCCAACGTCGAGATGACCCTCGCGAAGACCGACCTGCGCATCGCCCGCCACTACGTCGAGACCCTCGTCCCCGCCGAGCTCCAGCACGTCTTCGCCACCATCGAGGCCGAACACGCCCTCACCGTCCGCGAGGTCCTCAAGGTCACCGGCGAGAGCTCACTCCTCGAGGCCCAGCCCGTCCTGAAGCAGACGTTCACCATCCGCGACGCCTACCTCGACCCGATCTCCTACCTCCAGGTCGCCCTGCTCAAGCGCCAGCGCGACGCCGCCGCGGCCGGCGAGGAACCCGACCCGACCCTGGCCCGCGCCCTGCTCCTCACCGTCAACGGTGTCGCGGCGGGCCTGCGCAACACCGGCTGAGGCCGCACGCGCACACGACGGTGCCCCCGAGCTTCGGACAAGCTCGGGGGCACCGTCGTATCAGCGGCTACGCCTCACGGCGACGGACAGCGGCTAGGCCTTACGGCGAAGGACAGCTGCTAGGCCTGACGTCGGCGGTCAGCGGCTATGCCTTACGGCGGCGGAAGACCAGGTAGCCGCCCGCGGCCACCAGCGCCGCCGCGGCGCCGCCCAGCAGACCCACCGGGGCGCCGTTGCCGGTCTCCGCGAGGTCACCGCCGTCGCCGCTGCCGCCGCCCTGGGCGGACGGCGACGAGGACGCCGACGGCTCCGAGGACGACCCGCCGGCGGGCGCCGACTCGGACGGCGAGGCGGAGGGAGAGGAGGAAGCCGGCGAGGAAGCGGACGAGGACGGCGTCTCGCTCGGCTTGCCGTCGTCGGAGCCCTCGCAGTCGGTCCAGAAGACCTTGTGCTTGGCCGCGCCCTTCTCGCCCTCGAAGTTCCAGAACAGCTTGTAGTGGCCGTCGGGCAGCGACAGGTCCTCGGTCCGGCCGTGGCCCTCGGCGTCGAGGGTGATCTCGCCGGACTTCACCGTCTCGCCCTTGACGTCGGCCGTCGGGGCCCAGGCCTCGATGTGCCAGTCCACCTCCTGGACGGAGTCGAAACCGAACGCGTCGAGGTAGAAGGTGCACACGTGCGGCTCGTTGCGGCGCAACTCCTCGCCGGTGGTGGCGTCGTGGATCTTCACAGTGCCGTTGTCACCGGGAGCGGTGGCATAGGCGTTCGGGGCCGCGAACAGGGCGGCAGCGGCGACGGCGGACAGGGCGCCGGCACGGATGAGGCTACGCATGGGGCAGTCCATCTTCGAGATGTGGCAGGGAAGATGTGGAGGGGGCGGCTCAGCTTCCAGCCACGACTGACCTCAGGTCAATCACGAACAGACAACACTCACACCCTTCACAGAAAGACAGAACGGCGAAAGCTTTCAGATCGTCACGAAAGCTGCGGTGAGCAGCGCGACACCCGCCCCCGCCATGACCCACGCGCCCCGCGCACGCCCCAACCCGCCCGCCACCACGACCGACGCCAGCAACAGCGCACCACCCAGCGGAACCCAGGCATAGAGAATCCCGGCAGGCCCGGACCGTACGACCTCGTCACTGCTCGGCTTCACGACGACCGTGTACGTCTCGCCCTTCTTCACGGCGACCGTCTTCTCGATGACGACCTCGGCCCGCGCCGTGGACCCCTCGGAGACCGGCGTGTACGGCCCGCTGCACGTGTCCTCCCCGCACCGCGTCACCTCGATCGTGCCGCTCTCCCGGCCCTTCGTCAGCATCACGTGCTGCGCGGTGCCCCACGACGCCCACACCCCCGCGATCAGGATCAGCACCGCGACCGCACCCATCGCCGCGAGCCGCCCGAACCGGAGGGCGGCAGCCGAGGCCTGGCGGGCGGAGACGGAGGCGGTGGCAGGCATGGCCGGGATCATTGGCCATGCCTGAACGGCCCGTCAACCTGGGCCCGGTCCGCGACCGGACAAGTCAGGAGTTGTACGTGCTTTGCGCCCGCTCCAGCCCCTCGATCACCAGACACTCCACCGCGTCCGCCGCCCGGTCCACGAAGTAGTCGAGCTCCTTGCGCTCCGCGGAGGAGAAGTCCTTCAGCACGAAGTCCGCGACCTGCATCCGCCCCGGAGGCCGCCCGATCCCGAACCGCACCCGGTGATACTCGGCACCGAACGCCTTCGTCATCGACTTCAGCCCGTTGTGCCCGTTGTCCCCGCCCCCGAGCTTCAACCGCAGCACCCCGTAGTCGATGTCCAACTCGTCATGAACGGCCACGATGTTGGCGACGGGCACCTTGTAGAAGTCCTTGAGCGCGTTCACCGGCCCACCGGACAGGTTCATGTACGACATCGGCTTCGCCAGGATCACCCGGCGGTTCAGCGGCCCCGGCGGCCCGATCCGCCCCTCCACGACCTGCGCCTGCGCCTTGCCGGCCCGCTTGAACCTCCCCCCGATCCGCTCGGCCAGCAGATCGGCCACCATGAAACCGACGTTGTGCCGGTTGGCCGCGTACTCCGGCCCGGGGTTGCCGAGCCCGACGATCAGCCAGGGCTCGTTGGCGGGGGTCGTCACGTCCATGTCTCCTCGATATGCGCCGGCCGCCACTCCCGTACGGAAGCGGCGGCCGGTGAATTCTTGCAGAGCCCCTGCGAGCTACCGCAGAGCCTTCAGGCTCAGGCCTCGGCGGCCTCGTCGCCCTCGGCAGCCTCCTCAGAGGCCTCCTCGGCCTGCGCGGCCAGCACCTGGAGAACGACAGCGTCCTCGTCGACGGCCAGGGTCACACCGGAGGGCAGCTTGATGTCCTTGGCGTGGATGGAGGCACCGGCCTCCAGGCCCTCGACGGAGACCGTGACGGCCTCGGGGATGTGGGTGGCCTCGGCCTCGACCGGAAGCGCGTTCAGCACGTGCTCCAGCAGGTTGCCGCCGGCGGCCAGCTCGCCCTCGGCGTGGACCGGGATCTCGACCGTGACCTTCTCGCCACGCTTGACCAGCAGCAGGTCGACGTGCTCCAGGAAGCCCTTGATCGGGTCACGCTGAACCGACTTCGGGATCGCCAGCTCGTTGGTCTTGCCGTCGATGTCCAGGGAGATCAGGACGTTCGGCGTACGCAGCGCCAGCAGCAGGTCGTGGCCCGGGAGGGTCAGGTGCAGCGGGTCGGAACCGTGGCCGTAGAGAACACCGGGAACCTTGGCGTCACGGCGGATGCGACGGGCGGCACCCTTGCCGAACTCGGTACGGGTCTCGGCGGTGAGCTTCACCTCGGACATGATCACTCCTCGTATGGGTGAGAAACGGACAGGTCACCCGGCCACGAACGGCCTGCTACGAAGAGCGCGTCGATAACGGATCGCCGACCTCACCAGAAATGAGGACGGCCTCCCTCGCCGAGCAACTTGTGCAGTGTACTCAGCAAGGAAGGCCGCAGAAAAATCGATCATGCAGAAGCGTTCTGCCCCATGGGCAAGGGCCTACTGCTCGTCGAACAGGCTCGTCACCGAACCGTCCTCGAACACCTCACGCACCGCACTCGCGATCGTCGGCGCGATCGACAGCACCGTCATCTTGTCCAGGTCACGACCCAGCTCACCCGGCGTCGGCAGCGTGTTCGTGAACACGAACTCGCTCACCCGGGAGTTCTTCAGCCGGTCCGCCGCCGGACCCGACAGCACACCGTGCGTCGCCGTCACGATGACGTCCTCGGCACCGTGCGCGAACAGCGCGTCCGCGGCAGCGCAGATCGTGCCACCGGTGTCGATCATGTCGTCGACGAGCACGCAGACGCGACCCTTCACCTCACCGACCACCTCATGCACGGTGACCTGGTTCGCCACGTCCTTGTCCCGCCGCTTGTGCACGATCGCCAGCGGAGCGCCGAGACGGTCGCACCAGCGGTCGGCGACACGAACACGACCGGCGTCAGGAGACACGACCGTCAGCTTGTCCTTGTCGACCTTCGCCCCCACGTAGTCCGCCAGCAGCGGCAGCGCGAAGAGGTGGTCGACCGGACCGTCGAAGAAACCCTGGATCTGGTCCGTGTGCAGATCCACCGTGAGAATGCGGTCCGCGCCGGCCGTCTTCATCAGATCGGCGATGAGACGGGCCGAGATCGGCTCACGCCCGCGGTGCTTCTTGTCCTGACGCGCATACCCGTAGAACGGCACGATCACGGTGATGGAACGCGCCGAAGCCCTCTTCAGGGCATCGATCATGATCAGCTGCTCCATGATCCACTTGTTGATCGGAGCCGTGTGGCTCTGGATCAGGAAGCAGTCCGCACCACGCGCCGACTCCTGGTAACGGACGTAGATCTCGCCATTGGCGAAGTCGAAGGCCTTCGTCGGGACGACCCCGACACCCAGCTGCTGGGCGACCTCCTCGGCAAGCTCGGGGTGGGCGCGGCCGGAGAAGAACATCATCTTCTTCTCGCCGGTCGTCTTGATCCCGGTCACAGCACTGTCTCCTCAGAGGTGTCTCAGCTGGGTGTCGAGAGACCTCGCCGCTGGGCGCGACGGGGCCGTCTCAGCTGGTGGGGTGCGGGTGTGCACTTATCACGGTACGCCGTGTTTGACGCACCTGTTTCCGGTCAGCCCTCGCTGCCCGGCTCCCGGGAAGCCGCCTCGGCCGCCTTCGCCGCCGCGCTTCCCGGACGCTTACGGGCCACCCAACCCTCGATATTCCGCTGCTGGCCACGGGCCACGGCCAGCGAACCGGGCGGCACGTCCTTCGTGATCACCGACCCTGCGGCGGTGTACGCGCCGTCCCCGACCGTGACAGGCGCCACAAACATGTTGTCCGAACCCGTCCGGCAGTGCGACCCGACGGTGGTGTGATGCTTGTCCTGCCCGTCGTAGTTCACGAACACGCTCGCGGCACCGATGTTGGAGTACTCGCCGATCGTCGCGTCACCGACGTAGGAGAGATGGGGAATCTTCGTCCCCTCCCCGATCGAGGCGTTCTTCGTCTCGACGTACGTCCCGATCTTGCCCTTCGCGCCGAGGCGGGTACCGGGCCGCAGATAGGCGTACGGCCCCACGGACGCGTCCGGGCCGATGTGCGCCCCGTACGACACGGTGTTGTCGACGCGGGCCCCGGCGCCCACGTGGGTGTCGGTCAGCCGGCTGTTGGGACCGACCTCGGCGTAGGAGCCGACGTGAGTGGTGCCGTGCAGCTGGGTGTTCGGGTGGACGACCGCGTCCTGATCGAAGCTGACGGTCACGTCGACCCAGGTGGAGGCGGGGTCGATGACGGTGACCCCGGCGAGCATGGCCTCGGTCAGCAGCCGGTCGTTGAGAATCCGGCGGGCCTCGCTGAGCTGGACGCGGTTGTTGATGCCGGCGATCTCACGGTGGTCGGCGGCGACGGAAGCCCCCACGCGGTGACCTGCCTCGCGCAGAATCCCGAGTACGTCGGTGAGGTACTCCTCGCCCTGCGAGTTGTCGGTCCTGACCTTCCCGAGAGCATCGGCGAGCAGCTGCCCGTCGAACGCGAACACCCCGGAGTTGATCTCACGGATCGCGCGCTGCGAGTCGGAGGCGTCCTTGTGCTCGACGATCTCGGTGACGGCACCCGAGGCGCCGTCCCGCACGATCCGCCCGTACCCCGTGGCGTCCGGGACCTCGGCGGTCAGGACGGTGACGGCGTTGCCGTCGGTGGAGTGCGTGTGCGCGAGGGCGCGGAGGGTCCCACTGGTGAGGAGGGGGGTGTCCCCGCAGACGACCACGACGGTCCCGTCGACGACCCCACCGAGCTCTTCCAGTCCCATCCGTACGGCGTGCCCGGTGCCGTTCTGCTCGGCCTGGACGGCGGTCCGTACGTCGGGGTCGATGTCGTTGAGATGCGCGGTGACCTTCTCACGCGCGTGCCCCACGACGACGACGAGATTCTCGGGGTCCAACTCACGGGCTGCGGCGAGCACATGGCCCACGAGGCTGCGGCCGCAGAGCTCATGGAGAACCTTGGGTGTGGTCGACTTCATACGGGTGCCCTCACCCGCTGCGAGAACGACGACGGCTGCCGGGCGGTTGGCGCTCACGGGATGCCCTTCGGCTGTGGAGGGGGTGGGGTGACATCCGCAGGATACCGGGGTGTTTCTTGGGGGACATGAGTGTGGGCCCTGACTGTGCTGTCAGGGCCCACCTCGGGTTGGGCTCCCGGGGGAGGACTCGAACCCCCATAAGCGACACCAAAAGACGCTGTCCTGCCCTTAGACGACCCGGGATCGCCCTTATGTCCGGTTCGGTAGATCGTCCGGACGGACAGCTCCTACTATGCCGTACCAGGAGCCCTCGATGCGACGGTACAGATCGGCTCCTTGTCGCACTTTGATGCTGAGGCAGCCGCGATACGCGTCTCCTGTGTTCTTGCGTACCGTCGTCGGATTGTGTTTCTTGCGGATCGTCTTGCCGAAGGCTGTCGCGTCGATGCCGACGATGTCGGCCCAGTAGCGCTCGGCGGCTTCGACATCTGCGGATTCGTGGATCATGACGCGGCAGTTCAGCCGCTCGCGGTCCACTTCGAGCAGGTCGAGCCAGACCAGGAAGACGGCGATCATGCCTGGGTCGCTGTTGACGAACTCCACGGTTTCCCGGCGCGCGTGCGGCTTGTCCTTGGTTCCCTCGGCCCAGTACAAGGCCACGCCAATGATGAACAAATCGCGGTCCGACAGCTCACCCACGGCTTCCGCTGCCGCCTCCTTTGTCGCCTGCCGCTCCTCATCCTGCGCGGCACGCAGTCGTGCCAGCCCCGCGTTCATCCGCGCCCGCTGCTCCTCCGGCGTGCACTTGGGCTCTGGATGCGGCAGATCCCGAACCCACAGCGACACCGAACTCTTCGACAGCCCAGCTCGGCCTGGATCTGGTTGTACGTCCACCCTTGCTTGCGTAGCTCCCGCGCCCTCTCGCGCAGGTCGTCCTTCGCTCGCGGTCGCTTCGTCCATTCCGGAGGTGGCTCGCCCTCTACGAGGCGTTGCAGGGTCTCCTTGTTGTGGACCTGGAGCTCGTCGCGGATCTGGCGAAGGCTGTAGCCCTGGCGCCGTAGCGCCACCGCCCGCTCCCGCAGCCCCTCGGAGTCGGCGTATTTGCCAGGTGAAGTTGCCATAGGCATACCGTCCAGACGGAATCTCCGCTTCCGGGGTCGAACAGGGGCTGGTTCAGCAGTTCGAGGGAAATCGGGCGGTTTCGCTTCTGGCCGGTCACGCCATGTGGTGTAGGCCAGTACCGGAAACTCACCGGAAAAGCCGCGCCTTGCGCCCGTAGGCTGGAGGCATGACCACGACGGGGGAAGACCACGCCGCGGCCCGGACGGGGCCGTGGTGGTGGGCCAGGTGGCGTACCGCACTGTTGGACATCGGCCTCGCGTTCGTCTCCGTGCTCGAGTGCGCGGTCGAGGGCGTCGACTTCGCCGGGGACGCCGGGATCCCGACGGCGGCGGGGGTCGTCTTCGGGGCGCTCGCCGGTGCCGCGCTGCTCGTGCGGCGGAAGTGGCCGATCGCGGTGGTGCTGGTGTCCATCGCGATCACGCCTGCCCAGATGGGGTACCTCATGGGCATCGTCGGCCTGTACACCCTCGCCGCCTCCGAGCTGCCGCGGCGGATCATCGGGTCGCTGGCCGGGATGTCGTTCGTCGGCATGCTGATCGTGATGTTCGTGCGGGTGCGGCAGAGCATGGAGACGGGGGAGAGCGACCTCGGGGGGTGGTCCGTTCCGTTCGCCGCGATCGCCATTTCGATTGGGTTGACCGCCCCGCCCCTGCTGCTCGGGCTGTATGTCGGGGCTCGGCGGCGGCTGATGGAGAGTCTCCGTGAGCGTGCCGACAGTCTGGAGCGGGAGCTTCAGCTGCTTGCCGAGCGGGCGGAGGAACGGGCCGAGTGGGCGCGTAATGAGGAGCGGACCCGGATCGCCCGGGAGATGCACGACGTCGTCGCGCATCGGGTGAGCCTGATGGTGGTGCATGCGGCCGCGTTGCAGGCCGTTGCGCGGAAGGATCCGGAGAAGGCCGTCAAGAACGCCGCGTTGGTGGGGGACATGGGGCGGCAGGCGCTGACCGAGTTGCGGGAGATGCTCGGGGTGCTGCGGAGCGGGGACGGGGCTGCCGCGCGGCGGGCCGCAGTGCCGTTGGCCGCTGTGGGGGTTGCCGCTGCGGCTGCCGCTGCCGCGTCGAGGGCCGTGGAGGAGTCCGACGGGCCTTGTCTGTCGGAGTTGGAGGAGTTGATCGGGCAGTCGGCGGCCGCGGGGATGGTCGTGGATCTGACCGTGGAGGGGGATGTGCGGTCGTACGCGGGGGAGATCGAGCAGACCGCGTACAGGGTCGTGCAGGAGGCGTTGACCAACGTCCACAAGCACGCGGCGGGCGCGAAGACGCACGTACGGCTCGCGCACCGGGGGTCGGAGATCGCGATGCAGGTGGAGAACGAGCCGCCGCCGGAGGTGTCGGTGGCGTCGTCGGCGCGGTTGCCGTCCGGGGGGAACGGGCTGGTGGGGATGAAGGAGCGGGTCGCCGCGCTGGGCGGGGTTTTTGTGTCCGGGCCGACGGACGCGGGGGGTTTCCGGGTGTCGGCGGTGATTCCGGCGGTGTAGCGCGGCGTTGCCCGGGGTCGCCGGGGTGGTTCAGCTTGCCGTGAGGCGTATCGGTTCCATGCCTGCGACGAGGGCGGCGAGGGCGTGGTCGATGTCGGGGCCGAGGTACCAGTCGCCGGTGTGGTCGAGGACGTAGGCGCGGCCTTCGGTGTCGATGGCGAGGAGGGCCGCGGTCTCGGTCTCGGTGCCGAGGGGGCAGACGTCGGTGTCGAGGGCGCGGCCGAGGTCGGCGAGGGTGCGGGCCATGTGGAGGCCGTGCAGGGGGTCGAGGTGGAGGTGGGCGGGGGCGACCTGGCGGCCGGGGCCGGTGGGGGTGATGTGGAGGCCGCCGAACTCGGCCCAGGCCTCTACGGCGGCGGGGAAGACGGTGTGGCGGTGGCCGGCCGGTGAGGTGTGGTCGCGGAGGGCGTCGGCCCAGATCTCGGCCTGTTTGATGTCCCATCGTCCGGGTTGCCAGCCGGCTGCGCGCAGGGCGGCGTCGACGGGTACGGGGAAGCGGGTGGTGCTGGTGCGGTCCGGGTGCATCTGCCTTCGATCGTCGTGGTCATGGGTGTGGTGCGGCTGTGGCTGTGGCTGTGGCTGTGGCTGTGGCTGTGGCTGTGGCTGTGGCTGTGGCTGTGGCTGTGGCTGTTGTGGTTGCGGTTGTGGCTGTGGTCTGGGGTTCGTGCGTGGGGGTCAGTCGTCCGCCGCCGGGTCGACGATGCGTACGCCGAAGTGGGCGCTGAGGGCAGTGCAGGCGCGGCAGGGGGCGGCGAAGCTGCCGTGGAGGGGGTCGCCGTCCTCGCGGATGCGGCGGGCGGTGAGTTTGGCCTGCTTGAGGGCCTTGCGGGCCTCGCCGTTGGTCATGGGTTTGCGGGCGGCGCGTTTGGTGCGGGCGGCGTCGGCGGCGGCGAGGTGACGGGAGATGAGGATCGTCTCGGCGCAGCGGCCGGTGAAGCGGTCGCGCTGGGTGGATGTGAGGGTGTCGAGGAAGTCCTGCACGAGGTGGTGCAGGGGTGGGGCCTCGTCGCCGCGGGCGGCGGTGCCGGTGAGGGTGGCGCCGCGGACGGAGAGGGCGGCGGCGACGGTGGGGAGTATGCCGTCGCGGCGGTGGCGCAGGGTGGGGGCGTGGGCGGCTTCGCTGCTCCAGCCGATGCGCGGGTCGCCGGACAGTCCGGTCCGCGGGTCGGCGGACGGTCCGGTCCGCGGGTCGGCGGACGGTCCGGTCCGCGGGTCGCCGGGTGTGGCTGGTCGCGGTCCTGGGTGCGGTCCCGTCTGCGTCGTATTCATGATCATCATCCCCTCCGAGCATCCCCCCGGATCACACAGAGTGCCAAATGCCGTGGCTGGTGCGGAAGCTGGGGCGGTGCGACACGCCCGTGTTTGGGCGGGCTGTCACGGCGGGGTGACGGCTGGTCACGGAAGCGGAGGGCGGCTGACCGGTGCCCGGTGACCGGTGTCGTCGTACCGCATAGGCTGTCGGCACCCGCATGTATGCGACCGCGTGTGTGCGACTTCGTGCACGCGACTGCGTGTATGTGGTCAACACGCTGGAGAACGTCGGAGAAGTCGAATACGGGCTGGGGTGGCGGGGCGGAGCCGGGTGGACCGGGGCCGGGCCGGTCGCCGCGGGTCGTACAGAGTGCCGCAGGGGGCAACCGCCATGACGACAGGTCGGCTCGGGCAGCAAGCCGCGCCGCCGAACGCGGCCTATGCCGGGCAGGTCGTGCATTTCCCGGATCCGGTCCGGGCTGCCCGTCACCCGAGGGGGGTGCGGGTGGACGAGCGCGGCTATCCGGACTTCTCGGCTTATGCGCGTGCAGCTGCGGAGATCGCCGATCCGCCGGAGGGCTTCGGTGTTGACGAGCTTCGGCTGACCGACTATGTGTCGGCGAACGCGGCGCTCGCGGCGACGGGCCATGAGCTGTGGGACACGATCCCGGCGGTGGCGACGCCGCACGGCTGGACGTGGCATCACGTGGTGGGTTCGCGCCGTCTTGAGCTGGTGCCGGTCGAGGTGAAGGCGCTGCTGCGGCATCACGGCGGCATCGCGACGGCGGCGGTGGAGCACGGGAAGCGGGGGACACGGCCGTTGCAGGAGACGCGGCCCGCGCACTTCGGGTTGCCGAAGTCGGGTACGGCGGTGTCCGAGTCGCAGGTGCTGGGGGTCGAGGAGGATCTCGGGTACCGGCTGCCGGGTGCGTACCGGTCGTTCTTGAAGGCGGCGGGCGGGTGCGCCCCGGTGGGCACGGCTCTGGACCCGGAGTTGGGTCTGCTGGTGGACCAGCCGTTCTTCACGGTGCGGGACGAGGCGGCCGTCAACGACCTCGTGTACGTGAACAAGTGCCTGCGTGACCATCTGACCAAGGACTACCTGGGTGTCGGCTTCGTGCAGGGCGGGCTGCTGGCGGTGAAGGTGAAGGGCGACCGGATCGGTTCGGTCTGGTTCTGCGCGTACGACGACGCCCGCGACGTCGATCCTTCGCTGGCGCCGGCGGAGCGGGTGGAGCGGCTGTTGCTGCCGTGCGGTGATGACTTCGATGTGTTCCTGTCCCGACTGGCCGGTTCTCCGCCGGAGTTGGAGACGGTGGCGAACCTGATGGTGGACGGCGGTTTCGCGCGGTCCGTGCCGGTGGCGGCCGCCGGAGCCGGAACTGGGGCTGGAGCCGGGGCTGGAGCCGGGGCTGTTGCCGGGGCTGGGGAGTGAGCTGACCGATGGTGACGTTCGCGCAGGCGCAGGAGCGCGCGGAAGAGTGGATCAACGGGGACGTGCCCTCGTACCAGCACCGTGAGGTGCGGGTGCGGGAGTTCGAGCTCGGGTTCGTGGTGTGGGCGGAGGACCGCGCGGACGGTCCGCGTTCGGACGGCGGCGCGCAGCGGCTGGTGCTCGCCCGGGACAGCGGGGAGGCCACGTTGTGGCCGGCGCTGCCGGTGGGTGAGGTGATCCGCCGGTACGAGGAGGAGTACGGGCGGGCTGCGCAGGACGCGGCGGCCGCGGCCGCGTCGGCGCCTGCGGCTCGGGTGGATCTCAATCAGACGTCGTTCCTTCTGACGCCGCCGGAGTGGTTGCAGGAGGCGGCGGACCAACTGGGGATTCCGGATCGGCGGGCCGGGTCCGGGTCCGGGTCCGGGGCCGGGTCCGGGGCCGGGTCCGGGGTCGGTGTCGGGTCTGATGCCGGGGCCGGGATGGGTCAGGGTTCGGCCGGTGCCGGTGCCGGTGCCGGTGCCGGTGCTGGTGCGGGTGCCGGTGCTGGTGCGGGTGCCGGTTTCGGTGCGGGTTCTGGGGGTGGCGCCGGGGTCGGGTCTTCGGCGTTGCCTGAGACGCAGGCCGGGGTGCCGGTCGGGCCGGGGAACGGGGCCGTGGGGTCCGGTGCCGGTGCCGGTGCCGGTGCCGGTGTGGGCCTGGGTGCGGGTGCGGGTGCGGCTTCGGCTGGTGGTGCGCCGGGGGCGCCCTCAGCGTCGAGTGCGCCGGGGGCGCGTGATGTGCCCGCTGGGGCGACTCCGTGGGCCGGGACCGACACCAACGCCGATGCGGGCGACGACCGTTCGGTGCCGTTGCCCGCGACCGTGTTCGCGCCGCCGCTGAGTGGGACCGACGACGACACTCCGCCGCCCGCGACGCCGCCGGAGGCCAAGACCGCGCTCATGTCGGGCGGCAGCCAGCTTCCGCCTACGGCGCTCGCACCGGCGCTCGACGATCCGAATGCGCCGGGTGCGTCTGTGGGTGCGCCTGCGCCTGGCGGTCCGGGTGCGCCGGGGGCGCCTGGTGGGCACGGGGCGCTCGGGGTGCCGGGTGCGCCGGTGCCGGGTGCGCCTGCGCCGGGTGGCGCGGCGTACGGGTATCCGCAGGGTGCGGGGGGTGTGGGTGGTGCTGGAGCGCCGGGTACGCCCCCTCCGGGTGCGCCGCCCGTGACTGCGCCGGGTGCGCCGCAGGGCAGTACGCCGCCGCCTGTTCCGGGTGCTTCTTCTTATGGCTATCCGCAGGGGCCCGGGGGTGCGCCGGGGGCGCCTCAGCCTCCTGTGGGCGCCGGCGGGCCCGGCGTTCCGGGGGCGCCCGAGCGGCCGCTCGCGCCGAACGCCGGGGACATCGCCGACGCCGCGACCAGCAAGGCGGCGCCTCCGCCGCGCCGTGTGCGTGGGGGTGCGACGCCGCCTCCGCCGCCGAGTGCTCCGGGGGCGCCGGGCGCGCGAACGGGCGGTACGCCTCCGCCTGCGCCGGGTGCGCCCGGTACGCCGGGAGCGCCGGCCGGTGGGTATGTGCCGACGCAGCTCGTGTCCGCGCTCGGGCCGGACGGTCCTGAGGGTGGGCCTGCGGGGCCCGGCGCGCCGACTCCGCCGGGCGCCCCTCAGTCGCCCGGTGCGCCGAACCCGCCCGGCGGTACGCCTCCGGGCGGCATGCACCATGCCGCGACGATGCTGGCCGACCCGGGGCGTATGGGCCCGGGTGGGGGCGCTCCGCAGCCGCCGGGCGCCCCTGGCGTGCCCGGTGCGCCGGGCGTGCAGACTCCTCCGGGCGCCCCGGGTGCACCTCACGCGCCGGGCGCTCCGGGAGTTCCTGGCGCCCCCGGTATCGCGGGTGCGCCTGGCGGCCCTGGGGCACCGCACGCCCCCGGCGCTCCGGGTGTCCCCGGCGCACCGCAGGCTCCTGGCGCCCCGGGTATGCCGGGTGCGCCGGGCTCTGCCGGAGGTGCGCGGGGTGCGGTTCACCAGGCGGAGACCATGCTGGCCGCGCCGCCGGTCGGCGGCCCCGGCGCGCCTCCGCCGCCGTCCGCCCCGGGCGCACCCGGCATGCCCGGCGCACCTGGTGTTCCGGGCGCCCCGGGCATGGCGCCGGGCGCGCCTCAGCCGATGGCGCCCGGTGCGGTGCCGCCTCCCGGTGCGGTGCCGCCTCCCGGTGGGATGCCGCCCGGTGCCGTACCGCCGCCGGGGCAGCCCGGGCCCGGTCAGGCGCCGGCGTACGGATACCCGCAGCAGGGGCAGCCGACCGTCGGTCCGGGCTACCAGGCCGTGTTGCGCTACCGCGCGCAGGACGGGTCGGAGCAGCAGCTGATCCGGCGTTCGGCGCCGGGTACGCCGCACCCGGAGTGGCAGATCTTCCACGAGCTGCGGGCGATGAACATCCCGCCGGACCAGGTGCTGGAGCTGCACACGGAGTTGGAGTCGTGTGAGCTGCCGGGAGCGTACTGCGCGCGGATGATCCGGGAGCAGTGGCCGCAGGCGCGGCTCGCGAGCATCGCGCCGTACGGCACGGACCACGCGAGCCGGCAGCAGGGGATGCAGCAGTTGCTGGCGCACCAGGGCGAGTTGCACCAGGTGGCGGACGGGCCGGCGCGGCCGGGACCGGTGCGCGCCCCGCTTCCGCCGGTGCAGGCGGCGCCGCCGATTCCGCCGGAGGGCGTGGCGCAGGAGCTGGCGGGGGCGTTCGGGCCGGGGATCTTCCGGTTCGAGCAGGCCGCGGTGTCCCGGCAGGGGGTGCCGCCGGTGGTGGCGCACTCGTTGGTCGCGGCGGGGCTGCCGATGGACATGGGTCCGTTCTTCTGGGCGCAGGCCCAGCCGGGCCGGCCCGTGCCGACGCTGGCGGAACTGGCGCAGGAGCGCGGGGTGCAGCCGGCCGCGGACGCGGGGTCGTACCTGGTGATGGGCAGTGACTTCGGCAGGGCGATCTGTGTGCAGTACGGGACGGCGAACATCGTGGCCGTGCCGGTGGAGGCGGGGCCCGGTGGGGCGCCCGTGCCGCCGCAGTTCGTGAACACGGGGCTGCCCGAGTTCCAGCGGTGCCTGGCGCTGCTGGGGCGGATGTGGCGGCTCAGGTTCGGGCTGAACCAGGAGCAGGCGGGCCGTTGGACCGTCGACTTCCAGGCGCAGCTGGCCTCTCTGGACCCGGCGGCGCTGGGTTCGCCGGAGAGCTGGTGGTCGGTGCTGCTCGAGCAGATGTGGGACGGGCTGCTGTAGGGCCCGTCGCGTGGGCGACGCAGAAGGTGCGGAGGAGGCGGGTCCGGTCACGGCGACCGGGCCCGCCTCTTCGTCGTCCCGGAGTGCCCGTCCCGGAGCACATCAACGCCACCGGTCGGCACCACCTGGGGCCGAACCATGGGCTCGTCGGCCCGCGTTTTCAGCGGTACGGGTCACGCCGGTACCCCCGCCTACCGGGGGACGGCCGTGACCTCTGTGCGGAGTGTCGCGTTATGCACTGTTATGCCTGATACATCAAGATGTGCGCGAAATCATCATTTTGCGTCCTTTTGATGGAGAGGGGTTCCAGGATGAGCGGCACACCTGTCTCGTCCCACGGCTTCGTGGTCGTACGGGGGCGCGGCTACCGTCCCGACCAGGTCGACGCGTACGCCGCGGCGCTCTCGCAGGACCGTGACGCCTCCTGGGAGCGTGCCGCCCGTCTGACCGTGCTCGCCAAGGAGATGGAGGCGGAGCTGGAGGCGCTGCGCGAGACGGTCGCGCGGCTCGCGCCGCAGTCGTACGAGACGCTCGGGGAGCGTGCGCGCCGGATCTTCCAGCTCGGTCAGGAGGAGGCGGCGGCTGTGCGTGACGGCGCGCGTCAGGAGGCGCAGCGCCTCGCGGAGGTGGCGCAGGCGCGCGCGAACGGCGTGCGCGACGCGGCACAGGCACACGCCGACGCCGTGCACGCCGAGGCGGAGGAGCGCGCCCGCCAACGCCTCCTCGCGGCGCGCGCCGAGGCCGACGAGATCCGCATCGCCGCCCGGCGCGAAGTGAAAGAGGGGCGCACGGAGGCGCTCGAAGCGTTGCGCGAGGTGCGGCAGCGCACCACCGGCATGCTCGCCGAACAGGCCAGGGAGCACGCCGAGCGCTGGGCCGAGGCCGAGCGCGCGGAGACCGAGCGCGCCGCGGCGCTGGACGCCCTGCACGCCGAGCAGGTAGCGCGTGCGGAGGCCGCACTGTCGGAGGCGAAGCAGGCGTTCGCCGACGCGGAGGCCGCCGGACGCCGACGCCAGGAGGAGGCGCGGGCCCGGGCCGCCGAGATCCTCGCCGAGGCGCGGCTGCGGGAGGACCGCATCGCGCGCGAGACGGAGCGGGTGCTGCGCGAGCACGGAGAGCGCTGGGACGACGTACGCGCCCACATGGACCTCGTACGCAACAGCTTGACGACGCTGACGGGCCGGGCGCCGGCGGAGTAGCCGCACGGGGGCGCGAGGCTGTGGTGATGCGCGGGGGCGCCTTCCGGCACCGCGGCACGCCGGCGCCCCGTCACCCGCTCACGCCCTCGACGCCGCCTCACGCCCCCGTCACCCACTCGCACGCTCCCGTCACCCACTCGCGCCCCAACACCGCCGCACGCACCCCACGTCCCATCCCCCACTGCGCCCCCACTCACCGCCCCTGCCGGGTCTCCCGAGCCTCCCGAGTCACCGCCCACGCGTCCGCCACCGGGCCGAGGTGGGTGAGTTTGTCGGGGTTGATGACGGTGCGGATCGTCTGGACGCGGCCGTCGAGCACGTCCAGCGTCCAGGTGTGGAGCACCTTGCCGTCACGGTCGCCGCGCGGCTCCCGCCGGGGTCTCCGGGCCCTCTGCTCCCCGCGCCGCACAGCCCCGCCGGGATCGACCGGCCCGCTGCTCCCCGCGCCGCACAGCCCCCCGCCAGGGCGGCCCCCGCCAGGGCGGCCCGCGCCAGAGGGGCCCACCGGCCCCCTACTCCCCCCTCCGCCCCGCCCCCGCCAGAATCCACCCCTCCACGGCCTCGTACTGCCGTCGCTGCTCCTCCGAGCCGCGGTGGCCGGAGAGGACCGTGCCCAGCCAGCCGAAGGCGAAGCCGGCCGGGATGGAGACGAGGCCGGTGGTGGTGAACGGGAACCAGTTGAAGTCGCTCTCCGGGAACGCCGACACGGGCGAGCCGGAGACGAGGTTGGTGCCCGGCATCAGCAGCAGGACCACCAGCGAGCCGCCGATCAGTGTGCAGAGCAGGCCCGTTCGGGTGTAGCGGCGCCAGAAGAAGCCGTAGACGAGGGCGGGGGCGATCGCGGAGGCGCCCAGGCAGAACGACAGGGTCACCAGCGGTTGAAGGCTGCGGTGCTGGACGAGGGCGGCCAGCAGGATCGCCGGGACGCCCACGGCGAGCGCGGACACACGCGCGAGGGTCATCTCGCGGCGCGCCGTCATCTCGCGCGCGTGGCCCGCGAACACGTCGTGGGCGAGGGAGTTGGCGCAGGCGAGGATCATGCCGGCGACCGAGGCCAGCAGGGTGAGGAAGATCGCGGTGGTGACCGTGGTGAAGAGCAGCGTCTCGGCCGTCGAGACCTCCGCGCCGAAGACGGCCCGGGAGGCCAGCAGATAGGCCGTGTTGCCCTGCGGGTCGGCCTCCGCGATGACCGCGCGTCCGATCAGCGCCGTGGCGCCGAACCCGACCACGGTGATGACGAGCACGAACAGCACCACCGACGACACGGCCCAGGACATCGAGCGGCGGACCGCGCGGGCGCTGCGGGCGGTGTACATGCGCATGGTGACGTGCGGGAGGCAGGCCCCGCCGACGACCACCGTCAGCTGCGAGACGATCATGTCGAGGCGGGGCGCGGGGCCGCCCGCGAACTGGAGTCCGGAGTGCAGGAACGCCGGTCCGACGCCGCTCTGCGCGGCGGCCGCGTCGAACAGCGCGCCGGGATTCCAGTCGTAGCGCTGGAGGATCAGTACGGCGACCACGGCGCCGGAACCCAGCAGCATCACCATCTTCAGGATCTGGATGAGGGCGGTGCCCTTCATGCCGCCGATCGCGGCATAACTGATCATCAGCACGCCGAGGCCGAGGATGCAGCCCGTCTTCAGGGAGTCGCCGGAGAAGCCGAGGATGAACGCCAGCAGCTGTCCGGTGCCCGCGAGTTGGACGAGCATCAGCGGCAGGAGGGCGGCGAGGGTCACCGCGCTGGCGGCGATGCGTACGGCGCGTCCCGGCATCCGGCGGGCCAGCGCGTCGCCCATGGTGAACCGGCCCGCGTTGCGCAGGGGTTCGGCCAGCAGGAACATCAGCAGCATCAGCGACAGGGCGGTGCTGAGGGCGAGGACGACCCCGTCGTAGCCGCACAGGGCGATCACTCCGCCGGTGCCGAGGACGGTCGCGGCGGAGATGTAGTCGCCCGCGATGGCGAGGCCGTTGCGCATGGGGGAGAGGGAGCCGTAGCCGGTGTAGAACTCGTCGAGGTCGTCGCGGTCGGGGCCGGTCATCACGCACAGCAGCAGCGTGATCGTGGCCACCGCGGAGAACGCCACCAGGGACATCGCCTGAGCGGAGTCGCTGAATCCGGTCATGACCTGGCCTCTCTCTTGGCGTCGACGGCGGTTTGTCTGCGGATGCGGTCGGCGACGGGATCGACGTACACGCGCGCGGTGTGCTCGTACAGCGTGATCGCCAGCCAGGTGACGGGGAGTTGGAGCAGGGCGAGCAGCAGGCCGGTGGGCAGTCCGTCGGTGACGCTGCTGGTCATGAGGGACGGCGCGAACGCGGACAGGATCAGGAAGAGGGTGAAGTAGCCGAGCGCGGTGAGTGTCGCGACGCGCCGCTGCCGGCGGTACGCGCCGCGCAGGACGCGCAGGTCGCTGTGGTGGCCCAGTGGGGGGTGGGGCGGACGGCGGCGGCCTGCGGCCGGTTGGTCTTCGAGGGGCGGCTGCCAGGGGTAGGTGGGGTACGCCGAGTGGGTCGGCGGCGGGGACGGGTACGGGGACGCGTACGGGTCGTGTGACATCCCGGTGCTCCTTGCGCGGCTCGGGTCCGGTGCGATGCGGACCGCAGGGAGTTGGGGGGGTGGGACGAGCGGAGCCACGCACGCTACTCGTAGGTAGCCGACGGTTGCGAGCTTTTCACCAAACTGATTGGTCGGTATGCGCTTACTTCGCTGACCTGGGGTGTTACCCGGATTAACTCAGATTTTTGAACGGCCGTCAGGGCTACGACGGGTTGAACGTGCGCTACGGACGGTGGTGCGCGGAGGTGAGGTCGCGGCGGAACCGGATGCCCGGGCGGCCGGCGACGACCGTCTCCTCGACGACCATGAAGCCGTTCCGTTCGAGGACTGTGCGAGAGGCTGGGTTGTCCAGCGTGGTGACGGCCTTCAGGGAGGTCAGTCCGTACGACGTCGCCGCCGTCCGGCACAGCAGCGCCACCGCCGCCGTCGCCACCCCGCGGCCCGCCGCCTTCTCGGCCACGCGGTAGCCCAGTTCGGCGCAGCCGTCCTCGACGTCGATCAGGTTCATCCGGCCGATCAGGGTGCCGGACGTGTCCAGTACGACGTGGAAGTGGCAGATCCCGGCGTCCTGTTCGGCCAGCCGCGCGCGGTGGATCTCCGCGAAGTCGGCGAAGTAGGCGTCCCCGCGGTCCGAGATCGAGCGGGTGAAGTACTCCCGGTTCTCCCGCTCGAAGGCCAGCAACGCCTCCGCGTGGTCCGCCCGCAGCCGCTCCAGCCTCACCATGAGGGCACTGTACGGCGGCTCACTCGGACAGCACCGGGAATTTCCGCGGCGCCAGGAACAGCAGCACCAGGAACGCCAGCGCCGCCGCGCACGACGCCCCCAGGTACACGGCGTGGACGGCGTCCGCGATGGCCCGCCGGGTCGTCTCGGGGGCCGTACCGGCGTCCAACGCGCGCGTGACGGAGTCGAGGTCGCTCGCCCCGCCGAGCCGGGCGGCCAGCACCCCGTTGGCGACCGCCCCGAACAGCGCGGCGCCGAAGGTCTGCCCGATCTGCCGGCAGAACAGGACCGAGGCCGTCGTCGTGCCGCGCTCGGCCCAGCCCACCGTCGACTGCACGCCGACGATCAGGGGCAGTTGGAACAGCCCAAGGGCCGCACCGAGGACCAGCATCAGCAGCGTGGGCTGCCAGGCCCGGCCCGGGTACGGCAGGAACGGGAACGTGAACAGCACCAGCGCCGCCGTGCCGATCCCCAGCATCGCGGTGTTGCGGAAACCGATCCTGCGGTACACGTGCTGGCTCAGCGCGGCCGACACCGGCCAGCTCAGCGTCCAGACGGACAGCACGAATCCGGCGGCCACCGGCGCCAGTCCCAGCACCGACTGGGCGTACGTCGGCAGGAACACCGAGGGCGCCACCATCAGCAGCCCCAGCGCGCCCAGCGCCAGGTTCACCGCGGCGATCGTACGGCGCCGCCACACCCACCCCGGGATGATCGGCTCGGCCGCCCTGCGCTCCACGGCCACCACGAGCGCCACCAGCGCCAGTCCCGTACCGAACAGGCCCAGCGACGGCGCCGACAGCCACGGCCAGGCCACCCCGCCCTGCACCAGCGCCGTCAGCAGCACGCCCCCGCACGCGAACACCGCGAGCGCGCCCGCCCAGTCGATCCGCGGGCGTACGGTCGAGTCCCGTTCCGGCTCGTGCAGGTGACGGACGATCAGCCACAGGGCCACGGCGCCGATCGGCAGGTTCACCAGGAAGATCCAGCGCCAGTCCGCGTACGCCGCCAGGACGCCGCCCACGCCGGGGCCGGCCACCGCGGACACCGCCCACACCGTGGAGAGCTTCGACTGGATCTTCGGACGCTCCTTGAGGGGGTAGAGGTCGGCGGCGAGCGTCTGGACGGTGCCCTGGAGCGCGCCGCCGCCCAGGCCCTGCACCACGCGGAACGCGATGAGCGCGCCCATGTTCCAGGCGAGCGCGCACAGCAGGGAGCCGAGCAGGAAGAGCGCCGCGCCCGCGACCAGCACCGGCTTGCGGCCGAAGGTGTCGGACAGCTTGCCGTAGACGGGCAGCGTCACCGTCACGGCCAGCAGATAGCCCGAGAACAGCCAGGAGAAGACGGAGAAGCCGCCCAGGTCGCCGACGATCTGCGGGACGGCCGTCGAGACGATGGTGGCGTCCAGCGCGGCCAGCGCCATCGCGAGCATCAGCGCCGCCACGACGGCGCCGCGCCGGTGCGAGCCGTGCGGGTTCGCGTCCGTCGCGGCGGGCTGTATGTCCGTGTCCCCCTGGTCCACCAAAGATCCTTTCCCCTTGCATCTATCTGCCGCGGGACAGCCTCTCACTTGACCCTCACGTCGCGGCAGGGTGCAGCCTGATCGCGCCGAAGGGGGGAGCGGACCCCGAGATCGGCTCCACCCGGGGGTGGACTGCCCCTAGGGGTCCCTCCGTACTACGGCTCGGGGAGGGTTCGTCCCACTGGAGGACGAGAGCGGCCTTGGCCGGTACTTAACTTGGCTTTACGCCGCTCGGGAGGGGTTCGGGGCGGCGGACCGGAGGTCGGGGGGTGGGGTTTTCCCCCGCAAAAGACTGCGCTGGGCACCAGCGCGCCGGACCCCCGGTGAGCAGCAGACTCATCGACGTAGCCAGAACGCATGCAGGACCCAGCAGCACACGCGCTTCATTCGCTGACCGACATAGGAGACATACCGTGACATCGGCTGTGACCATCACCAGGCACGGGGGCACTGGAGGGACTACGGCCGTTGCCGCGCGGGCGCGGCAGGTCGTGAAGGCGTACGGGTCCGGCGAGACCCGTGTCGTCGCCCTCGACCACGTGGACGTGGACATCGCACGCGGCCAGTTCACCGCGATCATGGGCCCCTCGGGGTCCGGCAAGTCCACGCTCATGCACTGCCTCGCCGGGCTCGACACCGTCAGCAGCGGCCAGATCTACCTGGACGACACCGAGATCACCGGGCTGAAGGACAAGAAGCTCACGCAGCTGCGCCGGGACCGGATCGGCTTCATCTTCCAGGCGTTCAATCTGCTGCCCACACTCAATGCGCTCGAGAACATCACGCTGCCCATGGACATCGCGGGCCGCAAGCCGGACAAGCAGTGGCTGGCGAGGGTCGTGGAGACGGTCGGGCTGTCCTCGCGGCTCAAGCACCGGCCCACCCAGCTCTCCGGCGGCCAGCAGCAGCGCGTCGCCGTGGCCCGGGCGCTGGCCGCCCGGCCGGAGATCATCTTCGGTGACGAGCCGACCGGAAACCTCGACTCACGCGCGGGCGCCGAGGTACTGGGCTTCCTGCGCCGCTCCGTGGACGAGCTCGGCCAGACCATCGTCATGGTCACCCACGACCCGGTCGCCGCCTCCTACGCCGACCGCGTCCTGTACCTGGCCGACGGCCGGATCGTCGACGAGATGCTCAAGCCGACCGCGGACGCCGTCCTGGACCGCATGAAGGACTTCGACGCCCGGGGGCGCACGTCATGACCGTCATGAAGACCTCGATGCGCAACTTCTTCGCGCACAAGGGGCGCATGGCCCTCTCGGCCGTGGCGGTGCTGCTGTCGGTGGCGTTCGTGTGCGGCACGCTGGTGTTCACCGACACCATGAACACCACGTTCGACAAGCTCTTCGCCACCACCGCCTCCGACGTCACGGTCTCCCCGAAGGAGGCCAAGAGCGACGACACCCCGCAGAACGGCAAGCCCGCCTCCCTGCCGGCCTCGATCGTCCAGCAGGTCGCGAAGGCGGACGGTGTGAAGTCCGCCGAGGGCGGCGTCAGTTCGATGAACGTGACGGTCGTCGACGACGAGAACAAGAACATGGGGTCGTCCAACGGCGCCCCCACCATCGCGGGCAACTGGACCAAGGGCGACCTGCGGTCCATGGAGATCACCTCCGGGCACGCCCCGCGCGGGCCGACCGAGACCATGGTCGACGCGGACACCGCCGACAAGCACCACCTGAAGATCGGCGACGAGCTGCGCACCATCTCCGTCGTCGGTGACTTCAAGGCGAAGATCGTCGGCATCGCCACCTTCAAGGTCACCAACCCCGGCGCGGCGATCGTCTACTTCGACACCGCCACCGCCCAGCGTGAACTCCTCGGCTCCGAGGGCCGCTTCACCCAGGTCTTCGCCACCGCCGCCTCCGGCGTCAGCGACACCCGGCTCAAGCAGAACGTCACCAAGGCCCTGGACGGCTCGTACAAGATCCAGACGGCCAAGGAGAACGCCGACGAGAACCGCGAGGACGTCGGCGAGTTCATGAACGTCATCAAGTACGCCATGCTCGGCTTCGCCGGGATCGCGTTCCTGGTCGGCATCTTCCTGATCATCAACACCTTCTCCATGCTGGTCGCCCAGCGCACCCGCGAGATCGGCCTGATGCGGGCCATCGGCTCCTCCCGCAAGCAGGTCAACCGTTCCGTGCTGGTCGAGGCGCTGCTGCTCGGCTTCGTCGGCTCGATCCTCGGCGTCGGCGCCGGTGTCGGCATCGCGATCGGCCTGATGAAGCTCATGTCCATGACCGGCATGAACCTCTCCACCGACGACCTCACCGTCAAGACCTCCACCCCCGTGGCCGGCCTGGTCCTCGGTGTCGTCGTCACCGTCCTCGCCGCCTACCTGCCCGCCCGCCGGGCCGGCAAGGTCTCCCCGATGGCCGCCCTGCGCGACGCCGGCAACCCGGCCGACGGCAAGGCCGGCTGGGTGCGCGGCCTGATCGGGCTCCTCCTGACCGGCGCGGGCGGTTACGCCCTCTACGCCGCCGCCACCGCCGACACGGCCAAGGACGGCTCGCTGCTGCTGGCCGGAGGCGTCGTCCTCTCCCTGATCGGCTTCGTCGTCATCGGCCCGCTCCTGGCGGGCGGGGTCGTCCGCGTCATCAGCGCGCTGATCCTGCGGGGCTTCGGCCCGGTCGGCCGCATGGCCGAGCGCAACGCCCTGCGCAACCCCCGCCGTACGGGCGCCACGGGCGCCGCCCTGATGATCGGCCTGGCCCTGGTGGCCTGCCTTTCGGTGGTCGGATCCTCCATGGTCGCCTCGGCCACCTCCGAGCTCGACAAGTCGGTCGGCGCGGACTTCATCGTCCAGGGCAACCAGCGGATCGTCCCGCAGGCCCAGAAGGCCATGGAGCAGACCCCGGGCCTGGCCCACGTGACCTCGTACAAGGAGGTCGCGGCGGTCCTGACCTCGCCCGACGGCAAGAAGGACGACTCCGAGGTGACGGCGGCCGACCCGACGTACGCCCAGGACCTGCGTCGCGCCACGACGGAGGGCACCCTCTCCGCCGCCTACGGCAAGGACGCCATGTCCGTCGGCTCCGACTACGCCAAGGACCACGGCGTCCACGTCGGCGACACCATCTCCGTCGCCTTCAAGGGCGGCAGGACGGCGAAGCTGAAGGTCGCGGCCATCACCGACGACGACTCGGCGCTGGACCAGGGGGCACGCTACCTCTCCATCGCGACGATGAAGCAGTACGTCCCCGCCGACCAGATCCCGCCGAACACGATCATGTTCGCCAAGGCCAAGGACGGCCAGGAGAAGCAGGCCTACGCCGCCCTGAAGAAGTCGCTGGACGAGTACCCGCAGTACCAGGTGCGCGACCAGACCGACTACAAGCAGGAGCTGAAGGACCAGATCGGCCAGCTGCTCAACATGGTCTACGGCCTGCTGGCCCTGGCGATCATCGTGGCGGTCCTCGGTGTCGTGAACACCCTGGCGCTGTCCGTCGTCGAGCGGACCCGGGAGATCGGCCTGATGCGGGCCATCGGCCTCTCGCGGCGGCAGCTGCGCCGGATGATCCGCATGGAGTCGGTGGTCATCGCCCTCTTCGGTGCCCTGCTGGGCCTGGGGCTGGGCATGGGCTGGGGCGCCACCGCGCAGAAGCTGCTCGCCCTGGAGGGCCTGAACGTCCTCGACATCCCCTGGCCGACGATCATCGGGGTGTTCGTCGGATCGGCCTTCGTGGGCCTGTTCGCCGCCCTGGTCCCGGCGTTCCGGGCGGGACGGATGAACGTCCTGAACGCGATCGCCACCGAGTAGCCACAGCCGACGGGGGAGCAAGGGCCCGGCGCCGAGAAGTCACGGGGGACTTCTCGGCGCCGGGCCCGTTCGTTTCCGTGGGTGCGCGGAACCGGCGGGAACCGGCGTTATCCACAGGCCCGGCAGCGCCGCGCGCAGCGACGTACGCTGGATACCCCCCGGCCGGTCACCGTGTCGGGCCCTTCGTGTTGCCCGCCCACCCTCGTGTCGCCCCCCTCCCAGGACGGAAAGCCCCTCTCCATGAGCCTGCACGGTCTGCTCGACGCCGTAGTCAAGGACACCGCCCTCGCGGAAGCGATCACCGCGGCCGCGGACGGCAACCGTATGCATGTCGACCTGGTCGGCCCCCCGGCGGCCCGCCCCTTCGCGATCGCCGCGCTGGCCCGCGAGGCCGGCCGCCCGGTGCTGGCGGTGACGGCGACGGGCCGTGAGGCGGAGGACCTGGCGGCGGCCCTGCGCTCGCTGCTGCCCTCCGAGGGCGTCGTCGAGTACCCCTCCTGGGAGACGCTGCCGCACGAGCGGCTCAGCCCGCGCAGCGACACCGTCGGCCGCCGCCTCGCCGTCCTGCGCCGCCTGGCCCACCCGCGCGCCGACGACCCCGAGACCGGCCCGGTGTCGGTGGTCGTGGCCCCTGTCCGCTCGGTGCTCCAGCCGCAGGTCAAGGGCCTCGGCGACCTGGAGCCCGTCGCCCTGCGCACGGGGCAGAACGCCGACCTGAACACGATCGTCGAAGCCCTCGCGGCCGCCGCCTACGCGCGCGTGGAGCTCGTCGAGAAGCGCGGCGAGTTCGCCGTCCGCGGCGGCATCCTGGACGTCTTCCCGCCCACCGAGGAGCACCCCCTCCGCATCGAGTTCTGGGGCGACGACGTCGAGGAGATCCGCTACTTCAAGGTCGCCGACCAGCGCTCCCTGGAGATCGCCGAACACGGACTGTGGGCCCCGCCCTGCCGCGAACTGCTCCTCACCGACGAGGTACGCGCGCGTGCCGCCGCCCTCGCCGAGGAGCACCCCGAACTCGGCGAGCTGCTCGGCAAGATCGCCGAGGGCATCGCCGTGGAGGGCATGGAGTCCCTCGCGCCGGTCCTCGTCGACGACATGGAGCTGCTGCTCGACGTGCTGCCGAAGGGCGCCATGGCCGTCGTGTGCGACCCGGAGCGGGTACGCACGCGTGCCGCGGACCTGGTGGCGACCTCGCAGGAGTTCCTGCAGGCCTCCTGGGCGGCCACCGCGGGCGGCGGCGAGGCGCCGATCGACGTCGGCGCGGCCTCCCTGTGGTCCATCGCCGACGTCCGGGACCGGGCGCGCGAGCTGGACATGATGTGGTGGTCGGTGTCGCCGTTCGCCGCCGACCTGGAGCTGGAGGCGGACACCCTCAAGCTCGGCATGCACGCGCCCGAGACCTACCGCGGCGACACCGCCAAGGCCCTCGCCGACACCAAGGGCTGGCTCGCCGAGGGCTGGCGCACGGTCTTCGTGACCGAGGGCCACGGCCCCGCCGCCCGCACGGTCGAGGTGCTCGGCGGGGAAGGCATCGCGGCCCGTCTGGCTGCATCTGATTCAAAAACGGGCGAGCTGGGGGAGATCTCCCCGTCCGTCGTGCACGTGGCGTGCGGCTCGATCGACTACGGCTTCATCGACCCGACGCTGAAGCTCGCCGTCCTCACCGAGACCGACCTGACCGGCCAGAAGGCGGCCGGCAAGGACGGCGCCCGGATGCCCGCCCGGCGCCGCAAGACCATCGACCCGCTCACCCTGGAGGCGGGTGACTACATCGTCCACGAACAGCACGGCGTGGGCCGCTACATCGAGATGGTCCAGCGGACCGTGCAGGGTGCCACGCGCGAGTACCTCGTCGTCGAGTACGCCCCCGCCAAGCGCGGCCAGCCCGGCGACCGCCTCTACATCCCCACCGACCAGCTGGAGCAGATCACCAAGTACGTCGGCGGCGAGGCCCCCACCCTGCACCGCCTCGGCGGCGCCGACTGGACGAAGACCAAGGCCCGCGCGAAGAAGGCCGTCAAGGAGATCGCCGCCGACCTGATCAGGCTCTACAGCGCCCGCATGGCCGCCCCCGGCCACACCTTCGGCCCGGACACGCCCTGGCAGCGCGAGCTGGAGGACGCCTTCCCGTACGCCGAGACCCCCGACCAGCTGACCACCATCGCCGAGGTCAAGGAGGACATGGAGAAGTCGGTCCCCATGGACCGCCTGATCTGCGGCGACGTCGGCTACGGCAAGACGGAGATCGCGGTGCGCGCCGCCTTCAAGGCGGTGCAGGACGGCAAGCAGGTCGCGGTGCTCGTCCCGACGACGCTCCTGGTGCAGCAGCACTTCGGCACCTTCTCCGAGCGCTACTCCCAGTTCCCGGTGAACGTCCGCGCGTTGAGCCGCTTCCAGACGGACACGGAGGCGAAGGCGGTCCTGGAGGGCCTGAAGGACGGCTCGGTGGACGTCGTCATCGGCACCCACCGCCTGTTCTCCTCCGAGACCAAGTTCAAGGACCTGGGTCTGGTCATCGTCGACGAGGAGCAGCGCTTCGGCGTCGAGCACAAGGAGCAGCTGAAGAAGCTCCGCGCCAACGTCGACGTCCTGACGATGTCCGCAACCCCCATCCCCAGGACCCTGGAGATGGCCGTCACCGGCATCCGCGAGATGTCGACGATCACGACCCCGCCGGAGGAGCGCCACCCGGTCCTCACCTTCGTCGGCCCGTACGAGGAGAAGCAGATCGGCGCGGCCATCCGCCGTGAACTGCTGCGTGAGGGCCAGGTCTTCTACATCCACAACCGGGTGGAGTCGATCGACCGCGCGGCCGCCCGGCTGCGCGAGATCGTCCCCGAGGCGCGGATCGCGACGGCCCACGGCCAGATGTCGGAGTCGGCGCTGGAGCAGGTCGTCGTCGACTTCTGGGAGAAGAAGTTCGACGTGCTGGTGTCGACGACGATCGTGGAATCCGGCATCGACATCTCCAACGCCAACACGCTGATCGTGGAGCGCGGCGACAACTTCGGCCTGTCGCAGCTGCATCAGCTGCGGGGCCGGGTGGGCCGAGGGCGGGAGCGAGGCTACGCCTACTTCCTCTACCCGCCGGAGAAGCCGCTGACGGAGACGGCTCACGAGCGCCTGGCCACCATCGCCCAGCACACGGAGATGGGCGCGGGCATGTACGTGGCCATGAAGGACCTGGAGATCCGTGGCGCGGGCAACCTGCTCGGCGGCGAGCAGTCCGGTCACATCGCGGGCGTCGGCTTCGATCTGTACGTCCGCATGGTCGGCGAGGCGGTCGCGGACTACCGGGCCTCCCTGGAGGGCGGTGTCGAGGAGGAGCCGCCGCTGGAGGTCAAGATCGAGCTCCCGGTCGACGCCCACGTCCCGCACGACTACGCACCCGGCGAGCGGCTCCGCCTGCAGGCCTACCGGGCGATCGCCTCGGCCAACACCGAGGAGGACGTCAAGGCCGTACGGGAGGAACTCGTCGACCGCTACGGCAAGTTGCCGGAGCCGGTGGAGAACCTGCTGCTGGTGGCGGGCCTGCGGATGCTGGCCCGCGCGTGCGGTGTCGGCGAGATCGTCCTGCAGGGCACCAACATCCGCTTCGCGCCGGTGGAGTTGCGGGAGTCGCAGGAACTGCGCCTCAAGCGGCTGTACCCGGGGACGGTCATCAAGCCGGCCGTGCACCAGGTGCTGGTGCCGCGCCCGAAGACGGCGAAGGTGGGCGGGAAGCCGTTGGTCGGGCGGGAGTTGCTGGGGTGGGTCGGGGAGTTCCTGACGTCGATCCTGGGGTCGTAGTGGGCCTCGGCGGGGCGTAGCGGTTCTCAGCGGGGTGGGGTCGGGCGCCGGGCGGTGTGGCGCCGGGGCACGGGCTGTCGGGTCCGGCGCCCTGTTGGTTTCCGGTGTCCCGTTGCTTTCCGGCGTCTCTGAGCATGGATGCCGGTCAGCGGAACAGCGTTGCCGCGAGCGTCCGGAACACCTCCTCGGGGTCCTGCTCGCCCACCGGGCCGTCCAGGTTGTGGCTCAGGAGGAGCGTCGCGAAACCGTGGGCAAGGGACCAGGCGGCGACACCGGCGAGGCGGGGGTCGACGTCGCCGGGGTCCACGGCGGACACCGACTCGCGCAGGGCGTCACCCGCGAGGGCGCGCGCCGTGGTGAGCTCGAGGTCGTCGGTGCGCAGCAGCCCGGGCGCGAACATCACCTGGAAGTGCGCGGGGTGCTCGCGTGCGAAGCGCACGTAGCGCACGCCCGCCTCCTTGAGGTCCGAGGCCTGACGGAGCGTGGTCGCCAGTAGCCCGAAGCCCTCGGCGGCGATCGAAGTCAGCAGACCGGTGCGGTCCTTGAAGTGGTGCGCGGGGGCCGCGTGCGAGACGCCGGCCCGGCGGGCGAGGTCGCGCAGGCTCAGCGCGGTGGGCCCGTCGGCGGCGATGACGTCGAGCGCGGCGGTGAGGATCGCGCGGCGCAGGTCGCCGTGGTGATAGGGCCGGCGCGCGGCCGGCTTGGTGCTGTCGGTGTCCGCAGGTGCCATGGACAGCAGCGTACGCCCAATCTAGGCATTGACAAGTTCGGGCGGCCGAGGCAATCTTGTCAGTGTCAAGTTGTGCGGTGGGTGGCCGAGCGGCTCCCACCGGCTTCGATGCGACTTCGATACGACGAGGAGGCGTGGCATGTCACAGCACGAGGGTGGGACCGGCGTCGTCGGCGGCGTGGAGCCGGCCCGGGCGCGTCAGCTCTGGCACCTGCTGGAGCCCCTGCACGCGGTCCTCTACTACGCGCCGGAGGTCTTCGAGGAGGCGGCGGCGCTCGGCTTCGACACGAAGGAGCGCTGGCCGAGCTACTTCCCCTTCCGCGCCGCGCCGTTGGGGGCGGTGGACGCCGGGCGCGTGACGTCCGCCTTCTACAGCTTCAGCCCGCGCATGGTCGCCGAGCATGTCGACACCGCGTGGGGCACAGCGCCGCCGGAGGAGGTGCTGGCGGCGCGATTGCGGGGCATCGACCGGGCGTACCGCGCGATGTTCGGCGACCGCGTCGACAGTCCCGAACTGGCGGAGGCCGCCGCCCTCGCCCGGCGTGCGGCCGAGGCGGCGAACACCGCGGGCCGCCCGCTGGCCGCGGCCAACGCCGCGCTGGAGTGGCCCGACGCCCCGCACCTGCAGCTGTGGCAGGCGGCGACGATCCTGCGCGAGCACCGCGGCGACGGCCACCTCGCCGCTTTGCTGGTCGCCGGTCTCGACCCGACCGAGTCGCTCGTCTCCTTCGCGGCGATAGGTGCCGCGTCCGTCGAGCGCTTCGAGAGCCGCGGCTGGAGCGAGGCGGAATGGACGGCCGCCCGCGAACGCCTTGTCGCGCGCGGCCTGGTCGACGCCGACGGGACGGCCACGGACGTGGGCCGCACTCTGCGCCGCCGCGTCGAGGAGCACACCGACCAACTCGCCGTCGCCCCGTGGCAGTCGCTCGCGCCGACCGAGATCGACCGGCTCGTCGAACTGCTCGGTGACTATTGGGTGGCGGTGCTGTCCTCGGGGTTGCTGCCATCGGAGTCGACGCTGGGGATCGGGAAGGTGTGAAGCTGGCAGTCACTGCTCGACCCTCGTCGTGGAACGCGGCTGAACGGCTCGGCAAGCCGGTCTTCATGGACCCGGAGGGTTCCTACGGCGATCCGATCCCGGGATACGGCACCGGGACCGACCGCGTGGAGCTGCTGATGCAGCCGTGGGCGACCTCCCGGCCGGGCGCTCCCCGGGCGCGGGACGGACGAAGCCGCCCGCGGGAGAACTGGTCCCCGCAGGCGGCCTCCACGGTTTCGTGTTCCTCCGTGGGCCTCCGGCCTTACGGCTGCTCGGGCCTGTCTCGGTCCATGCCCATCGCGCCTTCGATCTTCTGCTGCGCGTCGTCGACTTGGCTCTCGTACTTGTTGCCTGTCTTCTCGTTGGCCTTTCTCTCCGCCATGTCGGACATGCCCTTGGCCTTGTCCTGCATCTGGCGGTTGCTCTTGAACCTGTCGAAGATGCCCATCCAGAGCTCCTTCCGGAGGTGACTCGATTCGACGATACGCCCGAGATGCGAGTGATGCCCCTTGAGACCCCATATGGTCTGGACCTCTCGCCCGCTACGGTGAGTACCGGCAGGAGCTGCCTGTGCGGGGCGGAGACGAACAGAACAAGGGGAGGGACGCACCGTGACGCGTCTGAGGGGTGGGGCGGCGGTCGCCGCCGCGATGCTCGGCATGGTCGTACTGCTCACCGGATGCGAGGGCGTCGACCTGCCCTCGGACAGCGAGCCCTCGGGCGCCGACCCGGCCGTCGGCTCCGGTCGTGCCGTGAGCCCGCTGGACAACCCGGACGGCACCAAACCGGGCCTCGCGGCCATCACCTCCGACGCCGACAAGGCGAAGGCCCGGGACCTCATAGCGAAGGTGGCGACCAAGGGCCGCGGCCCAAAGACCGGCTACGACCGCGACGAGTTCGGCTACGCCTGGATGGACTCCGCCCCCGGCGGCGTCCCCTTCTCGCACAACGGCTGCGACACCCGCAACGACCTCCTCAAGCGCGACGGCGACGACGTCCGCTTCCGCTCCGGCTCGGACTGCGTCGTCACCTCCATGACCCTGGCCGACCCCTACACCGGCAAGGAGATCGACTGGGTCAAGGCCCGTGCCACGACGGTGCAGATCGACCACGTCATGCCGTTGTCGTACGACTGGCAGATGGGCGCCGCGCGGTGGACGAAGGGCAAGCGCGAGGACATCGCCAACGACCCGCTCAACCTGATCCCGGTCGACGGCCCCACCAACGGCTCCAAGAGCGACTCGGGACCGGCCTCCTGGCTGCCGCCGAACAAGGTCATCCGCTGCTCGTACGTCGTGCGCTTCGCACAGGTCGCCCTGAAGTACGAACTGCCCGTGACGAAGGCGGACAAGGAGATGATGCTGACCCAGTGCGGCGGCTGACCCCGCCGTACGGCCCGGCCACCGATCCCGCCATACGGCCGGCCGCCGGTCCCGCCGTGCGGCCGGCCGCCGGCCCCGGCCGAGGGCGCCGTCGCGGTCCGGAAATCCGGTTCCCGCCGCTGTCGCCGCCCGCCTACGGTGGCCGCATGGAATGGAAGGTGTCGAGTCTCGCCGAGCGTCCCGACGACCTCGAGCGGGTGGTCGGGATGGCCGACAGCTGGCCGGAGTTCGTCACCCGCGACCTCGTGGGTGACTACCACTACGGCCGGATCGCCAGGGAGTTCCCGGCGTATGTGCTGTTCGCCGAGGACGAGCGGGGCGAGGTCGTCGCCACCGGGTTCAGCGTGCCCGTCGCCCTCGACGCCGAGGGGCGGGGCGCACTGCCCGCCCGGGGCTGGGACGAAGTCCTCCTGTGGGCCTTCGCCGACCTGCGCCGCGGGACACGGCCCGACACGGTCAGTGCGATCGCCATCAACGTCCGGCCCGACCTCCAGGGCAAGGGCCTGTCCGGCCGCATGCTCTCGGCGATGCGGGACAACGCCCGCGCCCACGGCTTCGACGAGGTCGTCGCCCCGGTCCGCCCCAGCGCCAAACACCTCGAACCGCACACCCCCATCGAGGAGTACGCCCGCCGCGTGCGCCCCGACGGGCTCCCGCACGACCCGTGGCTGCGCGTGCACGCCAGAGCCGGCGCCACCATCGAGGCGGTGGCGCCGGCGTCCATGACGGTGGTCGGCTCACTGGAGCAGTGGCGCCGCTGGACCGGGCTGCCCTTCGACACCCAAGGCGACATCGAGGTGCCCGGGGCGCTGGTGCCGGTGCGCTGCGAGCCGGAGCGGGGGTACGCGGTGTACGTCGAGCCCAATGTGTGGATGCGGCACCCGCTCTAGACGGCGCGGGGCTCAGCCGCCCAGCGCGTCCAGGTCCAGGATCTCGCCGCCGGGCTTCTGCGCCGGGACCTTCTTGTCGTAGTCGCTGAAGGTGAGGCTGCCCGGGTCCTTCGCGGAGACGCTGTCCACGCGCAGCAGGTACGGCTTGCCCTCGGTGGCGACGTACAGGGTGTAACGCTCCTTGCCGTCCCGCTCGTTCAGCACGATCGCGGGCGTGCCGTCCACGGTGGTCGTCTTTCCGCGCGAGGCGTCCGTCTCGGCGTCGTCGGCGTCGCCGAGGACCGTGTCGAGGTCGCAGAAGCTCGCGATGTCCTTGGCGTCCTTGCCCTTCGCGGACATCTTGGTCCACTTCCCGGCGAGCAGCGCCACGGCCGCGTCGACGTCCGACTTCTTCTCGCCCTTGCTCTGCTCGCGCAGGAACTTCTCGTCGTACTTCATGTAGACGGTGTCACCGACCTTGATCAGGTCGGCCTTGCCCTGGCCGCCCATGCTCATCGTGCCGGCGCACTCGCCCTTCCTGTTCAGGGCCATGTCGATCGTGATGGTGCCGCCCGACTCGTCGTCGGGGACGTCCCCCTTCATCCGCAGCGACGAGGCACCGGTCGTGGCCTCGACGGCCTTGTCGGCGATCTCGGCGCCGGTGAGTCCGGCGAAGGGCTCCTTCGCCTCGCTCTTGCTGGGCGAGGGCGAACCCGCCGCGCTGGAGCCGGCCTTGTCCGGCTTGCTGTCGGCCTTGTCCTGCCCGGACTGGCAGCCGGTGAGAGAGAGCGTGGCCGCGGCGGCGAGGCAGAGGGTGGCAAGTGCGGTGTGACGCATGGGAATTCCCCGATGGTGAGGCGGTGGGATGAGCGGGTACGGCGAGACGTGCCGCGGGTCCGTCAGCGGAGCCGGGCGGATCTCGCCGTACGGGGGCCGGTGTCAGCCGGTCTTCTTCCAGTCCGTGCAGCCGGACGTCTTGAAGTAGGTGTCCTTGGCGCTGATCGTGACGACGGCGCTGCCGGAGACGTTGTCGTTCGCGATGATCGAGTCGAGGCCGTGCTCGGCGTCCTTGGTGCGCTCCCAGTAGCACATGTCGTCCTCGTTGCCGATGGACTTGTACGTGCCGGGCGCGATGTCCGCGCCGACTCTGAACATGCCACCGTCGCCGGCCATCTTGGAAGCGGGCGAACCCTTGGCCTTGGTGTCGACGGCCTCCCAGTCGTTGCAGTCGCTCGACTTGAAGATCTTGTCGGTGGCCTTGATGGTGACGTAACTGGTGCCGGTGACATTGTCGTTGGCGAGCAGCGAGTCCATCTCGCCCGAGGCGTCCTTGGCGCGCTCCCAGTAGCACATGCCGTCCTCGTTGCCGGAGGTGCGGTAGGTGCCGGGCTTGA
This sequence comes from Streptomyces sp. NPDC057280, assembly GCF_042668605.1. NCBI lineage: Bacteria > Bacillati > Actinomycetota > Actinomycetes > Kitasatosporales > Streptomycetaceae > Streptomyces > Streptomyces sp. NPDC057280. Next base: position 444,075 of record NZ_JBHUYR010000005.1, read on the forward strand.
CGTCCGAGCCGACCTGGAACTGGCCGTCCCCCTCGAAGGCGACCTTCTCCTCGGCGGCCTCAGCGGCATCGGCGGACCCCTTCTCCTTGCCGCCCCCGGGCTTCGCCTGAGCGGACGACGAAGAGCCCTTGTCGCTGCTCTTGGAACCCCCGTCGGAGTCGTCACCGGAGTTCGCCGACACGGCGCCGATGACGACGATCCCCACGACGGCCCCCAGCGCGATCTTGCCCTTCATGCCCATGACTGTGTCCCCTCCCGGCACGGTGACAGCCGCTGCTCGGCTGTCGCTCGTTCGCTGGGTCAATAAGAGCAGAGGCTGTGAACCGAGTCAACACGGTTCACGCAATGTCTCGCGTACACGCCCGTGAATGGGTAGATCTTGCATACGCCGCTATGCTCGGCGTCACACGCGCAGCGGACGTGTACGGGGATGTGCCCAGGGACACGCGTGCAGGGACGACGAGGGAGCGGGCCGGTGCAGGACAACGCCACAGAGGTGACCGCCGCCGGGATCGCCCGGCTCGCCGGGGTCGGACGAGCCGCCGTCAGCAACTGGCGCCGCCGCCACGCCGACTTCCCCAAGCCGGTCGGCGGCACCGAGACCAGCCCGTCCTTCGCCCTCGCCGAGGTGGAGGCCTGGCTGCGCAAGCAGGGGAAACTCGCCGAGGTCCCGTTGCGCGAGCGCGTCTGGCAGCAGCTCGTCGGCCACCCCGAGGGCCCGGTCGCCGCGCTCACCCACGCCGGATGTGTGCTGCTGCTCATCCACGACCGGCCCACCGTCTGGCTGGAGGTGAGCGCCGGCTCCGACGAGCGGCTCGCCGCGATGCTCCCCGGCGCGCTGGAGGAGGTGCTGACGCCGCGCTTCGGCCCGGTCTCGGCTGTGAACTCATGGCGTGCTGTGAACTCGCCGCGCCCCGGCACCGCGCCCCGCGCTGTGAACGCCGCTCACGCGGGCGGCGACCGTGTGAACACCCCGGCGGGCGGCGCTCCACGCACTCACGCCGACCGTGTGAACACCCCGGCGGGCAGTGCTCCAGGCACTCACGCCGACCGTGTGAACACATCCGCCCCCGACGCCGCTGTGAACACCCACCCCGCCGTTCACCTCCCCACCGGCCCCGACCTCCTCCCCTCCACGCCCCTCCTGCGCGGCACCGCCGAACTCGCCGCCGAGCTGGGCGCCCGGCAGACCTTCGAGTTCCTGCTCGGCCGGCACCTCGACGCCAACCCGCGCCAGTACACGCTCACCCCCACCGACCTCGCCGGTCTCATGGCCGACCTGGCCGGCCCCGCCCGCACCGTCCTCGACCCGGCCTGCGGCACCGGCGCCCTCCTGCGCGCCGTCACCACCCGCCCCGACCAGGAGCTCTACGCCCAGGACAGCGCCCCCGAACTCGCCGCCCTCACCGCGCTCCGGCTCGCCCTGCACACCAGGGCCGTCGTCCGCGCCGCCACCGGCGACACCCTGCGGGCCGACGCCCACCCCCGGCTGCACGCCGACGCCGTCCTGTGCCACCCGCCCTTCAACGAGCGCAACTGGGGGCACGACGAACTCGCCTACGACCCCCGCTGGGAGTACGGCTTCCCGGCCCGCACCGAGTCCGAGCTGGCCTGGGTCCAGCACGCGCTCGCCCGCCTCAAGGACGGCGGCACCGCCGTCCTCCTCATGCCACCCGCCGCCGCCTCCCGCCGCTCCGGCCGCCGCATCCGCGCCGACCTGCTGCGCCGCGGCGCGCTGCGAGCGGTCGTCGCCCTGCCGGTCGGCGCGGCGCCGCCGTACAACATCCCGCTCCACCTGTGGGTGCTGCGCCGGCCCGAGAAGGCGCCGGCGCAGCCCGAGGTGCTGCTCGCCGACACCGGGCAGTTCGCCGCCGACGGGCGCGGCGGCCCCGACTGGCGGGACGTCGGCGAGGCCGTGCTCGACGCCTGGCGCGCCTTCGACCGCGCGGGCACCCTCGACGAACGGCCCGGCCTCGCCCGCTCCCTGCCGGTGATCGACCTCCTCGACGACGACGTGGACCTCGCCCCGGCCCGCCACCTCCCGCCGCCGACCGCGGCCGAGGGCACCGGCGCACTCACCGCCGTGCGCGAGGACCTCGGCGCGACCCTGCGCCTGACCGCCGACCTCACCCCGCCGCCCGCCGAGGCCGCACACCCCGTACCGCGCTGGCCGCTCACCACCATCGGCGAACTCGCGCGCGGGGGAGCCCTGGTGCTGCGCACCGGCGGAAACGGCGGCCACGCGCGCGTGCCCGTCCTCACCGACCACGACGTCCTCGCCGGTACGGCACCCTCCGGCTCGCTCCCGGAGAGCGACGAGGAGGCCGTGCTGGTCGAGCCCGGCGACGTCGTCGTGCCGGTGCTCGGCGGCGGCTCGATGGCGCGCGTGATCGACGACGCGACGGGGGGCGCCGCCCTGGGGCGCAACCTCGTGCTCCTGCGCCCCGAGCGCACGGCGCTCGACCCCTGGTTCCTCGCCGGCTTCCTGCGCGGCACCGCCAACAACCGCCAGGCCAGCAGCTACGCCTCCACCGCCACCCGTCTCGACGTGCGCCGTCTCCAACTGCCCCGGCTCCCGCTCGACGAACAACGGCGCTACGGCGCGCGCTTCCGCGCACTCGACGAGTTCGAGCGGGCGCTCAGGCGCGCGGGCCGGCTCGGGGAGCAGCTCGTGCGCGGGATGTACGACGGCCTCACGGACGGCACGGTCGCCCCCGACTGACCCTCCGGCGCGCCCGCATGGCGCACGCCCCGCGCGGAAGCCGCCCCTCCGCCGACCTGCGCGGGCGCGAGAAGTGATCAGTGCGGCAACGGTTCGGTACAACCCGGGACCGCTTGTCCGTGTCGGCCTATACGCTCGCCTGTACGCGCGAGTACGCGCGAAGCGACAATCGCAGGAACGGGGTTGCCGGGCGACGGCCGCCCTCGTACGCCCACCCGAGGCACCAGGAGCTGTCATGCATGGCCACGGCTACCCGCAGCCGGTGAAGCAGCCGCCCCACCCGGCATGGCTGGTCGTCCTGCGTGTGCTGTTCGTGGTGCTCGGGATCTTCACCATCGGCCTGTTCTCCTGGGCGATGCTGCTGCGCCTGGCGCTGGTGACCCGCAGGGCGCTCGACTGGGGCCTGTTCGTCGCCTCGCTCGCCGCGGTCACCCTCGGGCTCGTGCTGATCGGCGTCGAACCGGGCGACGAGATCCACACCGCGGGCGGCTGGACCGGCATGGCCCTGTTGTTCGGCACGCTGGTCGCGGCGATCGCGTACTACCTCTCCGCGGACATACGCCACTTCCACCAGCTCCGCTACGGCGGGTACGCCCAGCAGCCCGCCCCGGCGCCGGCGCCCGCACCCGCGTACGGCTATCCGCAGCCGCACCCCCAGCCGCCCCTCCCGCAGTCGCCGTACACCGCCACGACCGTGCCCCAGGCGCCCTCCCCGATCCCGCAGCCGCACTTGCAGAACCCCGTGCCGCAACCCCCCGCGCCCCACACGCCCCCACCCGCCCCCCAGCGCCCCGCGCCCGCCCGCATCGACCAGGTGCGCGCCGAGCTCGACGAGCTCAGTGACTACCTGCGCCGGCAGGACGGGCAGCCCGGCGGCCACCCCGAGGGCGGCAGGTGACCGTGGCGACAGGACGTGTCGTCGCGGGCCGCTATGAACTGTCCACGCTCATCGGGCAGGGCGGCATGGGACAGGTCTGGACGGCGTACGACCAACGGCTCGACCGGCGCGTGGCGGTGAAACTGCTGCGCCCCGACAAGGTCGCCGGGCAGGAGGCGGACGAGCTGCGCCGCCGGTTCGTGCGCGAGTGCCGGGTGACCGCGCAGGTCGACCACCCCGGGCTCGTCACCGTGCACGACGCGGGCAGCGAGGGCGAGGAACTGTTCCTCGTCATGCAGTACGTCGACGGCGCGGACCTCTCCGACCACCTCGCCGAACACGACCCGTACCCCTGGCAGTGGGCCGTCGCGGTCGCCGCGCAACTGTGCGCCGTGCTGAGCGCCGTGCACGCCGTGCCGATCGTCCACCGCGACCTCAAGCCGCGCAACGTGATGGTGAAGCAGGACGGCACCGTCACCGTCCTCGACCTCGGCGTCGCCTCCGTCATGGACGCCGACACCACCCGCCTCACTCACACCGGCACCCCCATCGGCTCGCCCGCCTACATGGCGCCCGAGCAGGCCATGGGCGGTGCCGTCGGCCCGTACACCGACCTCTACGCACTCGGCGTACTGCTCCACGAACTCCTCAGCGGCGACGTCCCGTTCTCCGGCTCGACGGCGCTCGGCGTCCTGCACCGCCACCTCTACGAGCCCCCGCTCCCCGTGCGCCGCCTGCGCCCCGAGGTGCCGGAGGCGCTCGAGACGCTCGTCCTGCGCCTGCTCGCCAAGGACCCGCAGCACCGCCCCGCCAGCGCCCAGGAGGTCTACGAGCACCTGGCGCTGCTCCTGCCCGCGCGCGGGATGCCCACAGGGGCGCCCCTGGACCCCACGCGCCCCTTCCTGCGCCCGCACGCCCCCTGGCCGGACCGCGCGCGCACGCCCGCACCCCAGCCGGCGCCCGCCATGCCGCACACGCCCCCCACCGCGAAACCCGACGTCGCGCGCGCCGTCGACGAGGTCAAGCGCCTCCTCGGCGAGGGCCGCATCACCCAGGCCGTCGACATCCTCGGCGCGATCCTGCCCGCGGCGGCGGAACAGCACGGCGAGCACTCACCCGTGGTCCGCACCCTGCGCAAGCAGTACGCCGCCACGCTCATGGACGACGGCCAGTACCGGCGTGCACTGCCCGAACTGCGCCGCCTCGCCGACGAACGCGCCGCCGAGGCAGGCCACGCCGACCCCCAGTCCCTCCGCTTCCGCCACGACGCCGCCCAGTGCCTCGAACAACTCGGCGAACCGGCGGCCGCGCTCGCCGAGTACCGCGCGCTGCTCCCCTTCTACGAGAACCAGTACGTGGCGGGCGACCCCGACATGGCCCACGACATCCGCCGCCGCATCGGCCTCCTCCTGCTGGCCCTCGGCGACCGTCCCGCGGCCCACGACACCCTGGCCCGCCTCGTCCACGACGTGGAACACCTCCACGGCCCCGGCCATCCCCTCGCGACCGAGGTACGCCGGACGCTGGAGTGGCTCGGACAGGTACGCGGCTAGGGCCTGTCCGGGCCGCGTGCGGAACCCGGCGTCACCCCTCAGGCGCGCCGGTGCCCCAAGTCCCGGTGAATCGTTGGTCGAATGGGTTGGCCAGAGCTTGCCCACTGCCTACCATCGATCACCGCAAGACTTTGTGCACCGTCGCACAAGCTCCCCGGGAGGCTTCCTTGCACCGCCGTCGTCGCACCGCGCTCCTCCTCTCCGCCGCGATCGCCGCGGCGCCCCTTCTCACCGCCTGCGGCAGCGACGCGCACCCCGGCGCGGCAGCCGTCGTCGGCGGCCAGCGGATCACCGTCGCGCAACTGGAGACCAGGGTGAACGAGGTCCGCGACGCCCAGCGCGCCGCGGTGACGGACGACGCGCAGTACGCGCAGGCCATCGCCAAGAGCGGCACCCTCACCCGCGACACCCTCCACGGCATGGTGTTCTACCGGGTCCTGCACCGGGCGGCCGAGGACGCGGGCATCACCGTCACCCGCAAGGAGATCCAGACCATGCGGGCGGGCCTGGAAGAGCAGGCCGGCGGCGCCAAGGGCCTGGAGACGGCCTGGCTCCAGCAGTACGGCATCGCCCCCGAGCGCCTCGACGAAAACCTCCGCCTCCAGCTGGAGGCCCAGAAACTCGCCGCCGCCCTCGGCACCGACACCAGCCAGCCGGCCTTCTGGGCGGCCCTGTCCAAGGCCTCCAAGGAACTCGACGTCGACCTCAACCCCCGCTACGGCACCTGGGACGTCGAGAAGAGCAGCCGCGTCGACGCCAGGACGCCGTGGGTACGCGAGGTCACGGCATCGGGGACCCGGCAGACCGCCTGACACGATCGGGGACCCGGCAGACCGCCGGACACGCGACACGCAGCCCGGCGGAACGGTACGGCAGCGCCGATCACCCTGTGGATAACTCGCGGGGTGGTCGGCGCCGTGCGTTAGCTTCGAACCGTGAACACCACCAGCCCCGAAGCCACGCCGGACACTCCCGCCGTCCCCGGCCGCATCGTCCTGCTGACCACCAGCCACCGCGTCGCCCCCGGCCTGCTGTCCTGGCCCGCCTGGCAGGCACTGCACGCCGCCGACCGCGTGCTGTGCGCCGACGGCGCGCACCCGCAGCTGCCGTATCTGCGCGAGGCCGGGATACGGGTGGACGAGGCGTCGCCGACGGCGGAGGACCTGGTCGCCGCCTGCGCGGGCGGTCACACCGTGGTCGTCGTGGCGACCGGCGAGGGCGAGCCCGCCCTCACCGACGGTCTCGCCCGCCTCGCCGGCTCGGGCCGCGTGTCCATGCCCGAACTGGAACTCCTCCCCGCCTCCTACGACCTCCCGGGCGCCCGCCTCCTCGACCTCGTCCAGGTCATGGACCGCATCCGCGCCGAGTGCCCCTGGTCCTCGCAGCAGACCCACAAGGGCCTGGCCAAGTACGGCATCGAGGAGGCGTACGAACTCGTCGAGGCCATCGAGGACGGCGACCGCGACGAACTCCGCGAGGAACTCGGCGACGTCCTCCTCCAGGTCGTCTTCCACGCCCGCATCGCCGAGGAAGACCCCGACGCCCCCTTCTCCGTCGACGACGTGGCGGCCGGCATCGTCACCAAGCTCATCCACCGCCACCCCCACGTCTTCGGCGACGAGACGGCCACGACCCCGGAGGAGGTCAAGGCCCACTGGCTGCGCACCAAGGCGCTGGAGAAGCAACGCGAGTCGATCACGGACGGCATCCCCCTGGGCCAGCCGGGCCTGGCCCTCGCCTCGAAACTGGCGTCGAGGGTCCGGACGGCGGGGCTGGAGGTGCCGCTGCCGGCAGGGCAGGGCGTCGGATACGAGCTCTTGGCGCTGGCGGCTCGGGCGGAGGCCGAGGGCGTTGATCCGGAGGCGGCGTTGCGGGTGGCCGCGCGGGCTTATCGGGATGCCGTACGGGCTGCTGAGGGGGTCGGTGCTTAGTACCGTTGCCTTCACGGGCGTGTGAGGTGTGGGGGCTTGGGTGGCAACGGAGTCGGAGGAACTCAGGGACGCGCTGCAGAGCGTGATGGACGAGTCGCCGGAGCAGACCCAGCGGGTCATGGACATGCTGTCGCGGCACTTCACCGGCGCTGGTGGGCTCTGGGCATCGCGCACGAAGGCGGTGAGAATGCTCGACATGCTGCGAGACGTCGGTCCGAAGGCGTACGCCGAACTGCAAGCCGTCGCCTCGCAGCCGGTGGCTTCACCGGCACCGAGGAGCGTCACCGCCGGCCGTGACATCGGGGTCGCCGTCACCGGAGACGACAACACCGTGGTCACCGGCGACCACGTCCACCTCCGTGACAGCACGTTGCAGCAGACGGTGGTCGGGGTACAGCACGTCCGGCACAACTACGGTGCCGACTCGGCCGTCCAGCGGCTCGTGCCCGACGACTGGCCTCTGGCGAAGGACGTGGAGCCGCTCGCCCACGGTGTACGGCCCACCCGCAACGTGAGCGGGCGCCCGCTGCTGCCGCCGTACGTGGAGCGCGAGGCCGACGGCGCCGTCGAGGCTCTGCTCACCGGCGCACCGACGGGCAAGTTCGTGGTGGTGCTGGGCGAGGCCTACGCGGGCAAGACGCGTACCGCGCTGCGGGCCGTCGCCGAAGTCCTCCCGGACGCACGGGTGTTCGCGCCCGGGCGGGGCGAGGACCTGCGCATGCTGCCCACCGTGCTGCGCGGGCGGCGTGACCCCTGCGTGCTGTGGCTCGACGACCTCGACGTTCACCTCGGCGCAGCCGCGCATGGTCTGGAGCCCCGGCTGCTGGCCCAGTTGACCGGGCTGGGCGTGGTCGTGGTGGCCACGTTACGGGAGGAGGCCTACGACGAGGTCCGGCAGAGCGTGGACGGCCGGGTCCTGGATCTGGCGCACTTCGTCGAACTGCCTCGGGAGTGGAGTGCGGGGGAGCGGGGACGTGCGCGGCTGGCGGGAGACGTCCGGCTCGCCGAGGCCGCGCGGCACAGCGGGCCGGAGGGCGTCGCCGCCTACCTCGCCGTGGGCCCGCAGCTCTTCGAGGACTGGCAGCGCGCCAGACGGGCTGACCGACACCCTCGCGGCCACGCGCTGGTGCGGGCGGCGATCGACCTGGCGCGATGCGGGTTGCGGGGACCGTTGCCGCAGGACCTTCTCGTGAAGGCGCATGAGAGCTACGAGGACGTGACGGGGCTGGAACGCGAGTCCGTGGCCGACGCGCTCGCCTGGGCGGCCGAGAAGCGGTTCGGTGTGCTGCCGCTGTTGCGCAGCGGCGGGGCGGGCAAGTGGGAAGCGGCACCGTACCTCGCGGAGGCGGTACTCAAGGGCGAGGGGCACCCGGCTGTCGACAGCGCGGTGTGGGACCTGGCGTTGGAGACGGCGCGTACCGACACGGCGTACGACTTCGCGACGGTGACGAGGACCGCCCGTGAGGCGTTTCGCCGGGCGGCCAAGCGGGGGGACGGGCGGGGCATGCTCCGGCTGGGGCTGCTGACCGAGAGCCTGGGGGAGCGGGACGAGGCCGAGGGATGGTTCCGGCGGGCGGCTGGGGCAGGGCAGCCGGAGGCCGCTGGACGGCTGGGACGGTTGCTCGTGGAGCGGGGGGAAGAGAAGGAGGCGACCGCGTTCCTGGAGACCGCCGCCGAGGCCGGGGACGGGAAGGCGGCGACGCTGCTGGGGAAGGTGCTGCTGGGGCAGACGCGGCGCTGGCTGAAGGTCGGGGCCGAAGCCGATGACCCGGAGGCGGCGCACCTCCTGGGGGATGTGCTGCTCGGCAGCGGTGAGTTCGACGAGGCGTCCTACTGGTACAGGAAGGCAGAACAACGTGGTCACGCGGCTGTCGCCAGGAGCGGCGGCGTACACGCATTTCTGGAAGGCTGGGCGGACGTAGCGGAGGTGTACCTGACGCGAGCGGCGGACGCGGGCGACACGGTGGCGGCCTACTTGCTGAAGGTGGTCCGAGGTGAGGCGGGGGACCACAACGCGGAGGCGTACTTCGACTACGGCGATGCCCGTACGTATCCGCTCGACGCCACCCACTACGGCCTCGTCATGGAAATGAAGGGCCGGCTCGACCAGGCTCGCGCAGAGTACGAGAAGGCGTACGAGCTCGGCGACGCCTACGGCGCCTACCGTCTCGCCCTCCTGCTCGAAAAGCAGGGCACCCCCGACGAGGCGAAGACCTGGTACCGAAAAGCCGCCGACATGGGCCACCCCGGCGCGAAGAAGGCCCTGGTGGAAAACCCGGATACCGTCAAGGAGTGACCGACCACCCCCTCGCCGACCGCACCGCCCCCGAACTCTTCACCTGGGAGTTCGCCACCGACCCCTACCCCGCCTACGCCTGGCTCCGCGAGCACGCGCCCGTGCACCGCACCCGGCTGCCCAGCGGTGTGGAGGCATGGCTGGTCACGCGTTACGCCGATGCCAAGCAGGCCCTCGCCGACCAGCGGCTCAGCAAGAACCCCGCGCACCACGACGAGCCCGCGCACGCCAAGGGGAAGACGGGCATCCCGGGGGAGCGCAAGGCGGAGTTGATGACGCATCTGCTCAACATCGACCCGCCGGACCACACCCGGCTCCGACGGCTCGTCAGCAAGGCGTTCACACCGCGCAGGGTCGCCGAGTTCGCGCCCCGGGTGCAGGAGCTCACCGACCAGCTCATCGACCGGTTCGCCGCGCAGGGCTCCGCCGACCTCATCCACGACTTCGCGTTCCCGCTCCCCATCTACGCCATCTGCGACCTGCTCGGCGTCCCGCGTGAGGACCAGGACGACTTCCGGGACTGGGCGGGCATGATGATCCGGCACGGGGGAGGGCCGCGCGGCGGAGTGGCGCGGTCGGTGAAGAAGATGCGCGGCTATCTGCTGGAGCTCATCCACCGCAAGCGCGCGAGCCTGCCCGCCGAGCCCGTCCCCGGCGAGGACCTCATCTCCGGTCTCATCCGGGCCTCCGACCACGGCGAGCACCTCACGGAGAACGAGGCCGCGGCGATGGCCTTCATCCTGCTCTTCGCCGGGTTCGAGACCACCGTGAACCTGATCGGCAACGGCACGTACGCCCTGCTCACCCACCCCGACCAGCGCACCCGGCTCCAGGACTCCCTCGCCGCGGGCGAGAGCGGCCTCCTGGAGACCGGCGTCGAGGAACTCCTGCGCTACGACGGCCCGGTGGAGCTCGCCACCTGGCGCTTCGCGACCCAGCCCCTCACCATCGGCGGGCAGGACATCGCCCCCGGCGATCCCGTCCTCGTCGTGCTCGCCGCCGCCGACCGGGACCCCGCGCGGTTCGCCGACCCCGACATCCTCGACCTCTCCCGCCGTGACAACCAGCACCTCGGCTACGGCCACGGCATCCACTACTGCCTCGGCGCACCGCTCGCCCGGCTGGAGGGCCAGACCGCGCTCGCCACGCTCCTCACCTGGCTCCCCGACCTCCGACTCGCGGTGGATGCAGCCGACTTGAGATGGCGTGGCGGCCTCATCATGCGCGGACTGCGGACGTTGCCGGTCGAGTTCACGCCGGCCTCGTAGAACGGCACAGCCGGCTTCACACCGACCTCGCGAAGCGTCACAGTCCGCTTCGCGCCGACCTCATGGCCCACTTCGCGACAACTCGGCCATTGGTGCTGGTCATTGTGAAGGTGACTTCCGCTCACCTCTGTGATCTTCACGTGATCTGCGCGGCATTAACTTGTGACAAGTGATCGTCTGCCGATACGTTCACCAACCAGCGTGGCGCCCAGCCTCACCCGCCACGCAGGTCACCGCTGTCTCGCGAAAGGTCCCCGCATGCTCTCCGGGAACGGTCGTCACCGTCGCCCCCGCCAGGCTCCGGCACTTCTCGTCGCGGCCGGAGTGACCGGCTCCGCCATCGCGATCCCGCTGCTCGCCGCCACCGGCGCGAGCGCGGCCGACGGCGGCACCTGGGACAAGGTCGCCAAGTGCGAGACCGACGGCTCCTGGAGCCAGAACAACGGTGACGGTTCCTACGGCGGGCTCAGCCTCTCGCAGGAGAACTGGGAGAAGTACGGCGGCCTCGACTACGCCCCGAGCGCCGACCTGGCCAGCCGCAACCAGCAGATAGCCGTCGCCGAGAAGGTCCTCGCCGACCAGGGTGTCGGCGTCTGGGGCGCCTGCGGGCTGCTCAACGGGCTCAGCAAGGACTCGGGCTCGGCCGACGTCGACACGGGCCTCGGGACCGGTTCCTCCTCGGCGTCGGGGTCCGGCGCGGAGTCCGATACGTCCGGATCGGGCTCGGAATCATCCGGGTTGCCCAACTCCGCGGAGTCCGGCTCGTCGGACGACGCGTCGGGTGCCGGTTCCACCGACGCCTCCCCCTCGCCCTCCACCTCCACCGCTACCGATGCGGACAAGTCCGCTAAGTCGGACACCTCCGGCTCTGATCCGGCCGCCTCGCAGTCGCCCGACGGCTCGCCCACGGTGCCGGCGAATGAGGTCGAATCGGACAACTCCTGGCAAGTGGGCGGCTCTTCGAACCTCGTCGACATCGGCGCCCTCGGTGGCGACGGCAAGAGCGACGACAAGGGCGGCAGCGAGGGTGGCGCCGGGAGCGACACCAAGGGTGAGACCGGCACCGGCCGGCACCGTGGCGCGAGCGCCGACGAGAAGGCGTACACCGTCCGCGAGGGCGACACGCTGGCCTCCATCGCCGACTCCCTTGGCCTCGACGGCGGATGGCGTCACCTCTACGCCGTGAACGAGAAGGTCATCGGCTCCGACCCGAGCGCCATCATGCCCGGTCAGACCCTCGTAGTCGGGGCTGAATAGGGCGAAAACCGGCGGGAGTTCACGTCACGCTTCGCGTTGAATGTCCGGTTTGGCGAAAGTGTGGGATGAGTCTCAGAAGCCCTGATCGTCTTTGAAATCCCCCGGGTTCCGTGTCTACGGTCAACACCGCTCGTCACCACGAGCCCCGGCTGTCGCAACGCCGAATCCTGCCAGCGGCCGTCCGGGAACAGTCGTCGCGTCAAGCGCCGTAGGCAGGAGCGGGGGACCCAAGGTAAGCGCCGGGCCCAGCAGTTCACGCTGGACCGGCTTGGGGTGAAGCCGCGCACCGCGAGGTGCGCGACCGGGCAACTCAACCGGCCCGAACCCGACAGCTCACCTCGCAGGCGTCGGTGAGGGGATCCACCATGCTGTTTTCCGGCAAGGGCAAGCACCGTCGTCCGTCCAAGGCCACCCGCGCCGCCGCGCTCGCCGGCGTCACCGGTGTCGCCATCGCCGCTCCGCTGATGGCGGCCGGCAACGCCTCCGCCGCCACCGCCTCCGAGTGGGACGCCGTCGCCCAGTGCGAGTCCGGCGGCAACTGGTCCATCAACACCGGCAACGGTTACTACGGCGGCCTGCAGTTCTCGGCCTCGACCTGGGCCGCGTACGGCGGCACCGCCTACGCCCCGCAGGCCAACCAGGCCACCAAGGCGCAGCAGATAGCCGTCGCCGAGAAGGTCCTCGCCTCCCAGGGCAAGGGCGCCTGGCCGACCTGTGGCGTGGGCCTGTCCGGTGCCGCCTACAACGGCGGCGGCAGCTCGTCGTCCTCCGGTTCCTCCAGCTCGTCGAGCAGCGACAGCACCCGCTCCTCCGAGCAGTCGACCTCCCGCTCCTCGGAGCGCACGGCCGCGAAGAAGACCGTCACCACCCCGACCGGCAAGAAGGTCAAGAAGGGTGACGGCGAGTACAAGGTCGTCAAGGGTGACACCCTCAGCACCATCGCCGCCGAGCACCACATCAAGGGCGGCTGGGCGAAGCTCTTCAAGCTGAACAAGGACATCGTCGAGGACGCCGACCTCATCTACCCGGGTCAGCAGCTTCACCTGAAGTAGTCCCGGGCCGCCGGCCCCACCTGAAGTGACACGGGGCTCGCAGCTGAACCACAGCGCCCTCACATCCGTGGTCCTCATACTGAAGGCCTCGTGAGGGTCCCCCCGTCCCCACGGGCTCCCCGCTCCGGTGCGTGTTCCCCCGTACGCACCGGGGCGGGGTTTTTTGTGCCGGGATTCTCGAACCGTCTTTGTTCCATTCGGAAACAATTTACGATCGGTTCTGTCCACGGGGCGGTCCACGCGGTGGCCGATCGCCCGGAGCCGGTTAGGCTCGTCTCGCAGAGTCGCTGCGGCAGTGCCGTAGCCGCGTCACATCCCAAGAAGGAGATGCTCGTGCCGTCCATCGACGTCGTCGTAGCCCGGGAAATCCTGGACTCCCGAGGCAACCCCACGGTCGAGGTCGAGGTCGGCCTCGACGACGGCAGCACGGGTCGTGCCGCCGTCCCCTCCGGCGCCTCCACCGGCGCCTTCGAGGCCATCGAGCTCCGCGACGGTGACCCGAACCGCTACCTGGGCAAGGGCGTCGAGAAGGCCGTCCTCGCCGTCATCGAGCAGATCGGCCCCGAGCTGGTCGGCTACGACGCCACCGAGCAGCGGCTGATCGACCAGGCGATGTTCGACCTGGACGCCACCGACAACAAGGGCTCCCTCGGCGCCAACGCCATCCTCGGCGTCTCGCTCGCCGTCGCCCACGCCGCCTCCGAGGCCAGCGACCTCCCGCTCTTCCGCTACCTGGGCGGCCCGAACGCGCACCTGCTGCCCGTTCCGATGATGAACATCCTGAACGGCGGCTCGCACGCCGACTCCAACGTGGACATCCAGGAGTTCATGATCGCCCCGATCGGCGCGGAGTCCTTCTCCGAGGCGCTGCGCTGGGGCACCGAGGTCTACCACACCCTCAAGAAGGTCCTGAAGAGCAAGGGCCTGTCGACAGGCCTCGGCGACGAGGGCGGCTTCGCCCCGAACCTCGAGTCCAACCGCGCCGCCCTGGACCTCATCCTCGAGGCGATCAAGGAAGCCGGTTACATCCCCGGCGAGCAGGTCGCCCTCGCCCTCGACGTCGCCGCCTCCGAGTTCTACAAGGACGGCAAGTACCAGTTCGAGGGCAAGGAGCGCTCCGCCGCCGAGATGACGGAGTACTACGAGGAGCTCGTGGCGGCCTACCCGCTCGTCTCCATCGAGGACCCGCTGTTCGAGGACGACTGGGCCGGCTGGAAGGTCATCACCGACAAGCTCGGCGACAAGGTCCAGCTCGTCGGCGACGACCTGTTCGTCACCAACCCCGAGCGCCTCGCCCGCGGCATCGAGGAGGGCACCGCCAACGCCCTGCTGGTCAAGGTGAACCAGATCGGCTCGCTCACCGAGACCCTGGACGCCGTCGAGCTCGCCCAGCGCAGCGGCTTCAAGTGCATGATGTCCCACCGCTCCGGCGAGACCGAGGACGTCACCATCGCCGACCTGGCCGTCGCCACCAACTGCGGCCAGATCAAGACCGGCGCCCCGGCCCGCTCCGAGCGCGTCGCCAAGTACAACCAGCTGCTGCGCATCGAGGAGATCCTCGACGACGCCGCGGTGTACGCCGGCCGCAGCGCGTTCCCGCGCTTCAAGGGCTGACACCCTTAAAGCCCTCAAGGACAGCGTCGTACGTACGTCCCCGTACTCGGTCCCGTACCGTGTGCGGGGACGTACGCGCGTGTGAACGGGAGTGAGAGATGGCCGTCAAGGACCGGGACCGTTTCTCCACCGCGACCCGGATCCGGCTGCTCGGCGAGCAGACCGCGGCCCGGGTCTACCGCTCCCAGACCAAGCGGCAGGCCCGCCGCTCGCGGCTCACCGGCCGCGCGGCCCTGCTCGCGCTGGTGCTGTGCTCGCTGGTCGTCGCGCTCGCGTACCCGATAAGGCAGTACGTCTCCCAGCGCGCCGAGATCGCCGATCTGCAGCGGGAGCAGGACCAGGCCCGGCAGCGCGTCGAGCAGCTGCGCGACCTCAAGGCGCGGTGGCAGGACGACGCGTACGCCGAGCAGCAGATCCGGCAGCGGCTGCACTATGTGATGCCGGGGGAGACGGGGTTCATCGTCGTCGACCCGGGCGCGGCCCAGCAGTCGCGGGCCGACCTGGGGGCGGCGGACCGCCCCTGGTACTCGAACGTCTGGGACGGGGTCGACAAGTCCGACGCCTCCGACCAGTAGACCGACAGAGGAATTCAGTAACAGGCATGGAAACGCCCCCGCCCACCACCCCGCGCACCGAGCCGACCGACGCCGACGTCGAGGCCTTCAAGCAGCAGCTCGGGCGTCCGCCGCGCGGGCTGCGCGCCATCGCGCACCGGTGTCCCTGCGGGCAGCCGGACGTGGTGGAGACGGCCCCCCGGCTCCCCGACGGCACGCCCTTCCCGACGCTGTACTACCTGACGTGCCCGAAGGCGAACTCCGCGATCGGCACGCTGGAGGCGAACGGCGTGATGAAGGAGATGACCGAGCGCCTGCGGACCGACCCGGAGCTGGCCGCCGCGTACCGGGCGGCGCACGAGGACTACATCCGGCGGCGCGACGAGATCGAGGAGCTCAAGGGCTTCCCGAGCGCGGGCGGCATGCCGGACCGGGTGAAGTGCCTGCACGTCCTGGTCGGCCACTCCCTGGCCGCCGGGCCGGGTGTGAACCCGCTGGGCGACGAGGCGATCGCGATGCTGCCGGAGTGGTGGCGCAAGGGTGCGTGCGTGACCCTGCCGAAGGAGGACGAGCAGTGACCCGTGTCGCCGCCATCGACTGCGGTACCAACTCCATCCGTCTCCTGGTCGCCGACTGCGACCCGGCCACCGGTGAACTCGTCGACCTGGACCGCCGGATGACGATCGTGCGGCTCGGGCAGGGCGTCGACCGGACCGGGCGGCTGGCTCCCGAGGCGCTGGAGCGGACGTTCGCGGCGTGCCGCGAGTACGCGGCCGTCATCAAGGAGCTGGGCGCGGAGCGGCTGCGGTTCGTCGCCACGTCCGCCTCGCGGGACGCCGAGAACCGGGACGACTTCGTGCGCGGGGTGCTGGACATCCTCGGCGTCGAGCCCGAGGTGATCAGCGGCGACCAGGAGGCGGAGTTCTCCTTCACCGGTGCCACGGGAGAGCTCAAGGGCCGTGCCGACCTCGCCACGCCCTATCTGGTCGTGGACATCGGCGGCGGTTCGACCGAGTTCGTGGTCGGCGCGGAGCAGGTGCGGGCCGCGCGGTCCGTGGACGTCGGCTGTGTGCGGATGACCGAGCGGCATCTCGTCCGGGACGGTGTCGTCTCCGACCCGCCCTCCGAGGCGCAGATCGCCGCCATGCGGGCGGACATCGAGGCCGCCCTGGACCTGGCCGAGGAGACCGTGCCGCTGCGCGAGGCGCGCACGCTGGTGGGGCTCGCCGGGTCCGTCACGACCGTGTCGGCGATCGCGCAGGAGCTGCCCGAGTACGACTCGGAGCGCATCCACCACTCCCGCGTCTCGCGCGAGAAGGTCCGCGAGATCACCGAGTGGCTGCTGCACTCCACGCACGCCGAGCGGGCGACCGTGCCCTCCATGCACCCGGGGCGCGTGGACGTCATCGCCGCGGGGGCCCTCGTCCTGCTGTCGATCATGGAGCGGATCGGGGCCGAGGAGGTCGTCGTGAGCGAGCACGACATCCTCGACGGCATCGCGTTCTCGGTGGCGTAGCCCTCTTTTGTTACCGATCAGTAGCCATCTGCTGAGCAGGTCGGATAACGTATGAGCGCCTCCAGGGGGCCCGGAAACGGCCCTCGGAGGCGCGCCTCCGAGAAACTTCGTGAAGTTCTTCACAAGGAATTCCGCCCTGCGGAACCACGAAAAGCGGCCGACTGACCCTTCCGGGGCCCTCAAAGGCCATTGAACGTGTTCAGAAGTGTGATACAGGGGGTCGACGGAGGCCCTCCACCGAGGGGGTCCCGAGGGGTGATTTCGGACCCCTCACAGGGGTCGCGGAGGCCAAGAGAGGCAGCTCACGCGGCATTGACAACGGTCCGCCGTAGCAGCCGGTTCCGGATCCGCGCCATGACGTTGATCACGCGAGTCGCGGAGGATAACACACCCCCTGTCGGAGCTTGTGAAGGGGCGCACGAGCGACCCCCTAGGAGCGGGTGGATACTCGATGGCATGAGCACCACGGAGCGTCCCAGGATCCTCGTAGTAGGCGGTGGGTACGTAGGCCTGTACGCAGCTCGGCGCATCCTCAAGAAGATGCGCTACGGAGAGGCGACCGTCACGGTCGTCGACCCCCGGTCGTACATGACCTACCAGCCCTTCCTCCCCGAAACCGCCGCCGGCAGCATCTCCCCGCGCCACGTCGTCGTCCCGCTGCGACGCGTGCTGCCCAAGGCGGAGGTTCTCACCGGCCGGGTCACCACCATCGACCAGGACCGCAAGGTCGCCACGATCGCCCCGCTGGTCGGCGAGGCGTACGAGCTGCCCTTCGACTACCTGGTGATCGCGCTCGGCGCGGTCTCCCGCACCTTCCCGATCCCCGGCCTCGCCGAGCAGGGCATCGGCATGAAGGGCGTCGAGGAGGCCATCGGCCTGCGCAACCACGTCCTGGAGCAGCTGGACAAGGCCGACTCCACCACCGACGAGGAGATCCGCCGCAAGGCGCTCACCTTCGTCTTCGTCGGCGGCGGCTTCGCCGGTGCGGAGACCATCGGTGAGGTCGAGGACATGGCCCGCGACGCGGCCAAGTACTACAAGACGGTCTCCCGCGAGGACATGCGGTTCATCCTCGTCGACGCCGCCGACAAGATCCTCCCCGAGGTCGGCCCGAAGCTGGGCACCTACGGCAAGGAGCACCTGGAGAGCCGCGGCGTGGAGATCTACCTCTCCACCTCGATGGACTCCTGCGTCGACGGCCACGTCGTGCTGAAGAACGGCCTGGAGGTCGACTCCAACACGATCGTCTGGACCGCCGGCGTCAAGCCGAACCCGGTCCTGGCCCGCTACGGCCTCCCGCTGGGCCCGCGCGGTCACGTCGACACCGCCCCGACCCTCCAGGTCCAGGGCACCGACTACATCTGGGCCGCCGGCGACAACGCCCAGGTCCCGGACGTCGCCGCCCGCAAGGCCGGCGTCGAGAACGCCTGGTGCCCGCCGAACGCCCAGCACGCGCTGCGTCAGGCCAAGGTCCTCGGCGACAACGTGGTCTCCGGCATGCGGGGCTTCCCGCAGAAGGAGTACGCGCACTCCAACAAGGGCGCGGTGGCCGGTCTCGGCCTCCACAAGGGCGTGGCGATGATCGTCATGGGCAAGATGAAGATCAAGCTCAAGGGCCGTCTCGCCTGGTACATGCACCGTGGCTACCACGGTCTGGCGATGCCGACGTGGAACCGCAAGATCCGCGTCTTCGCCGACTGGACGCTCGCGATGTTCCTCAAGCGCGAGGTCGTCGCCCTGGGCGCCCTGGAGACTCCGCGCGAGGAGTTCTACGAGGCCGCCAAGCCCGCGCCGGCGCCCGCCGCGGCGGCGCAGCCGGAGAAGGCCCAGGAGAAGGCCAAGGCCTCCTGACCGACTCCGGTCGCTGAACGACGTAAGACGTACGACGTACGAACCGAAGGGCCTCCCGCCATCCGTGGTGCGGGAGGCCCTTCGGCGTGTCCGGGGATCTTCGGCGTGTCCCGGGATTGCGTCACCCCTTGTCACTGTTTACGTAGGTGGACAATTCCGGGATCATCGTCACGGAGGTGTGCGCCATGGCCGACGCCGCGTCGCGGCTGAAGAACCTCTTCGAACTCCTGCTGGGAGCCCCGCTCCCGGTCCGCGTGCGGGCGTGGGACGGCTCGCAGGCGGGACCGCCGGGCGCCCCGGCGCTGGTGCTGCGCAACCGCCGGGCGGTGCGCCGGCTGCTGTACAAGCCCGGCGAACTCGGTCTCGCCCGCGCCTGGGTCGCGGGGGACCTCGACATCGAAGGCGACCTCTACACCGCTCTCGACCTGATCTCCGGCCTCGTCTGGGAACGCGGCGAGGGCACCAGGAGCCGGGCCGCGCTGCTCCGCGACCCCGAGGTGCGCGCCGCCCTGCGCGGCCTCGTGCGGCTCTCCGGGCTGCCGCTGCCGCCCGCCCCGCCGCCCGAGGAGGTCCGCCGGCACCGCGGCCACCTCCACACCAAGCGCACGGACAGACGCGCGGTCAGCCACCACTACGACGTCGGCAACGACTTCTACGAGATCGTCCTCGGCCCGTCGATGGTCTACTCGTGCGCCTACTGGGAGACCCCCGGCGGCACGCTCGAGAGCGCCCAGCGCGACAAGCTCGAACTCGTCTGCCGCAAGCTCGCCCTGACCCCCGGTCAGCGGCTCCTCGACGTCGGCTGCGGCTGGGGCTCGATGGCGATCCACGCCGCCCGCGAGCACGGCGTGCGGGTCGTCGGCATCACCCTCTCCCAGGAGCAGGCCGCCTACGCCCGCAAGCGCGTCGCCGACGAGGGCCTCACCGACCGGATCGAGATCCGCGTCCAGGACTACCGGGACGTCACGGACGGCCCCTACGACGCGATCTCCTCCATCGGCATGGCCGAACACGTCGGCGCCGAACGCTACTTGGAGTACGCCGAGGACCTGTACGCCCTCCTGGGACCCGGCGGCCGGCTCCTCAACCACCAGATCGCCCGCCGCCCCCAGCGCGACGAATCGGCGTACCACGTCGACGAGTTCATCGACGCCTACGTCTTCCCCGACGGCGAGCTCGCCCCGCTCGGCACCACCGTCACCCAGCTGGAACGCGCCGGGTTCGAGGTGCGTGACGTCGAGTCGATCCGCGAGCACTACGGCCTCACCCTGCGCCGCTGGGTGGCCCGACTGGAGGCCGACTGGGCCCGCGCCGTCCGGCTCGCCGGAGCCGGCCGGGCCCGGGTCTGGCGGCTCTACATGGCCGCCAGCGCGCTCGCCTTCGAACGCAACAGCATCGGCGTCAACCAGGTCCTGGCCGTCCGCGCCCTCGACTCCGGTGACTCCGGGATGCCGCTGCGGGCACGCACCTGGAACTGAACAGACCGAAGGGGCCCGTCACTCGCTGGTGACGGGCCCCAACTGCCGTACGACCGCTACTCGGCCTTGATGGCCGACAGCATGTTCAGCTTCGCCGCACGCCGGGCCGGCCACAGAGCCGCCAGCACGCCGACGACCGCCGCGCCCAGCAGGAACAGCGCCATCCGCCCCCAGGGCAGGACGAGTTCGTACGTCGCCATCTTCGTGCCCAGCAGTTCCCCGGCCGCCCAGCCGAAGAACACGCCCAGGCCGATGCCGAGGACACCGCCGAACAGCGAGATCACCAGGGACTCCAGGCGCACCATCCGCTTGACGCCCTTGCGGTCCAGGCCGATCGCGCGGAGCATGCCGATCTCCTGCGACCGCTCGAAGACCGACATGGCCAGGGTGTTGATGACCCCGAGGACCGCGACGAGCACCGCCATGGCGAGCAGGCCGTAGACCATGTTCAGGATCAGCGTGAACATCTGCGCGATGTCGTCGGACAGGTCCTGCTTGCTCTGCACCTTGATGGCCGGGTTGGTGCCGAGGGCCTTCACCAGCCGGTCCTTCGTGGCGTCGGAGGCGCCGTCGGCCGTCTTCACCAGGACCTGCATGTCGGCCGGGTCGCTCAGATGCGGGGTGAGGGTCTTGTTGTCGACCATGATGCCCCGGATCAGCTCGTTGCCCTCGTAGACCCCGGAGACCGTGAGCCGCTGCGCCCTGCCGTCCTCGAAGTGCGCCGTGAACGTCGAACCGGCCGTCCAGTCACGGGACTTGGCGGTGTCGCTGTCGACGACCACCTGGTCGCCGCCCACCTTGAAGGAGCCGCTGTCGACCTTCAGGTCGGTCAGCTCGCCGATCGCCGCGCCGGTCACGCCGGTCAGGTACTCGGTCTCGCCGTCGATGCGCGAAGGGGCGTTGCGCAGCGGGCTGGTGATGGTGACGCCGTCGGTGGCGTCGAGCTTGCGGTCGACGTCCGGGGACAGCTCGTTGCCGTTCGCCATCGACACGACGTAGTCCGCGCGGATCGCCGCCGACGCCATCTTGTCGATGGACTTCTGCAGGCTGCCCGCCATCACCGTCATACCGGTGATCAGGGTCAGGCCGATCATCAGCGCGGACGCGGTGGCGGCCGTACGACGGGGGTTGCGGACCGAGTTCTGCCGGGCCAGCTTGCCCGCCGTACCGAAGACGCGCAGCACCGGGGCGGCGGCCGCGATCAGCGGGCGGGACAGCAGCGGGGTCAGGATGAACACGCCGATGATGAGCAGGACCGCGCCGATGCCCATGGGGGCCTGGCCGTCGGAGCTGTTCAGCGTCGTCGCCCAGAGGACCACCGCGACACCGACGCCGGAGAACAGTGCGCCGAGGGTGTTGCGCAGCACCAGTGACTTCGTGGTGGCCTGCGCGTGCACGCTGCTCATCGCCGCGACCGGCGGGATCTTCGCGGCCCGGCGGCCCGGCAGCCACGCCGCCAGCATGGTGATCAGGATGCCGACCGCGAGGGCGGTGGCGATCGTGCCGCCGGAGACGACCAGCGGCCCGTCCGGGACGGTCGCGTCGAGCGCGCCCATCAGCGACCGCATCCCGGCGCCGATCCCGATGCCCGCGATCAGACCGGTCACCCCGGCGACCGTGCCGACGACGAACGCCTCGACGAGCACCGAGCGGGTGACCTGACGCCGGGAGGCGCCGACGGCCCGCAGCAGCGCCAGCTCCTTGGTGCGCTGGGCGACCAGCATGGTGAAGGTGTTGGCGATGATGAACGTCCCGACGAACAGCGCGATGCCCGCGAAGACCAGCAGCATCTGCCGGAAGCTGCCCATCTGGGAGGAGATCAACTCGGCCTGGTCGTCGGCGAGTTGCTTGCCGGTCGTGGTCTCGACGAGCTTCTCCGGCAGCGTCTTGTCGAGCGCGGCCCGCAGCGCCGTCTGGGAGGTGCCCGGGGCGGCCTGCACGTCGATCTCGTCGTACGTGCCGGTCTTGCCGAACAGCTTCTGCGCGGTCGCCGTGTCGAACAGCGCGAGGCTGCCGCCGGCCGCGACATTGCCGTCGTCGGTGGTGAAGATGCCGGTGACGGTGGGGGAGAGGACCGGACCGTCGATCGACATACGGATCTTGTCGCCGACCTCGTACCCGGCGCGCTTCGCGGTCGCGGAGTCGATGGCGACCTGGCGGGCGCCCTTTGGGGCCGTGCCCTCGACGAGCGGGTACCGGGGGTCCTCGGCGCCCCAGTAGTTCCCGCCCTGCGACTGGAAGCCGCCGCCGATGAGCTTGCCGTCCTTGTCGGCGAGGGCGGTGAAGCCGCTGACGACGCCGATGGCGGAGGCGGCGCCCGGGGTCTTCGCGCTCTTGTCGAGCAGCGCGTGGGTGAGTTCGGGGGTCTTGCCGACCTTGTTGCCCTTGCTCTCCTGGTAGTCGGGCCGGACCGCCACGTCGACCTGGTCGAAGCCCTTGGCGGAACTGTTCTGGTAGGCGTCCGAGATGGTGTTGGTGAAGACCAGCGTCCCCGACACGAAGGCCACGCCGAGCATCACGGCGAGGACGGTCATGAGGAGCCGGGCCTTGTGCGCGAGGACGTTGCGCAGGGCGGTGCGGAACATCAGGAGGTACGGCCCTTCGCGTCGAACTGCTTCATGAAATCAAGCACGTTGTCGGCGGTCGGCCGGTACATCTCGTCGACGATCCGCCCGTCGGCGAGGAAGACGACGCGGTCCGCGTACGCGGCGGCCACCGGGTCGTGGGTCACCATGACCACCGTCTGCCCCAACTCCCGCACGGAGTTGCGGAGGAAGCCCAGCACCTCGGCGCCGGAGCGGGAGTCGAGGTTTCCGGTCGGCTCGTCGCCGAAGATGATGTCGGGACGGGAGGCGAGGGCGCGGGCGACGGCGACGCGCTGCTGCTGGCCGCCGGAGAGCTGGGAGGGCCGGTGCGAGAGGCGGTCCTTGAGGCCGACCATCTGAATGACGGATTCCAGCCACTGCTTGTCCGGCTTGCGGCCCGCGATGTCCATCGGGAGTGTGATGTTCTCCAGCGCGGTGAGCGTCGGCAGCAGGTTGAACGCCTGGAAGATGAAGCCGATCTTGTCCCGGCGCAACTTGGTGAGCTGCTTGTCCTTCAGCGTGCCCAGCTCGGTGTCGCCGATGCGCACGGAGCCGGAGGAGAACGTGTCGAGTCCGGCCACGCAGTGCATCAGCGTCGACTTGCCGGACCCCGACGGGCCCATGATCGCGGTGAACTCGGCCTGCCGGAACTCGACGGAGACCCGGTCGAGCGCGACCACCTGGGTCTCGCCCTGTCCGTAGATCTTCGACAGATCCGTGGCGCGCGCGGCCACGGAGGTGGTCCGGTCGGCGATGGGAGTGGTGGTCACGGGTGGGTGCTCCTTGACGGACGACGACGGCGGTTCTGCGTTCTTGTGTTCCTGCGGCCTTTTCGGACCTTGAACCATCGTCGCGTCGCCTCGACGCCGTGTAGTCACCCGCTGTTCCGGTTCCGGAGGGCGACTCGAGTCTGACCGGAGGTGGCCGTGTCATACCTGGGGATGACGGACGTCCCTGAGCGGCCGCCGCGTCGAGAACAGGTGGAGCCCCCCGGTTGAGGCGGTGAAATTCCGTCATTCCGCATGCGCTGCCGGGCCTCGCACGTAAGGCTATTGGCAAGTGCGGATGGCGCGTTCCACGGGCTGATGCACCCTCAGACGTCAATAAAATAAGACAACATCGGTCCGCCCGTCCGCTGTTCGGGGGACGCGCCCCGATAGGCTCGGGACCTCGATGCGGAGCCCATGGCCTGCCCGGATGGTGGAATGCAGACACGGCGAGCTTAAACCTCGCTGCCCCTCGCGGGCGTACCGGTTCAAGTCCGGTTCCGGGCACCTCCGACCTCATTCGTCCCTTTTCCGTAAAGCCGATGGCTGGATGCCGGCTGCGGTGGGACGCTGCCTTCAGTGCATCGCGTTCGCGCAGTTGCGCGGCGCTGCTGGAACGAAGCGTCCCGTCGGGGGAGGGGGCCATGCGTGTTCTGTGCGTGCGGAGAGGCGTCGCCGGGGTCTGTCTGGCGGTGATCCTGGGACTCGGAGTCCTGACCGGGTGCGGCTCGGGAGCCGGGGGCGGCCCGGGTGGCGGAGGACCGGCACCGGGAGGGACCGGACCGGTCACGACCGCGGGTGACGGGGGTGCCGTCAGCGGCGGCCCCGCATCGGGTGGGGGGACCGACGGAAGCGGCGGAACCGATGGAACCGACGGGGGTGCCGGAACTGACGGAGGTGCCGGGACCGACGGTGATCCGGGGGTTCCGCCAGTGGATCCGCCGCCTTCGGACACCTGGGGCGACGGGGCGCCGGGTGCTGGTCTCGACGGCGGGCCGACGGGCAGTGCGCCCCCGTCGCCCGGCTGTTCTTCGCCGGCCCTGGCCGAGAGCGAGACCTCCTGTCCCGAGCCGGGCCTGACGACCGGGGGCGGGAGCGAGGGGACGAGTGACACCCCATCGCCCGTCGAAGACACCGACGACACGGGCGTGTCCCCGGAACAGAGCTGACGGCATGGCCTCCGCTCCCCAGGGCCCTGCAGGTTCCCCCACGCCACCCCGGCCGCGACGCCGTACGCCCGCGCCCCCGCGCATCCGCCCCGCCCGTCTGAGATCCCCAGGGACCACGGCCCCGCCGCCCGCCGCCCGCAGCCCACTCGAACTCGCCAACTCCGTGGCCGGACTGGCGTCCTTCGCCGGTGCCCTGATGCTGTACGCGGGCTACATCTACACGAACGCCTACTTCGGCTACTTCCGCCTCAATCCCTTCGCCGTCGGCTTCAGCACCTTCGAACTCGTCATGCGCAGCCTGCGTCTGGCCACGCTCCCCGTGCTGGAGCTCATGGCCCTGGCCCTCCTGGTCCCCGCGCTGCCCCGCCTGCTGGCGGTCCTGCACGTCCCCGGCCACCGGATCCGCCGCATCCGCGACTTCGGACGAGCCGTCGCACGGTCGTATCTCGCCTTCGTCGTCGTAGGTGTCGTCCTCATGGTGCTGTGGCGCTGGATCCAGCCCGTCCGCTGGCTGGCGCCCCTTCTCGTGGCGGGCGGGCTCCTCCTGGGGCTGACCCACGCCGCTCAACCCGCTCAACCCGCGCAGCGGCCCCGCATCCGCGCCCCTTGGGAACGCGCCGGCTCCCTCCTCGTCGCCGGACTCTTCCTCACCTGGGTCGCGGCCCTGGTCGCCGGGCAACTCGGCCGGCAGGACGCACAGCGCGACGCCGAACAGGTCGCGCGCCGCGTCGCCGTCGTCCTCATGAGCACCGAGCGTCTCGACTTCGCCCCGCCCGGCCCCCACTACGAAGACCTCGGCAAGGGCGTCCACTACCGCTACCGCTACACCGACCTGCGCCTCCTCCTCGAACGCGACCACCGCTACTACCTCCTCCGCGTCGGCTGGGACCACGACACCGACCCCACCTATGTCATCGAGGACGACGACACCGTCCGCATCGAGCTCCGCCCGGGCGTTCTGCCGCGCACCGACCGTTGACAGGGGCCCCGGGCCGTCGCAGACTCGGCGCAGGAAATGGTGAAGTAAATTTCACTACACGAACAGAGAGGTTCGTCGATGCGCACCACCGTCGGCATCATCGGAGCCGGCCCCGCCGGCCTCCTCCTCGCCCGGCTGCTCCACAACGCGGGCATCGACGCGGTCGTCCTGGAGTCCCGCGACCGCGCCTACGTCGAGCACCGCCAGCGCGCCGGAATCCTGGAGCAGGGGACCGTCGACGTGCTGCGCGCGGCCGGGGCCGGCGAGCGCATGGACCGCGAGGGGCTGCGGCACGACGGGATCGAGCTGCGGTACGAGCGCAAGCGGCACCGCGTCGACTTCCCCGCCCTCACCGGCGGCCGGTCCGTGATGGTGTACGCGCAGACCGAGGTCTGCAAGGACCTCATCGCCCTCCAGCTCAAGGAGGGCGGCCCGCTGCTGTTCGAGGCGGAGGCGCTGGCCGTCGAGGGCGCCGACAGTGACCGGCCCGTCGTCCGGTTCCGGCACGAAGGGCGCGAGGACGTCCTCGAGTGCGAGTACGTCGTCGGGTGCGACGGGTTCTGGGGGGTGGCCCGCAAGGCGGTGCCCGAGGAACTCGTCCGCGTCTTCGAGCGGACGTACCCCTTCGGCTGGCTCGGCATCCTCGCCGACGTCCCGCCCTCGCACGACGAGCTGGTCTATGCCCGGCATGACCGTGGTCTCGCGCTGCTGTCCATGCGGTCGCCGTCCGTGTCCCGGCTCTACCTCCAGGTCCCCGAGGGCACGGACGCCGAGAGCTGGAGCGACGAGGAGATCTGGGACGAGCTGGAGCGGCGCTTCGAGACCGAGGACGGGTGGGCCCTCGAACGCGGGCCCATCACCCAGAAGTCCGTCACACCCATGCGCTCCTACGTCCACGAGCCCATGCGGCACGGGCGGCTCTTCCTGGCCGGGGACGCCGCCCACATCGTGCCGCCGACCGGGGCGAAGGGGCTGAATCTGGCCGTCGGGGACGTCGTCACCTTCGCGCGGGCCCTCACCCACCAGCGGGACACGGGGTCCGCCGAGCTGCTCGACGCCTACTCGGAGACCTGTCTGCGGCGGGTGTGGCAGGCCGAGCGGTTCTCGTACGACATGACGACCCTCCTGCACCGGGCGCCCGACGCCCCTCCCTTCGAGGACCGGCTCCAGATCGCGCGGCTGGAACGGATCGCCACGTCCACGGCCGCGGAGACCGACCTCGCCGAGGGATACACCGGGTTCCCCTTCGGCTGACCCGATGTACCGGAATGGTCATGAACCTGCCCCCATCGTGGCTGGGAATCGACCGGCCGCGTAGCGTGTTGCGCAGCACGACGAGGGAAAGATCCTCCCCAAGCACTAGGGTCATTCCTTTGCCTACCTATTACTCTTGACGCCAAGGCCCACACGAAGTGGCCATGGAGGAGTGAAATGAGGAGCAGCAACCCGGTCTTCTCGCGACGGGGGTTCAGCCGCGACAACGGCTACGCGGGCTTCAACGCCCAGCCGCAGGCCGGGGGCGCAGCCGTGGGCACGCAGGGCAACCCCTACGCCCAGCCGCAGGCCGGCAACCCGTACGCGCAGAACCCCTACGCGCAGAACCCTTACGCCCAGCAGGACCTGCAGCACGGCGCGCCGCCGCAGGCCCCGGTCACCACCGGCCGGATGACGATGGACGACGTCGTCATGCGCACCGGTACGACCCTCGGCATTCTCATCGTCACGGCCGCGGTCGCCTGGGCGGCGCTGCCGGTCGACGACGCGAACATCAGCCGGTCCTACGGCATCGCCATCGGCGCCGGTCTGATCGGCATGGTTCTGGCGCTCGTCCAGTCCTTCAAGCGCAAGGCCTCGCCCGCGCTGATCGTGTCGTACGCCGCGCTCGAGGGCGTCTTCCTCGGCGTCGTCTCCAGCGTGGTCGACAACCGCATCGCGAGCGGTGCGGCCATGCAGGCAGTGATCGGCACGCTCGCCGTGTTCGCCGCCGTCCTGGTGGCGTACAAGGCGGGCTGGATCCGGGTCAACCGGCGTTTCTACGGCTTCGTCATGGCGGCCGCGCTCGGCTTCGTCCTGCTGATGGCCGTGAACCTGCTGTTCGCCGTCTTCGGCGGCGGTGACGGCCTCGGCTTCCGCAGCGGCGGCCTCGGCATCATGTTCGGCATCATCGGTGTCCTGCTCGGCGCCTGCTTCCTGGCTCTCGACTTCAAGCAGGTCGAGGACGGCATCGCCTACGGCGCGCCGAAGGACGAGGCCTGGCTGGCGGCGTTCGGTCTGACCATGACGCTGGTCTGGATCTACATGGAGTTCCTGAGGCTCATCTCGATCCTCAACAGCGACTGATCAACAGCGACTGATCAACAGCGACTGATCACGAGCGAGTGATCACGACGTTCGTACGGTCGTAGCGAAGGGCCCCCGGGCATCCGTCCCGGGGGCCCTTCGTCGTGTCGTCGTGCGCGCCGCTACAGGAACTTGCGCGCGGCCCTCCTCAGGTCGTACTCGTGGACGATCGCCTTCGCGTGGCCGTACGCGAGGTTGTGTTCGTGGCGGAGCCAGCTGACCTTTTCCTCGAAGCGGAAGAGAGCCGGGCCTTCTTCGACGGTGCGGATCCAGTCGGAGACTTCACGACCGGTGCAATGGGGGATGCGGGCGAGCATGTTGCGGTGGGTCTCCTCGGAGAGGACGTGGGACATCGGCGCCTCCGGACGCAAAGGGGATGTAAGCCGGTCCTTCAGGTCACCGTGCCTGAGCGTTCGCGTGTTGGCAACAGTCCCGGTGCGGCGCGTACGGTTGCGCCGTGGCTGATACGACGCGTCTGACGCAGGCTGTGGATCACTTCGCCGACCGTTTGCGGGCCGCTCCGCAGAGCCGGCTGCAACGGGGCGCCGCGGCCGAGGCACTGGGTCTGGCCAGGGAGTTGGCGCGCCGGGCGCAGCTTCTGGAGGACCCCTCCGGTGAGCCGCGGGAGATGCCGGACGCGGGCATGTTCGCCGCCGCGGACCAAATCACCGTCGCCGTGCACGACTTGGCCCTCGTCCTCACGGACGAGGGCCAGATCGACGAAGCCGTACGGCTGGTGGAGGAGGCGCAGAAGCGGGCGGGCGTCTGAACCCGGCGGGCTACAGACTCGCTATGACCCGGTCCGCCAGGATGTAGACGTTCTCCTCACCGCACGCGAACGTCAGCGTGTACGCGCCCGAGACTCCCGAACCGCCCAGCAGTATCGGCGTCTCGCCGGCCGTCAGGGCCGCGGAGAGGCGTTCCGCGGTCTCCTTGTGTCCCGGGGTCATGCACAGCGTGGTGCCGTCGGCGAAGACGTAGACGTCGAGCGTGCCGAGCGGACCCGGGCGGACGTCGGCCAGCTCCGTTCGCGAAGCGGC
The DNA here is from genome assembly GCF_042668605.1 of Streptomyces sp. NPDC057280. Classification (NCBI taxonomy): domain Bacteria; kingdom Bacillati; phylum Actinomycetota; class Actinomycetes; order Kitasatosporales; family Streptomycetaceae; genus Streptomyces; species Streptomyces sp. NPDC057280. The sequence continues at coordinate 472,924 of NZ_JBHUYR010000005.1, forward strand.
GAGTTCCTCCAGCGTCGCCACCGTGCGCTCATGGTCGTTCACGACCGGTGACTGGACCGGCACGAAGTCCGGGTGGGAGGGGTGCCGGCGGCGGGCCGCGGTCAGTTCGGGCGAGTCCGCGGCGAACTCGTCGGCGTCCGCGGCCGGCTCGGCGACCGGCTCCAGGTGCTCCAGGCCCACGAAGTCGCTCTGGCGGGGCAGGAACAGCTCGCTGTCGGTCAGCCCGAGGAGGGTGGGCGCGTCGGCGTCCCGGGCCTCCTGCGCGGCCCAGAAGGCGCGCGCCTCGGCGAGTTCCCGCTCCCGCTCCTCCGCGAGGGCCTCGGCCACCGCGGCGCGTATCTCGTCGGCCTCACCGGCGAGCCGGGCGGCGGGCACGAGGCCGTGCGCGGCGGCCGCCGTGTTCGTCCCGGCGAGCTGGGTGTGCAGGGCCGCCACCTGTCGGCGCAGCTGCAAGAGGGTGCGCAGGACGGCGACGCCCACGGCGCCCGTGGCGGCCGTGGTGACCAGCAAGGCGATCGGCATGGCGCTCACTGACGTACTCCCGGTTCAAAGTCGACCCCCGACTTCCTACATCAGCTTGAAGGGCGGACTATCCCGCTGTCAGTGCGTAACGTCACGAAACGGACAGGACTTTGGGCCCGGAGTTTAGTGTGAGAACGGTTCTGACCTGCGTAAATCCCTGCGCAGAGGGAGATAGGTCACATCCTGACGGAGATTGGATCACAAAACGGCCCAGAACCCCGGTGGTTCAAGGGTTCTGGGCCATGACCTCACGGCGGGTGTGCGGACGACTACTTTCGGCGTTGCACCGAACGGGACGCCAACTCGGTCAGCTGAGGCGCTCGATGACCATGGCCATGCCCTGGCCGCCGCCGACGCACATCGTCTCCAGGCCGAACTGCTTGTCGTGGAACTGCAGGGAGTTGATCAGCGTGCCGGTGATGCGGGCGCCGGTCATGCCGAAGGGGTGGCCGACGGCGATCGCGCCGCCGTTCACGTTCAGCTTCTCCAGCGGGATGTTCAGGTCGCGGTAGGAGGGGATCACCTGGGCGGCGAACGCCTCGTTGATCTCGACCAGGTCGATGTCGTCGATGGTGAGACCGGCGCGGCGCAGGGCCTGGTTGGACGCCTCCACCGGGCCGAGGCCCATGATCTCGGGGGACAGGCCCGAGACACCGGTGGACACGATCCGGGCGAGCGGGGTGAGGCCCAGCTCGCGCGCCTTGGTGTCGGACATGATCACGACCGCGGCGGCGCCGTCGTTCAGCGGGCAGCAGTTGCCCGCCGTGACCAGCCCGTCCGGGCGGAACACCGGCTTCAGGCCGCCGACGGCCTCCAGGGTGACGCCGGCGCGCGGGCCGTCGTCCTTGCTGACGACCGTGCCGTCGGGCAGCGTGACCGGGGTGATCTCGCGCTCCCAGAAGCCGTTCTTGATGGCTTCCTCGGCGAGGTTCTGGGAGCGGACGCCGAACTCGTCCATGTCCTGGCGGGTGACGCCCTTGACCCGGGCCAGGTTCTCGGCGGTCTGGCCCATCGCGATGTACGGGTCGGGGAGCAGGCCGTCCTCGCGCGGGTCGTGCCAGGTGGAGCCCTCGGAGGCGGCGGTGGCCGCGGTGCGGGCCTGGGCCTCGTCGAAGAGCGGGTTGGTGGTGCCCGGCAGGCCGTCCGAGCTGCCCTTGGCGTAGCGGGAGACCATCTCGACACCGGCCGAGATGAAGACGTCGCCCTCGCCGGCCTTGATGGCGTGCAGGGCCATGCGGCTCGTCTGGAGCGAGGAGGAACAGTAACGGGTGATCGTGCAGCCCGGCAGGTGGTCCATGCCCATCTGCACGGCGACGATCCGCCCCAGGTTGTAGCCCTGCTCCCCGCCGGGCAGACCGCAGCCGAGCATCAGGTCGTCGATGTCGCGCGGGTCCAGCTCGGGGACCTTGGCGAGGGCGGCCTGGATGATCGTGGCGGTGAGGTCGTCGGGGCGCAGGTCCTTGAGGGAGCCCTTGACGGCGCGGCCGATGGGGGAGCGGGCGGTCGAGACGATCACTGCTTCGGGCATCACGGCTCCATTGGCGTACGGGTTCTTCCGGGCAGGGCTGGTTGGGAAGTTACCCGTACGTAGAGGCGTGGTCACGGGGATGGGGGTGTGACCCTGGCCGCAGTTTTCTAAGCGCTTGCTTTTTGGTGGTCGGCGATGAAGGGCTCACGGTGACGGAGTGACCGGCGCCCGCTCCGGCTCGGGCACCCTCCGCCGCCTCCGCCTCTTCAGCAGCGCCCATGGCCCCTTCGGCCCCGTCGGCATCGCCGCCGTGACCTCGGTGCCCGGCTCGGCGACGGCCTCCGCCGCGGCGCGGGCCACGGGCAGGAAGCCCTCGCGGCGGCTGACGTCCGGGCGCTCCTCATCCGCCGGCCACAGCCCGAGGGCCGCGCACACCGTCGGCAGCACCGCCATCGCCGCGGTCGCGTAGCCCTCCGCCGACGGGTGGTAGTTGTCCGGCCCGAACAGCTCGCGCGGGTTCGCCGCGAACTCCGGGCCCAGCAGGTCGCCCAGGGACACGGTGCGGCCGCCCTGCTCGACGACGCCGATCGTCTGGGCGGCCGCCAGCTGACGGGAGGCCCGCCGGGCCAGCCAGCGCAGGGGCTGCTGGACCTGCTCGACGGTGCCGAGGTCGGGACAGGTCCCGACCACCACCTCCGCACCGGCCGTGCGCAGGCGCCGTACGGCTGTCGACAGGTGACGTACGGAACGGGTCGGCGGCATCCGATGGGTGACGTCGTTCGCGCCGATCATGATCACGCAGACGTCGGGCAGCCGTGCGGGGTCCGCGAGGACGAGGGCCACCTGGCGGTCCAGGTCGTCCGAGCGGGCACCCGGCAGCGCCACGTTGCGCAGATCCACCGGCCGTTCCGCGACCGCCGCAAGACCCGACGCCAGCAGCGCGCCCGGCGTCTGCCCCGAGCGGTGCACCCCCTGCCCCGCGGCCGTGGAGTCGCCCAGCATGGTCAGCCTGAGGGGCGGTTCACCGGGGACGGAATAGGAGAGGCCGTACAGGCCCTGCGCGTTGGGGACGTGCGGCGACGGTCCGTGGCCGTTGCCCACCTGGCGTTTGGCGAGCCGCACCTCGGCCAGCAGCACACCCACGGCCGCCGCGCCGACCAGCCCGATCCCGCCGCCGCCGTACGCCGCGCCCGCCGCGATCCGCCGGGCCACCCTCGCCCTCGACATGCTCGTCATGCGTCGCCGCCACCTCCTCGTTGCCGTACATCCACTCCTTGCCCCGTACGGGGCGTCGTCCAATCGCAACGAGGAGTGAACAACCGCCAAGGGGCCGTAGGCTGGCGGAACCACTACGACCACATCTTTTGCAGCATCCGGAGACAACGGTGCAATACCACGACTCGATGATCAGCCTCGTCGGCAACACCCCGCTGGTGAGGCTCAACAACGTCACCCAGGGCATCCAGGCGACCGTCCTGGCCAAGGTGGAGTACTTCAACCCCGGCGGGTCCGTGAAGGACCGCATCGCCCTGCGCATGATCGAGGCGGCGGAGGAGAGCGGCGCGCTCAAGCCCGGGGGCACGATCGTCGAGCCGACCAGCGGAAACACCGGCGTCGGCCTCGCCATCGTCGCGCAGCAGAAGGGGTACAAGTGCATCTTCGTGTGCCCCGACAAGGTGAGCACCGACAAGATCAACGTGCTGCGCGCGTACGGCGCCGAGGTGGTCGTCTGCCCGACCGCCGTCGATCCCGAGCACCCGGACTCGTACTACAACGTCTCCGACCGCCTGGTCCGTGAGACCCCGGGCGCCTGGAAGCCGGACCAGTACTCCAACCCCAACAACCCGCTCTCCCACTACCACTCCACCGGCCCCGAGCTGTGGGAGCAGACGGAGGGGAAGATCACCCACTTCGTGGCGGGCGTGGGCACCGGCGGCACCATCTCCGGCACCGGCCGCTATCTGAAGGACGCCAGCGACGGCAAGGTCAAGGTCGTCGGCGCCGACCCGGAGGGCTCGGTCTACTCCGGCGGCTCCGGCCGCCCCTACCTCGTCGAGGGCGTCGGCGAGGACTTCTGGCCGACCGCCTACGACCGGACCGTCGCCGACGAGATCGTCGCCGTCTCCGACAAGGACTCCTTCCAGATGACCCGCCGCCTCGCCAAGGAGGAGGGCCTCCTGGTCGGCGGCTCCTGCGGCATGGCGGTCGTCGCCGCTCTGCGGGTCGCCGAGCGGCTCGGCCCGGACGACGTGGTCGTCGTCCTCCTCCCCGACAGCGGCCGCGGCTACCTCTCGAAGATCTTCAACGACGAGTGGCTGGCGTCGTACGGCTTCCTGGAGGAGTCGGAGCCGGCCGCGAGCGTCGGGGACGTGCTGAAGCACAAGGCGGGCGCCATCCCCAGCCTCGTCCACATGCACCCGGAGGAGACGGTCGGCCAGGCCATCGAGGTGCTGCACGAGTACGGCGTCTCCCAGATGCCGGTGGTGAAGCCGGGCGCGGGGCACCCCGACGTCATGGCGGCCGAGGTGGTCGGTTCCGTGGTCGAACGGGATCTGCTGGACGCGCTGTTCACCCAGCGGGCGACTCTCACCGACCCGCTGGAGAAGCACATGTCGTCGCCCCTGCCGCAGGTGGGGTCGGGTGAGCCGATCGAAGACCTCATGGCGGTCCTCGGCCGTGCGGACGCCGCGATCGTGCTGGTGGAGGGCAAGCCGACCGGAGTGGTGACGCGTCAGGACCTGCTGGCGTACATGGCCCGCCCGGTGCACTAGGGCGGCTGGGGTGCCGTCCTCGATGACGGCACCCCGGGCAAGGCTTCCCCGGTCACGTCGCGGCAGTGATCCGCAGGAGCGTGGGGTCGAACGGGGCGCGGCGTGACCGGCCGGGCGGGAGCGGCAGGACGGTCACCGTCCGCAGGACGGTGCCCACCGCCGTCCGCCGCTCTTCGAGACTCATCACGGGCCAGCGTGACGCGTCCCAGCAGGCCGCCGCGTCCCGTCGGCTGTGGCTGTGCTTCTCCCGGGCGGCCTCCAGCCCGGAGATCCGGGCCTCGAGCTCGGTTCTCTGCTCAGGCCCGAGAGAAGCACGCCTGTTGATCAAGGACTGGAGCAGCGGAGTCCCGGCCCACTCCGGTTCCCGCTCCTCGGCGACGCCGCGCCGCTCGTCGAGCAGGGCGAGCACCACTTCCTGAAGGTGGCGATCGACGTCACGGACACTGCGCGCCGTGCCGCCGCAGTCCAGAGCGGCGCACACGTACACGGCGTTGGCGGGGTTCGTCGCGGTCGGCCGTGCACAACCACCCATCTTGGAACCGCACACCAAGCCATCCGCTCGGGAAGCACCGCAGCGCAAGTACCCACTGAACAGGTACTTGCGCAGGCTCCGGGGCTCGACCCCTGCGGGCGGGCCGCCGTTCGTCAGACGGGTGCCTCTCTTCGAGCCCCGCTCCCGGGAGAGTCGTACGAGAGCCTCCCACTCCTCGACGGTTGCGGGGGCGTCCCATTGGCCGACGACCGGTGCGCCGGTGGCCGGGTCACGGACCAGCTCGCCGTGAATGGCTCGGTAACCGCACATCACGGGGTTGACGAGGGCTTGGCGTACGGTCGCTCCGCTCCACCGGTTTCCCGAGGCGGTCGGGACGCCCCGGGTGTTGAGTCGCCGGGCGATGGCGTTCCAACTCGTGCCACACAGTGCGGAGTCGATCATCTCGCTGAGTACGGGCCATTCCTCGGGGTCTCTGCGCATATTGATCTTCCGCCCGGAGCGGGGGTCGGGTGGTAGCCAGCCGAAGCGTCTGCGTCCTCCCGGTGTCCCGCCGTCGATCGCCCGGCGCCGGACACGGCGCTCGATGCGCTCCTTCGCTCTCCGCACCTCGCCCTCGCTGGTGACGGTCGCCTCGGCGTGGCGAAGCGAACCGAGATCGAACACGCTTCGCCGCTCGATGAACAGTCCCTCGTCGGTGACCGTGACGGCTTGGCGGACCCGGGTGAAGTCCGAAGCCAGCCGCCACACGCGTTCATGTTCCGTGGCGACGAGCGCCAGGACGGGAAAGCCCTCGGTCGTCCTTCGGCAGTGCAGAGCGTCGACCATCTCCATGAAGGCCGGGCGTACGAGGGCCGGCTGTGCGGCCGTCAGTCCGTTGTCCTCGTAGAACTTGACGATGGCCACACCGAATTCGGCTGCCGTCTCGGTGTTCTCCTCGTGCTGGTGGCGAATCCCCGTGCCTGGCGCTCGGCCCTTGGCCAGGACGGCGGACCGCGTGCTCTGGTCGGCGCTGATCCGGGCGTAGTCCACGGCGGGTATGCGACCGCCGAGCCATTCCTCGAAGGTGCGTCCGGCCTCCAGGGCCACGACGAGCGAGGGATCGAGGAAGCTTCTGGACCAGCCGGGCATGCGAGCACCCCTTCCAGGGTGGATGAAATGTTCGGATGCCTCGAACTATGCGGCTGGACGACGTGACGGACGAGTCGATGACCGACTGGTTCCGTACATCGGGTGAGCCGGCGACTTCTCGTTGACGGAGTGGCCGAGTCCCGTTGGCTTTCCTCGCCAAGGGCGGAAAGCAGCGGTGAACGTCCGGTGAACCGGCGGGGCGGGCGGCGAACTTCCGTTTGCCTACCGAATCGGTGGACTTCCCGGAAGTGGTACGAGGGTGTCACGTCCGCGCAGCACTCGCTTAACACGCGTCCGGCACATTAGTGGGTGTCGGCAGGGCGGGAGCGGCTCCCCGCCCCCGCCGGCACCGAAACGTCCAAGGACCTCCGGAGCGGCTCCCGGACCTCCATGGACGCCGGACGCCAGACCTGGCCCTGACCCGGTCGACGTCCCTCGCGGGGACCGCCGTCGTCCCGCCCCCCGGTAACGGGGGTGCGGCGGTCCCCGCGCATATTTTTTTCCCCTCTTCTCCTCTTCCCCAATTCCCCTCTCGCCCTTTTGTCCCGCTCAGTGGGTGGTCGCCCAACTTCCCAGCAGCTGCAGCCGCTCCGCTGTCTCCGAGCCCGGTTCCGGGGTGTAGACGACGAGGGTCTGGTCCGGGGTCTCCGGGAGGGTCAGGGACTCGTACGGGAGGGTCAGCAGGCCCGCGACCGGGTGCTGGACACGCTTCACGCCGTACATGCACGCCCGGACCTGGTGGTCGGCCCACAGGCGGCGGAAGTCCTCGCTCTTGAGGGAGAGTTCGCCGACGAGGTCGCGCAGGGCGGGGTCGTCGGGGTGGGCGCCCGCGCTGAGGCGCAGGTGGGCGACGGTCTGGGCGGCGACCGCGGCGAAGTCGGGATAGAGGTCGCGCCCGCCGGGCTCCAGGAAGAGCTGGAGGACGATGTTGCGCCGGGCCGGCGCCATCCGGCTGAAGCCCAGCAGGGCGTCGCCGAGGGCGTTCCAGGCCAGGACCTCCATGCCGGGGCCGAGGACGAACGCGGGCGTGCGCTCCATGCTGTCCAGCAGGAGCTGGACGCCGGGGCGGACGCGCGGGGCGTTGCGGCGGGGCGTGTGCTTCTTCGGCGGCCTGGCCACCGCGCGCAGATAGGCGTGCTCGGTGTCGTCGAGGCGCAGGACGCGTGCGATCGCGTCCAGGACGGCGTCCGAGACGCTCGGGCCGCGGCCCTGTTCCAGGCGGATGTAGTAGTCGACGCTGACGCCGGCGAGCTGGGCCACCTCCTCGCGGCGCAGCCCGGGTACGCGGCGCCGCCCGTACGAGGCCAGCCCCACCTCCTCGGGCTGGATGCGGGCGCGGCGTGAGCGCAGGAAGTCTCCGAGGTCCCCGTCCATGGGTTCGATCGTAGGGGAGCGGCCAAATTCCAACCTGGTTCTGCCAGACCCAGGAAAAGCGCATCCCTGGGTAGGCCGCGCCGGGCGGCGCAGGGTGGTGGACGTCGCCGGGAGACACCGGGCGACTCACTCACCGAGGAGCACTCATGTCGTACGAGAACCTGGCCGGCCGTACCGCCGTCGTCACCGGAGCGGCGAGCGGTATCGGCGAGGCCGTCGCCGTCGGGCTGGCCGCGCAGGGCGCGAAGGTCGCGCTGCTGGCGCGCCGGGCGGAGCGGCTGGAGGCCGTCGTCGGGAAGATCCGGGCGGACGGCGGGCAGGCACTGGCCGTGGTCGCCGACGTGACCGACGGGGCCTCGGTGGACGCCGCCGTGCAGCGGATCCACGAGGAGTACGGGAGCGTCGACCTGGTCGTCAACAACGCCGGCGTCATGCTGCCCAACCCGATCGAGGACGCCCGCGTCGACGAGTGGCAGCGGATGATCGACACCAATGTCACCGGCGTCCTGCGCGTCATCGGCGCCTTCGCCAAGGACCTGACGGACGCGGCCGCGCGGGGCGGCAGCGCGGACCTGGTGAACGTCTCGTCCATCGGCGCGCACGTCACCGGCTTCACCAACTACGCCGTGTACGGGGCGACGAAGGCCGCGGTCACCCACCTGTCGGCGCTGCTGCGCGGTGAGTTCGGGCCGCGGGACGTGCGGGTCACCAACATCGAGCCGGGGCTGACGGAGAGCGAACTCGCCTCGCACATCGACAACGACGGTCTGCGCGAACAGGTCGGCGGGATGGTCGACGCGATGGGCACGCTGTCCGCGGCGGAGGTCGCCGACGTCGTCGCCTACGTCACCAGCCGCCCCCGGCATGTCAACCTGCGTCAGATCATGGTGCTGCCGACCCGCCAGGCGTGAGGCCGGTCAGCCCTCCCACTCGCTGTCCTGTCCGGACTTGCGGTGCCGCCGGCCCCGGAACAGCTCGGGGTTGGTGCGCACGGCCTGGAAGGCGTTGACGCCGACGATGCCGGCCCAGGCGACCAGCAGGCCGGGCAGATGGGCGATGCCGCCGCCGATCGCGGACAGCGGGACGGCGAGGACCAGCGAGACGATGCCGAAGCCGTAGCGCTCGCCCCAGGAGTCCGTCGGGCTCGGCTTCCGTGCCCCCCGGGCCACCACCATCTGCTGCTCGGCCAGCTGCCGGCGCACCCGGCGCTCCACCGCGCCGTCGATGCGCTGGTCGACCTTCTCCAGGAAGGAGTCCACCAGTGCGGACTCGTACTCCTCGCCCAGTTCCCTGCGGGCCTGCAGGGTGGCGTCGAGTTCTTTCTTCAGGTCGGCGTCCCGCGCGTCCATTCCGCTCATGCACTCAAAGTTAGGGAGCCGGGGCCCCCGCCGCACTGGGGATAGCCCCCGTGTTCGGGCTGGGGATGACCGGGAGGCCCCCTGGGGGCGACGGCGGGCCCGCGGAGCTGAGGCTCAGGGCAGTACCGAGACGAGGCCTGTGTCGAGGTCGAAGCGGGCGGCCGCCACGTGGGCCCGGCGGAAGGCGGGGTCGGCCCGGATGGCGTCCCGGACCCAGCGGGTGTGCGCCGTCATGGTGTGCTCGGCCCAGTCGCCGGGCAGGGCGCGGGTGCGGCGGGCGGACGGGGTGATCTCGTCGACCAGCAGATTCAGGTGGGCGGGCACGGGGGCCCCGGTGCGCAGGTGTTCCAGCGTGGCCGCGACGGCCCCGCACCGCTCGTGCCCGAGCACGACCACCAGCGGGATGCGCAGTTCCTCGACGCCGTACTGGACGGACGCCAGCACCGCCTCGTCCAGCACCTGGCCGGCCGTCCTTATGCACAACAGGTCCCCGAGGCCCTGGTCGAAGACCAACTCGGGCGGGACCCGGGAGTCGACGCAGCCGACCACCACCGCGAAGGGGTGCTGCGCGCCGGCCGGACCGTGCCGCAGGCGGTCGCTCTCGTGCGGGTGGCGGGAGCGGCCGGTGGCGTACCGCAGGTTCCCGGCGAGGAGTTCGGCGAGGGCCGTGCGGGAGTCGTGCGGGTGGCCGGTGGTGGCGGGGGCCGCCGCGGCGGGGGCGGCGGCCACTGCGCCGACGGCGGTGACCGTCACGAAGGCCCGGCGGTTGGAGGCCATGACGTGTCCTCAGGAGTCGTACGGTTGACGCCCGATCACCGTACGCGTGCGATCGGTCACCGAGCGTGCCGGTTTAACGACTCTTGGCTGATTCATCGTCAGATCATCGCCGTCGGATCGTCGACGTGTCAGCGACGGCTCACTTCGTCAGCCCGTGCTGCTTCGCGTAGGTGTTCGCCACGTCCTCCGGGTCCTTCTTGTCGTTGTCGACCTGGCTGTTGAGCTGGGTGAGCTGGTCCGTGGTCAGGACGTTGCCGAGCCGGGCGAGGGCCTTGCGGACCTTGTCGTCGGCCTTGCGGTCGGCGATGAGCGGGACGATGTGCTGGCTGGGGATCAGGTTCTTGGGGTCGGTCAGCACGACCCAGTCGTTGCCGGCGATGTCGGTGTCGGTGGTGAAGAGGTTCGCGACGTCCACGTCGCCCTTCTTCAGGGCGCCCTTGACGAGCGGGCCGTCCGAGTCCAGCGACTTGAACTCCTTGAACTCCACGCCGTAGACGTCCTTCAGGCCGATCGCACCCACCCGGCGCTTCTTCACCTCGGGCGCGGCGCCGATGACGAGCTTGCCGTTCTGCTTCGCCAGGTCGGCCAGGGAGGTCAGGCCGTACTTCCGGGCCGTCTCCCGGGTGACCACGAAACAGTCGGAGTCGGCGGCCTGGCCGTACGGCAGGACCTGGAGGCCGCTGGGCATCGCCAGCGTGAGCGCGTTCTGCATGGTGCCGGGCTCCGCCGAATCGTCCTTCGGGGCCAGGTAGTTGAGGAGGGCGCCCTGGTACTCGGGCAGCAGGTCGATGTCGCCGCTCTTCAGGGCGGGGATCACGATCTCGCGGGTGCCGAGGTTCGGGCGGACCTTCACCTTCACACCGGCGTCCTGGAGCACGGCGGCGTAGAGGTAGCCGAGGACCTGGTTCTCGGTGAAGTTGGCGGTGCCGATGGTGACTCCGCCCTTGCTGGAGCCGCCGCCACCGGAGGCGGAGCCCTGGCCGTCGAGGGAGGTGATGCCGCTCGCGCAGGCGGTCAGGGCGGGGACGGAGGCGGCCGCGAACAGGCCGCCGAGGAGGGTGCGTCGGTTCATGGTCTGTGTTCCCTAGGCGGTGCGGTGGCGGAAGAGGAAGCGCTGGAGGCCGGACAGGGCGAGGTCGAGGGTCACGGCGATGACGGCGACCAGCACCGCGCCGCCCAGCACCTGGACGAGGTCGCGCTGGGCGAGGCCGTCGAAGACGTAGCGTCCGAGGCCGCCGAAGGAGACGTACGCGGCGATCGTGGCCGTCGCGACGACCTGGATCAGCGCCAGGCGCAGGCCCGTCATGATCAGGGGGAGCGCGAGCGGCAGCTCGACCTGGAACAGCACTTGGTGGCCGCGCATGCCCTGGCCGCGGGCGGCGTCCTTGACGTCCGGGTCGACGGCCGTCATCCCGGCGTAGGTGTTGGTGACGATCGCCGGGACCGCGAGGGCGACCAGGGCGACGTACACCGGCAGCATCGACAGTCCGCCGGCCAGGAAGACGAGGACGACCAGGCCGACGGTCGGCAGGGCGCGCCCGAAGGAGGCGAGGTTGATCGCGACGAAGGCGCCCTTGCCGGTGTGGCCGATGAGCAGGCCGAGCGGCAGGCCGATGGCGGCCGCGACCAGGGTCGCGAGGAGCGAGTACTGGAGGTGTTCGGCGAGGCGGTGCGCGATGCCGTCCGTGCCGGTCCAGCTGGAGCCGCTGGTCAGCCAGGTGCCGAGGTTCCTGATGAGCTCGTACATGTCTTAGGCCCGCCTCCTCTTCCAGGGGGTGAGGACGTACTGGAGGGCGACCAGGGCCGCGTCCGCGACGACCGCGAGCAGGATCGTGAGGACCACGCCCGCGATCACCGGGGTCGGGAAGTCGCGCTGGAAGCCGTCGGTGAAGAGCTGGCCGAGGCCGCCGTCGCCGATGTAGGTGGCGACGGACACGAGGGAGATCGACATGACCGTGGCGATCCGGACGCCCGCCATGATCACGGGGAGCGCGAGCGGGAACTCGACGGTGAGCAGCGTGCGCAGCGGGCGCGTGCCCATCGCCTTCGCCGCCTCCTTGGTCTTCGCGGGGACCGAGTCGAGGCCCTCGACGGTGTTCCGCAGCAGCACGACCAGGGTGTAGACCGTCAGGCCGATGACCGTGGTGGTGCGGGTCAGGCCGCTGATCGGCAGCAGGAGGACGAAGATCGCGATCGACGGGATCGTGAACAGGACGTTCGAGAGGCCGAGCAGGAAGCCGCGCAGGGGGCGGACCCGGTGCGCGACGACCGCGAGCGGCAGCGAGATCAGGAGCCCGAAGAAGACGGCGGTCAGCGCGGCCTGGAGGTGGGAGACCGTGAGGCTGGTGAGGTCGTCGGTGTGGTCGCCTATCCACGACCAGTCGATGGTCATGCGGCCACCCGCGCTTCGCTGTGCGCCTGGCCCGCGTGCGTGTGGATGTCGTCGCGGGAGGTGACGCCGGTGAGGACGCCCGCCGCGTCGACGCGGGCTATCAGGCCGGTGGGGGAGGCGATCGACTCGTTGAGCGCGGACAGCAGGGAGTCGCCGTCCGTCAGCGGCCGTACGGGCAGCTCGGCGTCCGGCGAGGCCCAGTGCAGGGGCTTGCGTGCCGCGTCGAGGACGAGGGACCAGGTGCCGCCCTCCGGTGCGGGACCCTGCGGGACGCCCGCGAGGGTCTTCAGCGACAGCAGCTTCAGTCCGCGCTCGGCGCCGAGGAAGTCGGCGACGAAGTCGTCGGCGGGCCGGGCGAGGAGCTCGGCGGGGGAGGCGCACTGCACCAGGTGGCCGCCGGTGCGGAAGATCGCGATCTGGTCGCCGAGCCGGACGGCCTCGTCGACGTCGTGGGTGACGAAGACGATGGTCTTGCTCAGCTCCTTCTGGAGCCGGAGCAGTTCGTCCTGGAGCTGGGTGCGCACCACCGGGTCGACCGCGCCGAAGGGCTCGTCCATGAGGAGCACCGGCGGGTCGGCGGCGAGCGCGCGGGCCACGCCGACCCGCTGCTGCTGGCCGCCGGAGAGCTGGTGGGGGTAGCGCTTGCCGGCGTCGGCGGCGAGGCCGACGGTCTCCAGCAGCTCGGCCGCCCGGGCTCGTGCCTTGCGCCGGCCGTGGCCGAGGAGCAGCGGCACGGTGGCGATGTTGTCGAGCACCGTGCGGTGCGGGAAGAGGCCGGCCTGCTGGATGACGTACCCGATGGAGCGGCGCAGTTCGGCCGCGTCCTGCCGGGTGACGTCCTTGCCGCCGACCTTGATGGTGCCGGAGGTCGGTTCGACCATCCGGTTGATCATTCTGAGGGTGGTCGTCTTGCCGCAACCGGAAGATCCGACGAGGACCGTCACGCCGCCCTCGGGGATCTCCAGGGAGAGGTCGTGGACCGCTGTCGTGCCGTTGGGGAAGCGCTTGTGGACCGCGTCGAACTGGATCATGAGATGTCCCTTGCCCGGCTGTATAACGTCATGCAGAGTTCTCTTTAGCTGAATAGTTTGTCAACGGGTTGATGTAAATCCGAAGTAACGGATGCCCGCCAGGCAAGATCAGGTGTCCGGATTAAGGGGTGTTTGGGCTTTATGTCGTCTCAGATCGTGGACACACCTGCTTCTGTGCACACCGGACTGGTCGTCCTCGACGGGATCGGACTCGGCGTCTCCGACGTCGCGCGGCTCGCCGACGGGGCCGCGCGGCCGGTGCCCGGGACCGATGCGATGAAGCGGGTGACCACATCGTGGGACGCCGCCCGGCAGATCGCCGCGACCGGTCGCGTCTACGGCCGCTCCACCGGCGTCGGCGCCAACCGGAACGAGCCGGTGCCCACGGAGGCGGCCGCCGAGCACGGCCTCAGACTCCTGCGCAGCCACGCCGGCGCCATCGGCGAGGAGCTGCCCGCCCGGCAGGTGCGCGCGATGCTCGCCGTCCGGGCGAACCAGTTGCTCGCGGGCGGCGCGGGGCTGCGGCCGACCGTCGTCACCGCGCTGTGCGAGGCCCTGGAGAGCGGGGCGTACCCGGTCGTCCACGAGTTCGGATCGGTCGGCACCGGGGACATCGCGGCCCTCGCCCAGGCGGGCCTCGCGCTGGCCGGGGAGCACCCCTGGAAAGGCGCCGGTCCTGAGCCGCAGCCCCTCGACAACAACGACGCCCTCGCCTTCATCAGCAGCAACGCCCTCACCCTCGGCCAGGCCGCGCTCGCCCTGCACGAACTGCGCGGGCTGCTGGAGGCCACGCAGGTGGTCGGCGCGCTGTCACTGCTCGCGGTGGACGGCTCCCACGAGGCGTACGCCGCCCCCGTGCACGCCGCCCGGCCGCACCGGGGCAGCAGCGAAGTCGCCCGCCGGATGCGGGAGTTGATCGGCGCGGACGAACGGCCCACGCCGCCCCTCGGCCGTATCCAGGACCCGTACGGCTTCCGCTGCCTGCCGCAGATCCACGGCCCGGCGCACGACGCCGCCGACGCCCTCGAAGCCGTCCTCGCCGTCGAGATCAACGCCGCCGCCGAGAACCCGCTCATCAGCCCCGAGGACATGGCCGCCTACCACCACGGCGGCTTCTACCAGGCCCAGCTCGCCCTCGCCCTCGACCACTTCAGGCTGGCCCTCACCCAGGTGGCGAGGCTGTCGACGTCCCGGCTGTCCACCCTCAACGAGCCCGCCTACACCCGCCTGCGCCCCTTCCTCGCCGACCACGAGCCCGCCTCCTCCGGCGTGATGATCCTGGAGTACGCCGCCGGCGCCGCCCTCGGCGATCTGCGGGCCTTCTCCGCCCCCGCCTCCCTCGGGCACGCTGTACTCTCCCGGGGCGTCGAGGAACAGGCCAGCTTCGCCTCGCTCGCCGCCCGGCAGACCTTGCGGGCGTGCGGGGCGTACCGGCTCGTCGTCGGCTGCGAACTCGTCGCCGCCGTACGGGCCCTGCGCCAGCGCGACCACGGCCCCGACCCGGCGCTGCCGGTGGGGCGGGCGCTGGAGCTGGCCTACTCGGTGCTCGACGAGGACCAGGCCGACCGGCCGCTCACGGGTGACGTGACGACGGCGGCCGCACTGCTCGACCGGTTCACGGACATCTGGAGGGGGAGCGAGTGATGAGCGAGATGGGTGTGACGGACACACCGGCGGCACGGCTCCAGGCGCTCTTCGAGGGGCACCGGCTCACGCCGACCCAGCGGCGCATCGCGCACAGCATGGTGCGGCGCGCCGCGGACGTGCCGTTCCTGTCCAGCGTCGAGCTCGCCGAGCTCGCCGGGGTCAGCCAGCCGTCCGTGACCCGCTTCGCGGTCGCCCTCGGCTTCGACGGCTATCCCGCCCTGCGCCGCCACCTGCGCGAGGTCGCGCCCGGGGAGCAGCAGCAGGCGGCGGACTCGGCGTCGTACAACGAGTACCAGCAGGCCGTCGAGGCCGAGATCGCCAACCTCCGGCACCTCGCCGAGATGCTCGCCGACCCGCGGCCCGTGCAGCGCGCGGGCCGGGTGCTGGCCGCCTCCCGGCCGCTGCCGGTGCTGGGACTGCGGGCCGCCGCCTCGCAGGCCTACGGCTTCGCCTACTTCGCCGCCAAGGTCCACCCGGACGTCCGGCTGCTGCACGAGGGCGGCACGATGGTCCACGACCGGATCGACGCCGCCGTCCGCGCGGGCGCCTCGGCGCTGCTCTGCTTCGCGCTGCCCCGGCATCCCCGGGAGGTCCTGGACACGCTCGGCTACGCCAAGGAGGCCGGGCTGTCCGTCGTCACCGTCGCCGACTCCGCCTTCGCGCCGGTCGCCAAGGTCTCCGACCTGCTGCTGCCCGCCGCCGTCGGCACCGGGCTCGCCTTCGACACCGCCTGCGCGCCGATGCTGCTCGGACGGGTGCTGCTGGAGGCCATGGCCGACGAGCTGCCGGACGCGCAGGCGCGGCTGGAGGAGTTCGACACGAAGGCGGCGGCGCGGGGGCTGTTCGTGGAGTAGCCGGCGTTTTTCAGACTCGTCTCACTTTCGCCCGCTAACCTGCCCGGCCGAAAGGACTGTGTCGACAGGACTGTGCCGACAGGACGAGGAGGCGGACGTGGCACGCGGAGGACTGGGACTCGCCCGGGTGGCCGTCGTCGTACGCGCCGGAGCGGCGCCCCTGTGGTGGGCCGGGGTGTTCGCGGCGGGTGTCGGGGTGCTGGTGCCGGGGCTGACCGGGCGCCGGATCGGGGTGATGGCGGGGGCCGCGCTGTTCATTGTCGCGGTGGCCGTCGTGTCGTACCGCCGCCGCAGGCGCTACACCGCCCTCGCGGGCGCGGCCGCCCGCGCCGGGAAGCACGACGTGCTCCAGGACCGGGCCGTGACCGTACGGAACTGGCGGCGCGGACATCGCTGGTGGCTGCTGCTCGCCTGGCTGGCGGCGCTCGGCGCCAACTTCGCGGTGCCCGTCGCGGGCGGGCTGCTGCTCGCCGGGGCCGGGGTGGGGCTGTGGCTGAAGGCCGCCTGGCTCGGGCGGCGCGAGCGTGCCGGGGAGGCGCTGCTGTGGGTGCGGGTCGACTGGCTCGACGCGCGCGGCGGACGCCCGGCCGGCAAGGCGGTCAAGGCGTACCGCGGCACCGGCATCGCGGCGGGCGACGCGGCCCCGGGCGGGGCGCGCCGCCGCACCGCGGCGCTGGTCTGAGCGGCCCGCCGGTCAGACCTCCAGGTCCTCCTCGATCTTCTTCAGCTGGTGGCGGGCCATCGCCAGGTTGGCGCGCTTGGCGTCCAGGACCAGGTACATGAACAGTCCGTTGCTGCTGCGGCCGCTGATCAGCCGGATCAGGTGGTACTGGTCGGACAGGGTGATCAGGATGTCCTCGATCTGGCCCTTGAGCCCGAGGTGTTCCATGGTGCGCATCTTGGCGCGGACGACGTCGGTGTTCCCGGCGGCGGCCACGCTGAGGTCGAAGCTCTTGCTGCCCCCCAGGGTGCCGAGGGCCATGCCGCTGGTGTAGTCGACCAGCGCCACGCCGGTCGCGCCCTCGATGGAGGCGAGGCACTCTTTCAGGGAGGTTTCGGTGTTGGCCATGACTGTCTGCCTTTCCTGTGGGTTCAACTGTCGGTAGACGTACGTGCGTTGGTCGTACGAGGGGTGCGCGCCGCTCTGGTGCGGGCGGGCGCTCTGGCCGGTTTGGCGGCGACGGGTGCCTCCGCCGGCGCCCGGGAGTCGAGGAACTCCCCGATACGGGTGCCGGCGCGGCGGCCCTCCAGATGGAGCCGGCCGGCGTTGACGCGGTCCTGGGCGAGCAGCGTGAGGACGGCGCTGCGGCCCGCCGCGTACGTCGCCACATAGCCGTAGGCGCCCCGCACCGTCAGCTCCCGGAAGTCCCCCTGCCCGGTCGCGTCCGACAGCCGCATGGCGACGCCGAGCGCGGCCGCGGTGAGCGCGGCCATGCCGTCGGGCTCCACACCCGGGGTGTCCTGGGCGAGGACGAGCCCGTCCACGCTCGCCGCCAGGGCGCCGGTGAGATACGGCACCCGGCTCCTCAACCGCCGCAGCTCGTCCAGGATTTCGGGTTCGGCCGCCATCTGGTCACTCCTCTCGGCACGGGCGCGTTGTCGTTCAAAGGGACTCCAGCGCATCCCTGAGCCTCTTCAGCAGCGTGATGTCGGGGTCGGTGGTCTCGGGCCAGGCCGGTTCGGCGGGTTCCGGGGCGCCGCGCACCAGGACCCCGGCCGCCGCGAGCCGCCGTACGTCCACCAGGGTGTGGAACGCCGGGCGGCCCATCGCGCGGGCGATGTCCAGTGCCGTGCGGACGCCGTCGACCAGGTGCAGCACCGCCCGCTGCCGGGCGGTGGGGCCCGGGAGGGCGACGCTGTCGGCGCGCAGCAGCGGGGCCTCGTCGGTCGCCGGATCGGGCCATATGCGGTGCAGCAGGTCGCGGCGGCGCAGCGTCTCGTGCTCCAGGGCGGCCACCGTCACGGCACGCACCGCGCCGGCCCGGCCCGGGCTCGTGTACCGGAAGCGGCCCGGGGTGCTGCTGGGGGCGAGCGCGAAGTAGGCCGCGTCGTACAGCGTTTCGAGGTGGCACAGCTCCAGCGCGCCCCGGGTGAGCCGGCCGCGGCCGACGAGCAGCAGTCCGGCGCCCGGGGCCTCCGTGGCCTCCTCGGCGGCCTGCCGCCAGGTGTCGGCGTCGAGGGTGCCGTGCGCGGTGAGCAGGGCGCCGAGGCCGGGCGCGGCGGGGCTCTCGGCGTGCACGACCCGGCCCTCGGCGAGATGCAGGGTGCCGCGCTCGCGGACGAGGACACCGGTGGCCCGCTCGGCGGCGAGCCGGGTCAGCATCGGGGAGACGCCGCCCCAGGCCCGGTCGCGGGCCTCCGCCTTGTCCCGCACCGGCAGCCGGGGCGGTGGTGTGGTGGTCACCGCCGTCATCCCAGGACCAGCCGTCCGGTCATCTCGCCGAGCCGGATGCGGGCCAGCGCGAGGTTGCCCTCCACGCGGGCCAGCCACAGATGCAGGAAGACGCTGCTGTCGAACGACGTCTGGACGAAGCACAGGACGTGGTAGCTGTCCCGGTTGCTGATGATGACGTCCTCGACCGGGGGGTCGGTGATGTCGTCCTCCGGGGCGAACGCCCGGTGCTCGGCGGCCAGCCGGGCCAGTTCGGCGGCCTCGGCCGCGGCCGTCTCGTAATCACCGCCCGGTGACTCGCCGGCGGTGCCCAGGGCCAGCCCGCTCGTCCAGTCGACGAGCGCGGCGCCCCGGGCACCGGGCAGTTGCATGACTTCGAGCAGACACTCGTCGATACCGGGCACCGTGAGTTCCCCTCCCGCCTGGGGTTCGGCTGAGTGACGCCGAAACTACGCAGGGTGTGGGCGGGGGGTGAGGATTCCGGCATTTTCCGGTGGAACATGCGGCGGATGGCTAGGGTGGGTCAACTGCGCTCGTTTTCCGATCAGTTGACCCACAGGTCCACCGGCGTGCGTCAAGGGCGCGCGGTCGTCCCGAGGGTGGTGAGCGCGGAGGCGTGCGCCCCTCCCGACTCGGCCACGATCTCCTCGAGCGTCTGCGGGGTGCGCACGGTCGCGAAGGCGACGGAGCCGCCCTCGTCCGACGCGAACCCGTAGATGCCGGGCCGCGCGAGGGAGTTGTAGGCGTAGTGGTGCGCGAAGTAGTACGCGCCGGTGTCCAGCGCCGCCGCGTAGTCGCCCTGCTCGAGCAGCGGCAGCGCTCTCGCCTCGGCGAGCAGGTCGCCCGAGAAGCAGGCCGGCCCGGCGATGTCCTGCACCACCTCGGCCCCCGCCTTCGGCCGCCCCTTCCCGTCGTACGCGGCGATCCTGAGCGGCCACGCCCCCGGTACGTACACCGTCCGCGTCGCCACCTGCACGCCCGCGTGCGTCACCGCGACCGGCCGCCCGCCCGCGCTCTTGGCGTACTCCACCCGGGCCACGATCGTGCCGTGCTTGGCCAGCAGCGACCGCCCGAACTCGGTCACCAGCCCGTACCGCCCGTCGAACAGGCCCGGCACCGCCTCGCTCAGCAGCCGCGCGTACTGCGCGTAGGTCGGCGCCGTCGTGTCCGAGCCGAAGTTCACCGGCAGTCCGCCGCCGATGTCGATCGTGTCGATCTGGGGGCGCCCGATGTGCCGGTTGATCTCCTCGGCGAGCGCGTACGTCTCCGCGACCCCCTGCGCCATCAGGGACAGCGGGATGCCCTGGGAGCCGGTGTGCGCGTGCAGCCGGTTGAGCCAGGGCCGGTCGGCGTAGGCGCGCAGGAGCCACTCCCGGGCGCCCTCATCGCGCAGCGCCACCCCGAACTTCGAGGTCGCCGTCGCCGTCGAGGTCGCCCCGATGGAACCCCCGCCGATCTGCGGGTTCACCCGGATCCCGAGCGGTGAGCGACTCGGGCCGGACCTCATGAGGGCGTCGATGCGGTCCAGCTCCTGCGGATTGTCGGCGTTGACGGCGATCCCGAGGGCGAGGGCCTCCCGCAGCTCGGCCGGTGTCTTCGCGGGCGAGTCCAGCACCGTCTGCTGCGGGGCGATCCCCGCCGCCCGCGCCAGCGCCAGCTCACCCGGACTCGCCACCTCCGCGCCGATCCCGGCCTCCCGCAGCAGCCGCAGCACCGGCACCAGCGGGGTCGCCTTCACCGCGAAGGCGTGCAGCACGGGCGTGCCGGGCGCGGTGACGGCGTCGAACGCGGCCCGCAGCTCGGCCGCCGACTCCCGGATGCCGGTGACGTCCAGGAGGCCGACGATCGGGGAGCCCGGCCCCAGCAGCCCCTGCTCCACCGCGGCCCGCACCGCCTCGTCCCGCCGGACCGCGCGATCTTCTTGCCCTTCGATGCCCACGACGTCCCCCGTCAGGTCGTTGTCCGCGCCCATGCATCCAGCGTCTGCGCCCATACATCCAGCCAAACATCCGCGGCGCGCCCGCGCTGAGGGACCGCCCTATTGACTAGCTCTATTCAGGAGGTCAGGATGTGAATAGAGACTCAAACATTCCGCTAGGAGGCAGACCATGTCAGGACCCCGCCCCGTACGAGCGCCGCGCGGTACGGAACTGAGTGCCCTGGGATGGCAGCAGGAAGCCGCCCTGCGGATGCTCCAGAACAACCTCGACCCCGAGGTCGCCGAGCACCCCGACAAGCTCGTCGTCTACGGCGGCACCGGCAAGGCCGCCCGCGACTGGCGCTCCTTCGACGCCATGGTCCGCACCCTGCGCACCCTCAAGCAGGACGAGACCATGCTCGTCCAGTCCGGCCGCCCCGTCGGCGTCATGCAGACCCACGAGTGGGCCCCGCGCGTCCTCATCGCCAACTCCAACCTCGTCGGCGACTGGGCCAACTGGGAGGAGTTCCGCCGCCTGGAGGCCCTCGGCCTGACCATGTACGGCCAGATGACCGCCGGCTCCTGGATCTACATCGGCACCCAGGGCATCCTCCAGGGCACCTACGAGACCTTCGCCGCCGTCGCCGCGAAGAAGTTCGGCGGCACCCTCGCCGGGACCATCACCCTCACCGCCGGCCTCGGCGGCATGGGCGGCGCCCAGCCCCTCGCGGTCACCATGAACGACGGCGTCGCGATCTGTATCGACGTGGACCCCCGCGCCATCGAGCGCCGCATCGAGCACCGCTACCTCGACGTCAGGGCCGACAACCTCGCTCACGCCCTCCAGCTCGCCACCGAGGCCCGCGACCAGCGCAAGCCGCTGTCCATCGGCCTCCTCGGCAACGCCGCCGAGCTGCTCCCGCAGATGCTCGCCGAGGGCGCCCCCATCGACATCGTCACCGACCAGACCTCGGCCCACGACCCGCTGTCCTACCTGCCGGTCGGCGTCGCCTTCGAGGACATGGCCGACGCGGCGGCGAAGGACCCGGCCGGGTTCACGGTGAGGGCCCGCGAGTCCATGGCCCGGCACGTCGAGGCCATGGTCGGCTTCATGGACGCCGGCGCCGAGGTCTTCGACTACGGCAACTCCATCCGCGGCGAGGCCCAGCTCGCGGGCTACGACCGCGCGTTCGCCTTCCCCGGCTTCGTCCCCGCCTACATCCGCCCCCTCTTCTGCGAGGGCAAGGGCCCCTTCCGCTGGGCCGCCCTGTCCGGTGAGGCGTCCGACATCGCCAAGACCGACAAGGCGATCCTCGACCTGTTCCCCGAGAACGAGTCCCTGCACCGCTGGATCAAGATGGCCGGCGAACGCGTCCACTTCCAGGGCCTTCCCGCCCGCATCTGCTGGCTCGGCTACGGCGAGCGCGACAAGGCAGGCGAGCGCTTCAACGACATGGTCGCGAGCGGCGAGCTGGCCGCGCCCCTGGCCATCGGCCGCGACCACCTCGACTGCGGTTCCGTCGCCTCCCCGTACCGCGAGACCGAGGCCATGCTCGACGGCTCCGACGCGATCGCCGACTGGCCGCTGCTCAACGCCATGGTGAACGTCGCCTCCGGCGCCTCCTGGGTCTCCCTCCACCACGGCGGCGGCGTCGGCATGGGCCGCTCCATCCACGCCGGCCAGGTCACCGTCGCCGACGGCACGAAGCTCGCCGGCGAGAAGGTCCGCCGCGTGCTGACCAACGACCCCGGCATGGGCGTCATCCGGCACGTGGACGCGGGCTACGACATCGCGGACTCGGTCGCCGACGAGCGCGGCGTGCGGATCCCGATGCGCGAGGGTGACCCGGCGTGACGCAGACGTCCCACAGCAGCTCGTTCCACTCCATGTGGCGCGAGCTGCTCCCCATCGGCCGCCACCCCGACTCCCACGGCTACCGCCGCTTCGCCTGGACCGGCGCCGACACCGAATGCCGGGCCTGGTTCCAGGAGCAGGCCGAGGCGCGGGGGATGAGCTACGAGCTCGACCGGAACGGCAACCAGTGGGCCTGGCTCGGGGACCCGGCCGCCGGGGACGCCGTCGTCACCGGCTCGCATCTGGACTCCGTGCCCGACGGCGGGGCCTTCGACGGGCCGCTCGGGGTCGTGTCGTCCTTCGCCGCGCTCGACGAACTGCGGTCCCGGCAGGTGGAGTTCACCAAGCCGCTCGCCATCGTCAACTTCGGCGACGAGGAAGGCGCCCGCTTCGGACTCGCCTGCGTCGGCTCACGGCTCACCTCCGGGCAGCTCACCGTCGAGCAGGCGCACCGGCTGACCGACGGCGAGGGGATCAGCCTGCCCCGGGCCATGGAGGCCGCCGGCTACGACCCCGACGCCATCGGGGCCGACCACGAACGGCTCGGCCGCATCGGCGCCTTCGTCGAACTGCACGTCGAGCAGGGCCGCGCGCTGGACCTGTCCGGCGACCGCGTCGGCATCGCCAGCGCCATCTGGCCGCACGGCCGCTGGCGGTTCGACTTCCGGGGCGAGGCCAACCACGCCGGCACCACCCGTCTCGTCGACCGGCACGACCCCATGCTGTCGTACGCCGAGACCGTCCTCGCCGCCCGCCGCGAGGCCGAACTCGCCGGTGCCGTCGCCACCTTCGGCAAGATCTCCGTCGAACCCAACGGCGTCAACGCGATCCCCTCCCTCGTGCGCGGCTGGCTCGACTCCCGCGCCGCCGACCAGGCGAGCCTGGACCAGGTGGTCGGCGGGATCGAGAAGGCCGCCCGCGAGTACGCCGACGCCCATGGCATCGCCCTCGACATCGTCCGGGAGTCCTTCACCCCCGTCGTCGAGTTCGACCACGCCCTGCGCGACGAACTGGCCCGCATCCTGGGCAAGGAGGCGAAGGACACGGAGTTCACCGTCCCCGTCCTGGGTACCGGTGCCGGACACGACGCCGGAATCCTGTCCGGGACGATCCCGACCGCCATGCTGTTCGTACGCAACCCCACCGGCGTCTCGCACTCCCCGGCCGAGTTCGCGGCCGAGGACGACTGCGTGGCCGGGGTACTCGCCCTCGCCGACGTACTGGAAGGACTGGCCACCTCGTGACGACGTACTGGCTGGAGCACGCCTGGCTCGACACCCACGTCGAGCCGGGCGTCGCCGTCGAGGTCGCGGACGGCCGGATCACCGCCGTCCGCACGGACGTGCCCACCCCGCCCCCCGGCGCCGAGATCCTGCGCGGTCTCACGCTCCCGGGGCTGGCGAACGCCCACAGCCACGCCTTCCACCGCGCCCTGCGCGGCACCGTCCAGGTCGGCTCCGGCACCTTCTGGACCTGGCGCGAGGTCATGTACGCCACCGCCGACCGGCTGACCCCGGAGAGCTACCACGCCCTCGCCCGGGCCGTGTACGCGGAGATGGCCCTGGCCGGCGTCACCTCCGTCGGCGAGTTCCACTACCTGCACCACGCCCCCGGCGGCACCCCCTACGCCGACCCCAACGCCATGGGCGAGGCCCTGATCGCGGCCGCCGCCGACGCCGGCATCCGCATCACCCTCCTCGACACCGCCTATCTCTCCGCCGGCTTCGGACAACCCCCCAACACCCACCAGCTCCGCTTCTCCGACGGCACCGCCGAGGCCTGGGCCGAACGCTGTTCTCTTCTCAAGGAACGGGATCACGCGCGGATCGGGGCCGCGATCCACTCCGTACGGGCCGTGCCCGCCGGCCAGTTGGCGACCGTGGCCGCATGGGCCGAGGCGCGGCGGGCGCCGCTGCACGTCCACCTGTCGGAGCAGACCGCCGAGAACGACGCCTGCCAGGAGGCCCACGGCTGCACGCCCACCCGGCTCCTCGCCGACCACGGCGTCCTCGGCGGCCGCACCACCGGCGTCCACAACACCCACCTCACCGACGAGGACATCGCCCTTCTCGGCGGATCGGGAACTGGCACCTGCATGTGCCCGACCACCGAGCGGGACCTCGCCGACGGCATCGGACCCGCCGTCGCCCTGCAGAAGGCCGGCTCCCCGCTCTCCCTCGGCTCCGACAGCCACGCCGTCATCGACCTGCTCGAAGAGGCCCGCGCGATGGAGCTGAACGAGCGGCTGCGCACCCGCACCCGCGGCCACTGGACGGCGGCGGCGCTGCTGCGGGCCGCCTCCGCCGACGGCCACGCGGCCCTCGGCTGGGACGAGGCGGGCGCCATCGAGACCGGCGCCCTCGCCGACCTCACGACGATCGCGCTCGACTCGGTCAGGACAGCGGGCCCGCTGCCCCGGCTGGGCGCCGAGACGGCCGTATTCGCGGCGACGGCAGCGGACGTACGGCACACGGTCGTGGGCGGCCGGCAGGTCGTACGCGACGGGGCGCACACGCTCGTACCGGATGTGCCGCAAGCGCTCGCGCGGGCCGTCGACGCCCTCCGCGGCTGACCACCACCCCCAAGGCCGCCACCCTCAAGGACGCCACCGCCATGAGCAGCACCGTCATCACCAACATCGCCGCGCTCGTCACCAACGACCCCTCCCTCGGTGACAACTCCCCCCTCGGCCTGATCCAGGACGCGGCCGTCGTCATCGACGGCGACCACGTCGCGTGGACCGGTGAATCAAGCAAAGCACCCGCCACTGACAACCGCGTCGACGCCCGGGGACGGGCCGTCCTGCCCGGCTTCGTGGACTCCCACTCCCACCTCGTCTTCGCGGGCGACCGCACCCAGGAGTTCAACGCCCGCATGTCGGGCCGCTCCTACACCGCGGGCGGCATCCGCACCACGGTCGCCGCGACCCGCGCTGCGAGCGACGCCGCACTCGAAGCGAACCTCACCCGCTATCTCGCCGAGGCCCTGCGCCAGGGCACGACGACCTTCGAGACCAAGTCCGGCTACGGCCTCACGGTCGAGGACGAGGCCCGCGCCCTGCGCATCGCCGCCGCCCACACCGACGAGGTCACCTACCTCGGCGCGCACATCGTCTCCCCGGACTTCGCCGACGACCCGGCGGCGTACGTGGCCCTCGTCACCGGCGCGATGCTGGACGCCTGTGCCCCGTACGCCCGGTGGATCGACGTCTTCTGCGAGAAGGGCGCCTTCGACGGCGACCAGGCCCGCGCGATCCTCACCGCGGGCAAGGCCAAGGGCCTGCACCCGCGCATCCACGCCAACCAGCTCTCCTACGGCCCCGGCGTGCAGCTGGCCGTCGAACTGGACGCCGCCAGCGCCGACCACTGCACCCACCTCACGGACGCCGACGTCGACGCCCTCGCGAGCGGCGACACCGTCGCCACGCTGCTGCCCGGCGCCGAGTTCTCCACCCGCGCCGAGTGGCCCGACGCCCGTCGCCTCCTCGACGCCGGCGTCACCGTGGCCCTGTCCACCGACTGCAACCCGGGCTCGTCCTTCACCTCGTCCGTGCCGTTCTGCATCGCGCTGGCCGTGCGGGACATGGGCATGACCCCGGACGAGGCGGTCTGGTCGGCCACGGCGGGCGGCGCGGCGGCCCTGCGCCGCACGGACATCGGCCGGATCACCCCGGGCGCCCGGGCGGACCTCACCCTCCTCGACGCCCCGAGCCACGTCCACCTGGCCTACCGGCCGGGGGTGCCGCTGGTGAGCGGGGTATGGCGGCGGGGCGTGCGCGTCGTCTGACGCACACGCCCCGCACCCGAAGAACCCCGCATCTCAAAAGAACAGCGGTCAATCCTCGACCGTCAGCCCCTTTCGCAGCCGCACCAGCGTCCGCGACAGCAGCCGCGACACATGCATCTGCGAGATGCCCAGCTCGTCGCCGATCTCCGACTGGGTCATGCCCGCCACGAAGCGCAGGGACAGGATCTGCCGGTCCCGGGCGGGGAGGTCGGCGATCAGGGGCTTGAGGGACTCCACGTACTCGATGCCCTCGATGCCGTGGTCCTCGTAGCCGATCCGGTCGGCCAGCGCGCCCTCGGCGTCGTCCTCCTCCGGCTGGGCGTCCAGCGACGACGCGGTGTACGCGTTGGAGGCGGCCATGCCCTCCACGACCTCGTCCTTCGTCAGCTTCAGGCGCTCGGCGAGCTCGGCCACCGTCGGCGCCCGGTCCAGCTTCTGCGCCAGTTCGTCGCCGGCCTTGGCCAGGTCGAGGCGGAGTTCCTGGAGACGGCGAGGCACCCGCACCGACCACGAGGTGTCGCGGAAGAAGCGCTTGATCTCGCCGATGATCGTCGGCATCGCGAAGGTGGGGAACTCCACACCGCGGCTGAGCTCGAAGCGGTCGATCGCCTTGATCAGGCCGATCGTGCCGACCTGGATGATGTCCTCCATCGGCTCGCTGCGGGAGCGGAAGCGGGCGGCGGCGAACTTGACCAGGGCCAGGTTGAGCTCGACGAGCGTGTTGCGGACGTACGAGTATGCGTGGGTGCCCTCCTCCAGCGACTCCAGCCGCGCGAAGAGGGTCTTGGACAGGGCTCGTGCGTCCACTGCCCCCACCTCGTCGTACGGGGGGATCTCCGGAAGCCCGGCCAGCAGGTCGTCCCGCTGGTCCTGCTCGATGTGTTCGAGCTGCTCGATGGGATCCAGCTGTTCCGGGGGGGATGTCGACGTCGCGTTCTGGGTATGCGATGCGTCGAGCCGGGGTGACATGATGTCCTCCATCGTTCTCGGCATGTGGCTGCCGAAGCCGTCGTGCACTGCGGTGTGCGGCGCCTCCAAAGCCGGCCGTGTCGAGTACGTGTCCCTACTAGCCCTACCTGCTGTCCCGACCTCGCCGCAAGTGCACTGTGTGGGGAAATGTCCGTTTGTGTGCGGATGTTCAGGTGTCAGGGTGTGTGAGGAAGGCGTAGTGTTCGAGGGCGTCAGCAGCAGCCACGACGTCGGGAGAGAGAGACGGCATGGACCGCGGGACGGTCGGCAGCGCACAGTCTGGCCGGCTTCTGGTCGAGGTGCGGGAAGAGGGCGCCAGCGCCGTCGTGACCCCGGCAGGTGAGCTCGACCACCACACGGCCGATTTGTTGCGTGAGCCACTCGAGGAGTGCCTCACCAAGGGCTTCAGCCGCCTGGTGGTCGACTGTTCGCGCCTGGAGTTCTGTGACTCCACGGGCCTGAACGTACTGCTGGGTGCGCGGCTGAAGGCGGAGGCCGCCGGGGGTGGGGTGCATCTGGTGGGGATGCTGCCCGTCGTGGCGCGGGTCTTCGAGATCACGGGCGCCGACGCGGTCTTCACCGTGCATGACACGCTCGCCGCCGCCCTGGCCGACGAAGCCGGCTGAGCCGGCCCGTGCCGGCCGCGCGGAGCACCCTGTCGCCCCAGGTGGCGCGGCGCTTTTTCGGCGTGCCGCGTTCTGTGCCGAAACAGGGGGTGTTCTGCCGGTTCGGTCGGGCAGGAGACATCCTGGGCGTCGCGCAGGCGACATCCGGAAAAGTCGCGCGGCGGACCCGTCGCGACGTGACTATTGAATCGTGCATTGATGACTTGGTGAATCGGTGAGGTGAAGCGCTGATGAGCAGCACCCGGCCTTACTCGCCGGGCGACCGCGGCCGGGAGGCCGACGGCGCTTCCGGGGCGTCCGAAGGGGGTGCGGTCGTGCCGTCTGAGTCCTCGGCGGGCCGGCAGGTCCGCAGGCTGAGCTTCGACGGTGCGAGCGGGGTCGTCCCGCTGGCCCGCGACTTCGCCCGGCAGGCGCTGTATGCGTGGGGCTGGCTGCCCGCCGCCGGTGCGGACCAGCGGGCCGCCGCCGAGGACGTGCTGCTCGTCGTCTCCGAGCTGGTCACCAACGCCTGTCTGCACGCCGAGGGGCCGGACGAGCTGTGGCTCGCCTGCGACAACAAGGTGATCCGCGTCGAGGTCTCCGACCGCGGCGCGGGCCAGCCGGCGCCGCGCACCCCGCACCGCGCGGGCCGCCCCGGCGGCCACGGCATGTTCATCGTGCAGCGGCTGTGCCTGGACTGGGGGGTCATCCGCAACCCCGGGGCGACGGGCAAGACGGTCTGGGCGGAGCTCGGAGCACCCGCGTAAGCGGCCGCCGACGCGTGTGATGAGGGTCACCAGCCGCTGATGTCACAGACGGACCGGGCTCGTCAGTCCTAGGTGTGCAAGGCCACGCAACGGCAGAGGAGCACACCATGGAAGC
The DNA here is from genome assembly GCF_042668605.1 of Streptomyces sp. NPDC057280. NCBI lineage: Bacteria > Bacillati > Actinomycetota > Actinomycetes > Kitasatosporales > Streptomycetaceae > Streptomyces > Streptomyces sp. NPDC057280. The sequence goes on from NZ_JBHUYR010000005.1 coordinate 501,146, forward strand.
CCGACTCTCCCCCCACGGCACCCCCCTTCTGGGCAACGTCCTGCCCCACCTCATCGCGGTGAGCAAGGCGGTCGCCGCGTCCGGAGTGCCCGCCGCGACGCAGGAGCTGGTCAAGATCCGCGCGAGCCAGATCAACGGCTGCGGGGCCTGCCTCGACATGCACACCAAGGAGGCCGCCGCCGCAGGAGAGACCCAGCACCGCCTCCTCATGGTCGGCGCGTGGCGTGAGGCCAAGGCCTTCACCGAGCCCGAGCGGGCGGCGCTGGAGCTGACGGAGGCGGGCACCCGGCTCGCCGACGGGTCCGGAGTGCCGGACGACGTGTGGCAGAACGCCGCGAAGCACTACGACGAGGAGCAGCTGCTGGCCCTCGTGATGCTGATCGGCGTCATCAACCTGTTCAACCGCATGAACGTCATGACCCGCCAGCCGGCCGGCGACTACCAGGTCGGCATGGTCCACTGACCCGAGCGGGGCGATACGACCGAGGCGCGGCCGGGACCTGTACGAGGGGTCCCGGCCGTCGCCGTTCCGCACCGCCCGGCCCTCCACCCGAATCCCCTTCGATGCGCGCCGGATCGTCACAACTCCGGCGCGCACCGTGTCTTCCTTCCTCACGACCCCGGGCGTACCTTGACGGCCCGATCTGATGTGCCGTCAGGAACCGAGGAAGAGGGAGCGGAACCGTGTCGTACCGGAATCGAACCGCCGCGCTCGCGTCCGCCGCGGCTCTGGCCGGCTCGGCGGTGCTGATGGCCGCCCCCGCCGCCCATGCCGAGGTCGTCGACGTCAAGTACCAGTGCAAGACACCGATCGGCGACAAGAGCGCCGTCTCGCCCATCGACATCAAGGGCGTCAAGAGCGGCAGCGGCTACAAGATCACCATGTCCTGGCAGAAGGGCGTCTCCTCCAGCCCGGTCGACCTGGGCAAGGGGGCGATGGCCCCGAGCGCCGTCATCAAGCTCGGCGGCGCCGACAGCGGCACCCTGAGTGTGTCCGGGCCGGCCAACCAGGCGGTCGTCCCCGCCAACACCCCCATCAAGATCAGTGACTTGAGCGGCACGTACACCCCGAAGAAGTCCGGCAAGGTCACCTTCACCGCGGGCGTCCTCACCATCAAGGCCCTCGGCACCACGACCACATGCACGCCGACGAACAGCCCCGGCCCGTCGCTCACCCTCGACGTCACGGCCGCGGGCGGCGGTTCCGGCGGCAGCGGCACCCGGAGCGGCACCGACTCCGGCGGCGAACTCCCGCAGACCGGCCCCGAGGACTCGGCGATCGCCCTCGGCACCCTCGGCGGCACGGTCCTGCTCGCGGGCGCGGCCGGCACGCTGTGGCTGACGCGCAGGCACCAGGCAACGGCTCGCCGCTGACCCCGCGAGCCGTGCGGGACGGCCGCTGACCCGTCGCCGAACCCGCGAGCCGTGCGGGACGGCCACTGGCCCGTCGCCGAACCTGTGAGCCGTGTGGGACGCCCACTGACCCGTCGCTGAACCCGTGAGCTGTGCGGGACGCCCACCGACCCGTTGCCGAACCCGTGAGCCGTGCGGGACACCCGTTGACCCGTCGCCGAACCCGTGAGCCGTGTGCGGCAGCCGGAGGCCCGCCGCACCCGTAAGCCGTACGACAGCCGGAGCCGCCGATGCCGTCCGCCGCCCGTGTCCTGGGCCTGACCCTGCTTGCCTTCCTCCCCCTCCTCACCCTGCTCACCGCCGCCCCGGCCGCGCACGCCGCCGTCGGCGACGACGGCTGGTCGGCCGCGCCCGCCGGGGAGGCGCGGCCGTCGTTCTACGCCGAGGGCGGGCCCGGCGCGGTCCTGGAGGACACGGTGGCCCTGACCAACCGCGGCCGCACGGCCGTGGACGTCTCGCTGCGCGCGGAGGGCGCCGAGGTCACGTTCGCGGACACCCGGCTCCGGCTGCCCCCGCGCACCCGCACCGAGGTGCCCTTCACGGTGACCGTCCCGGCCCACGACGCCACCGCGCGCCTCGTCGCGCGCGACAGCGAGGGCACCACGCGGCGGGTCGCCGTCCATCTGCGGGCCACCGTCCCCACGGTGGCGGCCCTGACCGTCGAGCACGTTTCCGTGCACGCCGACCGCATCACGTACGAGCTGGTCAACCGCGGTACGACCCCGCTCGCACCCCGGCTCGCCGTGCACGCCGACGGACTCCTCGGCCCCCTCCTCGACCGCGCCCCGCGCCCCTTGCCCGTCACACTCGCGCCGGGCAGCCGCACCGAACTGAGCGAGCCCTGGGACGGCCCCGCGCTGGACTCCGTCGAGGTGCGTCTGACGGTCACGGCGGCGGGCGGTGCGCGGGACGAGGCGCGCATCTCGGCGGGCGTCGGGCCGTGGGGCGCGGTGGCGGGCGGTGCGGGGGCGGTGGCGGGCGGGGGCGCGCTGTTCGTCGTACGGCGGCTGCCGGTCGTACGACGTCACAGGCGCCGTGCGGCTGTTCCGCCCGAACCCTCGTGTCCGGAAGCCGAGTTGACGGGAGCGGTGTCGTGAAGCTGCGGATTCTCGGGGCGGCGGTGCTGGCGCTGCTGCTGGCGTCGGTCTCGGTCGGCCCGGTGCAGGCCGCCGAGCAGCCCGTCGTCAAGCTCTCCAAGTCGCAGGCGGGTACCGGCGGTTCGGTCACCGTCACCGGCAGCGGCTGGCGGGCGAAGGCGCTGCTGATGATCCTCGTCTGCGGCCAGGCCGTGCCGTCGCGGGGCGTGCCCGGCGGCACCAACTCCTGTGCCAACGCCGACGGTCGGGCCGTCACCACCGACGCCAAGGGCCGCTTCAGCAGGAAACTGCCGGTCGCCGAACCCCCGGTGCCCTGCCCCTGCGTGGTGCACGTGGCGACGGTGACCGGGGCGAAGGCGGAAGCGGACGCGATCTTCCAGGTGGCCGGGCACGCCGTGGAGCCGCTGCCCGCCGAGACCTCCGGCGGACGTCTGTCGGTCCTCACCGACACCCGCCTCGACGGCTCCGGCGGGCTGCTCACCTGGTTCGGTGCGCCGCCCGCCCGCACTCTGGTCTTCACCGTCGGCAACGTCGGCACCGCGGCCGTCAGGAACCCCGTCTTCCACGTCGGCACCTCCCACGGCGTGTTCGCCCCGCAGTGGGAGGAACAGCAGTGGCGCGGCACGATCGAGCCCGGTGACAAGGCCCGCATCGAGCTCCCCGTCGAGCTGACGGGCGGCGCGCACGGCGACTACACGGTCTCGCTGAAGTACGGCGGCAAAGTCCTCGCCGAACAGCCCTGGGGGGTGGGCCGCCCCTGGGGCGTGACCCTGTTCTGGGTCCTGGTCTGCCTGGTCGTGCCCGCCGCGCTGTTCCGGCTCGGGATGGCCGTCGTCGACCGGGCACGGCCCCGCCGCCCGGGCCGCCCCTCCCGCGCCCCCGCCCGGCTGCGGCTGCCCGAACTCACCCTGCGGCTCCCGGGGTTGCGCACCGGCCCCGCCGAACAGCCGCCCCCGCCCTCGACCCTGCCGTGGTTCACCCCGGACTCCGATCCGGGCACGGCCGGTCGGCTCTCCGCACCGCACGACGACAGCCCGACGACCCCCACCAGAAAGGGACCCACGTGAGCAAGCGAAGGAGAGCCGTACCCGACCGTGCCAGAGTCGCGCTGGCGTTCTGCGGGGCGGGCGTCCTGATCGGCGTCGCCGTCGCGCCCGCGCAGGCCGCGGAGGTGTCGTACGCGACGCACTGCGTGCCGCCCGCCGGCGTCGGCCTCGACCCCGTGGACGGCACCACCAAGGTGGAGATCACCGCGCCGGCCACCGCCGAGGTCGGCGACGAGGTCGAGGTGGTGTGGAAGTTCGTCCAGGCCGCCTCGAAGAACCCCGACCTCATCGACATCGGGGAGAACCAGGTCAAGCCGACCGGCACCCTCAAGGCGGCCGGTGCGCAGAGCGCCGACATCGCCATGGCGGGGCCGCAGGAGAACCCGCCCATCCCCAAGGGCGGCGCCATGGTGCTCTCCGACATGAAGGGCACGCTGAAGCTGACGACGGCGGGCGAGGTGACGCTGACGCCGGACGCGTACACGGTCACCGCGTACGGCACGGACACCAAATGCACGCCGAGCGCGCAGGTGCCGACGGCGGCGACGATCGACGTCCAGGCGGGGGACGGGAGTAGTTCGCCGACCCCGACGACCTCCGAGGAGCCGAGCGCGAGCCCGAGCCCGACCTCCAGCTCCTCCGACGAACCGACCCCGACCACCACCGCGTCCGACGGCGGACAGACCGACTTCCAGGGCAAGGTCGTCGACATCCCCTACACCTGCAAGTCGCCGATCGGCGAGCAGAAGGCGACGTCCACGATCCAGATCGACGCCAAGAAGAGCGGCGGGAACTACGGCCTCACCGTGCAGTTCAAGAAGTCCCCGATGAACAGCCCGGCCAACATCCCGAAGGACTCCATCAAGCCGTCGATGGAGGTCGTCCTGGGCGGCGCCGACAAGGGCTCGGTCCATGTGGAGGGCCCGACCAACGCCGAGGACATCAAGGCGGGCGACCCGATCGAGATCCCGGACATGACCGGCACCTACAAGCCGGGGGCGACGGGCGAGTCGACCCTGTCACCGGGCGTCCTGACGATCAAGGCCCTCGGTACGACGACCACGTGCGAGCCGGACTCGACGTCGGTGTCCTTGAAGCTCGACACCACGCAGCAGGAGGGCGGGGCGTCCGGCGGCTCCTCGTCAGGCGGCTCCTCGTCGTCCGGCGGAGACTCCTCCGGAGGCCTGGCGGCGACCGGTGCCGAGGACCACGGCGCCCTGAAGGCCCTGGGCCTGGTGGCGGGCACGGCCGTACTGCTGGGCGCGGCGGTGTTCACGTTCCTGCCGGGCAGGCGGCGCGTCTGAGAACGCGAAGGGCCGCCGCACCTCATGGTGCGGCGGCCCCTTCGTCACCGTCCTCGGGTCAGCGGACGCTGCCCATGAGTTCCTTGACGCGGTTGCGGTACATCCAGACCGCGGCGCCGGCGACCACGGCGAGCGTGGCCTCCAGGGCGACGATGCCCGTCTTGTTGAGGTCGACGCCGGCGATGGACAGCAGGCCCGTCGTGGCGTCACCCGCGGTGACCGCGAGGAACCAGACACCCATCATCTGGGAGGCGTACTTCGCCGGGGCCATCTTCGTCGTCACCGACAGGCCGACCGGGGAGAGCAGGAGCTCGCCGACGGTCTGGACGAAGTAGATCGCCACCAGCCAGGCCGCCGCCGCCTTGTGACCGCCGTCGGCGATCGCCAGCGGGGCGAGGAACAGGAAGAAGGACGCGCCGACCAGGACCAGGCCCGAGGCGAACTTCACGATCGTGCTCGGCTCCTTGCCGCGCCGGTTCAGCGCCAGCCAGAACCAGGCGAAGACCGGGGCCAGCGCCATGATCAGGACCGGGTTGACCGACTGGTACCAGGAGACCGGGAACTCCCAGCCGAAGATGGTGTTGTCGGCCGAGGAGTCGGCGAAGATCGACAGGGTCGAGCCGCCCTGGTCGTAGATCATCCAGAACACGGCCGCGGCCACGAAGAACCAGATGTACGCCGACATCGACTTCTGCTCGCTGCGGTCCAGGTCCTTGTCGCGCTTGATGCGGGCCAGCACCATCACCGGGATGATCAGGCCGAGCAGGGTCAGCGGGACCAGGATCCAGTTCAGCGTGTAGTGGCCGGAGAAGCCGACGATCGCGTAGAAGACCACGGCGACACCGGCCCAGATCGCGGCCTTGCGCAGGGTCGAGGCCTTCTCCTGCTCCGACAGCGGGGTCGGGACGACGCTGGAGCGGTCCGCCAGGTGGCGCGAGCCGATCAGGAACTGGCCGAGGCCCAGCGCCATGCCGAGCGCGGCGAGCGCGAAGCCCAGGTGCCAGTTGACGTTCTCACCGATGGTGCCGATGACCAGCGGCGCGGCGAACGCGCCGAGGTTGATGCCCATGTAGAAGACGGTGAAGCCACCGTCCCGGCGCGGGTCGTCGGGGCCGTCGTAGAGGTGGCCGACCATCGTGGAGATGTTGGCCTTGAGGAGGCCGGAGCCGATCGCCACGAGGCCGAGGCCCGCGTAGAAGGTGCCGGAGGACGGCAGGGCCAGCGTGAGGTGGCCGAGCATGATCACGCCACCGGCGACGGCGACGGTCTTGCGGGGACCCCAGACGCGGTCGCCGAACCAGCCGCCCGGCAGGGCGAGCAGGTACACCAGCGACACGTACACCGAGTAGATCGCGGTCGCGGTGGCGGCGCTGAGGTGGAGGCCGCCGGGGGCGACGAGGTACAGCGGGAGGAGAGCCCTCATGCCGTAGTAGGAGAAACGCTCCCACATCTCGGTCATGAAGAGAGTGGCCAGTCCGCGGGGGTGGCCGAAGAAGGTCTGCTCGGTGCCGGGGGTGCCCCGGCGGGCCGAGTCCTTCGTCAGGCTGGACGCCATTGGTCGTTCCTTGCTGGTGGGGACGCACGACGTGTTTCAAGGCTGGCGGTGGCCGGCCCGCACACAAAAGAGACCTTCAGCGTGAACTGCTCGGCCAAAGGTCCCCGTGCTGCAAAAGGCGTCTTTCACCATACGGCAGGACAGTGCCGGAAATGGAAGGACTTGAGAGATGGATCACAGGCTTCCGTGGAACCGTGCACACCTTTTCTAAGGTCCTCACCAGGTTCTCACCTCCGGTACATAGGTTCGTACCAGAACGCCCGATGGTAAGAATCACGCCCTTGCGATCACACCCCAGCATCTGCATTCCGCGGTCTACCATCAGCTCATGACCCGTGTACTGCTCGCCGAGGACGATGCGTCCATCTCGGAGCCGCTGGCCCGCGCCCTGCGCCGGGAAGGGTACGAGGTCGAGGTGCGTGAAGACGGCCCCACCGCACTCGACGCCGGAATGCAGGGCGGTGTCGACCTGGTCGTGCTCGACCTGGGTCTGCCCGGCATGGACGGCCTGGAGGTCGCCCGCCGGCTGCGCGCCGAGGGCCACGCCGTGCCGATCCTCATCCTGACCGCGCGCGCCGACGAGGTGGACACCGTCGTCGGACTGGACGCGGGCGCCGACGACTACGTCACCAAGCCCTTCCGCCTCGCCGAACTGCTCGCCCGGGTCCGGGCCCTGCTCCGGCGCGGCGCCGCCGAGCCCGCGCAGCCGCCGGCCACCCACGGCGTGCGGATCGACGTCGAGTCGCACCGCGCCTGGATGGGCGACGAGGAGCTCCAGCTCACCGCCAAGGAATTCGACCTGCTGCGCGTCCTCGTGCGCGACGCGGGCCGGGTCGTCACCCGCGACCAGCTGATGCGCGAGGTCTGGGACACCACGTGGTGGTCCTCCACCAAGACCCTCGACATGCACATCTCCTGGCTGCGCAAGAAGCTCGGCGACGACGCGGCGAACCCCCGCTACATCGCCACCGTGCGCGGTGTCGGCTTCCGGTTCGAGAAGAGCTAGCCGACCCCCGTGCGCCGCCGCCTCATCCAGTCGACGCTCGCCGTCGTCCTCGTCGTCATCGCCGTGTTCGGGGTCTCGCTCGTCATCGTCGAGACCCGGACCATCAGCAACAGCGCCCAGGAACGCGTCGACTCCGAGGCGGTCCGGCTGGCCAGCATCGTCGACAGCCGGCTGCTCGGCGAGCAGACCGTCGACGCGGAGGTGCTGAAGGAGCAGGTCGCGGGGGAGCGGTTCGCCGAGATCCACATCCCCGGCGAGCCGGTCATCGAGGTCGGCCCCAGGCCGACCGGTGACGTCATCAGCTCCACCGAGAAGGGCGAGGAGGGCGAGACGGTCACCGTCCAGGAGCCGCGCTCGTCCGTCACCCGGGAGGTCGGCCGCACCCTGCTGATCATCGGCGCGGTGGCGCTGCTCGCGGTGATCGCCGCCGTCCTGCTCGCCGTACGGCAGGCCAACAAGCTGGCCTCGCCGCTGACCGACCTCGCCGAGACCGCCGAGCGGCTCGGCTCCGGCGACCCGCGGCCCCGGCACAAGCGGTACGGCGTTCCCGAGCTGGACCGGGTCGCCGACGTCCTCGACGGCTCCGCCGAGCGCATCGCCCGCATGCTCACCGCCGAGCGGCGCCTGGCCGCCGACGCCTCCCACCAGCTGCGCACCCCGCTGACCGCGCTGTCCATGCGGCTGGAGGAGATCACCCTCACCGACGACCCGGACACGGTGAAGGAGGAGGCGACGATCGCGCTCACGCAGGTGGAGCGGCTGACCGACGTCGTCGAGCGGCTGCTCACCAACGCCCGCGACCCCCGCACCGGCTCCGCCGTCTCCTTCGACCTCGACGAGGTCATCCAGCAGCAGCTCGCCGAGTGGCGTCCCGCCTACCGCAGCGCGGGCCGGGCCATCGTCAGCTCCGGCAAACGGCATCTGCGGGCGGTCGGCACGCCGGGCGCGGTCGCACAGGTGCTGGCGGCGCTCATCGAGAACTCGCTCATGCACGGGGGCGGCACGGTGGCGCTGCGCACGCGCGTCACCGGCAACCAGGCGGTCATCGAGGTCACCGACGAGGGGCCGGGCGTGCCGGCCGACCTGGGCGCGCGGATCTTCGAGCGGACGATCAGCGGGCGCAACTCCACGGGCATCGGGCTGGCGGTCGCGCGTGACCTCGCGGAGGCCGACGGAGGGCGTCTGGAGATGCTTCAGGCGCAGCCGGCGGTGTTCGGGCTGTTCCTGTCCCGTACGCCTCTGAAGAAGCCGACGCTGGACGACCAGGAGCCCACGGTCCGCTAGGTCCGCCAGGCGTGGGCCAGGGCCGTGAGCCGCTCAGCTGACCCGCTGCTTCGAGCGCGGCCTGCGCTCCGCCTGCGCCAGGATCTCCTCCGCGCTCGCCACCAGCTCCGGCGCCGGCAGGGCCTTGAACACCCAGGTGCGGTACGACCAGAAGCGGAACAGCGTCGCGATGCCGATGCCGAGGAACTTGAAGACGTTGCTCTCCAGCGGGCTGTCCCAGCCGAAGCCGTACGTCGCCACGTACAGCACGCCGTTCTCGATCACCAGGCCGACCGCGCTGAACAGCAGGAACAGCGTCAGCTCCTTCGTACGGCCGCTCTTGTCGCGGTCGCGGTACGTGAAGTGGCGGAAGCCGATGTAGTTCGAGATGATCGCGACGACCGTCGCGATCACGCTGGCGCGCACCACCGGGAGGTCGGTGGTGTGCCGTACCAGGTTGAAGACGAGCAGGTTGACGAGCAGACCGGCACCGCCCACGGCGCCGAACTTGGCGATCTCGTGCACGAGCCTGCGCAGCCCTGAGGAACCACGTCCCATGGAAGTACAGGCCCCCAGTCGGTCGGTTTCGTCGACGTCGGTCGGTTTCGTCAACCCAGCCATGCTAACCATCCCCCCTGCCGGTTGCCTGCGCGCAGAGGTACACGGTCGTAAAGAAGCTGGTATGAGCGGGGGACAGGGGCCGGAAAGCAGGCACAAAGCGGGCGGAGGAGGAGCGGAATCCGGCCGCCGTGGCGTGGCCGATACCCTAGGAGCGTGACGTTCCCGGTAGTCGGCATGGTCGGCGGGGGCCAGCTCGCTCGTATGACACACGAGGCGGGCATCCCGCTCGGCATCAGGTTCAAGCTCCTCAGTGACACCCCTCAGGACTCCGCGGCGCAGGTCGTGAGCGATGTCGTCATCGGCGACTATCGCGATCTCGACACGCTGCGCGAGTTCGCGAGGGGCTGCGATGTGATCACCTTCGATCACGAACACGTACCCACCGAGCACCTCAGGGCTCTGGAGGCGGACGGCATCCCCGTGCGCCCCGGCCCCGACGCTCTCGTGCACGCCCAGGACAAGGGCGTGATGCGGGCGCGGCTCGACGCGATCGGGGTGCCGTGCCCACGGCACCGGATCGTGAGCGATCCGGCGGACGTGGCCGCCTTCGCGGCGGAGGGGGACGGCTTCCCGGTCGTCCTCAAGACCGTCCGCGGCGGCTACGACGGCAAGGGTGTGTGGGTCGTCGACTCCGTCGAGGAGGCCGAGGACCCCTTCCGGGCCGGCGTGCCGGTCCTCGCCGAGGAGAAGGTCGACTACGTCCGCGAGCTCGCCGCCAACGTCGTCCGCTCCCCGCACGGCCAGGCCGTCGCCTACCCGGTGGTGGAGTCCCAGCAGGTCAACGGCGTCTGCGACACCGTGATCGCCCCGGCCCCCGACCTGGACCCGGCGCTCGCGCTGGAGGCCGAGGAGATGGCGCTGACCATCGCCAAGGAACTGGGCGTGGTCGGCCACCTCGCCGTCGAGCTGTTCCAGACCCGCGACGGCCGCATCCTCGTCAACGAGCTGGCGATGCGCCCGCACAACAGCGGCCACTGGTCGATGGACGGCGCGATCACGTCCCAGTTCGCCAACCACGTCCGGGCCGTCCTCGACCTGCCGCTCGGCGACCCGCGCCCGCGCGCGAAGTGGACGGTCATGGTCAACGTCCTCGGCGGCGACTACCCGGACATGTACTCCGCGTACCTGCACTGCATGGCACGCGACCCCCAGCTCAAGATCCACATGTACGGCAAGGACGTGAAGCCGGGCCGCAAGGTCGGCCACGTCAACACCTACGGCGACGACCTGGACGACGTGCTGGAGCGCGCACGTCACGCTGCCGGTTACCTGAGAGGCACCATCACCGAATGAGCCCTGTCGTAGGCATCGTCATGGGGTCGGACAGCGACTGGCCCGTCATGGAGGCCGCCGCCCAGGCCCTCGACGAGTTCGAGATCGAGTACGAGGTCGACGTCGTCTCCGCCCACCGCATGCCGCGCGAGATGATCGCGTACGGCGAGGAGGCGGCCGGGCGCGGCATCAAGGTGATCATCGCGGGTGCGGGCGGCGCCGCCCATCTGCCCGGCATGCTCGCCTCCGTCACCCCGCTGCCGGTCATCGGCGTGCCCGTGCCGCTGAAGTACCTCGACGGCATGGACTCCCTGCTGTCGATCGTGCAGATGCCGGCCGGCGTGCCCGTCGCGACCGTCTCGGTGGCCGGCGCCCGCAACGCCGGGCTCCTCGCGGCCCGCATCCTCGCCACCTCCGACGAGGAGCTCCTGGGCCGCATGCGGGAGTTCCAGCAGGAGCTCAACGACCAGGCCACCGAGAAGGGCAAGCGGCTGCGCGCCAAGGTCGAGGGGGCCGGCGGCGGCTTCGGCTTCGGTTCAGGGAAGTGACGGCCATGTCCTCGCTGGAGACCGCCCGGGAACTCCTCGCCGAGTTCCCGGTCGTCGACGGCCACAACGACCTGCCCTGGGCGCTGCGCGAACAGGTCCGCTACGACCTCGACGCCCGTGACATCGCCACCGACCAGAGCGCCCATCTGCACACCGACCTCGCCCGGCTGCGGGCCGGCGGGGTCGGGGCGCAGTACTGGTCGGTGTACGTCCGCGCGGACCTGCCCGACGCGGTGCCGATGACGCTGGAACAGATCGACTGCGTACGGCAGTTGATCGACCGGCACCCGGCCGACCTGCGGGCCGCGCTGACCGCCGCGGACATGGAGGCGGCGCGGTCGGAGGGCCGTATCGCCTCCCTCATGGGGGCCGAGGGCGGCCACTCGATCGCCAACTCCCTTGCGACGCTACGCGCGTTGTACGCGCTCGGTGTCCGCTACATGACCCTCACCCACAACTACAACAACGACTGGGCGGACTCCGCGACGGACGAGCCGAAGGCCGGCGGCCTCACGGCCTTCGGGCGGGCGGTCGTGCGGGAGATGAACCGCGAGGGCATGCTCGTCGACCTCTCCCATGTGGCGGCGACGACCATGCGGGACGCGCTGGACGCCAGCCGGGCGCCGGTGATCTTCTCGCACTCCTCGTCCCGGGCGGTCTGCGACCATCCGCGCAACATCCCCGACGACGTCCTGGAGCGGCTGCCCGCCAACGGCGGCGTCGCGATGGTGACGTTCGTGCCGAAGTTCGTCCTCCAGGCGGCCGTGGACTGGACGGCGGCGGCCGACGAGAACATGCGCGAGCACGGCCTCCACCACCTGGACACCACCCCCGAGGCGATGAAGGTGCACCGCGCCTTCGAGGAGCGGCACCCGCGCCCGGTCGCCACGGCCGCGACGGTCGCCGACCACCTCGACCACATGCGCGAGGTCGCGGGCGTCGACCACCTCGGCATCGGCGGCGACTACGACGGCACCGCGTTCACCCCGGACGGCCTGGACGACGTCTCCGGCTACCCGAACCTGATCGCGGAGCTGCTCGACCGCGGCTGGTCCAGGGCGGACCTGGCCAAGCTGACCTGGCAGAACTCGGTGCGGGTGCTGGGCGCGGCGGAGGACGTCGCCCGGGACCTTCAGGCGACGCGCGGCCCGTCCAACGCGACGATCGAGTCGCTGGACGGCTGAGCGCCGGTTCCGTGCAGGGCGGGGTAGTCGGTGTAGCCGGCCGCCCCGCCCACGTACATCAGGTACCGGTCCCGTACGGGGTTCAGGGGCGCCCCGAGCCGCAGCCGGTCCACCAGGTCGGGGTTGGCGAGGAACGGCCGCCCGAGGGCCACGAGATCGGCGCCCGCGGCCAGCATGTCCCGCGCGGCCTGGGTGACCGCCCCGGTGGTGACGCCGGTCAGCACCGGGTTGCCGATCAGGGTGCCGGGCCAGTCGGCGCGGATGCGGCGGTACCAGCCGGTCGCCGGGTCGGCGTGCACGAGGTGCAGATAGGCGAGGCCGAGGTCCTTCAGACGGGCCACCAGCGCCGGGTAGAGGGTGTCGGTGTCGTCCTCGACGATGCCGTTGACCGTGCCGCCGGGGGAGACCCGTACGCCCACCCGGTCGGCGCCGACCGCGTCCGCGACCGCCTCGGTGACCTCGACGGTGAACCGCACCCTGCGCTCCACGGGGCCGCCGTACCCGTCCGTCCTGCGGTTGGTGTTGGCGGCCAGGAACTGGTGCAGCAGATGCCCGTTGGCCGAGTGCACCTCCACCCCCTCGAACCCCGCATCGACGGCCCGGCGCGCGGCGGCGGCGAAGTCGGCGGCGGTGGCACGGATGTCGTCGAGGCTCATCTCCCGTGGCACGACTGCCGGTTGATGCCCGCGCGGGGTGAAGATCGTCTCCGGGAGCGGCACGGCGGAGGGGGCGACGGGATGCAGCCCGGTGGTCTCCGGATGGCTGACCCGCCCGCCGTGCTGGAGCTGGAGGAACATCCGCCCGCCTGCCGCCCGCACGGCCTCGGTCACCCGCCGCCAGCCCTCCACGTGCCGGTCGGTGTGGATCGCGGTGATGTTCGGGTACGTCTGCCCGACCGCGTTGGGGGTCGCCGCCTCGCCGATGATCAGACCGGCGGAGGCGCGCTGGGTGTAATGGGTGACCATGAGGTCGGTCGGGGTGCCGTCGGCCTCCGCGCGGTTGCGGGTCAGCGGGGCCATCACCAGGTGGTGGGGGAGGGCGAGGCGGCCGAGGCGGGCCGGGGCGAGGAAGTCCGTTGAGTTCGTCATGCCGGGACGGTAGAACTTGACACTGATGTCAGATTCAAGCCCGTAGAAGGCGGTGGCAGGCATGCGGATCGGTGAACTCGCCCGGCGCACCGGCGTCAGCGAGCGCTCGCTGCGCTACTACGAGACCCAGGGCCTGCTCGCATCCGACCGCACCCCCGGCGGCCACCGGGACTACCCCGAGGCGGCCGTGGACCGCGTCATCAGGATCCAGGAACTGTACGCGGCGGGCCTGCACAGCGAGAAGATCCGGCAGCTGCTCCCCTGCATGCGGGACCAGGACGGCGGCCCCTCCACCGTCGCCACCCCACGCCTCGTCGCCGACCTCACCGCCGAACGCGACCGCATCGACCGCATGATCGCCGACCTGGTCCGCTCCCGCGACACGCTGGACGAGGTCATCCAGGCCGCCGAAGCCGGCTAGTACGCCGAACGCCCCACCCACCAGGAAGCCCCCCGCGCCCCGTGCGACGGTGACCGTACTGCTGATCATGTCGCCGACCACGACGTACGGAGCCCGCCATGGCCGATCTCCAGGACGAACTGCACACGACGACCGAGGTCGGCGCGCTCGACGAGCTGCCCGACCCCTTCGCGGAGACGGCGGAGACAGCCGGGACGGCGCGGCCCTACACGCCCGTCTCCGACCCGGACACCGAGCCCCTGGAACGGGCGCACGCCATCCTCGCCGCGCACCCCGTCGCCGACGGCTACAGCGGACTGCCCTGGGCCCTGCGGCACCTGTCCTGGTACGACCTCGAACTCGGCGAGAGCTCCGTCGACACGGACGTGCCCCGGCTGCGCGAGGGCCATGTGGGCGCCCTGTTCTGGTCGCTGCACCTGCCCGAGAGCATCGGCGGCGACCGCGCCGTGGGCGCCACCCTGGAACAGCTGGACCTGGTGAAGACGGTCGTCGGGGCGCATCCGGAGGGCCTCCGCCTCGCCCACACCGCCGGTGAGACCGCCGACGTACGGCACTGCGGCCGGGTCGCCGTCCTGCTCGGCCCCGCCGGCGCCGCCGCCCTCGGCGACTCCCTCGGCATCCTGCGCTCGCTGCACGCTCTCGGCCTGCGCGTCCTCACCCTGTCCGGCGCCTCCTGGGCCAGCGAGGCGGGCCTCACCCGGTTCGGCGAGGAGGTGCTGCGGGAGATGAACCGGCTCGGCGTCCTCGCCGACCTCTCCGGCGCCTCCGCCGACACCGTCCGCCGCGCGATCGCCGTCTCCAAGGCGCCGCTGCTGTGCACCCGCTCCGCCGCCCGCTCCCTGCGGCCCCACCCCGCCAACCTCCCCGACGACCTGCTCGCCGAGCTGGGCGCCGCCAACGGCCTGTGCATGGTGCCGCTCACCGCCGAGCAGACCGGCCCGAACGTGCGGGACGTGGCCGACCACCTCGACCACGTCCGCGCGGTCGCCGGACCGGAGTGCGTCGGCCTGTCCGGCACCTACGACGCCGGCACCGCCCACCCGCAGGACCTCACCGACGCCTCCTGCTACCCGCACCTGGTCGCCGAACTCCTGCGCCGCGACTGGTCCGAGTCCGACATCGCCCTGCTGGCCTGGGGCAACGTCCAGCGCGTCCTGCGCAGCGCGGACTTCACGGCCCGCGCCGCCCGGGAGCGACGCGAGCCGTCGACGGCGAAGATCTCCGACCTGGACGGGTGAGCCGGGCGGTTCAGACGGGGCCGATCCGGCAGAGGCAGAACGGATGCCCCGCCGGATCGGCGTAGACCCGGAAGTCCTCCTTGTCCTCGGCGTGCAGCGGCTTCGCGCCCAGCGCCAGCACCTTCCTCTCCGCCTCCTCGACCTCCTCCCAGGTGGTTCCCGCGTCGAAGTCGAGGTGGAACTGCTGGGAGTTGCGGTCGGCACGCGGCCACTCCGGCGGGGCGTACCCGGGCGCCCGCTGGAAGGCCAGCCGAGGCCCGCCGGGCACCTGGAGGACGACCCACTCGGGATCGTCGTCCTCGGGGGTGCCGCCGACGACCCCGGCGTAGAAGCGGGCGAGCGCGCGTGGATCAGGGCAGTCGAGCACGACGGAACGGAAACGGGCTGCGGCTGTCATGGGTACCTCCGGCTCAGCAGGCGCACAGGCAGAACGGGTGCCCCGCCGGGTCGGCGTACACACGGAACGAACGCGAGCGGTCCTCGGCGTCCAGCGCCTTCGCGCCGAGCGCGAGGACCTCCTTCTCGGCGGCGTCCAGATCCTGCACGGTCAGGTCCAGATGGAACTGCTGCGAGCGGTCCGCAGACGGCCACCGCGGGGGTACGTGGCCGGCGGCGGCCTGGAACGCGAGCGACTGTCCGCCGGGCACCTTCACGTCCACCCACTCCCCGTCCCCCTCCACCGTGCCGCCGAGCACCTCGGCGTAGAAACCGGCCAGGGCGCGGGGGTCGGGACAGTCCAGGACGACGGTGCCCAGCTTGGCGAGAGCCATGACTTCCTCCGATGTTACCTGTAGAAGCGGTCAACGAGTAACGCGGTTACCGCATACTCCCCCATAAGAGGTAACGTCGCAAGCATGAGTGAGAGATCGGCCGCGCCCGGCAGCCTGGCTCTGGTCGAGTCCCTGGTGAACACGCTGGACATCGAGTCGGGCGCGGACGCCCTCGACACGGCCGACGGGCGGGAGCGCTTCGGGCTCACGGAGGCGCAGGTCCCGGGGGCGCGCGAGCTGCGGGAGTCGCTGCGGGCGGCGCTGCTCGCGCACGCGGGCCATCCCGCGCACGCCCCGGTCACGCCCCTGGGCGAGCTGCTGGCCTCGGCCCCGCTGCGGGTGACGGTCGACCCGGCGGACGGCTCCGCGGCGCTCGTGTCCGCCGACGAGGGGCGCCTTCACTCCCGTATCGCCGAAGCCGTCGCGGCCGCCCTGATCGCGGGCACCTGGCTGCGCCTCAAGGCGTGCGAGAGCGACACCTGCCACTGGGCGTACTACGACCGCAGCCCCGCCGGACGCGGGCGCTGGTGCTCCATGCAGGTGTGCGGGGCGCGGGCGAAGATGCGGCGCTACCGGGCCAAGTAGTTCGCCGGATGCCGCACAGGCCGGTGGTGCAGAATGCAACAAGACGCCGGTTCGGCCGACTGAGCCTCGGCCGAACCGGCGTCGCCTGCCGCGGAAGCTTTTTCAGGAGCAGGGATCAGGCGGTGGGGCGCCCCATCGCCCGGTACGTCCACCCGGCCTTCCGCCACAGCACCGGGTCGAGGCTGTTGCGCCCGTCCAGGATCAGCCGGACCGCCGCGGCCTCGCCGAGCGCCGCCGGGTCCAGCTCACGGAACTCCCGCCACTCCGTCAGGTGCAGGACGACGTCGGCGCCCCGGACCGCCTCCACGGCGGTGTCGGCGTAGCCGAGGGTCGGGAAGACACGGCGGGCGTTCTCCATGCCCATCGGGTCGTAGACGGTCACCTGGCCGCCCTGGAGATGGATCTGCCCGGCCACGTTCAGCGCGGGTGAGTCCCGGACGTCGTCGGTGTCCGGCTTGAAGGTGGCGCCGAGGACCGCGACCCGCTTGCCGAGGAACGGCCCGCCGCCCAGCGCCTCCCGCGCCAGCTCCACCATCTGCCCGCGCTGGCGCATGTTGATCGAGTCGATCTCACGCAGGAAGGTCAGCGCCTGGTCGGCCCCCAGCTCACCGGCGCGCGCCATGAAGGCACGGATGTCCTTGGGCAGACAGCCGCCGCCGAAGCCGATGCCGGCCCGCAGGAACTTCCGGCCGATCCGGTCGTCGTACCCGATGGCCTCCGCCAGCTTGGCGACATCGCCGCCCGAGGCCTCGCACATCTCCGCCATCGCGTTGATGAAGGAGATCTTGGTGGCGAGGAAGGAGTTCGCCGAGGTCTTCACCAGCTCGGCGGTGGGGAAGTCGGTGACGACGAACGGCGTGCCCTCCGACAGCGGCGTCGCGTACACCTCGCGCAGCAGCTTCTCGGCCCGCTCGCTGCGCACCCCGACCACGATCCGGTCCGGGTGCAGCGTGTCCTGCACGGCGAAGCCCTCCCGCAGGAACTCCGGGTTCCAGGCCAGCTCGGCGTCGGCCCCGGCGGGGGAGTGGTCCGCGAGGTAGCGGGCCAGCCGGTCGGCGGAGCCGACGGGCACGGTGGACTTGCCGACCACCAGGGCGGGCCCGGTCAGGTGCGGCGCCAGCGAGGCGATCGCGGAATCGACGTACGACATGTCGCAGGCGTACTCGCCGTGCTTCTGCGGGGTGTTGATGCACAGGAAGTGGACATCGCCGAAGGCGCCGACCTCGGCCCAGTCCTGGGTGAAGCGCAGCCGCCCGCTGGACCCCTCGATCCCGGCGACGTGCTTGCGCAGCAGCTCCTCCAGGCCGGGCTCGAACATCGGGGCCTCGCCGCGCTGGAGCATGGCGATCTTCTCGGACACGACGTCAAGGCCCAGCACCTCGAAACCGAGCTCGGCCATCGCCGCCGCGTGCGTGGCGCCGAGATAGCCGGTGCCGATCACGGTGATCTTGAGGGCCATGGATGCTCCAGAGGTGGACGGAGTTGATGCGCTGCCCGAGCATAGTCGGGGCGTGACAGCGCCCCTCGTCGGGCAGCCTTTCCCCTGTCGCCAAGCTCACGTATCACTCCCGTGGGCGGGCCTCTAAAATTTGAGTTACTTAACGGTAATTAGCGTCGACCATCGCAGCGCACTGGGAGCGTGAGACACCTTGGCCGGATCGGCTGACTTCGACCTGTACCGCCCGTCCGAGGAGCACGACATGCTCAGGGACGCCATCCGCTCGCTGGCCGAGGCGAAGATCGCGCCGTACGCCGCCGCGGTGGACGAGGAGGCCCGCTTCCCGCGCGAGGCCCTCGAGGCACTGGTCGCGAACGACCTGCACGCCGTCCACGTGCCCGAGGAGTACGGCGGCGCCGGCGCGGACGCGCTGGCCACGGTGATCGTGATCGAGGAAGTGGCGCGCGTCTGCGTCTCGTCCTCCCTGATCCCGGCCGTGAACAAGCTGGGCTCGCTGCCCGTCATCCTCTCCGGCTCCGAGGAGCTGAAGAAGAGGTACATGACGCCGCTCGCCAAGGGCGACGCGATGTTCTCGTACTGCCTCTCCGAGCCCGACGCGGGTTCCGACGCGGCCGGCATGAAGACCCGGGCGGTCCGCGACGGCGACCACTGGATCCTCAACGGCGTGAAGCGCTGGATCACCAACGCGGGCGAGTCCGAGTACTACACGGTGATGGCCGTGACGGACCCCGAGAAGCGCAGCAAGGGCATCTCCGCCTTCGTGGTCGAGAAGTCCGACGAGGGCGTGTCCTTCGGCGCCCCGGAGAAGAAGCTCGGCATCAAGGGCTCCCCGACCCGCGAGGTCTACCTCGACAACGTCCGCATCCCCGCCGACCGCATGATCGGCGAGGAGGGCACCGGCTTCGCCACGGCGATGAAGACCCTGGACCACACCCGCATCACCATCGCGGCCCAGGCCCTCGGTGTCGCCCAGGGCGCCCTCGACTACGCCAAGGGCTACGTCCAGGAGCGCAAGCAGTTCGGCAAGGCCATCGCCGACTTCCAGGGCATCCAGTTCATGCTCGCCGACATGGCGATGAAGATCGCCGCCGCCCGCGCCCTGACCTACCAGGCCGCGGCCGCCTCCGAGCGCGGTGACAAGGACCTCACCTTCCAGGGCGCGGCCGCCAAGTGCTTCGCCTCGGACGTGGCGATGGAGGTCACCACGGACGCGGTCCAGCTGCTCGGCGGCTACGGCTACACCCGTGACTACCCGGTGGAGCGCATGATGCGCGACGCGAAGATCACGCAGATCTACGAGGGCACGAACCAGGTCCAGCGCATCGTCATGGCGCGCAACCTGCCGTAACGGCACAGTCGAAACGGCCCCCGCGCGATGCCGGGGGCCGTTGTCGTCGGTGGGGCGGCCGGGGTTCCTCGTAATTCGAATGCGCCCCCCACGCGGTGACCTGCACCGACTACACGGACTGCTTCCTGGTCGACGTCGGCGGGAACGGGTGGTTCGCCGGCGGGGCGTACCACCGTGACATCAAGCTGAAGGTGACCGACCGGGCCGCCGACGGTCACCACGTGGTCATCCGTTTCGTCCCGTACAACGCCACCACCGGCAAGGACAAGTACTGGTCATCAGCAACTGCACCAACTGGGTCTGACCCCCACGGAAGAGGCGGGCGGGCGGCTCAGTCCTCGAACCCCTCCGCCGCCCGCTTCTCCCGCAGCTCCATGATCGCCCGGCGGCGGGCCAGCCGGTGGGTGCGGCGGATCTGGGCCTCCTGGTAGCGGCGTTTGTCCTTCTCCGTCTCCGGGATCACCGGCGGCACCGCGCGGGGCTTGCCGTCGGCGTCGACCGCGGCGAAGACGAGATACGCGGAGCCGACCTGGGTCGCCGGGGCCGACTCGTTCCAGCGCTCCGCCAGCACCCGCACCCCGACCTCCATCGAGGTCCGGCCGGTCCAGTTGACCTGGGCCTTCACATGGACCAGGTCACCGACCCGGACCGGCTCCAGGAACGCCATCTCGTCCATCGAGGCGGTCACCGCGGGCCCGCCGCTGTGCCGGCCCGCCACCGCGCCCGCCGCGTCGTCGACCAGCTTCATGATCACGCCGCCGTGCACCGTCCCCAGCAGGTTGGTGTCGTTGTGGGTCATGATGTGGCTGAGGGTGGTGCGGGACGCCGACGTGGGCTTGCCAGGAATGTCGGACTCCGCTGCGGGGGCCTGGTCTGTCATGGCGTCCACCTTATGCCGCCGCCTCGATCGCGGACTTTGTGTTGGGTTCGCAACAGCCGTGCCCTGATTTTCCTACGACCCTTGTAAAGGGCACAGCCGTTCCCTGCACACTGGGCCCCATGAACGATTGGCCCGAGGCATGGTCCGACGAGAACCGCGGCAACCGCTACGGACGCGGCAGCGCGAGCGCACAGCCTGAAGGCGCCCGCGCCATGCGGCAGGTCCGCAGGCCCGCCTCGGGCGCGTACGGGGGTGGGCCCGGCCAGTCCGCGCCGCCCTACGGCGGCGGAGTGCCGCAGCAGCCCTCGTACGGCGGCTACACCGACGCCCCCGCCGGCGACGGGTACGACAGCGGCTACAACACCGGCCAGGTCTACGGCTCCGGCGGCCCGGGCGGTCCCGGCGGCCGTACCCGTGGTGAGCGGCCCGCGCCGAACTGGCGGCGCCGGATCAAGTGGACGGCGATCATTGTCGTCACGGTCCTGGTCGTGACGACGATCGGCACGTACTTCTGGGCCGACTCCAAGCTCAACCGCGAGGTCGACCTGTCGAAGGTCATCGACCGGCCCGACGCGGGCAAGGGCACCAACTACCTGATCGTCGGCTCCGACAGCCGTGAGGGCATGTCGGCCGAGGAGAAGAAGAAGCTGCACACCGGGTCCGCCGAGGGCAAGCGCACGGACTCGATGATGATCCTGCACGTCGGTGACAACGGCGACACGCTGATCTCCCTGCCGCGGGACTCCAACGTGACCATCCCGCAGTTCAAGGGCTCCGAATCCGGCAAGATCAGGCCCGCGATGGGCGCCAACAAGCTGAACGCGGCCTACGCGATCGACGGGCCGACCCTGCTGGTGCGCACGGTCGAGTACAACACCGGCCTGCACATCGACCACTACGTCGAGATCGGCTTCAACGGGTTCGCGGACATCGTGGACGCCGTCGGGGGCGTCGAGATCGACATCGACAAGGGCTTCAAGGACAAGTACTCGGGCGCCGACTTCAAGAGCGGCAAGCAGACGCTGAACGGCGAGCAGGCCCTGGCCTTCGTCCGGACCCGGCACGCCTTCGCGGCGAGCGACCTCGAGCGCACGAAGAACCAGCAGAAGTTCCTCTCCGCCCTGGCCCACCAGGTCGCCACCCCGTCGACGGTCCTGAACCCCTTCAAGTTCTACCCGACGATGGGCGCCGGCCTGGACTCCCTGATCGTCGACAAGGACATGAGCCTGTGGGACCTGGCGTCCATGTTCTGGGCGATGAAGGGCGTCAGCGGCGGGGACGGCACCTCCATGAACATGCCGATCTCCGGCTCGACCGGCGGCAACCTCGTCTGGGACAAGGCGAAGGTGAAGACGCTGGTGGACGAGCTGAAGAACGACGAGAAGGTCACCGTCTCCGGTAACTGACCCGGCGACTGATCCGGCACCACTCAGGGGCACCCTCCGGGGTGCCCCCGAGCCGTTTCAGGCCGCCGCGCTCACATCGTGGCGCCCGCCATGCTGCGACACATCTCCGCGCAGCGTCGACACGCCTCCGCGCAGCGCATCATCATCCGGTCGTCCGGCATGGCCATACACGCCTCGGCGCACATGTCGCACGCCTTGGCGCACATCGCGCACATCTCGGCCGACATCGGCGAGCGGCGCATCATCATGTCCGCGCACATGCGGGTCATCTCGGAGCAGTCCATGAGCGCGCGCATGACCTGCATCTGGGCCTGGCCGCCCATCTGCATGCAGGAGCTCATGGTCTCCTCGCACATGCTGTGGCAGGACATGCAGGCCTCGACGCAGTCCTGCATCTCCTTGGTCATGGCGGTCATTCCGGTCATTCCGGGCTTGGTGGTCATGGCTCCTCCTCGGGGGGTGCGGAGCCCGGGACGGGCCCCGTGCGCTTCCGTCCTACGCCCGCCCACCGCCCGGCGCCATCGGGCGGACGGTAATAATCCGGAACGTAACCGGCGCACACGCACGGTCCCCGCCATTTCCCCCGGACGACCCGGTGGCCGCCATCAGGGTTACGGCTTCCTGCCCACCCCTCCGAAGTGCGTGACCTCGGCGATCTCGCCCTCCGGCGCCTCCGGCCGCCAGCGCGAGCAGGAGACGATGCCGGGTTCGAGGAGCTCGACGTCCTCGAAGAGGCGGGCGAGGTCGGCGCGGCTGCGCAGGGTCATCGGGGCCGAGCCCTGGCTGTTCCAGTACTCCACCGCCGACTTCATCGCCTCGCCGTCGACCTCGGTGGTGGGGTGGGAGATCACCAGGTAGCTGCCGGAGGGCAGGGCCGCCAGCAGCTTGCGCACGATCCCGACCGCCTCGTCGGTGTCCATGACGAAGTTGACGATGCCGAGCATCGTGACCGCGACGGGGCGGGAGAAGTCGAGGGTCTCGGCGGCGCCCCGCAGGATCGCCTCGGGGTCGTGGACGTCGGCCTCGATGTAGTCGGTGGCCCCCTCGGGCGTGCTGGTGAGCAGGGCGTGCGCGTGGGTGAGGACCAGGGGGTCGTTGTCGACGTAGACGATCCGGCACGTGGGGTCGACGCGCTGGGCGACCTCGTGGGTGTTGTCGGCGGTGGGCAGGCCGGTGCCGATGTCGAGGAACTGCCGTATGCCCGCGTCCTCGGCCAGATACCGGACCGCGCGGGCCAGGAAGGCGCGGTCCGCGACGGCCGAGCGCGGCAGGGCCGGGACGAAGGACAGGATCTGGTCGCCGACCTCCTCGTCCACGGGGTAGTGGTCCTTGCCGCCGAGCCAGTAGTTCCAGATCCGGGCCGAGTGGGACACGTCGGTGCGGAGCCTGGTCACGCGTGCGACGCCTTCGTCACGGGACTCCGGGGGGCTGGACGGATCGGACATGAGCCTGGTCTCCTTCGGGCGGCACTGACCGGACATCACCGGTCGGGATGCGCACCAAACTAGACACAAGTTCACGGCCGTGGCCGGAAGTTGACCGAAATTCCGGACTCACAGGCACCCGACCTCATCGCCGGTGACCACCCCGAACTCCCCCTGGTACGGATCCTCCGCCCGCACCTTCCGCACCTGCCGGAAGTCCGCCCCGGCGATCACCTTCAGCACCGCTCCCTGCCCGCGCACCGGCCGCAGCTCGCTGCCCGGCAGCGCCGCCGCCAGCGACTTCGCGGAGCGGTCCCAGCGGGGGTCGTAGGCGACGACCGTGCGCTTGACGGAGCGGTTCGCCGAGGTGACCGGCTGGTGGGTGGTGCGGAAGCCGGTCGCGGCGAGCGCCGCGTCGACGCGCTTGCCGAGCCCGGCGGTCGCGGTGCCGTTCTCGACCTGGACGCGGATCTGCTGCGGGGCGACGGCGACCCGTAGGGCCTTGCTCTTCGGCTTGTGCGCGGCCAGCGGCTTGTCCTCGCGCAGCGTCTGGAAGAGCCGGCCCGCCTTCCGCGCGTCCCATTTCAGGGTGGAGCCGACGCCCTTGACGGCGTACCCCATCTGCCCGATCGGGACCGTCGTGAACTCGGAGGAGGACGGCGAGAAGTTCCGCATCGCCCGCCCCAGGTCGAGGAGCTCGTCCGTGCCGAACTCCCGGTCCGCCCGCACCGAACCCAGCACCGCCCGTGTCACGTCCCGGAACTTGAGCGGGTTGAGGAGGATGCCGGAGGAGGTCGCGCGGTCGATCAGCGCCGCCATGAAGCGCTGCTGGCGCTTCATCCGGCCCAGGTCCGCCGCCCCGTCGATGTGCCGCGAGCGGACGTACTGGAGGGCCTCGCCGCCCATCAGGGTGTGCGAGCCGGCGGGCAAGTCCAGGCCGGTGTAGGGGTCCTTCAGCGGTTCCGCGGTGCAGATCTTCACGCCGCCCAGGACGTCCACCGTCTTCATGAAGCTGGTGAAGTCGACCTCCAGATAGTGGTCGATCTTCACGTGCGTCATCGTCTCGACGGTCCGCACGGTCAGCTGCGGGCCGCCCTCCGCGTACGCCGCGTTGAGCTTGACGGGGTGGCCGTGGTGCTGCTCACCGGTGGTCTGGTCGGTGTGCGGGGGCGTCATCGCGTACGAGTCGCGCGGCAGGCTCACCACGCTGGCCCGCTCCCGGTCCTCCGAGATGTGCACGATCATGATCGTGTCGGTGCAGTGACAGGGCGCGCCGCCAAGGCGGTACTTCTGCCGCTCGGCCTCGGTGATCTTGTCCCGGCCGTCGGTGCCGACCAGCAGCACGTTCATGCCGTGCCCGGCTCTCGGCCGGTTCTTCATGTCCTTGAAGGGGTCCACGCGCGCGATGTCCGCGTCGAGGCTGGAGATCACCGCGTGCCCGATGCCGGCCGAGGCGAGGATCACCACGGAGAGCGTGGTGATCGCCCGTGCGGCCCACCGCGGTTTCCGCCGCCGGACGGGTGGCCGCGGCCTCGGTCGGGGCCGGGGGGCGGCGGGGGAGCGGCGGGGCGGCGTGGACATGGGGGACACCTCCGCTGAGACCGGACGGGACCGGGCCTGAGGGCCTTGCACGGGATCTTCAGCACCGTAGGCCGATACGATCTGCGGCCCGGGACGCCGCCCCGGGCGGGGCGCACCGGTGTCCCCCGTTCGCGGTAACGTGAGCCCCCTATGAACGCCAAGCCCGACGTGCAGCTCCCCGCCGTGTCTGTGATCATGCCGGTCCTCGACGAGGAACGGCATCTGCGCGGAGCCGTCCAAGCGATCCTCGCGCAGGAGTACGCCGGCGAGATGGAGGTCGTGATCGCCCTCGGTCCGTCCAGGGACCGCACGGACGAGATCGCCGCCGAGCTCGTACGCGAAGACCCCCGCGTCCACACCGTCCCCAACCCGACCGGCCGCACGCCCGCCGCCCTGAACGCCGCGATCAAGGCCTCCCGCTATCCGATCGTCGTCCGCGTCGACGGCCACGGCATGCTCTCGCCGAACTACATCGCCACCGCCGTACGGCTCCTCGAGGAGACCGGCGCGCAGAACGTCGGCGGCATCATGCACGCCGAGGGCGAGAACGCCTGGGAGGACGCGGTCGCCGCCGCGATGACCTCGAAGATCGGCGTCGGCAACGCGGCCTTCCACACGGGCGGGCAGGCGGGTCCCGCCGAGACGGTCTACCTCGGTGTCTTCCGCCGCGAGGCCCTCGAACAACAGGGCGGCTACAACGAGGAGTTCATCCGCGCCCAGGACTGGGAGCTGAACTTCCGCATCCGCGAGGCGGGCGGCCTGATCTGGTTCTCGCCGGAGCTGCGGGTCTCCTACCGTCCGAGGCCGTCCGTGAAGGCGCTGGCCAAGCAGTACAAGGACTACGGCCGCTGGCGGCACGTCGTCGCCCGGTACCACTCCGGCTCCATCAACCTGCGCTATCTGGCTCCGCCGGTCGCCGTCTGCGCGATCGCGGCCGGGATCGTGGTCGGCGCGGCCGTGACCCCGCTCGGCTTCGTGATCCCCGGCGGCTACCTCGCGGCGATAGCCCTGGGCTCGCTTCCGGCCGGCAAGGGCCTGTCGCTCAAGGCCCGCCTCCAGATCCCGGTCGCCCTCGCCACCATGCACATGTCGTGGGGGTACGGCTTCCTGACCAGCCCCAAGTCACTGGCACGCAAGGTCATCGCGTCGCGGCGGCCGGCGGTGCTGACGCAGGCGTAAGGGCCTTCGAAGGCTCCCGAAACGGCCCGAAGGCCCCCTCCCGCGACCGGGAGGGGGCCTTCGGTCGTTTCAGACCCGCGTGCTACCAGGTGAAGTCCGGATTGACGTGCATGCAGGCCTTGGTGTCCGCGCCGTTGAAGGTGT
Organism: Streptomyces sp. NPDC057280; assembly: GCF_042668605.1. NCBI lineage: Bacteria > Bacillati > Actinomycetota > Actinomycetes > Kitasatosporales > Streptomycetaceae > Streptomyces > Streptomyces sp. NPDC057280. The sequence goes on from NZ_JBHUYR010000005.1 coordinate 526,978, forward strand.
CCTCCGACTCGGGCAGCGAGTCGTCCTCCTTCGGCGCCTTGTACGTCGTACCGTCACGCCAGTCCGCGCCCACGACGAGCGTCACCCCGGAGACGTCCGTGGACTTCTTCACCGAACTCGTCGGCACGCCAAGGACCTTGGCCACGCGCAGGGCGTCGCCCTTGAGGTCGAGGCTCGGGTAGCGGATCAGGGTCTTCTCCGCGGCCGTCGCCGTCGTCCGGTCCGCCGCCGCCTTGGTGAAGCCCTTGCCGACCAGGAGCTCGGCCACCGTGCCCGCCCGGCCGGAGACGGGGGCGAGGGTGTCGGTGCGGGTGCCGTTCTCGACGGTGATGCCGATCTCGTCGTCCGCGGCGGCCTTGTCGGAGGTGGTCGTCTCCTTCGCGGTCTTCTTCTTGTCCTTGCCGTCGAGGGCGATGTCCTCACGGACGAGCCGGAAGACCTTCTCCGCCTCCTCCGGCTTGGGCACCACCCGGTTGCCGTCCGCGGCGTACTGCCACGGCATCGTCGTCATGGTGATGCGCTTCGTGGGGACCTTGCGCAGCTCGTTGCTCAGGTCGTACAGCTTCGTCACCGATCCCAGCCCGTCGTCCACCGTCAGCGCCTCGGTGGCCGTCTCGGCGAGCTTGCGCAGCTTGTTCGGGCTGCTCAGCGTCGCGTTCTCGCGCAACTGGCGGACCATCGAGTTCATGTACTGGTGCTGGGCCTTGGCCCGGGCGATGTCGGTGTTGTCCTCGAAGCCGTACCGGGTGCGCAGCCACTGCAGGGCCTGCTTGCCCTTGATGGACGTGGTGCCTTCCTCGAGCCGCAGGCCCGAGCCGTGCCCCGTCCGGGTGTGCGAGTAGATGTTGGCGTCCACGCAGACCGGCACGCCGCCGATCGCGTCCGCCATCGACACCACGCCCGAGAAGTCGACCATGATGAAGTGGTCGATGTGGATGTCGGTGAGCTTCTCCCAGGTCGCCACCGTGCAGCCGGGGCCGCCGCGGCCGAGGGAGTCGTTCGTCATCTTCGAGGTGAGCGCCGGGTAGACCTTGTCGTCGTCCGGGTCCGTGCACTTCGGGATGTCGACCAGGGTGTCGCGCGGCATGCTGACCACCGACATGTTGCTGCGGTCCGCCGACAGGTGCAGCAGCATCTGGACGTCCGCGCGCGGGGCGGTGTTGTACGTCTCCTTGGCGCCGCCGAGCTTCTGGTTCTCGGCGTTGTCCCGGGCGTCCGACCCGATCAGCAGGATGTTCAGCGGCGTCTGCCCGGCGGCGTTGGCCTCCGTCTTGGCGGCCCTGTCCTTCTCGTCGCCGATGTTCAGGTCGTCCTTCTTGAGGTTGCCGTTGAGGTGCCGGTAGTAGAGGTACCCGGCGCCCGCGGTGCCGACTATGACCACCGCCAGCACGATCGCCGCCCAGCGCAGGAACCGCCGGCCCCGCCTGCGGCCACCTCGGCCGCGTCGCCCCCCGCCGTGCCCTGCGGGCGGTCTGGGGCCCTGCGGTGTGAGGGACATCGTGTCCTCGACCGCGGGCACCTCTCCGCGCACGCTCTGCGTCAACTCCCTGCCCTCCCCACCCTGCGCCAGAAAAGCGGACCCTGGGCCGACCCGCCGAGCCTCCCCTTGCCCGGCGGGCGGCTGGTCGACTGCGCGCCCGGTCCGCCTGTTCGGAAGCGTACGCGAGCGCGGCTCATCATTCTTCAGTCACTTAGGAGTTCGCTGTGGAGGCAGGGGTTTCCCTCGGTCGCCCCCGGGCCCGCTCCCACCGCGGCCTCCTACCACTGGTACGTCCCGTACACGTCCATGCACTTGCTGTCGTCGGCCCCGTTGATCTCGTCGGAGTTCGACGGCAGGTCCCCGGCCTTCGGATCGGACTTCTTCGGGTACGTCGTGCCCTCACGCCAGTCGGCGCCCACGACGAGTGTGATCCCCGAGACGTCCGCCGACTTCTTCACCGAACTCAGCGGAATGCCAAGGGACTTGGCGACGCGCTGGGCGTCGCCCTCCAGGTCCGCGCTCGGATAGCGCACGACGGTCGCCTCCTCGGCGAGCCCCGCCGTGGCGTCCGCGGTGGCCCGGGCGAAGCCCTTGCCCCGGAGCAGGTCGGTGACGGTGCGGGCCCGTCCGTTCGCCGGGCCGAGCGTCGCGGACCGGGTGGCGTTCTGCACGGTGACCGCGATCTGGTCGTCGGGTGCCGCCGGGTCGTCGGAGACCTTCTCCTTGGTCTTCTTCCTGCCGGCCGAGCCCTTGTCGTCGAAGGGGACGTCGTCGCGGAGCATCTGCCACATCTTCGCGGCGCCCGCGGGCTCCGGAACCAGATGGTTCTTGTCCTGGGAGTCCTCGATGTTCGGCATCGTCGTCATGGTGAGCCGGTCCGTCGGCACCGACTTCAGCTGCATGCCCAGGTCGTAGAGCTTCTTCACGGTGCCGATCTCCTCGGAGACCGTCAGGGACTTCGTGGCCGCCTCGGCCAGGTCCATCAGGCGCCCGCCGTCGGTGAAGACGTTCTGGCTCTTCAGCGTGCGGATCATCGAGTTCAGGTACATGTGCTGGGCGCGCGCCCGCATCTGGTCGCTGCCCCAGGCATGCCGGGTGCGCAGCCACTGGAGCGCCTGCTTGCCCTTGATCTCGTGCCTGCCCTTGGTGAGCTTCAGGCCGGAGCCGCCCTTCTGCGCGGCTGTCGGGTGGTCCCACACGTTCTGGTTCACACAGACCTCGACGCCGCCGACGGCGTCCGCCATGCTCACCACGCCCGCGAAGTCGATCGTCATCCAGTGGTCGATGTAGACGCCGGTCAGGTTCTGCCAGGTGTCGAGCGTGCAGCCGGCTCCGCCGCGGGCCAGCGTCGTGTTGATGATGTCGTTGGTAGCCGGGTACACGTGACCCGTCTTGGGGTCCGTGCACTTGGGTATGTCGACGCGGGTGTCGCGCGGGATGCTCACCACGGCGGCGCTCTTGCGGTCCGCGGACAGGTGGATCAGCATCTGCACGTCCGCCAGCGGCGGATTGCCCCGGTTGTCCTTGCTGCCGCCCAGCTTGACGTTCTCGTCGGAGTTACGGCTGTCGGAGCCGATCAGCAGGATGTTCAACGGAGTCTGTCCCGCGGCGTTCGGCTCGGCCTTCTTCGCGCTGGAGCCACCGGTGCTGCGCTTGCCCTTGTCGATGTTGGCGTTCAGATGCTGGTAGTACAGATAACCGGCGCCGGCCGTGCCGAGTATCAGCACCGACAACGTCGTCGCCGACCAGCGCAGCACGCGGTGCTTGCGGCGCGGTCGCGCCCGGCGTCTGCCCTGTCTGCCCGCGCCGCCCTCGGCCGCCCCCTCCGCGACCTCCGGCTGCCGCTCCTCCCGGACACTGCTGTGGCTCATCTCCCCGTCCTCCCCACCCTCACCACGCACCCCACAGGCCTGCCGTACGCCCTGTTAGACGTTCGACAGGCCTGTCAGGTCAACACACTTCAGATGTTCAGCGGGCGCCGTTGCCCGCGTCCCCGCTCTCAGCGGGCGCCGTCGCCCGCACACCCGCCCCCGCGGGCCACGCTCACTTGGCGCACTTCACCTCGTTCGCCGTGGTCTTGTCGACGTTGGACGCCGTCGCGGTGGAGTTCATCTTCACCCCGGCCCCCTTGAAGTCCTCGCCCAGCGTCAGCGTCATCGTCGGCAGCCCCTGGGAGTTGGTGACACTCTTGCCGGGCTTCATCATCGAGCCCTTGAGCCCCAGGATCGCGGCCAGCCGGCGAGCCTGGTCGGCCTGGTCGGGGGCGTATTCGAGCGTCGTCTTCTTCTGGCTCTCGTCGGCGTTGCCCGCGTTCTCGGACTTGGTCACGCCCGCCTCGGTCTGGAGGTACGTGAGCTCCTCCTGGGCGCTGCCGGCCGCGGCACCGCCGTTGAGGATCCGCACCCGCACCTCGGAGGCGTCCGACTTGGGGCCCTTCAACCGGGCGGCGACGGCGGCCTTCTCCTTCTTCTCCTGGGCCTTGACCTCGGTGAAGGAGGTGTCGCTCTTGATCATGTTGAACACCTGCGAGGCGTTCGGCTCGAGGGGCACGACCGTCGCCTTGACGACCTCGGCGGGGTTGTCCTTGACCGGGACCGTGGTGAAGGTGATGTTCTTCATCGGCACCTTCTTCAGCTCCAGGGCCACGTCCTTGAGCGTGCTGGCCTTCCCTATGCCGGTGTCGACGGTGAGCGCCTTGGTGGCGGCGTTGGCCAGCTTGATCAGCTTGGTCGGGCTGGTGAGGGTGTCGCCGGAGGTCATCTTGCGCATCAGCGAACTCATGAACTGCTGCTGGACCTTGATGCGGTCGAGGTCGCCCTGGTTGCCGAAGCTGTGCCGGGTGCGGACGAAGGCGAGGGCCTGCTCGCCCTCGATGGTGTGCTTGCCGGCCGACAGCTTCAGATGCGAGTCGGGGTCGTCGACGTCCTTGGCGAGACAGACCTCCACACCGCCCACCGCGCTCGTCAGCGTCTTCACCGCGTTGAAGTCGGCCATCGCGAAGTGGTTCACGTCGATGCCGGTGAGCTCCTCGACGGTCTTCATGGTGCAGCCGGGGTTACGGCCGTCCTGGCCGAGGCTGGTGTTGAAACGCTGGTGCTGGGTGCCCGGGATGATCTTCTGGGTGCCGTCGTCCTCGGTGACCTCGCAGTCCGGAATGTCCACGATCAGGTCCCGGGGGATGCTCATCGCGGTCGCGTTCGTCCGGTCCTTGGAGACGTGCAGCAGGATGTTGGTGTCGGCGTGCCCGACACTGCCCTTGTCGCCGTAGCCCTCGTTGCCCGACCCGGTCCGCTTGTCGGTGCCGATGATCAGGATGTTGAAGGCCTCGTCCTTGCTGAACCCGTCGTCGGCCACGTTGCCGACGTCCTCGGTGGTGACGTTGCCTTCGAGGTGCTTCAGATACAGATAGGCGGCGCCGGCCGTGCCGACCAGCACGAAGGCCATCACGCCGCCGGTCCACAGCAGTATTTTCTTGCCGCGCGCCTTCTTCTTGACCGGCCGCCGGTTGCGGCGCCCGGGCGGCGGCTCCTCGGGAGCACCGCGGCGCCGACGGGGCGCCGGTACGTCACGGCCGGGGGCGTCGGCGGGAGAGGTGCGTCCCGGCGCGGCCGTTCTGCCGCGCGGCGTCCCGGACGGGCCCGCCGGACGAGGCGTCGTTCTGCTGCGTGGCCCCGGGACCGCTGATTGCGGTGCGGAAGGAGTCAGTCGCAGTTCGTATTCGCCAGTGTTCGGATTGAGTACCCACTGGTCTGCGGGGTCGATGTCGTCCGCCCGCCCACGGCCTTGCGCGTCCACGGTTGTCTGAATCCTCCGTCGGGGCCACGCGGCGCCTTCCCCCTCAAAGGCGCTCGGGTCTCGGTCACACAGTGCACGACCCCAGGAAGACCTATCGGCCTGCTGCACCGGATCGCTCACACTATCCGGCCAGTTCACCGGCAAGCGACGACGGTGACAAATTCCACGTCCCTACAACCGGGCAATCCACCCATTTCCTTGAACAGATGTACGTCGCCTTGGTAATCGCTTTACTCGCAGGTGGCCTCGGCGGCCGTGTTTCCCCGAAACGTGGGCGCGGGCGAAACGGCCGCGGCCGGCCCGGCGGGCCGTTCGGCGCCGGACTTTCCGTCGGCATCCGCTTCTTCTTGCGAACCATCGCTCGAATTGGGGTTCTTTGTCGTGGAATCCCGCGGAACTTCCTCGGCGACCGCCACCGGCGCATCCGTGCGCAGCTGGGTGAACAGCTTCTCCGCCTCGGCTTCCACGAGTTGGTCGCGGTTGGCGTCGTAGGCGTACGACTCCCGCGGCACGGTCAGGAATTGCACACGTTCGGTGGGGATGTCGCGCAGTCCGCGCACGAGGTCGTACAAACCACGCAAGCTCGCCAGATCCGGGTCGGTCGTGAGCGAGGACGTGGCCGCGTCCAGCACGGGATAGAGCTTCACCGGATTCAGCAGGACGTCGTTGCTCTGCAGTTTGTTGACGAGCGCCCCGAGGAACCGTTGCTGCCGGTCCATCCGGTCGGTGTCGCTGCCGTCGCCGATGGACTTGCGGGCGCGGACGTAGCCGAGGGCCTGCTCCCCGTTGAGCGTCACCCTGCCCGCCGGGAGCTTCAGCTTGGCGGCCTTGTCGTCGATCGGCCTCGTCAGGCAGATCTCGACGCCGTCCACCGCGTCGACCATGTCCTTGAAGCCGTGGAAGTCGACGACCATGTGATGGTCGATCCGGATGCCGGTCAGCTTCTCCACGGTCCGGATGGTGCAAGCCGAACCGCCCTTCTGGAAGGCGGAGTTGAACATCGTGAACGTCGGCTCGGTCCGGCTGCCGTCCGCCCGCCGACAGGCCGGTACGTCCACCATCAGATCGCGGGGGAGCGAGACGGCGGTGGCGGTGTGCCGCCCGGCGGAGAGGTGCAGCAGGATCGTCGTGTCCGAGCGCTCGGTCCCCGAGTCCCGCCCGTAGCGCGCGTTGCCGTCCCCGGAGCGCGAGTCCGACCCGATCAGCAGGATGTTCTGCGCGTCCTTGACGAGCGCGGTGGGCCGCTCCTTCTCGTACCGGGCGAGCTCGGCGGCGGCGGCGTTGTCGGCCGTGATGTTCCCGTCGAGCTTGACGTAGAGCGCCCACCCGGTCCCGACGGCCGCCAGGACGACGACGCCCACCCCGATCGCCCCGCCCCGCCGCCAACGCCGCCGACGCCGACGTATGAGCCCCCGCCCGGTGGCAGAAGCCCCCGCTCCCGGACCGAGGGTGCCTTTGCGGGGCGTACCTGCGGTGTCGGTCACGATTCGGTCCACCCCTCATGGCGTACGAGCGTGTGGTGCGGTCGCTCTTATGACCATGGCGTGGATGGGCGGGCGGGGGCGGATGGTGCTGGGCCGAATGGGGGACGGGCCTTTCGGCGTCAGCGCGCCGTGACGGTCACCCGCTCGCTCTCCATCCTCTTCGCCAGCCCTTCCTCCCCCAACCGCTCAAGATTCCGGCACAGCACCACGGACCCACCGGTGGCCAGCGGCGCGTACAACCCCGCGCACAGCCCCTCCCACGTGTCGTACGGCAGCCCCGACAGCAACCGGGACCCGGGCCCCGTGAGCCCGAGCCCGGAGGCCTCCGCCGCCGCCCGCTCCACGACCTCCGCCCCGCTGAACTCCCGCCCGGCCACGACCAGCGCCGGCTCCTCGGGGTCGACCGGCGTGAACGGCGCGAACCGGTCGCCCTGCCCCGGTACCTCGACCGCGTAGTCGGCGAAGCCGTCCGGCGGCTGCGGGAAGCGTCCGCCGAGCGGCCGCAGGGCGAGCGCGATCCGGGAGCCGGAGCAGGCGCGTGCCGCGTCGAGAGTTTCCGGGCCGCTCACCACGATGTCGGCCGCCTTGGGATCCCCGGCGACATCGGCGACCACGCCCACCGAGGAACACGCCAGCAGCCACACGGCCGTCTGCCAGTGCGCGGGCAGCAGCAGCGCGACCCGGTCGCCGGGTTCCGCGGAGAGCTCGCCCTGGAGCAGGTTGGCGGTCTTGGCCACCCAATTGGCGAAGGTGGCGACGGACAGTTCGACCCGTTCGCCCGTGGCGTCGTCGTAGAAGGTCACCAGGGGGCGTCCGGCATCCGCGGCGAGCGCGGAACGCAGCAGGTCGGCAGGGGTGCGATCGGTGGCGTTCACCCGGGCAAGCGTACGCGGGCGCACGGCGTGGCGGCGAAGGACCGGCCCGCCGCCCGCTCACCGGTTCGGGGGAACGACGGCCGACGCTCCGTCAGTTCCCGGATGGACAGAAATGTATGACTATGTCCAACATCGTTTGCATGCGTGGATTTCTTGCTTCCTCGATCGGTGTCACGTGCGCGGCCGCCCTCGCCCTTCCGCTGACCCCACCCGCCGCCGCGGCCGTCGCTCGCCCGGCGCCGAGCGCGGAGGCGGCCGTCCCGGGCAGCACGCAGTCGCTGCCGCTCACCCCGCTCGGCGCCGACCGCTCCCTGGGCTCCGCCCCCGTCCAGGGCCTGCCGCGCCGCGATGTGCACCGCTTCTCGATGGTCGGCGTCGTCTGGGACGACCCGGACACCGCCCTGCACGGCCGCGTCCAGGTACGCGCGCGTGCGCTCGACTCGGACACCTGGTCCCCCTGGCAGGACGTCGAGACGCACTACGGCGACGACGGCGCCGACCCCGGCACGGCCGAGCGCTCCTCCGGCCGGGTGCGCGGGGCGACGGCACCGCTGTGGGTGGGGGACTCGGACGGCGTGGAGGTACGGGTGCGGGCGGACGCCGAGACGCGGGAGGTCGGTGCGGCGCCGACCGTGCTGCCGTCGGGGCTGCGCCTCGAACTCGTCGACCCCGGCGGGGCCGCCCTCCCGCAGGGCAGCCCGGCCGGCGGCCCGCGGGCCCGTCGCGGGCTCGGCGCCGAGGCCCCCGAGGCCGTGGCCGCCTCCGCCGCCAACACCGCACTCGCGCCGCTCGGCGCCCTCGAGATCCCCGCGCTCGACCGCGCGCAGACCGAGCGCGAACTGCGCACCCTGCGGGCCGGCGAACTGACGGAGAGTCAGCGGGTGAAGCCGTTCATCGGCCCGCGCCCGAAGATCGTGACGCGCCGCGGCTGGGGGGCGGACGAGTCGCTGCGCGAGAAGAAGTTCGTCTACACGAAGAAGGTGAAGGCGGCCTTCGTGCACCACACGGCCACCGGCAACGGCTACCGCTGCTCACAGGCCCCCTCCGTCATTCGCGGTATCTACCGCTACCACGTCGAGAGCATGGGCTGGCGCGACATCGGCTACAACTTCCTCGTCGACAAGTGCGGAAAGATCTACGAGGGCCGCGCCGGGGGAGTGGCGAAGGCCGTCCTCGGCGCCCACACCCTGGGCTTCAACACCAACAGCATGGGGGTCGCCGTCCTCGGCTCCTTCGGCTACACCCGCCCCAAGTCCGCCGCGGTGAAGGCCATCGCCCGGCTCACGGCCTGGAAACTCGGTCTCTACGGTGCCGATCCGAGCGGGAAGACATACCTGAAGTCGGGCGGTGGCAACCTCTACCGCAAGGGCACGAAGGCTCGGCTGAACGTCATCTCCGGCCACCGGGACGGCTACTCCACGGCCTGTCCCGGCGCGCAGCTCTACCGCAAACTCGGCTCGGCCCGCTCGACCGCGGCGCGCTACCAGGGGAGGTAGGAGGGGAGAGCGGGGGCACGGAGAACCAGGAGGGACGGACAGAGAACCGTACTGCCGTCGAATCCGTCGATGCTGTCGAAAGCGCCGCACAACGGTCTGCATACACTGACCGGCCGAAAGACAGTTCGGCCGGTCACCGGCAGGAAGCAGAGACGACAGGTGACAGAAGCGATCCTCCTGGTCGGAGGCAAGGGCACGAGGCTGCGCCCGCTGACGGTGCACACCCCGAAGCCCATGGTCCGCGCGGCCGGAGTCCCGTTCCTCACACATCAGCTGGCGAGAGCCAGAGCCGCGGGCGTGGACCACATCGTCCTGGCCACGTCCTATCTGGCCGAGGTCTTCGAACCGTACTTCGGCGACGGCTCGGCACTCGGCCTGCACATCGAGTACGTCACCGAGGAGGAGCCGCTCGGCACGGGCGGCGCGATCCGCAACGTGGCCTCCCGCCTCCACTCGGGCCCCGACGAGCCGGTCCTGATCTTCAACGGCGACATCCTGACGGGCCTGGACATCCGGGCCCTGGTGGCCACGCACGAGTCGACGGACGCGGACGTCTCCCTGCACCTGACGAAGGTGACCGACCCGCGCGCGTACGGCCTGGTCCCCACCGACGAGACCGGCAAGGTCCTGGCCTTCCTGGAGAAACCCCAGACCCCCGAGGAGATCGTCACCGACCAGATCAACGCGGGCGCGTACGTCTTCCGCCGCTCCCTGATCGACACGATCCCGACGGGACGCCCGGTGTCCGTCGAACGCGAGACCTTCCCCGACCTCCTGGCGGCCGGCGCCCACCTCCAGGGCATGGTCGACTCCACGTACTGGCTGGACCTGGGCACCCCGGCGGCCTTCGTACGCGGCTCGGCCGACCTGGTCCTCGGCCGCGCCCCGTCCCCCGCGGTCCCCGGCCGCTGCGGCGACCGGCTGATCCTCCCCACGGCCCGGGTGGCCCCCGACGCCAAACTCACCGGCGGCACGGTGGTCGGCGAGGGCGCTTTCGTGGCCGAGGGCGCCCGGGTCTTCGGCAGCACGGTCCTGCCGGGCGCGGTCATCGAACCGGGCGCGGTCATCACGGACTCCCTGATCGGCACCCGCGCGAGGGTGGGCGAACGCTCCGTCCTCACCGGAGCGGTCATCGGGGACGGCGCGGTGGTGGGCCCCGACAACGAACTGCGCGACGGCGCCCGGATCTGGTGCGACGCCAGGATCCCGGCCGGAGCGGTCCGCTTCTCCTCGGACCAGTGACGCGCCTCTCGGAGCGGTGGCGCACATCTTCGATACTCCACCGGCAGGGGATCGGACACCGTCGTCGATCCCCTGCCAGGACCTCACAACCGCCCGATGTCCCCTCGTGGCATCCGCGGCGCCCGCCGCGCCGGCGTCCGCCCGCTCAGCAGGATCAGCCGGGCCGCCCGGTGCCGCTGCCCGGCATAGGGCTCCAGCAGCGACAGCATCGCCTCGTCATCGGCGTCCCGGTCCCCGGCCAGCGCCCATCCCACGATCCCCGGCAGATGCAGATCCCCCACGGTCACCGCGTCCGCCGCCCCGTGACTGCGCTGCACGACCTCCGCGGACGTCCACGGCCCCACCCCGGGCACGACCTCCAACCGCGCCTGAGCGTCCTGCGCGGACATGCCCACCGCCTGCTCCAGCCGCGCGGCCACCCGTACGGCCCGCAGAATCGTGGACGCCCGCTTGTTGTCCACGCCGGCCCGATGCCACTCCCACGACGGAATCAACGCCCACGTCCGAGGCGCCGGCATCACCCACAGCCGCCCCCCGGCCGCGGGCCCCGGCGCCGGCTCCCCGAACTTCCGCACCAGCGACCGCCACGCCCGGTACGCCTCGTCGGTCGTGACCTTCTGCTCCAGGATCGACGGGATCAAGGACTCCAGGACCAGCCCGGTCCGCGTCAGCCGCAAGCCCGGCCGCCGATGCCGGGTCACCGCCAGCAACCGGTGGCGAGGCACGAAGGCGGACGGATCGTCGGCGGCCCCGAGCAGCTCGGGCAACCGGTCGAGCAGCCACTCCGCCCCCGGCCCCCACGCCTCCCCGCGCACCTCCCCGTCGCGCCGCGCGGCCACCCGCAGGGTCCCCGGTCCGGCCGGCGTCAGACTGGCCCGCCACACCGACCCGTCCGGCATCGCCCGGAACGTCGGATCGGCGGGCCCGCGCCGCAACGGCCCGAGCACCAGCCCCAGATCCAACGGCCACTGCGGCACGAACGTCCGCACCCGCCCCGGCGCGGCCGCGGGCCGCGGCACACCTCCGGGCACGGCGACATGCCCACCGCGCACCGTCGTACGCGTGGGCCGCGGAGCGAACCGTCCAGCCACGAAGAAGTCCCGGATGAGATGAGTGAGGTCCTGCAGCCCTGGATGAGTGAGGTCCTACAGCCCTATGAGAGTAGAGGGGCGCAAGCCCCTCTCACCCCACATCACCGCGAAGCGCCACGTCACCGCACCTCGATGAACGTCCCCGCATCTCGCTCCGCCCGCGCCTTCGGCTCTTCCGCCGGATGCCCCACCGCCACGGCCCCCATCGGATCCCAGTCCGCCGGCAGCCCCAGCACCTCCCGGACCACGTCCCGGCAGAACATCGTCGACGACACCCACGCCGACCCCAGCCGCTCCCCGGCCAGCGCGACGAGGAAGTTCTGCACCCCGGCTCCGGTGGCGACGACGAACATCTCCCGCTCGGCCCCGTCCCGCCGCGGATCGCCGTACGTGTGCGAGCCGTCCATGACGAGACACGGCACCACCAGATACGGCGCGTTGCGCAGCACGTCCCCGCGCCGCACCCGCTTGGCGATCGACTCCTCGGTCTTGCCGTCCCGCCGCAGATCCGCGATCCACGCGTCCCGCATCGCGTCCAGCAGCTCGGTCCGTGAGGCCTCGGACTCCAGCAGCACGAAACGCCACGGCGTCGTGTGATGCGGGGCCGGCGCGGTCACCGCCGCGGCGACGGCCCGGCGCACGGCACCGCCGTCGACCGGCTCGTCCGTGAAGGCCCGGACGGTACGCCGCTGGGTCACCGCCAGCCGGACCGCCTCGGAGGTGCCCAGCCGGAACATGTCGTCGCGCGCGCCGCGCACCATGGCGCCCGCCCCCTCCCCGTGCTCGGGGGAGACCACGTGCGGCAGCCCGCGCACCACGGCGACGGGCAGCCCGGCGGCCTTGCCCTTGACCAGTTCACCGGCCGCGGCCAGTTCGTCGGCCGTGGCGACGACGGTGGCGCTGAGCGGATTGCCGTACGCGTCCGTGCCCCCGCGCAGGTCGTCGAGGACCCGCACCCCGGCGGCGCCGATCGCCACGTCCGTGAGCCCCGCGCGCCACGGCCGCCCGAAGGTGTCGGTGACGATCACACCGACCTCGACCCCGAGCAGCTCCCGCAGCCCTTCGCGGATCGCGCGCGCGGAGGCGTCCGGGTCCTCGGGCAGCAACAGGACCGTCCCGGCCGGGGTGTTGGAGGCGTCGACGCCGGCCGCCGCCATGACCAGCCCCTGCCGGTTCTCGACGATCCGCAGCGCACCGCGCCGGGCCACCACGCGGACCGTCTCGGCGTCGATCGCCGCCTCCCGGTCGGCCGCCTCGACGATCCGGCCCTCCGCCTTGGAGACGATCTTCGAGGTGACCAGCAGCACGTCACCGTCCGCGAGGCCCGGTTCGGCGGCGGCGATGAGCTTGGCGAGGTCGTCCCCGGCCGCGATCTCGGGCAGCCCGGGCACGGCCCACGCGCGGAAGCCGTCCGTACTCATCGGGCCCGGACCTCCTCCGCCAGCGCCAGCGCCTCGCGGGCCATCTGCGCGCTCGCGTCGAGGTCCGTCATCATCAGCGGCACGGCCCGGCAGCGGATGCCGGCCGCCTCGACGCGCTCCACGGAGCCCGCGTCGACGGTGTCGACGAGCCAGCCGTCCAGCAGCCCCGAGCCGTAGTGCTCGGCCACCGCCGCGGCCGTCGACTCCACACCCACCGCCGCCAGCACCTTGTCGGCCATCCCGCGCACGGGCGCGTCCCCCACGATGGGGGAGAGGCCGACGACGGGGACGCCCGCCTCGGCGATCGCCTCGCGGATGCCGGGCACGGCCAGGATCGTGCCGACCGAGACGACCGGGTTGGACGGGGGGAAGAGGATGACGTCCGCCGCGGCGATCGCCTCCAGGACACCGGGCGCGGGCTTCGCCTGCTCGGCGCCGACCGGCACGATCGCCTCCGCCGGGACCGAGGCCCGCAGCCGTACCCAGTACTCCTGGAAGTGGACCGCCTTGCGCTCGCCGTCCACCTCGACGGCGACATGGGTCTCCACGCGGTCGTCGGACATGGGGATGAGCTTCACGCCCGGCTTCCACCGGTCGCAGAGCGCCTCGGTGACCGCGCTGAGCGGGTACCCGGCGCCGATCATCTGCGTCCGCACGATGTGCGTGGCGAAGTCCCGGTCGCCGAGTCCGAACCACTCGGGCCCGACGCCGTAGGCCGCGAGCTCCTCCTTGAGGTGGAAGGTCTCGTCGGCCCGGCCCCAGCCCTGTTCCTCGTTGATGCCGCCGCCGAGCGTGTACATCACCGTGTCGAGGTCCGGGCAGACCTTCAGTCCGAAGAGGTGGATGTCGTCGCCGGTGTTGCCGATGACCGTGATGTCCGCGTCCGGCGCGGCCTGCTTCAGACCGCGCAGGAAACGGGCACCGCCGATGCCGCCTGCCAGAACCACGATTCGCATGGGCCCAAGTCTTGCAGGCGGGTACGACAAAGCGTCAGGCAGTCACCGGACGCGCCGTGCAGGCGTGCGATGTGTGCATCGGCATCTCGGTCAGGCCCGGGTAGTACACGTGCAGGCTGACCGCCGGCTCCAGCGCGTCGTTGACGACCTCGTGCACATAGCCGGGCGCGAACACCCGCTGCGTACCGGCGGCCAACGCGCGCGTGCCGCGGTCGGTGCGCTCGGTCAGCTCGCCGTCCAGGACCGTCAGCACGCCGGAGGAGCGGCCGTGGTCGTGCAGCCCGCTGCCCTGACCGGGCACCCAGGACAGCAGCCAGACCTCGTAGCCGGGGCCGGTGCGCAGCCGGTGGTACCAGCGCGACGTGGCGTCGTACTCCACCAGGTGCTCCCACTGCGAGCGGTCCGCGGCGATGGAGCGGGCCAGGCCGACGAACTCCGCGACGGTGACGGGGTGCTCGCGCGGGGCCTGGAGCAGATGCGGGACCTCGAGGATGTCGCCGGCGATCTGGAGGTCGTTGTCGCTGTTCATGGGTGCGGTGGTTCCTCAGTGAAAGAAGGTCAGTCAGACAGAGGGAACGAGAAAGGCCGAGTCCCGGGGGATTCGGCCTTCAGCTGGAGCGGGTGACGTCCACCGGGGCTCAACAGCTGTGACAGCAACAGCTACAGCGAGCGCGGGCAGCACCGTGGGACCCGGCGGTGCGGGTCAAGGTGAGTGCCAAGTTCGGGAGCATGCCCACAAGGACAGCGGTTCACACCCCCACTGTCAACTCGACACCGGCATGTGGGACCGGTTTCACCTCATCCGGTTCATCTGCGAGGTGAAAGGTTTGTGCATGGGGCTACCGGGACACATGGCGCACAACCGGCGCGCACGGAACGGGAACGAGCTCCTGGGCGTCCTTCTCCGTACAGGTCCTGCACGGGTCGGACGACCCCGAGGACCCCGTCTGCTTGTCAAGGTTTATGGCGATTTGAACACTTTCCGCTAGGCCTTGGTTCCGCAGAGTGAATAAGGGGCCCAATAGCAGATCTCGGCTTGACTCGCCCGGAGCAGCACACTTGTAATTTCACTCGTGTCGTTCAGCCGACATCGGTAACGGCTACATCACGGGGACGCGAAAGACAGACGAGGGGCGCACATGACCGAGCTGGTGCAGCAACTGCTGGTCGACGACGCGGACGAGGAACTCGGCTGGCAGGAGCGCGCGCTGTGCGCCCAGACCGACCCCGAGTCCTTCTTCCCCGAGAAGGGTGGCTCCACCCGTGAGGCCAAGAAGGTCTGCCTGGCTTGCGAGGTCCGCTCCGAGTGCCTCGAGTACGCCCTCGCCAACGACGAGCGCTTCGGCATCTGGGGCGGCCTGTCCGAACGCGAGCGGCGCCGCCTGAAGAAGGCGGCGATCTGAAGAAGGCCGCGATCTGAACCGACCGGGTCCGTGAAGGGTCCGCGTCCGCACGTACATACGGGACTTACGGCCCGTCGCAAGTGGGTTGTCCACAGGCGGCGGGCCGTCCCCATGCCCAGCCGATAGTGTGGTCGCTCGTCCGAGACGCCCCGCTGCCCCCTCGGGGCACAGGCGTCCACCGCAGTCCACCGAACCGGGGCCCGTACCTCGATGTCCGTGCACAGCCACACGGCAGCCCACGACGCTGCCACTCCTGAGTTCCCGCGTCATGTGGTGACCGCGGTCCTCGTCTCGCATGACGGCGCCCGCTGGCTGCCCGACGCGCTCGCCGGGCTGCTCGGCCAGGAGCGCCCCGTCCAGTTCGCGATGGCCGCCGACACCGGCAGCGCCGACACCTCCGCGCAGCTGGTCACCGACGCCCTCGGCGCCGACCGGGTGCTGCACCTCGCCCGCCGCACCGGCTTCGGCCAGGCCGTCGAGGAGGCCAACCGCACCGCGCCCGTCCTCACCCCGGACGACCTGCCGTACCTGAAGCGGCCCAGCGGCTGGGACCCCGTCACGCGCACCTGGCGCGACGACGCCTACGACCTGCCCGAGCTCCCGCACGGCGAACCGGTCCAGTGGCTGTGGCTGCTGCACGACGACTGCGCCCCCGAACCCGACGCCCTCGCCCAGCTGCTGCGCGTCGTCGACCAGGAACTGGAACTCGGCCGCGACGACGTGGCGGTCGTCGGCCCCAAGCTCCGCGGCTGGTACGACAAACGGCAGCTCCTGGAGGTCGGCGTCACCATCGCCCACTCCGGCCGCCGCTGGACCGGCCTCGACCGCCGCGAACAGGACCAGGGCCAGCACGACCACGTCCGGCCCGTGCTCTCCGTCTCCACCGCCGGCATGCTCGTGCGGCGCGATGTCTTCGAGGAGCTCGGCGGCTTCGACCGGCACCTGCCCCTGATGCGTGACGACGTCGACCTGTGCTGGCGCGCCACCGCCGCCGGCCACCGCGTCCTCGTCGCCCCCGAGGCGGTCGTACGGCACGCGGAGGCGGCCTCGCGCGAGCGCCGCGCCGTCGACTGCGTGGGCCGCACCGCGGCCTCCCCGCACAAGGTCGACAAGGCGGGCGCCGCCTACACCCTGCTCGTCAACAGCCGTACGGCCGTGCTGCCCTGGGTGCTGATCCGGCTCGTCGTCGGCACCGTGCTCAGGACGGTCGCCTATCTCGTCGGCAAGGTCCCCGGACAGGCCCTCGACGAGATCCGCGGTCTGCTCGGCACCCTGCTGCGGCCCGAGCGGATCATCGCCGGGCGCCGCAGGCGCGGCACACCGGCGGTCGACAAGGACGAGTTGCGCCCGCTGTTCCCGCCACCCGGCGCGACCGTGCGCGCCACCGTCGAGCAGGCCGCCGGCAGCTTCTTCGGCAGCTCCGACCCCGAGCAGACCTCGGGCGCCGGACGCCATGGCGGCGCGGTCGAGTCCGGACCCGGCGGCGACGACGCCGACTTCCTGGAGATCGAGCAGTTCGCACGCGTGAAGCGCATCGCCCGCAAGCCCGGCCCGGTGCTGTTCCTGGTGCTGCTGCTGGTCTCGCTCATCGCCTGCCGTGAACTCCTCGGCGCCGGCGCGCTCGCGGGCGGCGCCCTGCTGCCCGCCCCGGCCGACTCCGGTGAGCTGTGGTCCCGTTACCTCGACGCCTGGCACGGCGTGGGCGCCGGCGGCACCGCCTCCGCGCCGCCGTACCTGGCGATCGTGGCGATGCTCGCCTCCGTGCTGTTCGGCTCGACCGGGCTCGCGGTCACCGTCCTGCTCGTCTGCTCGGTGCCGCTGGCCGGCTTCACCGCGTACTTCGCCTCCCGGCCCCTGGTCGAGTCGCGGCTGCTGCGCGCGTGGGCGGCCGTCGTCTACGCCTTCCTGCCCGCCGCCACCGGCGCCCTCGCCGGCGGCCGCATCGGCACCGCCGTCCTCGCGATCCTGCTGCCGCTCATCGCGCGCGCGGGCATCGCCGCTGGCGGCCTCGCGCACCCCTCCGACGCGCGCGGCAGCTGGCGCGCCACCTGGGCGTACGCCCTGCTCCTGACGATCACCACCGCGTTCACGCCGATCGTCTGGCCGATCGCGCTGCTGCTCGGCCTCGGTGTCCTGGCCGTGCGCCGCACCGACCTCACCGCCTACGGCCTGCGCTTCCTGGCCCAGCTCGGCACCCCGCTGCTGATCCTGGCGCCCTGGTCGCTCACCCTCCTCCCGTTCGGCTTCTTCCAGGAGGCCGGTCTGGAGTACGGCTCCTCGGCCGCCTCCGCCACCGACCTGCTCGGCGCCAGCCCCGGCGGCCCCGGCACGGTCAGCGGTCTGATGCTCATCGGCGTCGTCCTGGCCGCGCTGGCCGCCCTGCTGCGCTCCGAGCGTCAGTCCGGGATCTGGACGGCCTGGGCGGTCGCCCTCACGGGCCTCGTCTTCGCGGTGCTGTCCAACAACTCCACCTGGGCGGGCCCCGCCACCCTCGTCTACGGCCTCGCCCTCCTGGCCGCCGCCGTGCTCGGCGCCGACGGGGCCCGCGCGCGGGTGGCCGAGCAGAGCTTCGGCTGGCGGCAGCCGGTCGCCGCGCTGATCGCCTTCGCCGCCGCGGCGGGCCCGCTGCTCGTCGCCGCGGGCTGGATGATCCGCGGTGCCGACGGCCCCCTGGAGCGCCGCGACCCGGTGCAGGTGCCCGCGTTCGTCGCCGAGGACGGCAACAACCGCGACCGGGCCCGCACCCTCGTCCTCGACAGCGACTCCGCCGCCCACGTCGGCTACATGCTGGTCCGCGGCTCGGGGGCCCGTCTCGGCGACGCCGAACTCGCCGCCGCGAGCGGTGAGAACACCGCGCTCGACAAGGTCGTCGCCAACCTGGTCGCCGGCTCCGGCGCCGACCAGGCCGACCAGCTCGGCAAGTTCGCCGTGCGCTACGTCCTCGTCCGCAAGGGCGCCTCGCGCGAGGTGGCCCGCGTCCTCGACGCGACCCCGGGCCTGTCCCGGCTGAGCGGGCGGAACGGCCAAGCCCTGTGGCGGATCGACCAGGACGTCGCCCGCGCCACCATCGTCGGCGGCACCGGCACCCCGACGCTCGTCGCCGCCGGACCCGTCGAGATCCACACCACGATCCCGGCCGGCGCCGACGGCCGCACCCTGCGTCTCGCCGACACCGCCGCCGAGGGCTGGACGGCCACCCTGGACGGCAAGCCGCTCACCCCGACCACCGTCGACGGCTGGGCCCAGGGCTTCGAACTCCCCGCCTCCGGCGGCAAGCTCGACGTCGTCTACGACGACCCGATCACCCACACCGCCTGGCTGTGGGTCCAGGGCGCCCTCGCCCTCGTCCTCGTGGTGCTGGCCCTGCCCGGCCGCCGCCGCGACATCGACGACGACCTCCCCGAGGAGGAGCGGGCCATCCCCGCCCAGGCGACCGAGGGCGAGGGCCGCCGCGCCCGCCGCCTGCGCGCCCAGGCCGAGGCCGAGGAGACCGCCCAGGGCGACGAGCCCCTGTCTCCTCCTTCGGAGGAGACCCCGGTACCGGTCCCGCAGCAGCAGTCCTACGGCGACTGGGACCAGTCGGCCTACCAGGGCGCCGGGTACGACGCCTACGCCGGCGACCAGTACCAGCCCGCCCAGCAGTACCCGGCGGGCGGCTACGACCAGCAGGGCTACGCGGACCCGTACCAGGGCGGCCAGTACGACCCGTACGCCTACGGAGGCCAGGCGCAGCAACCGTCGTACGACCAGTACGGGCAGCCGTACGACCAGGGCTACGACGCGACGTACGACCCGGCGCAGCCGCACCAGCACGGCGGCGAGCGTCCCGACGGGAGCCAGCAGTGAACCGCACCACCGTGTCCCTGATCGCCTGCGCGACCGCTCTCGCCGCCGTCACCGGCTTCGCCTCGCTCAGCGCGCCCGACGCGTCCGGCACGGACACCGCCAAGGCGGCCGCCGAGCTGCCCGTGGAGCGCACCAGCCTGCTCTGCCCGAGCCCCAGCCTCTCCGACATCGCCGACACGTCCTACACGTCCTTCACGCCCGTCACCAAGGGCACCGGAAGCGACGGCAAGGCCGAACTCGTCGCCGCGGCACAGGAGTCGGAGGACAGCGGGAAGAAGGACGACAAGAAGGCCGGCGACAAGAAGGCCGGCAAACCGGTCCTCACCGCCAAGGAGCCCGGCACGCCCGACACCGAGGACACCTCCGGCGGCGACTCCCCGGCGCTCATCGGCACCGCCGAGGGCAGGTTCGCGCCCGGCTGGACCGTGCAGGAGACCACCGAGGTCGCCGCGGGCACCGGACGTGGCCTCCAGGGCGTCAACTGCTCCGCCGCGGACACCTCGTTCTGGTTCCCCGGCGCCAGCACCGCCGCCGACCGCACCGACTACGTGCACCTGATCAACCCCGACGACTCGGCGGCCGTCGTCGACATCGAGCTGTACGGCAAGGACGGCGCCGTGGCGACGACGGCCGGCGAGGACATCACCGTCCCGCCCAGGTCCAGCGAGCCGATCCTGCTGTCCACGCTCACCGGCGAGAAGCAGACCAACCTCACCGTCCACGTCAACGTCCGCAGCGGACGCGTCGGCGCCGCCGTGCAGGCTCTCGACGACAAGATCGGCGGCGACTGGCTGGCCGCGTCCGCGGACCCGGCGGGCAGCCTGGTCCTGCCGGGCATCCCCAAGGACGCCACCGCCGTGCGCCTGGTCGCCTTCGCGCCCGGCGACGAGGACGCCGACCTGAAGGTGCGCCTCGCCTCGCCGTCCGGGTCGATCACCCCGGCCGGCAACGAGACGCTGCACGTCAAGGCCGGCATGACGACCGCGGTCGACCTCGGCGCCGTCACGCGCGGGGAGGCCGGTTCGCTGGTCCTGACGCCGACCGGCGACTCCGTGCCGGTGGTGGCCGCGCTGCGGGTCACCCGGGGCAAGGGCGCCAAGCAGGAGACGGCGTTCATCCCGGCCACCCGCCCGGTCGGCACCCGCGCGACGGCCGCCGACAACAGCGCCAAGGGCAGCACGCTGTCCCTGGTGGCGCCCAGTGGCACCGCACAGGTCAAGGTGACCGCGTCGGCGGGCGGCGACGGCGGCACGGCGGTCTCGAAGACGTACACGATCAAGGGCGGCACCACCCAGGACGTGGAGCTTCCCCGGCCGAGCGGTCTGAAGGGCACGTACGCGCTCACGGTGGAGCCGGTCTCGGGCGGCCCGGTCTACGCGGCCCGGACCCTGGCGGCCACCGAGGACGGCATCCCCGGCTTCACGGTGCAGACGCTGCCGGACGACCGGGGGACGGTCGCGGTGCCGGAGGCGGACGAGGACCTGTCGGTGCTGCAGAAGTAGCCCGCGGGGGCGTTCGTCAGTCCTCGCCGTAGCGCGGGTCGACCGTCTCCGGTGTCAGTCCGAGGAGCTCGGCGACCTGCTCGACGACGACCTCGTGCACCAGCGCCGCGCGCTCGTCGCGGCCCTTGGTGCGGATCTCCACCGGGCGGCGGTAGATCACCACGCGCGCGGGGCGCCCCTCGCGCGCGGCGATCGTGCCGCCCAAGGGGACCGCCTCGTCGCTGAAGCTCCGGCCGTCGAGGTGCGGCACCTCCAGGACGAGGAAGTCGATGTCGGCGAGCTGCGGCCAGCGCCGCTCCAGCCGCTCCACGGAGTCCTGCACCAGATCCGCGAACGCCTCGGCACGGCTCGCCGCGAGCGGGACCTGGGGCGGTGCGATCGGGCCGCGCATGCCCCGGCCATGGCGATCACGTCGGCGGGGCCCGGGGCCGACGGCTCGGGGCGGTACGGGGTTGTCCATCACTGGTGAAGCGTAGTCCCCGGCGAGGCCTGGTGCCCGGGGCCCACGCGGGGCCCGGGGGCTCTTCGGCCACCTCGCACGGCATGTCGCCGCATGACCATTCCAGCCAAGGTTGGGCTCGATTCCATATCTCTCCGCGACCGGTGATCTGATGGCAATTGACCTTGTTTGTACGGAGTGATGACCGGGACCGATGGCGTTCGAGATCTCGGTAGGCGGTGTCCGTGCAGGTCAGCAAGGTGTGCCCAAAGGGGCGTGTGGGGCGTTTCACACCACGACACGGTGGAGTGACCTCAGGGAGAGTCGTCGCGGCCCGCTCAAGAGTGCGGTACCGTCCAACGTCGTGAGCCCTGTACGTCGCTGTTCGCGCACCGCTTGCGGCCGCCCCGCCGTCGCGACGCTGACGTACGTCTACGCCGACTCGACCGCGGTCCTCGGCCCGCTCGCCACCTACGCCGAACCCCACTGCTACGACCTGTGCGCCGAGCACTCCGAGCGCCTCACCGCCCCGCGCGGCTGGGAGGTCGTCCGGCTGCTCGACGGTTCGGCTCCCGCCCGCCCCAGCGGCGACGACCTGGAAGCGCTGGCCAACGCGGTCCGCGAGGCGGCCCGTCCGCAGGAGCGCGCCGCCCAGGCCGGTGGCGGGGGACGCGCTGCGGACCCGATGGAGGTCGCGCGGCGCGGACATCTGCGGGTGCTGCGCTCACCCGACAACTGACCTCCTGGTCGGCAACCACCCCTTCTTCGTGCGTATGTGACGCACGTTCCGCGTCGGGCGGAACTCCCCGTTCCGGACCGGATGCCGCCCTGACCTGAGGTTACGTTCTTGGGTCCACTCGGCGGACGGACGGCGGGCTGTCGGTGGCTACGGGTAGTTTGAGGCGACCGACAGGACTTTTGGAGGGGTTAGGCAGTGGCTGCTGATCTGTCACAGCTCGTGAAGGCTTACGACGTGCGCGGGGTCGTTCCCGACCAGTGGGACGAGACGCTCGCCGAGCTCTTCGGAGCGGCCTTCGTGCAGGTGGTCGACGCGAGCGCGATCGTGATCGGCCACGACATGCGGCCCTCGTCCCCGGGCCTGTCGCGGGCCTTCGCGCGCGGAGCCGCCGCCCAGGGCGTCGACGTGACCGAGATCGGCCTGTGCTCCACCGACCAGCTGTACTACGCCTCCGGCGCGCTGAACCTTCCGGGCGCGATGTTCACGGCCTCCCACAACCCCGCCCAGTACAACGGCATCAAGCTGTGCCGCGCGGGCGCCGCCCCGGTCGGCCAGGACACCGGGCTCGCCGAGATCCGCGAACTGGTCGAGCGCTGGACCGACACGGGCGCTCCGGCGCCTGCGGAGACGCAGGGCACGATCACGCGGCGCGAGACGCTGGACGACTACGCGGCGCACCTGCGGGGCCTGGTCGACCTGACCTCCATCCGTCCCCTGAAGGTCGTCGTCGACGCGGGCAACGGCATGGGCGGGCACACGGTTCCGACGGTCTTCGCGGGCCTCCCCCTCGACCTCGTGCCGATGTACTTCGAGCTGGACGGCACGTTCCCGAACCACGAGGCCAACCCCCTCGACCCGGCGAACCTCGTGGACCTGCAGAAGCGCGTCCGCGAAGAGTCCGCCGACCTCGGCATCGCCTTCGACGGCGACGCCGACCGCTGCTTCGTCGTCGACGAGCACGGCGACCCGGTCTCCCCGTCGGCCATCACCGCCCTGGTGGCCGCGCGCGAGCTGGCCAGGAACGGCGGGGCGGGCGTGATCATCCACAACCTGATCACGTCCTGGTCGGTCCCGGAGGTCGTCAAGGAGAACGGCGGCACCCCGGTCCGCACACGCGTGGGCCACTCCTTCATCAAGGCCGAGATGGCGAAGTCCGGCGCGATCTTCGGCGGCGAGCACTCCGCGCACTACTACTTCAAGGACTTCTGGAACGCCGACACCGGCATGCTGGCCGCCCTCCACGTCCTCGCCGCCCTCGGCGGCCAGGAGGGCCCGCTGTCCGGCCTCGTGGCCGCGTACGACCGCTACACGGGCTCCGGCGAGATCAACTCCACCGTCGCCGACCAGGCGGACCGCCTCGCCGCGATCCGCGCCGCGTACGAGGGCCAGGACGGCGTCACGCTCGACAACCTGGACGGCCTCACGATCACGACCGCCGACTGGTGGTTCAACGTCCGCCCCTCCAACACGGAGCCCCTGCTCCGCCTGAACGCGGAGGCGAGGGACGAGGCGACGATGACGAAGGTCCGGGACGAGGTGTTGGCGATCATCAGGGCCTGAGCAGGTCGGGTGCCGTGGCACTCGTGCCCCCACCGACCCCGGTTGTCCACAACCCCGGCACCCACCCCCCACCGGCGGTACGCTGACCAGGCACATCCGCGCAAGCAGCCGTACCGCCCCCGAAGGGAACACCTCATGCCGCTCGAAGCCGGCCTCCTGGAGATCCTCGCCTGCCCGGCCTGTCACGCCCCCCTCAAGGAGCAGGACACCGAGCTGATCTGCACCGGCCAGGACTGCGGCCTGGCGTACCCGGTCCGCGACGGCATCCCCGTCCTCCTCGTCGACGAGGCCCGCCGCCCCGCGTGACCCCCACGCCCACGCCCGACGGGGCCGCGCGCGCGTAATCGACGAATCCGGTGATCGGAGGAGCCTGCCGCCCATGCTCGACGAATCGCTGCTCGACACCCCAGAGGCACTCTCGGAGGCCGACCGCCGCGGCCTGCTGCGCGGCGCCGCCGAGGCCGGCGCCCGCGTCCGCACCGCGGCCAGGCACGCCGCCGAGGCCGGTGTCAACGACCTCAAGCCCGACGGCCGCCCCCGCGCGGTCCTCATCGCGGGCCCCGGCGCCGCCGCCATCTGCGTCGCCGACCTCCTCGGCACGCTCGCCGGCGCCGGCAGCCCCGTCATCCGCCTCGCCCCCACCGGCGTCGCCCCCGCTGCGGGCGCCCTGCGCTGGGAGCTCCCGGGCTGGACCGGCTCGGTCGACCTGCTCCTGATCGCCACCCCGGACGGCACCGAACCAGGCCTGTCCCTCCTCGCCGACCAGGCCTACCGCCGTGGCTGCACGGTCGTCGCGGTGGCCCCCGCCGGCACCCCCCTCACCGATGCGGTCGAGGGCGCCCACGGCCTCTTCGTACCGCTCGCGACAGCCCCGTACGAGCAGGACGAGCAGCAGCTCACCGCGTCCGCCCCGGGCGTCCTGTGGGCGCTGTTCACCCCGCTCCTCGCGCTCCTCGACCGCACCGGCCTGCTCGCCGCCCCGCCGGACGCCCTGGAGAAGGTCGCCGACCGCCTCGACCACATCGCCGAACGCTGCGGGCCCGCCATCGCGACGTACAGCAACCCGGCGAAGACCCTCGCCGCCGAGCTCGCCGACGCGCTCCCGGTGATCTGGACGGAGGGCGTCTCGGCCGGCCCGGCGGGCCGCCGTTTCGCCGCCGCGCTCGCCGAGCTCTCCGGCCGTCCCGCCCTGGTCGCCGAACTGCCCGAGGCGCTCGCCGCCCACAGCGCCCTGCTCGCCGGACCGCTGGCCGCCAGCGCCGACCCCGACGACTTCTTCCGCGACCGCGTGGAGGAGCCTCCCGCGCTCCACGCGCGCGTGGTGCTGCTCCGTGACCGCCCCCTCGGCGGCCTCACCGCCGCGCCCGCCGCCCGGGACCTGGCGCTGAGCCACGACACCCCGATCAGCGAGCTGGAACCGGAGGAAGGCGCCGAGCTGGAGACCCTCGCGGAACTGATCGCCATCACGGATTTCGCCGCGGTTTACCTGGCGCTCGCCTCGGGCGCCTGATCATGCCCGGGAAGACCTGACCGCCGTAGCGCAACGGACGGGCAGCGCCCTGACCGTCGTACAGAAAGAACCCGATGGACCGCCTCGACAACACCATCCGCCCCTACGCCTGGGGTTCGACCACCGCCATCCCCGAACTCCTGGGCGTCGCACCGAGCGGCGAGCCGCAGGCGGAGATGTGGATGGGCGCCCACCCAGGCGCTCCCTCGCGCACCGCGCGCGGCACCCTCGTCGAGGTCATCGAGGCCGACCCGGCACGGGAGCTGGGCGCGGCGGCCGTCGCGAAGTTCGGCCCGCGGCTGCCCTTCCTGCTCAAGATCCTCGCCGCCGGCGCCCCGCTCTCCCTCCAGGTGCACCCCGACCTCGCGCAGGCGAAGGAGGGTTACGAGGACGAGGAGCGCCGCGGCATCCCCGTGGACGCCGGTCACCGCAACTACAAGGACGCCAACCACAAGCCCGAACTCATCTGCGCGCTCACCGAGTTCGACGGCCTGTGCGGCTTCCGCGACCCGAACCAGGCCGCCGCACTGCTGGCCGGACTCGGCGTCGACTCCCTCAAGCCGTACGTCGACCTGCTGCACGCCCACCCCGAGGACGCCGCCCTGCGCGAGGTCCTCACGGCCGTCCTCAGCGCCGACCCCGAGGAGATGGCCCGTACGGTCGCGGAGGCGGCCGCGGCCTGCGCGCGCCTCGGCGGTGAGTACGCGCCTTACGCGGACATCGCCCACCACTACCCGGGCGACCCGGGCGTCATCGCGGCCATGCTGCTGAACTTCGTCCGACTGCAGCCCGGCGAGGCCCTGTTCCTCGGCGCCGGCATCCCGCATGCCTACCTCAGCGGCCTCGGCGTCGAGATCATGGCCAACTCCGACAACGTCCTGCGGTGCGGCCTGACCCCCAAGCACGTCGACGTCCCCGAACTCCTGCGCATCGTCCGCTTCAAGGCCGCCGACCCCGGCGTACTGCGCCCGGAGGCGTCCCCCGACGGAGAGGAGGTCTACGAGACCCCGATCGACGAGTTCCGGCTGTCGCGCCACGTCCTCCCCGAGGGCGGCGCCGCCCACGACCTGACCCGCGCGACCCCGCAGATCCTGCTCTGCACGGCGGGCTCGATCCGGGCGGGGGAGCACCAGCTGAGCCCCGGTCAGTCGGTGTTCGTCCCGGCGGGCGAGAAGGCCGAGGTGTCCGGGACGGGCACGGTCTTCCGGGCAACTGTGATTGTGTGACCGGCGCTGTGGATACCTGACGAGCCCACCCCGGGTGAGGCTGCAAGAATGGCCCACCGGCAAAGCACGGGCAAAGGCCGAAAGGGCCGCGTCCGGCACGGCGTACGAAGGGACAACGCGAACACATGAGCGCGTCAGGCGGCACCAAAGCGATCGTGGCGGCACTCGGCGCCAACCTCGCGATCGCGGCATCGAAGTTCGTGGCGTTCGCGTTCAGCGGTTCCTCGTCGATGCTCGCCGAGGGCGTCCACTCGCTCGCCGACTCCGGCAACCAGTTCCTGCTCCTCCTCGGCGGCAAGAAGGCCCAGCGCGAGGCCACCCCGCAGCACCCGTTCGGCTACGGCCGCGAGCGCTACATCTACGCCTTCCTCGTCTCCATCGTCCTGTTCTCGGTCGGTGGCATGTTCGCCATCTACGAGGGCTACGAGAAGGTCAAGCACCCGCACGAGGTCGAGCACTGGTACTGGCCGGTCGGTGTCCTCGTCTTCGCGATCATCGCCGAGGGCTTCTCCTTCCGGACCGCCATCAAGGAGTCCAACGAACTGCGGGGCTCCCAGACCTGGTCCCAGTTCGTCCGCCGCGCCAAGGCGCCCGAGCTGCCGGTCGTCCTCCTGGAGGACTTCGGCGCGCTCATCGGTCTGGTCCTCGCCCTCGGCGGCGTCGGCCTGGCCCTGATCACCGGCGACGGCGTCTGGGACGGCATCGGCACCCTCTGCATCGGCGTCCTGCTCATCCTGATCGCGCTCGTCCTGGCCGCCGAGACCAAGTCCCTGCTGCTCGGCGAGGCCGCGGGCACCGACGAGGTCAGGAAGATCGAGACGGCGATCGTCGACGGCGACACCGTCACCGGCATCATCCACATGCGCACGCTCCACCTCGGCCCGGAGGAACTCCTGGTCGCTGCCAAGATCGCCGTCCAGCACGACGACTCGGCCACCGAGGTCGCCAACGCCATCAACGCGGCCGAGGCCCGCATCCGCGAGGCCGTCCCGATCGCCCGCGTCATCTACCTGGAGCCGGACATCTACAGCGAGGCCGAGGCCGCCAAGGGCCCCGACCGCGAGGCCACGCCCGGGGGACCGGCACAGCAACCCACCGCCGGACACTGACGACCGAGGGCCCGCCGGAATCCGGCGGGCCCTCGGACACTCCTCGCTCCTCACACCTGCATCGCCCACGGCGGCGCAGGGGGCACAGCGGCCCGCGCCCTGCGCCGTACGACGAAAGCGGCGATTCCCAGCCCGACACCCACCAGCACCATCACGGCACCGGCGATGATCACCGCGCCCAGCACTCCTGGCGCGGTGGAGCCGTCGAGGACCCGCCCCCTGATCGCGGAGGCCGGGAGCGTCCCACCGTGGTCGCTCAGGAACGCCCGTGAGTCGGCGGCGCTCGAGC
Source organism: Streptomyces sp. NPDC057280 (assembly GCF_042668605.1). Lineage (NCBI taxonomy): Bacteria > Bacillati > Actinomycetota > Actinomycetes > Kitasatosporales > Streptomycetaceae > Streptomyces > Streptomyces sp. NPDC057280. Next base: position 554,441 of record NZ_JBHUYR010000005.1, read on the forward strand.
GATGATCGCCCAGCAGAAACAGCCGGCCCTCGGGCACCCGCACGTCGTAAGGCATGGGGAACCCGCCGTACACGTCCCCGTCCTTCAGGTAGGGCTCCTCCAGCGGCTTCCCGTTCACGGTGATGCGGGCCCGCGGCCCGTGCCCCGTGCAGCACTTCACCCGGTCACCGCCCACACCGATGACCCGCTGCATCACCAGACCGTCGCTGTGGTACCGGTCCGGCGCCGAGAGCATCACGACATCCCCGCGCCGCACCTCGCTCGCGTCGACCCGCTCGTAGAACACCCGGTCGCCCGGCCCGTACGCCGGCGTCATGCTCTCGCTCGACACGACGGCGCTGCCGAAGGCGTCCCGCGCATAGCCGACGCCCCCCAACGCCAACAGCAACCCCACCAGCCCCACCACGACGGCTGCGATCCCCAGTCCCCGCCCTTTGCCGGACATTGCGTTCCTCTCCGTGCGGCCCCTCCGCGGCCGCAGAGCGTAGCGGGCGTCTGTGAACCGGCTGTGCTGCCGGGGTGACCAGGAAGGAGCGGGCCCCGGGCGGCGCGCCGACCTGCGCGGTTGCGTGCCGCCCGACGATCGGAGGGCCCGGAGCGACGGCTAGCCGACCTCGCGCAACACTCCGAGCACCGCCGACTCGTCCGCGGCGGCCGTGAGCCGTTCCCGGAATCCGGTGTCCATCAGCTTCCGCGACAGCAGCGCCAGAATCCGCAGATGCTCGTCCCCCGCAGCCGCCTCCGGCACCGCGATCATGAACACCAGCTTGGCCCGCGTACCGTCCAGCGACCCCCACTCGATCCCCTCCGCGGACCGTGCGAACCCGACGACGGGCGCGGTCACCGCATCCGTCTTGGCATGCGGGATCGCGATCTCCTCACCGAGCCCGGTCGTGCCCTGCTCCTCCCGCCGCAACGCGGTCGCCACGAGCTCGTCCACATCCGCGACCTTGCCGCTCCGCGCCAGCAGCCGGGCCATCTCATGGATGGCGCCCTCCTTGTCACCCGCACCGAGCCGGACGCTCACGGTCGCCTCGGTGAGATACCCGGAGAGCACTTCGGCATCGACCGAAGCGGCGGGCTCGACCGAAGCGGCGGGCTCGGCCGTAGCGGAGGGCTGGACTGAAGCGGCGGGCTGGGGTGAAACGGAGGGTTCGGCCGAAGCAGCGGGCTGGGATGAGGCAGAGGGCTCGATTGAAGCGGAGGGCTCGACGGAAGCGGCGGGCTGGGGCGAAGCAGAGGGCTCGACTGAAGCGGCGGGCTGGGGTGAAGCGGAGGGCTCGACTGAAGCGGCGGGCTCGGCCGAAGCAGCGGGGTCGACCAAAGCGGCAGGCTCGGCCGGTGCGGCAGACGAGGTGGTCGGCGCGGGCGCTGAGGTGGGCAGTGTGGCCACGCTCCTCTGCGCCACGATGCCGACGGCGCCCGGCACCGCCCCCGCACGCGACCCGACCAGCACCGGCTCGGGCCCGGGCCCCGATGTCCCGACGACTGTCCCGGCGCCCGGCTCCCCGCGTCGCCCGCGCTCGCTCAGGTCGATGAGGGCGACCGTCGTCAGCGCGGTGACGACCGTGCCGATCACCACGGCCACGAAGAACATCGGCACCCCGCTCACCGCGCCCAGCACCGCCACGATCGGTCCGCCGTGCGGCACCGCGTCCTCGACGCCGGCGACCCCGGCGATCGCTCCGGCGACCGCGCCACCGAGCATGTTGGCCGGGATGACCTGCGCGGGCCGCGCCGCCGCGAACGGGATCGCGCCCTCGGAGATGCCGAAGCAGCCCATGAAGAGCGAGGCGAGACCGGTCTCCCGCTCCTGTTCTGTGTAGAGCCGCCTGCGGACCAGCGTCGCGAGCCCCTGGCCCAGCGGCATCACCGGGATCGCGGCGGCACACATGCCCATGACTGTCTGGTTGCCGGTCGCGATGAGGCCCGCGCCGAAGAGGAACGCCGTCTTGTTGACCGGCCCGCCCATGTCGAACGAGATCATCAGTCCGAGGATCGCGCCGAGCAGGATCGCGCTGGTGCCGGTCATGCCGCTGAGCCAGTCGGTCAGGTGCTCGAAGACCCAGGAGATCGGTTTCCCGAGGACGTAGATGAAGAACAGTCCGAGCGCCGTGGTCGCCACGATCGGGATCACGATGATCGGCATGATCGGCTGCACGAACTTCGGGACCTTGACCTTCTTGATCCACAGCACCAGATACCCGGCGAGGAAGCCGGTCACGATCGCCCCGATGAAGCCCGCGCCCGCCTTGGAGTCGTACAACGCACCGGTGTTGGCTATCCAGCCACCGATCATGCCGGGGACCAGGGCGGGGCGGTCGCCGATGGCGTACGCGATGTATCCGGACAGGATCGGCACCATCAGCGTGAAGCCGATGACGCCGATGTTGTTCACGTCCATCCAGAAGGAGTCCTTCGGGATGACCAGACCGCCGGACGGGTCCGTGTGGCCGCCGAGCGAGAGCGAGATCGCGATCAGCAGCCCGCCGACCACTACAAACGGGATCATGTAACTGACCCCGTTCATCAGCGCCTTGTACCCGACGCTGCGCTCCTTCCCGCCGGACGACGACACCACCGCCGCCCCTCCGCCGGGCTCGTGCACTGGCGCCGACTGCACCCGCTCGATCAGCCGCTCGGGATGGTGGATGCCCTCCGCCACCCCGACCGTGAGGACCCGCTTGCCGACGAAACGGCTGAGGTCCACGTCCTTGTCCGCGGCGACGATGATGCCGTCCGCGGTGCTGACATCGTTGTCATCGAGGATGTTTTCGGCCCCGATCGATCCCTGCGTCTCCACCTTCATGTCGATGCCGCGGCTCTCGGCGGCCTGCTGCAGTTTCTCCGCCGCCATGTACGTGTGTGCGATGCCGGTCGGACACGCGGTCACCGCGAGCAGCCTGACTCTCTGCTGCTCGCCGCTGCCACTGTCCGTGGGGGGAGGGCCGGCCGGACTGGTCACGTCGATCTCCTAACGCCTTTGTCACACGGAACGCCGTCCCGGACGCCCCGCGGGATCGATCAGCTGGTCCCGATCTCTTCGCATCCTTCACCACGAACCGGCGGGCCCGAAGAAGCAAAAGTCCCAGTTCGCCCCTGTCTGGCGGGCCTTGTTCCAGCGATCGTGGGTGTCCTGTTATCGCTGTCCCGTCCGCCGCATCCCATGCCTGAGCTTTGCTAGAAGGACGCCATGGGTTCGGAGGTGGACTGGGGGCGGCCGGTCGTACCGGTGTAGCTTGGGACGGAGCCAGACGTCGCTGCTGATGGCGGTCGGGCGGTCCCACCGCGGACCGGCCGAGGGAGAGAGGGCCTCCGACGGACTGCGCTGCGCGCACGCGGGCATGCCTGTGTCCTCTTTCGGGCACCCCTGTGTCCGCCGCCGCGCAGACCAGCCCTACCCACCTCGCCCCAACCCCGAGGAGCAGCTCGCAATGACGACTGTCGACAACCGACAGGACTTCAAGGTCGCCGACCTCTCCCTGGCCGAGTTCGGCCGCAAGGAGATCACCCTCGCCGAGCACGAGATGCCCGGCCTGATGGCGATCCGCAAGGAGTACGCCGAGGCGCAGCCGCTGGCCGGCGCCCGCGTCACCGGCTCCCTGCACATGACCGTGCAGACCGCCGTTCTCATCGAGACCCTGGTCGCCCTGGGCGCGCAGGTCCGCTGGGCCTCCTGCAACATCTTCTCCACCCAGGACCACGCGGCCGCCGCCATCGCCGTCGGCCCGAACGGCACGGTCGACAACCCGCAGGGTGTCCCCGTCTTCGCCTGGAAGGGCGAGACGCTGGAGGAGTACTGGTGGTGCACGGAGCAGGCGCTGACCTGGCCGAACACCCCCACCGGCGGCCCGAACATGATCCTGGACGACGGTGGCGACGCCACCCTCCTCGTCCACAAGGGCGTCGAGTACGAGAAGGACGGCAAGGTCCCCTCGGTCGACACCGCCGAGAACGAGGAGCACCGCGTCATCCTCGAGCTCCTCAACCGCACCATCACCGAGGGCTCGCAGAAGTGGACCCAGCTCGCCTCGGAGATCCGCGGGGTGACCGAGGAGACCACGACCGGTGTCCACCGGCTGTACGAGATGCAGCGTGACGGTCAGCTGCTGTTCCCGGCGATCAACGTGAACGACGCCGTGACGAAGTCGAAGTTCGACAACAAGTACGGCTGCCGGCACTCCCTGATCGACGGCATCAACCGCGCCACCGACGTCCTCATCGGCGGCAAGACCGCGGTCGTCTGCGGCTACGGCGACGTGGGCAAGGGCTGTGCGGAGTCGCTGCGCGGTCAGGGTGCGCGGGTGATCGTCACGGAGATCGACCCGATCTGCGCCCTTCAGGCGGCGATGGACGGCTACCAGGTCACGACGCTGGACGAGGTCGTCGACAAGGCCGACATCTTCATCACCACGACCGGCAACAAGGACATCATCATGGCCTCGGACATGGCCAAGATGAAGCACCAGGCGATCGTCGGGAACATCGGCCACTTCGACAACGAGATCGACATGGCCGGTCTGGCGAAGATCCCGGGCATCGTCAAGGACGAGGTCAAGCCGCAGGTCCACACCTGGACGTTCCCCGACGGCAAGGTGATCATCGTGCTGTCCGAGGGCCGTCTGCTGAACCTGGGCAACGCCACCGGTCACCCCTCGTTCGTGATGTCCAACTCTTTCGCGGACCAGACGCTGGCCCAGATCGAGCTGTTCACCAAGCAGTCCGAGTACCCGATCGGCGTGTACACGCTGCCCAAGCACCTGGACGAGAAGGTCGCCCGGCTGCACCTGGACGCGCTCGGCGTGAAGCTCACGACGCTCCGTCCCGAGCAGGCCTCCTACATCGGCGTCGAGGTCGAGGGTCCGTACAAGCCCGACCACTACCGCTACTGAGCCGCCCTCAGCTCAGCGGCAGAACCTCCGAGGCAGGCCCCCGCACCCCCGTGCCGGGGGCCTGCCCCTTTGGCCGCCGTGGCCGGACAGCCCGCGCCGCCACGCCCGGACCAGCCCTTCACCACCCAGGACCCCCATGCCCCGCGGCCGTTATTCGCTCCACGATCCGCACGATCACACCCCCCTCGCAGAAGAACACTTCCACTGCGCCCCCGGCCCTTCCGGCTGGCGCTATGTCTCCCAACTGACCACCGCCGCGGGCGATCACGCGGGCTCCGTCGACCTCGCCCTCGACGAGCTGGGCCGCCCCATCCGGCTGGAACTCCACGCCGCCGCCTGGCAAGTACGTGGAGCCGCCCTCGACGGCGTCACCTGGGTCCGCACCGACCCCACGGGGACGCACGCCACGGAAGGCAATGTCCGCGCACATGCCTTCACCGGCACGTCCCCCGCGTTCCTCGTCGCCACCGCCCGTCTCCTGCGCCTCACCCCTTCCTCCTCAGCCACCCGCATACGGCTCGTCGCCTTCACGGATCCGGTCCTCGCCCCGCGCACCCTGGACCAGTCCTGGGCGCTGAGGAAAAGCGAAGCACACGCCACTGACAACGGCCCCCTGACCGTGGACGAATACCAGGTCACAGCCCTGGACACCGGCGAGCAGCACACCGTGCACATCGCCGGCGACGTGGTCCTGTCGGCCCCCGGCGTCGAACTCGAAGACCTGGAATCGCCGCCGTCCGTGTTCCCCTGAGACCGAGCCCGGCCGGGGTGGCGTGCCAGCGGCTAGGCGGGGGGAGCGAACCCGGTACGAGGAGCCTCGGGCGACGGCACTGCGCGAGGCTCGGACTCACCCACGACGGCAGACGGGGGAGCTGTGACCGCAGGAGGCGAAGGCATCTGGACAGGCGCAGATGCCTGTTCCGGCGAAGGCCCGTACGCCCCAGGCGCTCCGTAAGCCCCAGGGGACCCGTAGGTACCAGGCGGCCCGTACGCGCCAGGCGGCCCGTACACCCCAGGCGCACCGACCACTGGAGCAGTCACCCCGCCCGCTGCCCCCGGACCGTTCGTGAGGGCCCGCCGAGCCTCACGGGCCTGCCGCTCCTGCACCACGGCCGCCAGATAGGCCGCCGGCGGAACCCCGTGCGGTGCCGGAGTGCCGGTGCGCGCGGCGAGATCGGCGGCCAGCCGCTCGGCCATGGCCGCGCCCACCTGCGGATCGAGCTGCTGCATCCGCGCCAGGTACTGACGCATGGCAAGCCACAGCCCGTCGGGGACCGCCGACAGATCAAGCCCGGAGAACCGACCGGCCAGCCAGGGCGGCGGGGGAGGCAGAAAACCCGAGGGCGAGACAGGGATCCGTTCCCGTACGACGAGAGTCCCCGCGAACACGTCCCCGAGCCGCCGCCCCCGCGCAGACACGAGGGAGGCGACACAGGCGACGACCCCGAACGTCAGCAGGATCTCGATCACCCCGATCCCACCCCGCACCAGGGCATGCCGGAACCGGATCGGCCCGCCGTCGTCCCGCACCACCCGCAGCCCGAACGCCATCTTCCCGAGCGAACGACCGTGGCTGAGCGTCTCGACCGCGATAGGTCCGCCCACCATCACGAGCACGAAGGCGGCGAGAGAGACCGCGAACTGCGCCGCCTCGTCCAGCGAGGCCGTCGAAGTCACCAGAGCGACGGTCACGATGATGTAGGCGACAGAGGCCACCACCAGATCGAGCAGCACGGCCAGCGCCCTGCTCGGCAGCCGCGCGGGACGCAGTTCCAGCGCCACCGCCTCGCCCGTCACCAGCTCACTCACGCCCGCCGTCCTTCCCTGGCCCGCCCCGAGAACCGCCAGTCTGCCAAGCTGAGGGCGCATCGCGCGCCAGTACGACAAGCTGACACCACGACGAGCCGCCGACGACCAGCCGAGGAGCAGCCGAACCGATGGACCTCGACGTCTTCGTCTCCGCCCACCGGGCGGAGTGGGACCGCCTGGACGCCCTGCTCCGCCGCCAGCGCAGACTCACCGGCGCCGAGGCCGACGAACTCGTCACTCTCTATCAACGTACGGCGACCCACCTCTCACTGATCCAGTCCAGCGCCCCCGATCCCCAGCTGACGGGGCGACTCAGCCAACTCGTGGCACGCGCGCGTGGCGCGGTGACAGGAACCCGCCGCGCCTCCTGGCGCGACGTGACCCGCTTCCTGACCTACGGCTTCCCGGCGGCGGTCTACCGGGCGCGCCACTGGTGGGTCCCCACCGCGCTCCTCTCCACGGCGGTGTCGATCCTCCTGGGCTGGTGGATAGGCACCCACCCCGACGTGCAGTCCTCCATCGCGGCACCCAGCGAACTGCGCGAGCTCACCCGCCCCGGCGGCCAGTACGAGACGTACTACTCAAGTCATCCCGCGGCGTCCTTCGCCGCCCAGGTCTGGACGAACAACGCCTGGGCCGCCGCCCAGTGCCTGATCCTGGGCGTCTTCCTGGGACTCCCAGTCCTCTGGATCCTCTTCCAGAACATGCTCAACCTCGGAGTCGGCTTCGGCCTGATGTCCTCCGCCGGCCGCCTCGACACCTTTCTGGGCCTCGTGCTGCCCCATGGCCTTCTCGAACTGACCGCGGTCTTCGTCGCCGCGGGCACCGGACTGCGCCTCGGGTGGACGGTCATCGACCCCGGCCCCCGCACCAGGCGAGCCGCCCTCGCGGAGGAAGGACGCGCCGCGATCGGAATGGCGATCGGCCTCGCCCTGATCCTCTTCGTCTCCGGCGCGATCGAAGGCTTCGTCACCCCCTCCGGCCTGCCCACATGGGCTCGCATCACCATCGGGATCGCCGCCGAAGTCGCCTTTCTCGCCTACGTCTACGTCCTGGGCGGCCGTGCGGCCCGCACCGGCGAAACGGGCGACGTCGAGGCCGCTGAACGCAGCGCCGCCGTGCCCATGGCCGCCTGATGTGCGAGTGGGGCTGCTGAACTGCTAGTCTCCTCTTCGCCCCACAAGAGCCGTTGACACGGAGCTTGCGGGGAGGTAGATTCGAACAGTTGCCTGGAACTGGGTATAGTCCGGTCGGCGACAGTGAGTGTCTGTCTGCTTCTCGAAACATCGCTTTCGAAGAGGCCCCCTCCCGATGAATTCGGAAATGAGCAGCCGGTCAGACCGGCGCGAAACTTCTGAT
>NZ_JBHUYR010000006.1:0-148309 GCF_042668605.1 Streptomyces sp. NPDC057280
ACCCACGGCCTCGGCTGGTGCTTCCCCACGACTGCACCAACGAACCACCACACCGACAGTCACATGATCAACCGACTTCTGTTAGGACCTCTTAGGCTCTTCACCCATCCGAACCCACGAGGAGCGCTTGGCCGTGAACGTCGAGATTGCCCCGCACGTCCGCGAGACCGCTTCTCAGCTCGGGGGCGGCGTGCCCTATGCGCTGAAGGTGCTGGCCGGTCGGTTGGCGGATGAACCGGATCTGGGTGAGCCGTCGAGTCTGCCCGGCATCCTCCACGTGCAGATCGACGGTGATCTCTTCGAGGACTGTCCTGCCCTGGCCGTCGGCTACATCCGTGAGCCCGACAGGATCGAGATCCGATTCGTGACCCCGGCCTCCTTCGCTCAGCCCGCGACAGACGTCCCCGGTGAACCTGAACGGCAGGGGCGGGAGCAGGGTGTTGATCCCGGTGCCGAGGCAGTCACCGTCCGGGAGGTGGCGGACGCCTGGCGGCGCATCATCGGTTGGCTCCAGGCTCACGCTCCCGCCTCTCTGGCGGCTCTTCGGGCCGGCGCGAGTTCCGCTGCCGTCGCCGCTGTGGAAGATGATCTCGGAGTGCGGATACCCGTGGAACTGCGTGCCCTGTGGCTCTTGACCGCGGGCGATGACGGCGCTCAGGGCTGGGGGTGCCTGCCGGGCAACCAAGCTCTGATGACCTTGGATGGCGTGCGGGCCCTTTACCGGAGGAAGCGGGACGCTCAGGTCGCGCAGGACGCCCGCGACTCCGGTCGCCCGGAAGAGGAACGGATCACGGTGTGGGAGGCCACTTGGATTCCGGTGGTCGCCGTGGGTCCGTCCGACGACTCCTCAGGCCTGTACCTGGACGCTGCGACCGGCTACCTGGGCCGCTGGTCCCGCTACAACGAAGCCCCTGGTGAGGAGCGGGACACGTTGGTCACCTATCTGGAGGAGATGGCCGACATGCTGGAATACCCGGCGCTGGCCGTCCGGGACAGGCCCGGGCTGATCGGGGGGACATTGGTGTGGCTGAGCGGTTTCGACCCTGCGCAGGAAACCCGGTGGCGGTCGCTGGCGGATTGCTGACGCCGTTCGCACTTGGGCCTGGCGGGCCGGGTCGCCCGGGGGACCGGCCGGCCCGGCCGCACGTGGGACCGGACGGCGTGTGCCCACCCCCCGCGGTGCTGGGGGCCGGGCTCGCGGCCCGCAGCACCTCGGGGTCGGTGTTCTCGTCGGTGGCCGTACGGCTCAGCGGTCGCCTGTCACGGGAACTGGGTGATCTTGGAGGGGATGGTGTCGGTGCCGGAGGTGGGGGCGCCCGTGTCGTTGACGACGTGGGCGTACTGGCCCTTGCCGCCCAGGGAGATCACCTGGATGCTGTGCAGCTTGATGCCGGACTTGACCGGCACCTGGAACCCGTGGCGCTGCACGATGGAGGGGTCCGAGGTGTAGTTGCAGTAGCTGCCCAGACCCCAGGCCTCATGGACGTTGACCGCGTCGGCGACCTTGTAGGCGGCGTAGCCGACGATGCCGTCGTGGGTGATGGCGGCGGCGTTCGGGGCGTCGTAGGCCTTCTCGTTCTGGAAGAAGATCGTGCGCCCGCGTTCGCCGTTCCACAGCACGTCGTATTTGTTGAAGTGCTCGACGAACAGGCCGGTGGTCAGGACGTCGTCGCCGTTCACGACCAGACCGTAGTCGGCACGGTTGGTCTCCCAGCCGACGCCCTCCCCGTGGTCGGCGCGCCAGATCCATGTGTGGTCGACGACGACGTCATCGCTGTTGATCACGACGGAGTTGGTTGCGAGGCCCGGGCCCGCGCCGCCGATGCGGATGAACACGTCCTGCATGGTGGTCGGGTTCGCGGAGTGGTCCGCCGCCGCTCCGGCGGGGCCGATCCGCAGCAGGGTGTCGGAGCGGGTCGCGCCGGCGTCGATGAGGAATCCGGCGAGCCGGACCCCGTCGACGTCCGCCACGTGCATGGCGTCGATGCCGCCGTCAGGTACCAGCGTGGCCAGGCCCAGGCCGAGGACCACCGTGTTGGACCGGGTGACGTCGATGGTCTGGTCGAGGTGGTAGACACCGGGGGTGAACAGCAGGTTCAGCCCCTGGGCCAGCGCCTGGTTGATGGTGGCGGCCGTCGCACCCGGCTTGACCACGTAGAACTGGTCCAGCGGGAGCGAGGTTCCGGCGTTGGCGGGCCAGGACACGCCGCGTGCGTTGGTGCGCTTGGCGGGCACGAAGACCTTGTAGGTGGTGCCGTCGAGGTAGAGGAACGGCTTCTCGCGGGATATCGGAGTGGTGTCCAGCGTGGTGTACGGGCCGGTGTCGAAGTTGGTCGCGGGGGCGCCCTGGACCCCGGTGAAGGTCATGTTCCACACGCCGTTGGTCCAGCCGCCGACCGAGCTGTCACGGGTGTACCACTGCTGCTGCGAGTACGGTCCCACGGTGCCGTCGATCTTGGAGTCGGCGATGTAACCGCCGGAGGCCCAACCGTAGCCGTTGGGGGCGAGGTTGAGGCCGCCCTTGACGTGGATGCGGCGGAACGGGGCGGCCTGGGCGACGGCCCAGCGGTCGGTGCCGTTGGACGGGGTGATGGCGAGGTTCTCCGCCGAGCGCCAGAAGTTCTGCGTCGCGTTGCCGTTGAACCAGCCCGCGTCGACGGTGATGTCGCCGTTGATCTGGGTGTCGTCGGGGTTCAGTCCGAGCCCTGAGATCGACGTGTAGAAGCCGAGTTGGGCGTTGATGCCGTTGTACGTGCCCGGCTTGAGGAGGAACTGGTAACGGCCGGAGCCGAACTGAGCGGACTCCTGCTGGGCGAAGACCTGGTCGAACTTCTGCTGCAGGTTGGGCGTCGAGGGGTCCACGACGATCACGTTCGGGCCGAGATCTCCGCCGCCCTGAATCGGGCCGCCGGTACCGCCGGACGTGGTGTGGACGGCGAACTCCCACAGCGAGTAGCCCCAGGAGGTGGCGCGGGCCGTACCGAGAACGCGGACGTAGCGCCCCGTGCCGCTCACGTCGTAGGAGGCACGGCCCCCCGTCGCGCCGGTGACCGTCTTGAGGTTGCTCCAGTTCTGGCCGTCGGCGGAAGCCTGGAGCTGGAAGTCCTTGCCGTACGCGGCTTCCCAGTTGAGGTCGATCTTGCAGATGTCCTGGGAGGAGCCGAGGTCGACGCGCAGCCACTGCGGGTCGGCGGCCTGGCTGGACCAGCGGGTGGAGTCGTCGCCGTCGAACGCCGCGGATGCCGGGGTGCCGGCGTTCTCCGTGGAGGACGCCGAAGCGGTCTTGCCCTGCGCCGAGTTGGCGGTTGAGCAGGCGGCGGGCTGGGTGGTGCCGGGCGTCCCGAACACCTGGAACTCCCAGAGCGAGTATCCCCAGGGGGTGGCTCTGTGGATGCCCTGCATACGGACGTAGCGGCCCTGGCCCGAGACCGTGAGGGTGTCGGTGCCGCCGTCCCCGCCGGTGACGGTCCGAAGATCGCTCCAGGAACCGCCGTCCGGCGAGACCTGGATCTTGTAGTCCGTGGCGTACGCGGCTTCCCAGTTCAGGACCACCTGGCTGATCGAAGCCGTGGCCCCCAGGTCGACCTGCAGCCACTGGTCGTCGGTCGCGGCCGAGGACCAGCGGGTGCCGGTGTCGCCGTCGACCGCGGCGGCGGCGGGGGTTGCCGCGTTCTCCGTCGAGGACGATGCGGCTGTCCTGCCCTGGGACAGGTTGGCGTCAGCCGCGAGGGCCGGAGGTGGTGCGACGACAGGAAGAGCGATCAGCGCCACCGTACTGGCGAGCGCGATGCCGAGAGATCTGAGGCCCATGCCATGTTCCCCTGGGGGTGGATGAAGGAATGAAGGATGGTCACGAAAGGCCGTGCTGCATGCGGGTGCGGGGTGCGGCGCGCAAACGGTGATAGGTGCAACCAAGTTGCGCCAACACTTAGTTCACATCTTGATTTAAATAGTGACCTCATCGCTTGGGCAAGCCCTGCGACATCAGAATCCGTGCAACTTGTGCAGAGCCCAGGCGGCTTGACCCGCTGTCAGCCTTCAGGGGTTGATGCCGGCAAGCGCCACCGCCGCTTGCCGACGCAGCGCACCGACGACAACCGACGACAGCGGCGACCAAAGGCAGCGGTCGAGACCCAACACCCTTTGCCCGAGGGCTAGTTGACCCTCGACTGAGTGTGCCCCACGTCACCCTGCGACCAGAGGAGAAGTGCTCCCTGCCACGCTGTCGACCTGGCATGCTCATGCGTACTTACCGACAGGTAATAACCGCTGCGTACCCGCTCAGACGCATGTCGCCATGGCGCCTGCGCCCTGCCACACCCCCCACCACCGCTCCCGAGGACTCACGCGTGCACAAGCTCAGAACGCATGCCCTGGTTTCGGCCCTGTCGACGGTCACCGTCGCGGCTCTCCTGGCCACCGGCTGCTCCGCCCACTCCCCCGCCGGCACCGGCGAGGCAGCCGCCTCGACGGCCGAAGCCGCCAAGCCCGCCACCGACGACGAGCGACTCGCGGTCGTCTCCGCCCCGACCGGTGACGTCGCCACCCCGACCGCCGTGGCCGCCGCCAGCACGCCCGACCAGGCCCGGGCCCGGAAATCCGCGCTCAAGGTCGCGTCGTACGACAGGAAGAGCGGCCGTGCGGTCATAGCGGCACCGCCCTCCGGCTCGGGCACGGCACCGTCGCCCACCCCGTCGACAACGACCGCTTCCTCACCCACCGCCTCCGGCACCGCCCAGGACACAGGCTCGGACGGGGCGAAGTCCAACGCCGCCGTGGCGGTCGGCGACGTCATAGCCAGCGCCCCCGCCCCCGGCGCCCCCGACGGCGTACTGGCCAAGGTGACCGAGATCGTCGACACCGCGGCGGACGGCAGTGCGACCGTGCAGACGCAACCGGCCAAGCTCAACTCCGTCCTGGGCCGGAGCGAGGCGGACGGTGCGGTCCCTGTCGACCCGTCCGCCTTGAAGGTCGAGCCGCTCGTCGAGGGTGTGAAGGTCTCCTGGGCGAAGACCGGGGATCTCACCTTCGGACCCGAGGGCGCGCAGCTCCCGCTGGGCAGCCTGCGCATCGACGTCGCAACCGCGGTGAAGACCGCCGCAGGTGCCCCCGCCTCGGCCTCCGCCGCGCTCAAGGGCTTTGTCCAACTGGCCCCCGAGGTCGCCTTCTCCTACGACGGGTCCCGCGCCGCCGCGAGTTCTTCGCCCAGCGGCGCGTTCCTGGGGCTGACCGGCAAGTGGACCTCCCAGTGGCAGATGAAGGGCCGCGCAGCCGGCACGACACACGGCAAGCCGATCCGCATCCCCTTCGCCCAACTGCACGCCGACCCCGTCATCCAGGTCGGCCCCGTCCCGATCGTCGTCAACCTCGATCTCGTCTGCTACTTCCGGGTGGACGCCGACGGCCGCGTCACGGTCGACGCCGAACAGCGCCTCAAGGGAGACTTCCGGGTGGGCGGCAACTTCACCTGGGCCAAGGGCTGGCGCGGCGTCAGCGAATCGCACATGACCGGTGAGCCCCTCAAGACGACGGTCACCGCCCTCGGTGACGCCAAGGCCGCCATGGGCGCCGAGGCGACCGTGGGCCTGTACGGCACGGTGGGCGTCACCGCAGACCTCGCCCCCTATCTCCGCGCCGAATCCCACGCGGCAGCCGAAGGCTCGGCGGGCGGCGCCGGCTCCGCCTCCGGCTCCTGGGCTCTGTACGGCGGAGTCGACCTGAGCGGCACGCTGAATCTGCAGCTCTCCATCTTCGGCACGCCCGTCTTCCAGACACGGATCCCTCTGGGCGCCGTGCACGAGGAGTGGCTGCTGACGAAGGGCGAAGTGAGGACGTAGGAGCCCTGGCGCGGCCGGACGAGCCGGAGCGGGCCTGTTCAACAGGCCATGCAGAAGCGCGCCTGATGATGTGCGGGAGATTACCGGGCGTGATGGTGCTGGCGGGCAGCGAGGATGGCGACGTCGTCCTCGTACGCGCCGTTCGCAAGGCGTGCCAGGACGGTGTCGAGCAGGTCGTCCAGCGGGGTGTCGGCGGACAGGCTCAGGCCCTGGAATTCCTGTACGGAGTCGTCGATGTCGGTGCCGCGCCGTTCGACCAGTCCGTCGGTGTAGAGCATCAGGGTGGTTCCGGGGGCCATGGTGGCGGTGAGGGGTTCGTAGCCGCCCAGCCCGGTGCCGATGGGCGGGCCGGCCGGCAGCCACAGGATGTCGATGCTGCCGTCCGGGCGCAGCACGGCGGGCGGCGGGTGTCCTGCGCTGGCCGCGGTGCAGGTGCCGTCCTGCGGGTCCATGACCGCGAGGAGGCAGGTCGCGAGACGGTCGAGCCCGAGCTGTGCGACCTGGCGGTCGAACTCTTCGAGGATCTCCTCGACGCCCATGACGTCGGTGGCGATGGTGCGCAGCAGGGAGCGGTACTGGCTCATGGTGACAGCGGCCTGAAAGCCGTGACCCATCACGTCGCCCATGACCAGGAGGGTCTGCGCGTCGGGCAGGGGGATCGAGTCGTACCAGTCTCCGCCGACCAGGACGCTGCGGCCGGAGGGAATGTAGCGGGCGGTCACCTCCACACCTGGGTGAGGGGCGCGGGGTTCGGCCAACAGCGCCCGCTGGAGTTCCAGTGCCATGGTGTGCTCGTGGCTGTAGCGGCGCGCGCTGTCGACGGACAGGGCTGCCCGAGCAGCCACGGCCTGGATCGTCGTGACGTCGTCGTCGCTGAAGGGCTGTGAGGTGCCGGTCCTGCCCATCAGGACGACGCCCACCGGGCGGCCCGCGGTGATCAGGGGGACGATGAGCAGCGAGTGGATGCCGGCGGCGCGGAAGATCCTGGTGCGCTCAGGGTCCACAGTCACCTTCTGGAACAGGTCGTCCGAGGCCAGGTTGCCCAGCCACGGCCGCCCGACGTCCATGCAATGGCGCGTGGCGACACCGCGAGGGATGTCGATGTAAGGACCCGGTCCGCCCATCTGGTGCAGCAGCCACTCCATCCCCGCAGGCGCGGAACCCCTCACCTTGCGCAGCCGCACGAAACCGGGCCGAGGCGGGGGCGCACCGGTGAACTCCTCCTCCACGATGCCCACCGCGGCCATGTCCGCCAGCGAGGGGGCCAGGAAGTCGGACAGTTCCTGGCACGTGGTCTCGATGTCGAGGGTGGTGCCGACGCGCGTGGCCACCGCATCCAGCAGGGCGAGCCGGAGATGAGCGGTCTCCAGATCGTCCAGGTAGCTGCGCAGACTGCTGATCTCGACGCCGATGCCGCACAGGCCGGCATCCTGCCCGGGCAGTTCCACGCGGTGATAGACCGCCCGCCACAACCGTTGCCCGAGTGGCGAAGAGACACCGGTCGTTCCTGAGATGGTCGTCTCGCGTGGTCGCCCGTCCGCCAGGACCTCGGCCAGGACATCGTCCGGGCGCTGCAGGTCGGGCAGCACCTCCCCGAGCGTGCGTCCCAGGAACGCGGAGGCGGGCAGGCCACTGATCTCGGCCCATGCCGGATTGACGTACAGATGTCGCAACTGAGCATCGAGGACGACGATGGCCGCCAGGGTCCCCTCGACAAGCTGACGCCCGGGAAGGCCCTCGCCCTCGGGAAGGTGCCACTGCGGCATGGACTCGTCACCGTTCACAGATGTGCCTCTCGCTGCCGTCAACGGAGCTCATCCATACCCGACCGATCCGCGCAGTCCAACCCGCTTGCCCCATCGTGTGATTGCCTCGCGCAGGCGTACGACAAGGCGGCCGACCGGCCCGAGCGGGAGGAACCGATGTCCTGAGACGACAGGGCAAGCCAGCCAACCAGCTACGGCCCTTGTACCGCGCGCCTCTACGACACAGGACGCGCAGTACGCAGCGCCTCATGCGTCGAAACGCCTGGACGAGGCACCTGCTCGAAACCCGTGGTGGTTCAGATTGCCGGGTCCAGGGACAGCGCGGTCTTGGCCATGGCGGCGAACTCGTCGACGAGGATCTCCGTGCGACCTGCCTCCACCTCGTCGAGGACGGTCTGTACGGCGGCGGCCGGATCGTTCTTGGGCAGGTCCATGCCCGCGATCATGTCTGTGTCCGTCGGACCCAGGACGACACCGCTGACCAGAGTGTTCTGGGCGGCGAGTTCGAGCCTGACGCAGTTGGTCAGACTCCAGGCGGCGGCCTTGGCCGTGTTGTACGCGCCGGCGTGCTCACCGCCGACCCAGGACGCCACCGACAGCATGTTCACGAGGGCGCCGCCACCGCCTGCCCGGAGGACCGGTGCGAAGGCACGCACCATGTTCAGCAGGCCGAAATAGTTGGTCTCCATCTCCAGCCGGATCCTGTCCATGTCGCCGGTGACCAGATCCGTGAAGGTCGCGATGCCCGCGTTGTTGACCAGCAGGGTCACATCGTCGGCCGCCGCGGCCGCGGCGGCGACGGACATGGGATCGGTGATGTCCAGCGGCAGTACCTCCACCCCTGGCACGTCGACGCTCTCGGGACGGCGCGCCGCGGCGTACACCTTGGCCGCGCCCCTCTCCAGCAGCTGAGTGGCGAAGTGGCGGCCCAGGCCCCGCCCGGCACCGGTGACAAGGGCGACGGAGTCGGCGATCTGCATGTCGTAAGCCTCTGCTTAGGTGTAAGTGGGTACGGAAAGCCGGGCGTCCGGAACGGAACGCCGAGCACCGTTACGCTAGAACCTCACGTTGACGTCAACTTCAAGTCCGTGTGACGGACGACTCTCGGGAGGCCGGGTGCGGATCGGGGAACTCGCCGCGCGAGCGGGGGTCAGCACCCGCGCCCTGCGCTACTACGAAGAGCAGGATCTGCTCACCTCGAACCGCACGTCCGGCGGACAGCGCCGGTACGGCGACACGGACGTCGACCGGGTCCGGCTCATCCAGCAGTTGTATGCCGCCGGGCTGCGCAGTGGGACGGTCCGCGAGATCCTGCGCCTCTACATGGGCACCGGCGAGGACGGCCCGGACCCGGTCGCGCTGCTCTCCGCGGAACGCGCCCGGATCGACCGGCAGATCACCGATCTGCTGGAGGTCCGGGCGCGCCTCGACCAGATCATGGCCGGTGACCCCGCCTGCCGCTACTCCCCTCCCCGTACCGACTGACCGGAGCCGCGACCGCAGCCTCGCTGCGGTGGGGGTGGCGCGAGTGCGGCCGCCGTGGGCCTGGTGGGTGCGCGCCACCATGTCCCCGCTGCCGTCGTCGCAGAGCCTGTCACGACGGCCGGTGCCGGCGCCGTTCGTGAGGCCCGGTCAGGACACCAGGCGCAGCCATGCCTCCGCGAGGGCGGCGTGGCCGGGCGCTGTGGGGTGGACGCCGTCCGCGGCCCAGTACTCCGGTCCGGTCGTCGCGGCGAGTCCGGCGAACAGGCCGTCGGCGGCGAGCAGATGCGCGCCGTAGGAGCGGGCGAGTTCGCGCACGGCCTGGATCTTCGGGTCGAGGTCGGCCCGCCACTGCCTGCGGACCTCTTCGTCGAGGATCACGTCCCCGACCTCGACGCTGCCGCGGATCGGCAACAGGAACGGCTCGATGAGGACGAGTTGGGTACCGGCCTCGGCGAGGGGCGCGAGCAGGCGGTCGTAAGCCGCCGCGTACTCCTGCGTGGAGATCACATGGCCGTGTGGGTCGTACGAGTGCCAGCCGACGTCGTTGATACCGACGAGGATCGACACCACGTCCGGGCGGACATCGAGTACGTCCGTCTGCCACCGGGCTTCGAGGTCCCTCATCTTGTCGCCCGCGATTCCGGAGTTCAGCCAGGTCACGGCCCGGTCCGGGTGGCGCAGTCCCCACTCTCCCGCGATGCGCAGCGCATAGCCGGATCCGAGCCGCTGGTCGCTGTCCAGCCGCCCGCTGTCGGTGATCGAGTCTCCGGTGAACATCACGGTGCTGTCCGGCCTGAGGGTGATGGTCATGTGTGCTCCCCCCGGTCAGTGGCACCGAACCAACGGTCCACGGTCTGTTCGAACTGTGCGTGGTCGGGGTCACCGGCGGTTGCCCAGGCGACCGTGCCGTCGGGCCGGACCAGTACGGCACGCAGTCCGAGGTCGTTGCGCGCCGGCCCGGCTACGTACCGGATCCGGCTCTTCCGGCGCGTGGCCGGACCCTGCAGGGACCGGTCGGCGCCCAGCTCGAGCACGACGCCCCGTCCGTCCCGCATCAGATCCGCGAGGCGGGTGCCGTCCTCCAGACGGAGGTCCGGCGCGTCCCGGCCGACGAGCGGGTGCTCGCTGCCGAGGTCGTACCGGTTCGACGACCCCGATGCCCTCGTGAAGACGTACGTGGTTCCGTCCCGCGTCCCGATCAGGTCGCGGATCACTTGCTGAACCGCCTGGCCGTGCGCGTCCGGCTTCATCGCCGCCGACTGCGCACGCGTCCAGTCGAGCGCCGCCGCGCCGATCGGACGGCGCTCTCGGGTGTAGGTGTCGAGAAGCCCGCCCGGGGCGTGGCCGCGCACGGTCGCCGCAAGCTTCCAGCCGAGGTTCATCGCGTCGCCGATGCCGAGGTTGAGCCCTTGCGCTCCGAGGGGGGAGTGAATGTGCGCGGCGTCCCCCGCGAGCAGCACCCGACCCTGCTGATACGTCGTCGTCTGCATCGCCCGGTCGGTGAACGTCGAGACGAGCCGGACGTCGCTCAGCGTCACGTCGGTGCCGGACACCCGGCGCAGAACCGTCTGGAGATGTGCGCGGGTCGGCCGCTGTGAGCGGTCGAACGCGCCGCCGTCGCAGTCCAGCATGCCGATGTACGCGGTCGCGGGCATCGTGAGGTACATGCCTGTCGGCGTCGGGTTGAACCCGGGGCGCAGCTTCTCGGGATCGGCGACGGTGGCGAGCATGACGTAGCCGGTGAACTGCGGCTCGCTGCCGACGAAGTCGAAACCTGTGAGCCCGCGCACCGTGCTGCGGCCGCCGTCGCAGCCGACGAGCCAGCGCGCCCGGTACGCGTGCTCGCCGGCGTGCGCGACCACGCTGTCGTCGTGCTGGGTGACAGCTGAGACGGGGACGCCGCGTCTGATCTCCACGCCCAGCTCGGCCGCCCGCTCGGACAGCACCGTCTCGACCGCTGCGAGGCTCGTCATCAGGCCCTCGGACGATGGGCCGGGCAGTCGGAACGGGAGGGCGGTCACATCGACGTCGGCCGGATCGAGCATGATGCCGGCGAAGTGGCCCGCACTCCGAGGAGGCGACGGCTCGTCCTTGTCGAAGTCCGCGTCGAAGTCCCTGCCGAAGTCCGTGCCGGAACCCGCACCCGGAGCGTCGCCGGCGCCCGACGCCGACAGCAGCGCGTGCAGCATCCCGCGGCGGTCGAACGCCGCGACCGACACGGCGGACAGCCCCCGCATGCCGAACGGGACCGCCTTCCACGGGGAACCGCGCTCCGGCTCCCGCTCGAGCACCACGACGGAGCAGCCCGCAAGGCCCAGCTCGCAGGCGAGGAACAGCCCGACCGGTCCCGCACCCACGACCGCCACGTCGTACACGGGGCTCACCGGCCCTGCCCGTTGACCATGTCCGCCAGGCCCTGCGCCGTGTTGCCCGCGGAGTCGATCCCCTGGACCTCGACGCCTTCGAACATGACGTCCTCGGTGGGACGCAGGAACATGGCCTTCTCGTACTCGGTGAGCGCGGCCTCGACGTCGTCGGGGTGCGCGGCGAGGGCCTTGCCGAGTTCGGCGCCGTCGAGCATGGCCAGGTTGGCGCCCTCGCCGTTCGGGGCCGCGAGGTGGGCGGCGTCGCCGAGCAGGGTCACACCCGGCACCCGGTCCCAGCGGAGCCCGGTCGGCAGGGCGTAGTGGGGGCGCAGGACCGGCGGGGTGTCGGTGTCCGTGATCAGCGCGGTGAGTTCTGGCGCCCAGCCGTCGAATTCCTGGGCGATGCGTGCGGTGGCTGCGGCGGTGTCGGTGAAATCGATGGCGGCGAACCAGTCCCGCTCCCTGGTGAGCTGCACATAGGTGTGCAGGGTGGCGCCGCTCTCCCGGTGGGCGAAGATCTCCTTGCCCGGCGAGGGCGCGATCATCGACCCGCCGCCGACCGCTTGCGCGGCGGCCGGATGCCGGGTGTCGGCCTCGAACAGGTAGGTCTCCACGAAGGAGGTGCCGGCGTACTCGGGGGTGGCGTCGCAGAGCAGCGGGCGGACCCGTGACCACGCGCCGTCCGCGCCGACCAGCAGGCTCGTGACCAGCGTGCACCCGCAGGCGAACGTCACCTCGTGGCCGCCCTTCCCGAGCGCACGGACGCCGGCGGCCTTGTGGTCCCAGCGGACGGTGCCGGCCGGGAGCGAGTCGATCAGCATCCGCCGCAGCTCGCCGCGCATCACCTCGGGGCGCCCTCCGTCGTCGTCGGCCTTGTCCATCAGGACGGTTCCGTCCTGGTCGAGGACCCGCATCGTCTGACGGCCCTCGATGACGATGGCGCGGAACTCGTCCATCAGGTCGGCCGCTTGGAGGGCGAGCTGCCCGTTGTAGTCGTGGATGTCGAGCATGCCGCCCTGCCGGCGCGCGGCCGGAGCCGGATCGGCCTCGTACACCCTGGACGGGATGCCGTTGACGTGCAGGACCCGGGCCAGGACGAGACCGCCGAGTCCGGCGCCGATGATCGTGACAGGGCTGTTCATGAGGTATCTCCCAGGGATCGGACCGCCCGGCGAACCCCGGTCGGCCACCTGCCGACAGGCAGGCACTCGAAGACTGACGCGGACCGCTCACACGTGGCTCACACGGCGGTGACAGCGGCTCACACGGCGCTGACACGGTCGCGTCACCGGCCGAAGAGCCAGGGCAGCGCACCGATTTGGGGACTCGTGGTCGCGCGAGGGAAGATCGGGGGATGGACGGCGACACGGGGCTTCGCATCACGCTGCTCGGCGGCTTCCAGGTGTCTCGCGGTGACGCCGTCCTGCCGGTCGCGGGTGCGCGGTTGCAGGCTCTGGTCGTACGGCTGGCCCTCGCCGGCGGTCGCGTGGTCGCCCCGGGCGTTCTGGCCGACGCGATCTGGGCCGAGGAACAGCCGCCGGCCGACCCCGCCCATGCCCTGCAGGCCCTCGTCTCACGGCTGCGCCGGACCCTCGGCTCGGCCGACCGCGTCACGCAGACCACGGGCGGCTACCGGCTGGCCGTGGACCCGGACGACGTGGACGCGCTGCGGTTCGAGCGGCTCGCCGCCGCCGGCCGGGACCGTCTGCGCGCCGGGGACCGTCATGCCGCGGCGGCGATGCTCGACGAGGCCGTGGCGCTGTGGGCCGATCCCCCGGGCGCCGAACCGACGGCCGTCGCGCGGGTGGCGCCCGCCGCCGCGACCCGGCTGGCCCACACCTCGGTCGAGGCCGTGGTCGGCCTCGCCGACGCCGAGTTGTCCCTGGGCCGTGCCGAGGACGCCGCCGCCCGGCTGACCGCGCTGCTCGCCGGGCACCCGGTCCACGAGCGGGCGGCCGCGCTGCTGCTGGACGCGCTCGCCGCCCAGGGCCGCCGGGCCGAGGCCCTGGCCCGGTACGAGCAGGTCCGTGCAGCCCTGGCCAACGAACTGGGCACCGACCCGGGCACGGCCCTGCGCGACCGTCATGCGCGCCTGCTGTGCGCCGAGCCGCCCGCCCCGGCCGTAGAGGCCGTCCCTCCGGCCACCGGTCCCGCGCCGCGGCGGGCAATCTGCCCGCACCGCTGACCGGGTTCGTCGGGCGCGAGGCCGACCTCGCCCGGATCGACGCCCTGCTCGCCACCGGACGCCTGGTCACCGTGCTAGGTCCAGGCGGCGCCGGCAAGACCCGCCTCGCCGTCGAGGCCGCCCGCCGCCACCGCGACGCGTACCGCGACGGCGCCTGGATGATCGACCTCGCCTCGGTCACCGAGCCCACCAAGGTGGGCGCGGCCCTGCTCGCCGGGACCGGGCTGCGCGGCGGCGCGATGTTCGAGGCCCGGACCCGGGGTGCGGGCGACGCCGTGGACGTACTCGTCGACCTGCTCGGCGGCCGGGAGAGCCTGCTGCTCGTCGACAACTGCGAGCATCTCATCGACGCCGTGGCCCACCTGGTCACGGCGCTGCTCTCCCGCTGCCCCGGCCTGAGCGTGCTGGCCACCAGCCGCGAGCCCCTCGCGGTCGACGGTGAGGCGCTGGTGCCGCTCGGCCCGCTCGCGCTGCCCGGCCCGGACGACGGCGTCGAGCAGACCCGGCGGGCGGAATCGGTGCGTCTGTTCACCGAACGGGCGGCTGCCGTACGCCCCGGCTTCGAGGTCGACGAGGCCACCCTGCCCCAGGTCCGGCAGGTGGTGCGCGGCCTGGACGGCATGCCGCTGGCTCTCGAACTGGCCGCGGCCCGGCTGCGGACGCTGTCACTGCCCGAGCTCGCCGACGGGCTGTCCGACCGGTTCCGGCTGCTCACCACCGGCAGCAGGACCGCCCTGCCCCGCCATCGCACGCTCGGCGCGGTCATCGCCTGGAGCTGGGACCTGCTCGGCGAGCACGAACGCACGGTCGCCGAACGCCTCTCGGTCCTGCCCGGCGGCGTCACCCCCGCCTCGGCCACCGCGCTCTGCGCCGGTACGGCAGTGCCCGCCGCGGACGTCCCCGAACTGCTCGCGGGCCTGGTCGACCGGTCGCTGCTGCACCTCGCGCCCGAGCCGGGCCGCTACCGCATGCTGGAGACCTTGCGCGAGTACGGCACCGACCGCCTCGCCGAGAAGGGCGAGCTCGCCACCGTCCGCGACCTTGCCGCCGACCATTTCGCCGGACTGATGGCCCATTACGACCCGCAGCTGCGCGGCCCCGGCCAGTCGGCGGCGATGCGGGTGATCGACGCGGAGTACGACAACACGCTCGCCGCCCTGCGCCGGCGCTGCGACACCGGCGACGCCCCCGGCGCCCTCTCCCTCGCCCTGGATCTGACCTGGTACTGGCAGATGCTGGGCCGGACCTCCGACGCGGCCCACTGGCTGGGCGAGGCGCTGGCCGTGCCCGGCGGCGTGCCGACGGCCGAGCGGGACTGCGCCCACGCGATCTACCTGCTCCACCGGGGCGACACGAGACCGGTCACGGCGAGCAGGGACGCGGCCGACGACCGGGCCGGAATCCTCGAACTGGCCGACCGGCTGCTGGCGTATCCGGAGCTGCCCGGCCCGTACGGTGCGCTCGCCGCGCTCCCGCTCGCTTTCCTGCAGGCGGAAAGGACCCAAGGAGAGAAGACCACGCCCGCGATCATCGAACGGATGGCCGGCGGCGACGACCTGTGGCTGGCCGGGCTGGCCCGTATGTTCCGCGCCCAGTTCGCCGAGAACGCGGGCGAACTCGACCGGACGCGCGCCGACGTGGAGGCGGCCCTGGCCTGCTTCCGGCAGGTCGGCGACCGCTGGGGCCAGTCCGAGGCCCTGCCGATGCGCGCCCGGCTGCGGCAGTACGACGGCGACCTCGACGGCGCGCTGGCCGACCTGCGCGAAGCCCGGTCACCGGCCGACGAGTTCGGCTCGCTCAGCCTCGCCGACACCGTCTTCGGCGACCTGCGCTGGATCGACCTGCACATACGGCGCGGCGACACCGACCTGGCGATCGCGTTGATCGACTCGGCCCGGGAACGGGCGCGGCGCACACGGGCTCCGGCGATGCTGCTCCTGGTCGACGCGTGGGAGGCCGGCTTCCGGGTGCGACTCGGCGAGCTGGACCGGGCGAGAGAACTCCTCGACACAGCCGAAAAGGATCTGCCCGACGGCATCCCCTTTCCCGGGGACCATGCGCGGACGCTGCTCGGCACCGCACGTGCCTCGTTCTGCCTGCGGACGGGCGACCAGGCCGGCGCGCAGAAGGCACTGGCGACGGCCTACGCAGCGGCGCTGCGGACCCGGGATCTGCCCATCCTGGCCCTGGTGGCGGTGCACACGGCCGCGCTCGCCGACGCACGCGAGCTGCATCGGCGAGCCGCGGTCCGGCTCGGCGCCGCCTCCCGGCTGCGGGGCACCCACGACCGCACGGACCCGCAGGTGCGCGATCTCACCCGCAGCGGGCATGCCGCGCTGGGCGCGGACTCCTTCGCCGCAGCCTACGCACAGGGCTGGGAGCTGGACCCCAGGACCGCCGCGACCGAGGCCGACCCCGTCCGGCTGCTCGCGGATCACCGGACGTAAGCAGCCTGCTCGCCGACGACCCAGACGCGGGCGTACGCGACGTTCACGGCATGTTGACCGGAAGGCCGGTGATCGAGTCAACGAACAGGCTCGTCCGGCCCCCTCACGACGCGATGCCGACGCCGCCGATCCGGCTCCAGGCCCTTTCCTGCTGAGCTGTCATGGCCGGCCACGACCTCCCGCCCGGCCGGGGCTCGACGCGGGAGGCGTACGGCAGCGGACGGAAGTCAGGATCGTAGAAGCAGCCTGTCCCGTAGGTGCGGTCGTGGACAGCACACGAGGATGCGACGGACTGCGGGGTGGGCTTCTTTCCCGTACGTACCCAAGCGGACAACGCGGCGATGGAGTTGGCGTACTCGGCGTTGCTCAGTTCACTGTGCTCGTGTTCCGTCGTGAAGGTCTGTACGAGGTTCTTCTCCCGGTGCGCGCCTTCAAGGCTGGCGCGGTAGGCGGCCTCGTGTTCGACGAACGCCGTGGGGTCGTCCATGGCGTGCAAGGTGAGGACGGGGATCGAGACCCGGCCGGTGAGATCGCTGTCGTAGGACAGGTCTCGCCGGGCAGCAGGATCGGCGGCGAAACGCTCGACACCTTCGTTGAGGGCCTTGTCGTCGTGTGAACCGGAGTACCGCACCCCCGTGTTGCTGAAGGGATTCCGATCGCCGAGCCGGTTGTGCACGATGTCGCGGAACGTGAACACGGAGAAACGCAGGTGTGATTCGAGAGTGCGCTCCGGAATACGTGTGACTGCGAGGATGTCGTCAAGGTTGCGCTGCTGGAGCGCCGTCCGGTCCTGCGGTGCCGACGCGTAACCCGTGCACTCCTGAAGACGGGCCCGTAGTCCCGCCGTCGTCAGCGTCGATGTGGGCCGGAGTCCCTGCCACAGCGGGTACTGGGGCTCGGTGGGACGGGGAAGGTTCTGACAGTAGTACTGATAGACCACGCGGAGGTCGACACGGTAGTCGTAGCCACGCGAGCCGCCACCCAGCACTCCGTTCGTGAGCAGAGCACCGTCGTAGGCGCCGTGCTTGCCGTACACCTCTACGACCTTGGCGGCGACGTTCCCGCCCCAGGACTGGCCGTGTACGTAGGTCCGCTCGGGAACACCGAACTCCTTCAAGAAGAGCCGGCGAACACTGTCCGTGTCGTCGGCGGCCATGCGGGTCCCGTATCCCCCGCGGCGATAGGACGAGCCCGCCCAGGCATAGCCCTGATCCACCATCACCGACCAACGTTCCAGGTCTCCGACGCTCCGTTCGGGATCGGACGTGTCGCCCAAGTCGGGGCCGCCGTGCGCGTGCACGACGAGCGAGCCGTTCCACCGCTTGGGCACGGCGATCGCGTAGAAGGCTCCGTTGGAGTCCTGACCGGTGTAGCAGGTGGCCTTCTCGGTCAGGTTCGCCGGGCAGGAGACGACTGCTGGGGGCGTCTCCGCGGCCGCCTGGGCCGGGCTGATGCCGCTGAGTGACCCGGCAACGAGGCTGGTGACACCAGCAGCAAGCGTCACGAGACGTCGTGTGCCGGTCCGGAGACGACGAGAAGGAAGGGTGATCCGGCGTGAGCGATTCACAGCGATGCTCCTGAACTCCAGGGGCGCGGTTCGCGCCGAGCGCTGTGATGCTAGGAACGCGTGCGCTGGTGCACCATGTGCCGCGTGATTCTGTTCATAGTGTGCGCACAGGGGCGGGCCAGGCGAGCTGAGCCGTGCGCACGCGGCCGTCGAGACAGGAAGCGGCTGCCGGGCAACTCGCCATGGTGGGAGCGCGCTACGACCTGACCAGCAGCTGGTGCACGGCGAGCCTGGTACGAGGTCTCAGCGGTAGCGTTCGACGAGCGCGTCGCCGATCGAGGCCAGGTGATGGCGCACGCTCGGAGGACCGGTCACCTCGAGCCATTCGACCAGCCCGGCGAGTTCGCCGGCGAGCGTGTACTCGTCGCGTCCGCGGATCACGACCTCGACGCGACCGTCGGTCGTGGTGCCTCCCACTTCGAGCCGATCGCCGAGTCCGATCCGGAGGATGCCGATGCCGTCCAGTGCGCAGACCGCCTGGATCTCCAGGGGGGTTCGTCTGCGGTCGACCCCGTCGGCGATCTCGCGCCAGCTTGCGGCGAGGTCGAAGTCCTCCGGCCGGTTCACCGGATCGTCCGTCGGGTCGGCGGAGGACACGCGGTCGATGCGGAAGGTCCGCCGGCCGGCCTCGGTATCGGTGACGAGGTACCAGGCCGGGTCTTTGGCGACGATGCCCAGCGGGTGGACGGTTCTCTGCGTTTCGGCGCCTTTGCCGTCGACGTAGCCGAGCCGCACCTGGACGCCGCGGATCACCGCGTCCTGGAGTGCGTCGAGGAAGCGGGGCGGCCGGTGCTCGACCCGGCTCGCTCCCCATTGTCGCGGGTCCGTCACCCATGACGACGCAGCCGCCTCGGCCTGCGCCCTAAACGGCTCGGGCAGGGCCTGGACGAGCTTGCGCAGGGCGGCTTTCACGGCCGGGGTGGCGGCCGAGGCCGGGCCGGCGACCAGGAACAGGGCGCGGGCCTCACTCGCGGTCAGCCCCGACAGATCGGTGCGGGCGCCGCCCACAAGGCGCCAGCCGCCGCCTCGGCCCTGCGTGGCGTACACCGGCACCCCGGCCATGGCCAAGGCGTCGAGGTCGCGGCGGGCGGTGCGTTCGGAGACCTCCAGTTCCCGCGCGACCTCGGCCGCCGTCACCTGCCCGCGCCGCTGCAACAACAGGAGGACGGCCACCAGCCGGTCGGTTCGCATCCCGACAAACTCTCATAGCAAACCGGTCATGAGATGACCGGTTTCGGGCGACAGGATGGCGCCATGACCTCAACCGATTTCCCCGAGCCCACCCTCATTCCCGTCAACGGCGTGGAACTCGAAGTCTTCGAAGCGGGGCGCGAGAACGCGGGAAAGCCCATCGTGCTCTGCCACGGCTGGCCCGAGCACGCCTTCTCCTGGCGCCATCAGATGCCCGCCCTCGCCGCGGCCGGCTACCACGTCCTCGTCCCGAACCAGCGGGGCTACGGCAACTCCTCCCGCCCCGCCGAAGTGACGGACTACGACATCGCACACCTCTCGGGCGACCTCGTCGCACTCCTGGACCACTACGGATACCAGGACGCCACCTTCGTCGGCCATGACTGGGGCGCGTTCGTCGTCTGGGGGCTGACCCTGCTGCACCCCGACCGCGTCAACAAGGTGATCAACCTGAGCCTGCCCTACCAGGAGCGCGGAGAAAGGCCGTGGATCGAGTCCATGGAAGAGGTGCTCGGCGGCGACTTCTACTTCGTCCACTTCAACCGGCAACCGGGCGTCGCCGACGCCGTCTTCGACGACAACACCTTCCCCTTCCTGCGCAACCTGTACCGGAAGAACGTACCCCCCGCGGAGCCGCAGCCCGGCATGGCGCTGATCAACCTCGCCAGAGCGGACACACCCCTTGGAGAGCCCGTCATGAGCGACAGCGAACTGGCCGTCCTCGTCTCCGCCTTCCGGGCCTCCGGGTTCACCGGCGGCATCAACTGGTACCGGAACCTCGACCGCAACTGGCACCTGCTGGCGGACGCCGACCCGATCATCCACCAGCCCACCCTCATGATCTACGGCGACCGGGACCCGGTCGCCAGGTCCGAGAACCTGCGCGAGTTCGTCCCCGACGTGGAAGTGGTCAGCCTGGACTGCGGCCACTGGATCCAGCAGGAGAAGCCCGAAGAAACGAACCGAGCGATCACGACATGGCTGGAACAGCACGACCGGCCGTGGGGGCGGACCGGTTGAGACAGGGGCCGGCGACGGGCGCCTGTGAAGGAGTTGCCAACAGGACCTACGAAGCCGGGTCCCAGCGCCACGCGGCAGCCCGCGGCCGCACCCCACCCGCATGATCAAGGTATCCCTCGCGCATCCCCCCGTCATTCGCCGGGGTGTTTCAGTCCGATCCTGCGGGGTCGGGCTGCGGGATGCCCTGGTGCGGCAGGCTCGTTGTGGCGTCCCACAGGCGGGTGAACTGCCTGAGCCGGTGTTCGACGTGGGCGGGGCGGGCGTTGAGTGTGGTCTTGGCGTTGACGTCCTTGGTGTCCTGATCGATCTCGTAACTCAGTTCCCGGTCGAAGATGATGAAGTCGCTCTGGGTGCCGAGCCTGGCCCAGGGCGGCAGCTGGGAGAGTGCCACCACGCGGGAGTCGAGCCCGAGAGCGCGTTGGTTGGCGCACAGTGTCCGCACTTCGGTGTCGATGTGCTGTTCGTCGTCGACGAGGAACAGCCGGCGGACCGCCACGCCTCGTGCCAGGGCGTCGCTCTGTGCCTCCAGATAGCGGGCGGCGGGCTCGCTGCCCCAGAAGTGCCGGTCGACGGAGGTGCTGGTCGCGTCGAGGCTGTGCTTGATGCAGCGGGTCAGGTCGATCAGCCAGTCCTGGTTCTCTCCCAGGCAGTCCGCGCTGCGGTTGCTGAGGTTCTCCAGCAGTCCGGCCAGGCGCTCGATCTCCTCGCTGGCGAAGGTCTTCACGGTCTCGTTGTTGAGTTCGCCGCACTCCGTTGCCCGGCGGGCGAGCTTGATGACCGCGTCCGAGCGCAGCACCGAGCGGTCGACGTTGCTGAACAGTTCGGTCGCCGCGTTGATCTGCCGGAACCGGTCGTCGACCAGGGTGGTGAGGGCGACATGATGGCTGATCAGGTTGTCCTTGACGTCGCGGATCAGCTCCGCCTGGCTGGCCTCGATCTCGACCAGGCGTTTCTCGAAGTCGACGAGGTACTGCACGATGAGGGCCGCGCCGCCGATGACGATGGACGCGGTCAGGTTCCACACGTCGCCCGCGCCTTGGTTCGCGTCGACCGCGTTGGTGACGAGCAGCGCGATGACGAAGACCACGGAGGTCACGAGGGTCTTCATGAGGACCGGCGGGATCCGCAGTCCCCTGTTGTCGGGCCGCCGGGCCGGCGGGGCGGGGGCCGGTGGTGCCGGGTTTGCCGGTGTGGTGGTCGCTGGTGCTCCGTTCATGTCGTCTCCCCCGTCGTTAAGGGCCTATGGGCTGCCTCGTCAAGGCGTTGAGCAGGGCAAGGCGGTCCCGGATCCGCTGGATGAGGTTGTCCCACTGGCGGGTGAATCCCGGGTTCTGCTCGAGGACGTTCCACAGTCCCCGAAGCGCGTGGTCGCCGCGGGCCGCGGGCATCCACAGATGGATCAGGTGCTCGACGACCGGGCGCAGTGCGGTGAGCGCGTCGGGTCCCTCGGCCGGGCCGAGTCTGCCGTCGAGGAGGCGTACGACGGTGGTGAGGAGCCAGTCGTGCAGTGCCAGGTCCTCGCACAGGGCGGCGACGGCGGCCGGGTCAGTGGCGGCGGGTACCCGCAGCCGGACCGTGCGCAGGTCGTCCTCGGTGAGGGTGAATTCCTCGATCGCCGGTTCCTGTCCCGGCTCGGTCTGCCGGGCGGCCCACCGCAGTCTGGTGTGGCGGGACTTCAAGGGGGCCCTCTGGTCGAGCAGTGGGTGGCGAAGCAGGGTGGTGAGGGTGCCGTCGGCGATCAGGCCGAGATCGAGTTCGCCGCCGCCTGCCCCGTCGAGGACGCCTTGGGCCGCTTCGTGCTCGGGAAGCCGGCCCAGCGGTTCGAGCACTCCGGGATGGATGAGGTAGTGACCCCAGGGGCGGCGCCGTTCGGGGCCTCGGGCGAGGGCCCGGACATGGGCACTGCTCTGCAGGATCCGGCCCTCGGTGAGGGCGGCGCTGGTGGCGACGGTGCCGACGACGCGCACCTTGGCCCCGTTGGAGGTGGGCATCCGGCAGTCGACGCCGGTGAGGGTCTGCGGGGAGCGCACGTAGAGGTTGGGGCGCTCGGAGACCAGCACGCGTTCGTCCGGGCGCAGCCGCAGCAGCTGGGTGGCGGCTCGGGCGTCCAAGGGGTTCAGCGAGGGCAGCACGCAGGTGCGGATCTCCCCGCAGGCGAGGACCGGGAGGGCCGGCGGCGTGTCCGGTAAGGCCGTCACCTCGACGGCTCCGTGCAGAAGACGTAGGAGACCCGGTCGGCCACCGAGTCGGGGGGTGTGATGCCGTCCGTGTGTGCGCGGGCGGCGATCTGCTGGACGGCGCCGTGGTCGACGTCGGTCTGGTCGAGGATGATCCGCACCGCGTGTTCGACGGGAAGGAACCGGGCGGGCAGCACGGAGCACGTGCGGTAGGCGCAGAAGGGGGCGGCGGCGGGGTTGAGCTGGGTCAGCGGCGCCAGTTCGTCCCAGCTCCGGGGGTGTCCGCGACGGCTCGCGGGGCGCGGGAGCAGGACCGGCTCGCCTTCGTTGCGCAGGAGACCGAGGCGGGCCAGCTGCCAGACGGCGGCGAGGAGAGGGCAGGACCAGGTGCGGTTGCCGTCCTTGTCGTCGTCCCACAGTTCGACGTCCAGGAAGACGGAGTGGCGGCGGGCTGCGGTCTCGGTGGGCGGCTGCCAGGGGGCGGTCCTGCGCATGGCCTGGGATCGCCCGGAGGGGCTTCGCTGTCCGTTGGCGAGCCAGCCGGACTCGCTGACGGGCGGGCGGGCGCCGTAGCTGCCCGGGGGCGGTGATTCGACGAGGCGGTGTGCGACGGACTGGGCGAGGGGGACCTTGTCGGCGACCGCGCAGGCGGATTCGCGGGCCAGATAGTCGATGACGAGGCCGGCTCCCTCGGCCGCGTCGACGACGAGGGGGAGGATTTCGGCCGGGGTGGAGAAGCGGCTGAAGTAGTCGTCGACGAGGAAGCAGGTGCTGATGCGCGGCCGGGCGGCGCCGGTGCGCGCGGCGGTGTCGGCGCGTGCCGCGTCCGCCCAGGGCCGGACCCGGGTGAAGAGCTCACGCAGGCGATCCGGACCGCCTTCCAGGTCCTCCATGTACAGGTGGCCGAGTTCCAGGGAGAGATGGGAGAGCGGTACCGCGGTGGTGCGGCCCTGTGCCGTGGTCTCCCGGAAGACGTCGGTCACGGCTTCCCCCAGTGGATGTCGTCGATGAGGCGTCCGGCGATCGTTTCCAGCGCGTCCAGCGTCTCCTGGTTGGCGATCTTCGTGGCGACGACCTCTTCCTCGGTGATCAGCTGTTCCCGCCACTGCAGGATCGGCTCCAACGGCACGGTGCCGAGCAACACCGTGTCGCCGACGCCGAGTTCGGAGGCGAGTCGGCGCAGTCGTTCGTCGTACATCTGCATCCAGGCGGACTGCGCGGGCGAGACGTGCGACCACAGCGCGGAGTCGGGGTCGGGTACGGCGGCCCGGACGAAGCGGATCACGGCCCGCAGTGCGTCCTTGTCGTGACCGAGTTCGGCTCCGCCCTCCAACAGGCCGCGAGCGGCGTAGACCAGCCCCGCCGCGGCGATGACGTGCTGTCGGGTCCAGCGGTGGAAGACCACCCAGCGGTGCGGGACGTTGCGCAGTTCGGGCCGTGCGGTGGCTTCCAGGACCATGTCCATGGCGTAGCTGCGTCCGGCGCTGAGGTCGACCAGGATCAGGTCGAACTCGCCGTGCAGGCGCAGGAACAGGTTGACGCAGCGCTGGACCGAGTCCTCGTCCGTGACGAACTCGCCGCCGCTGACGTCGCCGGGGAGCAGCACGAGCCGTCCGGCTCCGATGGTGTTGCGTCGCAGTACGGGGTGTTCGGTACGGCGCCAGACGTCGACCCGGGCCGGTTCGGGGGCGGTGCCCTCCAGATAGGAGTGCAGGCCGCCCTCGCCCGTGCCGCGCAGGATGTCGGGGACGTCGAAGACGGCGGGTGCGGTGGGTGAGCCGAAGTCGAAGTCGACGTAGGCCACATGGTCACCGGCGAGGGCTCGCTGGTAGGCCAGGTTCGCGCTGGTGACGGAGCGGCCGGTGCCTCCCTTGTCGGAGGCGGCGAAGACGATCACCGCCACACCTCACCCGCGGCGGCGCTGCGGGCCTGGGCGAGCGTGTCGAGTTCACCGAGCACGGACAGCGCGAGCGCGCCGGCGGTGCCGGGTTGGTCGCCGACGAGTTCGCGTGCCCTGCGCAGCCGGATCTCGATGGTGCGCAGGGACTTGGCGTGGTCGCTGTCGGAGACGACGGCGGACCGCATCTGCTCGCGGCCGAATCGGTGGGTGGCCTCGCTGAGCAACGCGGTGGCGAAGGAGCCGAGTTCGGGGCTGCCGACGGGCTTGCGGTCGTAGAAGTTGTACGCGGCGACCATGCACTCGGTGAGGCGTTCGGTCATGCTCCAGGAGGGCGAGCCCTCGCGTTTGGGTGCGGTGGGGAAGACCGCCTGGGCGTCGTCCCACAGGTCCGTGCCCTCGCCGTCGGCGATGCGCCGCTGCCAGAGGTGGTCGAAGGTCTCCTCCGCCAGCGCCAGCAGTTCGTCCTGGATGGCGGCGCTGCGGGAGTAGGTGGCGAGTTGGACGGTGCGTTTGAGCAGGTGCGCGGAGAAATCGGTGACCGTCCACTCCAGGGGTGGGCCCAGCTGCTCGCTGCCCTGGAGGGGCAGAACGACGCCGGGGCTGTGCAGTTCCAGAGCGGAGTCGTCGCGGGTGAGCGGACTGGTGATGCGGCCGCGCTCGGCGAGCCGGGTGAGGACCTCTGCGGTGCGGGCGAAGTCCTCGTCACCGGCCCTGCTGCGCACGAGGTCGTGGACGACGAGGGACGCCACGGAGAGCGAGAAGTACTCGGATTCGAGCTTCTGGTGGGTGACGCGCCAGGGGATGTCCTCCAGCGGCCACCGGTCGGCGCTGAACCGGGCGAGGGCGGACCAGTACTCCCGGGTGACGGTCCAGCGCAGCCGCAGTGCCTCGGCGAGTGTCTGCTGCTCCTGGTCGAGAAGGCCGAGGGTGAGCGTGCGGTCGGAGGACAGGTCCTGGATGCCGTCGAGGGCGACCACGGTGAAGTACAGATAGGGAATGGGGTCCGCCACGCCGACGCTCTGGCGGCCGATGTGCTGTTCCGTGCCGTCCTTGTCGGTGCGGGTCACGGGCGGTGCGTCCTTGACGACGCCCCAGGCCCAGCCGCATTCGAACATCATCCCGGGGTCCCTGAGGCCGTCTTCGACGTCCACGCCGAGCGTGATGCGGTTGCCGATGGTGGCGCGCAGGGTCTCGAAGCGTTCCTGGAACTGCCGCAGGACCGCCCGTTCGGAGAGCCTGCGCTGCCCCAGGGTCCGGCTCAGCCGCCGTCCCTGGGTGGTGTCGGCGTCGAACACGCTGACGGTGAAGGACCGCAGCAGACCGACCATCGCCGCGGTGAGCCGCCTGCTCGTCGCTTCCCTGAGCTCCCTGACTGCTTCACGCAGGTCGGAACGGACGGTGGGGCCGGTGAACTTGTCGAGGAAGCCGAGTGTGGCGAGGCAGAGGGTGACGGACATGGAGTAGGAGTCGACTACACCGAGGTCCCGCTGCTCGGTGGTGATCTCCGCGTCGGGGTCGGGGGTGCTGAAGTAGTAGCCGCCGCCGAAGGTGGGAGTGCCGTCCTCCTCCGCATGATTGCGCATGAACTCGCGGAGGGCTGCGATCAGGGCCACGGGGATCTCGGTGCGCCCTCCTGCCAGGCGGAGGGCGCGCTGCACGTCCTTCTGGGTGGTGTCCGGCTCGTCGAGACGGAACTCGGGGATCTCGGTGGCCGGATACATGAGGCTGAGCAACCGCTCGGCGTCCGCGACGCTGCTGCGACCGCCGGAGTCACCCCAGGCGAAACGCCCGCCGTCGAAGGAGTGCCGTGCGATCGCTTCCCAGATCTGGAGCAGATGAGCTCTCGGCTTGATCTCCATTCCCAGCCCTTCAACCAGGTCGTCCCGCACACCGCCCGTTCTCTGCCACCGGCGGGCGGAAGGGGAGGTTCATTTCCCGGAACGCCGTACTCCACACGCGAGGATCATTCCGGTGTGACCAGGTCGCACCAGATGGTCCGCGTCGCTCAGCCGCGCCATCTCCAGCTCACGCGCATAGGGGGCGAGAGCTTTCTCGACCCGCTCTTGGTCGACATCGCAGGCCGGAAAGTGCTCATCGCCCACGTCGTACCCGCGGGAACCTTCCATGAAGGCGGCGGCGAAGGGGGCGTCCGGCGCGAGAACACTCATGAAGGAGTCGACAGCCTGCTGGAACTCGACCAGCGAGGTGGAGATGGATTCGGCCACGAAGAACATCGTCCCGATCTGATACTTGCCCGCCGCTCTCCGAAACCCGAGCCAGTTCCGCCGCCCCATCTTGAACAAGTTTCCCTGCTTTACGCGGGCCACATCGCGGAACTTAACCCTCCATTTCGAACCCAGATCGCGGTAGCCCTCCTCATCGCCCAGCACTTTCCAGAAGGCGTCCCAGTTCTCATCCACCTGGCCGCACTGCTTACGCAAATACTCGACGTTCTCCGGAGCCCGCTCAAAAAGCGTGATCCTCCCGCACCACGGAAGCATCGCCAGCGCCGGATAAAGGTTACCGCCGGCGCCCATGTCAATACCCAGAACCGGACTTCCCGCACCCGCACTCCTGTTCTCGGAGTGACGGCTGCAGTGACGGCTGAAGTACCCGCCCACCTTGGAGAGGATCTCTGCATCCGCAGGCAAAAGATCAAGATAATTCTGTGCGACATATGCCTTGTTGTTAAATTTATTCCAAGGGGCCTGATCATTTCGGACAGGCGCGTCGACCGAGGCTGGGAAATGCATCGCACCAGCGTACATGGGACAGCACCCGAGAACAAAGGCAGAGTGCAAGCGGAGCAGGCGCATCCTGGCCGGAGAATACGCATATCGACGCAGACTTGGCCTTGAAGTCGCTTGTTGCATCGGCAACTTACCATCATCCTGATCGAACCCTGAGTCGATTCATTCTCAAGTGGTCAATCAGCACCTCACTTTTCACACCAGGGGGTGAAATGACCGCCGTGCCCTCCCGTCGAACATCAAGGCGCCTCCGAATACGCCATGTCCGAGAAGAGGATCTCCAAGAGCTGTCCCTCCTCGACCGGGAGTCGTTCCCCGAGGAGCCCTACCCCTACTTCGTGCTCCGCCAGATGTTCGACGTCTACCCCGACCACCTGCTGGTTCTCGACGACGGCACCGCTCTGGTGGGTTATGTCCTGTGCGGGACCGCACCCGACCTGAGCCGCAGCTGGGTCCTCGGCCTGGGGATCACCCCGGACGAGCGCGGCCAGGGCTTCGGCCGCCTGCTGATGGAAGAAGCACTGCGCAGGCTCCGTCGCCTCGGGGTCCGGGAAGTCGTACTCACCGTTGCTCCCGCGAACAAACCCGCGATCCTCCTCTACGAGAACCTGGGCTTCGTCGGCGAACCCACCCTGCACGAGAACTACTTCGGCCCGGGTGCCGACCGCCTGCTGATGCGGCTGCGCCTGAGCCGACCGGGATTCGGCTGACGGACGAGCACGACTGGACCGGCGGCCCGCGGCCGTGGCACTTCAGCGCACAAGGGATGCTTCGATCGACGACAAGAGAACACCGGCCCCCCGTGGTGGCGGCGTAGCGCACTGCTCGTGACGCCGACTCAGGACCGGGAGCGACCTCCTGAGCCCGCAGTGACGCGTCGTCCTGGCGGGACGAGACGGTGAGCTATGCCGTGGCCAAACGGCGGACACCGTGCCGAGCACCGACAGGACCCGCAATGTCAGGATGCCGCCGTCTGCCCATACCCCAAGTACGAGATGGGCAAGGAAGTCCCGACGGAGCTGCTCGTGGCAAAGCTCCGCTTACCACGGCGGGGAACGTCTACGGCTCTTCCCCGGACCACCAGCACCGGCCCTTGGTGCTGCAAGAGAACACGAACCGCGAGCACCCGGTATGTTCCGTCTGTTGCAGCTTGATCTGTACAACTGGGCTTGAGGCGGCGGAGGTTGGTAGTGGGGGAAAGCCGGGTGCGGGCGGTTGCGTTGGGCAGCTGCGGGGTTCTGCTTGAGCGCTTACGCGTGCTGCCAGCCGTGTTCCGAGCGCCCGTGACCACGACGTTCGGCTACCTGGAGGCATGGAGGGCACCTGACCTGCGGTATCCGGCGCCTGATCAAGATCGGCTGAACCGCAGGTACCGGCAGTTGCTCGCGGCCGGTCTCGTCCTGCTGGCTTCAGTGGTGAGTCTGTGGAAGCTCGACCGTGACGCTTCGTCCTGGCGCGACGAGACGGTGAGCTATGCCGTGGCCAAGCGAACTCCAGGGGAGCTGTGGCTCCTGGTGCAGAACATCGATGCTGTCCACGGCCTGTACTACTTCCTGGCCCATCTGGTACTTGGGGTATGGGACGACGGCATCCTGACCTTGCGAGTCCTGTCGGTGCTCGGCACGGTGACCGCTGTGCTGGGGGTCTACGCCACCGGGACCCGTCTCGGTGACCCGGCAACCGGATTCTTGGCCGGAGTTGCTTTCCTGTGCGTTCCCCAGGTGCAGTTCTACGCGCAGGAGGCCCGCTCGTACGCGTTGGTGAGCGCCGCGGTGGTCTGGGCGACGTGGTGCTTCGTGCGCGCGCTGCTGGACGGCCGGCGACGCTGGTGGGCCGGGTACGCAGGGTTGCTGCTGCTGGGCGGGTGGCTGCATGTGTTCTCTCTGTTGGTCGTCCTCGCGCACGCCGTGACGCTCTGGCATGGCGGCCACCTGCGCCGTCTCGGACACCGCTGGCTGATGGCCATCGCCTGCGTCGGTTGCGCTGTGGCGCCGCTGGCCGTGGTCAGTGCCGGTCAGGCGTCAGCGCAGTTGGACTGGCTGGGCCGTCCGAGTCTTCAGGACTGGCTGGGGTTCGTGGTTCCCGCTGCCGTGGCAGCCGCTTTGGGGGTCGTGCTTCGTCGTCAAGAGGGAGGCGAGGCAAGGGCAGTGACGCTTTCGACGCTCGGCGTGCCGCTCCTGATCGTCCCGGCCGGATTCCTGCTCACGGTGTCCCTCGCACAGCCGTGGTACGTCGATCGCTACGTCCTCTACTGCATGTCCGGCCTGGCGCTCCTCGTCGGCCAGGCCCTGCGGCACTGGCAGCGGACCCTGCGGGGGGAGGCAGCTTCACAGCGCAGGCGGCGCAAGCTGTACGCCACAGCCGCCGTGGCCTTCGCTCTGATCTCAGCGCTCGGCCCCTGGTACTGGCAGATGCGCTCCGCTGCCAGTCGCACCGACACGGTGGAGAGCTATTGGGGGCTCACCGTCACCGTCCCGGGAGACCCCGAAGCGGTTCTCTTCCAGCCTGCACGCCGCCGCGCATGGGTCCTTGCCCGGCCTGCTGTTTTCGGGCCGCTCGACGACATCGCGCTGCAGCAGACGCCGGCTGCGTCCGGAACGCTGTACGGCGTCGAGGCGGCCCCCGACGACATCCGGCAGCGCATGCTCCAGCATCGTGAGATCAATGTCCTGCGCGATCGTCCCGGTCAGCCCCTGGACAACACTCCCGCCGAGATCACCAAGAGAGCGGTCCTTCGCCAGCACTATCAGCTCTGCTGGGTGATACCGGTCAATGGAGGCGAATCCGCCATATTCATCCGCCGCGACGCCGCAGCGACGAACCCCCTGTGCGCGCCCGGACGCGACATCTACAGCTGATCACCTCAGGCTCCGGCTCAGGACGGCCCCGACTCCATGCACGAACTCGATGTGCCGTAGCGGCTCGGCGGGACACCCTGGCCGTCGGATCACGGTCGGTCGCCCGCGGTGCGGGGATGCCGTATCTGCTGCCGCGGGTGCGGCCGCGGCTCGCGCTGGAGCTGGGTGAGGAGCTGATGAACCGTGTCGTCACTGCGGACCCCGGCCGGGCGCTCGCCGTCGAGCGGTGCTGAGCGCGAGAGCGGGCCGTGTCAGCGGCAGAGCTTGTCCAGGTCCTCCGAGAAGGAGGGGAATTCGGCCTGAGCCTCGGTGATGATGTCCCGCGCGGGTCGGCGTCCCGTGGTGGCGTGGCGCTCGGCGAGCTCAGTCAGTGCCGCGTTCGGTCGCCCTTCGCGCTGCTCGTACTCGACGACCTCCATCGGGCCGAGGCCGTCGGCCAGCAGCCACAGGAAGTCGGACAGATTTCCGGCCACCACGCCACGCTCACCCTCCGAGCCTAGGAACACCACGGGCTGTTCGGCGAGGGGCCGGCCCGTGTGTACACGCCACAGGGCCACGAGGCCGCCGGTGCCGTCCTGTCCGAAGACCCGGTAGGCGTCGCCGTCCAATGCGTGGTTTCCGGTCCAGTTGCGGATCCAGTCGGTGGTCTCCTCGGCGGAGTCGAAGGCGCCGTAGGGCTCGAAGTCGACACCCTCGCCGTCGTCGTAGTCGAACTCCACCTGGGCAACGGCTGCCAGGGCGGGCGGGAAGTGGCGGTCGCCACCGGTCGTCTCGATCATGCCCGCAGGCTAGCCGCCGCCGCTGACAACGGACCTGGCCGGCGGAGAGCGCGACAGAGGGGTGCGGTTTCGCCACCGCCGCCGTGCGCGGGACAGGTTCCTCTTAGTCCGGAAAGCTGTTCCCGCGCACTGTGCAGCCACGCTTCCCTCCCCAACCTGCTGCTCTCCAGATCAGTGTCACGAGCGGCCGGAACAGCGGTCCCCCGGAGGCTCGGCGTGGCCGTGGTGAGCCGCCACGGTCGCAGCCCGGGCAACCGCTTCGGCGAGGAACGCGGCCACCTCGTCCGCATGGGACAGGTGAGGTGAGTGGCCGGAGGGGAGACGAACGCTGTGGGCACAGTGCGCGGCCCACTGCTCCTGGACGGCCGGCGGCAGCGCCGGGTCGTCGGTGGCCACGACGTACGCCAGTGGTACGTCCGTCGGCGCGCAGGCCAGCCTCTCCGTGAAGGCGCGCATGCCCTGCCAGTTGAGGCGCTTGACCGCCTCGGCGGTCAAGGCGGGGTCGACACCGCTGAAGATGGACTGCTCGGCGTCCCCCGCCTTGACGGCGTGTCCGTCCGGCGAGTGGATCCAGGTGGGCGGGAAGTCTCCGCCCATCCATTGCAGCATCGAGGTGCATGCACGCCACCGGCATGCCCTCCATCGACGACTTCGCCTTCACCGGCCGCGGCGACACCCGCCTCGCCGCCCGCGACGACAACCAGGTCGACCTCGTCCACCCCGATGGCACCCACACCGCGGTCCTCACGGCCACCGACGGCCTCCAGACTCCGACCTCCGTCGCGGTCCACGACCACACGGTGTACGTCCCCAGCGCCGCCTACCTCACCGGCAAGGACCCCAACTTCGTCGTCGCCCACCTCGACCGCTGAAACGGCCGTAGCGGCCAACCCACCGCCGCGCCCGCGAGCGGCAGGCAACCCTGACGCCCGCCGCCGCCGACCGACTGAGGGCGGGCTATGCCTCGTCGGCGGCTTCGGTGAGTCTGTCCAGCTCCCGGCGTGCCCGGTCTGCGGTCCGGCGGGCCTTGTCGGCGGCCCGGGCAGCGTTCCTCACCGCGGTGTCGGCGAGGCCCGCGGCCTCCGTCGCCTCACGCAGTTCCTCGCGGGCTCCTTGCAGTTGCTCCTCCAACTCGGCCACCCGGTCCCGGGCTCGGCCTGAGCGGGCGTCAGCGGCCTGCTTCGTCTCCTCCGCGCGGCTGAGGGCGTCCTGGCTTCGGCGCGCCTCCGTCTCCGCCTCTTCGCTGTGCGCGCGGGCCTGATTCACGCGCTCGCGTCGCGCCCGCGTGCGCCGATCGGGCTTGGCTGGTCGGGACTTCGTCCCCCGCGCCGGCGCGGATGCCGTGGCGGCCGGCGGCCGGGGGCGTTCCGGCAGGATCTCGGGGGTGACGGCGGTGAAGTCCACGGTTGCCGCAGGGGCTTTGGCCAGCCGGGCCGCCGCCCATTCCGCAGCGACCTGCGCATCGGCCAGGACACCGTGCAGGATCTGCTCGACCTCATGCCGCACCGCCTCCGTCAACGGCAGCCCGGCCTGCTGCGCGAGCTCAGCCGTCTCCCGCGCCAGCACAGTGATCATCTGATGCTGCCGGCGGCTCGCCTGGCGCAGCTGTCCGGCATCCAGCGTCCGGTGCGCCTGACGCAGCGTCTCCCCCAGCTCCAGCAGCCGCTCTGCCTCCTTCGGGCGCCGGCGCACGAACAGGTTCGACGCCCAGGCCGCAAGCGTGGGCCGCCGCAACCCGGCGATCCGCCGCGCCGCAGCCGCATCCTTCGCCCGGCGCGCCTCCGCCACCCGCGCATCCCGCGCGGCGACGAACTCCTCGGGCCGCAGCCCGTACAACGCGTCGATGACCTCCTCGACATCCATGCCCCCACTCTCTGCCCCGTGGTCCGTCCCGGTGCCGGGCTACACCGCGTGACACGGCCGGCCCGGCGCGCATTCACCAGCCCGGCCGAAGTGCCCTTGCCTTGGTGTGCTCATCACGTCGGTCCACGAGCCCCGCGGGCCGGTGCAGCAACTCGGTATACGGCCCGCACCATTGGCGCGACTTCAGAGAGCAGCAGACCGATACGTAGAACGAATCCGCCGGTGAGGCGGGTGCCGCTCGGCCCCGCCCCACCGGCCACTCGGGCGGCCGTGGCCCCCGGGGGATTACCGCGTCACTGCCAGGAGTCCTGGGTCGTGGACACCAACTGGCCAGGAACCACCTGCCCCTTGGTGCGCAGCTCGGTGTACGCCCAGTACTCGGTGTCCGGCTTCAGTGGAGCGTCGGGCCGCAGCTTGTACGGCGGTGTCGTGCCGCGCTCCACTGCGGTCGGCAGTTCCAGCGTCGCCGCCCTGTAGTGGCCGTTACGGCTGAGGACGACGTGGCCCAGCCGGTAGTCGAGGACCGGGCCGGCGGCGTCCTGCGCGAAGACATACGCCGTGTACGTGCCAGCCTGCGGCATGAACACCCAGGCCCGCTCAAAGCTGCTCCAGCTGGCGGCGCTCCGGTACACCAGCCTGTCACCCTTGAACAACCAGAGGTCGAGGTTGGCGTCCGGGGCGTCGGTCTCGGCCCGTACGACGATTCCGGCACTGCCCGCCGGCACTTTGAAGGAGTGCGCCCGCACCCCGAGGGCCTTCTGGTCGAAGACCCCACCGCGGACGCCGGTCGGCATCGAGTACGACTCCCATCGCATGGGGGCGTAACCGGTCGAGCGGCCGGAGAGCGCGCCGGTGAAGCCGGGTTCGATCATGCCGTAGGCGCCGTCGGAGAGCCGGCCGAACTCCTCCAGACTGTCGTCGTACTGCCGGGGCGTGATGCCCCACGGGCGTGC
The DNA here is from genome assembly GCF_042668605.1 of Streptomyces sp. NPDC057280. Lineage (NCBI taxonomy): Bacteria > Bacillati > Actinomycetota > Actinomycetes > Kitasatosporales > Streptomycetaceae > Streptomyces > Streptomyces sp. NPDC057280. The sequence continues at coordinate 33,145 of NZ_JBHUYR010000006.1, forward strand.
GGCCACCGGAATCCGCACCTGATGGCCGGCACTGCGCCAGGTGATCGCGCCGGTGACGTAGCGGTCCCACGGTGCGCTGCCGCGCCGCAGGGTGATGGTGACCGAGGCGGTCTTGCCCGGCGCCACCGTCACCACGGCGGGTGAGACGCTGACCTTCATCCCCGCCAGGCCGCTGGTCGTGGCACGGTAAGTCTCCCGCTTGCTGCCGACGTTGGTCAGCTTGCGGGTCAACACCACCGGCTTGGTCCCGTCGTACTCCCGCAGCGCGACCGACGGCAGGTTCAGCTCGCGGCCGTCGGGCCGAGCCTCCTCACTGAAGGCGATCAGGCTCTTGACGTCCGGCTCGATGACCAGGCCCGGATCGGCGGCCCGCTTCAGCGACGCCAGCCCACTGCCTTGGGCCAGGGGGCTGGTGTCGCCCACGGATTCGGCGGTGGTGTGGAGCGCCGAGGCGATCGCGCCGGGCGTCCAGCCGGGATGCTCGGCCCGCAGGATCGCGGCCTCACCGGCCACGTGCGGGGCCGCCATCGAGGTCCCCGAGTATGCGTCGTACTGCCGGCCGAAGTTCCCCGGCGGGGAGACGGCCGCGATGATGTCGCTGCCGGGGGCGACCAGGTCGGGCTTCATGAGCCCGGAGTGGTTCTTGTCCGGCCCCGTCGAGGAGTAGTCCGCGACGCTCGGCACCTTCGAGCTGTTGCTGCTGGAGGTGAGTCGTGCGGTGGCGTCGGAGGGGTGCCTCATCAGGTAGTTGAAGATCTTGCCGGCCTGTTCCCTGGTGTTCAGGTAGAGCACCGGGAAGTCGTAGACGCTGTTGACCCTGAAGTTGCCGGTCGGGGCGAAGAGGACCATGGCCGCCGCACCCTTGGCTTTGAGCTCGTTCACCGCGTCGTAGGGGTTGTCGAGGGCGCAGGCGACCACCTTGCCCTTCACCTTCGCCGCGTCCAGACTGCCGGGCTCGCAGTACGCCGAGCCCTCCTCCAACGTGCCTGCCTGCTCGCCGAAGACCAGCGGCAGGGGGCGACCGCCGGGGAGCACGTCCAGGGTGGCGCCGGTGAGCGAGGTGCCGTCGCCGAGCCGGACCGTTCCCGCGTTGGCCTTGGTCACCGCCGCGCCGACCGTGGTGACCCACGGCTGGGTGTTGCTGACCGCGCTGCTGAAGCCGGTGTTGCCGGCCGCGGCCGTGACGAAGACTCCGGCGACCGTGGCGTTGAGGAAGGCGTTGCCGATCGGCGTGTTGGGTTCGGCGTCCCCCATCAGGGTCCCGATCGAGTAGTTCAGCACCTGTACGCCGTCGGCGACCGCCGCGTCGATGCCCGCGATGATGTCGGCGTCGTACCCCATGCCGCCCCACAGGACCTTGTAGACGGCGATCTGCGCGTCCGGGGCCACACCGGAGATCGAACCGAACTTCCGCCCCGCGATGGTGACGTCGTCGACCGGCAGGCCGGCGGCCGTGGACGCCGTATGGGACCCGTGCCCGCCCATGTCCCGGGGGGAGAGCACCTCGCCGTCGGGCAGCGCACCATCGGCCGCGAGGAACGTGTCGGCGAAGTACCGGGCGCCGACGATCTTGCCGTTGCAGTGCTCGGCGACGAATCTGTCGCCGGTCTGGCAGGTGCCGTGCCAGCCCGCCGGGGCCGGCATCTTCCGGGCGAACGACGGGCTTTCCGGCCAGATGCCGGTGTCCAGGACGCCGATCACCGTCCCGGCGCCGGTGCTTCGGCCCGGCTTCCGCCCTGCGGACTTCTGCGCGCCGGCCCCCTCGGCGCCGGTGACCGAGGCCGCGTTCGTGGCTGTTGCCGCTGCGCCTGTTGCCCTCCCGGTCGCCGGCGGCGTGGTGTCACCAAGGGACGCCTGGCTGAGACCGACCCTGTGGGACTCAGTGACCGAACGGACCCTCTTGTCCGCCTTCAGTGCCTTGACCTGAGTGGAAGTCAGCGTGGCGGAGAACCCGTTGAAGGCCGTGGTGTAGACCTCGCCGATCGTGATTCCGGCTGCCTCGGCTACGGCCGTCCGCTGAGTGCCCAGGTGCTTCCGGTACGCCTTCGCCGCCCCCGACTGAGGTTCCAGTTGCTCGCCCGGTGCCGGGCGGGTCCGGGCCAGCCCCGAGCCCTTGCCCGTGTACGTCGTCACCGGATCCTCGGCGAGCTCCACAATGTACGGAGTGCGGCCGGTTGGCGTTTGCCTGCGCTCTCCCTCCGCCTCACCGGTCCGGCCCGCTCTTAACCGGCCGGCGCCCCCGGTCAGGTCGACCCGGTCTCCTTCCGGTCGAAGGCCGGAGCTGACACCGTTGTCTGCCGAGGTGCCCGGCCCGGCGGGTGCCGCCGTCGCCGTACTCCCGGCGGCGACCGTGCCACCGCCGGCCAGGACGAGGGCCAGCAAGGGTATCGCCAGCCTCCGTCGCAGGGTTCGTGTGCTCGTAGCCACGAGACTCCTTCCACCAGCTCCCGTATGGGAGCGCTCCCATTCATGTCAGCGCTCCCTCCCGGGAAGCGGGGGGAGCACGGCCCCACCTAACGTGACGTCAGTTAAGAGGAGATTCACATGTTGTTACTGATATTCACGGGGCACAGTGGATGCGCTTCTGCGGGCGAGGCCAGGAGGTCTTAGCTCGTTGTCCTCAATATGCTGTCGGGGCCGGACATGTCGGCGGTTTCGGCGGGATCCTGGCTCGCTTCGACGTGCCGCATGCGAGATCACAAATCCGTCGAGACCACGAGGACAAGGATGTCGAGGAGACTGCCCATCGACCGGGCCGAGGAGCGACTCCACCATGAGCTGGTCCGGGGGCAGCGGCCCCTGGCCGCGCTGGACTTGGACGACGTGTGGCTCAGGTTCGTACGCTTCGGCTCCCGACGGTTCGACACCGCGGACACACCGGACGCCGATGGCCTTCTCTTCCAGTACGGGACTCACGCCTTCGAGGGGCCGCCCGTCTTCACGCTGGATCTTGCCCGGCAGTTCGAGATCAACGACGCTTCCGGCGAGCACGATCACTACGTCCAGCTCCACTGCGAACTTCGATATGAGCCCCTCCCTCAACTTCGGGCGCTGGGGCACTTCGAGTCCTGGTTCTTCCACGACACGGACGACGAGCTCAAGCGCTGGGCCGACGGCCTGAGCCGCCGAGAATTCTGGACGGTCGTCCGCCACTTGCATCCCCAAGGAATCCGGATCTACCAAGAGCAAGTGTGATCACAGCCGCGAAGCGACCCGCCTGGAGATGCTCCGCCACCGTTCCCCCGGCTGCCTGCTTCGGGACCATGGTCGAACTGTCCCGCGTTCATCGACGATCACGGTCGAGACAGGCGGTAGAACGTGGGGCTCGCTGAACGAAACGGCGGTGTGCTCAGGCCGTCGGGGTGTTCAGCACGTGCTCGCGGGAGGCGTGGACCTCGGTGCGCAGGGCGGAGAGGTCGACGTCGAGGACGTTGCCGTTCCACTTGCGGGGTTCGCCGTCGACGAGGACGGCGCTGATGTTGCGGGCGTCGGATCCCAGGACGACGGTGCCGATCGGGTCGTTGAGCGGCATGTTGTTGATGTCCTCGGCCCGGATGACGAGCAGGTCGGCTTTCTTGCCGGGGGTGAGTGAGCCGGTGACGGCGGCCAGGCCGTTGGTGCGGGCGCCCTGGAGGGTGGCGAAGTCCAGGACGTCGTGGGTGGTGATGCGGTGAGGCTGCTGGTCGGTGCCGTAGGCGGCGTTGGCGGCGCGCATCCGCTGGATGGCGTGCAGGGCCCGCATCTGTGTGAACATGTCGCTGGCCAGGGCGACTTCGACGTCGATGCTCAGTCCGGGGCGGATGCCGACGGAGAGGGCCTCGTCGACGGCGGGGATCGCGGTCTCCAGACCGATCTGCGCGTCGGAGGTGGGGGCGAGCGCCACGGTGGTACCGGTCTCCCCCATCGCCTTCCACGCTTCGGAGGTCAGTCCGGTGGCGTGGATGAGGGTGACGCCGGGGTTGAGGATGCCGTCCTTCGCCCAGCGCAGGATCGCCTCGGAGGAGGAGCCGCCGAAGACGGCGTCCACGCTCACTCCGATGCCCAGGTCAGCTGCGACTCGGGCGAGTTCGGGACCGTAGGCGAGCACCGGTCCGGCGATCTCGTCGGTGGCCAGGGTGGCCAGGCGCAGGGTGAGCAGTTGGTCGTCGCTGCTGAAGTACTGGTCCTTGATGCGGGCCAGGTCGCCGGGCCATTGGCGGTCCCAGTCGCCGAAGTGCGGGCCCATGGAGGCGTGCACGCCGCGGATGCCGGTGTCGCGGAGGGCCTCGATGGCGGCGTCGGAGTGCTCGCGGGTGCGGGAGTTGTGGGAGAAGTCGAGCATGGTCGTGATGCCGCTGTCGATCGCGGTGAGGGCGGCCAGCTTGGTGCCGATGTACATGTCCTGGGGCCGGTAGACCGTGGCGTATCCGGCCAGGGTGGACATGACATAGCCGCCGAGGTCGTCGACGTCCGGCATGATCCGGCGCAGTTGGGCTTCCCAGGCGTGCCGGTGGGTGTCGACGAAGCCGGGGGTGAGGATGGTGCCGGTGGCGTCGACGACCACGGCGTCACCCGCGTCGAGGTCGGTGCCGACGGCGGCGATGGTGTCGCCCTCGACGAGGAGGTCGCCGGGTTCGATGACGCCGAGGCCGGGGTCCATGGTGACGACGGTCGCGCCCGTGAACAGGATGCGCCGGTCATGGGCGGGGCGGCGCCGGATCTCTTCGAGCACGGCTGCGTCGGTGGTGTCGTTGACGTTCATGAGGAGTCTTCTTTTCGTACGGCGGACAAGGGTGGAAGAAGGTCCCATCCACGGGAGGGGGCGGGTCGCCGGGCGCGGCCGAGGCGGCCCGAACACCAGCCTCGGGCCTGTCCGCTACGGCAACCAGGCCGTGGTTTCCCCAGGTGTCGCGCACCCAGGATCGGGATCGGGGGCGCCGATGGGCGCAGAGGTCAGCCCAGATTCATGACGTATCCCGCGTGGTGCAGTTGGTCGCCGTGGAATTCGCCGTAGGCCCGGAAGCCGAGGTCGTCCAGGTAGTCGATGCGGTCGCCGTCGATCCAGAAACGGCCCTGGTAGGCGTGGAGGCGACCGCCCCGCGTCTCGTCGTAGCGGCCGTCGGCGGTGAGTTCCTGGTGCAGGAAGCCGTTCCTGTCGATCCAGACACCTACCCGTGGACTGCCGGTCAGGTCCGGTGCGGCCGGGATGCCCGCATCGGGGCCGGTGGCCCGGTCGGGGATGTCGGTGCCCGCCCACAGGATGGGCCGGCCGGCCGCGACCAGCGCGCGGACCTGCTCCGGCCGGGTCATGAGGGCGGCTACTGCGCTCGGTACGTCGGTGGCAAGTTCGTCGGGCACCACCAGGAAGTCGGCGGTGTTGCCCGGCGTCAGCGTCGCGACGTACTCGGAACGGTGGCCGCGTCCGCCGTAGAGCGCGACGGTGTCCAGGACGGCAGGGAGGACGGTCGTGCCCGTGCAGTCGACGACGATGGCGTAGTCGTCGCCCGCCGCGGTGATGGTGCCCGGGCCGACGCCCGCGAGGAGAGAGCCGACGAACAGGAGGTCGGCACCGGCCATGGTCCCGATCAGCGGGTCCATCGTCACGGTCCAGGCGTTGGTGAACAGCACGGGACGCCCCATCAGGTTCGTCGCGCCCCGGAATCGGAACCAGGCCTGCCGTCCTGTCCCCAGGTGAGCGGCACCCATGGTGGGTCCGCTGCTCGTGCCACGGCCTGGGAGACTCGTCTGGGCCGGCACCTTGATGTCGCCGCGCCGTTCCCGCCCGACGGTGGGTGCGCCGCCTCCCGACGGTGGGTGCGCCGCCTCCCGAAGGTGGGTGCGCCGCACCCAGGAAGCCCGCACCCGGGGAGACGGCGGCCTGGTTGCCGTCGGCCTCCGGCCCGACCATGGAGCCATGACCAGCAAGGACACGCCCCGCGCCCCTCACCCGTACGTCGGGATGTGGGTGACCGCGGACGGATTCATCCGCCAGGAACTGCTGCCGAACGGCCGCTACGACGAGGCCCGCGGAAACCGGCAGAGCGCCTATACCGGCCGCTACACCGTCACCGGTAACCACATCGACTACGTCGACGACATCGGCTTCACCGCCACCGGCGACATCCGCGACGGCATTCTCTTCCACGAGCATCTGGTGCTCTACCGCGAGGGCGACGAGCGCGCCCGGCAGTGAGGCCGAACAGAGATTCCGGCTCCGAATCGCCGAGCAGGGTCCGCCGGATTGCCGGCGGACCCTGCTCACACAAGATCGAACCAGCCGAGGGCGGGCATCCCCGCGGCCGCGTCCGCCGCGGTGGCGATGTCCTTCGCTGTCGATCATCCGTCGGCCTGAAAGTCGGCGAGACCGTTGGTGGTAGCGGGCCCGTTCCGTACTCGTGTCACCCACCTGGATCTCCAGAGCGCCTCGGGGTGCACGAGGTTCTCCGCCTGCCGCGTCTTGCCCCGCACCTCGCGTCTTGCCCACAGTTCGGCGAATTCGGGGCCCTTCGCGCAGAGCGTGGCGACGACTTCGGTGATTCGCGGGGAATCGGGGTCATGTCCGTAGGCAGCACGCAGTTCGGCCACGCAGGAGTTCGCGGCCTTGTCCCAGTCCGGGTGGCAGGTACGCCCGTTCGGGTCCAGGAAGAGCATGCGGGCCAGGCTGTCGAACCGCTGGAGCCGCCGTAAAGGGCAGCGGCGAGCATGTTGTGGCCGTGCCCACGACACGTGTACGACACGCCCAAATCAACCCGCTGGAGTGTGTACGTGAGCTCCGCGTCTTGCTTCTTGCGGGCAGCCGCCGATGACGAGGAGCTCTGTAAGTCCCCAGGCGCGGGCGAGGTGTGAGGGTGATGCTCGGGGTCAGCGCCGGGCCAGGTAGGGCGGGAATCTTGTTGAGTCGGCGAAGTCTTGGTCCGCGTCGGGCCAGCGCTGACGCAGCACTGCGGCGACACGACGGATCCAGGAGGTGAGGTGGGGCAGGGTCCGGAAGGTCTGGGCGGTGCGGGCGGCTGCTTCCAGCGTTGCGATGAGCTGGAGTCGGCTGTGGTCACCCGGTGAGCGGGCGTCGAGCAGGGCGAATCGGTGCAGACGGACCAGCATCCAGGACACGCAGGCGGCGGCGAGGCCGTCTCCGTATCGCCGGTCGTCCTCGGCCTCCGGGATGCCGCGGGCCAGGGCGCGGCGGTATGCGTCGGCGAGTCCTGTGGTGGTCGGATCGCCCACCGTCAGCCAGGCCGGGCCGGGCACATACAGGCACACGGCATCGGTCAGCGGGTGGGTGTAGCCGGCGAATTCGAAGTCGATGAGGCGGGCGTCGGCCGGGCCGGAGGCATGGAGCAGGATGTTGTTGGCTTCCGCGTCCCCGTTGCTCAGGGCGAGGAAGCGGCCTGGGGCAGCCAACTCGTCCAAGGCTGAGGTGAGTTCATGGGACGCTCGGCCGCCGAGGGGCACACCGAGCGACGAGGCATGCTCGATCGCCCCCGTCCGGAGAGGCGCGAGTCGTCCTGCCCGATCCGCCGCGGCATCAACCGGTCCCAGCTTGGCCCGGCGGGCGTAGTAGGCCTCCCCCCGCCCCGCGGTGGCCGCGCTCAACACACCGCGGGCGCGGGCGAACGCGGCCAGTCGGTCGCCGTGCGCTGCCGCTCCGTCTCGTCGCAGCAACTGGTCCAGGGAGACGCGGGGGGCGAGGTCTTCCATGACGAGGAATCGGGCAGCGGTGTCGGCGGCGATGACGCGAGGCGCGAGGTCGATCCCGAGATCCTCGTGGAGGAACTGGAGCGCAGCCAGTTTCGCTGTGCAGCCGCGACGGGGCAGTACGAGTCTCGCGAGGCCCGTCCGGAATCCACTTCACGACGACGGAGCGCGGAAGCACAGAAGTCCCTTGGAGGAAGACCCGGGCTACGGCCCACGGCTCCAGTCGCTCCAGGCGGTGGACGGCGACTGGCGAGGCGCAGAGCCCGGTCAAGAAGTCCTGCAGCGCATCGACTTGGAGGATCCCTCTGCGGTCGGCCATCCGGTCACCCTACGGTTCTGCCCGGAATTCCGTGAAACCCCCGGTAGAAGCCCCGCACGCAGGATCATTCAGCACGGGATGAGCCTGCAGTCACAGGGGCAGGGCGGTCGGCCCGTAGGCGCTGCAGAACTCGCAATCACAGCTGGCGAGACAGTTCGCCTGGCAATGGGCAGTCGGCCAGAAGCGGGATGCACAGGGGCCTGGGTCGAGCAGCTTCCCGTCGCTGGGCACCGTCCTGTCGCACCAGGTACAGCTGATTGCCGCAGGGACGCCGGCGTCCTGCAGGTGCCGGGCAGCCAGGCGCGCCCGGTCGAGCGGGACTTCTCCCAGAACCGTCACAGGGGCGCGTTCGAGTAGAAGCCTGCCACGCCACAGACTCAGTCCGGTCACCGCTCTGACTGCCTGCAGAGCCTCCTGTCCGCCCTTCCCGGGTTCGGTCACATGCACGGCGAACCCTGGCTCCTCCACGGACACCTCTCCTTCGGTGACGAAGTACGTGGCCCAGTGTGTCGACGGACAGAGCCCTCGTCCCGTCATTTTTCGGTGTCCCCTGAGCTGCCCCGCATCGGGCCCTTCACGGAACTGCGGCCAGAGGCAATTTCAAGGAGCGCCAACACCCGTCCCGTTGGCCGCCCTCTCGGTCTGGCGCCGTGGAAATTCCGTTGCCGGAACATCAGCATCGTCGATCAAATGTCTTCATGACTCATGACGCCCCGGCGCACCACGTGGAGCAGAACCGGCGCTTTTGGGATGACGAGGCAGCCGCATGGCATGGGCCGCTCGCCCGCGAGCACTGGGCGCAGGAGGAGCCGTCCTGGGGCTTGTGGGCCACCCCTGAGTCGCAGGCTTCCTTGCTTCCCGACGACATCGAGGGAATGCGCACCATTGAGTTGGGCTGCGGTACCGCCTACGTTTCCGCCTGGCTGGCCAGAGCCGGAGCCCACCCGGTGGCGATCGACCTCTCGGAGAAGCAGCTGGCCACTGCTCGCGCGATGCAGGCGGAGTTCGGACTCGACTTCCCCCTTGTCCTGGGTGATGCCGAGAAGGTCCCCTACGAGGACAACTCGTTCGGACTGGCGATCAGCGAGTACGGCGCCTCACTGTGGTGCGACCCCTACCGGTGGATCCCGGAGGCAGCCAGGCTTCTGGTTCCCGGCGGCCGGCTGGTGTTCTCGCGTTACTCACCGCTGTTCGCGCTGTGTGTACCGCCTGAGGGACCGGCGTCCACCACGCTTTCCCGCAGCCAATTCGGCCTGACGCGCTTGGACTGGGGGAATCACGTGGAGTTCGTCCTGCCGCACGGTGAGATGCTCCGTCTGCTGCGGGCCTGCGGCTTCGTCGTCGAGGACCTGATGGAGATTCAGGCGCCTCCGTCTGCGCGGGACTACCTGGAAGTTTCCGCCGAGTGGGCTCAGCAATGGCCCAGTGAGGAGATCTGGAAAGCTCGGCTGGTCGGCTGACGGCTGCGCACGCACCGGGGTATCGCCGTGCCCACAGACACCGCCCACGGCAGAACGAGGCGATTTCCCGTTTCTGAGGGCGCGGTTGGCGCCGTTCTCGGCGGTGAACGGCAAGCGGTGTCGCCTTCGGCAGACCCCGCCTGCTGGTCGGTCACTTCGCCTGGGCGAGCCAGACCGCGTCGGGACCGGCCGGGAATCGCAGCTGGCCGGTCGTGTCGTGCACGGCTCGCCACACCGCCTCGGCGACATCGGTCTCCTTGGTGAACAGCTCCTGGCCTGTGAACGAGTCCATGGCCTTCTTCGCCCACGGTGCGTAGGGTGCCGGGACCAGCTCGTCCGGTGCGGTAGCGTCTGTCGCCCTGGTGGCGAAGTTGGTGGTCAGGCAGGCACCCGGCTGGACCGTCTTCGCCTGCACACCGAACGGCGCGAGTTCGAGCGCGAGGGACGAGGTGAATCCCTCAACGGCCATCTTGCTCGCCTTGTAGACGGCTGAGAGCGGCATGTGACCCAGCACCACGCTGGAGGTCACGTTGACCACCACGCCGGAGCCGCGCTCACGGAACTGGGGCAGCACCGCCTGCGTGGTCGCCATCACGCCGAAGGTGTTGGTCTCGAACACCTCCCGCACCCGCGCCATGGGAATGCCCTCGACCACGCTCATCGAGGGGACGCCCGCGTTGTTGACCAGGACATCGACGGGCCCCGCCGCCTGGAGCGCGGCCGTGATGCTCGCGGGCTCGGTCACGTCGAGTTCGATGACGCGGAGCCGGTCCGACTCGGGCAGGATGCCCGCACGGGGGGTGCGCATCGTGGCGATGACGTTCCATCCCTGCGCGTGGAAGTGGAGGGCGGTCTGGCGGCCGTATCCGGACGACGTACCCGTGATCAGAACTGTCTTCATGCTGTGCCCCTCGGCGATGTGACGGGATCCGCGGAGACAGGCACTTTCCTGCTCCGCAGAAGAACTGGTAATCCCATTGAATCGCTCTGACCTGCGGGAACAGTAGTTCTATCCTCGCTCCCCCTTGCACAATCCTCCTTCGCGGTCGTATCCCCGCTCAGGGCAGGACACCGGCGGGCGCGCGCACGGCATCGCGCAGGCGCGCGGCGTCCCGGCTGGGCGGCGCGCCGAACTGGCGGCGGTACTCCCGGCTGAACTGGGAGGGGTTGTCGTAGCCGACGCGCTGGCCGACGCCGGTGACATCACCCGGGTGGGTGGCGAGCAGCAGCCGGGCTTCCTGAAGCCGGATCTGCTTCTGGAACTGGATGGGGCTCATCGCGGTCACCGCCTGGAAGTTGCGGTAGAAGGCGGAGGCGCTCATGCCGGACATCCGTGCCACGTCCTCGACACGGAAGGGCTGTGCGTAGTTCTCGCGGATCCAGCGCACGGCCCGGGAGACGTGGCTGAGACTGCTGTCGGCGAGACCGAGCTGACGGACCGTCGCCCCCTGCTCGCTGGTGATCACGCGCCAGAGGATCTCGCGTTTGACCAGCGGGGCCAGTACGGGCCGGTCGCGGGGCTCGTCGAGCAGCCGCAGCAGCCGGACCACGGCGTCGAGCAGCGCGGGCGGGGCATCACTGACGGCGATTCCCGAGGGCGTTCCTCCGCCGGCGCGGCGGGCGTCTCCGGGGCCGGCCTGGAGGAGCAACTCGGCGACGGCGGAGGGTTCCAGGACGAGCCCGAAGCCGAGCGCCGGCTGTGCGGGGTCGGCCTGAGTGAACTGTCCGGTGACGGGCAGGTCGACGGACGCGACCAGGAACTGCCCGGCGCCGTACTCGTAGACCCGGTCGCCCAGAGCCAGCCGTTTGGCGCCCTGGGCGATGACCGCCAGCACCATGCCGGACATGGACGGGGCCGGCGGGTCCGAGCGGTCGACCTTCGAGACGAGAACGCCGTCGATGGCGGTGGTCCAGTCGGGCCGGGCATGCCGGGCCAGGAGGGTGCGGAACTCTTCGAGAGGCATGGGGCCATTGCAGCACCGTTGCACGCCGCGGCTCCCGTACTCGCGAGGATCGTGCAAGTGCGGGCAAGCATCGTTCTAACGTTCCCGCAGGTCAGGTGGATTGAATGGAATCACCGCACTCCACCACCGACCGAGAGGGCAACCATGATCGCCGACTATGGCTTCAATGCCACCCTGACCGCCAGGCCCGGCATGGGCGACCGACTGGTCGATCTGCTGCTGACCGGCCTGACCGAGGGCAACCCCGGCGCGAGCGAACACTGCGTCGTCTACCTGGTCTCCCGCTCCGCGTCCGATCCCGACGTCGTCCACGTCACCGAGGGTTGGACCAGCGAGGACGACCATCACCGGATCTTCGCCGGTGAGGGCGCCCAGGCCATCGTGGCGCAGATCGACCCGCTGCTGGCCAAGGAACCCGAGTACACCGACTACGTCCCGGTCCGCGGCAAGGCCACCTTCTGAAGCCCGATCAATCCCCCGGCCCGCCGGGTCGGCGCCCGCCGAGGCGGCACCTTCCTCTACCGGCCGTCCGGCACCACCCACGAAAGGCAAACGACCGTGACCATGGCACGCCCCGCCCTGGACCCCGAACTGCGCGAACTCCTGGCCGACATGCCCCTCATGTCCCGTCTTAGCCCGGAAGTCCTCGCTCACCTGCGCCAACTCCCCTCGCCACCCGTCGAATCCCTCCTCGACGACCGACAGGTCGAGCGGCGCGAGATCACCGTGCCCGCCAAGGACGGTGCCCCGATCCCCCTGTCGGTCCTCAGCCCGCCGACCACCGATCGCACCACCGCCGCACCCTGCGTCTACTGGATCCACGGCGGCGGGATGGTCATGGGCGACCGTTTCTCCCAGATCGACATCCCACTGGAGTGGCTCGACCGCTTCGGCGCGGTCGTCGTCTCCGTCGACTACCGGCTCGCACCCGAAGCCACCGGCACCGCCCTCGTCGACGACTGCTACCGGGGACTGCTCTGGGTCGCCGAACACGCCGCCGAACTGAGCATCGACCCCACCCGGATCATCGTCGCGGGCGCCAGCGCGGGAGGCGGCCTCGCCGCCGGCGTCGCCCTGCTGGCCCGCGACCTCGGCAGCCCGGCCCTCGCCGCGCAGGTGTTGATCTGCCCCATGCTCGACCACCGCAACACCAGCACCTCCAGCCGCCAGTACTCCGGCGTGCCGGGCGTCTGGACGGGTGAGATGAACGCGTTCGGATGGGCCTCGGTCCTCGGCGACCTCAGCGACCTCAGCGACGGCGAGGTGTCCGCATACGTCTCGCCGGCACTGGCCGAGGATCTCTCGGGCCTGCCGACCACCTACATCGACACCGGCTCCGCCGAGGTCTTCCGCGACGAGGACACCGACTACGCCACCCGCATCTGGGCAGCGGGCGGGCAGGCCGAACTCCACGTCTGGGCGGGCGGCTTCCACGGCTTCGACGCCCTCTACCCGCAGGCTCACGTCTCGACCACAGCCCGCCGGACCCGCACGGACTGGCTCGCCCGACTCCCGGAACTACGCCGCTGACCATGGCCGGGGGCGATCGACCACGGCTCTCACGGATCGCGGTCGGACCCAGCTGCAAGGATCGGCAGCACCACGCCACCCGGGGGCGGGCCCTCGCCGGGGCCTCTACCTCGCCCGCGCCGCACAGGAGCGAGGCCATCGCCACCCCCGGTACGGACGGCCGCCTCCGTGCCGCAAGCCGGCCTCGGCATCCCTCAGGTCAAGGAAACAAGGGTCTGGTCACTGGCGCCCCGGCAGCCCGCAGGTGTGCGGGACGCGCCCATCGCCGTACGCCGAGCCTGCGAACTGCCGGTGGATCTTGTACAACCATCCGGTGACGTGCGGGGTCTTGAGCTGGTGCGCGGACCGATACAGGGGTCTGTCGCATCACCGCATTCGTGAGCAGGAGGTTCTGTGCGCACCCGCTCGTCTCGTTCTTCCACGGCCGTCTGTGTGGTCCTGGCCGCGACCGCCGCCCTCTCCCCCGCAGCCCTCGCAGGGCCCGCCGCCGCGCAGGCCGCCGGCACGACGCGAGCGGACTTCAACGGTGACGGCGTGGCCGACACCGCCGCAGCCGCGTCGGGGGCCACCGTCGACGGCCGGGAGCGCGCCGGGTCCGTCGCGGTGACGTACGGCAGCCGCACGAAGGCCCTCAAGGACCAGACCCGCCGCGTCTACAGCCAGAACACGCCCGGGGTGCCGGGTTCCGCGGAGCGCGACGACTCCTTCGGTGCCACCCTGACCGCCGCCGACCTCGACGGCGACGGGTTCACCGACCTCGTCGTCGGCACCCCTGGCGAGGCGGTCGGCGACACCGACGACCAGGCGGGCACGCTGACCGTGCTGTGGGGCGCCAAGGACGGTCTGACCGGAGGCACTGTCATCAAGGGCGCCCCGTTCGAACGCCTGGGCGTCGCCCTGACCGCAGGGGACTTCGACGGCGACGGCCACCGCGACCTCGCCACCGGCACCACCGTCGCGTACGGCCCCTTCGGCCGCACCACCGGCCCGGCACACACGGCGGCGATGGACGCCCGTGTGGGCGGCGACGCGGAGGATGTGTGGAACCCACCCGTCCTGGCCGCGGGAGACGTGAACGGCGACGGCCTCGACGACGTCGTCGCCGTCATCTCCCACGGCGAGGACGAACTGCCCTACCACGGCCCCCGTCTGGTCAACTGGTTCCCCGGCTCCACGCACGGCCTCACCACCGGGCGGACCCTGCACGATGCGGCCACCGGTCAGAGCATCGACGGCGGGCGGGACGTCGCCGTCGGCGATCTCGACCGCGACGGCCACGCCGACATCGTCCTGGGACGCGCCGGCGACGAGGACATGCAGGGCACCGAGGATGTCAACGCCGTGGGCGGCGCCGTCGAGATCGTGCGCGGCGGCCCCTCGGGCCCCGACACCACCGTTCCACGCATCCGCTTCGACCAGGACACCGTTGGTGTCCCGGGCACCGGCGAGTACGGCGACGACTGGGGCGCCTCGGTCCGTCTCGGCGACTTCGACGGCGACGGCCGCCTCGACCTCGCCGTCGGAGCACCGGGTGAGGACGTCGGCAGCGCCGCCGACGCCGGCGCGGTGACCCTCCTGCACGGCAGTCCATCCGGCATCACCGCCTCCGGCGCGAAGACGTTCACGCAGAACAGCACGTCGGTGCCCGGTACTTCGGAGCGGTCCGACGCGTTCGGGGCCGCGGTGCATCTGGCGGACACGACCGGTGATGGCCGCGCCGAACTCTGGGTCGGTGCCCCGGGCGAGAACAGCTCCGCGGGCGGCGTCTGGGTACTCAAGGGCGCCTCGCCCGTGCCGACCGGCACCGGTTCCGCCGCCTTCGGCCCGTCGGCACTGGGCCTGGGCACTACGGCCGGCCGCCTCGGCGGCGGTTTCGACCGCTAGGCCATTGCGGTGGGACCGTCCGGTCGCCCGCGCGGGTGCGCGGCGGACCGACATGCGGTGAGACCCGACGAGGCAGGATCTCGCCGGACCGGTGAAGCCCGGCGAGATCCCTGACGGTTCCGCTCAGGAGGTTCCGAAGGCCATGGCCAGTCGGTCCGGCTTGACGGTGATGGCCGTCTCGGCGCGGGGCGGGCGGGAGACGAGACGGAACCGGGGCCAGGCTTCCAGGACGGTCGCGAGGATGATCTGCATCTCGACCCAGGCGAAGTTCTCTCCGATGCACTTGCGGCGGCCGTCCCCGAAGGCGAAGAACGACTCGCGGGTCGAGGGCGTACGGCCGTCGGCCCAGCGGTCGGGGTCGAAGGCGCCGGGGTCGGGGAAGTGGGCCGGGTCGTTCTGGTGGAGGTACGGGCTCCACACGACGTCGGCGCCCCGCGGGATGCGGTGCCCGCCCAGGTCGACGTCCCGGGTGGCGGTCCGGGTCACCATCCAGGCCGGCCCGTATTTGCGGACACCTTCCTGCAGGACCTGTCGGGCATAGGAGAGCTGGTCGAGGTCTTCCTCGCGCAGGGGCCGCCCGGCGCAGACCGTGGCCAGTTCGGCGCGCAGCCGTTCTTCGATCCCGGGGTTCCGGGTGAGCTCGTACAGGGTCCAGGCGAGGGCGGTGGCGGTCGTCTCGATCGCCGCGTTCATGAGGGTGATGGCCTCGTCCTGGAGCTGCTCCCGCGTGAACTGGTCCTCGGCAGCCCTGAGCGTGTCGAACAATCCGGCCTGGTGGGCGGCGGCGGCCTGGTGCGGGCATCCGGCCGCCCCGGTCACGTCTGCGGGCGTCTCGGCCTGCCGGGTGGACCCGTGGTCGATGGCCTGGTCCATGAGGGCGCGCAGCCGGGCGATCCCGCGGGCCTGGGCGCGGTTCGCGGGCAGCGGGAGCCGGGTCACCCAGGGCGGCAGCACGGTCTGCCGGATCGCCCCCTTCATGAGCGCGGGCATGAGCGTGGTGAACTCCCTCTGCAGGTTCGCGGGGAGATCCGCGCCGAAGAGCGCGACGAGGAAGGCGGCAAGCGTGACGTCGTTCATGTCCGCGAACACGTCGCGGTGTTGCCCCTCCTCCCACTCCTCGGCCATGGACCTGGCCTGCTCGATCATGGCCGTGCGGCGGGTGGCGATGTGGGCCTTGTTGAACATGGGCTGCATCAGTCGGCGGTTGCGCAGGTGGGTGTCGCCGTCGCCGATCGTGGCCAGACCGTCGCCGAAGACGTCCCGCAGGACGTCGAAGATCTTTCCTCCTTTGGCGAAGTGCGCTGCCTCGGTGACCAGAACGGTGCGGGTGAGCACGGGATCGGTGACGACGTAGGCGGGGGTCGGCCCCAGACGTATTCGGACGACGCTGCCGTGATCGCGCAGCGATGAGATGAACGGCAGCGGGGTGCGCACCAGATGATGGGCGTGCCCGATAAGCGGGAGCCCGCCAGGAGCGGTCGGAACGGGGGCGGGTGCGGCAGGGGAGGCATTCACAGCCTGGCACTCCTCATGTGGACGTCGATGCGGGCGAGTGTCTTCCCCACATCCGCCAGCGAAATGCCTCAAGTGATCTTTGCGCCGATTCACGGCACTCTTCTTCGACCGGCCTGAGCCACTTGGGGCCGCCCCGCAGGCGCATGCCTCTGGAGAGCGCTTCGGTCGTACGTTCGCACCGCCGGGGCGGGCATCGCGATCAACTGCCTCCGTGCCGCCGGCCATCAGCGAAGCCGCGCGAACATCCGGAATCTGAAATCGCCCTGGGGAGCGCCCCCACCCCTCGCCGCTTGTCCGCGACCTGGTCCGGCTTTCGGCGCGCTCCGGCAGTGGCACTCGCGGCCTGTGACTTCATCGAGTGCCCGCTCCCTCTACCCCGCGAGCCTGTCCAGGACTTCAGCGACCGGGACGGGATCCAGTGGCCCGACGTGTGACGCCCCAGGAAAATCGTGCACCCGGAACCTGTTGCCGGGCGTGAACGCGTCGGCTTCCGCGATCATTCTGTCCTGGAGTGCGGTGGCGATCGTCCGGTCCCTGCCGAAACGGAGGTAGGTGCGGGGAACGCGTCCCCAGCTACCAGCCCGGCCGACCGCTCGGCCCGCATAAGCGGCGACCGGTTCGTCGGTCTGCATGCCGGCCAGTATCCGGCGGAACTCGGCGTCGGAGTAGTCCGCGCAGATCATCTCCTTCAGGACGGCCAGCGCACGGCGGTCGCCGGTCCGGCAGTTCAGCCGTAGGACACCCAGCCGGTCCGGGTCGCCCACCGCCAGCTCGACCGGGCTGACGGCGTCGGCGTTCTCGGGTGCCGCCGTGCAGGCGTCCGCCGTGGGCAGGACGCGGCTGGGACAGAAGGCTGCCATGTAGCACATGTGGTGCAGCAGATGCGGGACGGCATCGCCGACACGGCTGACCGATACGCCACCCAGGCTGTGCCCGACCAGCACCACCGGGCCGTGGCGTGCCGCCCGCCTCACGATGCCCGTGACGCGCGCCTCGTAGTCCTCCAGTCCGAGGCCGTTCAGCGGAGAAGCCTCGACCGCCATCGCTTCGAGGTCCTGTCGCTGATACGACTCCGGCACGAAAGCCTCCGCGCCGTGCCGCGGCTGGTCCACCATGACGACGCGGTGACCGCGCAGCGTCAGCTCCCGCGCGATCGGCATCCAGAACGCGCCGGCGCTGTGGGTACCGTGCACCAGCACGTAGGTGGTGAGCCCGCGACGCGGGTCCGCTGCGGCCGGCGCGGTTCCGAGCCCGGTGGCCAGTGCCGTGCCCCCTAGCGCGAGTCCCAGCCCACGCAATGCCATCCGCCTGGTGGCACCCGTTCGTTGTTCGTGCGTGTCATCCATCATGACCACGACGCTACGAACGGCCCGCTTCGCCGACCAGCGGTCCAACACCACCGCAGAGGTGGACCCGACAACACCTTCTCCTGTTGCCATGCGGCCCACCGCAGCCGTTGCGGCGGGTCACTGGGAGCCTGTGGCCACCAGTCTGGCGGTGATGGGTTCGAGCTCGGTGATCAGTTCGTCGAGTTCGGCGGGGGTCAGGCAGTCGTACGGCGGTGCGGCCAACTCGTCCGTGAGGGTTTCGATGCGTTGTTTGGTCTCGCGGCCCGCGTCGGTGAAGTGGTCGTCGGCGTCGATGAGTCCGCGTTCGCGCAGGCCGTCCATGACCACGGCCAGGCGCGCTTTCGGCAGGTGATGGATGCGCCCGAACGACTGCGGGGGATGAATGCCCATGTCCAGCGCGGAGAGCACGTGAGCCTCGGTGCCGCCGATGCCTGCCCCGACGAGCGCGGCGATGTGCCCGTCACCGCGGTGCTCGCGCAGCATCGTGGCGGAGTGCCACAGCCGGGCGACGGGGTCGCTCGGCACCGCGAGGGTGCGCATCCCGGCGTACATCACCCGGCCTTCCATGGGCGCGCTCGTAGCGGCCGCGGTGATGAGATCGGCGGCGCGCACCAGCCCCGGGGCCTTGGCCGGCTCATCGCCGAGGATCCGCCGCAGGGAGGCGGTGCTGCCCCGTTCCCGTGCCGCAAGCGACGCCTCCGGCGGGATCGTCTCCCAGGCACTGGGGATGTGCCGCGCGGCTTCCCCGTCCGCGAAGCTGTAGAACGCGGCGTGCACGACCTCGGCCGGCACCCGCCCCAGCGGGGCTGCGCGGCTGGCGAAGTAGCCGTCCCAGTAGGTGCGGTGGCCGAGCGCCGCCAGTTCCTCGTTGCACTCGTCCGCGAAGTAGGTGACCAGGCAGATCGGCTCCCAGAGCTCATACATGCGACGGGCGATGTGAGTCCTCGAGTCCGCGCGCGCCTTACCCATCGGGTTCTCCCTTTCGTCAGGTGTACCGACTTGGACCGCCCCGCACACTCAAACTCATCGGTGCGCCGAGAGCCCGCTCACCGCGCGGACGCAGACCCCCTGCAGCGTGAGACCGGCCGGGCACACGCCGGTACTCCGCTGGAGGAGGGGCAGGTCACGGGCACAGGCCACGGTCGGAGTTGTAGTAGATGTCGATCGAACCGCTCCAGGTCATGCACTGGCCCGGCTCGGGGAGGGCCTTGTACACCGGGCCGGCGTAGGTCGTGTACGAGCCGGCGTCCGTCGCCGTGGAGCTGCTCGTCGGCCAGGTGTCCAGGGTGACTTCCATGAACACGCGGGCACCGGGCTTGTTGCGTACGGTGACGGCGCACCACTGCTTGTCCGCGGAGCTGTAGGCCACGTAGGTGGTCGCTGCCACGGTGGTCCGCGAAGAGTTGATCGGCGTCGACATGAAGACCTCGTACCCGGCGCCGCACGCCCCGTTGTAGGCGCCGGCGGTGGAGGCCGAGGCCGGAGTGGTCGCGGCGAGCGTGCCGCCGAGTGCCAGGACGGCGAGGGCGCCGGCGGTGACTGCCTTGTGGCGGATCGACTTCATGGTGTTCCCCCTGGTGATGTTGTGGCGGGACGGCCGGTCGTTGCCGTCCACGCAGGGTGAGACCGGCATGCTCCACCGACAGTTGTGGGCTTCTTTGTCGCGGTCCTGTCACTAGTGTCACAGGCGTCGTTACGCCGACGACACGCCCCGACCGGCAGTGGAAGTGACGAAGCCCGACGAGGACGCCCGCCTCGCCGTCGAACTCAGTTGTGGGCGCGGAAGGCGCTGGGGCTCACTCCCCGGTGGCGTTTGAAGGCGGCGCTGAATCCGAAGGCGTCGGCGTAGCCGACAGACTTGGCGATCTGAGCGATGGAGGAGTCGGTGTCGGACAGGAGTCCCTCGGCCTCGTCCATACGGCATTCGGTGAGGTAGGTCAGTGGCGGGCGGCCCATGACCTTGGTGAAGTGCTTGGCGAACAGCGCGCGGGAGACGCCGGCTTCGGTGGCGAGCGCCTCTACCGTCCAGCTCCTGGAGGGCCGGGCGTTGAAGGCTTCGAGAGCGGGGGCGAGGATCGGATCGGCCAGGCCGCGATACCAGGCGGGGGCTTCCGAGCCTGCCTGCTCGAACCAGGTACGCAGCGTGCACACCAGGGCCCAGTCCAGCAGTCGGTCCATCAGCGCCTGGGAGCCGGCCGTGCGCTGGGCGGCGTCGGCGGCGGCGGTCTCCAGCCAGGCGCAGACCTCGGTGTCCTCGTTGACGACGAGTACGGGCGGCAAGGCTCGGAGCAGGCGTTCATGGCGATGGCCCGAGGCGCGGTACGCGCCCACGATCAGTGCGGTCGCTCCGTCCGGTTCGTTGCCCCAGCGGATGCCGCCGAGGTCTTCGGCAGTGCATTCGGCGTCCCCTGTGAAGCATGCGATTTCGTACTCGACGTGTGGGCGGTCGGGGGTGTCCGGATGGTCCACGAGGTGGAACGGGTCGGAGCTGCGCACGATGGCCGTGTCCCCGACGCCGACCGGTTGTCGGCTGCCGTCGGGCAGCAGCAGGACGCCTCCGCCGCGCAGCACGCTGACCATGGTGAGCGGGGCGCCGTCGACGAAGCGGATGGTCCAGGGTGCTTCCAGCACGGCGTGGCAGACGACCGAGCCCTCGGCCCGGATGCCGCTGAGCAGCGTACTCAATGGGTCCACGGATACGATCGTAGACGAACTCCTATGCATCAGAGCGTTTCCCCTATGGATCGTCTAATGGATCACGGATGTACTGGACTGGTCGAACTGACCGAGACCAGCCGGGAGAAGACGTGTCGCACCGCAGCAGCGCTGCCAGGACCGCACTTGTCGTCGTCGCACACCATCGGGCCGATTCCCTCACCGCGCACACCGCCCGCCGGACCGCCGCGCGACTCGAGAACGCCGGATACCGCGTCGACCTGCTCGACCTGCACGCCGAGGGGTTCGACCCGCGGATGAACGTGGCGGACCAGCCCGACTGGGGCAACCGGGAGAAGCCGTACTCGGACGAAGTCCAAGCCCATATGCGGCGCGTTCTCGACGCCGATGTCGTCGTCGCCGTGTTCCCCGTGTACTGGCAGAACGTGCCCGCCCTCCTCAAGGGCTGGATCGATCGCGTGTGGAACTACGGGTTCGCCTACGGCCGCAGCAAGCCGCGCCTGGCGGGCAAGCGCATACTGTGGCTGGGCCTGGCCGGCGCCACCTCCGAGGACCCCGTCACCGAGGGAATGCAGGCCCTGCTGGAGACCAATCTGAGCGAGGGCATCGCCTACTACTGCGGGTTCTCCCACTCGTCCGTCGCCCTGCTCCCCGACGCCGAGGAGCGCCCGCAGCGCGTCGATGCCGAGGGCAATCTGCTGGTCGGCGACGCGGTTGCGGGAGCCGAGCGCGAGGCGCAGTATGCCGAGTTCGACCGTCGCGCGCAGAAGGCCGTGGAAGAGTTCCTAGCGGCGGAGTTGGCGACGGCCTGAGGACAGACACCGGCTCCCACCCGACGGGGTGATCCTCAGCCCGCACCCGATCGATAAGACGGCCCGCATCAACGAAGCGGCGATGCGGGCCGCACGGCACGTGGCTCTTCTCACCACCGGGGGCTGTCACGGGCAACGGCTCATCGGCGGTGCGGTGAACAACCCATCCGGCACCAGCCGCTCGACAATCCCCACGACCTGTCGCGCCTACGACTCCCTCGAGCAGGCGGTCTCAGTCCAGGTCGCCTGAAGGTCACGGCAGACAATCGTGAGAGTGCCGTCCCAGCAGGCGATTTCGTGGCTGCAGCCATCCTCGTGCGGCAGGATCTCGTCGAGAATCAGAGCCCCGAGGTCCGTCCCTCGGCCGTTGCCGACGGGGTCGATGGTGTAGCTCGACACCCCTGCGTAGCGGATCAGCAGGTCTTCGTCATGCTTGCAGCAACTGTGCTGGAACTCGACCTCCATCGCCTCACCACCGGCGCCCCGGGCAGCCCGAATGGTCAGGTCCTTGACACATCGTCTGCTCCGAAAGTCGTAGTGGTCCGCGTCCGTGGCGAAAGCCCGGGCGCCTGGCGGCAGGTCACCGGAGATCGAGGGTAGGCAGCTCAGGTAGCGAGACGGGTCCAAGACCCCTGACACGTCACCGACCTGCGCATCGAGACTGACGTACTGCATCGAATCGCGCCCCCGCTCATGTCTTCCACTGGCCGGCGAATCGTCGCACAGGCTGACCAAATGAGACGACGTCCAAAGAGCTGGTCACGCGGTCTGGCGGACACCTGCGAAATCTGCCGGAGTGCTGCCTGAATGGGCGCGCGTCGTCACGCCTGCTCATAAGGGAAGTCACTGGACTTCATCCCAGACGTCACCGCCGTAAGCCCAGGTCCACAGCCATGTGCGTAGTGAGGCGGTGGCGTGGCGAAGGCCGTCATGAGGGCCTTCGTCGGCGGTGTAACCGTCGGCGTCGTAGAGAAGCACTGGGTTGTCGACTGCGCTCAATGAGACATGCCATTCCATCGTGCAGCCGCCGTAGGTGAGAAAGAGCCACGATGGTGGCATGCCCTCTGATCGGTTGCGTTCGTGGATGCTGGCCGCGCACGGCCAATCGCGAACGTGCCCTGGGGCCCGGTTGCCGTCGGTCAGGGAGGCAAGCCCGCCATCGGGTCCGAATCCTCCGTTGGCGACCTCGGAGTAGAGGCGCCGAAGGAGCTCAGGGAGACGTCGTCCGATTCTGTGCTCTGCCTTCTCGACGTCCGACAGGGAGATCGGAGGGAACAGCGGCCCGCGAGGAGCGTCGGCGTAGTAGTCGGCCACTTCCTCGGTCTCGGCCTTGAGCTCAACCGTGCCGTCATTGCCATACGAAACGATGTCGTCTTGTATCCGGTCCAACCGGGGCTTGCCATAACGCTCGATGATCCACGCGACAGGGACGTCCGCGCGGTCGAATCGCAGGCCCGGATCCCATGCCCGAGCCTGCAGAGCTTTGATCAACGCGTCGTCGTCCGCCTCTTGCCTGGTCTCCGGACGGGGCTCATGGCGGAGTGGCACAGGTACGCCATGGGGAGAAGAGGTCACGTGTCAGGAGCCTACTGCTGCACGTCCACTGCTTTCAGAAGCCGTCGGAGGCAGATGATCCCGCAGGCGGGTTCGAGCATGCCTTGATGGGGGTCGGCTCGTCGCTCATAGCGGGTGCGGAGTCGTTCATAGCCCCGGTCCCCGTCGGGGTTCCGTGACGGTCGACGATCAAGCGGTTCTCGGATCCAGCAGGCCGGCGCGGCGCGGTTCGGTCGGCAGGTCGGTGTGCAGGTGTGGGCAGACGCCGGCCTCGGTACAGTCCGGCAGCCGGCGCCAGGCCGTCACCCCGGGGCGGCCCACGCCAGGCGGCCTCTCCAGCACCACAGGTGGAGCCCCTGGGGCCGGCTTGCCGTCAAGCTTCGGGTGTCAGTCGAGGTAGTTCGCGCGCCCTTCGTCGTCGAGTCCGAAGGGGCCCTCAGGGATGACGCAGAACTCATTGCCCTCAGGGTCCGCCATCACCAGGAACCCGCCGTCGTCGTACTTCTCCAGCCTGCGCCCGCCGAGGGCCTCGATCCGTTGCTGCTCGGCGGCGGGGTCGGGAGAGGTGACGTCGAAGTGCATCCGGTTCTTGCCTGACTTGGGTTCGGCGGTCCGCTGAAAGCCCAGACCCAGGTCGTTCTCCCGCCGCAGCCACACGTAGGGGCCCGTGCGGCCCACGACCGGCCTGCCGAGCAGCTCGGACCAGAAAGCAGCGAGTCGCTCGGGGTCCGTGGCATCGACGATGAGGGCATTGATCTGCATGGATGAGTCCGCCATGGGTCGATCCTCTCAAACCCCCTCGTCAGGGTCGCCCGAAAGCCTCGGCGCCCCTCAGCCGAGAGTCGTAGAACGCCAGATGGCGTTCCGCAGCGGTGGTCCAGGTGTGGCGGGCTGCGAGTCGGCGGCCCTTCTCCCTGCGCCTGGGGGTGTCGTCCGTGAGCGCGGCGCCGAGCTCGGCGGCCAGGTCCTGGCACGTGGTCGCGAAACGGGCGGCGGTGTCGAACACCTCGCGCAGGACGGGCAGATCGCGGACGACCAGCGGAACTCCCGCGGCGAGTGCCTCCATCGCGGCAAGTCCGAAGCCCTCCTTGACGGAGGGGAAGGCGAAAGCGGAGGCGGCGGCCACCAGGGGTGGCAGCTCGTCCTCGGCGACCTGACCCAAGACAACGGGTTCGACGCGGAGTTCGGCTGCGCGGGCCTCCCAGCGGGCTCGGTAGTCGCGGTAGTCGAAGAGGGTCTCGCCGCCCGCGATCACCAGCCGTACGTCCGGGTGGGCGGAGCGCAGCAGGGCGTAAGCCTCCAGCAGGTCCAGCGAGCCCTTGCGGGGTTCGATGCCGCCGACGGTGAGGACGTAACGCCCCAGACGGGCACGCCAGTTCGCGCGGGCGGCCGGCTCGGTGGTGGCGAAACGGTCGTAGGCCACTCCGTTGGGGATGACCGCCGCCTCGATGCCCCAGCCGTCGGCCAGTTCCGTGGCGACGGCGGCCGATACACAGATGTGCGCGTACGGCTCGACGATGGCCCGCTCGTGGCAGGCGGCCAGTTCGGGGGTGGTGAAGTGGTCGATGTGGTGGACCGTGCGCACGCACCGGCCGCCGACCGCGTTGGCGCTGATGCAGTCCTGGGCGTGGACGATGTCGTACGCCGCCGCGAACGACTCGAAGGCTCTGCCCAGGACGGCGATGGAACGCAGGATGCGTTCGCCTACCGTTTCCTCGGGCGGGCCGTCCGGGAACGCCACGATCCGCAGGCGCACAGCGGTGTCGACCGGACGGAAGAAGCCAGCGTCTCCGCCGCGGCCCAGCGTCCACACCGTGACGTCCTGCCCGGCCGCGGTGAGCGCCTCGGCGAGGGCGAGGGTGTGGACGACGCCGCCGCGCGGCTTGGTGGAGTAGCTCAGCAGAGCGATCTTCACGACGGGTCCTCCCGGTAGGTGTCGGGACGGCGTTCGTCGAGGTGGCGCAGGATGCGGCGGGCGCGCTCGATCTCCTCGGCGACGTCGATCTCGGCGACCGCGAGGCCGGCCTTGGACCAGGTGCGGGCGAGGATGTCACCGCCCGGGCCGACCACCTTGGACTGGCCGAGGAACCGCATTCCGCCCATGGCGCCGGTCTGGTTGGAGGAGGCGAGGACGACCTGGTTCTCGGCGGCGCGGGCCTGGTCGTACAGGTCGAAGAGCTTGGCCTGGCGGTCCTGGGCCATGCGCGGGGCGCGGTTGGTGATCGACGTGGGCCAGGCGGAGAGGCAGGCGAGGATCTCCGCGCCGTCCAACGCCAGAGAACGGGCCGACTCGGGGAACGTCTTGTCGTAGTCGATGAGCATGCCGATGCGGCCGACGGGGGTGTCGAAGGCGTCGAAGCGGTCACCGGGTGCGTAGGCGGCGACCTCGCCGGCCGGCAGGTGGACCTTGCGGTGGCGGCCGAGGACCCCGTCGCCGCTGACGCAGACCGCGGCGTTGTAACGCTCGTCGCCGCCGTCCTCGCAGTAACCGAGGCAGACCACCATCTCGGCGGCCAGGCGGGCCACTTGGAGGATCAGCGGGTCGTCAGGCTTCAGGGCCGGCGGCAGGGCGTCGGGGTCCGGGTGGCGCAGGTCGGCGAGGTAGCCGCCGAGCGCGGCGTCGGGCAGGACCAGCAGACCGGCGCCGGAGGCGCGGGCATCGTCGATGAGCTTGGCGATGCGGGCCAGGTCGAACTCCAGGTCGCGGCCGAAGTGGGCGGCAGCAGCCGCGATCCGGATCGTGCTCATGGGCTGACTGCTCCTGTGGGTACGTCGTAGGTCTCGGGCCGTCGGTCGCGCAGGTGCCCCATCGACCGGCGGGCGGTCTCCAGTGCCTGTGCGACGTCCAGTTCGGCGACGGCGACGCCGGCGGCGACGCCCGTGTCGGCGAGGATCTCGCCACCGGGGTCGACGACCTTGGCGCTGCCGACGAAGCGTAGCGACCCGAACGTGCCCGACTGGTTGGCCGACAGCCACACGATCTGGTTCTCCAGCGCGCGGGCCCGGTCGAAGAGGTCGAAGCGGCGTTTCCAGCGGTCGTTGACGAGGTCCGCGGCCGCGTTCGTACGGGATCCGGGCCAGGCGGAGACACAGACCCCGATCTCGGCGCCGTCGAGCGCGAGCGCGCGGGCGGACTCCGGGAAGGCCTTGTCGTAGCAGATCATCATGCCGATCCGGCCGACCGGGGTGTCGAAGGCGTCGAAGCGGTCCCCGGAGGCATAGCTGGCGTCCTCGCTGAGGGGCTGGTGGACCTTGCGGTGGTTGCCGAGGACGCCGTCGCCGGTGACGCAGACGACGCTGTTGTAGCGGGCTTCCCCGGCCGCTTCGCAGTATCCGGCGACGACCGTCATCTCCCCGGCCAGGGAGGCCAGTCGGCGGATCTCGGGGCCGTCGAGGGCGAGCGCGGGCGGGCCCTCGTCGAGTTCGGCGGAGTCGTCGAGGCTGAGCAGATACCCGCCGAGGCATGCTTCGGGCAGCGCCAGCAGGCGTACGCCCTCCTCCCGGGCTTCCTTGATCAGCCGTTCGGCGAGCTGGAAGTCCTCCTCCAGGTCGCGGCCGAACTCGGCGGCGACGGCGGCCATGCGCAGGGTGCTCATGCGGCGGTCCCCATCCCGGTCACGGTGGACATGACCGCTTCGGTGATCTCTCCGTCGGGCCAGCGCAGCCCGACGCCTTCTCCTTCGGTGAGCTCCCCGCACACCGCACCCGTGGCGGGTCCGGCGGGCAGGGGCGGTGCGCCCGGTTCGTCGGCCGTGAGCATCGCGAAGCCCGGGAAACAGGTGAACCAGTCCCCCACCGTCGCCGTCTCCGGCCGGGGTACGGCGGCCACGTCGAGCACCGCACGGCAGCCGCTCGCCTCGGCGAGCATGCCGAGGGTGCCGGCGATGCCTGCCATCGACACGTCCTTGGCGGCGGCAGGCTGTGCGGCGGCCACCGCGCCGGTCATGGTGCGCAGTTCGTCCGTACGGCGGTGGCTGGTCGAGTCCCACTGACGGCCCCGGTAGCCCCGGCGCCAGCTCCCGCCGAGGTCGGCGGTGAGGCGTACGGCGTGTCCGGGGCGGCCGCCACCACCGGGCACCGGCCGGCCCGTGCGGCCGAGCGCGGTCACCGACAGGGCGGCCGGGACGCCGAGTTGGGTGTGTCCGCCGAGCACCGGGATGTCGTACGCCTTTGCGGCGCTGGTCAGTCCGGTCAGTACGCGGGCGGCGTGTGCGGCGTCGCGGGCGCCGACCGCGTCCAGCAGTCCGAGCGGGGCTGCGCCCATCGCGGCGAGGTCGTTGGCGTTCACGAGGACCGCGCACCAGCCCCCCCACTCGGGGTCCCGTTCGACCATGGACGGCACGATCGCGTCGCAGGCAGCGATCACGTCAGTGCCGGGTACGGGGGCGCCGTCGTCACCGATGAAGCCCGGGGGCGCGGCCAGCGCGGTGAGGAGGGGCCCGAGGGGGGACTTCGTCGCCGCCGCGAGGGCGGCGATGCGGCCGATCCGCCACCGCATGAGGACGTGCGGAGCGCCCGCGACCGTCGTGTCCCGCACCCGCTGCCAGCCGAGCCGCCGGAACAGCACCTCGTTGCGCGCCTGGACGGTCGCATCGAAGCGCAGCACGCCCTCCGCCTCGGCACGGGCGCAGGCGGCCCGGACGAGAGCCGCGCCGATGCCGTGCGGGCCGCGGGCCCGGCGGGCGACAACCAAGCGCCCGCCCTGCCACCAGCCGAGGTCGGGGCCGTCGTCGACCGGGCCGAGGCGCACCCCGCCGACCACGGTGCCCTCGGGGTCCTTCGCGACCAGGACCACGGTGCGTGGGTCGGTGTCGTGGTCGTCCAGGTCGTGGTGGGCGAAGAGTTGCTGCTCCTGGACGAAGGCGGCGCGGCGCAGCTCCCGGTAGGCGGTCATGTCCGCCGTGCCGTCCGCCTCCTCGATGTGGAAGGCGGGTCGGCGGGCGAGTGTGCTGCGGTCGCCCAGCAGGGCCAGGATGTCCTGCGGATCGTCCACGGCCGCCACGGTCACGGAACCGTCGAGGTTCACGGCGCTCACCCGCCCGCTGTCCGAAGGACGCTGCAGGCGCCGCACGCCGCACAGCCGGCCTTCTGGTCGGCGCCGCTCATCCCGGCGGCACGCAGCTTCGCGGCGACGCCCTCGGTGACGTACGTCAGGAGTTCCGTGCTCGGTGCACGGACGCCGTCGCGGGCGGCGAGAGTGCCGCTCATCGGGCGGAACGGGACGACGAAGGGATACACCCCGCGGTCGATCAACTCGCCTGCCCCCGCGATCAGTTCGTCGGGGTCTTCGCCGAGTCCGACGAGGAGGTAGGTGGACACGCGGTTCGGTCCGAAGACGCGCACCGCCTCGTCCCACGCGGCCTCGTAGTCGGCCAGCGGGACCGTCGACTTGCCGGGCATCCAGCGTCGGCGCACCGCGTCGTCGAGGGACTCGACGTGGATGCCGATGGCGGTGGCCCCGGCGTCGTGCAGGGCGTGGATCCAGGCGAGGTCGCCGGGCGGTTCGCACTGCACCTGGATCGGCAGGCCGGGCACGGCCGCCAGCACCGCCCGAACGGACCGTACGAGGGTGCGGGCGCCGCGGTCTGGTCCGGTGGTGGTGCCGGTGGTCATCACCATCTGCCGTACGCCGTCGAGCCGTACGGCGGCTTCGGCGACCTCGGCGAGCTGTGCCGGGGTCTTGGCGGCCACGGTGGCGCCGGAGCGCAGGGACTCCTCGATGGTGCAGAAGCGGCAGCGGTCGGACTCGGCGTAGCGGATGCAGGTCTGTACGACGGTGGTGGCGAGGACGTCCGAGCCGTGCAGGCGGGCGATCTGTTCGTACCGGATGCCGTCGGCGGTGGTCAGGTCGTAGAACTTGGGTCGTTGGACGGAGGTGAGGGAGATTCCGGTGTCCTCGTCGCCGAGCCACACCCTGCCGTCGCGCACGGAGTAGGGACTGTGGGGGTTGCGTGGGAGCGCGGCGTTGGCACCGTCGACGAGGACGTGTCCGTCGTCGCTGGGCCCCGCGCCGTCCGGCCGCCGCACGGGCGCGTCCGACGCGACGCCGCGCAGGGCGAGTTCGGCGCGGGTCATGATCCGCACGTCCACCGCCGTACCGCTGTTCCCGGTGCCAACGCTCACGTCGTGCTCCCTACAGCTGGTAGGTGGAGTTGATGATGGCGCCCTTGCGCGCGTAGTGGATCAGCGCGTCCTGGACGTCGAGGGGGTGGGTGGGGATGACGCCCTCGATGAGGTCCTCCTCGCGGGCGCCGTGCAGGGACAGGCCGAAGCGGCAGCAGAAGACCTTGCCGCCCTCGGCGATGAACGTCTTGAGCTGGTTGTTGATGTTGTGCTCGCCGGGGAAGGCGGAGTTGCCGGTGGTCGGGAAGCCGCGGGTGGCGAGGCAGTTGAGCGAGCCGGGGCCGTAGAAGTAGATCGCGGTCTCGAAGCCCTTGCGCAGGGCGCGGGTGGCCTGGAGGACGGCGACGAAGGAGACCGAGGACTCGTGGGCGATGCCGTGGACGAGGGTGAAGTAGGTCTCGCCGTTCTCGGCCTGGTAGTCGGGGAAGACCTTGGTGGAGCCGTAGATGCTGGTGCCCTCGGGGAGCGAGGGGTGCGGGATCTCGTCGAGGGACTTCTGCTCGACGTCGGAGAGTTCGGCGGTGACGGCGGATTCGGACATGGCTGTCTCCTTGTGCGGACGGGAAGGGAGTGGAGAGTCGGGGTCGGTCAGTCGTAGAGCGTGGCGAAGGTGTCCCGGAAGACCAGGTCACCGAGTTGGCCGCCGCCGGTGGCTTCGGCGAGGCGGGCGTACTCGCCGGTGAAGTCGCCCCAGGGCTGGTCGCTGGCGAAGAGCACCCGGTCGTGGCCGATGCCGCGGCGCTCGATCTCCTGGGCCAGCCAGCGGGGAGTGAAGCCGATGGCCCAGGAGAGATCGGTGTAGACGCGCTTGCCGGCGCTGATCCAGTCGAAGAACCGGGAGCCGACGAGCTTGATATGGCCGCTCATCCCGCCGCCGAAGTGCACGAGATGGACGGGCACTCGGTCGGCGTACCAGTCGACGAGGTGGCCGACCTCGTCGATGTCGGAGGCGGCGCCGGGAGAGGTGTGGACGTGGACGACGAGGCAGTGCCGGGCGGCCTCGGCGAAGATGCGGTCGAGTTGGGGGCGGCAGGCGGGGTCGGTGGGGCGACCGCCCAGCAGGAAGCTCAGCTTGAGGGCCTTGACGCCGGGCTCGCCCGCCAACTGGAGTGCCTCTTCGGTGCGTTGGGCGTCCTCCGGACGCGGGGACACCCACAGTCCGGCCCGGATGCGGTCGTCGCTCTGCGCGGCTTCCAGCGCGAGCTCGTTGAAGGAGAAGGCGATCGCGGGGTCCGGGACGCCGTAGTTGGGGATGACCAGGGCCCGTTCGGTGCCCTCCGCGTCCAGGTCGGCGATGAGCTGCTTGACGGTGGCGCGGGCGGTGGTGTCCGGGTTGACGGGTGGGCCACCGTAGAAGGGATAGGCGGGCAGGACGCCGATGTGGCGGTGTGCGTCGTGGACCATGGTGTGGTTCCTCTACCGCGTGGTGTGGTTCCGCAGCCGTATGGGGTTGTCGCTCCGCCGGACGGTGTGGTTCCTCAGCCGATCGGGAGGGCGGAGGCGAGGTCGCTGGGCGCTCCGGTGAGCGTGCCGCACACGTCGGCCAGGCGGCGCGAGGCGTCGATGTGGTCCGCGAGGAACTCGGCGTCCCGGCCCACCGCCTCGAAGCGGCCCGAGCCCCACGAGTACTGCCAGGGCAGACCGAGGAAGTGCAGGCCGGGGGTGCTGGTGGCGCCGCGCCAGTGCATCGGGTAGCCGCGGCCGTCGAAGACGGGGGCCTCGATCCACCGGTGGTCGCGCCTGAAGCCCGTCGACCAGATCACCGAGGTGATACCGGCGGCCTCCAGGTCCAGTGCGCGCCGCTGCCCGTCCGGCTCCCACACCGGGACGTACCGGGGCTCGGTCGGCGCGTCCATGCCGTGCGCGGCGATGTACGCGTCGATGGCGTCCTTGATGCCCTCCGCGACGGCGTCCGCGTGGTCGAGGTTCACCTTGAGGTCGTCGGCGAACTCCAGGTCGGTGCCGGTGATCGCGGTGAGCCGCCCGTACAGCCGCATGCCGTCGCGGGCGAAGGCGCGCAGGTCGATGTCGCGGCCGCCGTCGCGTCCGGTGACGTAGTGGTTGACCCGCATGCGTACGGCGCCGGCGTCGTCGAACTCGTCGATGGACTTGTCGTAGTGGCCCATGTCGTCGAGCCAGGCCACGCAGTCGCGGCCGCGGTAGAAGCGGGCCACGCGGGGGGCGCTGCCGACGGCCAGGTGCACCTGGCGCCCAGCGAGGTGGAGGTCCTCGGCGATCTGGCAGCCGGACTGGCCGGTGCCGACCACGAGGACGGCGCCCTCGGGGAGTTGGCCGGGGCTGCGGTATCGGGAGGAGTGGACCTGGGTGATGCCGTCGGGCAGGCGCTGGGCCATCGGCGGGACGGACGGCGTGTGGTAGGGGCCGGTGGCGACCACCACCTGCTCGGCGGTGAAGTCCCCGGCGGTGCTGGACAGTTCGAACACCCCCGTCGGCGAGCGCCGCAGCCGGGTGACCGTCACACCCTCCACCAGCGGCGGCCGGAAGAAGGAGACGTAGCCCTCCAGGTACCGGACGATCTCGTCACGGCCCATGAACCCGTCCGGGTCGTCGCCCTGATACGGATAACCAGGCAGCCTGCACTGCCAGTTGGGGGTCACCAGGCAGAAGGAGTCCCAGCGGCGCGCACGCCACTCGTGCCCGACCCGGTTCGCCTCGATGACGACGTGCCCGACACCGCGTCGGCCGAGGCAGTAGCTCATCGAGAGCCCCGCCTGACCGCCGCCGACGACGACCACCGGATAGTGCGAGCCGGCGAGCGGGGCCACCGGGCTCACCGTACGGCCCCGTCGGCCCCGGTCAGGGATTCGACCGTGACCTTCGCATCGCTGACGGTGGCGTACCCGGCGGCGGTCCGCTCGATCCGCGCGAGCTGGTCGGAGGCACCGGTACAGAAGAAGCCGTACTTCGCCTTCACGCGCTCCCCGGCGATACCGAGTGCCGCACGGCTGCGCTCGACGAAATCCACGAGTCCGTACTGGCCGCCGGGAACGAAAAAGTCCTCGACCACCGTGGAGGGGGAATAGCAGCGCTGGGTCGTACCATCGGGCCAGCGCACCTGGAAATACATCTCGGGCATGACATCCTCCATGCCGGGCGCCGAGGTCTCGACACCTCGCCGCTGTCCATGGAGACCAACTCCAGCCCTCGGGAATTTCCGAACGAAGTCATCCGGAATAAAGGGGAGTTGCCAAGACCTCACGCCGGTGGAACGGAAATGCGGCGCTCAGCTCGTCATCGCGGGCCGCCGGCCCGGGCCGCGATGGCCGCTGGTGCGCCACGGGCCAGTGTCCAGTCCCCCGACTCCCCGAATTCCCTACTCCCCGAGTTCCCGGCGCGGGATGGTCAGAGGTCTCGGTGGTCCTGCCAGCCGCACGAACCGCAGATGACGAGGCGCAGGGCCCGGTCGTGGTGGTGGTCGACGGTGACGTAGGGGCGCAGCCGGTCACTTCCGGCACCGCACCGCGGACACGTCTCGTACTGGCCCAGAGGGCCGAAGTCGCTGATGACCACGGGGAGTTCCGGTTCAGTCCTCTGACCGCCGGCGGATGTGCCGGTCAGGGCGAGGCGCGCGATGGCGGCCGCCGCCGTGTCCGTCACGCCGACGGCCAGGCGTACCTGGGGCAGGCGGCTCAGCAGGGGCGGCAGCGGGCAGTCGTCGAGGCGGACGGGTACGACACGTTCGCCTTCCACGCGGGTGGCGGCACCGGCGGCCTGGGCGGCGTACGACCAGAGCAGGACGACGGCGTCCGTCCCGGCCGCGTCGCTGTCTGCGTCGGCGCTGCGGACGATGTCGGCGCCGGCCCGCGACAGGGCGGCGGCGAGGGACGAGGCCTGCCGCTCGTCCTGGGGCTGGTAGGAAAGGTGAGCGCGCACGATCTCATCATGCGCCACACAGGCGTGCCGTTGCGCGTGCGCTTCCAGGCTCGCCGCGGCAGTTACTCGCTGCCGACCGTGCGCAGTGTGGCGAGCACCAGGGCCCGGGTGACGGTGACGATGTCGCTCAGGTGGACCTGTTCCTGTGGACCGTGTGCGAGGCGTACGTCGCCGGGGCCGTACTGCAGCGTGGGGATGCCGGCTCCGGCGTACAGGCGCAGGTCGCTGCCGTAGGGGGCGCCTCGCTCGGAAGGTCGCGGGCCGCCGGTGACGTCGGCGTGCGCGTCGGCTACCCGGGCCGCGAGCGGATGCCCGCCCGGCAGCCGTCCGCTGGCGAACTGTCCGCCGGGCCATGTCACCGTGGCGGGGTGGGAGCGCAGCCAGGGGTCGGCCGCGCAGGCTTCGGCCACGCACGCCTCCAGTTCGGTGCGTGCCTGGGCCGGGTCCTCGCCCAGCCGGACGCCCAGTCTTCCCTCGGCCACCAGGAGGTCGGGCACGCTGCTGGCCCAGTCGCCGGAATGGACGGTCCCGACGGACAGCGGGTACGGGATGGGGTATTCGGACATGAGCGGGTCGGCGCCGATGTTGCGGCGGGCTTCCAGCCGGGCGAGCGCGCGGTGGATGGGCAGGTAGGCGTCGATGGCGCTCACTCCCACGTATCTGGTGCTGCCGTGGGTGGCCCGGCCGGGTACGTGGATGCGGAAGGTCAGGGCGCCGGCGTTCGCGGTCATGATCGCGCCACTGGTCGGTTCGGCGATGATGCAGGCGTCGCCGGTGTGGCCGCGTCGGAGGGTGCCGAACGCCCCGAGTCCTCCGTCCTCCTCGCTGACCACGAAATGCGCGGACACCTGGCCGCGGAGCCTTGTGCCCGCCTCCCGTATCGCGGCCAGGGCGGCGAGTATCGCCACCACTCCCGCCTTCATGTCGCAGGCTCCTCGTGCGTGCACCACGTTTCCGGTCACCCGGGGGCGGAAGGGGTCGCCCTCCCAACGCGCCAGGTCTCCGGAGGGGACGACGTCGACGTGCCCCTGGAGGATCAGCGTCGGTCCGCCGCCCTGAGGCACCGTGCCGCCCACCAGGCCCCAAGCCTCGGTGCGCGGGGCCTCACTGCCGGGAAAGCCGGGATGGTCACGCAGCTCGGGCAGGTTCATGGGCCACAGGTCGACATCGAGGTCCATCCGCTCCAGATGCCGGGCAAGGATGTGCTGAATCTCTGACTCCGCGGCGCTCCCCGTCACGCTCGGAACAGCGAGAAGTTCCAGCAGCAACCGGGCGATGACCGCCTCGTCCACCGCGGCCAGGGCCGAGGCCTCCACATCGCTCAGAACTGCTGTCATTTTCACCCGTGCTCCCCGTATGTGACATCAGGACAAGCCGGAGACTATGTTCGGCGGACAACGCAAGCAATCGCCGTTTACTGCTGCCTGCTGTCGCTTTCTTGCAATGTCAGAGGGCCTGTGGCTATTTCTTGCGCCGCGCCGCAGTTTCCGACGCCCCGGAGTTCAGGAGTGAGGTCATGGACGCCATCGATCAAGCGATCATCCGGTACGTGCTGCACGACGCACGGGCCACGTACGCCGAGATCGGTAAGGCGGCCGGGCTGTCCGCGCCGGCCGCCAAGCGGCGTCTCGACCGCCTCGTGGCCACCGGCGCGATCCGCGGTTTCACCGCGCTCGTCGACCCCCAGGCGCTCGCCTGGCACACCGAGGCTTTCGTCGAGGTCTACTGCACCGGCAATCCCACCCCCGCCGAACTGCGCCAAGCCCTGGAGTCCATCCCCGAGGTCGTCGAAGCCTGTACCGTCTCGGGCGCCGCCGACGCAGTCGTCCACATGCTCGCCGAAGACATCCCCCACCTGGAACAGGCCATCCAACGCGTGCGCGCCACCGCTCCGGTCGAACGGACCGAGAGCGCCATCGTGCTTTCCCGGCTCTTGAACCGGCCTCGCGTGTGACTCTCACGGCGAAGCCGCAGGCGAGGCCGGCCACCGTAGTCACGCCTCAGGCGCTGCCTCCCGTCGGAACAGCGCGGTCCACAAGAACGTCACGCCGAAGAGCGGCGAGTCGGGCGGCTCCTGCCGCATGCGGCGCAGCTCGACCTCTGCCAGGTCGGAGAAGATCCAGCGCAGTGAGTCGGGCGTGTAGGCCAGGCCGCCGTGCAACTCGCGTTCGCGGTAGAGGTCGGCGTCGGCGAGCTCCGAGCCCGCGCCTCCTTCGCCCGCAGCGAAGGTGGTCAGGGCCAGGTGGCCGCCGGGGGCCAGGACGCGATCGAGGAGGCTCAAGTAGCTGACCCGGCGGTGCGGCGGCAGATGGTGGAAGCATCCGGAGTCGACGACCAGGTCATACGGGCCGATCAGCTCGGTCGCGCAGAGAGTGAAGGCGTCGCCGCAGTGGAAGCGGACCTCGACGCCCGCCTCGCGAGCCCGTTCCTCACCCCAGGCGACGGCCACCGGGGAGAGGTCGACCGCGTCCACCGCGAAGCCGTGTGAGGCGAGGAAGAGAGCATTTCGGCCGGCTCCGCAGCCCAGGTCCAGGGCTCGGCCGGGAGTGACCAGGCCCTGCTCGACACAGGCGGCCAGGTTTTCGTCCGGCTTCGCCACGAAGAACGGGACCGGTCTTGACCGGTCGGCGTAGAAGCGATCCCAGAAATCCCGGCCGTCACCGGTCGCCAGACGGTGGCCTCGGGACGGGGATGCGAACAAGCCGTCCAGGAGTGAGAGAACGTCCTCGACGGTGCGTACGGTCCGGTCCATCCGGTTCTCCTCTCGACCGCATGCGAGCGTAGGCGCGCCGGGGTCGAGAGGCCAGGTCATGCGGCTTGCTCAACGCCCGTACGAGGAAGCGCTCCCCTACGCCCACGCCTGGCTGCTCTTCTCCGCGAGTTCCGACGGCGCCGCACCACCGGCAACCGTGGCCTCGCGCTCGTGCCCGGCCAGGCCGCCCGATGAGTCAACTGCGGCTGATGGCTTCCCTGTTGTGGCAGTCATTCTGATCAACTAGAGTCACCCGACGTGAACACCGGACCGGCGCTACGCCACACACGGATTGGCCACCCGGTGGAGGGCTGATCGTACGGCGGGTGCGCCGAACGCACCCCCTCAGTTCCGCACGCGGACCTCCCGGCACTCGCGCACCGCGAGCCCGTTTTCCCTGCCGGACAGCAATGAGGTCAGCCGCATGCCAGCCACCTTCAACCACACCATCATCGCCGCCAAGGACCGCAACGAATCAGCCCGGTTCTTCCGGGAGTTGCTGGAACTCCCACAAGCACCGTCCTGGGGCCCGTTCACCAACATCCAGCTCACCGACGGCGTGCTCCTGCAGTTCGCCGAGCCGCCGGTGGAGATCCAGATGCAGCACTACGCGTTCCTCCTCGACGACGAACTGTTCGACCGCGCCTATCGGCGGCTCTGTGATCGCGGCATCGAGCACTGGGCCGACCCCCAGATGCGCCGCCCCGGCGAGATCAACAACGAGCACGGCGGTCGAGGCGTGTACTTCAAAGACCCCTCGGGTCACGCGATCGAGTTGATCACCCGCCCGTATCTGTAAAGCCCCCATCTGAAAAGCAGGCTAGGACCTGGCCGGGCGCCCCATCAGCGCGCCCGGCCGGGCTTCACCGCGTGACGGACCCGGAAGCCGGCCCTCGCCGCGCCCGGAACGCTGCCCTGGTGTTGCGGGGGTTGCCTGACATGCCCCCGTGCCCGAAAGTGAAGGACCGCCAACGTCCTTGCCATGTAGGTGAGTTGACGGGACACGGGAGGGGACTCCTCATGACACTGCGCAAGTCGGCCGCATCGCTGTTCGCCGTGGCCGCCATCGCGACCTCGGTACTCGGTCTCGACGGCACAGCCGCCGCCCGCACCGACAGCGAGCTGGGCCACACCGGCATCCTCACCTCCGAACGATTCCGGCAACCGCCGCTCACGGCAGCCCAGATGAGGAACGCCGTCACCCCCGAGGCGACCCGGTCCGGTTTGGCTGCCGACTCCCTGAACTGCGCGTACTACTACATCTGCGGGAAGGGGGCGAACGGCAACAGATTCGACTACACCACGTGCAACACGACCTACACCCTGCCCGATCTCGTGGGCTGGGGCTCCCTCCACAACAACCAGACGCCGGGCACCAGAGCGAACTTCTACGACGTGAACGGCGCGTGGATGTTCTCCAGCGTCGCCCCCGACAGGAACGACGTGTACTGGACTCCGGTCTGGTACGTCATCGCCTGCTGAGGGGGGTGCGGCGAGGATCAAGCCCTGCCAGCGGCGAAGACAGCAACCCGAGTTCAGACTCGGCGACAAGGCCCCTTTCGCCGGCGGTCAGTGGTCTGAGTGACGGCCCTTGCCCTTTCCTTTGCCGTCCTTTCCCGGGCGCTTGTGGCGCTCTTCGTCATCGCGTTCCCGCAACGGCGTCGGCGTCGGCGGGTCGGCAGCCGGAGGCGTCGACGTCGGGGCGACGTCGGCCGGGGGTGCTGAAGTGGCGGCCATGGGAGTGGGAGACGGGGACGGGGCCGGGTCGTCGTCGCCCGCGTTCAGCGATGCACCGACGGCCACGGCCGCGCTGAACAGGACGAGGCCGGTGCCGTAGAAGGCTGCCTTCGAGGCCAGTTTGCGTCCGCCGCGGGGACGGGAGTGCCTGACGGTGGTGCGGGCCTCGTGGGTCGGCGGCGCGGGCGCCGACGGGGTGGGCGGGACGGACATCAGGGCGGTGCCGTCCGTCCCGGGCGGCCGTGGTGTCCCGTGTCGGCCGGCGAGCCGGTCGGCTGCCTGCTCGGCGGTGGGCCGGTGGGCCGGGTCCTTCGCGAGCAGGTGCAACACGAGGTCGGAAAGCGGCTGCGGTATCTCGGCGCGCAGTCGGCTGGGCGGCGCTGGGGTGGTGCTGACCTGCTGCTGTACCACGGCCAGCGAGGTCGCTCCACTGAACGGGGGGCGCCCGGTGAGGAGTTCGTACAGCACGCAGCCGAGGGAGTAGACGTCGGAGGCGGGCTGGGCGGAGCGGCCCAGGGCCCGTTCGGGCGCGAGATAGTCGGCGGTGCCGAGGATCTTGCCCGTCGCGGTCAGCGTGCTGTCGGCGGCGGCGAAGCGCGCGATCCCGAAGTCGGCGATCTTCACCGTGCGGTCGGTGGCGAGCATCAGGTTCGCGGGTTTGATGTCCCGGTGGATCACACCCTGCTGGTGTGCCGCCGAGAGTCCGGCGGCTGCCTGGGCGGCGATGGCTGCGGCCTCTGCCGGGGGCAGGACGCCGCGCAGCGAACGCTCCTGGGCCAGGCTCCAGCCGTCGACGAGTTCCATGACCAGGTAGAGCTGGTCACGGTGGGAGCCGAAGTCGTACATCCCCACGACATTGGGGTGGTTGAGCCGGGCCGCGGTCTGTGCCTCGAGGCGGAACCGCTCGGCGTCCGCCGCCTCTTCGGCGCGCAGGAGTTTGACCGCCACGCGGCGCCCGAGGACTTCGTCGGACGCCCGCCACACCTCGCCCATCGCGCCGCGGCCCAGCAGCTCCTGCAGTTGATAGCGGCCTGCCAGCAGCTCCTGCACACCCACCCCGATCACCATGCTGTTCATACCCTTACCGATCCGATTGGCATGGTTTGTGGCCATTCGGAACGCGGGGCCAAGCCTACTGCTCAGGCGACGGGGGCGCGCCTGACCCACCTGCTACAGCGCATCGGAGCACAGGTCTGTCACACCTCATCACCTACGTGGTCGGCAGTGAGGGTGCTCGACCGTGACCGCCGCGGTCGAGGTGCCGCTCACCTCAACGGCCTGCAGAGGTCCTGCGCGTGGTCCTCAATTGCGGCCTTCCAGCCGACGTGTATCTACTCATCGGCCATGGCATCGCCGCACGCCACAGTCACGCCTGACAGCGAACCGGGCTTTGCGATGCCCGCCTCACTCGGCCGCGTTCAGCACCCCCGCGCGCACGGCCGGCGGCATCTGACGGCCGCGCGGGCGGCTTTGGACGCGCGGCCTGCAGGGGATGCCCGAAGAATCCGTGCAGGAGCATCACACAGGCTGCACACAGGAGATCGAATCCATCGTTAGCGTGACTGGCCAACCTCCCGTGCGAACGCGCACAGGCCGTGGCCACGCGGGCCGACGGTACAGCCGACCCAGAAGGACCGGAACACCGCAGATGGACTACTGCTCCAAGTGTCGACGCCATCTCAACGGCGCCCTGGTGTGTCCCGGGTGCGGCGCCTACGCCCCTGACATCGCGCCGCCGGCAGCAGGAAGTATGGGTGCGCAGTCGGCGACAACCGCCGCGCCGCCCGCACATGCCGTCCACGGCGCCTCGGCCTTCGACACATGGCACGACGGCGCGTTGCCGGGCCAGGAGGAGGACGGCGCCGCCTGGGACGCCCCCGACGGCGCCGCCACTGATGTCGGAGACGTACCCATAGTGCGCGAAGGACGAGCCGCCCGGCGTCGCCAGCTGGCCCGCTGGAAGAAGAACAAACGGCGGGCAGCCGTCGCCACCGCCGTCGCACTCGTCGGAGGCGGCCTGACCCTCACCGCGATGGACCGGAGCTCCCCCGACCAGGCAAGGGCGGCCACCGCACCGGACGAGCAGAGCATGGGCGGAGTGAAGGAGCAGACGCCCGCGTACGCCCGCCCGACACCCGCGTCGTCCACCCCCCACCGGTCGTCCGGCACTTCCGAGACAGCGTCCCCGGCCTCGGACGCCCCCAGGCGGCAGGCCCTGGCGGCCTCCTCCCGCAGCACACCGCCGAGCGCGCGGACGGACGCCGCCGCACCCCCCGCCCCGGCTACGACATCGCTTCCGCAGCCGAACAACACCGCCTCCCCTCCCGGCGACAACGCTCAGGACCCCACCGGTACGACTGCGGCGCAGCCCTCGGCGCCCGCACCGACCGAGAGCACGGACCCGGGCACCTCCCAGACCGGTTCCACACCGGCATCGACGTCGCCGCCGGAGTTGTGCCTGCTCGTGCTCTGCATCGGGTGACCCTGCCGGCAGGCAGCAGCAAGGTGGCGCTGCTCCCCAGGGCGCTGGACTTTCCACGGGCGCGTGGTCGCCGTCCACGCTCGTGCCTGGTGCCGCGTCCGGCAACGTTCGCCCGGCCGGTACGGTCAGGGGCAGGGATGCCGGTGGCCCGCCGACACTTCGGCCCTATCGCCGGGCGACGCGGTTTGGTCTCATGTCGTGGTGGGGCGGAGAGGTTGTGTCAAGGGCTGGTGGCTCGTCGTCGGCGCGGCTGTGGTGACTTCGGTGGCCGCCGCGTTCGCCAAGACGGAGCTTCCCGCCGGAGTGGGCGCGGTCCTGGTCGCCGGGGTGGGGGCCGCGGCCGGTGTGGCGTCCTTGCGGGGCAGCCGGCTGCTGGAGGCACCGACGGCGCGTGAGCGCGGGCTGGTCGTCGCCCGGCACGGCAGGGTCCCTCGCGTCCGCGACATCGACGATCTGTCAGTCGTACGCGTCCATGGCGCGGGCGGTGACGCGTTCCCCGCATTCATCCCAAGGGACAAGAGCGCCGAGATCCAGGCGGCCCTGACCTCGCGGCGGTTCGTCCTGCTGGTCGGGGACTCGACCGCGGGAAAGTCGCGTGCGGCGTTCGAGGCACTGCGTGAGACATGCCCGACCCACCGTCTGCTCATCCCGGATCCCGAGAGTGGGGCGAACCTGACGGCCGCCTTCGAGACGGCCGAGTCCATGCGGCCCTCGGTGATCTGGCTGGACGATCTCGAACGCTATCTGACCTCGGGAAGCGCCCTCGCCCACTTGATCGGGAACGTGATCGTCGGAAGGCCGGGGGTGCTGGTGGTGGCCACGATCCGCGCCCACGAACGGGCCCGCTTCCGTGGGATCGAGACCTCCCCCGTTCCCGAGGGGGCGGCGGCCGTCTTCGGCCTCGCCCACGAGATACGGCTCGACCGGCGGTGGAGCGCCGCAGAGCTGCGCCGGGCGTCCGGCCATCTGGAGGACGAGCGCATCGCCCGCGCGATCGAGTCATCCGGCACCTACGGAATCGCCGAGTTCCTGGCGGCCGGGCCGCGGCTTCTCGCGACCTGGAGGGACGCCCGTTCCCCGGAGGGAGATCACTCCCGCGGTGCAGCTCTGGTGGCCGCCGCGGCCGACGCCTTCTGTGCGGGCTGGACCGCCTACGTCCCCGTTCCGGTGCTGCGCGACCTCCACGAACACCACCTGCTCGCCCTCGGGGGCGCCCGTGCTCATCCCGAGCCTTGGGAATCCGCGCTGGCCTGGGCGACACAACCGATCTTCGCCAGCAGCAGCCT
Organism: Streptomyces sp. NPDC057280; assembly: GCF_042668605.1. Taxonomy (NCBI): domain Bacteria; kingdom Bacillati; phylum Actinomycetota; class Actinomycetes; order Kitasatosporales; family Streptomycetaceae; genus Streptomyces; species Streptomyces sp. NPDC057280. Next base: position 74,156 of record NZ_JBHUYR010000006.1, read on the forward strand.
CCTGCTCCCCCACCACGACGGCACCGGCTACCGCGTCTTCGACTACCTGCCCGAAGTGATCGACTCCGAACGCGGAACGCTTGAGATCCCCCAGCCCGTCTGGGACACGCTCATCGCTCACGCCGACGCAGCGACCTGCGTCGACCTCGGCTGGGCCGCCCTGCAACGGACCCAGTGGGACGCCGCGACATCCGCCTTCCGCAAGGCGGTCGACGCAGGCGCCCTCACGGGGGCGATCGGCCTCGCGGAGATATCCGGCAACGCCGGCCGGCATTCCGAAGCGATCGAGGCCCTCACAGCGGCGCTGCGGTCCGCGCCACCGGACGCCGCTGCGGACGACGTTTTCGAACTCACCCTTCAACTGGCCTGGTGGACCGGGCAGTCCGGGGACCTCGACCGGGCGGTTTCGCTCGCCACCGAAGGATACGAAGGCCTCCTGGAACTCCACGGAAGGATCCACCCGGCCACGATCCGAGCCAGACGGAACCTGATTCGCTGGACGGGCCACCTCGGATCGGCCGCCGATGCCCTCGCGATGGCCAGGGAACTCCTCGATGCCGGACAGACCCTCTGGGGACCGGAGCACCCCCAGGTGTTGGGTCTGCGCTTCGAAGTGGCCTGCTGGGCGGAAGCCGACGGGCCGTCGGCCGCCGAGCGCGCCTGGCGCGAACTCGACGACGATGCCTCCCGTCTCCTCGGTGACCGCCACGCCCTCACCAACGACACCCGCTGGAATCTGGCCGACCGGGTGACCCGAAACGGTGACCGCGAGACCGGACTTCGCCTGCAGAAGGAAGTCATCGAGGGCTCCGCGGTCCTCTACGGCGCCGACCACCCGCGTACCCTGACCCGCACCGTCCAGCTCGCCGCCATGCTGGGACACGCCGGCCACACCGAAGAGGCCCTGGCCACAGCCACCACCGCCCGCGCCGACTGCGCTCGCGTCGTGGGGCAGGACCACGAACTCACCCACTGCGCCGACTACCAGCTGGGCCTGTGGACCGCCCGCTCCGGAGACACCGATACCGCACGAGCCATCTTCACCAGGCTTCTCTCCGTGCTGCCGGACAGCCATCCACTCGCCGGACTGTGCACCCGCCAGACAGTCGAAGGCCCGGGCTCGACAACGGACTACTACCTGCCCCCCGACTGGTGACCGCCGCCGAGGAGCCGACACCCGGCGCGCCGCTCGCTGCGGGTGGCGAGGGTCGGGTGGCTGTCGCGCCGTGTCAGCGCGGCACTTCCACCTCGATGCCGCCGAGCGGGTAGTTCCAGCGCCGGTCGGACCGGGAGCCGCTCTTGCGGGCGCCCTTCAGGTTCTTCACGAACGCCCTGCGCTGGGCCGGCGTCGCCGAGCGCCACCGCAGTTCGAGGACCGGGCGCACCGGCGGGATGAGTTCGCGCAGCCGCTGTTCGTACCTGGCGAGGCTCGCCTCGTAGTCGAACGGCCGGTAGACCAGGTCGAGGTCGATGGACGGTTGCGGGCCGCCTGCCTCGTGCTGACAGGAACTCAGCCAACCGGCCAGGTGGTCCAGCCCGATCCTGATGTCGGAGGAGACCTGGTCCTGCCACTTGCCGAGGTAGGGCGCGTTCACCGCCTCCGCGGTCACCTCTTCCGGCATCACGATCAGACCGCGGACGGCGGTGCCCGACAGGGCGACGTGGATACGTGGCCAGTGTCCGCCGGCCTCGATCCGGAAGGAGGGGAAGTGGCCCGCCATGCCCATCCCCGTCCGCAGCTGGGCCCAGTTCATCGCGTCGGACGGGAGCCGCTCGGGCGAGTAGGGCCCGCTGGTGCGGTGCCCGAGGTCGCTCTCCCGCATCATGAACACGGCCTCGAACGCGTCACCGCGCAGGGCCATGCTGAGGGGGAAGTAGGCCCCGACCTCCGCCATGAAGGCCTTGCCGGTGATCAGGGCCCCGATGCTGGGCCGGTCCGCAGTCATCGCCTTCTCCTCCATCCCCTCCGTGTCGGCCTGGGCGGCACCGGGCCGGGCAGGCTGTCCAGTTCGGCCTGGACGGCGAGGGTGTCCGGGTGCTGCTCGCCCAGATGCAGCCGCCGTTTCGCCAGCACTTCCCGCAGGGCTTGCGCCGCGTCACCGTGCCGTCCGAGCCGGCGGTGCACTCGGGCCAGTCCCACCCGGGCCTCCAGGGTGTGGGGGCCGTCGGGGCCGTAGCGCCGCACGAGTAAGGGCACCAGCCGGTCGTACAGCCGCTCGGCCTCGTCCAGTTCGCCCCTGTCCGTGAGCAGGGACGCGAGGGCCGCGATCGCCTCCAGGGTGGCCGGATGGTCCGGTCCCAGGTCCCGCTCGCGTTCCGCGGTCACCGCCCGGATCAGGGCCAGGGCTTCCATCTGCCGGTTCAGATCGACCAGTACGGCCGCCCAGCCGAGCATCGCGCGCTGCGTCTCCACATACCCGGCGTCCCACAGATGCGAGCGGACGTCGACGACGAGCTGCCAGGTCCGCTCGGCCGCGACCGGATCGCCCTCGCGGTGCAGGAGGGACGCGGCCTCGGCGAGCATGTCGAGGTCGTCCTGAAGCTGAGCGGCGAAGTGGTTGGCCCAGAAGGTCTCGGACCGGTTGAGTTCTTCCTCCGGTCTCAGCAGGAGCGTGAACGCCTCGGCCGTGCCCGGCGTCTTGTCGCGTTCCCGGCTCGCCAGGTCCTCGGCCACGGAGTGCATGTAGAGGCGGTAGCCCGTGTCGTCGCGGGAAGGGACCTTGTCCAGTTCGGCGGCGAGTTCCAGGGTCCGGGTGACAGCGCGCCGCTGCCGCTCGCCGATACGGGCCATCGCCTCGATGAGCGCCGGGCGGCTGTCGTCACGGGACGGCAGCTCGACGGCGACCTCGGCCCGCAGCTCCTCGATCACGGGCTCGGACTCCGCGCGCAGCACTCCGGTCGCCGAGCCGAAGTCGTACTCCCAGTCCAGGGCCCAGGTCAGCAGGCGGCCGCCTTCGTCGCCGGCCAGGAGCAGGGCGCCGTCGGGGGCCAGCGCGACGTCGGTGACCGCGTCGGAGAAGCCGGTGAACGCCCGCAGTTCCCGGCCGGCCGTCAGGTCCCACAGGCGTGCCTGTCGGTCCTCTCCGCCCGACGCCGCGAGGAGGAAGTCCGGCGTGACGGCGAGGCTGCGCACGGCGGCGGTGTGTCCGGTGAGCACATGGACGCAACGGGTGGCGGCGACGTCCCACAGCCGGACGGTGCCGTCGGCGGAGCAGGACAGCAGGTGCCGGCCGTCCGCGCCGGGCAGGACGTCGACCACGGCGTCGGTGTGTCCGGTGAGCACCGCCGCGCACTGTCCGTCGGCGGTCCGCCAGACGCGTACGGTCGCGTCGGCGCCGCCGGTGACGACATAGCGGCCGTCCTCGCTCAGCCGTGCGGCACCGATCCACTCCTCGTGCCCGCCCAGCACCCACCGCAGTTCGCCTGCGTGCAGGTCCCAGATCTTCACCGTGACGTCCTGGCCGCGGGAGAGCCCGTACCGGTGGTCGGCGCTGACGGCCACGTCCAGCACAGCCCCGGGGTGGGCCTCCCAGCGTCCGAGGGACCGGCCGCTGGGGATGTCCCAGGCGGCGACGACGCCGTCGGCGGTCCCGGAGAGAGCCACCCGGCCGTCCTCGCTGACCGCGACGTAGTACACGCGGTCGCGGGGGCTGGTGAACAGCTGGACGATGCGCCGGTCGCGGGGCTGCCAGGCGACGACCCGGCCGTCCTCGCCCCCGGACACCGCGAGCCGGCCGTCGGCGGTCATCGCCAGGGCGTTGAGGTGTCCGGTGTGCAGGCTGAGCGTGTGCAGCAGATCCCCGGTCTCCACGTCGAAGACCCAGGCTTCGGAGTTGCCCGCGCGGGCGAGTGCGGTGGGACTGCGCCCGCTGAGTGCCAGTGCCCAGGACCGGTCGTCGTCGGGGGTGATCCGGCCCGCGGACCAGGCGTCGACGAGTGCGCTACGGCGGCCGAGGGCACCGAGCCGGCGCCACAGGCGTACGGGGTCGGTGTGGCGCCGGTGGCCGGGCAGGGCGCGGGCGGCGCGGATCAGTTCGGCCGCCTCCTCCAGCCGTCCGGCCGCGCCGTGCGTCGCCGCCTGGTCCAGCAGTTCGGCCGCTCGGACAGCGGCGGCGGTGACGTCCCCGGCCTGGTGGGGGCGGACGTAGCTCCAGGGGGCCGGTGGTCCGGCGGGCGGCAGGTGCCAAGCGCGCACCGTCCTGCCCTCGGCGGTGAGAGCGCGGTGTCCGTCCGCGCTGAGCACTACATCTTGGGCGTCGGGGGTGGACTCCAGGGAGAGGCGGCAGCGGCCCGTGGTGAGGTCCCACACCCGTGACGGCTCGGCGCGTCCGCCGCTGGAGAAGCCGACCGTGCCGTCCGTGTTCAGGGCTGTCCGGCCGTATCGGGTCTTGAGCTCCCGTGGGGCCGCATCGGAGCCGACGTCGGCCAGAAGGACGTCAGGGCTGCCGCCGGTGACCGCGGCGAGCCGGCCGTCGTCGGTGAACCGCACGCTCAGACAGGCGTGGTCGAACCGGTGGACCAGTGCGCCGGTTCGGACGTCGTGCACGGAGGTCGTCCGGCGGGTGTGGTCGACGAGGCAGCACAGTCTGCCCCGGGCGCCCAGGAAGTCGACCCTGCTCCCGAACTGCCGGACCTCCACGGGTTCGCCGGTCTCCAGGTCCCAGGTGACGACCTCGCCCTCGTACCCGCTGGTGACCGCGTGCCGCTGATCCTCCGTCAGCGCGACCGCGAGCACCCAGCTGGGGTGGCCGGGGAGTTCGAAGCCGGTGGCGGTCTCGAAGTCGAGCGCCAACGCGCGCCGGGTGTCGCCGCCGACGACCAGGACGCGTCCGTCGTCGCGGACGGCGAGTGTCTTGGCGCGGTAGGTGTCCAGGTGCAGCTCCTGGCGGCACTCCCCCGCGGGCAGGTCCCAGATCCGCAGTCCGCCCGCACCGTCCGCCGAGACTCCCGTGGTGCCGTCCGGGGTCAGGGCGAGGGCGGTGATCGGGTCGTCGTGTTCCCCGGGCAGCACCCACTGGGTCGGGGCGGGCGCGTCCTGCACCGAGGCGAGTGCGGCGGCGATCTGCGGGTCGTGGGGCATCCGCCTGGACGCGTCCCGCAGCAGTTCGGCCGCGGCGGGCGCTTCGCCCCGCTCGCGGTGCACCAGCGCCAGCAGGTAGGTGCCGTCGTCGGGGTCGCCGAACCGCACGGATTCCAGCTCGTCCACCAGTTCCGCGTCGGTGATCACACCGGTCCGCCAGCGGTGCAGTCCGCGGTTGTAGCGGGCGTGCGGGTGGTGGGGGTCCGCCCGCAGGGCGCGGGTCCACAGCTCCTCGGCGCTGTCGCGGCGGCCGAGGTCCAGCATGGACAGCGCGTGGTTGGAGAGGCTGTCGGCGAGCAGGGTGGCGGCGGACGGGGCGCGGCGGGGATAGGGGCCGAACTCGCGCCCGTACACCTCGACCAGCCGCTCGGCGAGCGGGCCGAGCCGGGAGGGGCGTGCGGCGGGGTCCTTGGCGAAGCACTCGCGCAGCACGTCAAGCATCTCGGCCGGCACCCGCTGGATCGCGCCCGGCGGCTGGGACCGGGCGAAGTCGTCGAAGGCGTCGCCGGCGGTGGTCCCGTCCCGCACCGGAGGCCCGCCCAGGAGCATTTCGAACACGGTGACCGCCCAGGACCAGACGTCCGTGGCCGGGGTGAGCCCGGAAGGTGAGCGTGCCTGCTCGGGCGAGCAGTAGGCGGGGTCCAGGCCGCCCCGGCTGACGAACGGCTCCGCGTTCCCGGCCGCACGGGCCCGGGCCAGGCCGAAGTCGGTGACCTTGACCGTGCCGTCCCGGGTCAGCATCACGTTGGCGGGCTTGACGTCCTGGTGCACGACGCCGTTCTCGTGCGCGTGCTCCAGACCCCAGGCGGCCTGGATCGCGACGTCCAGCAGCGCCGCCAACGGATCATCGCCGTACAGGGTCCGGTCGCGGACGGCTTCCGCGAGGCTGCCGCCGTCGGCCCACTCGGCGAAGACCCTGGGGACGTCCTCCAGGGTGCGCACGTAGACGCAGTTGGCGATGTGCGGGTGCAGGCCCAGCCCCACCCACACCTCCGCCTCCCGCTCGAAGTCCCCGAGCCCCTCCGGGGAGCGGATGACGGCCGGGCGCGGGGTCTTCACCGCCAGATCGATGTCCCAGCCCAGGTGGTGGACCCGGTGCACCAGCCCCAGGCCGCCGCTGCGCACCACGTCCAGGACCTCGTACAGGTCCAGGATGACGTCCCCGCGGCGCCAGGTGGCCATCGCCGTCAGTCCACCACGGCGGCGTACAGGGGTGTTCCGAGCAGCACCGACCTGCCGGTGCCGTCCGGGCTCTCGCCGTGCAGCAGCCGCTTCGCCACGAACTCGACGTGCTGTGCCGGCCAGCGCAGTCGCTCGACGGCTCGCTGAACGCGGCCCAGCGCCGCGCGATCGACGTGGTCGAGGTCGCCGTCCACCGCGTCGGCGACGTATTCGTCCTCCAGGTCGGAGGTGATCCCGAGGCCGTCAAGCATGGAGGACATCATCGAGCGCCCCACACCGTGCGCCTCGGCGTCCGGCACGTGGTCGTACACGTGCCGGTACGAGCCTCCCAGGGCGAGGACGGTGTGCTCGGTGCGCCCGCCGAAGAACACCAGGGAGGACGCGGGGTCGTCGCGGTACGCGCCCCAGCGCATCGGCAGCGATCCCCAGAAGTACTGGCCGGGTGCGTCCACCGTGCCGAGGTCGGCATGGTCGTGGAGGTGGCGGACGACCGCTTCGAGACGGGTGATCCGGTCGTTCGGCGGGCCCTCGGTGGTGCGCTTCGCCGACAGCACGGAGAGGTTCACGCCCACCTCCGTCTGCCGCCTGGCCCCGAATCCGGGGTCGATCTGCGGCAACAGCATGTCGACCTTGCTGTCGGAGATGTACACGTAGTAGCTCGGCGACACTGCCGGATCCTCCCAGGTATCGACCTTCCCAGCCTATCGATCACGACCGGGTACGGGCCATGGGGTGCGCGGGCGAAGGGAGTTGAGGGTGCGGCGACGGCGGCGGCCGGACCCGCACCGAGGGCGGGCCGCTACGGTCCCGCGTGGACGTACGCGGCCCAGATGTGCGGGTGGGGGACGCGCTCGCGCAGTTCGCGGATCGTGTCGTGCAGGGCGCGGGCGGGGCCGGGGGTGCCGGGTGCCGTCGTACGGCGGTAGAAGGCGCGGGTCACCTGGTCCGCGTGGGTGCTGTCGATCTTCCACAGGGTGCCGACCGCGGTGGGGAACCCGGCGAGCAGGAAGGAGCTCGTGATGTGGACGGCCTCGTCCGAGAGGTGCTCGGTGGTGCGGGCGGTGCCGCAGGCCGCCAGGAAGGCGAGCCGGGCCGCGCGCGGGCGGACCTGGCAGATCTCCCGGACCGAGACCTGCTCGCCGCTGGGCAGGTGGAGAAGGGCGCCCGAAGGCTCCGAGGGGTCCGTCGCCGCGTGGCAGCCGAAGTGCGCCCAGGAGGCCTCGTGCAGCGCCCCGAGCACGACGTCCCGAGTGGCCTCGGGGCCGATCAGTGTCCGGTGTGCGCCGAGGAGTCCGGAGGCGTAGTCGGCGGCGCCCACGACCCCGGGCAGCTCGTCCTCGGCCGCGGCGATCAGCAGGGCCCTGCCGTGTTCGGCGGTGCCGCGCTGCCGCGCGCGGGCCCGGGTGTACGCCAGGGTCTGCAGCCCTGGCACGTACGACGACACCACCGCGTCGAGCGCGGCGCCGCAGCCGTCGGGCGCGCAGTCGGGCGACCGGCACTCGGCGGCGTGCAGGGGCAGGGCGCCGAAGGCTCCGGTCGGCACCCACCAGATGCGCGGCCATTCGGTATCGGCGGGGACGGCGTCCGCGCAGCCGACCGCCTCCAGCACCGGGCGCACGATCTTGTGCCAGGTCCAGTCCAGCGTCCGGCGGACCGTGTTCCCGGCGGCGACGAGCTGGAGCGGGGACGGTCTGGACCCGCCTTGCGTGTTGATGGCGTCGACCGCTTCCCGCAGTTCCCGGGACTTGTCGGTGACCTCCTCGACCGTGACTTCGAGGGGCAGGGTGGTGATCGTCCGGTCGGTGACGACCAGGGCGTGGCAGTAGCGCTTGCCGCCGTGGTTGAGGACGACCACCGGGCCGTCGCCCGCGAGCCCCTTCAACTCCCCTGCGGTCAGCGGCCGTAGAAAGCCTTCGAAGCCGGGCCGGGTGCGGATGTCCCGGACGAGGTCGTCGAGCGCGCGGGAGGCGCGCAGGCCCGCGAGCCGGGCCCACTCGGCGTCACCGGGGGCGGACGTCTGGGGCCGCGCCTCGATCTGTGCCGTCAGCCGCTCGAACTCCTCGGCCAGTCCGGGATGCTGGGAGCGCAGCTCGCCGAGGTCGGCGCGGGCCTCGATCCGCCGGGTCAGCAGCAACCCGCGGCCCCGTTCCAGGAGTTCGGCGGCGCGGTCCACGTCGGGGCCCACGAGGCTGCGGTCGACGGCGGGGAGTTCGCCCGGCAGGCGGCCCGCCTGCAGTTCCCGCACCGACTCCTGCGCGGCCCTCAGATATTCCGGGAGGCGAGGGGCGACGTCACGCAGTTCGACGTTGCACAGGATCAACTCGACGATCGTTCTGATGTCGCCCTCGAACTGCGACAGGCCGTGCTCGGCCGAGGCCTGGTCGGCGCCTCGGTCGGTGAGGGCGGCCATGGCCTCGATGGCCTCTTCGAGGTGGTCCAGGGCCTGGCCGATCTGCTGCCGGCCCAGCGCGCCGGCCGCGGCGCCGATCTCGCCGTGCGCCCGCAGCCACACCGGGACGTCTGCGTCCCGCCCCGCCTGGGGTCCGGCGGTGCCGTCGACCCGGCCCAGGACGGGCGCGAGACGGGCGGCGAGGAAGTCCTGCGGAGTGCCGTCCGCGCCGGGGGTCATGTCCGGCAGGCGCCCCCGCGCGAAGAAGTCCAGGGCCGACCGCATCACGGCGGCCAGGTCGAACGGGGCGCCCTCGGGCAGCTCCTCGGCCGACAGCGCCCGGCTCACCTCGTCCGCCTCGGCGAACAGCTCCTGCGCACGCGCCGGCTCCGTCGCCCGGAGCTCGACGGCGCGCTGTGCGAGCGCCCGGGCGAGGGTCGTCGCGGCCATCACGCGCATCGGGTGTCCCGGACCGCACCGTGCGAAGGTCGCCCGGCATTCCTCGACCACGGTGTCGTCGAGGTCGGGGCGGCGACCTCCCATCGGTCCCACGGTGTCGGCGAGGTTGACGTAGACGTCGCCCATCAGGTCGTACCAGGGCCGCTCGGCGGTGGCGGGCGCGGCCTCGATGACGTCACGCATCCGGCGGGCGATCTGCCGGGCCCGCTCCAGCTGGGCGGGTTCATGGCCGAAGAGGTAGTTCTGCAGGGCGTTGTGGAACTCGGTGCGGGCCGCCAGCACTTCGCTGTCGGTCTGGGTGGGCACCGGGTCGCCCGGCCGCAGTTCCTCCAGGATCTCCGGCCCGAAGGGTGCCCCCGCGGAGGCGAGCAGGGCCGCGGCCTCCCGGGCGCCCTCCGCGTCGAAGCCGCGGAACGACAGGACCGTGAGGGCGTTCGCGAGCATGCGGTCGAAGCCGCCCGGCAGGTCGACCCCGTGTTCACGGCTCTCGCGCAGCAGCGCCACGATCTCCTCGAGGGCGGCGTAGTCGGGTGCCTGGGTGTTCTGGGCGGACAGGGCGCTGCCGAGCACGGCGGAGAGGTAGGGGCGCATCTCGTCGCCCTCGGGTGTGAGGTCGCGCAGTTCCCGGATGGCCGCGATGTCGGCGTCGAGGGTCTCGGGGCCCTCCAGCCGGACCTCGCCCATGCGGGTCAACACCTGGAGCATGCGGCCCAGTTCGGCATCCGGTACGGCCCCGGTCTCGGTCGAGGCGACGGCGACGGGCAGCGCGACGTCGAACCGGCCCTGCCGCAGCAGCTCCGACACGGGGGACCCGGCCGGGGCGGCGGCCACCGCTTCCTCGGTCAGCTCCCGGCACTCGGCCTCGAACAGCCCGGCCCGCGCGGGCGCGCCGGTGCGCAGTGCCTCGGCCCGCATTCCGGTGAGCGCGGCCAGGACGGCGACGTAGGCGTACCGATGCGGCCGGTCGGCGGGGAGGGCGGCGAGGGCGGCGCGGTAGCGGGCGATGTGCTCGTCGCCGCTGTCGTCGGGCTCGAACCCGGTGGACAGGAAGGCCAGTTCGATGTCGATGTCGGCGGGGGTGCCGTCGAGCAGGGCCTGCTGCCGGGCCTGTTCGGCCAGGCGCCGGATGAGGGGGGCAGCCCGCTCCAGGTCGGCCGGGTCCTCGCTGCGGCTCGCCTCCTGCAGTTCCCGGAAGGCGGCGAACATCTCCCGCCGCTCGTCACTCAGGGGAAGATCGTCCAGGAGGGGGAGCAGCCGCTCCAGGTCTTCGGGGGTGGCGGTGTCGGCGCTCAGCTCCTGCCACTGCCGGTAGGCGTCGAGCAGGTCCCGTTGGCGGTCGTCCAAGGCGCCGACGGAGGCGAGGAGTTCGGCTGCCTCCCTGGCCGTCTCGCCGTCCTCGCGGGCCGCCGCGAGGGCCGCGAGGGCCCGGCCGAGGGCGGTGACGACCTGGGGGCGCGCGGGGTGCAGGGCGGGTGTGGCGGCCAGGGAGGCGCGCAGCCGTCGTACGGCGCAGGCGACGCGGCCCGGGTCGTTCTCGGAGACACCGGCATCGGCGATGACCGAGCCCACCCGCAGGTCGAACTCGCCGGGCCAGGTGACCGGCAGGGTGTGGAGGTGGCGCAGCTGGCCCAGTCCCTCGGCGGTCTCCGGCAGGAGGGTGCCCTGCGGGAGCGCCGCGATCAGCTCTTCTACGACGCCGAGCGGGGGCGTGCCGAGCAGCCGGCAGGTGTCGGTCAGGGTGCGCAGGGCGGGCGCGGCGGCGGCCTGCACGAGAGCGGGGTCGAGAGCGGCGGGGGCGAGGGCACTCAGACGCGCGCACACCGCACGGGCGTAGCGCACGGCCACCAGCAGCGCGTCCGGGTCCGCCAGGAGTTTGAAGCGCTCGACGTGGAGTTCGAGGGCGTGGACCGTCAACTCCAGGAATCCGGCGTGGTCTTCGTCGGGCACGGCCTCGGACGCCGATTCCGACCAGGCGATCGCGGCGGCGAGCGCGGCGGGCCGCCCCTCCTGCGGACCGGTGGCCGCGGCGTCGGCGTGCGCCCTGCTCACCAGGTAGGCGAAGCTCGCCTCGTTCGAGGGGTCGGCGGGATCGAAGCGCTCCACGAGGACCTCCGGCAGCCCGGCTTCCGCGGGCAGTCGCGGGCACAGGTGTACGAAGGTGCCGACGATGACGGACAGATTCTGCTCCGCCTCCGGATCCTCGTCGCCCAGGTGCCGGAACCAGAAGGTCCAGAAGACCTGGACGACCGACTCCAGATCGACCGGCGCCTCCGGCGCGGGCGCGGCCTGCCGCAGCAGGGCCAGCGCGTCGGCCACCGCCTCCGGATCCCTCAACGGCGCGGGATCGCGGGTGTTCTGAGCCGTGACGAGACGGGAGACCACTCGGCCGCGAAGCTCGGTCATAGATCGTTACATTAGTCTGACTGAAAGTCAGAAGGCAGTGATTCTCCGTACGTTGAGGGAGGCCGCCGTGGGGGACGGGGCGAACGCGCGCAAACAGTACGAGGACGCGGTGGAGTACCTGTGCCGGCATGCGGAGGAGCTGCGCCCACTCGTCCCCGACGCCGTCTGGGACGCGGCGTTGCCGGTCGTACGGGACGCGGATCCGGCCGGCGACGCCTGGCGCAACGCCGTACGCGAGCTGCACGAAGCCGTCAAGGCGGGTGGGGTCCCCAACGGGCTGGGGCTGCCCGCCGTGATGGGAGTGGGCGACTGGCCCGGCCGCCGGAGACCACGGGCGTCCGGCTGGGTCTGTCCGAAGCAGAACCGTTGCGGCCGCATCGAGTTGCGCGACGGGGCCGCCACCCCCACCCCGGCCTGTGCGTTGGGCGGCGCCGAGATGCGTCCGGTGGGCGGCTGACGGCGGTGGGGCTTCTCATCGAGCTGCAGAAGCGGATACCCGACGGCTGGTTCCTGCGACGGCTGCTGCCCGCCGTGCTGTTCTTCGTGGTCGCGGTCGTCGGCGGCGGCGAGCTGGGGCACGCCCACTGGGACGACGTGTCCCTGGCACGGGAGAAGATCGCCGACGCGCTGCGGAGCGGCGGTGGTCCGTCCGCGGACACCGCGGCCTCGCTCGTGCTCTTCGCGGTGCCGGTCGTCGCGGCGGCGTTCGCGGTGCCCTATGCCGCTTCCGGGGTAGGGGCGTTGGCCGCCGGGGCCTGGCCGTGGTGGCTGATGCCGGTGGGCGATCTCGTGACCAGGTGGCGGCGGCGCCGCTGGATGGAGCCGGACGAGCTGGCCAGGAGGTCCCTTCGGGCGAGTGCCGACGGCAACGCACTGCGGGCCGCCCGGCTCGACGTGCGCAGGGCCGCCGCCCTCGAGAACGGCCGGCCCGGGTCACCCACCTGGTCCGGGGACCGCTTCCATCGCACCGAGGAGACGATCAGACAGCAGGGCGACGACCTCGTCACCGGCTGGACCGCCCTCATCCTGGGTGCCCAGGACCCGCCCCGCGCCGCCCTGGCCGAGGCCCGCGACGCCTACGACGCGGCGTGCGAGGCCCTCGTGTGGAGCGCGGCGTTCACGGTCCTCGGCGCGTGGTGGTGGCCCGCGGCACCGGTCGGCGTCCTGCTGGGCCTGGCGTCATGGCGCGCGCTGCGGCACGCGGTGGAGGCGCTGTGCCGGACGACGGAGGCGGCGTTCACCTTGAGGGCGACGCAGCCTCCGCCCGCTCAGCCCTGAGGGGGCGAACTTCTGGAGTGACGTTTCACGGCAGGACACCAGGTACGGGGAGAACACATGGCGGAGGTTGCGGTTCCCGGGCCGGAGCCGGACTGGGGACGGGCGGCGGGATATGGGGGCGGAAAGGGCAACCCGGCCCTGCAAGCCAGCGTGTGGGAGTACGCGGCGGGAGCCTTCCGGCTGGTCGCGGGCCTGTCGCCGTCCCTGGAAGCCCTGGCCGCACGACTGCGATTGGACATCGAGCGGGGATGGGAGGATCTGGGCGCGGTGGAGGGGCCCTCACCTTCGTCGGTGACACCGAGACCGGCTTCACCGACCTGCGGGACAACGTCGGGTCCTGAGGACGAAGGACTCCATGGCGCTGATGCCCTTCAGGTATCAGCGGCGTCGAAAGAGGTCTTGGACGGGGAGGCACCCCTGGAATCAGGCTGGTCATCGCACGCACCAGCCTACGAATGACAGGAACCCCACCATGAAGATCTTCCTCACCGGCGGATCCGGATACCTCGGCAAAGCCACGCTCAGCGCGCTGGTCCGCGCGGGGCACTCCGTGGAGGCGCTGGCCCGCAACGACCGCGCCGCCGACACCGTCCGCTCCCTCGGGGCGACGCCGGTGCGCGGCGGGCTGGCCGACCTCGGGGTGCTCAACGCGGCCGCGGCCCGCGCCGAAGCGGTCGTGCACCTGGCGCAGGCCGAGACCGGCGACGAGGACCTCGCCGCCGCCACCGCCATGCAGGACGGCATCGGCACCGGCCCGTATGTGCACACCGGCGGCACCTGGGTCTACGGCGACACCGACGGGGTCGCGGACGAGACCGCCCCCTGGAACCCCCCGTCCGTGGTCGCCTGGCGCAGGTCCGTCGAGGACACCGTCCTGCGACGCGCCCGCGAGGGTGGCCGGCCGGTCGTGGTGCAGCCTGGTCTGCTGTACGGCCGCGAGAACCGTCTGATCGACATCTTCTACGGCGTTCCGGGCCGGGCAGCCGGCGCCGTCCCCTACATCGGCGACGGCGCGAACCGCTGGGCGCTGGTGCACGTCGACGACATCGCGACGCTGTACGTCGCCGCTCTCAAGGCGAAGCCCGGTTCGGTGTACGTGGGCGTGGGCGGGGTGAACCCGACCGCCAAGGAGTGCTCGCTGGCCGTCGCCCGCTCGGTCGGCCTGGACGGCAAGGTGGTCTCGATCACGCTGGAGCGGGCACGCGAGCAGATGGGCCCGATCGCGGACGCCTTCGCCCTGGACCAGCAGCTCACCCCGGCACGCGCCGAGGCCGAGCTGGGGTGGGTCCCCGTACACACCGACCCGCTGGCCGTCCTTGCCGGCGGCGCGTGAGCGGGCAGGGAAAGGGGCGGTGTCGGCGGCGGCAGGCCACCGGCTCGCCTCTCGGTAGATTGGTAGCCGGCTGTCCCACTCGTTTCACGGTCCCGCAGGGGCGACGAGAAGTCGCTCCAGGACGGCGGGCCGCCCCGGAGACGAACAGGAAGTGAGCGGTGAGTCCGGGTGGATCTTGACCTGCGAAAGCTCCGGTACTTCGTGGCCGTCGCCGAGGAGCTCCACTTCGGACGCGCCGCCGAGCGGCTGCACATCGCGCAGCCGGTGCTGTCCCGGCAGATCCGCAGCCTGGAGGACGAGCTGGGCGTCGAGGTCTTCGACCGTGACCGGCGCGGCACGCTGCTGACCCCGGCCGGCGAGCAGTTGCTGCAGGACGCCGTCCCGCTGCTCGCCTCGGCACAGGCACTGCTGCGGCGGGCGAAGGCCGCAGCGCGGGACACCCCCACGCTGACCATCGGCTTCATGCCCGGCATCACCCTCACCCCGGCCACGGCCGCCTTCTCCACCGTCCGGCCCGGCGTCAACGTACGCCTGCTGCGCACCAGTTGGGACGACCAGGTGGACGTACTGCTCGACGGCCGGGCGGACATCGGCGTCGTACGACTGCCCATCGACCCGTACGGCCTCCAGGTGCGGCCCCTGTTCACCGAGCCCCGGCTCGTCATGCTCCCGGCGGGACACCGTCTGGCGGACCGGGCGTCGGTCACCGTCCACGACCTCGCCGGCGAGCACCTGCTCCAAGACCCCGATGCCGTACCCGAGTGGCGGGACGTGGCGCTGGAACTGCGTGAGAGGCGACGCCCCGAGGTCCCGGCGATCCATCAGGTGGAGGAGAAGCTGGAGCTGGTCGCCTCCGGTGCCGGAATCTGCGTACTGCCCTCGTCCACCGCCGGCTTCTACACCCGCCCCGACGTGATCGCGGTGCCCGTGGCGGACATCGGCCCCAACGAAGTGGCCCTGGCGTGGGTGGCGGCCCGCCGCTCCCCGCTCATCCACGACTTCGCCGAGGCGGCCG
This sequence comes from Streptomyces sp. NPDC057280, assembly GCF_042668605.1. Lineage (NCBI taxonomy): Bacteria > Bacillati > Actinomycetota > Actinomycetes > Kitasatosporales > Streptomycetaceae > Streptomyces > Streptomyces sp. NPDC057280. Next base: position 89,295 of record NZ_JBHUYR010000006.1, read on the forward strand.
CGAGAACTCTGGGCCGGACTCGACCGTATTGATGTTCGTACCCCCGCCCTCCACGTGCAGCGTATGGCCATGCCCCGAGGCCACCGTCACGTCCCCGACGGCCGCGGCTGTTCGGGGGGTACCGAGCTCTCGGCGACCGACATCCACTGGTCCAGGTCGGCCTGGGTGAACTCCGTCCATGGAGGGATCTCGGGGAGCCGGCGAAGGAAGTCGTAGGCCTCGGAGATCTTGGTGCCTCGCAGGACCGGGCAATGACAGCCGGCGACGGCCTCGGCGTTCAGGCGTTGGAAGTCGTCCACGACCGTCCGGAACTTCTGGCTGTCCAGCAGCGCCACCCAGGGTGAGACCAGCCGTCCGCCGAAGAACTGGCCGTCGCGGAATTCGTCCGTGGACAACGTCACTACGTCCGGTATCGGGGTGGGCACGTTGGTGGCGAAGGTGTCGACGGCCCACAAAACGCTGGTCCTCGAATCGAAGAGGGCGCGCGTTGTGGGGTTGTCGTACAGAGGTGGACGTTTGGCGACCAGGGTGCGGTCACCCACGTCTGGTCAGCAGGGTCGCGTTCGGGCATTGGGCGAGGACCGCCAAGAGGTTGCCGGCGTGGTCGCGGTCGTCGCGGGTGAGGAAGATCCACCGTACGTCCAGAGGATCCACGATGGACCAGGCCGCCTCCAGCCACTGGGAGCGCACCGCGGGCGCCCATGGTGTCCACCAGAACCGGCTCGGCTCCCCGGATCACCATCGAGTTCATCGGAAAATGGCCGACCGGCGGTGCCTCGAGGGCCCATGGGATGACGAACGTCTCCTCGGCGATCTTGAACGACAAACGCAGAACGATGTCCACGTTCACGGCCCGGGATCGACGCCGTCATCCCCCTCGCGACCGGCTGCAAGGAAGGAGATCAGGGAACCGTCTCCGCGGACGCGTCGTGGTCTCGTACATAGACGGTGACCCGCGCCCCGTTGACCTGCGATGTTGCGGACTCCCGGAAGTAGCGCCGCAGGGTGCTCGTCTTCGCCGCCTCCTGCGGACCGGCCGGCGAGCGCGCACCCGTCGCGCGGACGGCGACGATCCGGTCGAACTCCAGCATGCGGGCCGCTATGTCCTGAGCGGGTAGCTCGACACCGGCCAGCGTGTTCGACGAGACAGGGTCCTGGGCGAGGGCCAGATCTGTCAGGTGACGGGTGTCCGCGGGGCTGGCCGCGGTGAGGATGCGGTGTTGGCCGGAGAGGTAGAGCAGCCCGTCGCCAGGACGGCCTTCGTCGCGTACGGCGGCGGCGATGGCTGTGGCGTCGTTGCTTCGGGCCTGGGGTGTTCTCAGCGCCAGGCTGAGCGGGACGAGTGCGGCCAGTGCGGCAGCGGCCGCGATCCCCGCGGTACGGCGAAACCGCGGACGCCGGATGCAGTAGTCGATCAACGCGCCGAGCAGCAAGGCGCATCCGATGTCGCTGTAGAGCACGTACCGGTCGACGAAAAGCGGCTTCACCAGCGAGGCGATCAGCAGCACAAGGCCCGGAAGCACAAGGATCGGCACCGCCAGCGTGGAAAGCCGCACCGGTCTCCTGCTCGCAAGAGGCGCCCGGGCACACGCCACGCCCACGACCGCGGCGAGCAGGAAGTAGCCGGGCCGCACCGGCCCGTCCATCCAGGACAGTTGCCCCGACTGCCCCACGCTGAGGATCGCCAGCGGCAACAGGCCGGCCACCACGCCCGCGGCCGCGACACTCCAAGCCGTGAGCACCGGTCGTGGGACACGGGAGACGACGAGCGTGACGCCGTGTGCGGCCAGGGCGAGGACCGCGAACTCGTGCAGCAGGCAGGCCAGGAGCATGGTGCAGCCATAGACCGCCCACCGCCACCGGGTGCGCTGCCGGACGCCGGTCACCAGCGCATAGGTGGCCCAGGTGACCAGGGCGCACACCATGGCATAGGAGCGGCCTTCCTGCGCGTACTTCTGCACCTGGGGAAGGAGCGGGAACACCAGTCCCGCCAGCAGGCCGACGCGAGGTCCCGCGAGGCGCAGTCCCACGAGCCCGACCCCGCTCGCCGCGAGGCATGTTGCCAGCACGGACGGCAGCCGCAGAGTCAGCAGCCCGCCGCCTGCAAGAGCGAAGATCTCGTGCATGAGGGCGTAGTAGACGGCATGGACCAGGTCGACGTGCCGGGCGGTGAGCCAGATCTGCGCAAGGTCGCGGTGCGCGAGCTGATAGGTGACGGCTTCGTCCCCCCACAGGGTGTTCTGCCTGCGGATGCCCCACAGCCCCAGCGCCATCGCCAGGGCCAACGGCGCGCTGACGACAACTGCTGTGGCCCGGCTTGGCGTTGGTCGACGTAGGGGAAGGAAAACTGTTCTGGCCGGGGCGGGGCCACGTGTGGCAACGGACATCGGCGACGGGTCCTTTCAGCGGGAGCGCAAAGCCCCGTCAGCGTGCACGGACCTCGTTGACCGGATGCTGATCCAACCTGACCGGCCGATCAGGAAGGCGGACCGGTGCTGTGCGAGGCTGCACGGCATGCGCATCCTGGTGGTCGAAGACGAAATGGACCTTGCCCACACCCTGCACACCGGCCTGAGCGCCGAGGGCTACAGCGTCGACCTCGCCCACGACGGCCGGCAGGGGCTGTGGATGGCCCGTACCGGCGAATACGCCCTGGTCGTCCTGGACTTGATGCTGCCCGGACTCAACGGCTACAAGGTCTGCGCCCAACTGCGCCGGGAAGGCAACTCCACCCCCATCCTGGTGCTCACCGCCAAGGACGGCGACTGGGACCAGGCAGAGGCCCTGGACACGGGGGCCGACGACTACCTGGCCAAACCCTTCTCCTACGTGGTGCTCGTCGCACGTCTGCGGGCCCTGGTCAGACGGGCCGCCACGGTCGCCCCGACCGTCCTCGCCGTGGGCGACCTCTCACTGGACGTCGCCGGCCGGATCTGTCGCCGGGCCGGGGTCCGGGTGGAACTCACCCCCCGGGAGTTCGCCGTACTCGAACTGCTCGCGCGACGGGCGGGCCAGGCGGTCTCCAAGGCGGATCTGCTGTATCACGCGTGGCCCGACGAAGCCTGGGATCCCAACCTGGTGGAGGCCCGGGTCAGCGCCCTGCGCAAGAAGGTGGACGCCGCGTTCCACCGGCAGTCCCTGCAGACCGTGCGCGGCATCGGGTACCGGCTGGTGGACGACCGTGACCGCGACTGAGCCGCGGCGCCGCTGGTGGCCGCGTTCGGTACGAGCCCGCGCGGCCCTGGCCGCCGCCGTCACCGCCGCCGTGATCCTCACCGGCATCGGCTGGTGGGTACATCACGAGGTCTACCGCCAGAGCACGCAGATCGCCGAGGAACAGGCCCGCAAGCATCTCCTCGCCCTCGTCGACCAGTTGAACGACGGGGTGGTTCCCGTACGCAGAAGCGCCGTGCCGTACGAGGTCGTCGCGACCGGCCGACGCTCCGCTGTCGCCTCCGGAGGCGGCATGGACAACTTCACTGACGGCACCCGCCATGTGCTGCCGGCCCCTTCCGCGCCCTCTGCCCCCGTGGACGACACCGCGGAATGGTCCTACACGGTCCGGCCGCTGCGCATACCCGTGCGCCGCGACTATGACCCCGGGAACGAATTCGACCTGGCCGGCGGGACCTACCCGGTCCTGTACGCCGATGTCCGTGCCACTGACCTGAGCGGCCACAAAGCCGCCGCTCTGGGCGTGCGGCCCGATGCCACGCTACGGGCCTATGTGGTCGTGCTCCCCGACACGGCCGAGGCGATCACCCGCACCACCGACGGCCTGCTGCTGCGGGCCGGACTCGTCGGGCTCGTACTGATCGCCGCCGCCGCGTACTTCACCGTCCGCATCGCGCTGCGGCCGGTCGAGGCCATCCGCGTCCTCACCGCCTCGGTCACCCCGAACGACCCTCGCGAACGCGTCACCGTCCCCGCGACCGGCCACGAGATCGCCGCCCTGGCCACCACCATCAACGCCACTCTGCAACGCCTCGACACCGCCGCCGCCCAGCAACGCCGTTTCGTCGCGGACGCCGCCCACGAACTGCGCAGCCCCCTCACCACGCTGCTCACCAGCCTGGAAGTCGCACTCGCCTACCCGGAGCGCACCGACTGGCCCGCCGCGGCCACCACCGCCGCACGGCAGACCCGCCGCCTCCAGGCCCTCGCCGAAGACCTGCTGCTCCTCGCCCGCCTCGACACCCGCACCCCCACCACCACCGACCTCGAAACCGTCGACCTGACCGCCCTCTCCGGCCGGCTCGCCGAGCAATACCCCCTCACCGAACGGCCGTTGACCCTCACCTGCGACAGCACCGCCCCCGCATACGTGCGCGGAAATCCCGACGAATACGAACGCCTGCTGCGCAACCTGGTCGACAACGCCGCCCGCCACGCCACGCACCGCATCCAGATCACGGTCCGAACTGAAGCTGAGGGGGTCATCCTCACCGTGCACGACGACGGCCCCGGCATCCCCGCCGAGCACACCGAGCGCATCTTCGAACGCTTCGTCCGTCTCGACGACGCCCGCTCCCGGGACCACGGCGGCACCGGCCTGGGCCTCGCCATCGCCCGCGACCTGGCCCACCGCCACCACGGCACCCTGACCCTCACCCCCCGGACCCTGGGGGCGTGCTTCGAACTACGCCTCCCCCGATCCCCCACCCCGGCCGAGAAATAACGTCCTTGCCCGCGCCGGCCTGCGCGGCTCAGGATCACCGGCCGCTTCCCCGCACGACCGCCGTGCCGGTCATCGTGGCGCAGCACCGCCGGAACGGCTCCGAGCCATGAGCGGTCCCGGCCGAAAAGGACGTTCCGCAGACGCTCTGGCTGCGCATCGCTCTCCCCCGTCAACGCGGCGTTGTTCACCGAGGCCTGGTGGGCCTCCACGAGACGGCAGTCCGCCGACACCGCGTCCCCGGGGACGAGATCGCGTGCGGGCAACTCCTGCCGTTCCCCGCCGCGCAGCACCCGGCAGGTATGCGGGACCATCGCCTGGAGCGACTCGGCGGTGCGCTCGGCGGAGTACTCCTGGAAGAAGCCGATCGCCGCGTTCAGCAGCACCACGCAGGCGATCGCCAGGGCCAGCTGCAAGGTGCCCGTGTCCCGGGGATTCTGCAGTCCGTACGCCAGAAAGGTGATCGCGGAGGCGACGAGCAGCACTACCGCGAACAGGTCCGTTAACTGGCCGACGAGGTCCCGCCACCAGGCCCTGCGCCGGGGCCGGGGCAGTTCGTTGGCGCCGTACCGCTCCCGTCGCGCGGCCGCTTCCGGGGGCGTGAGGCCGCGTGGGGAAGTGTCCAGGGCCGAGTAGACGTCCCGAGTGGCCAGGGTCTGCACCCCAAGGCCGTCGGTCGTCATGATGCCGCCAGGCGTACGGCGTCGAGGCGACCGGGGGCGTGGCGGGCGGCCGTGGCCTCGTCGTGGGTCCGTCCTTTCGCGTCGCGATCCCGGCACCGGCGATCGCATGCGGTGCCCGAGGCGGCGCACAGGCAGCGGTGATCCCTCAAGAATCCGCGCCGCCCGCCCTCGCGGACGCGGGCGTAAGACCCCGAGGCAGAGCCGTTCGGTCCCCGCGGGTGCCTGTGCACTCGTCGGACGGAGGGTGGGCGAACCCGCGCGAACGGCTCGGTGAACCCGGCACGTTCGCCGCCTGGAACAGGGTGGACCCGAGCCGTGGACGGGTCGTCGCCGGTTGCCGCCCGGCGTGGACCGGATGCCGTCGACGGGGGGACCGACCGGCCCTAGCCGACGGAATGGGAGGGGGCGGAGTTTGACGGACGAGGGGTGTCGGCTGTCCGGCCCCCGCCAGGAGCAGAGAGGGGACCATCGTGCTCACGATCAGGCAGGCCACATCGGGGTTCCCCGTCCGCGTGTGGGAGTGCGGTGTTGTTCGGGGCGGGTGTGAGCCAGGGGGCGTGACGACTCCGCACGTCCGCTGCGCCGGTTCGACCGGTGGATGTACCGCGGCGGCCGCCCGGGCCGCCTGGCACGCGTGATGATTCGGCAGAAGGTGCTCGCCTCCTCGGCGGGGCTGACACCGCAGCGCCTGGTCACGATGAAGGTGCCCGGGCGTCGCACGGGCCGGCTCGTCTCTCTGCCTCTGGTGGTCGCCGACCACTATTTGGTGGCGATGCTCGGCAACGACGCGAACTGGGTGCGCAACGTCCGTGCGGCCGAGGACCATGTGGTGTTGCGGCATGCCCGTGCCCGGGCCGTGCGCCTGGTGGAGGTCGCGGTTGGTGACCGCGCGCCGGTCCTGCGGCGTTATCTCGCGCTCGCTCCCGGCGCCCGGGCACAACTGCGGGTGGACCGGCAGGGCCCCGCTGGAGGAGTTCGCCCGGATCGCCGAGCGGGTCCCCGTCTTCCGCATCCCGCCCGACCGACCGGAGCCGGGCACCGGGAGCGCATCATGACCACCGCGTCATCAGTCTGCACGTCCTGGGCCGCGCGCGATGCCCGGCTGTCACTGTCCGAGCGGGCGACCCCGCCGTCGAGGACGGCCGGGGGCACCCCTCCGCGACGGACAACGACGAGGTCGTGGTGGGCGTGGAAGAGCCGGGACCGGCCCCCGACGCCCTGTTGGAATTCGCGTTCGCCACCGCCGAGCCACGCGGAATGCGGGTCCGTGCCGCACGGGCCCTGCCGCTGTCCAGCCTGGTGCCTTATCCGCACACGATGGCCGCCGGGCGCCCCGACAGCCGCTACCAGGCGGAGGAACGGGCACAGCTGGCGGCCACGCTGGCACCCTGGCGCGACAAGTTCCCCGACGTCCCCGTCACCGAACAGGTCTCGACCGGTCCGGCCGCGGCCGTGTTGCTGTACGCCGCGGCGCGCAGAGGACTCGTGGTCGTGGGCCGCCGCCATAATCCGTCCCATCTGACCTGGAAACTCGGGCCGGTGGGCGCACACCGCGCTGCACCACGCACACTGCCCGGTCGCCGTCGTCCCGCACGACTGAGCCGCTCGGCGTCCGAGCAGCCCGGTCATGCGATAGTTGACCTGATCGCGGTCCTGGCGCCCGACGGCGCCCTGACGGCGTGGGAACACCGGGCGGGACGCTGAATCGCACTCATGCCCGCTGCAACAAGGGGCGCACCCAGAGCAGGTCGCCCGTGGCCCTGCACACCGCGGCACTCGAAACGCAAGGGCCGCTCCTCCCTCGTACCCGCGCCCCGGCCGGCGGAGCGTGGGTCAGTCGGCGTCCCCGTCGCCGCTCGACGCGGTCTTGGAGAAGCCGTCGTGCCACGCGGCCTTCGCCCCCGAATCGCCGATGCGGTACACGTCCACGGAGGCTCCCACGGCCAAGACGAGCGACAGGACTACGACCGCGATACGCACCGGAGCCGCGGACCGACGCGTGCCGCGCGAGGCGCCCGACCCCGGCGATGCCGAGCCGCGGGCTGCCCACCAGACGAAGACCGCCAGGACGAACAGGCCCCCGGCCCAGGGCAGGAGTCCATCGCCGAGCTCGGCGTGCCGACGCACCAGCGCGTCGTCGGCGACGTGTTCCTCGAGCCACTCCCCGGCCTGTGTGGCCAGCGGAACGCTCACGAGCGTGACCAGTGCCAGCAAGGGCAGCACGATGCCCATGCGCTGTGCCACGCTCGGCCAGACCGCGCAGACGGCGAGTGCCAGCGCGGTGAGGGGCACCAGCACGACGACGAAGTGCACGAGCAATACGTGCGCGGGCAGTCCGTTGATCAGGCTCATGAGAGTCCTCCAGCAGGCTGGTCGACCGATGTGTCCAAGGCGCGCGCCAGCCTGGCACAGCAACTTCTCAGCTTCTTCTGAGCGCCGGCCGTGACGGTGGCGGCGGGGCCAGCCGGCCCGGTTGGCAGGGACGGAGGGGACCTGCCGTGCCGCCGCGCGTTGTTCGAGCCTGAAGGTGCGGCGCGCAGTCACCCCCCTCGTGACGTTCACCCGTACCGGGTGCTGTCGGGGGCATCAGGGGAGGGGAAAGATTATGGCGTCCGTCACCTTCGACAAGGCAACGCGGTGCTTCGCGAAGATGGACCACCCGGCCGTCGACGCTCTGGACCTGGAGATCGCCGACGGCGAGTTCATGGTCCTCATGGTCCCTCCGGCTGCGGCAAGTCCACCACGCTGCGGATGCTCGCCGGGTTGGAGGACATCGGCTCGGGCACCATCCGCGTCGGCGACCGGAATGTGACCCATCTGCCACCCAAGGACCGCGACATCGCGATGGTGTTCCAGAACTATGCCCGCTACCCGCACATGACGACGGCGGAGAACATGGGTTTCGCCCTGAAGATCGCGAAGGTGCACAAGGACGACGTCCGGGGCCGGGTCGCCGAGGCAGCCGGCATCCTCGACCTCGGCGAGTATCTCGGGCGCAAGCCGAAGTCGCTGCCCGGCGGGCAGCGCCAGCGGGTCGCGATGAGGCGGGCCATCGTCCGCGAACCACAGGGTCCTCATGGACGAGCCGCTGTCCAACCTGGACGCCAAACTGCGGGTCCAGACCCGTACGCAGATCGCCTCGCTGCAGCGGCGGCTGGGCACCACCGCCGCGTACGTCACCCACGACCAGGTCGAGGCCCTGACCATGGGGGATCGTGTGGCGGTCCTCAAGGACGGCGTGCTGCAACAGGTGGGTACGCCCAACGAGGTGTTCCGGCACCCGCCAACGCCTTCGTCGGCGGCTTCATAGGATCCCCCGCGATGAACTTCTTCCGTCTCCCGCTCACCACCGACAAGATCGAACTGGGCAAGCTGTTCCTGCCGTTGCCGCGGCCGGCGCTGCGAGCCTCCCGCGCCTAGGGCGCCTCGGAGATCGCCCTGGACGTGCGGCCCGAGCAGTTCGAGATCCTGTCCCAGGAGGACAGGGAGACACCTGGGCTGGAGCTCGTGGTGGATGCCGTCAAGGACACCGGCGCCGTCACCTACCTCCACACGACCGCCAAGGTCGACAGGGAGGCCGCGCAGGTCGTCGTCCGGGCACCGGGACGGCAGGCGTTCGGCAAGGGCGAGGCGCTTCGGGTGACCACCCGCCCGGATGACGTCCACCTCTTCTCGGCGAAGACGCGGGACCGGCTCTCGGTCTACGAGACGTCCGTCTGATCAAAATGCCCGCCCCGACTTGGGCCGAACGACCCGCCTGCAGGGACCGGTCGGTCCGTGTTGCCCTACCGGTGCTGCGCCCACGCTGGGAGCGGCCCTCCCCCGCCTCGGGAGGAAAACGATGCCGATCAGTACGGACCCGGGCCGCAGCCGACACGAGCGACGGGAAATGGAATGATGACGTCTATCAGCCTCATGGACGCGATCCTCCCGGCCGAGCACCGGGAGCGGCTCATGGGCATCGCCCGCGAAGTCTCCTTCGACGTGAACACCCGCCTGTTCGAGGAGGGCGGGCGAGCCGACCGGTTCTGGAGCGTGCGGACGGGCGTCGTCGCCCTCGATCTGCATGTGCCCGGACGCCGCTCGCCCGTCATCGAATCCCTTGGGCACGGTGAACTGGTCGGCTGGTCCTGGCACTTCCCGCCCCACGTCTGGCAGTTCGGGGCCCAGGTCACACATCCGGTGCGGGCCTGGGAGTTCGACGCGGTCGACGTACGGCAGATGTGCGCCGCCGACCCGGAGTTCGGCCGGGCGGTCGCGGTCTGGGTCGGCCGGGTGGTCGCACACCGGCTGCACGCGGCCCGCATCCGGCTGCTCGACCTGTACGCCCCGTACGGCAACCGGTCATGAGCCGATGCCCAGGCCGACACCGATCAGGACGTCGGGACCGATAGCCCGGCGCCCACCCCCGGTCGGCCCTCGCGGCTTGCTCGGCCCGGTCGGCACGGTGGTGACGGGACCTGCCCGAGGCACGGTGGCCCCGAAGTGAAGGAGCTGATCGCCATGACGACCCTGGCAGGAGTCCCGGACCGTCCGGTCCGGGTCACCGCTGTGCTCGACGCATCGCTGTCGCGATGGCTGTGGCTCGTGAAGTGGATCCTGGTGATTCCGCACTACGTGGTGCTGTTCTTCCTCTGGGTCGGCTTCGCCGCGGTGAGCGTGATCGCGTTCTTCGCCATCCTGTTCACCGGGCGCTACCCACGCTCGCTGTTCGACTTCAATCTGGGTGTGCTGCGCTGGAGTTGGCGGGTCGCCTACTACTCGTACGGCGCCCTGGGCACCGACCGCTACCCGCCGTTCAGCCTGGGCGAGGAGCCGGGGTATCCGGCCCGGCTGGACATCGCCTACCCCGAGCGCCTGTCCCGCGGCCTGGTGCTGGTGAAGTGGTGGCTGCTGGCGATCCCGCACTACGTCGTCGTCGGCTTCTTCCTCGGCGGCTGGCACCTCGGCTGGTGGTCCGGCGGACTCGTCGCCGTGCTGACGGTCATCGCCGGCGTGATCCTGGCCGCCACCGAGAAGTACCCGAGGAACCTGTTCGACCTGATCCTGGGCCTGAACCGGTGGGTGCTGCGGGTCGCCGCCTACGTCGCACTGATGACGGACACGTATCCGCCGTTCCGGCTGGACATGGGCGGCTCGGAACCGGCCGGGCCGGACCACCCCCAGGAGCCGTGAGCACCGCCGCGGGCAGCGTGTCCTCAGGCCGTTCAGTCGTCCTGCCGATCCTCCGGCGCCTCGAACAGCGTGTGCGGTGCGTGCCGGGGCGTGGCGGGGCCCTCCGGACCGTACCCGAGGCGGATCAGCATCTGGGCGTGCCCGTCGCGGCCGGGTGTCGGGCTCAGTGCCTGGCGCAGGTCCGGCCACTCCAGCGGCTGGTGCAACAGGGATGTGCGCAGGCCCCGCACCGTGGCGGCCAGGAGGGCGTGTTCGAGCGCCTGGCCGGCCCGCAGCCAGTCCGTGCGGCGGTCGTGCTCGGTGGTCAGCAGGGCGATCATCGGGTCGGTCTCGAACGGCTGGGACGGCAGCCGGTCGGTGTGCCGTTGCGCGGTGAAGTCCCGCATGGGCAGCCGTTCGTAGGAGTCCTGCGGTCCGAGGACGGCCTGCGGAAGTCCGACGTCGGCGGGTTCGTCCCCGTCGCGGTGCACCCAGCGGCGGCTCTCGGCACCGCGGTCCGGGTCGGCCCGGTTGCGGCGTTCGGCCTCGGCGGTCACGCGGAGCAGGTGGTCCCTCTCATCGGCCGCCGGGAAGGTGAGAAGAGCCCCCTCCCGGCGCGCGGCCTCGGCGAGCTCCGCACGCAGCGGTGCGGGCAGCGGCTTCGCGGAGAAGGGCAGCCGGCTGCTGTGCCGGCGTCGGATCGCCTCGTAGAGGCCGTCTCGATGCCCTGTTGCCGCCCGGGACGGGGCGCCCGTCAGGCGGACGGTGGCGAGCAGACGCGGCTCGTCCGGAACGGGCAGCAGCCGGGTGACGGGGCACCAGCCGAAGTGGGCGACGGCGACACGGAGGTTGAACACGGATGCGCCCACCGACACGTGCAGGGCACGGCCCATGGGTCGGCGTGGCGCAGTCCACGCCCCGGGGCGGCACGGGCCTGGAGGGTGATGGTCTCGGAGTCCCGGCGGTAGCGCCACGGCTGCGTGTTGAAGATGGAGGGTGCCGCGACTGCGGCTGCGAGGCAGGCCTCCAAGGTCGAGGCGTCAAGGGTCGCGGAATGCATGGAATCCTCCTCGCAGGCCCGAGGTCGCAAGATGCCTTCCTTCGAGAGTGAGAGCCCGGGGTTTCCATGGCGAGGGACCGGTGGTCCCTCTTCGGGGTCCGCTCGGGCACACCCCGATCGTGCCGGCCGTGTGGGCCGTCTTCGTGCTGAGCGGCGTGCTGGTCGGCACGTAAAGGACGACCTGGTCCGGGCGAAGGTCCCCTGGACGGGGTCGGTGGGGCAGCGAGTGGGGCCGGGTGGAACCGGAGTGGCGACGCAGCATCACGCGAGGGCGAACGCATGAGGCCGCAACCGCACCAGGCCCCACCCGCCGGCCGGGCCGGCCGTCGCCCTCGGGACACCGGCACTTCCTATCGCGGGCCCCGCCTGCGCTCCGCCGTGATGCGGTGGCGGGACATGCGGGCGTACGTGGCGGCGAGGACGAGGAAGGCACCGAGGATCGCGGCAGGGGCCATGGCGACCGCCACCCCGCCCCACCCCTCCCCGGGCCCGGCGGCCATGAGAAGGGTCTCCGCGATCAGCGCGACCACCACGCCGCAGGCGACGAGGGCGGCGAACACATAATGCTCCGTGCGGCCCTGCGACCGGCCGTGCCGCGGCGCAGTGGGTTCCAGCGTCGCCCAGTGGCGGGCGACCTCCCGCGTCTCGGCCCTCTGTTGCGCTCCGGCATGCGCGCGCAGCACAGAGGTACCGGCGGCGCCCGCCACGGCCACTGCGCACGGCACCGGCCACATGACGCCCACCAGCAAGAGCAGCGCCACGGCGCCTGCCGTGCTCCAGCCCGTCAGACACGCGATAGCCGCCGTACGACGGGAGACGGGGCGGTCGTCTCGCGCTCGCAGGTCGGTGAGGGCGGGCAGGTACCAGGCGCAGCCGGACACGGTCACCAGTGCGACGCCCAGCCCCAGTACGCGGGTCATGCTTCAGCCCGCCGTGTCGAGTTCGGCGATCTCGGGGTGGTGCAGGTCGAACGCCGGGGACTCGGAGCGGATGCGGGGCAGGGCGCGGAAGTTGTGGCGCGGCGGCGGGCAGGAGGTGGCCCACTCCAGGGAGCGGCCGTAGCCCCACGGGTCTTCGACCTCGATCTTCTTTCCGTACTTGGCGGTCTTCCAGACGTTGTAGAGGAACGGCAGGAGTGACAGACCGAGGACGAACGAACCGATGGTGGACAGCGTGTTGAGGGCGGTGAAGCCGTCGGCGGCCAGGTAGTCGGCGTAGCGGCGCGGCATGCCCTCGACGCCGAGCCAGTGCTGTACCAGGAACGTGGTGTGGAAGCCGACCGTCAGCGTCCAGAAGGTGATCTTTCCGAGGCGCTCGTCGAGCATCTTGCCGGTCATCTTCGGCCACCAGAAGTGGAAGCCGGCGAACATCGCGTACACGACGGTGCCGAAAACCGTGTAGTGGAAGTGCGCCACGACGAAGTACGAGTCGGAGAGGTGGAAGTCCATCGGCGGGGACGCGAGGATCACGCCGGTCAGACCGCCGAAGACGAAGGTGATCAGGAAGCCTGTGGCCCACAGCATCGGCGTCTCGAAGGACAGCGACCCCTTCCACATCGTGCCGATCCAGTTGAAGAACTTCACACCGGTCGGGACCGCGATCAGGAACGTCATGAAGGAGAAGAACGGCAGCAGTACACCGCCGGTGACGTACATGTGGTGCGCCCACACCGTCACCGACAGACCGGCGATGGCGATCGTCGCGCCGACCAGGCCCATGTAGCCGAACATCGGCTTGCGGGAGAAGACCGGGACGACCTCGGAGACGATCCCGAAGAACGGCAGGGCCAGGACGTACACCTCGGGGTGGCCGAAGAACCAGAACAGGTGCTGCCAGAGCAAGGCGCCGCCGCTGGCCGCGTCGAAGACGTGCGAACCGAACTTGCGGTCCGCCTCCAGCGCGAACAGCGCCGCCGCCAGGACCGGGAAGATGATCAGGATCAGGACGCCGGTCAGCAGCACGTTCCACACGAAGATCGGCATCCGGAACATGGTCATGCCCGGAGCACGCATGCAGATGATCGTGGTGATGAAGTTGACCGCGCCGAGGATGCTGCCGAAACCGGAGAGCGCCACCCCCATGATCCACAGGTCGGCGCCGAGGCCCGGCGAATGCACGGCGTCCGACAGCGGCGCGTACAGGAACCAGCCGAAGTCGGCGGCTCCGCCCGGGGTGAGGAAGCCGAACGCGGCGATCGACGAACCGAACAGGAAGAACCAGTAGGCCAGCATGTTCAGCCGAGGGAAGGCCACGTCCGGCGCGCCGATCTGCAGCGGCATGATCCAGTTGGCGAACCCGGTGAACAGCGGCATCGCGAACATCAGCAGCATGATCGAGCCGTGCATGGTGAACGCCTGGTTGAACTGCTCGTTCGACATGATCTGCAGACCCGGCCGGGCGAGTTCGGCGCGCATCATCAGGGCCATGACGCCGCCGACGATGAAGAAGGCGAACGCGGAGACCAGGTACATCGTCCCGATCTTCTTGTGGTCGGTGGTCGTCAGCCACTCCACCCACGCCGGCCGGGCGGCCCGCCCTGCCGGCACTGCGGCCGTGGTGACCTCGGCTCCCGGCCGTACGCTCTCCACCTGATGCGTCTGTTCCTCGTCCACCGGACGGTGTCCTCCCCATCGCGCATGTGTCGTCGACGGGCCGGGAAGTGCCGAGGGTGCGGGAATCGGAGTCGGCCCTCCCCGGCCGTGCCTCATGATCTGCGGTGGGGCGTGGGGTGCGGATAGGGCCGAACAGTCCCTGCGGGGGCCCGTGTTCGGGGCCCAACGGTCCCTCGTCGCCCGCCCGGACGCCGTGGGCCGGACCGGTTCAGAGCAGTGTCCGCCAGTAGTCCCACCAGCGGGTGGCGACGAGCATGACGATGCTCAGGTACCAGGCGGTCGGCACCGCCCAGTGGAACTCCCGCACTGCGGCGACCAGAACGCGCGGGGCCCGGATGACGCCGTGCCGCAGATTGTGCACGGTGGTGTACCAGAACATCGCGATGGTGACCGCCCAGACTAGGCAGCACCACAGGCACAGCGCGCCGATCTCGTACAGCGCCTGCGTCATCAGCCACATGCAGAAGCCCGCGCCGAACACGGTGCCGGCGTTCAGTCCGAGCCAGAACCAGCGCCGGAACCGCGCCCCGGCCAGCACGGCGAGTCCGACGGCGGCGACGACCGGATAGGAGAGCAGGCCCAGCAGCGGGTTGGGGAACCCGAACACGCCGGCCTGGTGGCTGCGCATCACGTTCGAGCAGGACAACACCGGGCTGAGGTTGCAGGAGGGTGCGAAGTCCGGGTCCTGAAGGAGCTGGAACTTGTCGACGGTGATGACGAAGGAGGCGAGGATCCCGAGGGCGCCGGTGACGATCAGGAGCCAGGCGAAGACGCCGGAGGCGCCGATGCTGCCCTCCGGTGCGGGCTCCGGCCGTCGGCCGCCCTCGCGGGCTCGGGGGTCGAAGTCGTGCACGGTGGAGGAGGTGCTGCTGGTCATGGGAATGGTTCCGCCTCGATGGTGTCCGGATGGGCAACGGCCCATGCCGGGCGATGAGCAGGGGACGTCAAGCGATCGGCAGCCGCGACGGGGTGCGCGGCGTGCCGGATATCGCTTGCCGTACGGCTCCCTCCGGCCACAGCACCTCGACCGGAATGCCCCGGGCCCTGGCGTACGCCACCAAGTGGGCCGTGGCGTCACGGCCGTTGGACGGTGAGCCGTCCCAGACGGCCAGCAGGCGTCGGCACTTCGCGATGATCCGCTCGTCCGCGCCGACGCAGGCGTCGCGGACGGCCGCGTCGTACTCCAGGGGGCGCACCTGCCCGGCGAGGCAGAGCAGTTCACCGACGGCCTCCTGCTCGTCCGTCGGCGGCATGCTGGGCGACATCTCCGGCGCGGGCGTCACCACGACCAGTTCCCGACCCGCGGCGCGCACGGCCCGTCCCACGGCGACCGGCGCCCCGGCGACCGCTCGCACCACCACCGGCATCCGCCCGGGCATACGCTCCAGTACCGGCCCGAGTTCGACCTCCACCAGCTTCAGCGCCCCTGGGTTCAGGTCGGCCTGGCCCACCGCCGCGATCATCTCTCCGGTCACCTCCTCGTCGTACGGCGTTCTCGTACGGCCTCGCTCTCCCCGATGCCGTTCGATCAGTGAAGTCCGCGCGCCCGAGGAGCAACAAGGGCCGAACGGCCCCGGCGACCGCCGGTTGACGCCTGGCAATTTGATCAATCTGCCCGGCGCGGTCGCCCGGCACGGGCTCGCACCCCAGGGGCCGGCTGGAGGGACAACACCGCCCCCAGGGACGTCCGGCCCGGCCTCGGGGCCTGTCGGACGCCGATCACGGACCGGGCGGACCTGCACGACGGGGCGGTGCCGAGGAGAGGGTCGTGGTGCGCGGCGCCGGTCCCCCGCGGCGCCGCGCACCCGAAGGCCCGCCGGCTGCAGGGCCCCACCACCCGATGACGGAGGCACATCCATGACCCGCCACCACGACCGACCCGCGACCGCTGCCCCGACCGAGGCGCCGTCGGACACCGACGTCGCCGTGGACCGGCTGGTCACGAACGGGCTGAAGGCGCTGGCCGACTACGAGAGCCTGGACCAGGAGCGGGTCGACCACATCGTGAAGAAGGCCTCGGTCGCCGCCCTGGACCGGCACACCGCACTGGCGCGGCTGGCGGTGGACGAGACCGGACGGGGGGTGTTTGAGGACAAGGCGGCCAAGAACATGTTCGCCTGCGAGCACGTCACGCACAGCATGGACCGGATGAAGACGGTCGGTGTCATCGCCCGCGACGACATCGACGACATGGTCGAGATCGCCGAACCGGTCGGTGTGGTGGCCGCGATCACCCCGGTCACGAACCCGACCTCCACCACCGTCTTCAAGGCGCTGATGGCGCTCAAGACCCGCAACCCGGTGGTGTTCGCCTTCCATCCTTCCGCCCAGCGGTGCAGCGCCGAGGCCGCCCGGATCGTCCGGGACGCCGCCGTGGCCGCGGGCGCCCCCGAACACTGCGTCCAGTGGATCGAGGCCCCGTCGGTCGAGGCCACGAGCGCGCTGATGCGCCACCCGGGCGTCTCGCTCATCCTCGCCACCGGCGGCAACGGCATGGTCCGGGCCGCGTATTCGGCCGGCAAGCCTGCTCTCGGCGTCGGAGCCGGCAACGTTCCCGCGTACGTGCACAAGAGTGCGAAGCTGCGCCGCGCCGTCAACGACCTGGTGCTCTCCAAGTCGTTCGACAACGGCATGATCTGCGCCTCGGAGCAGGCCGTCATCCTCGACGACGAGATCTACGACGCCGCCCTCGCCGAATTCCGCACCCTGCACGCCTACTTGGCGACCGCCGAGGAGAAGGCGCGCCTGGAGACGTTCCTCTTCCCCGAACACCGGGCGGCGGGCAGCGGCTGTGAACCGAAGGTCAACTCCGCCGCCGTCGGGCGGAGTCCGGCGTGGATCGCCGAGCAGGCCGGCTTCACCGTGCCCGCCGACACGTCCGTCATCCTCGTCGAGGCCGAGCGGGTCGGCCCGGACGAGCCGCTGACCCGCGAGAAGCTCTGCCCCGTCCTCGCCGTGCTGCGTGCCCGCTCCGAGCAGCAGGGCTTCGACCTGGCCGCCGACATGGTCGCCTTCCACGGACAGGGCCACAGCGCCGTCGTCCACACCGAGGACCGGGAGCTCGCCGAGGCGTACGGCAGGCACATGAAGACGGTACGGATCATCGTCAACGCCCCGTCCTCGCAGGGCGCCATCGGCGGAATCTACAACGGTCTGCTGCCCTCGCTCACACTCGGCTGCGGCTCCTGGGGCAGCACCTCGGTGTCCAACAACGTCTCCGCCGTCCAGTTGCTGAACATCAAGCGGGTCTCCGCCCGCCGCAACAACCTCCAGTGGTTCAAGGTCCCGCCGAAGATCTACTTCGAGCCGCAGGCCATCCGCTATCTCTCCTCGATGCCGGACGTCCGGCGCGTCACGATCGTCACCGACACCACCATGACCCGCCTCGGCTTCGTCGACCGGGTGAGCCGCGTCCTGCAGCGCCGGCCCGAACCGGTCACCCTGCAGATCATCGACAACGTCCAGCCCGAACCGAGCATCGATTCCGTGCGCCACGGCGCCGACCTCATGCGGGACTTCGCCCCGGACACGATCATCGCGCTGGGCGGCGGCTCGCCCATAGACGCGGCGAAGGTGATGTGGCTGCTGTACGAGCACCCTGACGTCGACTTCGCGGACATGCGGCAGAAGTTCTCCGACATCCGCAAGCGCGCCTTCCGCTTCCCCGTGCTCGGCACCCGTGCCCGCCTGGTCTGCGTGCCCACCACCTCCGGCACCGGCGCCGAGGTCACACCCTTCGCGGTGATCTCGGACCCGGCGACGGGCAAGAAGTACCCGCTGGCCGACTACGCGCTCACCCCGAGCGTCGCGATCGTCGACCCGCTCCTCACCGCCGAACTGCCCTCCGCGCTGGCGGCCGACAGCGGCTTCGACGCCCTCACCCACGCCATCGAGGCGTACGTGTCGGTGTACGCCAACGACTTCACCGACGGTCTCGCCCTGCACGCGATCCGCCTGATCTTCGACAACATCGAGGCCTCGGTCGTCACCTGTGCCCCGGAGGCCCGGGAGAAGATGCACAACGCGGGCACCATCGCGGGCATGGCCTTCGGCAACGCCTTCCTCGGCATCGTCCACGCCATGTCGCACACCCTCGGCGCCACCTTCCGTATCGCGCACGGCCGCACCAACGCGGTCCTGCTGCCGCACGTCATCCGCTACAACGGCACCGTCCCCGCGAAGCTGACCGGCTGGCCCAAGTACGAGAACTACCGCGCTCCCGAACGCTTCCAGGACATCGCCCGCGCGCTCGGCCTGCCCGCCGCCACCCCCGCGGAGGGAGTCACGTCCCTCGCCTCGGCCGTGGAGCGGCTGCGCGACGCGGTGGGCATCGAGCCGTCGTTCCGCTCCCTCGGCGTCGACGAGAAGAGGTTCCTCGACGCCCTGCCCCAGCAGGCCCTCAACGCGTACGAGGACCAGTGCGCGCCGGCGAACCCGCGCATGCCGATGCTGGACGACATGCAGGATCTGATGCGCGCGGCCTACTACGGACGGGCCGAGGCCACCGACGCCTGACGACGGCGACGCGGCGGGGGGTGCCCGTCCGTACGGGCACCCCCGCCGCGTCGCCGCGCGTGCGGGGTTTCCATCGCCCTCGCCCGGCTGACAACGATGCCGAGGACCGACTTGCACTGTCAACGTGTACTCCATCGTTGGACGCATGCGTCGCATGGGGCTGGACTGGAAGAACGGGCGCTGCGCCGCACTCCAGTCCGAGGAGAGCAGCGATGACCACTACGGAAACCTTCGATCTTCTGCAGCCGTACAGGATCGCCGAAGAGACGTTTGTCATCCCATGGGCCTTGGAGGCTCCGCCGGTCGGCCATTTCCCGATGAATTCGATGGTGATCCGGGGAGCCGAACCGGTGCTGGTGGACACCGGCGCGCCGGCGGTTCGATCCCAGTGGCTGGAGGCCGCGTGGTCCGTGGTGGATCCGTTGGACGTGCGATGGATCTTCCTCACCCACGACGATCGTGATCACGCCGGCAACCTTCTGGCGGCCCTCGCCGAATGCCCGAACGCGACTCTGCTGACGACCTGGTTCTCGATCGGGCGCATGGCCGCGGAGTGGGAGACGCCCATCAACCGGTACCGTTTCATGACCGACGGCGACACGGTGGATGTCGGTGACCGCACTCTGGTGGCCCAGCGCCCACCTCTGTACGACAACCCGACCACCCGCGCCCTCTTCGACACGAAGACCAAGGTCATGTGGTCGGTGGACACCTTCGCCACGAAGTGCCCACTCCCCTGCCCGAAGCCGCCGACCTGTCCGCGGATTAGTTCCGCGACGGCCAGTTCTTCGGCGGACAGCTCGTCTCGCCCTGGGTGGCGTTGCTGGACGACCAGAAGTTCCGGGCAGTCGTGGACGACTTCCAGCGACTGGACGCCGAGGTCGTCGCCGGCTGCCACGCACCCGTGCTCCGCGGACCACTGATCGCAGAGGCATTCGACCTTCTCCGCCAACTGCCCGGGATTCCGGCCTGGACAGAGTTCACACAAGCAGACCTGGACCAGTGGATGGCCATGGCCGAGACCTCGGTCCCGCCCGAACAGCCACGCCCCTCGACGACGTGACGAACGCTCTGAAAACCGCCGGGCGGGGCCGCACTCCCTGATCAACCTGCGCCTCGGCACCGGTAAACGGCATCCGCGACCGGACCACAACCGGACCTCAAGCGTTACGCGCCCGCACCGGCGACCACACAGAGACGCAAACATCCTGGCGGAACGTGAAGGCGTTCACGGAACCGCCGGCGGGGACTCCTCGCGGCAGCAGCGAGGAGGTCGCGTTGGACGTCGAGCAGTTGTCGATGTACGGGTACGCGTCGAAGGCGGAGGTGCTCGCCGACGCGCGGCGGTACTGGAATCCGGACAAGACCACGTTCTGGCGGGACCAGGGCGTCCCGCTCGTCGTCGGGGACCGGTCCGGGTACCGCCTCACCGACGTCGACGGGCACGAGGTCATCGACGTCCATCTGAACGGCGGTACCTACAACCTCGGCCATCGCAACCCCGAGTTGGTGGACACCCTCGCCCACGCCCTCCGGCATCTCGACATCGGCAACCACCACTTCCCCACCCCGGGCCGCGCCGCCCTGGCCCGCCGGCTCGTCGAGGCGACGCCGGGCGCGGACAAGGTCGTCTTCGGGTCCAGCGGCGGGGAAGCGGTGGACGTCGCGTTGAAGAGCGCCCGCTACGCCACCGGCCGGCGGAAGATCGTGTCGGTCGTGAAGGCCTACCACGGACACACCGGCCTGGCCGTCGCCACGGGCGACTCACGGTTCTCGCAGCTCTTCCGCTCCGACAACCCCGCCGAGTTCGTCCAGGTCCCGTTCAACGACCTCGACGCGATGACAGCAGCCCTCGCCCGCGAGGACACCGCCGCCGTCGTCATGGAGACGATCCCGGCGACCTACGGCTTCCCGATGCCCGAGCCCGGCTACCTGGCCGCCGTCAAACAGGCCTGCGAGAACACCGGCACCCTGTACATCGCGGACGAGGTCCAGACCGGCCTCGGCCGGACCGGCGAGCTGTGGGGCGTGTACGGCGAAGACGTCACCCCCGACGTCCTGGTGACCGGCAAGGGCCTCGGCGGCGGCCTCTACCCGGTCAGCGCCGCCCTCCTCGGCCCGGCGGCGAGCGGCTGGCTGGAGCGCGACGGCTTCGCCCACATGGCGACCTTCGGCGGCGCCGAACTGGGCTGTGCCGTGGCCGCGAAGGTCCTGGAGATCACCCAGCGGGCCGAGACCCGCGCCAACGTCCGCCGGCGCATCGACCAGGTCACCGACGGCCTCGCGGAACTGCGCGCCGAACTCCCCCACGCGCTCACCGGGATCCGCCAGAAGGGCCTGGTCATCGGTCTGGAGTTCGGCGCCGTCGGTGCCCAGCCGGTCATGACCGAGCTCTACCGGCACGGCGTGTGGGCGATCTTCTCCACGCTCGACCCGGCCGTCCTCCAGTTCAAGCCCGGACTGCTGCTGACCGAGCAGGAGACGGCCGAGATCCTCACCCGCCTGCGGGACGCCGTACGGAAGGTGGCCGCTTCCCATGTCTGACACCTGGGACGGACAGATCACCGCGGCGCTCACCGCGTACGACCGTGCCACCGCCCTGTCCGGCGCCCGGCTGCTGAGCCTCTCCGAGAACGCCACCTACCTCTGCACCTTCAGCGACACCCCCGACCCGCTCGTCCTGCGCCTGCACCGGCCCGGCTTCCGCACGCTGCCGCAGATCCGCAGCGAGCTGATGTGGACCGAGCGGCTGCGTGCGGACGGCGCGGTCGCCACCCCCGCGGTGGTGCCGACCCCGGCGGGCGAAGCGGCGGCGAGCTTCCGCGGTGCGGGCGGGGCGCTCCAGCACGCGGCGCTCTTCGAGTTCGCACCCGGCGCCGAGCCCGACACCACCGACTTCACGAACGTCATGGAGGTCGTCGGGCGGGAGACCGCGGCCCTGCACGAGCACGCGTCACGATGGCGGCGACCCGACGACTTCACCCGCCCCGACTGGGACCTCGCCCACCTGATCGGCGCCGCCTCGCTGTGGGGCCGCTGGCGGGACAACCCCAATGTGCCGCCGGGCGGTGTCGAGGTCCTCGCCCGGGCCGAGGAGAAACTGACCCGCGAACTCGACGCCTACGGCGGGGGTCCGGCCGTGTTCGGTCTCATCCACGGCGACCTGCGCGCCGCCAATCTCCTCGTCGCCCCCGACGCCGTACGGCTCATCGACTTCGACGACTGCGGCTACGGCTGGTTCCTGTACGACCTGGCGTGCTCCCTGTCGTTCGTCGAGCACGATCCGCGGGCCGCGCACTGGGTGACCGCATGGCTGCGCGGCTACCAGGCACGCCGACCGCTGCGGGAGGAGGACGTCCGGGCCATTCCCGCGCTGGTGATGCTGCGCCGGCTGATGCTCGTCGCCTGGGTGCACAAGCGCGGCGACACGCCCTTCGCCGCCTCGCTCCGGCCGGCGTTCGCGGCACAGTCCGTCGAACTCGCCCGCCACTACCTGGCCGACGGCTACCTCACCGCCGTACACCATGACCACTGAGCGGAGCCCGCTCGGCCCGGCCGCGGGCCGGGTCGCGGCCGGGGTGCTGGCGATGATCGGGAACGGTGAGGTGCGCATGGGGGGCCGGCTGCCTCCCGAGCGCCGGCTGACGGAGATCTTCGGCGCCAGCCGGGAGTCCGTCCGGCGGGCGCTGGCCTGGCTCGAGGCGGAGGGCGAGGTGTGCAGACTGCGCGGCAAGGCCGGCGGCACGTTCGCGCTGCGTCCCAACCCCAACTGGCCTGTGTACAGCTGGAGTCGGCTCGCCCACGGCCGCGACCGGGTGGTGGCGCGGCAGCCCGGCGTCGACGTGAACGTCCCCGCGCTGCTGCGGCACCAGGACTTCGCCGAAGCGACCCGGGTGGTGTCCACCGGGCTGCGACGGGGCGAACCGGAGGTCTGCGCCGGGCTCGGACTGCGGGAGGGCGCCGTCACGGTGGCGATCGAACGGGTGCGGCTCGCCGACGGGGTGCCGCTGTCATGGGAGCGGCTGTTCGTGTCGGCCGAACGCTTCCCCCGCCTCCTGGACCACGACCTGACCGGCTCCCTCTCCCAGGTGTTCCGCGACGTCTACGGCGTCACGGCGTGCGAGGTGTCCGAGCGGATCCGCGTCCGCCTCGCCGAGAGCCACCACACCCACCACCTCGACGTGTCCGTCGGCCAGCCCCTGCTGGCGATCACCCGCACCTCCCACGACCAGCACGGCGAGCCCCTGGAGTTCTCCTACGACCTCTTCCGGGCCGACCGCACCGAACTCCGCGTCTCCTCGACGAACCGCCCGATCAAGGAAGCGACATGAACTCCCAGCCCCAGACCAGGAAGGTCGCCGTCGTCGGCGGCACCCGCGGCATCGGCGCCGCCGTCACCTCCACCTTCGTCCGTGCCGGACACGACGTCCTGCTGACCGGCCGCAACGTCCCCCGGGTCGTCCTGGAGAAGTTCCGGGCCGAGGCGGCGCGGGAGGGCCAGCGCGTCGAGGGCCTCGCCCTCGACTCCGCCGCGCCGGACTCGGCCGAGCGGCTCGCCGAGGCCGCCTCCGCGCTGCTGGGCGGCCTCGACGTGCTGTGCCTCAACGCGGGGATCTTCCCGAACAAGCCGCTGGCGGAGATGACGTACGCCGATGTCCGTGAGGTGTTCGCGGTGAACGTGGAGAGCCAGATGCTGGCGGTCGCCGCGTGTCTGCCGCTGCTGCGGCAGTCGGCGGCGGGACGGGTCGTACTCACCTCGTCGATCACCGGGCCGGTCACCGGGTTCCCGGGCTGGAGCCACTACGGCGCGAGCAAGGCCGCCCAGCTGGGCTTCATGCGCACGGCGGCCCTGGAACTCGCCCCCTTCGGGATCACCGTCAACGCGGTGGCCCCCGGGAACGTGGCGACCGAGGGGCTGGACGGCATGGGCGAGGAGTACCTCGCGCAGATGACGGCGACGATCCCGCTCGGCCGCCTGGCACGGCCCCAGGAGATCGCCGACGCGGTCGAGTTCCTCGCCGGCGAACGGGCTTCGTTCATCACGGGGCAGGTCGTCACGGTGGACGGCGGCCAGACCCTGCCCGAGTCGCCGGAGGCGGTACTGCCGGTCGTGGGTCCCGCTCAGTGCTGACGGGAGTGGACCGGGCTGTTGGCGACCTCGTCCGGGCAGCGGCGGTGCGCGGCCTCGGCGCCGCGGTCACGCAGCCAGTCGGTCACGGCCAGCGCCAGTGAGGCGGTCATGCCGACGAGAGCCACCCCGAGGGCGGCCAGCAGGGCCGTGCGGTAGTGGTCGGTGTCGCCCAGGACCAGGTAGTAGATGCCCGGCAGCGCCGCCGTGCCCACGGCCGCGCCGAGGCGCTGGCCGGTCTGGAGGGCGCCGCCCGCCGCCCCGGCCATGCGGACGGGGACCTCGCGCAGGGTCATGGTGATGTTCGGGGAGACCACGAAGCCTCCGCCGATGCCGGCAGCGAAGAGGGCCGGCGCGGCCGCCCAGCGCGCCGCGTCGTCCGACACCAGCCACAGCAGCAGCGCGGTGCTGCCCAGACCGAGGATGACCGCGCTCAGCCCGCACACGGTGAGCAGGCGCCCGAAGCGGTCCACGAGACGGCCGGCCGTCACCGCCGCGGCGGCCGACCCCAGAGCGAAGGGAGTGACCGCCAGCCCGGACTGCAGCGGGGTGAAGTCCAGTCCCCGCTGGAAGAAGAGGGCGAAGACGAGCCACACCCCGCTGAAGCCGATGAAGTAGAGCGTGCCGACCCCCGCGCCGACGGCGTAACCGCGCACGGTGGAGAACAGGCGCGGGTCCAGGAGGGGCTGGGCGCCGCGTGCGACGAGGCGGAACTGGCGGCGGATGAAGAGCGCGAGGAGTGCCGCGCCCACGGGAAAGAGCCACCACAGGCGTCCGAGGCCGCCGGCGTCCGCCTGCACCAGGGGGTACATGACCGCCAGGACTCCCAGACCGAGCAGCACGATGCCGGGGACGTCCACCGATCCTCGTCCGGAGCGTTCGACGCGTGGCAGCAGGCGCAGACCGAGCACGACGGCGAGGACGCCGATCGGGACGTTGACGAAGAAGATCCACCGCCAGCCGTCGGCCGAGCCGGCGAGAGCGAGGATGGCCCCGCCCGTCAGGGGCCCGGCGGCGGAGGAGATGCCCACGGTGGCGCCGAAGAAGCCGAAGGCACGGCCCCGTTCGGCACCGCGGAACATCTGCTGGATCAGAGCGGAGTTCTGCGGGGCCATGAAACCGGCGGCCAGCCCCTGGGCCAGTCGGGCCGCCACCAGCAGGGCGATGTCGGGGGCCGCGCCGCACGCGGCGCTGAAGAGGGTGAACGCGGTCAGGGCCAGCAGGAAGATACGGCGTCGATCGAGCGCGTCGCCGAGCCGTCCCGCGGTGACCAGGGCCAGGGCGAACGACAGCGCGTAACCGGAGACCACCCACTGCACCTGGGCCGGTGTGGCGCCCAGACCACGCTGGATGGTGGGCAGTGCCACCGCCACGATCGTCACGTCGAGCAGGCTCATGAAACCGGCGACGAGGGTCACCCACAGCGCACGCCACCGGTTCGGATCCGGGGCGTCTCCGGCCTCGCCACCGCCTGCGCGCGGCCCGTCCGCATCCGACTCCGACACCGCTGCCACAGGACCCCTTCCACCGCTCGACGATCAGGGAACGGGTTCCCCCTCACACTCCCCCGCACACCCGCCCGACCGCCGCTCGGCCCAGAGCGGGAACCCGGCGGTGCGGGGACGTCACGTCATCACGGAGCGGACTGGAGGAATCGCTCGGCTGCGGCACGCACGTCGTCACCGAAGAGCCCGCTGAGATCGCGGCCGGTCAGTCGGCCGTAGCACTTCGCCTGAATCGCAAGAATCCGCAGATAGACGGGTCGCGTGGTGGGCGTGAACCCGAAGAGGGGGTTGATGAGGACGCCGAGACTGCGCCGCTCGTGTTGGCTGCCGGACAGCAGGATGCGATCGAATTCGAGTTTGAACTCCTCCTTCGTCGCCATGCGGTCTCCGCCGTCGAGGCCAGGCGCCAGCAGGAACCTGGAGAGGCGCGACGAGAGCTGTTCCGTCGACATGCCCTGGAGCCAGCAACGGGCCTGGTCGACGTAGCGGGTGTGGCGCCAACTGGACACGTAAGGGGAATAGTCGAGGCTCGGACGAATCGTCGCGATGTACTCATGCCGCGTGAGCGCGTCCGACGTCCGGCTCAAGGGGGCCAGGGCACCGCTCGTGTCCCGGTCTCGGTTGAGTTGCAGGAAGGCAAGTGGTGCCAGCAGGTCGTACGCGAGGTCGCGTATGAATCCGCCGTTCGTGGGCAGCCAGTCGAACGTGTCCTCCGAGGTGAGCCGGAGGACTTCCCAGGTGGCGGGCGTCAGCACCTGCTCCATCGCGGACAGCGCCCGTCGCTCAGGGCCACGATGTCCGGCTCCGGCGGGCGGCGCCGCACGAAGCGTTCCAGTGCGGTCAAAGACCCCTCGGACAATCCCCGCGGCTGCGCGTGCAGGTGCCCGTCCCGCAGCATCACCGCCCACCGCACCAGTTCGTCCACCGACCAGAAGTTCGCGGTGATGCGTACGTACTCCGGCAGTAAGGACTCGGCCCGCAGGGAATCGAGGACCACGTGACACGCCTGCCGTCCAAGGGCGCGGGCCGCCCCGATCTCGTACGGCACCCACCACGAGCCGCGGGTCTCGTTGCTCAGCAGCCCAGCATGCGCGTGGCGTGTCGAACCCCGCGGTCGATCGCGAAGACCAGTTCCTGGTCGCCCATCAGCCCCAGAGCCGCAGCGCGGGCGGTGTCCTCGTCGTCGCGGTCGTACCAATAGTGGACGCCCAGGTCGTCAAAGAGCTGAGCAACGGCGTTCGCCAATGGCTTGTCGGCGTTCCTGTGCGAGAGGAACACGCGTTCTGGCCGCTCCCCCAGGGGCACGTCATGGGGTGTGTAGATGTTCCAGCCGGACGGGGCTTGCTGCACAGCCATCGCGGCACCGCCTTCAGGCGTCGAAGCGGTGTCGGGCCGCCTCGATGTGAGTGAAGTAGCGGTGCGTCCAGTCGCACATTCCGTCGACGGTTGCGCGTAGGCCCTGGCCCGGTTCGGTGAGGGTGTATTCGACACGCGGCGGGACCGTGGGGTGCACGTCTCTCTCGACCAGGCCGTTGCGCTCCAGCATGCGCAGGTTCTGGGTCAGCATCTTGTGGCTGATGCCCTCGATCTCGTTGCGCAGTTCGCTGAAGCGCAGGGTGCGGTCGCCGAGGGTCTCGATGATCAGGAGCGCCCACTTGTTGGCGACGTCGGAGAAGATCTCTCGCGCCAATGAATCCGCGCGCCTGAGATCCGTTTCCTCGGACGGGCCCTTGATCTGCTTGGTCACCATGGGGTTCCCCAGTCACTGAAAAGTGCGTTCTTCCACGTCAGCGCTCACTCTCCTACGGTTCCTGAGTAACCACAAGAGACCGAAGGCGCCTGCGGGCGCTCAGGAACGAGGAGGCAGGCAACATGGCCGTCAACCTGGTGGACCCCAGTGGATTGCCCAAGATCGATGTCTATCGGCAGGTGTCGATCGCGACGGGGTCGAAGCTGGTCTTCATCGCGGGCCAGGTCGCCTGGGACGCCGAGGGGATCACGGTCGGCGAAGGCGACCTCGCCGCGCAGGTCGAGCAGTGCTACCTCAATGTCGGCACCGCCCTGGCCGAGGCCGGCGGCTCCTTCGACGACGTGGCGAAGCTGACCGTCTACGTCGTCGACTGGACCCCCGACAAGATGCCCCCGCTGCTGGAGGGCATCTCCCGGGCGTCCGCGAAGCTGGGCATCACCCCGGCCCCGCCGGCCACGCTGGTGGGCGTTGCCGCCCTGGACGTCCCCGACCATCTGGTCGAGATCGAGGCCACTGCGGTCTTCGACTGAGCAGATGCCCTTCGCCCACTGAGCAGGCGCGTCTCACGCAGGCTCCTCGACCGTGTGCGAGTCGGTCAGGGTGAGGGCGCCGGCTGCCGCGATCAGGCCGACGAGCACGGCCAGGACGCCGTAGATGATCCGCTCTCCGTGGAAGAAGGACTGCACGAGGTCACTGCTCCAGGTGCCCGCGGGCAGCTGGGTGGTGACCAGTGCCGCGATCAGGGTGCCGACGACGGCGGTACCGACGCTGGTACCGACCTCCTGGGCGGTGTCGTTGAGCGCCGCGGCGATCGAGGTGCGGTTCTCCGGCATCGCGTCGACCAGGGCGATGGCACAGATCGTCATGACGGTGCGCAGCCCGATGGTCATCACGACCATGGCGACGGCGATGGCGGCGTACCCGTGGTCGACGCCCCAGGCGAGCCCGGCGAGCGCGCCGGCCAGGCAGGCCGCGCCGACCAGGCAGGCGATGCGGTGGCCGAACTTCTTGGCGAGCCCTTCCGACAGGGGAGTCGCGACGATCATCGTCACGATGATCGGCAGGTTCGCCAGGCCGGCCCGCACGGGGCTCCATCCGTAGGCGTACTGGAAGTGGAGGATGAGCCCGAACATCACGCCGGCCATCGCGATGGAGGTACCGATCTGGGCGATGGCGGCGCCGCGGACGGTCCCGCTGGAGAAGACGGCCAGGTCCAGCATGGGCGCCGCGCTGCGGCGCTCGTGCCGCACGAACCCGAGGCCCGCGGCCACGGCTCCGACGATCGACGCGAGCGTGGTCGCGGACAGCCAGCCGTGCTCGACGCCGCTGGTCAGCGCGTAGCAGGCCAGGCCGATGGCGAGGACGCTCAGGGCGGCGCCCGGCAGGTCGAGCCGGTCGTTCGTCAGGTCCTCGGGCCGGTCGGCGGCGACTCCGAGCCGCACTCCGATGCCGGCGATCAGCGCGATGGGCGCGTTGATCAGCAGGAGCCACTGCCAGCTCACGTGGGCGAGTGCCGTACCGCCCAGCAGAGGTCCGAGCACGAACCCGGACATGCCGACGACGATCATCAGGGTCATCGCGCGCATCCGCAGCGCCTGCTCGTCGAACAGCCTGAAGACGAGCGAGTTGGTGATGGGTGCCATGGCGGCGGCGGCAATGCCGAGTCCGGCGCGCAGGGCTATGAGCTGCCCGGCGGAGTCGACGGCGATGACACACAGGCTCAGCAGGCCGAACACGGCGAGACCGATCAGCAGCACGCGTCGGCGTCCGACGCGGTCGGCCAGGGAGCCGGCCGTCAGCAGGAGACCGCCGAAGGTGAGCGAGTAGGCGCCGGTGACCCACTGCAGGGCGGTGGTGCCGCTGCCGAGGTCGCGGCCGATGGTCGGCAGCGCGATCGAGAGCAGGGTGTTGTCGACCATCTCGACGAAGAAGGCCAGGCAGAGCGCGGCCAGCGGGATCCAGGCGGCGCGCAGGGATGAGTAGGTACGGGTCGAAGGTGACTCGGTGGTGGTGGTCGCGGTCATGGCCGGCCTCCTGATTGAAGCTGAACGGGATTCCATTAACGAACGACGTTCGATACTAGAACGCCGTTCGACAGTAGAACGTCGTTCGATGAAGGCGCAAGTCTGTGATTGGATGGCCGCATGCCACGCCCGCGACCACGTACCGCCACCGAGACCTCGCCCCGAGGCCGCCAACGTGCCTCGCACTCCATGGAGGCCGTCCTCAGCGCGGCCGTGGCCCTGCTCGACGAGGCGGGTCAGTCGGCCCTGACCTTCCGTGCCCTCGCCGCGCGGCTCGGCACAGGCGTGGGGACCATCTACTGGTACGTCTCCAGCAAGGACGAACTGTTCGACCGCGCCACCGACCACGCGGTCGGCGGCATCCTGGCCGCCGTCGAGGAACAGCCGCTGAGCGACGACCCGATCGCCGATCTGCGCGAGATGGCCATCACCCTCTTCGACGCGATGATCGAGCGGCCGTGGCTGGCGGCCTACTTCATGCGCAACACGGACGTCCAGGGCCACTCACTGCGGCTGTACGAGAAGCTCGGCCAGCAGACCCTGCGCCTCGACCTCACACCGCGGCAGCGCTTCCACGCCGTCTCGGCGATCGTGGGCGTCGTGGTCGGCACAGCCGCCGACCTCGGCGCGGAACTCCCGCAGGAGGTGCTCAGCGGCGAGATGAACCGCGTGGAGTACCTCAGCCGCTACGCCGAGACCTGGCGGAAGCTGGATGCCGCGACATTCCCCTTCGTGCACGAGATCGCCGAGGACTTCGCCGAGCACGACGACCGGGACCAGTTCCTCGCCGCGCTGGAACTGACCCTGGCCGGTCTGCGCCTCCAGGCGGAAGCTCCCTGACGCCCGCGCTCACTCCCTCCTGTGAGCGCCATGGATGTCTCCGCGTGCGTGTCGGATTGCCCCGTTCCGGTAAAGCGAACAACGTCAGGAGGAACAAGCAGCAACAGGACACATCCGACCAGGAAGCAGGTTGCGCGCATGTCCGCCAGCGAGAGCGAGAACCCGGCGATCCCCTCCCCCACCCCCACGGCGCACCGTCCCCGGACGAACCGCGACTGGTGGCCGGATCAGCTGGACCTTCAGGTCCTCCATCAGCATTCCCCGCGTTCGAACCCGCTGGACGAGGGCTTCGACTACGCCAGGGAGTTCGCGACCCTCGACGTCGAAGCGCTCAAGCGCGACGTCTTCGAGGTGATGACCACCTCGCAGGACTGGTGGCCCGCCGACTACGGCCACTACGGTCCGCTCTTCATCCGGATGAGCTGGCACTCCGCGGGAACGTACCGGATCGCGGACGGCCGCGGCGGTGGCGGCGCCGGCGCGCAGCGGTTCGCTCCGCTCAACAGCTGGCCGGACAACGCGAGCCTGGACAAGGCGCGCCGTCTGCTGTGGCCGGTCAAGCAGAAGTACGGGCAGAAGATCTCATGGGCGGACCTGCTCGTCTTCGCCGGCAACTGCGCCATGGAGTCCATGGGGTTCAAGACGTTCGGCTTCGGCTTCGGGCGCGAGGACCAGTGGGAGCCCGAGGAGATCTTCTGGGGGCCCGAGGACACCTGGCTCGGGGACGAGCGCTACAGCGGGGACCGGGAACTCACCGGCCCCTTCGGCGCCGTCCAGATGGGGCTGATCTACGTCAACCCCGAGGGCCCCAACGGCACCCCGGACCCGCTCGCCGCCGCCCGGGACATCCGGGAGACGTTCGCGCGGATGGCGATGAACGACGAGGAGACCGTCGCGCTCATCGCCGGCGGCCACACGTTCGGCAAGTGTCACGGAGCGGTCGACCCCAGCTACCTCGGACCCGAGCCCGAGGCCGCCCCCGTCGAGCAGCAGGGCCTCGGCTGGCACAACACCCACGGCAGCGGGGTCGGCGCCGACGCACTGACGAGCGGGCTCGAAGGGGCGTGGACGTACGAGCCGACGAAGTGGGACAACGGATACCTGGACAATCTGTTCGGCTACGACTGGGAACTCACCACGAGCCCGGCCGGTGCCCAGCAGTGGACTCCCACCGACCCCGCCGCCCGGGACAAGGTCCCCGACGCCCATGACCCGTCCAAGCGGCACGCCCCGATCATGCTGACGACGGACCTCGCACTGAAGGTGGACCCGGTCTACGAGCCGATCGCCCGGCGCTTCCACGAGAACCCTGACCAGTTCGCGCTGGCCTTCGCCAAGGCGTGGTTCAAACTCCTGCACCGTGACATGGGCCCCCGCTCCCGCTACCTCGGCCCGTGGATTCCGGAGCCGCAGCTGTGGCAGGACCCCGTTCCCCCCGTCGACCACGACCTGATCGACGACGCGGACATCGCCGCCCTGAAGGCAGCCGTCCTCGCCTCCGGCCGGACCGTCCCCCAGCTCGTCACCACCGCCTGGGCCTCGGCCGCCAGCTTCCGCGGCACCGACAAGCGCGGCGGCGCCAACGGGGCACGCATCCGTCTCGCACCGCAGAAGGACTGGGAGGTCAACGCCCTCCCCGAAGTGACCGAGACGGTCCGCGCCCTCGAGCAGATCCAGCAGGACTTCAACGGCTCGCAGACCGGCGGCAAGCAGGTCTCCGTCGCCGACCTGATCGTCCTGGGCGGCTGCGCGGCCGTCGAGAAGGCCGCGGCCGACGCCGGGCACGAGCTGACCGTGGGCTTCACACCGGGGCGTACGGACGCCACGCAGGAACAGACCGACGTGGACTCCTTCGCCGTACTCGAACCCAGGGCGGACGCGTTCCGCAACTACCTCAAGTCGGGCGAGAAGCTCTCGCCCGAGACCCTCATGCTCGACCGGGCGAACATGCTCAACCTCACCGCCCCCGAGCTGACCGTCCTGATCGGCGGCATGCGGGCGCTCGGCACCGGCTACAAAGGCTCCGCGCACGGCGCCTTCACCGACCGGCCCGGGGTCCTGACCACCGACTTCTTCGTCAACCTCCTCGACATGCGGACACAGTGGTCCACGTCGGCCACGGACGAGAACGTCTACGAAGGCCGGGACCGGGAGACCGGCGAGGTGAAGTGGACGGCGACCGCCGTCGACCTCGTCTTCGGTTCGCACTCCCAACTCCGCGCCCTCAGCGAGGTCTACGCCTCCGGTGACGCCGGCGCGAAGTTCGTACGGGACTTCGCCGCGGCTTGGGACAAGGTGATGAACCTCGACCGGTACGACATCCGCCCCTGAGCGACCAACAGGGTCCACAGGTCAGGAGCCCCCTGAGCTCCTGACCTGTGGACCCACGGCCCGTCGGCCCTGGTCGAAGGCGCCCGTGCTGTGACACGCCGCCGGATGGCCTATCGAGGCCATTTGCTGATCTTCGGGTCATAACGTGCCGAATATGATGAAAACTCATGTCGCCTATCTGGCATGTGCCGCAGCACTCACCGGGGCAGCGCTCGGCGCCGGACCGGCCGTCGCCGCCGCCCCCGTGACACACCTGGTCTTTCCCGGGGACTCGATCCAGAAGACGGTGGACGCCGCCGCACCCGGA
This sequence comes from Streptomyces sp. NPDC057280, assembly GCF_042668605.1. NCBI lineage: Bacteria > Bacillati > Actinomycetota > Actinomycetes > Kitasatosporales > Streptomycetaceae > Streptomyces > Streptomyces sp. NPDC057280. Next base: position 121,879 of record NZ_JBHUYR010000006.1, read on the forward strand.
GACACCGTTCTGCTGACCCCCGGCACCTATCGCCAGAGCGTCAAGGTGACCACCCCCCACCTCACCCTGCGCGGCATGGGCCGCCTGACCGTCCTGGAGCCGGCCAAGACCAAGGTCGCCGCGAGCTGTGGTGAGCACGGCAACGGCATCTGCGTGGTCGGCGCGAAGGACAAGGACATCGAAGGCGTCACCATCGCCGACCTCACCGTGACCGGCTTCTCCAACGCCGGGGTCATCGCGGTGGGGACCGACAGGCTGACCGTGCGGAACGTGACCGCGGTGAAGAACAAGGTCTGGGGGATCGCGCAAGAACGTTCGGTCCGCACCGTGTTGCGCGGCAACACCGTCCGGGACAGCGGCGACGCCGGCCTGTTCCTCGCGAACACGATCAAGGCCGAGGAAGGCGCCGTCGACACCGAGGGGACCGTGATCGAAGGAAACCTCCTGGAGGGCAACCGGATCGGTGTCACCGTCCGGCGGCTGCGCGACCTCACCGTCGCGCACAACCGCGTCACCGGCAACTGCGCGGGCGTCTTCGTCGTGGGCGACGAGAACAAGCCGAGGGCCGGCGCCCTGACCGTGCGCGACAACCGCATCGCACGCAACAACAAGTCCTGCCCCAAGACCGAGCGTCTCGAAGCGCTCCAGGGCTCCGGCATCGTGCTGACCGGCGCCGAGGACACCTTGGTGACGAACAACCGCGTCATGGACAACGTCGGCGGCTCCTCGATGTCCGGCGGCATCGTCCTGTCCAAGAGCTTCGTGGGCACCCCCAACGACCGGAACCGGATCACCGGCAACGTGCTGAAGGGCAACTCCCCGGCGGATCTCGTCAACGCGGGCACCGGCGACGGCAACACCTTCCAGGACAACTCCTGCCGGGCATCCAAGCCCGCCGGCCTGTGCTGACCGCCCCGGGACGGCTCATGAACTCCACGAAGGAGGGCGGCTCATGACGACCGCACAGACCTCACCCACGACATCCACCGCGCCGCCGCCCATGCGGCTCAGGGAACTCGCCTTCGGGGCGGCCTGCGCGGCCGCTCTGCGCGCCGCGGCCCGCCTGAACGTCGCCGACGCCCTCGGCGACACCCCGCTGTCCGCGGAGGCACTCGCCGCCGCGGTGCAGACCGAACCCAAGCCGCTGCGACGGCTGCTGCGGGCCCTGTCCTGCTACGGCGTCTTCGCCGAACGCCCGGACGGCACCTTCACCCACACCGACATGTCCCGGCAACTGCGCACGGACGACCCGCACAGCCTGCGCGACATCGTGCTGTGGTGCACCGAGCCGTGGACCTGGGACGCGTGGCCGCGCCTGGACGAAGCGGTGCGCTCGGGCCGCAACGTCGTGCAGGAGCTCTACGGCAAGGAGTTCTTCCCCTACCTCAACGAGGACGCCCCCGAGTCGGCCGACGTCTTCAACCGCGCCATGACGACCTCCAGCATGCAGTCCGCGCGCGATGTCGCGGCGTTCCTCGACCTGTCGGGGGCCACCTCGGTCGCCGACATCGGGGGCGGTCAGGGACATGTGGTGGCGAGCCTGCTGGAGAAGTACCCGTCGCTGCACGGCACTCTGCTCGACCTGCCGCGCGTGGTGGCCAACGCCGATCCACGGCTGCGGCCGGGAGGCACGCTCGCCGACCGGATGCGCCTGGTGCCCGGCGACTGCCGCGAGGACGTACCGGTCAAGGCCGATGTGTACGTCATCAAGAACATCCTGGAGTGGGACGACGACAGTACGACCCGCACCCTGCGCAACGTCATCCGGGCGGGCGGTCCCGGAACGCGGGTCGTGGTCATCGAGAACCTCGTCGACGACACCCCGTCGATGCGCTTCAGCACCGCCATGGACCTGCTGCTGCTCCTGAACGTGGGCGGCGCCAAGCACACCACCGCCAGCATGACCGACAGGCTGACCATGGCGGGCCTGATGATCGACGACGTACGCCCGGTCAACCCCTATCTGCACGCCTTCGACTGCACCGTGCCCGGGTGATCGAGACCCCCGGCACACCTTCACGAACCGCCGGTCGCCGGGCGCGCAATCCTCGCGTGCCCGGCGACCGGCGGTGTGTGCGGGTGCTTCAGGAGCCGGCGTCCCGCTCCCAGCGGTAGAAGCAGCGCGCCATCGCGTCCTTCGGGGAGCGCCAGGTCGCCGGGTCGTACGCGGTGACGTACGCCGACAGCCGTTCGCTGACGTCCCGGAACTCGGGATGCCCGGCCACCTTGGCGATGGCGGGCGCGGGGTCCCGCTCGGACTCGATGAGGTGCAGATAGACGTCGCCGAACTGGAAGAGGCTGCGGCGGGCGACGCCCACGAGGTGCGGCAGCTCTCCCTTGTCCGACTCCTCGAACACCTGGGCGATGTCGATGGCCGACTCCGGTGCCATGCGGGCGACGATCAGGGACTGGTGCATCGTCCTGTCCTCCGTCCGGGTCAGTCGGACAGCACCGGCGCGGGCCGGCGCTCCGTGGCTGCCTGCTCGATCCGGTCCCGGATCAACGCCATCTGGACCTTGGAGTTCCGGTTGATGTTGTCCGTCATCCAGTCGTCGTCGACCGGCGCGTCCGGCTTCATCGCGAAGTCCTGGGTCCACACCATCCGGGTGCCCTCGAGCACCTTCTCGTACTGCCACACGATGTTCATGTAGGCGAAGGGCCCGGTCTCGACCCGGCGGGCGCGCACCGTGAGCGTGTCACGGTCCGGCTCGCGTTCCGACACCCAGCTCCACACCTTCCCGTTCTCGTCGGGGTGCATGGTCAGCCGGAAGGTGGTCCGGTTGCCCTCCTGGGAGAGGATCTCGGCGGAGGCATACTCGCTGAACAGCTGCGGCCAGTTCGCGACGTCGTTGGTCATGTCCCAGACCAGGTCGAGCGGCGCGCCGATGGTGATCTCGTTCTCGGTGTGCCCGGCCATGTCAGGCCTCCGCCAGAAGGGCGCTGTTGACCAGCTCGAGGAACTGCTGGGGGGTCTTGCTCTTCTCCGCGTCGACCGGCATGGGCGTGCCGTACCGGTTCTCCAGCTCGCCCACGATGCCGAGCAGCGCGAGGGAGTCGATCCCGAAGGCCTCGAAGCCGGTGTCACGGCGTTGGCGGAGCTCCTCGGGGGAGACGGTCACTCCGGCGGACTTCTTCAGGAGCTCGGTGAGCTCCTCCACGGTGATGCGGTCACTCATGCGATGTTCTCCTGTGGTGTCGGGTGCAGGGTGAGAAGGGCTGGTGATGCCTCGTCAGGAGGCGTCGCCGGCGCCGCGCCGGAGCACGAGCGCCGAGTTCGACCCCATGAGTCCTCGGCTGAGGACGAGCGCGGTGCGCAGTTCGGCGGCGCGGGCGCGGGAGGTCACGAGGTCGAGGTCGTGGCAGGCGTCGAAGACGTTGGGGGTGGGCGGGATCAGACCGTGCTCCAGCGCGAGCACGGCCGCGGCGACGTCCAGGACGGGCGCTGCCGCGTAGCTGCGGCCGGTACCGGTCTTCGGCGCGGTGACGGGCACGCGCCTGCCGTGCGTGCCCAGGGCGTCCACGATCCCCAGTGCCTCGGCACGATCAGCCTCCGGTGCACCGAGGGCGTCGGCGAAGACCACGTCGATGTCCTCGGGCGCGCAGTCGGCCTCCGCCAGGGCACCCAGGACGGCCTGGGCCAGGCCTTGCCGGGACTGCTCCCAGCGGGAGGCACCCGTGAACGTGGCCGCGTGGCCCGCCACGGTGGCCCGCACGGCCGCGCCCCGGTCCCGGGCCGCGGCCTCACTCTCCACCACGAGCATGGCGCCGCCTTCGGCGGGCACGAACCCGCAGGCCGCCGAGGTGAAGGGACGGTAGGCGCGCTCCGGGTCGTCGACGCTGCTCAACTCCTCGTAGCCGAGCTGGCACACCATCGAATACGGGGCGAGCGGTGCCTCGGTCGCGCCGGCCACGAGCGCGTCGGTGCCGCGCCGCACGGCCCGTGCCGCATGGGCCACGGCGTCGAGGCCGCCGGCCTCGTCCGCGGCGACCACACCGCACGGTCCCTTGAAGCCGCGGCGGATGGAGATCTGGCCGGTGCTCGCGGCGTAGAACCAGGCGATGGACTGGTACGGCCCGACGAAGCGGCTGCCCTTGCCCCACAGCTGCTCGAGCTCCCGCTGCCCGAACTCGCCGCCGCCGGAGCCCGCCGCGGTCACCACACCCACGGAGAACGGCGCCGCGTCCGTGTCGCTGCGGCCGAGACCGGCGTCGTCGAGGGCTTGGTCGGCCGCGGCCATGGCGAAGTGGGTGAACCGGTCGGTCTGGACGAGGTAGCGCTCCTCCACGAGGGCCGGCGGGTCGAAGTCCCGGACCTCGCCGGCCACCCGCAGCGGCAGGTGCCCGCATCCCTCACGGGTGATGCGGTCCAGAACGCTGATGCCCTCCTTGGTCGACTTCCAGAAGGTGTCGGTGCTGGTGCCGTTGGGCGCGACCACGCCGATGCCGGTGATGGCCGCGCGCCGAGGATGTCCGCTCATCGTGTCTCCTCCCTCGGCAGGTCGAGGACCACCGCGGACTGGAAGCCACCGAAGCCGCTGCCCACGGAGAGAACGCTGTTCAGCCTCCGCTCACGGGCGACGCGCGGGACGTAGTCCAGATCGCACTCGGGGTCCGGCGTCTCGTAGTTGGCGGTGGGCGGGACGACCTGGTGGGTCAGGGCCAGCGCACAGGCGACGAGTTCGATCGCCCCGATCGCGCCGAGCGAGTGGCCCACCATGGACTTGATGGAGCTCATGGGCGTGTCGTAGGCGTGCGCGCCCAGGGCCCGCTTGACCGCGGCCGTCTCGTGCCGGTCGTTCTGGAGGGTGCCCGAGCCGTGCGCGTTGACGTAGTCGATCGCGGTGCGGTCCAGCCGGGCCTGGTCCAGGGCGTCCTCGATGGCCCGGGCCATCTCCAGTCCCTCACTGGTCAGACCGGTCATGTGGTAGGCGTTGCCGAACGTGGCGTAGCCGCCGATCTCGCAGTACACCCGCGCGCCGCGGGCGCGGGCGTGTTCCAGCTCCTCCAGGACGAGGACCGCGCCGCCCTCTCCCATGACGAACCCGTTGCGGTCCGCGTCGAAAGGGCGCGAGGCGTGGGCGGGGTCGTCGTTGTTGGGGGATGTCGCCTTGATCGCGTCGAAGCACGCCATGGTGATCGGTGAGATCGGCGAGTCCGACGCCCCGGTTATGCAGATGTCGGCCCGGCCCTCCTCGATCGTGTGGAAGGCGTACCCGACGGCGTCCAGGCCGGAGGTGCAGCCGGTGGAGACCGTCTGCACCGGGCCGCGGGCCTCGAACCGCTCGGCCACCGTCGAGGCGAGGGTGCTCGGCGAGAACGCGCGGTGCAGATGCGGGCCGGCCTGCCGGTGGTCCACGTCCCAGCGTTGGCCCCGCTCGCTGACCAGCACGTAGTCGTGCTCCAGCCGGGTGGTGCCGCCGACCGCGGTGCCCAGGGAGACCGCCACGCGCCACGGGTTCTCCACGGCGAGGTCGAGGCCGGAGTCCCGTACCGCCTCCTCCCCCGCCGCCAGGGCGAACTGGATGTACCGGTCGCAGCGGGCGATCTGCTCCGGGTCCAGGCCGTGGGCCGCCGGGTCGAAGTCGCACTCGGCGGCGATCTGCGAGCGCAGCCCGGCCGGGTCGAAGAAGGTGATGCCCCGTGTCGCCGTGCGCCCCTCGGACAGCAGGTCCCAGAAGGCCGGGACCCCGATGCCCTGCGGGGCGACGACGCCCAGGCCGGTGACCGCCACGCGCCTGGTCATGAATGCACCTGAGGTCGGTCGGCCCCCCGCCCCACGCCCGTGTGGGTGGGTTCGGCCGCGATCGGCACTCCGTTCGCGTCCTCGGTGTCGACGTGGCCGAGCGGCGGGCTCGGGGCGAGCGGGCCGAGGTGGAAGACCATGCGGGCCTCCACCTTGCCGACGTTGCGGAAGCGGTGCCGCATGTAGGCGGGGATCAGCAGCCCCTGCTCGGGCTGGAGCGGATGGGTCTCGCCGTCCAGGTCCACCTCCAGCTGCCCGCAGAGGACGTAGATGAACTCCTCGGAGTAGGGGTGGTAGTGCTCGGCGATGCGGTCGCCGGGCTGCACGATGGCCACGCCCATGAAACCGCTGGTGGAGCCGACGGTGGCGGGGGTGAGCAGGGCGCGCAGGTCCCCGCCGCGCCGGGTGTTGGGCGCGACCTCGCTCAGGTCCACGATTCCGGGAAGTTTGGTCACGGCGTTCCTCCGAACATGTGTTTCGTCGGCATGGCGCGTGGCAGTCACGGCCCGATTGCCGGCGGGGCGAATCAGGCGTCGGACGCCCGGCGGTCGGTGACGAGGTCCATACGGGGGACGGTGAGGCGGTGCGCGCCAACACCGTCTGGGCCCGCGCTGCCGGCCTCGAGGGCTTCGGCGTCCAGGAGTTCCGCGAGCTCGGCCGCCAGCTCAGGCTCCGAGAGACCCAGCATGGCAACGTTGTCGAACCCGCCGCGCACGTCCACGAGCCGTACCACCACGTCGTCGCGCTGGAAGATCGTGCTGCGCAGCAGCGGCGTGCGCGGATCGTCGGACGCCACCGCGTCCTGACGGGCGAGCAACTCGGCCAGGCGCATGCCGCACCCTTCACGGGCCGGGTAGTACAGCGCCTGCCGCTCGGCATCCGCACTGTCCTGACCCGACGTCACATGGTGTACGGCGGGCAGCGCCGCGCGGGTGAAGAAGAGGCGGGCGGCCTCGGGGTCGTCGAGATCCCTGTCCTGCTCCAGATAGGGGTTGATGGCTTCCTCGACGGCCCGTACCTCGGGCTGCTTGGCGACGTGACGCAGTGCGGCGAGCAGGTCGCCCCGCACCTCGATGGCCCGGACCACCCGGTTGCCGTGCATGAACAGGGAGGTGCGGCACAGCTGGGTGGTGTCGTCGACGCGTGACTCCGGCGAGGCGTATCCGGCCAGGATCTCGGCCACGGCGTCCTCGCTGCCCGGCTTGACCGTGAAGGTGAGCGCGTGCCGGACCAGCCCGTCACCGATGCGCGGGGAGGCCTGCAGCCCACGGGCGCCGGACTCGGCCGCCGCCGGGCCGCCGGTCTCCCGCACGACGTGGAAACGCAGCGACCGGGTGTCGCGGACACAGCTGTGCAGCGGCTCCACCATCCGTACGTGGTCCTCGCTGTTGACCCAGGTGAGGAAGGGCGGGGCGCTTTCCCACTCGCTGGTGATGAGCCATTGCGAGGGGTTCTCGATGGACTGGCACAGCTGGTCGCTGACGTGCCCGGGGACGGAGGCGACCTGGTTGCACAGCTGCTCGTAGGCCTCCAGGAACTGCTGCTGGGCGCCGTCGTAGACGTCCACCAGCAGGACGACACGCAGCCGGGAGCCGTCGAAGACGGACTGAGAGACGCGCTGCGACGCCTCTCGCATGAGAGTTTCCGAAACACGTTCGGACGTGGTGGTCATCCTGCGCACATCTCCTTGACGGGGGAACGGACCGGACGGGTGTCGATCACGTCGATGCGGCTCCGACGTGCCTCGATCTCTCGATCCTGAGCCCGCTGCCGGAGGTGCGCGACTCGTATGCGACTGGGCGGGCGACCCCGGGGCCCGGCGGCCGGTCCCGTTCAGACCAGGTGGGCGAAGACCACCAGGTTGTCCGTGTAGTCCCTGACCGTGTGGTCGTAGTCACCCGCACAGGTGATGAGCCGGACCTGCGCCTGGGGCGTGTCGGCATAGACACGCCGGCTCGGGAAGTGGTCCTTCTCGAACGTCTCCACGCTGTCGACCACGAAGGACGCGGTGCGCCGGTCGGCCCGCCGCACCTGGAAGGTGTCGCCCTTCTCCAGCTCTCCGAGGTCCGCGAAGACGGCCGCGGAGGTCGCCGTGTCGACGTGACCGGCGATGATCGAGGTGCCCGCCTCCCCGGGGGAGGCTCCCTTGGCGAACCAGCCGACGAGATTGGTGTCGGCGGCCGGGGGCGGCTGGAGCTGTCCGGTGGGGCCGATGGCGAGGTCCGTGAAGGGCGCATCGACGGAGATCTTCGGAATGAGCAGGCGTACGGGTCTCGCGCGCGGCAGATGTTTCCCCGCGGCCCGTGCGGCCGGCGGAGCCGCCGCGGCCTCGGTGTGCGGGGCCCGGGTGGGAGGGGAGGCGTCGGACGGCGCGTCGTCATTGCCGCCGAACAGGCCCATGGCCAGCACCAGGGCCGCTACCGCGCCCACCACCAGCGCTTTGGTGCGGGGCGGGTTGTCTGCGAGGGAAGGGGGACGGGCTGCCATCGGACGCTACCTCACCAGGGCGGGACAGAAGTTCGGACGAGGGACGGGTACCGGGGAGCCGGCGGGCCGCCACGCGACACGCGCGTGGCGGCCGCGGCGGCTATCGCATCCGGCATGGCTCAGGCCACGCTTTCGGAGGTCTTCTTACGGCGCGCCGCGTACAGACCGGTGGCGGCGACCGCCAGGACGGCCAGCCCGCCCGCGGTCACGGCCGGCGAGGCGAGTGCGCCGCCGCCGGTGTGCATGCCGCCGCTCGGCTTCTCCTCGCGGCCGCTCCAGCCGTCGCTGTCCTGCTCCCCGCCCCAGGAGTCCTCCTCCTTCGTGCTGCCGTAGTCCTTGCCCTGCCCCTTGTCCTTGTCCTTGTACGTCTCCGGGTCGAACCTGGGGTCCTTCGCGGTGTCGGAACCGTCCGCGTTCACCGCGGTCAGCGCCCCACCACCGGTGTGCATGCCACCGTGCGGCGAGTCGTGACCGCTGTCCTTGTCGTGGTCCTTGCTGTACGAGGAGTCCGTCTCCTTGCTGTACGAGGAGTCCGTGTGGTCCTCCCAGTCGCTGCCGGCGGCATGGGCGCCGGGTGCGCCCAGAACGAGGACGGTCGAAGCCGCCGCGGTGGCAAGGAGCATGCGAGCAGAGTGCATCTGACATTCCCTCCGCCGAGGAGCGGACAGCTGGCGCTTCGTCAGCTGAGGTGATCCGTCCCCGACATGATCCACCGTCAGTGCCCACGGCCCCGCGCACCACTCGGGGCGGTCGCACGGGTGAACCCGGCCGCTGTCCGACGGTGGCGACACCATGGCCGCACGACGCGGCCGACCGGCCCCGTGGAGGGACCGGTCGGCCGCATCTGCCTAGGTCAGACGGCTGCCAGCAGCGTCCTCAGGGCATCGCGCAGCACTGACTCGGCGTCAGGCTCGGCCCCTGCGGCCCGCCAGGCCACGAACCCGTCCGGCCGGACGAGTACGGCGCCCGCGGGCGTCGTGCCATGCGCGGCCGCCCAGTCCGTCTCCCCCTCGGGCGTCAGCTCGGCATCGGAGCTGCTGCCCACCCGGTACGAGGTGAGGGGGACGGACATCGATGCGGCGACGCGGACGGCCGCCTCGTGCCAGCCACTTGGGTGATCGGCGTCGCTGAGCAGGACGAACGCCTTCTCGTAGAGGTCCAGGGTGGAGATCCGTTCGCCGCGGTGACGGACCGCCAGGTGCGGCGCCCTGCTGCCGGGTTCGCCGGACAGTTCGAAGCGTTCCGGTACGACCGGAGCGTCGGGGTCGGTTCCGATGACGGCGCCACGCGGATAGCGGTAGCCGAGGACCACGCCGAGGATGCCGCGCTGCGGGCCACCGCCGCCGCCCATGCCGGGTGGCGGAGCGAAGCCGGGGTGGCTGTGCTCCACGGACCGTGCGGAGGCGCGGGCGCTGGTCGCCTCGGCCACCGGGCGCCGCTCGGCGTCGTAGCTGTCCAGCAGCGCCTCCCCCGCCCAGCCGTCCAGTACGGCGGCCAGTTTCCAGGCGAGGTTGTGCGCGTCCTGGATGCCGGTGTTGGAGCCGAAGGCCCCCGTGGGGGACATCTCGTGGGCCGAGTCGCCGGCCAGGAAGACCCGCCCCGCCCGGTAGCTGCGGGCGACCCGCTCGGCGGCGTTCCAGGGAGCCTTGCCGGTGACCTGGACGTCGAGGTCGGCGACTCCGATCGCGCGCCGGATGTGCTCCGCGCACCGCTCGTCGGTGAAGTCCTCCAGCGTTTCGCCCTGTTCGGGATGCCAGGGAGCGTGGAACACCCAGTTCTCCCGGTTGTCCACCGGCAGCAGCGCCCCGTCCGCCTCCGGGTTCGTCAGATAGCAGACGATGAAGCGGCGATCGCCCACCACATCGGCGAGGCGGCGGGACCGGAAGGTGATGCTCACGTTGCTGAACAGGTCGCCAGGACCGCTCTGGGCGATGCCGAGTTGCTCACGGACAGGGCTGCGGGGGCCGTCCGCGGCGACGAGGTAGTCCGCGCGGATGGTGGTGTGCTCACCGGTCTCCCGGCTCTTGACCACCGCGGTGACGCCGGAGGAGTCACTGTCGAACGACAGCAGTTCGGTGCCGTAGCGCAGATCGCCGCCGAGCCGCTCGGCGTGTTCGAGCAGCACCGGCTCCAGGTCGTTCTGGCTGCACAGGCACCATGAGCTGGAACTGAAGCGGGCCAGTGCGCCGCCGGCGTCGATCTCCTTGAAGAGCCACTCCCCCGCGTCACCCACCAGCGTGGGTGTCTGGAGGATCCCGTGGTTGTCGTCCAGCGTGGCGGCGGCCTCCCGGATCGCCGGCTCGACGCCGGCCGTCCGGAACAGCTCCATCGTACGGACGTTGTTCCCGCGCCCACGAGGGTGAATGGACGTCCCGGCATGCCGCTCCACCAGCGTGTGCCGTACGCCCAACCGGCTCAGGAACAACGAGGTCGACAGCCCCACGAGGGAGCCGCCGACGATGAGGACGGGGACATGATGGATCGTCTCGTCGCTCTGGTCGTCTGTTCGTTCCGTTCTTCGTGCCATGGCCCGCCTCCAGCTCGCTGTCTCTGTCGACCCGGCCGCATTCGGCCGCGAGCCTCATGCATGCCCCCCTGGCATGGGGGCGGGCCCCAGCTTCACCCGCTCTACTCGCCGGGTTCGCCGAGTCAGCGGAACCGGTGCGTTGTCCGTGGCGGGTGGCATGCGCCGCCGCCTGGACACAGATGACGCGTCGCTCGCGACGCGTCATCCCTGCGGTCGCTCGGCGTGTCGCGCCGGCCTCACGCGGGTCCGTGCGGTGTGGAGACCGGTGGGCGCTCGTCGACCGTCGGGCGTTCCTCGGACAGGTCGAAGAGGTTGTCACGCTGGACCACGCACAGGGCCCAGATGATGAAGCCGGAGAGGGCGATCATCACGACCGACCACACCGGGTAGTACGGCAGCGACAGGAAGTTGGCGATGATGACGAATCCGGCGATGACCACGCCGGACACGCGCGCCCAGGTCGCCGTCTGGAGCAGCCCGATACTGACGATCACGGCCACCACGCCCAGAGCGAGGTGGACCCAGCCCCAGCCGGTCAGGTCGAACTCGAACACGTAGTTGCGCGTCGTGACGAAGATGTCGTCCTCGGCGATGCCCATGATGCCCCGGAAGATGTCGAGCAGGCCGACGAGAAAGAGCATCACGGCTGCGAAGGCCGCCAGGCCCGTTGCCCACTCCTGCTTCGCCGTGTGTGCCGGCCGGGTGTGTGTCGCGGTCATCTTGCGCCTCGATTCGTGTGGCCCGGACGCTCAGCGACCGGTGGTGCCGGGGGCAGAGCCCGTGGGTGCCGATCCCTGGCCTGCCAGGACCAGGTCCTTCGCCCTGCGGAACTCCTCGTCCGTGATGTCGCCGCGAGAGCGGATCTCGGACAGCTTCGCGAGCTCGTCGACACTGCTGGTCCCGCCGGCCGCGGTCTGCCTGATGTAGGCGTTGAACTCCTCCTGTTGCGCACGCGCCTGGGCGATCTCCCGGCGCCCCATGTTCTTGCCGCGGGCGATGACGTAGACGAACACGCCGAGGAAGGGCAGCACGATGGTGAACACCAGCCAGCCCGCCTTCGCCCACCCGCTCAGCTCGTCGTCGCGGAAGATGTCGACGACGATCCGGAAGAGCAGGATGAACCACATGATCCACAGGAAGAACCAGAGCATGCTCCAGAAGACGCTCAGCAGGGGATAGTCGTACGCCAGGTAGGTCTGCGCGCTCATGTCTCTCCTCCGTCCCGGGCCCCCGTCCCGCCGCCGTTGCTGTCCTCAGCGTGGATGGGACGAGGGCCGCACGGCCTCACCCGGTGCGGGTGAACAGTCGCCACCGGGCCACCGCCCGATGCCAGGCGGTGGAGGCGACGTACTCGCCGAGAGCCGAGGCGGCGACGGCCACCAGGAAGACCGCGATCAGCCACAGCTGCCACCGCCGGACCGCGGTGCGCACCGGGGGCGAAGGCCGCGACGGTCGTGAGCGGGGGAAGCGCGGTGAGAAAGGCCTGCGCGGCGAGCCGTACGGAGCCCTCGACGGCGTTGAGGGCGGTGAGACGGGACAGCAGCCGGGCCCGGCCCGGGCGGCACGTGACGGTGGACCAGGCGTTCGTACGCCGCTTCCTCCTTCGCCGTCACGGCAGGTGCCGGTCGGTGGCTGCACTCCATGGCAGAGGGCCCGGGTGCCCCGAGCCCTCTCACGCGCGCACCGGAAACCGGCTGCGGCGTCATGCCGTCGTGTCGGGGTCCGGCCCCGGAGGACGTGTCCTGCGCAGCGCGGCTCGCCACGCCAGGGCGACCGCCGCCTCCGCCAGCCCCAGCAGGACGAGCCACAGGCCGAGCAGCCGGGTCAGGGCGCGCGCCGATTCGGTGGGCAGGGCGAGCACCACGATCCCGGCGACGATGCCGAGCACGGCGGCGGCCGCGACGACGCCCCGGTGCGGCAGGTACGTGACGGAGATCGCCGTGTAGAGGGTGAGGATGCCGGACACCAGCCAGACGGCCCCGGTGATCAGTGAGAGCGCGGCGATCGTCTGCAGCGGGTTGCGCAGGCTCAGCACTCCGGCCAGGACGTACAGCACGGCCAGGAGCAGTCCCGGCAACCGCTCGTGCCCCTCGCGGCCGAAGGCGGCCACGAACCGGAAGGCGCCGGTCACCAGCAGGTACAGGCCGATGAGGACGGCCAGGACGTGCAGTGTCGCCTCCGGCCAGACCAGCACCAGAACCCCCGGTACGAGCGTCGCCAGAGCCGATCCCAGGAGCCAGGTCCAGGAGCGGCCGAGCCGGGCGAGTTCCTCCGCGGGGTCGCCGGTCGCAGGGGCACCCGCCCCGTCGGGCCCGTACGGCTGCCCGGCACGCGATACCGGTTCACGCGACATGGTCATGGCTCCTCCTCGCGTGATCAGCCGCCGCTTCGAGAGCCGACGGGACGGGTGAAGGGGGGTGCACACCCGACCGGTCCAGGGTCACGCCGCCGCTCGGTGACCGGCTCACCCACCACGGGTGAGCCGTGCACGCGTCCGTGGCGGTGAGCTGGAGGTCCCCCGGCGCCCGGCTGATCCGGCGCCCGGCCGGACAGGACGAGACGACTCGACGTGGGCGGCCGAGGCTCGAAGCCGCGCGCCTCAAGCGCGACTGCGGGCCGTCGAGGTTCCGACCACCCCACCGGCGCCTGTGCGCCGGCGCCGGGACACCGGACAAGGAGGCGGGACCATGACCGTGCCGAGCGTTTTCACCGCGTCGCTGAGCCCGGCCGAGCGAGCGGCCCACGGCAGGGAGGCGCGTCGGCGGGCGTCGCGTTCGTCGCACGGCCGGTACGAGGCCGCAGCGCAGCGGCTCGACCCCGTCGAGGTGGTGGAGCGTCAGTCGGCGGAGCGGGTACCGGAGTTGGTGCCGATCCGCTACGGCCGCATGCTGGAGTCGCCGTTCCGCTTCTACCGCGGCGCGGCCGCGATCATGGCGGCCGACCTGGCTCCCCTGCCCGACACCGGGCTGCAGGTGCAGCTCTGCGGAGACGCGCACCCGCTGAACTTCCGGCTGCTCGCCTCGCCCGAGCGCCGTCTGGTCTTCGACATCAACGACTTCGACGAGACGCTGCCCGGGCCGTTCGAGTGGGACGTCAAACGGCTGGCGGCCGGTTTCGTGACGGCGGCCCGGGCGAACGGCTTCTCGCGCAAGCAGCAGAACAGCACCGTGCGGGCCTGTGTGCGGGCCTACCGGGAGCGGATGCACGAGTTCGCCGGGATGCGCACCCTGGACGTCTGGTACGCGCAGGACGCCGTCGACCGGCTGCGGGAGCTGCTGGCCTCGGCGATGGACGAGGACGAGGCCCGCCGGACCGCCCGCGCCACGGAGCGGGCCCGCACCCGCACCCATCTGAAGGCCTACGGCAAGCTCACCGAGATGACCGACCAGGGGCGTCGTATCACCCCCGACCCGCCGCTGATCACCCCGCTCGACCAGCTGCTGGACGACCCGTCCGAAGAAGGGCGCGAGAAGCAGCTGCGCGGCCTCGTCGACCAGTACGCGCAGACTCTTCCCTCCGAGCGACGCCATCTGCTGCGCCGCTACCGTCTGGTGGACATGGCCCGCAAGGTGGTGGGCGTCGGCAGTGTCGGCACTCGCTGCTGGATCCTGCTCCTGCTCGGCAGGGACGACGACGATCCACTGGTGCTGCAGGCCAAGGAGGCCGGGAAGTCGGTGCTGTCCGCCCACACGGGCGGCGACCGGTACGACAACCAGGGACGCCGGGTGGTGACCGGGCAGCGCCTGATGCAGACGACCAGTGACATCTTCCTGGGCTGGACGAGCGTCGTGGGCCTCGACGGCCAGGACCGGGACTTCTACGTCCGCCAGCTGTGGGACTGGAAGGGCATCGCCCAGACGGAGACCATGGGGCCGGACCTGCTCGATCTCTTCGGCCGGCTGTGCGGGGCGTCCCTGGCACGGGCGCACGCCCGCTCGGGCGACCCCATCGCCCTCGCCGCCTACCTGGGCACGAGCGACCGCTTCGACCGGGCGCTCACCGAGTTCGCGCAGTCCTACGCCGACCAGAACGAGCGGGACTTCGCGGCGCTGGAGGCCGCCCGCCGCTCCGGCCGGATCAAGGCGGAGCAGCGCTGAGGGGACCGTGCCGCTCCCCTCGTCCCCTCACTCCGGCAGCTGGCGCATCTCCAGCACACGCAGCCCCAGCGACTGGCACCTCGCCAGCAGGCCGTACAGGTGCGCCTCGTCCACGACGGGACCGAACAGGACGGTCTGACCGGCCATCACCACGTGGCCGAGCTCCGGAAAGGCCTTGGCCAGCGTTTCCGACAGGTGTCCTTCGACTCGGATCTCGTAGCGCACGAGCTGTTCTCCCACGAAGTGCGAGGGACGGGTGGACGTGCCCTTGGCTGCGATCGTCTCGCCCCCTCGTCGGTTCGGGCCTCACCCGGTACAGGTGACCGTGCTGTGCAGGTCGGACGCCGTCGCCGGTCAGTGCGTCAGAACGATCTTGAAGGTGATGATCAGCAGGCCGAGCACCAGATTGACCGACGCGGTGGCCGCCATCAGGCGCGGCGAGGCACCGGCATGGCGTGCCGCGGCCACGGACCAGCCCACCTGACCCGCCACCGCGACGCACAGGGCCAGCCACGCGGCACCACGCACGTCCATGCCCAGGAGCGGGCTGACGGCCACCGCCACGGCGGGCGGGACGGCGGCCTCGACGATCGGCCACTCGTCCCGGCACACGTGCGCCACGACCCGCCGGTCCAGGGGCTGACGTGCGAGACGGGCCCCGAACAGCTGGGCGTGCACATGCCCGATCCAGAACACCAGGCCGGTGAGCAACAGCAGCAGCACCAGCTCGGTGCGGGGGAACGAACCCAGGGAACCGGCACCGATCACCACGGACGCCGCGAGCATGGACCCGTAGACGCCGCCGGTGTAGTCCTCCCGCGGTCCCTGAGCCGTGGCCGTGCCGGTCCTCGTTCTGGACACCGGTGACTCCCTCCGGACTCAGTGCGCCGCGCCCATGGCGTCGGCCGGGGCATCGGCGTCCGGCCGCCGCGGCCGGCTCTCCCGTGCGGCGGGCAGGTGGTGAGTGACCAGGAAACTGACAAGAGCGATACCGCCCGTGGCCAGGACGGCCGCCTTCAGGCCGTCCAGCTGCGCGTCGGCGTAGGAGTCCGCGACGGCTTCCACTTCGGAGGCCGGCAGTCCGGCGCGTTCGGCGCCGGCGCGCACCTGGTCGGTGGGGACGAAGGTGATCCCGGCCTCGAGGCGGACACCGACCTGATCACGCGTCGCCTCGGACAGCTGAGGATGGCTTTCCACCTGTGCGGTGAAGGAGTGTGCCAGCGCGCCGATGAGGATGGACCCGATGAGAGCGGTTCCCAGCGCGGAGCCCAGGTTCTGGGCCGTGAACTGGAGCCCGCCGGCCTCACTGCGTTCCTCCTCGCCGACGCCGGACTGGACGACGTTGCCCAGCTGCGAGGCGAGCAGGCCGACGCCCACGCCCAGCAGAGCCATGGCGCCGGCGAACTGGGCGTCGTCGATGGCCGGCTCGATGGTGGCCAATAGCCACACGATGGAGGCCATCAGGATCAGCAGGGCCAGCCGGACCACCCGGCGCGGCCCCAGGATCCGCCCCAGCGACGACGCCGACAGGGAGGTGACGAACATGGTCACGGACACCGGAAGCAGCCGCAGCCCCGTCTCGAAGGCGTCGAAGCCCTGAACCACCTGCAGGTACAGCGGGATGGTGAAGAACAGCCCCAGCAGGATGAGGTTCTGGCTCAGCAGCGTCAGCAGCCCGGATCGCAGCACCGGCCTGCCCAGCAGGGACAGGTGGACGAGGGGGTCGGCGCCCATGGCGTCGCGTCGCCGCTCCCAGTGCCGGAAGACGGCCAGGACGGCCGCCCCGGCCGCGACGACGAAGAGCGTGGGGGCGAAACCGAGGACGGTGAAGGGAGCGTTGCGGGGCTGCACCCACCCCCAGGTGCTGCTCTGCAGCACCCCGAGCACGCACAGCCCCAGCCCGGCCGCGGAGAGCACCGCGCCGACCCAGTCCAGGCGTGGAGGCGGGCCGGCCGGGGCGGGCGTGGCGATCACCCGTCGGCACAGCAGGATCGCCACGACGATCACGACCTCGCCGGCGAAGACCAGCCGCCAGGTCAGATACGTCGTCACCCAGCCGCCCAGCAAGGGGCCGACCGCGATCCCGGCACCGGCGAGCCCGCCGATGACCGCGTAGGCGACCGCCCGGTCCCTGCCGCGGTACGACTCCGCCACGAGGGCGGCCATGGCCGGCAGCACCATGGCGGCGCCGAGCCCCTCGATGACGGACCAGCCCAGCGTGAGGACCCACAGCGTGGGTGCCACCGCGGTCAGGGCCGAGCCGACGGCGTAGACGACCAGTCCCAGGAGGAACATGCGGCGCCGGCCCAGGATGTCCCCGCACCGACCCCCGATGATCATGAAGGCGGCCATGACCAGCGCGTACAGGGTGATGACCGCCTGGATGGCGGTGACCTCGGTGTCGAAGTCCTCGACGAGCTGGCTGACGGACACGTTCATGACGGAGGTGTCCAGGACCATCAGGAACTGGGCCGTGCCGAGGACGATCAGCGCCCGCCAGTGCTTCACGTTCGCCACCTCACCGGGGCCGTCCCCGCTCAGCGGGCCGCGTCCATCTGCTCGTCGAGCGAGAGGGCGGCCGTGATCAGCGCGAGGTGGGTGAACGCCTGCGGGAAGTTGCCCAGTTGCTCTCCCGTGGGGCCGACCTCCTCCGCGAACAGCCCTCCGTGATTGGCGTAGGTGAGCATCTTGTCGAAGGCGTACCGGGCCTGCCCGAGCCGGCCCGCCCGGGCGAGCGCGTTGACGTACAGGAAGCTGCACAGCGAGAACGTGCCTTCGCTCCCCCGCAGTCCGTCCGGGGACGCCGCGGGATCGTAACGGTAGACAAGGCTGTCGGAGACCAGTTCCTCTTCCATCGCGTCCAGCGTCGACAGCCAGCGGCGGTCGTTCGGTGCGATGAATCCGACGGACGGCATCAGCAGCAGGGACGCGTCGAGCGTGGTGTCGTCGTAGTGCTGGACGAACGCCTGGCGGCTGGTGCTCCAGCCGCGTTCCATGACCTGGCGCAGGATGTCGTCCCGTGCCGTGACCCACCCGGTGAGGTCGGCGGGGCGGGCGAAGTCGCGGGCCATCCGGATGCCCCGGTCGAAGGCCGCCCAGCACATCAGCCGGCTGTAGGTGAAGTCCTTCTGCCCGCCCCGGGTCTCCCAGATGCCTTCGTCGGGCCGGTCCCACGCCTTGACCAGCCAGTCGAGCACGCCGGCCAGGGACTGCCAGCCGTCGTACGGCGGCGGCTCGGCGGCGTCCTCGACGGCCTGGGACAGGGCCAGGACCGCCTCTCCGTAGATGTCGAGCTGCAGTTGGCCCGCCGCGCCGTTGCCCACGCGGACCGGCGCGGACCCGCGGTAGCCCTCCCAGTGGTCCAGGACCTCTTCCGGAAGGTCGGGGTCGCCGTCGATCCGGTACATGATCTGCAGGGGCTCACCGCTGACCGTGCCTCCTGCCCTGATCCGCTCGCCCAGCCAGTCACGGAAGGCGTGCGCCTCCTCCAGGTAACCGAGCCCGAGCAGGGCGCCGACCGACATCGAGCCGTCCCGGACCCAGGTGTAGCGGTAGTCCCAGTTGCGCCCGCCGCCGACCTGCTCCGGCAGCCCCATGGTGGGGGCCGCGACGGGCGCTCCGGTGGGCGCGTAGGTGAGCAGCTTGAGGGTGATGGCCGCCCGGTTCACCATGTCCTGCCAGCGTCCCCGGTACCGGCTGCGGCGGACCCACGCATGCCAGAAGTCACGGGTCTGCTCGAACAGCGTGACCACGTCGGCCCGGCTCAGCGGTGCCGGAGCGGCCTCGTCCGGGTCCCCCACCGTCAGGACGACGGCGGCGAAGTCGTCCGGCCCCAGGGTCGCCTCGCCGCGGACGTCGTCGCCGTCCCCGCGCCAGGTCACCGGTCCGACGCTCTGCACCGTGGCCTGGGCGCCGGGCGCGTCGAAACGCACGGCTTCCCCGGCGACGTCCAGCCGGTGGCCGGCCCGCCCGTAGTCGAAGCGGGGGCGGCACTCGAGGGTGAAGCGGACCCGGCCGCGCGTGACCCGCAGGACGCGGACCAGCCGGTGCCGGCCTTCCGGTCGCCCTGTCGGCGTCACCGGCATGAAGTCGACCACCTCGCCCACCCCGTCCTCCGCGAGGAAACGGGTCACGAGCACGGCGGTGTCCTGGAGGTACAGCTGGACCGGGGGCCGCGGCGTGTCGGCGCGGACGCTGAAGTGTCCGCCGCGGTCGTGGTCGAGCAGCGAGGCGAACACACTGGGCGAGTCGAACCTCGGGGCGCACAGCCAGTCGACCGTGCCCTCGGAGGAGACGAGCGCGGCCGTCTGCAGGTCTCCGACCATCCCGTGATCGGCGATCGGGGGGTAGCGGCGCATGTGCGGGCTCCTTCCGGCGGCACGTCCCGGTCGTCCTGGCGCGCCCGGACTCCGCCCACCTTGGCCACGACCGGCCCGCGCCCACTTCCCCCGCCGCGGGTGAGTCTCGACCGGGCGGCCGTCGTCCGGACCGGCTCGCACCCTGGGATGCAGCGGCCCGGGGCGCAGAGGACGCTGGGAGGACGTCCCGGTGCGCAAGGGAAGCGACAGGTGATCTCGATGGCAGACGGTGCTGCCGGCCGGCCGGCGGACGAGACGGCGGTCTCGATGCTGGACGCGTTGTTCGACCAGGCACCGATCGGGCTGCACCTGCTGGACGCCGACCTGCGGGTCGTACGCGTCAACACCGCGACTCCCGCGATGCGGGGCGTGGCCGAGGACGAGCTGGCGGGGCGACCGGCCCGCGAGGTCTACGACATGGTCGACGCCGACGTCGAGGCCGTTCTCCGCAAGGTCCTGGACACGGGCGAGCCACTGGTGCGGCACGTCGTGCCCGCCCGCCTCGACGGGATGTCGCATCACTACGAGGTGACCGCGCTGCGGCTGCAGGGCTCGCGCGGGAGAGTGCTCGGTGTGGCGGTCGCCGTGGTCGACGTCACCGACGCCGTGCGGACCCGGGCCCGGGCCCGGGTCCTCGACGCCGTGCGCGTGCACGTGGGCCGCGCGCTCGATCCCACGGTGACCGGCGAGGAGCTCGTGGCCGCGGTGGTCCCCGATTTCGCCGACGTCGCCATCGTGGAGGTCGTGGAGGCGGTGATCCGTGGCGAAGACCCGCCCCTGGCGCCCCTGCCGCCGAGCACCCCGCTGATGCGCACCGCGTTCCGCAGCACCCGCACGCACGCGCCCCGAGCCCACCCGGTCGGAGAGGTGCACAGCCTGCCGGCTCCCACGCCTTTCACCCAGGCCCTGAACGATCTGAGACCGCGCGCGGTCGCACTGGACAGCGACGCCCCCTGGCTCGCCGTCGATCCCGCGCGGGCCGAGGCGATCCGCTCCTCGAAGGCCCACTCCCTGCTCGTGGTCCCTCTGACACTGCGCGACGCGGCGCTCGGCGTGGTCAGCCTCTACCGCACCGGGCGGTCACCCGCCTTCGACGCCGGCGACCAGGAGCTGGCCGTCGAGCTGGCCGCCCACACCGCCCTGTGCATCGACAACGCGCGCCGCTACACACGCGAACACACCGTCGCGGCCACGGTGCAGCGGCAGTTGCTGCCCCGCCGCCCGGAGACCCACACCTCCCTGGAGGCCGCCTATCTCACCCTCACGGGCGCCGACCCCGGTGCCTGGTACGACACGATCGCCCTCTCCGGCGCACGCACCGCTCTCGTCGTCGGCAACGTGTCGGGCCGCGCCCTGAACGCCGCGGCGACCATGGGGCAGCTGCGCACCGCCGTGCGGTCGCTGGCGGCGTTCGACCTGCCTCCCGACGAGCTCATGGCCCGTCTGCACGCGACCGCCGGTCAGCTGGCCGCGGAACGCGCGAACCTCCCCCTCGGCGATCCGCTGCGCCGCGAGTCCCTCACCGCCGACTGCGTGTACGCGGTCCACGACCCCCTGTCCGAGACCTGCACGCTGGCCGCGGCCGGCGCTCTCGCCCCGCTGGTCGTGCGCCCCGACGCCACCGTGCTGCTGCCCGCGACACCGTCAGGGCCGCGCCTGGGCACGGCACCGGACGCCCCTTTCGCCGCCACCCAGATCGACGTACCGGCCGGCAGCGTGCTGGTCTTCACCAGCGACCCGCTCCTCACCGCGTATCTGTCGGACGGCTCCGGGCCGCTCACCTCGGCGCCCCACTTCCGGGACCGCCCGCTGCAGGACCTGTGCGACGCCCTGGTGTACGCCCTCGCCGCGGGCCCGGGGATCGGCGCCGCGGCGATGATCGTCGCGCGCACCCGGGCCTTCCCTGCCGACCGGCGTGCCGCGTGGCGGCTCGACGCGAGCCCCTCGGCCGTCGCCGTCGCCCGACGCCGAACCCGCGAGCAGCTCGCCGCCTGGGGCCTGAAAGGCGAGACGGCGGACGACACCCAACTCATCGTCAGCGAACTCGTCACCAACGCCGTCCGCTACGGCACTCCGCCCATCGAGCTCCGCCTGATCCACGACCGGACGCTGACGTGCGAGGTCCGGGACGCCGGCTCGGCCTCTCCCCGCCTGCGGCACGCGGGTGTCGTGGAGGAGGGCGGGCGCGGCCTGTTCATCATCGCCCAGCTCGCCCAGACGTGGGGCACGCGGTACACGGCGTCGGGCAAGACGATCTGGACCGAGCAGACCCTGCCGCCCGCCGACTGAACAGCACCGGCGGGGGCGCCTGCGGAAGGATCACAGCAGCCCGAGATCCCGCGCGCGGCGCACCGCGTCACCCCGCCGGTTCACCGCGAGCTTGCGGTAGACGCTCTTGAGGTGCGTCTTCACCGTGTTCACCGACAGATAGAGGTCGGCGGCGATCTCCTCCGTCGACATCATCCTCGCCAGCCGCTCCAGCACGTCCCGCTCGCGTCCGCTCAGTTCCACCGCGACCAGCGGTGGCAGCGACGGCTCCGGCCGCCCACTGCCTGCCGGCGGCCCCGGCGTCAGCCAGCCCGCCGCCAGCTCGTGCAGCGCAGCCGTGGCCAGCAGAGGCCGGATCCAGGCACCGGCGTCGAGGAACGGACGCCGCAGCCGCTCGCGGCGGGCGTCCAGGAGCGCCCGCGCCACGAGCCGGTGAGCGGTGGCGGAGTCTCCCGCCTCCGCGGCGGCCTGTGCCCTCACCAGCGCCGCCCGCACGGTCACCGCGGGCCCCGTCCCGCCCTGGGTGTGGATGCTGTCGAGCAGGTCGATGGCCTCCGCGGGGCGTCCTGCGGCGAGCTGGATCGCCGCGGCCTCCACGGCAGAAACCGGCTGGTCCGCGCTGACGCCGCGCAGCGCCTCGGCGGCCTCGTCCGGGCGCCCTTCGGCCAGGTGTGCGGCAGAGGTGACGACCGCTTCGTGGCTTTCCGCCCACGGCGAGGACACCGCACCGGCAACGGCGGCGTCCGAGGCCTCGACGGCGGCTCGGGCCTGGCCTTTGAGCAGCAGGAGACGGCCTGCGGCGAGGGCACGCCCCGCCCTCGGCACCGGATCCCGCGCTCCCGCCGGCAGTTCGGCCGTCTCGTCGAGCAGGGCCTGGGCCCGGTCCAGTTCGTTGCGGTCGACGGCCACGGCCGCCAGAACCAGTCGGCCGATGCCGGAGCCGGAGGACTGAGCCAGCCCGTCCTGCTCGGCCTCGGACACCGCCGCCAGCGCCTTGCGCTCCGCCCGGCCGAGCCAGCCGTTCAGATAGTCCAGCAGGGCCAGGTGAGACCTCGACTCCTCCCGGGGCATCGCGGTGGCGGCTCCCTCGGGCGCACCGGCCACCGCGGTCAGAGCAGCGCGTGCCTCCTCGAAACGTCCGGCCCACAGCCGCACCGAGCCCAGGTGGGTCAGCAGCAGAGCGGGCAGTTCGGGATGCCTGTCCAGGAGGTGCCGCGGGACCTCCTGGCGCAGTGCGTCGGCGGCTTCGGCGGCCCTCTCTGCCTGGGGGAGGCATCCGGTCAGGCGGGCGGCCAGCGTCTCCAGCAGCGCACAGCTCAACTGCGCGGCCGCCCGGTCGGGCGCCTGGCCGGCCAGCTGTTCCTCGGCGTGGCGCAGGCTTGCCAGACCGTGGTCGAGGTCGTAGCGGGCCAGCTCACGGGCCGCCCGCACCAGTTCCCTGTCGGGGCTCCCGGTCCCGGACGTCATGGTGGAGAACAGCCGGGCCATGTCGTCCGACGGCGCTCCCGTGAGGAGTCGGCCGATCGCGAGGTCGTCGATGACGGCGCCCGCCGCGGCGTCCCAGTCGCCCGCCGCGGCACCGTGCGCGACCGTCTCCGGCAGGAATCCGGAACTGCGCAGCCAAAGCGCGGCCCTCCGGTGGAGTTCCGGCTCCAGCCCGGGCAGGCGCATGCGCAGATGCGCCCGGAGGATCTCCCCGAACAGCGGGTGGAGCCGGTACCAGGAGCGCCCGAGGTGCTCGACGAAGGCGTTCGCGCGGTGCAGCCCGACGAGAAGGGGCTCGGCATCGGTCCGGCCGGTCAGCGCGTCGGCCAGCTCTGGACAGAACCGCTCCAGGACGCTGACCCGCAGCAGGAGGTCCTGAGTCTCCTCCGTCTGCCCCTTGAGGACCTCGGCCAGCAGGAAATCCGCGATCGTGCTCCGTTCGGCCTCGAACTCCTTCAGGTAGAGCTCGGGATCGGCGTTGTCCCGGGCGGCCAGCGCCGACAGGCGCAGGCCGACGGCCCACCCCCGGGTGCGGTCCACCAAGGCGCGCGCCGCGGTCACCGGAAGGCTCAGACCGTGCAGCTCCAGCAGGGTGACGGCTTCCTCGGGGGTGAAGGCCAGCTCGGCGGCCCGGATCTCCGTCAGTTCACCGGCCGCCCGGTAGCGGTGCAGCGGCAGCAGCGGTTCGGTGCGGGTGACGAGGACGAGGTGCAGCCCCCGTCCGGCGTGGTGCAGGACGAACTCCAGCTGCTCGGCGATCTCGGGTGCGCTCACGCGGTCGCAGTCGTCGAGCACGAGGACCACGGGCCGGTCGTGATCGTTCAGTTCGGCGGCGAGCGTGGCCAGCAGCCTGCCGTCCACCCGGGGCGGGTCCGCCGGGAATCCGGCCGGACCGGCTTCCAGCGCGCCGGCAGCATGCAGTGCCTGGACGACGTAGGCCCAGAACACCCCTGGGTGCCGGTCCCCCTCTTCGACGCTGAGCCAGGCGACCGGATGTCCCAGACCGGCCGCCCAGTCGGCGGCCAGCAGGGTCTTGCCGGCCCCGGCCGAGCCGTTGAGGAGTGTCAGCGGTGTCCGCAGCGCCTGGTCGAGGTGCTCGACGAGCCGCTGGCGCGGCACGAAGGTGGCCGGCCTCGCGGGGATGGCGAACCGGGTGCGCAGGAACGGGTCACCCATGGGATCGGTGCCGGACACTGACGGGCGCCCCAGGGCATCGGTGCCGGGAGCGGACGGGTTCGCCACGGCATCGGCGCCGGGAACGGACGGGTACGCCACGGCATCAGTGCCAGGAATGGGCGGAACCTTGGGTTCCGCACCGCCGCTGGAAGTCTCGGCCACACCGCTCACCACCCTCACCCCTGTCCGTCGGGACCAGATCACGGGCGGCGCTCCCCCACCAGCATCCCAGCCTTACCGGCCCGGCGCACGACGCCATCGGACCGTTCACCAGCCCTCGCGTTGCGCCGCTCAGCCTCGGATCACGTCCCGTTCCAGGTCGGGCCGGAACGCGTGGAACGCGTCACCCCCGGGCTGGACGACGCCGTAACTGTTCTCCGGTACCTCGTTCCAGGCGCCGGGCAGGTCACCCAGCGGTTCGGACACGACCAGGCGGGTCTCGTCGGAGATGCCCCGCAGGAAGTCGGCGTCCGGGTGGAGTGCGCGCAGCGTCTCCACCCTGGTGCTGTAGAACAGCGACCGCGAGCGGCCTTCGCTGGAGTGGCGGAACGCCCAGAGACGCTCACCGTCGGCCACCGCGACCGTCATCTGAAGGGGATGCTGCACGCCGTGCCGGTGCCCCGTCGTTTCGACGAAGGCCGCCATGCGCGCCACGGCACCGGGCGGATCGTCCGTGAGACCGAAGGTGAGGGCCAGGAAGAACATGAGTTCGGAGTCGGTGGACCCCTCGATGTCGGGGTACAGCGCCGGATCGACCGCCACAGCCAGGTCCCGGCGCAGCAGCCGGAAGTCGTTGATCATGCCGTTGTGCATCCACAGCCAGCGGCCGTGACGGAAGGGGTGGCAGTTGGACTGCTGCACGGCCGTCCCGGTCGCCGCCCTGATGTGGGCGAAGAAGAGACCCGAGCGGACGTGGTGGGCGACCTCGCGCAGATTCCGGTTGTTCCAGGCCGGGCCCACGTCCCGCACGACAGCCGGAGTGGCCACCGCCGCGTCGGCGTACCAGCCGATGCCGAAGCCGTCACCGTTGGTCGTCTCCACCCCCATGCGGGAGTGCAGACTCTGGTCGATCAACGAGTGCGACGGCTCGAACAGCACCTGGCTGAGCAGGATCGGGGTGCCCGAGTAGGCGATCCAGCGGCACATCTTGGATCCCTCCGCTCCGAGGATCGACGGCATCGGGGCGATGGCTTTCCGACGTGCCGCGGCCGGACGGACTCGGAGGCGGCGGAGTGGGAGCGTCGTCCTTGCGAGTAACCCCCAGTATCCCGTGCCCCGGCCCTCCGGGCACGTCGAGCGCGATCGCCCGGTCAGATGCCGCAGGTCGGTGCGGACCAGTAGGGCGAGGGGTCGAGCGCCACGTGCGTGTGATCGTCATGGTCCGGGTAACCCGGTCCGAGAATCTCCGAGAAGCCGTGCGTGCGGGCCTGCTGGGCGAGCCGGCACAGGCTCACCGAGCCGGTCAGGTCGGCCGCGTCGCCGTACAGGTGGCGGCTCGTGGACGATCCTCCGACCGCGCTGTTGCAGGCGTAGGAACGAAAGCCGCTCGATATCGTGATCGGCACGTCGCCCAGCGCGTGGCGCATCGCCTCCAGTTTCCACATGGTCTTCAGCGCGTTGGCCTTCGCCGTGGCCGCGGAGACCGCGCCGCCCGACCAGTCGCCATTGCACTTGTTGAGTTCCGCGTAGCTGAAGTGGACCGGCGTGCAGTCCGCGTCCTGGAGGGAGTAGATCTTGGCGTAGGTCGCGGGGCCCGCCACGCCGTCGGCCGTCAGACCGTAGGCCGACTGGAACTTGGCGACCGCCGCCGCGGTGCGCGCCCCGTACTGGCCGTCATAGGACAGCCGCTCGCCGGAGGTGACCCATCCGGCGACCCGTATCTGCAGCTGTGTCACATCACTGCCGGACGTCCCCTGAGAGAGCGTGCGGCTCCAGGTGTAGCAGTCGTCGGCCGCAGCGGTGCCCGCTCCGTAGCCCACCCCCACCACTGCGCCTGACGCGATCATGACAAGCGAGGCGACCAAGCGTGCCACCCGTACGAGCATTCCGGCCTCCCGACCGCACGTCCCGAAACAGCGCCGACCCTCGGATCGGCGGCCACAGCGTGACCCTCCACCGCTCAGCGTGAGGCTGGTCGGCTACGCGCGTCAACGGGCGCGAACTTCCGTCATTTGTCCAGACCTTGGCGGAGGTGCTTCCTGGCTGCGGTGCTTCCGCGGCCGGGCGAACAGGACGAGCGGATCGGCGGAAGGGGCGAGACGGGCGGTGGGACCAACCGGCGGTTGGTCCC
>NZ_JBHUYR010000006.1:148319-507156 GCF_042668605.1 Streptomyces sp. NPDC057280
GGGGGGGGGGTGCGGCCGCGGCGGGGCAACCGGGCCGCGGGCGGGGGCGGCGGGGGCGCCGGGGGGGGGGCCCCCCCCGGGGGGGGGGCCCCCCCGCCCGTCTCTCGCCTCAAATCCGGCCGCCGGTCAGGCGGGTGATCGGGCCGTGTGTACGGCGACCCGCACGACGGCCCGCCAGGTACGACGTGGCGCCCAGCGCCGACAGACCCGCGCCCACACCGGCGACGAGAGCCTTGCGCTGGGCGACCAACGTCCACGTGGTCTTGGCCACCGCCGCGACCTGCCCTGACGCGTCGATGACGGCCTGGCGGCCGGCCTGGACGCGCTCAGCCGCACTGTTCACGACTGCCGTGGCCGTCCCTGCCGTACGCTCCGCCGCGTCCACGACCGCTGACGACGCGTCACCGGCCGTCTCGGTTGCCTTGTCTGCCGCCTTCGACGCGGGAGCGGTCGCCTTCGCCGTGGCGCGCCGGGCCTTGACGGAAGCGCTCTGCCCGGCCTTGGAATCTCGGTTCGTGCCGCTGTTCGATTGACTCATGTATTGCGCGTTGCCGCCCACGCCCATGACAAACACGCTCGGTCGTTGCCGTCACAGCTCCAGGGGCGCATCAGCGACAGGAGGCCCGGCTGCCGGCGTCGTTCAGGGGCATGCGCAAGGGAGACAAACCGTCACACCCATCGAGGAAACGTCATGCATCGATGCGCCTCCACAGCACGCTTCACACCTCGGCACACGCCAGACGACGGCTTCCGCGCGGCCCTGGTGCGCGGAGCGCAATGGTGAGCGGCGGCATGCCCCCGCTGCGGGACCGACACCTGGCCGCGGGTTTCATCGTCATCATGTACGCGCTGCTCGGGGTCCTGGCGGCGTGTCTGATCGTGGCAGGGTTCTCAGGGAGCGACACCGTCGCAGGCGTGGCAGCTGCGATGGGCGGAGCTCTGGGAGGCGTTCTCGCCGTCTGGCGCATCCGCCGCACCCCCGAGGAGGAGCGCGCCGACGACAACTCCACCTAGCCTGCGCCGGGCCGGGCGGTGGCAGCCGTGTCTCATGACATTGCGCGATGCTGGTCACCGATTCGCAACAGACGGCTCCAGGGTGATCGAATACGCCACGGCGTGGCTGAATATGGTCTCTCCAGCTCACGCGGTCACACAGGTGGCCGCCGCAACCACCCTCGGGGGACATCATGACGGTCACGCATCGCCGCAGACAGACCGCGCTCCGGACGCTCGCCCTGAGCGCATGCGCGGCCGGCGTCCTGGCGCTCACCGCCTGCTCCTCCAACTCGCCGGACGGGGCCGCTGCGACACCGGCTGCCACTGCCTCGCCGACCAAGGCCGGGAACGGCGCCAAGGCGACCGCACCCGCCACAGCCACGCCCGCCGGGAAGGTCTCGACGCCGCCCGCCTCCAAGGCGACCCCGCCCCCGGCGTCTCCCACCGGCACGCCCATCGCCGCCGTCACCGAGGGCGGAGACGACGGCTGCGACCACAAGATGCCCATCTCGCCGGACGAGATCGCCGTCTACCGCTACACACCCGAAGGCGGCTCCCTGAGCCTGATCTTCCGGCACGGCAACTGGGGCTGCGGCACACCCGACTCCGACGGCGCGCCCTTCGAGACCGTCGGCAAGGAAACCTATCTGCCGCTGGACCAGGCCGCGTACATCACCGTCACCAACCCCATTGTGACCAGCACCGAGAACCAGCACATCGGCGTCCAGGAGTTCCTGGACTGGCTGGAAGCGCACCCCGACAGCGGTCTGGTCTTCCAGTACCACGTGGGGGCGGACGGAGCCATCGACAGCCTCGAGCAGATCTTCACTCCCTGACACGGACGGGGCGGTGCACCGCGCGGCCCTCGCCGCGCGGCGGGCTCGTGAAGGCGGGCGTAGGACGCCTCAAGGGGTCAGCCGGAACAGGGCGGCGCCATGTGCCGGGAGGTCGAGGTGGAGGGCGCGGCCGTCGTGCGGCAGGTCGGTGTGGGTCCACAGTTCCCGGACCCGGTCCTCGGGCAGCGCGCCGAGAGAGCCCAGCGGCACGTCGATCCGCTGCGGGCCGTCGGCGAGCGAGAAGACGGCGGCATAGCGGGTGCGCCCGTCGGTGTCCCCGGCGGTCCACAGCACCCGGTCCCCCTCCCGGAGCACCTCGCGGTTGTCCCTGCTGTGCCACAGCACCTCGAGCGCCTCGTCGTTGGTGAGGAGGTCGATCGTCTCCTGGGGGCTGGTGGGCAGGTCGCCGCCCACCATCAGCGGGGAGCGGGAGATGAACCACAGGGTCAGCAGGCTGATCTGCTCGGCACGGGTGAGCCGGGACATGCGGTCCTCGCCCCGCTCGGCACGGATGCCGATGTGGCCGAGGGGCAGCATGTCGGCGTCCGCCCAGCCGCGCTCACCCTGCCAGGGGGCCCACCGGGCCATGCGGGAGAACTGCGCCTCGACGTCCTCCCACCGGTCCCACAGGTCGTCGCACACGCGCCACATGGTGGCGTGCTCGCGCAGGTGGTCGAGGTGTGCGAGGGAGACGTCGGTGCCCGGGGAGAGGCTCAGTTCGATGGGCCGGCCGCTGCGGGCTATCGCCCGGGCGTAGGCGCTGATCTCCCGGTCGTGGTACGGGAAGAGCATGTCGTCCGCCTTGATGAAGTCGACGCCCCACTCGGCGAACTGGGCGACCTGGGAGTCGTAGTAGGCCTGGGCGCCGGGGTGGTCGTGGTTCAGGCCGTAGTTGTCGGAGTTCCAGGGGCAGACCGAGCCGGTGTCGGCGATCTCGTCGGCGGTGAAGTCGGTGCCCGCCACGGGCAGTCGGGCGGCGACGGCACGGCGCGGGATGCCGCGCATGACGTGCAGACCGAACCGGAGGCCGAGCTCGTGCACGCGGTCGGCCAGCGGCGCGAAACCGGCGCCGGCCGCCGCCGAGGGAAACCTGTTCGGGGCGGGCAGTTGGCGCCCGTGATCGTCGAGGACCAGAGGGGCGTCCGGGTTGTAGCCGTGGGCGCGGGCCGTGGGCTCGTACCACTGGATGTCGACGACGACGGTGTCCCAGCCGTGCGCAAGCAAGTGCTCCTGCATGAAACGCGCGTTGGCGAGGACCTCTTCCTCGGTGACGGTCGTGCCGTAGCAGTCCCAGCTGTTCCAGCCCATCGGCGGACGCAGGTGCCGTTCGGGGATCGGGCGTGCGGATCGGCTCATGGCTGATCGTCTCCTGTGCGGGTGCGCGTGAACGGTGGACGGATGTCGCTGCGAATCACTACGTCACGCATGATCGCAGCAGGCGCACTTCGCTCAGCCGGCTGCGTCCGGTGTCAGTGGTCCCCGCAGCACGGGGTCGGCTCCGGCACCTCGAACGGGACCAGCACTCCCCCGGCCGCCGGCAGCGTTGCCAGTACGAGTTCGCCGCTCTGCCACTGCGGGCGAACGTGATCGCGTGTCACCAGCAACGTGCCCTCACCAGGGCGCGGCAGATCGTCACCTCGGCCTCGCCCACCCCAACGGGCCCGGCACAGCGCGTCGTTGACCGTCGCCACTCTCTCCAAGTCTTCAACTCAGCAACGGCCCGCGGGACTTGCGCTGCCGCAACTCTTGACGGCCTTGGTGTAGACCTTTAAGTTCACCAGCCAGCAGCCTTCCCATGCATGCAACCCCTCATCACATATGTGAACTCCGTGTTCACCCCTCACCGCCCCCGCCGGCGGCGTCCACCCCCCACCCAGGACGAAAGGCCCCTCCCATGCAACGCCTCGCCCTGCGCTGCGCTCTCGCCCTCTCGCTCGGCCTCACCGCCGTGAGCACCCTCGCCGCGCCCTCCGCCTCGGCCGCCACCGGCACGATCACCGGCCTCGCCGGCAAGTGCCTCGACGTGGCCGGCGCAAGTACGGCCGACGGCACGGCCGTACAGCTCTACGACTGCAACGGCACCGCCGCCCAGCAGTGGACGGTCGGCGCCGACGGCACCATCCGGGCGCTGGGCAAGTGCCTTGACGTCACCGGCAGTTCGACGGCGAACGGCGCGCAGCTGCAGCTCTGGACGTGCGGTGGCGGCGCCAACCAGAAATGGTCGGTCAGCGCCGCGCGCGACATCGTCAATCCGGCCGCCGACAAGTGCCTCGACGTCACCGGCAACTCCTCCGCCAACGGCACCCGCATCCAGATCTGGACGTGCACCGGCGCCGCCAACCAGAAGTGGAACGCGCCCGCCGCGGACGGCGGCACGACTCCGCCCGGCTCCGCGCCCATGGCCGTGGCTCCGTACCTCTACAACGGCTGGGGAAACCCACCCAGCCCCACGACTGTCATGAACGCGACCGGCATCAAGTGGTTCACCCTGGCGTTCGTCCTGAGCAACGGCTACTGCAACCCGCAGTGGGACGGCGGCCGGGCGCTGACCGGCGGGGTCGACCAGCAGACCATCAACACCGTGCGCGCGGGCGGCGGCGACGTCGTCCCGTCCTTCGGCGGCTACAGCGGCAACAAGCTGGAGAGTTCCTGCTCCAGCGCGGGCGAGCTGGCGGCGGCGTACCAGAAGGCCATCAGCACCTACTCGCTCAAGGCGATAGACATCGACCTCGAGGCCGCCGCGTACAGCAGCGCGACCGTGCAGCAGCGGACCGTGGACGCGCTCAAGACCGTCAAGGCCGGCAACCCGGGCCTCAAGGTGTACGTCACGATCGGCACCGGGCAGAGCGGTCCCGACACCAGTCTCATCAATCGGGCCGCGTCGTCCGGGCTGACCGCGGACGCCTGGACGATCATGCCGTTCGACTTCGGCGGCGCGGGCCAGAACATGGGCACACTGACCCAGCGGGCGGCCGAGGGGCTCAAGAGCGCGCTGAAGAACGCGTACGGCTACAGCGACGACGCGGCCTACCGGCACATGGGCATCTCGTCGATGAACGGCATCACCGACGACCACGAGACCGTCACCACCGCCGACTTCCAGACCATCCTCGGCTACGCGCAGGCCCACCACCTGGCGCGGTTGACGTTCTGGTCCGCGAACCGCGACCGCCCCTGCCCGGGCGCCTACCCCAACGACGACACCTGCTCGGGCGTGAGTCAGAGCAACTGGCAGTTCACCAGCATCTTCGCCCGCTACACCGGCTGACAGACGCGCTCCGCGGACCACACGGAAAGGACCGACCAGACCATGAGCACCGTCAGATCCGACTCCACCCGCGCCCTCCTGCGCGTGCTGCTCCTGCTCGCCACGCTGCTGGGCCTCGCGGCCGCACCGCCCGTCGCACGGGCGAGCACCGCCGCCACCCCGTTCAAGGTCCTCGCCCTGTACAGCGGCACCTACGACGCGGCGCACATCGACTTCGACAAGGAGGCGAACGTCTGGTTCCCGCAGCAGGCGACTGCCAACGGTTTCACCTACACGGCCAGCACCAACTGGGACCTGCTCGCCAACGGCGGCGTCAACGCCTACCAAGTCGTGCTGTTCCTGGACGACTTGCCGCAGACGGCAGCCCAACGCGCCGGTTTCGAGGCGTACATGAGGGGCGGCGGCGGCTTCCTGGGATTCCATGTCTCGGCGTTCACGACCGACGCGGCGAGCTGGTCCTGGTATCACAACACGTTCCTCGGCTCGGGCAACTTCGCGTCCAACACCTGGGGCCCGACCGCGGTGACCCTGAAGGTGGAGGACCACACGAACCCGGCCACCGCCAACCTGCCGGCCACCTTCACCTCGTCGGTCAGCGAGTGGTACAGCTGGTCCAGAGATCTGCGCCAGAACCCGGACATCAAGATCCTCGCATCGATCGACCCGAGCAGTTTCCCGGTCGGCACGGACCCCAACCAGTCCTGGTACAGCGGCTACTACCCGATCCTGTGGACCAACACGAAGTACCGGATGCTGTACGCCAACTTCGGCCACAACGCGATGAACTACACCACCAACACACGGCTGTCGTCGACCTTCGCGAGCGCGACCCAGAACCGGTTCCTGCTCGACGGGCTCAAGTGGCTGGGCGGAAACGGCACCACGACCCCGCCGAACGGCGACCCGATCTCGGAGACCGCCTGGTACACCCTGCGGAACGCCGGCAACAGCACGTGCGTGGACGCCCGCTCGGCGGCCACCGCCAACGGGACGGCGATCCAGCAGTACGCCTGCAACGGCACGACGGCACAGCACTACCAGTTCCGGAGCACCGACAGCGGATACCTGCGGATCACCGCCCGCAACAACCCCACCCAGGTGATCGACGTGACCGACCGCTCGACGGCGGACAACGCGGCGTTGCAGCTGTGGGCCTATTCCGGCGGCACGAATCAGCAGTGGCAGCCGGTACGCGAGACGAGCGGGCTCTATCACTTCGTCGCCCGGCACAGCGGCAAGTGCCTGACGGCCGCCGCGGCGGCGACGAACAGTGTCCAGCTCACCCAGCGAACCTGCGACGGTTCGGCCGCGCAGGCCTTCCAACTCGCCGTGCAGTCCTGAGCCACTGCACGGCGGCACACGGGTACCGGTCCACCGGTTAATCGGTTGCCTGCCGCCTCGGCGTTGTGTGGGATTCCGGGACATGACGATGGTGTTGAGCACGCCGACGGCCGGCCAGGTCCGTGAAGCCATGGCGGCGCTGCGGGAGTGGCAGTACGACGAAGCGCCGATGCAGTTGCATCCGGGCGACATCGGCTGGAACCACCGCTTCGGAACGGCAGAGACCACCGCGGTGGTCCGGACCTGGAGCCGGGGCGGACGGATCCTCGCGGTCGGGATGCTGGATGCGCCGACGCTGGTGCGGATGACGGTGGCTCCCGACGCCTTCCAGGACGAGGACTTGGCGCGGCGACTCGCCGAAGATCTCTCGCTGCCGGAGCGCGGCGTGCTGCCGGAAGGAGTCGTGTCCGTCGAAGCGCCGCAGGGTCTGCTGCTCCACGATCTGCTGACCGAGGAGGGCTGGGGTGTCGACGAGCCGTGGACACCGCTTTTCCGCGACCTCACCGACGCCGTGGAGGATCCGGGCGTGTCGATCAAGGCGATCGGCCCGGAGCAGGCCCAGGACTTCGCGGACGTCCTGCGGTCCGCGTTCAACACCAAGAGGCCCACGCGCGCTTACCGTCACCAGATGTCCGCGGCACCGTTCTTCTCCGAGGCCCGCTGTCTGGGTGCCTACGACGACCAGGGCAACCCCACAGCGGTGGTGACGGTCTGGTCGGCCGGCCCCGGAAGGCCGGGGCTGGTCGAGCCGATGGGCGTCCACGCCGACCACCGCGGCCGCGGCTACGGCCGGGCGATCACCCTGGCCGGGGCCGCCGCCCTGCGGGAGTTGGGCTCGTCGAGTGTGCGGGTGTGCACGCCGAGTGCCAACCTCGGCGGCGTCGCCACGTACAAGGCGGCCGGATTCACGGCCATGCCTGAGATCGCCGACCGGATCCGCAAGGTCTGAGGAAGGGTTCCGTGCCGTGAGCACGCACGCGCACCCGCCTTCGAGGCCCCCACTGCCTGCGCCCGGTTCCGATGCCGTACACCTGCCGGTGCCCGGCATCGGAACCATCCGCAGTGCTCCCCGCACGTCATGATGCCCGCCCGGCGTCCGCCCGCGCATTGCCGGTTTCCGGCAGAGTTCACTAAGGTCTGCATGCCGGTGAAGCGCTAAGAACCCGTCACCGGCGCGTCAGGATCGCGGGGGGACGGCGTGACGGAGCGGGAGATACCCGAGCAGTATCTGGACGGCTATGCCCGCATCCTCGCGGACGTCTCGGCCACCGGCCGCCGTCTCACCCGCGCGGAGATCGAGTCCCGGCGCGCACTCGGCGAACAGGCCGCGGACGCCGGCCACGGTCTGCGCGCCCTGGTCGTCACTCACCTCGCCGCGGCCCGCGCCGCCTGGCCGGGCACCCCCGGCTCGGCCGACAGCACACTCGCCGCCGTGCAGCAGGTCATCGACGCCTTCGCCGAAGGCTACGAACGCGCCCAACGCCTGGCGGTGCGTCAGGAGGAGGCCGGCCGCCGGGAGTTCATCGACGACCTCCTCTACGGCCGCAGCGACCTGGGCCGCCTCGCCGAACGCGCCGAGCGCTTCGGGCTGCGCCTGTCCCACGCCCACGCCGTGGCCGTCGCGCAGGGCCCCGCCGCCTACGACGAGGGCGGGGCGGTGCCCCGGCAGGTGGAGCAGGCCCTGATGACCCGCTTCGGCAACCGCGACGTCCTGCTCACCACCAAGGACGGCCGGCTCCTGTGCATCGCCCCCGGCCACGAGGACGAGGTCCTGCCCTACTTCGCCCGGCAGGCGCACGCCGCCACCGACGGCGGCCGGGTCGCCATCGGCCGCCCGCAGCCGGGGCCCGGCGGGGTCGTCCAGTCGTACGAAGAGGCTCTGCGGGCCCTGGAACTGGCGGAGCGGCTCGACCTCGACCAGCCGGTCCTGCGCGCCACCGACCTCCTCGTCTACCCCGTCCTCAGCCGGGACCGGCAGGCGATGGCCGACCTCGTGGTGAACGCGCTCGGCCCGCTCACCACCGCCCGCGGCGGCGCCCAGCCCCTCCTCGACACCCTGACCGCCTACTTCGACTCCGGCTGCGTCGCCGCCGAGGCCGCCCGCCGCCTCTCGCTGAGCGTGCGGGCCATGACGTACCGCCTGCAACGCATCCACCAGCTCACCGGCGCCGACCCGTCCGACCCGGCCCACCGCTACATGCTCCAGACCGCTGTCATCGGCGCCCGGTTGCTGGACTGGCCGAACGTGGAGCTCTGACAGGGGGCAGTACCCCTCTCGGTGCCCGCCGCGCCTGCGCATCGGGTGGTGGGCGTTCCCGAAGGGGCGGATGCTGGACCTCGTCCCGGTGTCCGGGCTTCCGGAACAGAAGTGAGGCCACGATGGCGTACGACGAGGGGCTGGCGGAGCGGATCAGGGAGCGGCTCCTCGCGGACCCGGCCGTCACCGAGAAGAAGATGTTCGGCGGGGTCGCGTTCCTGTACGACGGCAACATGGCTGTCGGCGTCACCGGAGACGACCTCATGGTCCGGGTCGGCCCTGACGCGACCGACACCGCCCTGGCCCGGCCGGGCACACGTGTGTTCGACATGACCGGCCGCCCGATGCGGGGTTGGATCGTGGTCGACGGAGCGGCGGTCGCGGAGGACGACGCGCTCGGCGCCTGGCTGGACGAGGGACGCGCCTTCGCGGCGAGCCTGCCGCCCAAGTAGATCGTCGCTTGACGACAGGGCCCGATCAGCGAGCGCGGTGTTCGGGGTCCGGTTCGGCTGCGGCAGCGACTCCGGTGACGCGCCGGTAGGCGGCCCGGGCGTGGTGGACCCGGGCCATGGCCGTGCCCGCCAGGGCGGCGGTGAACAGGCAGGTGAGCCACAGGGCGTCTCGGTTCGAGGCCCACGTCAGGGTGCCGGCGGGTGGGATCGCGAAGCCGTTGAGGAACACCCAGCAGAGCACGGCCGTGCCCGGGGCCGCGGTGAAGCGGGCCCACAGGCCGAGCAGAGCGGCCAGCAGGGACAGCGCCGCCAGGGCGGGGCCGGGTCGGTCCTGTCCTATGAGGGTGTTGTGCAGCGCCACGAGGGTCAGGGCTCCGCAGCAGGCGGTGGCCCATACCCACCGAGTGGCCACGGGGCGGGGAACGGGCTTTGCCTCACCGCTGAGGGACACCCACTCGATCATGCTGTCAGTTCCTTCCGCTCCGCCGGCTCGGCTCCCGCACGTGGATTGTCCTACGCGGTCGAGCAGTACGGTGACGCCGGTCGCCCGATGGCCGGTCAGTGGCGTGATGTCGTCGACCGGTTCCGCCTCAGCCGCGTCCCTGTGGCCGGCGTGATGCACCACCGCAGGGCGCCCACGTCCTCGGAAGGCCGTGGGCGCCCTACGGAGCGGTGTGCGCTCAGGATGCGTCGACGAGGGTCCGGCCGTCAGCGCGCATGAGCGCGGCGACACCACTCGCGTAGGCGGACTGGACGCGGGACCTCTCGGTCGCGTCCGGTACGGCGTTCGTGCAGGCCGTGCCGGCGCTCGACCCCGACATCAGCTGTGAGCAGGGGCCGGGTTTGGTGTCCGGCAGGCCGAGGCTGTGGCCCAGTTCGTGGGCGGCGATCCGGGTCTTGTCGTACCCCTGGCTCACCGCCTGGCTGCCGAGTTCGACGCGGACCTGCCGGCCCGGGCGAACGGGGCCGAGGGTGGCCTGCGGCCAGCCCGCGGTGGCGACGATCACGATTTCGGCGCCGCTGCCGGGTGCCGCTTCCACGAGCCTGACGTTGCTCACGTTCGCGTTCCACGAGGCGACTCCGGCCGCGATCGCCGATTCCCAGCCTGCGGCGCGGCTGTCGTCGTAGCGCAGGGTCACCACCGCCGCCTGGGCGGTGGGCGGTTCACCTGCGGGGGCGGCGGTCGCGGCGCTCGCCATGGCGAGGACGAGCGCCGCGGCGGATGTGCCTGCCTTGAGCCATGTGCCGAGGGGCATTGCAGCTCCTTCATCCGTGGGGGGGATTTCCGGCGCGATGGTATGCCCTCGACACCCGTTCGGCCATGTACCTGCCATCGAGCACTTCCGTCAATTGTCCTTCCTCTCCAGGGAAGTTGGCCGGTTCAGGCGCTTGCGCGGCCGCTGAACGACGCACGTCACCATGGGCAGATTGAGCATCTGCGCGGGTCCGTCTGAGTACGTCAGCTCAGGAGGCGGCGGCCCCTCGACGGCGAGAGTGGAGGCACACCGAACGACAGGAGAGACACGATGATCACGCCTCGCACCAACAGCCGCACCGCAGCCGGCCTGTGGCCCGAAAAGACCCGCATCGCCGCCGTGTTGGCGAGCGCGATCGCGGTCCTGTCGCTCACCGGATGCGCGGGCTGGGAGTACCGGGAGAACGTCTGCAGCAGTGGCGAATACCCCGTCCTGGCCGTCGGCTCGACCGGTTCCGCCTGCGTCTCGGACAAGGAGGAACCCTCTGCGGGATACGCCAGGTATCCCGAGGGGAAGGTGCCGCAGGAGGTCGGCGACAAGTGGGACGTGTACTGGGAGACCCACACCCTCGACGAGGACGGCAAGACAGTTGACGTCCCGTAGGCACCCTTCTATTCGGGCGCCACGACGCCTGCCGTGGCGAGGGGCTCCTGACCGGGGTGCCGCGCGCCGGAGCATGCGAGGGTGAGGCAGGCGGTCAGAACCAGGACGACGACGGCGGCCCCCGAGAGCAGGAAGGCGTTCTCGACTCCGGCCAGGGTGATGGCCGTCGAGGCCACGAAGGGAGCGATCGACAGGGCTCCTGCCACCCCGGCCTCCCACAGTCCGAGCGCCTTCGCCAGATGCCGGCTCGGGATGCGCTGCTGCACCAGCGCGATCAGGGGGATGTCCGTGAGAGCCGAGGCCAGCCCCGTGGCGGTGAGGAGAAGAGCGGCCACGGTCGTGGAGGTGACCGCTCCCAGCGGCGCCCGGAAGATACCGAGCAGGGCCCACGCCAGCACCGCGGCCAGTGCGAGTCTGCGGATGCGCAGACCCGCCAGGAGCAGGGCGCCTACCACCTCGGCGACCCCGGCGACGCCGAGGAGCAGGCCATACTGACCGCCTTGTCCCACGACGGCGACCAAGCCGACGGTCAGGAAACCGTTGGTCAGGGCGAGGGCGAGCACGAAGGTCACGATGACCACGAGGACGTCGGGAGCGGCCCGTACGGCTCTCAGCCCGGCGCCGAGATCGGCCCACAGTCCCGTCCGGGCGGCGGTCGCGACGGGTCGGGTGACGCGGATGGCTGCCACGGCGGCCGCCGAGCCCAGGAAGGTCAGGCCGTTGACCACCAGCGCCGCCTGCAGCGAGCCGAGGGCCAGCAGCGGCGCGAGCACGAGCGGGCCGACGAAGAAGGCGGCGCGGAAAGCGACTTGCAGGAGTCCGTTGGCCTGCTGGAGGCGGTCGTCCGGCACGATCTGCGTGACGATGGCGTTGCGGGCCGGGGCGAACGGGGCGCCGATCAGCGCCAGCAGCGCTGTGGTCACCACGAGCAGGGGCAGGGTCAGCAGGTCGAGGGCGAGCAGGACCACAGCGGCCGCCACCACGGCGACCCGCGCCAGGTCGGTGGCGATCATCAGCTTCCGGCGGTCGCGGCGGTCGGCGTACGACGCGACGACGAAGGTGGCCACGAACGCGGGCGCGAACGCCGAGACGCTCACCACGGCGACGGCCGTGGGGTCCTTCGTCAGCGACCACGCCAGCCAGGCGGTCGCGGCGGTGTACAGGCCGTCGCCGAAGCGGGAGATGCCCTGGCCGGCGAAGAGAAGCAGGAAGTTGCGGTCCTTCAGCAGTGACATGCCGCCACTGTCGGGTCGTGTCGGGCGGCTGATCCACTTATTAGGCAGACGGCTAATCAGTCGGTCTCGCTCACCTCGCCGTCGCCGTGCAGAAAGCTCTCCAGGCCCGGGGTCAGGCCCGCGACCTGTCCGGGCGCGAGGCGGTACAGGACGTAGTAGCCCTCGCGGCGGCGCTCCAGCAGGCCCGCGTCCGCCAGCACCCGCAGGTGCTTGGACAGGGCGGCCTCGCTGATGCCGACGAGTGGGGCCAACTCCTGGGTGCTGCGCGGGCGTTCGGCGAGCAGTCGCAGGGCCCGCAGCCGGGTGTCGTCGGCGAGCGCGCGCAGTGTGCCGACGAGTCGCGCGGGAGGAATCCTCGGGCGGGCCTCCCGGACGATCGAGGAGACCGGGAAGACGAGCCCGAGGGGCCACGGTCCGTCGCAGTTGACGCGTACGTGCGGCCACACGTAGGCGCTGGGGGCGAGCAGGAGTGTGTCGTCCGGGCCGATGGCGACCTCGTGGTCGTGCGGTCGCTCCAGCCAGAAGCGCTCGGCCCGCGGATCGCTGCGCACCTCCGGCCACAGGCCGCGGAGCATCCCGTACAGGCCGCGCCGCTCGATCTGGTGGCCCGCCTCGCTGACGCCCGCGGCGAGTTCGGGTTCGAGCCGTGCCCATTCCTCCTCGAACGCCTCCCGCCAGTAGCGCTCCAGCATGGTCAGGAACCGTTCGAGCAGGGCGCGGGGGTCGTCGAGGAGCAGCGCGGCCATCGCTGCGTCGCTCTCCGCTGCGAGGCGCTCCCGCAACAGGCGTCGTACCTCCGGTTCGTCGAGCACGCGCGGGTCCCGGCCCTCGTCGCCGCCCGGCCAGGGCGGGAGCAGCGGGACGGCGAACTCCAGCCGAACCAGCTCAGGGTCCGCCGTCCGCAAGGCGGCCAGTTCGCCGGTGAAATCCGTCAGCCCGCCGGTCGGCCGCGGGAAGAGGAACTCGGGGAAGTACGAGCGCACCGCGTAGGAGAACGCCTCGATCTCCCGCTTCAGTGCCGGGGACAGCTTGCGCATCGCCCGCACCCAGCCGTGCTGGACGGGGTGGTGCTTGGGCTCCACCAGCACGTGGAGACTCAGTACGGCTTCCATCGTCGGCGAGTAGGCGAACCCCACCCGTTCGGCACCGCCGGCAGGGATCCGGAACACGATCGTCATGACCCGTCATCCTCGCCGCACGGTGCCAGCTTCGGGAGCCGCGCCGCGCCGCCGGGCGGCCCGGCGGCGCGGGAGAGGCGTCGTGCGTCAGGACGACGGGGTGCCGACGGGGTGCCGTACTGCAGGCCGCGGCCGTTGGTGCCGACATACACCCGGCCGTAGGTGTCGGGGTCGCCGGTGATGACGCCGACGCTGCCGATGGCGCCCCACTGGTGGGCCTTGTCGTTGACGCGGACCCACGTGGCGCCCTTGTCGGTGGAGCGGAAGACGCCGGTGACGTTCTTGACGGTGCCGATCAGGTAGAGGGACTGATAGCGGGTGCCCGGCTTGGCCTTGCCGAAGCCGAGGGCGGAAGCGTGCTGCACGGAATTCAGCGTGCCGAAGGTGCGGCCGCCGTCGGTGGAGTGCAGCAGGCCCTTGTCACCGCCGGAGATCCACAGGTCTCCTGCGACACCGGGGACGGCCACGAGCCTGCCGGAGGGCAGGTTGCCGGCCCGCGCGGTGAACGTCCCCCCGCCGTCGGTGCTGGCGTACAGCGTGCCACCGGACAGCGCGTAGAAGGTCTTCGCCGAGGAACGGTCGGCGACCACCACGGCGTCGGTGCCCAGACCGCCGACCCGCGACCAGCTCGCCCCCTTGTCGGTCGAGCGGTACGGGGCCTGCCCCGCCTCGGTCCACACGATGGCGGAGCCGTCCGCGGCGAGCGCGATGCGGCCGCTGCCGGCGCCCGCCACCGGCTCCGCCTTGAAGCCGTGCCAGGTGCGGCCGCCGTCCGTGGAGTAGGCGCCGTCCTGGTCGCCGCCGGTGCCGACACGGACCATCATCGACGGCTTGGAGTGGGCGAAGTCGATGTCGGTGCTGTTGCTCATCAGCGGGTTCTTCAGCCGCCCGGCGGGCACCTTGCTCAGGTCGTCGTGCCGGAAGCCGCCCTGGTCACCCATGGCGGTGATGACGGTGGCGCCGCCCGGAGGGGCGATCGCGTCCATCAGTGCCGTCTCCTCCAGCCCGCGGGCGCCCATGCTCCAGTGGCTGGTGCCGCCGCTGTCGGAGGCGTTGGCGTCCTTGCTGCGCCAGATGCCGTTGCCGGTGCCGTACAGCACGTGCCCGGAGTTGAACGGATCGATGGCCAGCGCGGTCATCCAGTGCCCCGTGTGCGTGCCGACGAACGGAGCACCGGAGGCGTTCCGCACCGACTTGTCGGCCAGTGCCTTCCAGGTCGCGCCGCCGTCGGTGGTGCGGTAGATCTCGTCCTCCGGCCACCAGCGGTCGAGGGTGGTGACCATCACCGTGGAGGGCTTGCGCGGATCGACGGCCAGACCGGAGAACCCGTAGCCGCCCTGCGAGGGCGAG
Source organism: Streptomyces sp. NPDC057280 (assembly GCF_042668605.1). NCBI lineage: Bacteria > Bacillati > Actinomycetota > Actinomycetes > Kitasatosporales > Streptomycetaceae > Streptomyces > Streptomyces sp. NPDC057280. The sequence goes on from NZ_JBHUYR010000006.1 coordinate 163,092, forward strand.
ATGTTCTTCCACGCCCCGCGCTCCGGCGCGTACTTCCACACCGAACCCCCCGTCACGCCGTTGTGCCCGAGGGCGTTGGTGTACGTCACGTACAGCGAGCCGTCACCGGAGACCACACCGTGCTGCGGGAGTTCGCCCGTGGGCTGCCCGGGGACCGCCTGCCAGCTCGCGCCGCCGTCGGTGGAGCGGTACAGGGAGGTGGACTTGTCGCCGACACCCACGTAGATCGTCTTGCTGCCGGCCGGGCCGTACGTCACGAAGGCGATGCCACCACCACTGCCCGCGCCGTCCCGGACGGGGAACGACGAGACCTGACGCCAGGTCACCCCGTAGTCGGTGCTGCGCCACAGGCCGTTCTTACGGGTCCCCAGCAGCAGGGTGGAGTGGTCCGAGGGGTCGATCACCAGCCGCTCGCCCGCCCCGCGGCCGGGTTCGTTGCCGCCCAGCTTGAACGGCAGATCGGTGCGCTTGAAGGTGCGGCCCCGGTCGGTGGAACGCAGGATCGCCCCGTTGCCCGCCCAGTCGTTGGTGTAGGTACCTGTGCCGAGGTAGAGCCGCTTGGGGTCGACCGGGTCGGTGGCCACCGAGTCGATGCCCAGCAGGTTCCAGTCCTTCTCACCGAGCCAGTCGGTCAACGGGATCCACTGCTGCGCCCCGGTGTCCCAGCGGTACGCGCCACCCATGTCGGTGCGCGCGTACAGCAACCCCTTCTCCTTCGGGTTGAACACCAGCCCGGTGACGTAACCCCCGCCCACGACCTGGGCGTTCTTCCACACGTACGACGCGCTCGCGGCCGCCCCGGACGTGCCGCTCCCGGCCACCTTCACCAGCTTCCACCGCTGCCCCGCGCTGTCTGTGCCGGGAGCCTGGACCACCGCCGCGCCTGTGGCCGTCGAGCCGCCCGCGACGCTCAGAACCAGGGCGCTCCTGCGGGAGGTGAGCGTCACGGCTCCCGAGCCGCCCGCCTCGTCGATCCGCCACTCCTGCGAGGTGGCCGAACTGTCGGTCTGCTGCTCGGCGGTGGCCGACTTCGCGGTCGAATTGCCGGTGATCCCCAGCACCTTGCCGCTGTTGCGGTTCACCAGCTCGTAGTAGCCGCCCCCGGCGGGCTTGAGCCGCCACTGCTGGTTGGCGGTGTTCCGGTCGGTCCACTGCTGGATCCGGGTGCCGTCGGCCGTGGAGTACCCGTCGACGTCCAGCACCTTGCCGCTGCCCACCGACACCAGCCGGTAATAGGCGTCGCCGTCGACGGTCGCCGCCTGCGAGTCCTCCTGCGCGAACAGCAGATACGGCACCAGGATGGCCGGCACGCCCAGCACCAGGCCGGTCGCGGTCCACCGCCGACGGTGCCGTCCGCCGTTCGTGGGGTTTCTCATGGGGGGTGTTCTCCTTGCAGCCGTTCACCAGTGGAAGCGCGGATCCGACCCGTGATGACCGAACCCGCTTCCTGGTTGCCGCAGGAACCGCCCAGGTTGCCGTGCGATCCAAAATTTCTTCAGGCGAGCCAAGCCGCCCAACATCCCATGTCTGACGCGACGCCAGGCGCCGGCCAGCCAAACTTCCGTACACAGCCGGTGTTTTGTGTCGCGACTCTAGACACGGGCAACGTTCATGCCTGTTAATCCATCCCACGTGTTCATCCATCCCACGTGTCGAATGAGCGGAACGACGAGACCAGCTGCCGACTGAGCCTCCTGCGCCCAGTTCTCGTCTGCCCAGCCCTTCGACCATCGTTCGAAAAATCGAACACCAAGAACGTCACAGCACGCCTGTCCAGCAGCCCCGGACGGGGCAGAGGGAACCGCTCACTCAAGGAATGAGGTCCCCCATGCACAGACGTACGTTCAGCCGCAGGCACCTGCCCCTGGTGCTCGCGGCCCTGGTCGCCTCGGCGGCGACGCTCGTCGCCAACCCCGCTCAGGCGGCCTCCAGTGGCGCCTTGCGCGGCACCGGCTCCGGCCGATGCCTCGATGTACCGGGCGCCGCCCAGACCGACGGCACCAACCTGCAGATCTGGGACTGCCACGGCGGGACCAACCAGCAGTGGACGCTCACCGACAACAACCAGCTGACCGTCTACGGCAACAAGTGTCTCGACGTCCCGGGCCACGCCACCACGGCCGGGACCCGGCCGGTGATCTGGTCCTGCAACGGCGGCACCAACCAGCAGTGGCGGGTCAACTCCGACGGCACCGTCGTCGCCGTGGAGTCCGGACTGTGCCTGGACGTCTCCGGCGCCGCCACCGCCAACGGCACGGCAGTACAGCTCTGGAACTGCAGCGGCGGCAGCAACCAGAAGTGGACCGGCCTGGGCTCGTCCAACTCGTGTGCTCTGCCGTCGACGTACCGGTGGAGCTCGACCGGCGCGCTGGCGCAGCCGGCGAACGGCTGGGTCTCGCTCAAGGACTTCACCAACGTGACGTACAACGGCAAGCACCTGGTCTACGGCTCGACCGTCAACCAGTCCGGGTCATACGGCTCGATGGGCTTCGCTCCCTTCACGAACTGGTCCGACATGGCGTCGGCCGGCCAGACCGGGATGAACTCAGGCACGGTCGCGCCCACCCTGATCTACTTCGCGCCCAAGAACATCTGGGTACTGGCGTCCCAGTGGGGTCAGTGGCCCTTCTTCTACCGCACCTCCACCGACCCCACCAACCCCAACAGCTGGTCCGCGCCGCAGGCGCTGTTCACCGGCAGCCTCCCGGGCGGCGCCGCGCCGATCGACCAGACCCTGATCGCCGACGACCAGAACATGTACCTGTTCTTCGCCGGGGACAACGGCAGCATCTACCGGGCGAGCATGCCGATCGGGAACTTCCCGGGCAACTTCGGCTCGTCGTACACGACGGTCATGAGCGACACGGTGAAGAACCTGTTCGAAGCACCGGAGGTGTACAAGGTCCAGGGCCAGAACCAGTACCTCATGATCGTCGAGGCCCGGGGTGCGAGCGAGCAGCGCTTCTTCCGCTCCTTCACCGCCACCAGCCTGAACGGTTCCTGGACCCCGCAGGCCGCCACCGAGTCCAACCCCTTCGCGGGCAAGGCCAACAGCGGCGCCACCTGGACCAACGACATCAGCCACGGTGACCTGGTCCGCAACAACCCCGACCAGACCAAGACCATCGACCCCTGCAACCTGCAACTCCTCTACCAGGGGCTGTCCCCCAACACACCGCCGGGCACCGACTACAACATGCTGCCGTGGCGGCCGGGTCTGCTCACCCTGCAGCGCTGACCCACGGGCACGGCACCGGCTTCCGGTGCCGTGCCCGCCAACCCGCTGATTCAGCCATCACTCGCAAAGAGGACGCCCGCATGAGAAAGCCCTGGATCCTGCCCGTGCTCACCCTTGTCGCCACCACACTCGGGGTGACGGCGACAGGTGCAGCTCCTGCCTCCGCCGCCCCCAACACCCCCTTACGCGTCATGCCGTTGGGCGACTCGATCACCTGGGGTGTGGGGAGCAGCACGGGTAACGGCTACCGAGGTCCGCTGTGGAACCAGCTCGCCGGGGACGGCCACCCGCTGGACTTCGTCGGCACGGTGCGCAACGGTTCGATGTCCGACCCCGACAACGAGGGCCACTCCGGGTACCGCACCGACCAGATCGCCGCCCTCGCCGACGCCTCGCTGACCCGCTACCGGCCCAACGTGGTGACGCTGCACATCGGTACCAACGACCTGCAAGGGGCCTCCGAGGTCGACAGCGCGATCGCCCGGCTGAGGTCGCTGGTCAACCAGGTCACCGCCGACGTCCCCGACGCGACCGTCCTCGTCGCCTCCCTGGTCGTGTCCACCAGCAGCTCCGAGGAGCGGTGGCGGGGCACGTACAACCAGGCCACCCGCCAGATCGTCAGTGACGCACAGGCCGCGGGCAAACACGTCGGGTTCGTCGACATGAGCGGCCTGACCACGGCCGACCTGGCCGACTCGCTGCATCCCAACGACGCCGGCTACCAGAAGATGGCCGACGCCTTCCACCGCGGCATCCAGGCCGCAGACAGCGCGGGGTGGCTGAAGAACCCCGCCCCCGCCCCGGCGCACGTCCAGTCCGGCATCGCCGGCAAGTGCATGGACGTCAACGGCGCCGGCACCGCCGACGGGACCGCCGTCCAGACCTGGAGCTGCGCCGACAGCGCCAACCAGTACTGGTCCGCCTACACCGACGGCACCCTGCGCTCCATGGGCAAGTGTCTCGACGCCGCCGGCGGGGCCGTCGCCAACGGCACCAAGGTGCAGCTCTGGACCTGCCACGGGGGCGCCAACCAGGTGTGGCAGCCCTACAACGGCGGCTACCGCAACCCCGCCTCCGGCCGCTGCCTCGATGTTCCGGGCGCGTCCACAGCCGACGGCGCGCAGCTCCAGTTGTGGGACTGCCACGGCGGCACCAACCAGAAGTGGACCACCCTGACCGCCGGATGACCCGGGCCGGGGTCCGAGCCTGGCTCGGATCCCGGGCGAGACGGCGAGGTACGGCAGTCCTGCCGCCGGTGTCACCGGCGGCAGGACTGCCGTACCAGGGTCAGTGGGTGAGGTGTACGTCAGGCACGGCGCCGGCCGTGGGGCCGGTGCCGAGGCTGAACGTGTCCACGTCGAACAGCGCTCCCCCGCCGCCGGTGAACCGGAGGAACAACGGACCCGAAGCGGAGCCGGTGAGGGTCGCGGTCCGGGTCGTGAAGGTCTCCCAGCCGCCGGTCACCGGCACCGCCACGGTGGCGAGCAGGGTGCCGGTGGCCGAGCCCGAGCGGACCTCGATCGTGCCGCCCGCGCCCGCCGAGGACACCTTCGCCGTGAACGTCCTGGCGCCCGCGGTGGACACGGACGCATACCCGGCCCAGTCACCGTTGTCGATGTACCCGAGCGTCTGTCCGCCGCTCGCCGGGCCGTGCGCGGCCGGCTGCACGCCGGAGCCGGAGGTGTACGCCTCGGCCTCGACCTGGCCGGTGCCCGCCGGGGCCGAGCAGTCGGCCGCCGCCTGCCCGCCCGTGTAGCGCACCGCGCCGAGCAGCAGGGAGCGGAACGCCGGGTCGGTGTAGGAGGCGATGGTGTGGCCGAGCCCGGTGTAGAAGGAGCGGCCCTGCCCCTGGCGGTGGCACCAGGTGATGGGGTGGTCGGCGCCCATCGAGCCGCCGCTGTAGGTGCTTTCGTCCAGGGTCTGCAGGACGTGCACACCGGCGCGGGGGTTGGTGCGGTAGTTGTACCACTCGTCGGTGCGGGTCCAGGTCGCGCCGAGATGGGAGGTGGCCGGGTGGGTGCGGTCCTCGGTGCGGATCGTGGCCTGCTGGATCGCGGGATGGCTCTGGAACCACGCGCCGACCAGCTGGCCGTAGTACGGCCAGTCGTACTCGGTGTCGGCGGCGGCGTGCACGCCGAGATAGCCGCCTCCGGAGTCGACGTAGGTCTGAAGGGCGGTCTGCTGGGCGGTGTTGAGGACATCGCCGGTGGTGTTCAGGAAGACCACGGCCTCGTAGCCGGCGAGGTTCGCGGCGGTGAAGGCGCCGGGGTCCTCGGTGGCGGTGACGGAGAAGTCGTTCTGTGCGCCGAGGGTGCGCAGGGCGTCGATGCCGGCCGGGATCGCGTCGTGCCGGAACCCGGCCGTCCGGGAGAACACGAGGACCTCGAAGGAGGCCGCGTGTGCCGTGTGCACCGGGGCCACGAGGGCTCCCAGTACGGCCAGGGCCAAGGCCGTCGCGCCGCGGCGCAGCCGTCGCGTCAGGGTGGTCATGGTCATCACTCCTTCCGTGCCGCGGAGGCGAGCGTGAACGTGTCGACGTCGAAGAGGCTGCCGGTTCCTCCGGTGAAGGTGAGGAAGAGCGGGCCCGTTCCCGCGCCGTTGAGCGTGGTGGTGACGGTGGTGAAGGTGTCCCAGCTCCCGGTCACCGGCACCGTCACGGAGCCGAGCAGCGGCCCGGTCTGCGAGCCGGAGCGGAACTGGAGGGTGCCGCCGGCGCCGGCGGAGGAGACCCGGGCGGAGACGGAGGTCGCGCCTGCCGTGGAGACGGAGGCGTAGCCCGCCCAGTCGCCGTTGTCGATGTAGCCCAGGGTCAGTCCGCCGCTCGCGGACCCGTGCGCGGCGGACTGGACGCCCGCGGCGGAGCTGTACGACTCCGCCTCCCATGGTGTGGTCGTGGCGGAGCCGGAGCCGAGGGTGAAGGCGTCGACGTCGAAGAGGCTGCCCTGCCCGGTCGGGCCGCGGAACACCAGGAACAGCTCGGTGGTCCCGGCGGGTGCGCCGGAGAGGTTGGCGGTGACGTCGGTGAAGGTGTCCCAGCCGCCGGTCACCGGCACCGTGGCGGTGCCGAGCAGGGTGCCGGTGGCGGACCCGGCGCGGACCTGGAGTGTGCCGCCCGCGCCGCCGGAGGACACCCGGGCGGTCAGCTTCGTGGCGCCCGCGAGGACGTACGGCTTGAACGAGATCCAGTCGCCGTCGTCGGTGTAGCCGACCGTCCTGCCGCCCTCGGCGGCGGCGTGGTTGGCGATCTCGATGCCGGACTGGGCGCCGAAGTGCTCACCCTGCCGGTGGCGGGGTTGCAGGGTGCGCACCGAGTGCGTGGTCAGGCCGCCCGCGTCGGTGTACTCGGCGTCGAGGACTCCGTAGAGGTTGGCGGCGCTGTCGTGCTCCCCGTCGGCGGGCACGGTCAGGTTGCCCTGGCAGCCGTTGGTGGAGGTGATGGCGTGGGTGTGGCTGTCATGGCCGAGGAGATAGGTGACCTTGACCTTGGAGCAGTCGACGGTGCCGTCCTCGGGATCGCTGACCTGCCCCCGGAAGGGCACGGTGTCGCCGAAGGCGAACGGCTGGCCGTCCGGGGGCTGTTGCAGGGTCACCGTCGGCGCGGTGTTGCCCGCGGTGACCACCAGGCTCGCGGTGCCCGTCAGCCCTTGCGGGTCGCGGACCGTGAGGGTGGGCCGGTAGGTGCCGGCCGTGGTGTAGGTGTGGCTGGGGCCGGCCTCGGTCGACGTGGTGCCGTCGCCGAAGTTCCAGGAGTAGGTGAGCGCTCCGCCCTCGGGGTCGGAGCTTCCCTGGGCGGAGAACCGCACGGTGAGCGGGAGGGCTCCGGAGGTGCGGTCGGCGGACGCCCGGGCCACCGGGTTGCGGTTGCTGCCCGCGATGTACTCGATGCGGTACAGGGCCTGGTTGTTGCTGCCGGATCCGTAGTCCAGGACGTACAGCGCGCCGTCCGGGCCGAAGTCGGTGTCCATCACCTGGGTGCCGGTCCAGGGGACGTTCTCGATCGTGCCGTAGCTGCCGTCGCCCTTCACCTCGACGGCCTTGATCCACCGGCGCCCGTACTCGGCGGCGAAGAAGCGGCCGTCGAGGGACTGCGGGAACTTCACCGTGGACGTCGAGCCGGCGTCGTACCGGTAGACCTCGCCACCCATCGGCGACTCGGACCCGCTGCCGAACTCGGGCGGTGAGCCGTCCAGACCGTACTTGATCCAACTCGGCTTGCCGGGCGGGAGCTTGGCCTGGCCGGTGTTGCGGAAGGAGTTGTTGGCGGGACCGCCCGGGCAGTCGTACTTCGCTCCGGAGGGGCCGCTGGGGAAGGTGTACTCGTTGTACGTCTCGCTCGTGGTGTTGGTGCCGGTGCAGTACGGCCAGCCGTAGTTGCCGGGCGCCGTGATGCGGTCGAACTCGACCTGCCCGCCCGGTCCGCGGTTCGGATCGGTGCCGCCGGCGTCGGGGCCGTAGTCGCCGAGGTAGACCGTGCCGGTGGGGCGGTCCACGGACATGCGGAACGGATTGCGGAAGCCCATCGCGTAGATCTCGGGGCGGGTGCCCGCGGTGCCCGGTGCGAAGAGGTTGCCCGCGGGGACGGTGTAGCCGCCGGCGGCGGTCGGTTTGATCCGCAGGACCTTGCCGCGCAGGTCGTTGGTGTTGCCGGCGCTGCGCTGGGCGTCGAACTGCGGGTTGCGGTTGGTACGTTCGTCGAGCGGCGCGTACCCGGCGGAGTCGAACGGGTTGGTGTCGTCGCCCGTGGTCAGATACAGGTTCCCGGCCGCGTCGAAGTCCAGGTCACCGCCGACGTGGCAGCACTGGCCGCGGTCGTTGGGCACCTCCAGGAGGACCTTCTCGCTCGCGGGGTCCAGGGTGCCGTCGGCGCGCAGCGTGAACCGGGACAGGTTGAGGTGTCCCTTCCAGCGCTCGAAGTCGGCGGCGCTGCCGGTGACGGGCGCGTCGCCGGCCGGGGTGTCCAGCTTCGGGGAGTAGTAGACGTAGATGTACCGGTTGGCGGTGAAGGAGGGGTCGACGGCGATGCCCTGCAGGCCCTCCTCGTCATGGGTGTAGACGTCGAGTTTGCCGACCTGCCTGGTGTTGCCCGCGGCGTCGGTGAGCCGGATCGTGCCGTCGCGGGCGGTGTGCAGGGCGGACCGGTCGGGCAGGACGGCCAGGGACATGGGTTCGCCCAGCTCTGCCGCGCCGAGGGCGAGTTGGACCTGCTGGTAGTCGCCGGGCGGGAGGTCGGCCGGGGCGGCGGAGGCCGGGCCCGCCGTGACGGCGGCGGCCAGGAGAAGCGCGAGCGCGGTGAGCGTTCTCAGCCCCGCGCGAGGGCGCCGAAACATGGGGGTGTCCTTCCTGACGTGCGGGTGTCAGGCAAGGCGCGCGCCGGCCGCGCTTGCCGGGGTGTGGCGGTGCGGGGCACGGCGAAAAGCCGCCGGGCCCTGGTGCATTCGGTGCGCAGCGCGGATAAATTACGCCTTGAACTAAGTGAGTTCAGGCGTCCGCGGATCTCTTGCATGCTGCGGGGCACCGCTGCAATTGTCAAGAGCCTGTCAATATTGCACCAAGCGGTGCCCAGGACGATCAGGCAGCGGCCACGCGGAGGCGGTACCGCCTCCTCTCCCCCGCGGGCACCCCCAACTCCCCCGCGGGCGGCCCCTCACTCCCCCGCGGGCGGCTCGAAAGGCTGAGGTTCTCCGGCGCTCAGGTGTCCCCTCAGCCACTGCTCGGTGTTGCTCACGTGCAGCAGCGCGGCCGCCTGGCTGAGGGCGGCGTCACGGGTGGACAGCGCGTTGAAGATCGCCTCGTGCTCGGCGAGGGTGCGGCCTCCGGCCTTGTCGTCGACCAGGCCGCGCCAGATGCGGGCCCGCAGGGTACGGCCCGAGATGCCTTCCAGGAGGGTCAGGAGCGTCTCGTTGCCCGTGGCCAGGACGACGGCGCGATGGAAGGCGGCGTCGTGGGCGTTGAGCAGTTCGACGTCGTCGCGCGCCTCCCGCATGGCGTCCAGATGCCGCTTCACCTCGGCCAATTGATCGTCGGAGATCCGGGTGGCGGCCAGGGCCGTCGCCATCGGTTCGAGGAGCCGCCGTACCTCCATGAGGTCCTGCAGGGCGACCGCGTCGCCCTGCAGCAGCTCCACCGCACCGCCGAGCCCCTCCAGGAGCAGGCTCGGCTGGAGGCTGGTGACATAGGTGCCGTCACCGCGCCTGACCTCCAGCACGCGCGCCACGGCCAGTGCCTTGACCGCCTCGCGGGCGAGGTTGCGGGACAGTCCCAGCTGGGCGGCGAGGTCCGGCTCCGGCGGGAGTTTCGACCCGGGCGGCAGCGCTCCGGTCCGGATCAGTTCACGGATCTGCTCGATCGCCTTGTCCGTCAGTGACACCGCTCGCCCCTCCCCCTCGGCGTGCCCCGCGAGCACGTCCGACCTGTTCCAGAGTCCTCATACCGAGGGTGACCTTGATGATAGTGGGTACGGCGAAGCCCCCAGCAGCTACATGAACGGCATGGCCGTCGACGGCTGGGGCGCGCGTGGTCACAGCGCCATCCCCCACGGCCCTTGACCGTGCTGCCGGTCCGGGCGCCCCGCGCCCGGGGGCCCGCAACCCTCCCTGCCCCACCGCGATGATCCGGAACGGACCTGGCCGGGGCGCCGCGCGGCCTCAGCGGATCTAGCCTGGAAGCAACCGCTGGAAGTGTGCCTCGGCAGGCACGGCCACCGGACGGAGGTGTCGCTCGTGGACAAGGCCGGCGAGCACGATGCCCCCACTGCCGCTGTCGTGGTCGACCCGGACGGCGCAGTGAGCGGCTGGAGCGAGGGCGGACGGCTCCTGCTGGGCTGGTCGGCGCAGGACATCGTCGGGCGCCCCGTGACCGATCTGCTGGCCGGTCCCGCCCCCTCCGGGTTCCCCGAGAGCCAGGAGATCGCCCGGGGCCCCGCGGGGCCCGTCCCCCTGCGTCACCGGGACGGCTCCGTGGTGGACGCCGTGGTGACGTCCCAGCCGCTGTCGGGCACCGGCGGGCGGGGGCTCGGGCATGTGGTGACCGTCCAGCGCTGGGGACGTCGCCCGGTGATCGCCGACCGCGCCTTTGAGCAGTGTCCCTTCGCTCTGGGTGTGTACGACCCTGAGCTGCGGTTCCTGTGGATCAACGCCTCCTCCGCCCGGGTGATCGCACACTCCGAGGACCAAGTGATCGGCAGGAAGTACCGCGAGGTGTTTCCCGAGTTCGACCGCACGCTGTTCCCCGAACGGGACGACAAGCCCTACACCGACGCGCTCGCCCAAGTGGCCAGGACGGGTGAGCCCACGCGCCTCATCACTGTCTTCCAACCTCGCGGCAGTGACTACGCCAATGCCTGGGCCACGAGCATCTGGCCGGTCCGCGATGCCGAAGGCACCGTCCGCGCGATCGCCAACTGGGGATTCGACATGAGCGCCGAGTACTGGGCTCGGCAACGCCTGCTCATCCTCAACAGCGCCAGCGGCGGCATCGGCCGGACACTCGACGTGATCGGCACCGCCCGGGAACTGGCCATGACGCCGGTGCCGCGATTCGTCGACCTGGTCAGCGTGGACCTGTTCGACGAGGTGCTGCGCGGAGAGGAACCGCCTGCCGAGTCCGCAGGCCACCCGGACGAGGCGGTCACCCTCGTCCGTGCCGCCCGGCACAGCGCACAGGACGGCTCGGACCGGGCCGCCGGGCCCACGACGCCGGTCACGCACAGCGCCGGTTCTGTCGCCGCCCGCTGCCTGACGACCGGCAGATCCACGGTCGAGCTCGCCGTCGACCCCGGCCAGGGCGGCGAGTGGGCCTTCGGGCCCGGGCTCGCCGCCGACCCCGCCCACTGGCCACCGGGCAACCCGGTGATCGACCACTCCCTCGCCGCGGACGGCCTGACGGGCCGGATCACCGTGCCCCTCCGGGCGCGCGGCGCGCTGCTCGGCGTCGTCGTCTTCTCCCGCCTGGACCGGCCGGAGGCGTTCACCGCCGACGACCTGATCCTCGCCGAGGAGCTGGCCGCCAAGGCGGCCGTCGCCATCGACAACGCCCGCCGGTACTCGCGCGAGCGCACCACCGCGCTGACCCTGCAACGCAGCCTGCTGCCGCAGGGGCCGCCGAACCAGGAGGCGGTCGAGGTGGCCTCCCGCTACCTGCCCGGGGGCACCGGCACGGAGGTGGGCGGTGACTGGTTCGACGTCATTCCGCTGTCCGGCGCGCGGGTCGCCCTGGTCGTCGGCGACGTGGTCGGACACGGCCTGCACGCCGCCGCCAGCATGGGCCGACTGCGCACGGCCGTACGCACCCTCGCCGATGTGGACCTGCCACCGGACGAGTTGCTGACCCACCTCGACGACCTGGTTCTCCACCTCGCCGCCGACCTGCGGCCCGACAACCACTTCCAGCCGACCGGCGAGTCCGGGGCCACGTGCCTGTACACCGTCTACGACCCCGTCTCCCGGCGCTTCACCCTGGCCAGCGCCGGCCATCCCCTGCCGCTGGTCATCTCCCCGGACGGCACCAGGATCCCGGTACCCGCCCACCCGGGACCGCCCCTCGGCATCGGCGGCCTGCCGTTCGAGGCCACCGAGCTCGAAGTGCCCGAGGGCAGTCTGCTCGCTCTCTTCACCGACGGACTGGTGGAGAGCCGCGAGCGCGACGTCGACCAGCGGATCACCGACCTCCAGCACGCCCTCGGCGACGCGACCACCTCGTTGGAGCCCTTGTGCGACACGGTGATGGACGCGATGCTCCCCGATCGCCGCAGCGACGACGCCGCCCTGCTGCTCGTTCGCACCCGCGCGCTGGCCAGTCATCACGTCGCCGACTGGGAGGTCGAGCCCGACACCGCCCAGGTGCCGCGCGTCAGGAAGCTCGCCGTCGACCAGGTGGACGCCTGGGGCCTGGAGGAAGCGACGTTCGTCACGGAACTGGTCGTCAGCGAGCTCGTCACCAACGCCATCCGCTACGGCGAACCGCCGATCAGGCTGCGGCTGATCCGCGACACCGCCCTGATCTGCGAGGTCTCCGACGCCAGCAGCACCGCCCCGCACCTGCGCCGGGCCCGCGCCTTCGACGAGGGCGGCCGGGGCCTGCTGCTCGTCGCCCAGCTCACCCAGGGGTGGGGCACGCGGCACACCACCGAGGGCAAGACCATCTGGTGCGCCCAGACCGTCGCCCCGTCCGCGCCGCCGTGACGTCAGGGCATGTGACACACGTGCTCGACACGTATGTCGTAGCGGTGCCCCTGCGGAGACTCACACGTACGCAGCGGCACGCTGTTCCCACAGGTGAGAGGCCGGCCGGTGGGCAGCCGGCCGGCCTCTCACGTCAGAGGGTCATGTGCGGGTCCAGCGCTGGTTGCTGCCGCCCGAGCAGCTGTACAGCTGTATCTGGGTGCCGTTCGCGGTACCGTTCCCGACGGCGTCGAGGCAGAGACCGGACTGGACACCGACGATGGATCCGTCGGAGTTGATGCGCCACTGCTGGTTGGCGCCGCCCCAGCAGCTGTAGATCTGGACCTTGGCACCGTTGCCGGTGCCGGCGGCGTCCAGGCACTTGTTGCCGTAGACCCTGAGCTCACCGGCACTGGTGGACGTCCACTGCTGGTTGGTGCCGCTGTTGCAGTCCCACAGCTGGACCTGGGTGCCGTCGGTCTGGCTGGAGTTGGGAACGTCCACGCAGCGGCCTGAGCCGACACCCTTGATCTGTCCGCCGCCGCCCGAGGGAGGAGGCGTGGTGGTGCCGCCGTTGAGCGCGTTGAGGACGGAGGTGTAGGCGGCCTTCTTGCTGCCGTCGCCGTTGAACAGCAGCGGCGTCTGCTCCGCACGCCAGGAGTCGCTGTCGCGCACGCCCCAGACGGTGACGCCGAGGCAGCGCGAGACGGCCAGGCAGTCGTTCACCACGTTGGCGTACGTCGTGGGCGAGGCGCCCTGGATGTCGAGCTCGGTGACGGCCACGTCGACGCCGAGGGCGGCGAAACTCTGCAGCGTGGTGCGGTAGTTGCTGTTGTACGGGCTGTCGTTGTTGAAGTGCGACTGGAAGCCGACGCAGTCGATCGGTACGCCGCGCTGCTTGAAGTCCTTGACCATGTTGTACACGGCCTGGGTCTTGGCCCAGGTCCAGTTGTCGGTGTTGTAGTCGTTGTAGCAGAGCTTGGCGGCGGGGTCGGCGGCGCGCGCGGTGCGGAAGGCGACCTCGATCCAGTCGTTGCCGGTGCGCTGCAGGTTGGAGTCGCGCCGGGCGCCCGAATTGCCGTCGGCGAAGGCCTCGTTCACGACGTCCCACTGGGCGATCTTGCCTTTGTAGTGGGCCATCACGCCGTTGATGTGGTCGATCATCGCCTGGCGCAGGCTGCTGCCGCTGAGGCTCTGCATCCAGCCGGGCTGCTGGGAGTGCCAGGCCAGGGTGTGTCCGCGGACCTTCTTGCCGTTCTGCACGGCCCAGTTGTAGACGCGGTCACCGGAGGTGAAGTTGAACTGGCCCCGCTGCGGCTCGGTCGCGTCGATCTTCATCTCGTTCTCGGGCGTGACCATGTTGAACTCACGGTTCGCGATCGAGGTGTACGCCGAGTCGCCCAGCCTGCCCGAGGCGATGGCGGTGCCGAAGTAGCGGCCGCTCTGCGCCGCCGCGGCGCCGAGTGTGCTTTCGGCGGCGTGCGCGGGCGGCGGCGTCACCAGCGCGACAACGGCGCTGAGGCCGATGGCGAGCAGCGCCAGCGGCGCGCTGCGGGTCCTCCGACGGTCTGCGGCTCTGGGAAGGGCGTTCACGCCCATGGCTGTGCCTCCAAGATAGACATCACGGAATGGCTGAAGCGCAGGGGGAAGACCGGACACCGCGCGCTGTTGCGGCACGGGCACGGGGATACTTCAACGTTCCGCACGGCTCATGCAGTTCGGTATTGCGAACTCAGGTCGCCCCTAGGTGACGGATGATTGAGGCATTGTCAGTGGATCGTCAATACGTTTCACCGAGAAAGTTTCCTTGGCTGCTTCGAAACATTCGATGAAGCATCAGGCCGGATAGCAGGCGCCGGCGCGCGAGTGGGGGCTGATTCCACACGGCCCAGGAGGTGACGGCCGTCGGCGGGCGAAGGCGCCGCTTCACCTTCACATGCCTGGTCAGCCCCTTTGAGATGGCGTGCCGCAGCACGCCGCTTCCGAGCGCTCCCAGCCGATGCGAGCCCCCGCTCCCCCCTGAAGGGGCGGAGCTATTTGAAGACAGAACAGCGCGAGACCTTGACCGAAGGACCCCTCATTTCTATGTTGTGGCGTCGAAAGATCCGCGAACTCCTCGAAAGTTTCGACGAGTTCCTCTTTTCGGCCGCACCGCTCCGCGGTCCGCCGACGCCACCACGCCCGCCCCCGAAGGAGGCCCTCCGATGTGGTTGCGCCACCCGCACACCGTTTTGCTCAGACGCTTACTCGCCGTCCTCGCGCCGCTCCTGCTGGTGGCCACCTTCCTCGGCGCCCAGCCCGCCAGCGCGGCGACGGTCGATACCAACGCCACGTACGTGCTGGTCAACCGCAACAGTGGCAAGGCCCTGGACGTCTACAACATGGCGACCAACGACGGCGCCCGGATCACCCAGTGGACCAGGAACGACCAGAGCCAGCAGCAGTGGCAGTTCGTCTCCTCCGGAGACGGCTACTACCGCATCAAGTCCCGCCTGTCGGGCAAGGTTCTGGATCTCTACAACTGGTCGACCGCGAACGGCGGTTCGATCGTCCAGTGGACCGACCTGAACGCCACCAACCAGCAGTGGCGGCTGGCCGACAGCTCGGACGGCTACGTACGGCTCATCTCGCGCCACACCAACAAGGCCCTCGAGGTGCAGGGCGCCTCCACCGCCGACAGCGCGAACATCGTCCAGTACGACGACTGGGGCGGCACCAACCAGCAGTGGCAGCTCGTGAAGGTCGGCGCCGACACCCCCAGCGCGTGTGATCTTCCGTCGACGTACCGCTGGTCGTCGACGGGCGCGCTGGCGCAGCCCAGGTCCGGATGGGTCTCGCTCAAGGACTTCACCGTCGCCCCCTACAACGGCAAGCAGCTCGTCTACGCCACGACGCACGACACGGGGTCGAGTTGGGGTTCGATGAACTTCACCCCGTTCACCAACTGGTCGGACATGGCCTCGGCCGGCCAGAACGCGATGTCCAGCGCCGCCGTCGCGCCCTCGCTGTTCTACTTCGCGCCGAAGAACATCTGGGTGCTCACCTACCAGTGGGGCGGGTCCGCGTTCTCCTACCGGACCTCGACCGATCCCACCAACCCCAACGGCTGGTCGGCTCCGCAGGCGCTGTTCACCGGAAGCATTTCCGGCTCCGGGACAGGGCCCATCGACCAGACGCTCATCGGTGACAGCCAGAACATGTACCTGTTCTTCGCCGGCGACAACGGCAAGATCTACCGGGCGAGCATGCCGATCGGGAACTTCCCGGGCAACTTCGGATCGTCGTACACGACGGTCATGAGCGACACGGAGAAGAACCTGTTCGAGGCACCGCAGGTGTACAAGCTCCAGGGCCAGAACCGCTACCTCATGATCGTCGAGGCCCGGGGCGCCAGTGAGCAGCGCTTCTTCCGGTCGTTCACGGCCACCAGCCTGAACGGTTCGTGGACCCCCCAGGCCGCCACCGAGTCCAACCCCTTCGCGGGCAAGGCCAACAGCGGCGCCACCTGGACCAACGACATCAGCCACGGCGAACTGATCCGCACCACCGCCGACCAGACCATGACCGTCGACCCCTGCCACCTGCAACTCCTCTACCAGGGTCGCAGCCCCAACTCGGGCGGCGACTACGGCCTCCTCCCCTACCGTCCGGGGCTGCTGACACTGCAGCGCTGACGGCATGCCAAGGACTGGGCGGGCTCGACGAAAGACTGAGCCCGCCCAGGTCCGACGCCAGGGTCGGCGTGGCAGCATGAGCGGCTTCGGCCAAGCTCTCGGGGAAGCTCTGCCGTGTCCGACCTCGACAACCAGGTTCCCTACTGGGATGCCGCCGCGAGTACGAAGACGTTCACCCACCCGCTCCACCTGCCCTGGCTCGACGGGCTCCGCAGGAACGCCGCGACCCTCGACTACGGATGCGGATACGGCCGCATCATGGCCGAGCTCGAACGGCACGGTTTCGCCGACCTCACGGGCGTCGACGCCTCACCGGCCATGACCGGTCGGGCACGCGACCTGCACCCCACCATGCGCTTCGCCACTCTGGACGCGCTCCCGGCTTCGCCCTGTCCGGACGCGGGATTCGATGCTGTTCTGCTCTTCGCCGTGCTGACCTGCATCCCCGGCGACGCGGCCCAGCATCGGCTGATCACCGAACTGGGCCGTCCTGGCCGGGTTCCGGACCCTCGCCACCGGGACCATCGCCGTGCCCGCCATGAACGGTCACGAGTCCACCGGGATCCAGATCCTCGCCCGCAAACCCACGGCGCCGTGGGGAGTCGGCACCGGCCCTCGGCGTACGGCGCCACCTCGCAGAACGGCCCCGGCAGGTCGTCGTCGCGGCCTCAGCCCCGGCGGACCGCGCCCAGCTGGGCCCGGTGCAGGTCCGGGGCGGTGAAGCGCTGGGCCACCGTGCGCAGGACGCGGGCCATCGCCTGGGCCGGCGGAGTGGCGGGACGCGCTGCGGCGCGGGCGAGGAGGATGCGGCGGGTGGGGGCCGGGACGTCGGAGGCGAACGGCAGGAGGCGTACGTCGCTGCGCCGACTGGTGAGCGCCAGGCGGGGTGCGAGCGCGATGCCGAGTCCGGCGGCGACCATGGCCTGCGCCTCCTGGTAGTCGTGCGAGGAGTAGGCGATGCGCGGCTCGAACCCCGCCTGGCGGCAGCTGCGGCGCAGGACGTCGGCGACCGGGTGGTTGTCGGCGCGGATGATCCACTCCTGGTCGGCGAGGTCGCCGAGCCGCACCGAGGGACGGGTGCGCAGAGGTGAGTCGGCGGGGACGACCAGCACCGTGGGGTCGTCCAGCAGATGGGTGAGGGCGAGCGCCGGATCGTCGAGGCGGTTCCACTCGTAGTCCCAGAGCAGCCCTTGGTCCACCTCCCCGGTGTGCAGCATCTCCCTGAGCTCGGCGAGGACTCCGGCGCGCACCTCGATGCGGATGCCGGCGTGGCCCCGCCGGAAACGTGTGAGCGCCAGCGGCAGCAGCGACGCGCTCGCCGTGGGAAAGGAACCGAGGCGCAAGCTGCCCTGGTCGAGGGCGGTGAAGGAGTCCAGGTCGGCCTGGGCGGCGCGTAGTTCACGGCGGATGGCCTGGCCGCGTTCGGCGAGCGCGGCGCCCGCCGGGGTGGGGCGGATACCGCGGGGCAGCCGCTCGACGAGGGGCTGCCCCGCCTCCTGTTCCAGCAGGGACATCTGCTGGGAGGCGGCGGAGGTCGTCATGCCGAGGGCCTCCGCCGCGGCCGTGAGCGACCCGCGTTCGGTGGCCTCGGTGAGCAGCAGCAGACGACGCACATTGAGCATGCCGCTGACTTTAGCTGAGCTAAACCTAGGTGAAGCGAACTGCGATTGTTCCGAAGTCACCCCTCTGCGAAGGTCTGCGCAGTCGCCGAGCGGTTCACCGGCCCGCAATGCGCCCGTAACCACCGCCTCGGCCCTTCCCCTTACCTCCGTTGATCCAGGAAGAGCCTCAGACGTGCACATTCCCGCGACCCTGGTACGTGGCGGCACCAGCAAGTGCTGGCTGTTCAACCAGGTCGATGTCCCGGCCGACCGCGGCGACCTCGAAAGGCTGCTGGTCGCCGCGTACGGCGCCACCGATCCCGTGGAGCTGGACGGGGTGGGCGGCGCGACCCCCACCACCTCCAAGGCGGCCGTCGTCGGCGCCTCGCCCCGGCCCGGTATCGACGTCGACTACCTCTTCGCCCAAGTCGGCATCGGCACGGGCTCGGTGGAGTGGACGAGCAACTGCGGCAACTGCGCCACCGGTGTCGCCCTGTACGCGGTGGCCAAGGGACTGGTCCCGGTCACCGGCGACCGGACCCGCGTGGTGATGCGCAACACCAATACCGGCGCCGTCCTCGAAGGGATCGTCGACACCGAGGGCGGCGTGGTGCGCCACTTCGGCCGCCAGACCGTACCCGGCACCCGGGCGGGCGGGGTCGCGGTCGGCCTCACCTTCCGCGACCCCGCCGGTGAGCTGCTCCCCACCGGCCGGGCCGTGCAGGACCTTCGGGTCGGTGAGGCCGAGCCGCTCCGCGTGAGCATGGTGGCCGCGGGCGCTCCGGTCGTCCTCGTCGACGCCGTCGGTGCCGGGCGCAGTGGCGCCGAGTCCGAGGAGCGGATGCGCGCGGACGTCCCCTGGCTGCGCACCGTCCGCCATGCCGCCGCGCCCCTGATGGGGTTGCTCCGGCCGGGCGAGGAACCGGGCGACGCGGTGCCCAAGGTGGGCCTGGTCGGCCCGCCGGTGCCGTACACCACGCCCCTCGGTGAACCGGTGGCGGCCGAGGACTACGACGTGTCGGTGCGGATGCTCTCCATGAACGCCCCGCACCCCGCCATCGGCCTGACCTCGGCCGTCGCCGTCGCGGCGGCCGGGCTGCTGGAGGGGTCCGTGGTCTCCCGTATCACGGGCGGCCCGAGGGACGAGTGGCTGCGCCTCGGCACGCCCGCCGGTGTCGTCGCCGTCCGCTGCAGCGACGTACGAGACGGCGTGCCGCACCGGGTCACCGTGCAGCGCGCGGCCCGTCTGCTCGCCGACGCCCGGATCTACGTACCGCAGGAAGGCCACCCGCAGGCCGCCTGAACCGCGGCAGATCCCGCCCCTGTCACGCCGGCTCCCCGCCGCGCTACCCTCGCGCCCTCGGGGCGCGCCATCCCGTCCCCACCGCACCAAGGACAAAGATGTCTGTTGAAGTGATCTCCATAGGCGCCCTGTTGGTGATGTTCGTGGTCGGCACCGTGCTGCCGATCAACCTGGGCATCCTCGCCTTCGTGGCCACCTTCGCGGTCGGGACCGCCTCGCTCGGCCTCACCGAGGACGAGATCTTCGAGGGGTTCCCGGCGAAGCTCTTCGTCACCATCGTCGGCGTCACCTACCTGTTCTCCGTCGCCCGCCGCAACGGCACCATCGACTGGCTGGTCGCGGCCGGGGTGAGACTGGTGCGCGGCAAGGTCGAGCTCATCCCCTGGGTGCTGTTCCTGGTGGCCGCCCTGCTGACGGCGTTCGGTACGTTCACTCCGGCCGCGGTCGCGATCCTCGCGCCGATCGGCATGAATTTCGCCTACCGCTACAAACTCAACCCGCTGGTCGTCGGGATGATGGTGATCAGCGGCGGGCACGCGGGCGCGTTCTCCCCGCTGGCCGTCTCCGGTGCGCTGGTGCTCGGCCTCGTCGACAAGACCGAGGTGCACGTCTCGGCGATGGCGCTGTTCAGCGCCAGCTTCGTGATCAATCTGGTGCTCGCGGTCCTCACCTACGTCCTGCTCGCCAAGCGTCCCGCCCCGTTGGCCGAGGACGCCGCGGAGGCGGCCGCCGACGAGGACCTCGCCGTCTCCGGCAGGCCCGACTGGCGGCAGGGGCTCACCCTCGCCTCGCTGGTGGCCCTCGTCGTCGGCGCGCTCGGCTTCCACCTGGAGATCGGCTTCCTGGCGCTGGCCGCGGGCGCTCTGCTGGCGCTGGTGGACATGAAGCGGCAGGAGAAGGCCGTGGACGGCGTCAGCTGGTCCACCCTGCTGCTGGTCGCGGGCATGATGACGTACATCGCGATGCTGGAGAAGGCCGGCATCATCGAGGAGATCTCCGAGCACGCCGCCGACTTGGGCGCCCCGCTGGTCGTCGCCCTGCTGCTGTGCTTCACGGTCGCCATCACCTCCGCCTTCGCCTCCTCCACGGCGATCCTCACCGCGATCATCCCGCTCGCCGTTCCTCTGCTGCTGTCCAGTCATCTCAGCGCCGCGGGCCTGATCGCCGCACTCGCCGTCTCCACGACGATTGTCGACACCTCCCCCTTCTCGACCAACGGAGCCCTGGTCCTCAGCAACGCCCGCGGCGTGGACACCCGCCGCTTCTACCGCCAGGTCATCGGCTACACGAGCGGCATCGTCGCCCTCGGCCCCGTCATAGCCTGGGGCGCGCTGGTCCTGCCCTGGTCGTAGCCCGAAGGGCGCCGTGCCGGACTGCGCGGCGCCCTCCGCCCGGACCCGTCGGTCAGCTGGGCTCAGGGCGCTCGATGGACACCCTGGGCAGCCTGCGGGCCAACGGCGCGGGAAGCCACCAGGCCCACTTGCCGAGCATCTGCATGACGGCGGGGACGACGAGGCACCGGATGACGACGGCATCGAGCAGAATGGCGACCGCCAGACCGAGTCCGAACTGCTGGAGCATGCGGTCGGAGCTGAGGACGAACACCCCGAAGACGAACATCATGATGGCCGCGGCGGCGGTGATGACCTTGCCGGTGGACGCCAGCCCCTCGCGCACGGACTGCGAGTGGTCCCGGCTGCGTGACCATTCCTCGTGGATACGGGAGACGAGGAAGACCTCGTAGTCCATGGAGAGCCCGAAGACGATCGCGAAGATCAGCGCCGGGATGAACGCTTCGACAGGTCCGGGCTGTGCGCCGGACCAGCCGTGCTGGAACACCAGGGTGACCACGCCCAGCGCGGCGGAAATGGACAGCAGGTTCAGGACGGCAGCCTTGACCGGGATCCAGACCGACCGGAAGACCAGCAGGAGCAGCAGCGAGGAGACGCCGACGACGACGGCGACGAAGAGGGGCAGCCGGGCGGCGAGTGTCTCGGAGACGTCCTGGGAGGCGGCCGTGGCTCCGCCCACCAACACCTCGGCTCCTGTGGCGTGTTCCAGGGAGGGCGTCACGTCGTCGCGCAGGTGGTGGACCAGGTCCACGGTCCCCTCGTCCTGGGGTGAGGTCGTCGGGTAGACGAATACGGTGGACAGGGCACCCTCCTCGGAGGGCATCGCCGGGCTGGCCGCGGCGACGCCGTCGGTGGTGGCGAGCCGCGTCCGGACCGTCCGGCGGACGTCACCGGCACGGCCGTGTTCATGCTGACCGGCACGGCCGTGTTCATGCTGACCGGCTGGCTGGTCGCGGTGGTGGCCCTGGGCGCGATGCGCCACGGCCGGGTCGCCTACGCGGAGGAGGAGGCCAGACTGCGGGCCGCGCAGGAGCGGCTGCGCATCGCCCGTGAACTCCACGACGTCATCGGCCACAACATGTCGATGATCCATGTCCAGGCGGCCGCCGCCCTGCACCGGCTGAAGAAGGACCCCGCCCAGGCGGAGGACGCACTGGCCGCGATCAAGCAGGGCAGCAAGGAAGGCCTGCGGGAACTGCGCGCCACCCTCGGTGTGCTGCGTCAGGTCGCCGAGGAGGCCGAGGACGCCCCCACCGCTCCCCCGCCCGGGCTGTCCAGGATCGACGAGCTGGTCGCCTCGGCGGCCCGTGCGGGTCTCGACGTACGCATCGAGCCGAGTGGCAGCGGCACACCACTGCCGGCGGCGGTGGACCTCGCCGCGTACCGCATCGTCCAGGAGTCGCTGACCAACGCCGTACGGCACAGCGGCGCCCGGCGGGTCGTCGTCCGGATCGGCCGCGGACAGCGGGAACTGACGCTCAGCGTCCACGACGACGGCCACGGCGCGGCCCGCGCAGGGCGCGGGAGGCAGCGGGATCGCGGGCATGGCGGAACGGGCGCGTGCGCTGGGCGGGACGTTGAGCGCCGAGCCCGGCGGCGCCGGCGGATTCGTCGTCCGGGCCCGGCTACCGTTCACAGACCACCACGAGCCGATCGGCGGAGCAGCTGATGATCAGGATCCTGCTGGCGGATGACCAGCGGCTGGTGCGCGCGGGGATCCGCGGCATCCTCGACGACGAGGACGACCTGCAGGTGGTCGCCGAGGCCGCCGACGGGCACGCCACCCTGGCCGCCTGCCGCGAACTGCGGCCCGACGTGGTGCTGATGGACATCCGCATGCCCGGCATGGACGGCCTCGAAGCCGCCCGCCGCATCGCCGGCGACGAGCAGCTGGCGGCGGTCAAGGTGGTCATGCTGACGACGTTCGACCTCGACGAGTACGTGTACGGAGCGCTGCGCACCGGAGCCTCGGGCTTCCTCGTCAAGGACACCGAACCCGCCGAACTCCTGCACGCGGTGCGCGTGGCGGCGCGCGGCGACGCGCTCATCAGCCCTTCCGTCACCCGGCGGCTGATCGCCGAGTTCGCCGACCGCCCGAACCACACCCGCCGGCCCGACCGCCGCCTCGACGCCCTGACCAGCCGTGAACGCGAAGTCATGCGGCTGATCGCCGCCGGCTGCACCAACGACGAGATCGCCAGGCGCCTCGTGGTCTCACCCCTGACGGCCAAGACCCACGTCAGCCGCATCATGGCCAAGCTCGGCGCCCGGGACCGGTCCCAAGTCGTCGTCATGGCCTACGAGTACGGCATGGTCACCCCCGGTCGGCGCACGGAGGAACCCCGGTAGGCGCGCGACCCCGGCTCGCTGGGGGGAAGTACGAGCCGGGGTCGCGCGGCGCGGTGAACAGCGGTGCAGCCGCGGGTTTGTGCGGTGCCGTGCCGCACACGCGCGCCGGCGCCGCTCCGGCGGGATCAGTAGCCGTAGATCATCTTGTAGGCCGCCTCGGGGAGGAAGTCCCCCGCCCTGGAGCCGGCGCCGATGCCGCAGTTGCCGTCCGACTCGCCCGGGGTCTTGATCCACAGAAGCATCTCGGCGCCTCCGCCCAACCGGGTGGGCGTGCCGATGCGGCGTCCGGAGGGGTTGCACCACTGGCCGTTGGAGCCGTTGCCGTTGCGGCTGGTGTCCACGACGAAGGGCTTGGTGTAGCCGTAGCGGGCGCTGAGTTCACGGTTGACGGCGTCGCCGTAGGCGGTGTTCTCGGCGGTCGTGAGGTAGTTGGAGACGTTGAGCGAGAAGCCGTGGGCCTGGCGCAGGCCCGCCTCGTGGAGGCGCCGGGCCATGGTCGCCGCGTTCGTCCAGGCGGGGTTGCCGGCGTCCATGTAGACCCAGGTGTTGGGGGCCTGGCGGCTGAACTCGCCGAGGGCGCCGGTCAGCATGGCCTCGCGTTCGTCGATCTGGGCCTGGTTCATGCAGCCGTAGTCCCCGAGGGAGTCCGGTTCCAGGATGACGACGGCCGGGCGGTTCCCGATCCCTCCGGCGAACTGGGCGATCCAACTCGCGTAGGCGGACGGTGAGGAGGCGCCGCCGGCGGAGTGGCCGCCGCAGTAGTCGCGGTTGTAGACGTTGTAGGCGACGAGGATCGGCAGCTTGTCGGCCTGGTCCGCCGCCCCGGCGTAGGCCCCGGTGGCGGTTCCGATGGTGCCGCTCCAGGAGCCGAACCAGCGGGCCATCGGGGTGTTGGCGATGGCGGAGTTGATCGCGGAGGCCCGGCCGTCGCCGGGGTTGGCGGCCACCCATCGCTTCGCCGAGGAATTGGGGTCCACGTAGAACCCGCTCGTCATGGTGGTGGGGTCGGCCGCCTGAGCGGACGGTGCGGCGGCGAGCGCCAGCGGCAGGGCGCAGAGCGCTGCCGCCAGGGTGCGGAATCTGCGGCTCATCACAGGACCTCGGTTTCCTGGCAGGGAAATTTCGGGGAGGTGGGAGCGCTCCCACTGGAAGCGGTCCCAATCGTGGAGTCGACTGATTCAACTGTCAATGGCTGAGGCAGAGTTGGATGAAGCAGAGTTGAGCGGCGGCTCATACTGGAAGCGCTACCAGTACCGCGGAGTGGCGTGTTCGCCGCCTGTGACAGACTCCCGCTCCATGGCAGAAGATCCGCCACGCAGGCAGCCGACGCTCGACGAGGTGGCCGAACGCGCCGGCGTCTCCCGCTCCGTGGCCTCCCGCGCCCTCAACAACGCCCCGCACGTCAGCCGCGCCAAACGCGAGGCCGTCGAGCGGGCCGTCCGGCAGCTCGGTTATGTCCCGAACCCGACCGCCCGCGCGCTGGCCACGCAGCAGACGGGAGCGGCCGCGCTGGTCGTCTCGGGAGAGGATCCGTCGATCTTCGCCGACCCTTTCTTCGCCCAGGTCATCGTGGGGGCCACGGCCGCTCTGGAAGACGCGGACCTGCATCTGATGCTGTGCCTGGCCGCTTCCGACCGGGGCCGCAAGCGGGTGGCCGAACTGCTGCGCTCCCGGGGCGCCGACGGTGTCATGCTGATGGCGCTGCGCGAGGACGATCCGCTGCTTCCCCTGGCCGAGGAGTCGCGGATGCCCGTCGTGTTCGGCGGGCGCCCGGTCGGCACGACGCCCCGGTGGTACGTCGATGTCGACAACGCCGGCGGGGCACGCGAGGCGACCGAGCACCTGGTCGCACGCGGCCGGACCCGGGTGGCCGCGCTGTGCGGGCGGCTGGACACCGAGGCCGGTCTCGCCCGCTACCGCGGCTACCGGGACGCCCTGCTGGCAGCGGGCCTCGATCCGTTCCCGCCGCAGGAGGGCGACTTCACCGAGCCCAGCGGCGCCGCCGCCATGGCCGCGCTGCTGGCGAACCACCCTGACGTGGACGGGGTGTTCGCCGCCAACGACAACATGGCGGCGGGCGCGCTGCGCACGCTGCGCACGGCGGGCCGGCTGGTTCCCGACGATGTCGCCGTGGTCGGGTTCGACGACCTGGCCGTCGCGCAGATCGCCGACCCGCCGCTCACCACCGTCCACCAGCCCATCCAGGCTCTGGGGCGGGAGATGGCGCGCATGCTGGTCTCGGTCGTCAACGGCCAGGACCCCACGCCGCTGATCCTGCCGACCCGCCTGGTCGTCCGCTCCAGTGCCTGACCGCCGCACCGGACCCCGGCCGGAGCCGGGGCCTCGGTGTCCGTCAGCAGGTCGGGCCGCCGCGGCAGGAGGCCGTGGTCAGCGCCGACGTCCTTGATCCCGGCCGATGTCGTGGGTCGAGTCCGGCATCGGGGAGATCAGCGGGCCGGACGGGAACTCCTCTCGTAACGGCCGGGCACGGCAGCCGCGTTGGTGGTGGCGGACGTTCCGCGGGTGGCGGCCGGTGTGCCGCCCATGGCCGTCAGTGCGGCGTTGTACGCCGGCTTCTTGTTGCCGCTCCGGTCGAACAGCAGCGGGTTCTCCGAGGCGCGCCAGGAGTCGCTGTCGCGGATGCCCCAGACGGTGATGCCGTTGCAGCGTGCGACGTTCAGGCAGGCCCTGACCGTGTTCGCGTAGGCGGTCGACGACGCCTGCGCGATGTCCAGTTCGGTGATCTGGACGTCGACGCCGAGGGCGGCGAAGTTCGACAGGGTGGTCTGGAAGCTCGACGGCGGGCCGCCGGTGCCGAAGTGGGACTGGAAACCGACGCAGTCGATCGGCACGCCGCGGGACTTGAAGTCACGGACCATGCGGTAGACGCCCTGGGTCTTGGCGTCGGACCAGTTCTCGATGCTGTAGTCGTTGTAGCAGAGCTTGGCCGCCGGATCGACGTTCCGGGCGGTGCGGAAGGCCTCCTCGATGAAGCCGTTGCCCAGGACGTCGTGGAACACCGAACTGCGCTGCTGGCCGCTGCCGCCGTCGGCGAACGCCTCGTTGACCACGTCCCAGGCGTAGATCTTGCCCTTGTAGTGGTTCATCACGGTGGTGATGTGGTTGTTCATCACGCCGCGCAGGGTTCCTGCGTCCCTGATGGAGCCGACCCAGCCGGGCAGTTGGGAGTGCCAGACGAGGGTGTGGCCGCGCAGCCGCATACCGCGGGACTGGGCACGGTTCGCGATCTGGTCGCCGGGGCCGAAGTTGAACGAGCCGCGGGACGGCTCGGTCGTGTCCCACTTCATCTCGTTCTCGGGTGTGACGGAGTTGAACTCGCGGTTCAGGATCGTGCTGTACGTGCTGTCACCAAGTCGTCCTGCGGCCACGGCGGTGCCGAAGTAGCGTCCGGACTGGGCGGCTTGGGCGCCGAGAGTGGAGGCCTTGACGGCGTCGGGTGCGCCGGTGGCGGTTCCGGGCGTCACCAGGGCGGTCGCGGCCAGGAGGGACAGCACGGTGGCTCGACGCAGGCCGAGTCGTTTCAGCGGGTTCATGGTGCTCCTCGTAGGGAGGGGGTGGGGGGTGGGGTGGTGCGAACCTCCGGTCGTTCAGGGGGTGGACAGGTCGAACCGTGTGATGCGGACGGCGCCGCCGAGTGCCTGCGTGGCGTGGTTGAAGAGGGCGAATCGGTAGCCCATGAAGAACCGCCAGTCGTTGCCCATCGAGAAGGCGGGGCCCAGGCGGGTGAAGGTGGTGCCGTCGGTGCTGTAGGAGAAGGTGCCGGGGCGTGCCGAGCCGGGGCGGATGTCCGCGCTCGCGCGCAGCCAGATGCGGGTGCCCTGGACGGGCGCGCTCGCGACCTCGGTTCCGGTGCCGGTGGTGTTCCAGTTGCCGTCCATGGTCAGCCCGTTGACCATCACCAGGCGTGTGGTGCCGCCGTCGCGCTTGAGGCCGATCCAGGCCGAGGAGTCACGCAGCAGGGCGAGTCCGGCGCGGTCGCCGTCCCGCATGGCGGAGTGGTCGAGGACGGCCGTGGCGGTGGAGGTGGGGCCCTGGATGCGGTGGGTGAGGGTGTTGCGGGCCCAGTAGAGGTCGTTGGTGACGGTCGCGGTGCGCAGCGTCAGGCCGTTGCCGACCGCCCACTTGGTGTTGTCCGGGTTGTGGTTCCACTCCCATCTCGGTTTGAGGGTCGTCCCGTCGAAGGTGTCGACGCCGGTCATGGGGGTGACTTGGCGGGGCGGCGTGGGCACGGCCGGGCTCGGGTACGAGGTGCCCCATGCGCCGTTCACGAGTTGCACGACGGGCCAGCCGTCCGAGGTCCACGTGACGGGTGCCAGGGCGGGCATCCGTCCGCCGGGGTAGGCGTCGACGAAGGCCAGGTAGTACCAGGCACCGCTCTGCGTCTGCACCAGTCCGCCCTGGTGCGGGACACCGCCGCCGGGGATCGGCCCGGGCAGGTCGAGCAGCACCTGCCGCAGGGTGTACGGGCCGAAGGGGCCGGCCGAGGACTTGAGGATGTACTGGCCGTTGGCGGGGCGGGTCAGGAAGATGTAGTACTGCCCGTTGATCTTGTAAAAGCGGGAGCCTTCCAGGGTGCCGACGCTCGAGGGTGTCGTGAAGACCTGCTGGGTACGGACCTGGCTGCGGCCGTCGGGCGAGAGCTGGGCCACGCTGATGGTCGTGTTGCCGTAGGCCACGTAGAGGGTGTCGTCGGTGTCGACGAGCAGCCCCGCGTCGTAGTAGGGCGTGCTGATCGTCGTCAGCCAGTTCCATGGACCTTCGGCGGCGGTGGCCGTGTAGACGTAGGTCCGGGCGAAGTCGATCTGGCCCAGCCAGTAGAAGGTCCGGTTGCTCGGCCGGTAGGCCAGTGACGACGCCCAGATGCCGCGGACGTAGCCGCGCGCGCCGTTCAGGTCGTACTTGGCGCCGAAGTCGAGCGTGGGGACCGAGTGACCAGCGATCTCCCAGTTCACCAGGTCGTACGAGCGCAGGACGGGCGCGCCCGGCGAGTAGTGCATGGTCGAGGCGGAGGCGTAGTAGGTGTCGCCGACGCGGATGACGTCGATGTCGGCGAAGTCCTGCCAGATCACGGGGTTGGTGAAAGTCGCCGCGGCCCGGGCGGAGGCCCGGGCCGTGGGGAGGAGGGCGCCCGCGGCGAGGCCGGTGGCGGCCGCCAGGGCGTGACGACGGGAAAGATCTTGATGCGTCCATGACATATCCATGTGGGGGTGTTCTCCTCGCACTTCGTCCGGAAGAAGCGGCTCACGCCATTCGGCATGTCGAACACAGATCGGCGAGTCGAGCAACCTGGATGATAGAAGGCCGACATTGGACGTCAAGACTTGGCGCACGATCGCACGTGTCGTCGAAACATTCGAATCGATCGATACGGAGTTTCCGCAGGTCAAGGCCAATTACGTCAGATGCGTTGACATGTTCACGCGCCTCTGTAACATCCCTGACACCGTGAGTTTCCGAACGAGGCTCGAAATTTCGAACCTCCTCCCAAGGAGCCCCTGGTGCCCAGACGCTCACGCGGACGACTGCTCCGCCTCCTCGCAGCCGCCGCCCTGACCATCACCGCGTCCGTGACTGCCTCCGCCCACTCCCCCGCCTCGGCCGCGCCGGGCAGCCCGGCCCTCACCCCGCCCCTGGGGTGGAACAGCTGGAACAGCTTCGGATGCGGGATCACCGAAACACAGGTCCGCCAGGCCGCCGACGCGATGGTGTCCTCGGGCATGCGGGACGCCGGCTACCGGTACGTGGTGGTCGACGACTGCTGGTTCGACCCGCAGCGCGACGCGGCGGGCAACCTGCGCGGCAACCCGACCAAGTTCCCCAGCGGCATGAAGGCCCTCGGGGACTACATCCACAGCAAGGGCCTGAAGTTCGGCATCTACCAGGTACCCGGCGAGCGCACCTGCGCGCAGGGCACCGGCGCCTACCCCGGGTCGACGGGCAGCATGGGCCACGAGGCCCAGGACGCCGCCACGTTCGCCTCGTGGGGTGTCGACTACCTCAAGTACGACTGGTGTTCCGGCAACGGCACCCGTGACGAGCAGGTCGCACGGTTCACGATCATGCGCGACGCCCTGCGCGCCACCGGGCGGCCGATCGTCTACAGCATCAACCCCAACAGCTTCCACGCCATCACCGGCGACAAGTACAACTGGGGCGAGGTCGCCGACCTGTGGCGGACGACCGAGGACCTGCTCGACATCTGGCAGAACGGCAACACCAACAGCTACCCGATGGGCGTCGGCAACGTCCTCGACGTCACCGCGCCCCTGGCCGCGCAGTCCGGTCCGGGTCACTGGAACGACCCCGACATGCTGGTCGTCGGCCGACCCGGTCTGTCGCTGACCGAGTCCCGCTCCCACTTCGCCCTGTGGGCACTCATGAGCGCCCCGCTCATGGCGGGCAACGACATCCGCACCATGTCCGCCGACGTCAGTGCCATCCTGCGCAACCCGCGCCTGCTGGCGGTGAACCAGGACACGCTGGGCGCGGGCGGACGCCGGGTGCGCGACGACGGCAGCACCGAGGTGTTCGCCAAGCCGCTCGCCGACGGCTCGGTCGCCGTGGGCCTGTTCAACCGCGGCGACAGCACCGCGACCATCAGCACGACGCCCGCCCAAGTCGGCCTGTCCGGCAGCTCGTTCACCCTCACCGACCTGTGGACCGGCGGCACGTCCAGCACCTCCGGCCAGATCTCGGCGAGCGTCCCCGCGCACGGTGTCGCCGTGTACCGGGTGACCGGCGGCAGCCCGCTGACCGCCACCACCTCACGCCTGCGCGGCACCGCCTCCGGCCGCTGCGTGGACGTCGACAACGCCTCCACCGCCGCCGGGGCCACCACGCTGCTGTGGGACTGCCACACCGCCGCCAACCAGCAGTGGACCACCTGGGCCGGCGGCGAGATCCGCGTCTACGGCGACAAGTGCCTCGACGCCTACAACCAGGGCACCACCAACGGCACCCGTGTCATCACCTGGCCCTGCAACGGCCAGAACAACCAGAAGTGGACCGTCGGCTCCGACGGAACGATCCGCAACGCCCTCTCCGGACTCTGCCTCGACGCCAGCGGAGCCGCCACCGCCAACGGGACCCCGCTGGTCCTGTGGACGTGCAACGGCCAGAACAACCAGAAGTGGTCGCGCACATGAGGGGCCCAGCGCACCCGTCCGCCAGCATCCTCCGGAGGCCACGATGACCCCGGCTCGGTCGTTACCCAGCACTGGACTCACCCGGGCAGTCGCCTGGACCCTGGGCCTCCTGCTGGCCTTCGCCGTCGTACCCGCCGCGGTGCAGCCCACCGCGGCCCGGGCCGACAACCCCATCGTCCAGCACGTCTACACCGCAGACCCGGCCCCACTGGTCCACAACGGACGGGTCTACCTCTACACCGGGCACGACGAGGACGGCTCCACCTACTTCACCATGAAGGACTGGCGGGTGTGGTCCTCCGCCGACATGGTCAACTGGACCGACCACGGCTCACCGCTCAGCCTGACCACCTTCAGCTGGGCGTCCGCCGACGCGTGGGCGGGGCAGGCCGTGGAACGCAACGGCCGGTTCTACTGGTACGTGCCCGTGAAGAACCGGGCGACCGGCCGGATGGCCATCGGTGTGGCCGTCGCGGACAGCCCCACCGGCCCGTTCCGGGACGCCCTCGGCCGCCCCTTGGTGGAGAACGGCGAGATCGACCCGACCGTCTTCATCGACGACGACGGCCAGGCGTACCTGTACTGGGGCAACCCGAATCTGTCGTACGTCCGGCTGAACACCGACATGACCTCCTACTCGGGCGGCGTCACCAGGATCCCGCTCACCACCGCGGGCTTCGGCACCCGCACCGGTGACCCCAACCGTCCCACGCTGTACGAGGAGGGACCCTGGGTCTACAAGCGCAACGGCCTGTACTACATGGTGTTCGCGGCCAAGTGCTGCTCGGAGTTCATCGCCTACTCCACGGCGCCCGGGCCGACCGGGCCCTGGACCTACCGCGGGACGGTCATGCCCACGCAGGGCAGCAGCTTCACCAACCACCCGGGGATCGTGGACTTCAAGGGCAATTCGTACTTCTTCTACCACAACGGCGCGCTCCCGGGCGGCGGTGGCTATACCCGCTCGGTCGCGGTGGAGAGGTTCTCCTACAACGCCGACGGCACGATCCCGACGATCAACATGACCGGCACGGGCGCGCCCCAGGTCGGCACGCTCAATCCGTACGTCCGTCAGGAGGCGGAGACGATCGCCTGGGGGTCCGGGATCGAGACCGAACCGTCCAGCGAGGGCGGTATGAACGTCGGCTGGATCGAGAACGGCGACTACCTCAAGGTCAAGGGCGTGGCCTTCGGTTCGGGCGCTTCAGCCTTCACCGCACGTGTGGCCTCGGGCAGCAGCGGCGGCACCGTCGAACTGCGCCTGGGTTCGCCGAGCGGGACGGTCGTGGGCCGGTGCGGTGTGCCGGCCACCGGTGGCTGGCAGACCTGGACGACGGTGACCTGCCCCGTCGCCGGCGCGACGGGAACCCAGGACCTGTATCTGCGGTTCACCGGCGGCAGCGGCTATCTGCTCAACATGAACTGGTGGCAGTTCGCCCCGGGCAGCACCGTGACGGCACCGCGGTGACCGGGGCGAGCACGTCCTCGCGAAACTCGCAGAAGGGCAGTTGCACGATGACAAGGACAAGATTCCTCTTATGGCCCGCCCTGATCGCGGTGCTGGCCGTCCTGGGCGCGGGCGGCACCGCACTGGGCCTCGGCCGGGGCGAGCACACCCCGCTCACGGCCTCCGGCACGGCTGCCGCAGGCGACGGCGCCGCTGCCCCGAGCTCCGGCTGCGGCAAGACCCCCACCCTGACGAGCGGCACCTACACGATCCAGAGCGGCGGCAAGAACCGCACCTTCATCCTGCGCGTCCCGGACGGTTACGACCGTGACCACGGCTACCGGCTGATCTTCGGCTTCCACTGGCTGGGCGGCACCTCCACGGACGTGGCCACCGGCCGCACCGTGGAGACGGGGACCTGGGCCTACTACGGGCTCCAGCGGCTGGCGAACAACAGCGCCATCTTCGTCGCACCGCAAGGCCTCAACAACGGCTGGGCCAACTCCGGCGGGGAGGACATCACCTTCGTCGACGACATGATCCGCCGGATCGAGGCGGACCTCTGCGTCGACACCACCCAGCGCTTCGCCCTCGGCTTCAGCTACGGCGCCGCCATGTCGTACTCCCTCGCCTGCTCCCGTGCCACCGTCTTCCGCGCCGTCGCGGTGCAGAGCGGCGGACAGCTCAGCGGGTGCAGCGGCGGCACCCAGCCCATCGCCTACTTCGGAATCCACGGACTCAGGGACAACGTCCTCAGCATCTCCGGGGGACGGGCCATGCGGGACAAGTTCGTCCAGAACAACGGCTGCACGCCCCAGAACCCGCCCGAGCCCGCGCAGGGCAGCCTGACCCACCGGGTCACCACCTACACGGGATGCTCGGCCGGACACCCGGTCGCCTGGGCGGCGTTCGACGAGGGACACATCGCCGCCCCGCAGGACGGAGCCCCCGGTGACAGCGGAAGGAGCTGGGTGCCGGGAGAGGTGTGGAAGTTCTTCTCGCAGTTCCAGACCTCCGACCCGACACCGCCGGGAACCGCCTCCTGCCGCGTCTCCGACACCATCAGCGCCTGGAACAGCGGCCTGACCTCGAACATCACCATCACCAACACGGGCACCAGCACCATCGACGGCTGGACACTGGCCTTCACCCTGCCGGGCGGCCAGGCCATCACCTCCGGCTGGAACGCCACCTACTCGCCCGCCTCCGGCCAGGTGACCGCCAAGAACCTCTCCCACAACGCGACCCTCGCACCGGGCGCGTCCACCACGATCGGGTTCCAGGCCACCCACACCGGCAACACCGCGGCGCCGACCGCGTACACGCTCAACGGCGCCGCCTGCACGGTCGTCTGACCCCGTCTCACCCACCGCCGCATCCCGCCGGGGCCCTCGCTCCGGCGGGATGCGGTCAGCGACCGCCCCTGAGACGACCGACGAGGCGGGCGAGACTCCGTCGCGACCGGCGCGGACGCGGCCGCAGCGGAGGACGGCCTTCGGCTCCCGCCCCTCCCGTCTCGCCGGGGCTGCGCCCCCAGTGATCGTCGGGCGACAGGAGCGGCGCCCTGCGTTCCGCCTGAGCCGTGATCTCGACATGCGAGACGTGGGCCGTGATGCGAAATGCCTCCTCGTAGGAGGCCAGGGCTGCGCTCATGGCGCCACCCGCAAGACCGCGACGGCGGATGCGCGAGGCGAGCCACGTGAAGAATCCCAGGACTGCGGCAAGGCCACCGGTCAAGATCAGGTACGGCATGAACGCGTCCATGAAGGTCAGCCTAGTGGCCCGCCCGCCGCCACGATGTCAGCCGTCACCACTCTCACGGTGGGCGAGGACCTCGGCCATGTGGGTCTGCGCCCAGTCTCTGAGCCCGCGCGTCATGTGGTGGAGCGAGAGACCGAGGTCGGTCAACTCGTAGGTGACGGTGACCGGAACGGTCGGCGTCACGGTGCGGGTGAGCAGACCGTCGTGCTCCAGCGACCGGAGCGTCTGGGTCAGCATCTTCTGACTCACCCCGGCCAGCAGACGAGAGAGCTCGGAGTAGCGCAGCGCTCTCGGAGCATCTGTGCGCGCGCCACCAGCGGGTCCCGGTTTGCCGTCGCCTTTGTCGTTGCCTTTGCCGTCGCCGCCCAGCGCGCAGAGGATCAGGACCACCCACTTGTCCGAGATCCGGTCCAGCAGCTGTCGGCTGGGGCACTCCGCGAGGAACGCGTTGAACTCCACCTTGGCCTGAGCCCTCTTCTCGGCCGCCTTCATCGTCGTCAACGGCTCACACCTCTCACCGAACGGCTGGTTACGCACTCTCAAGTGCCTACTTCCCCACAGGAAGTTACTCCCCAATGCTGAGACAGGCAGCCGACAGGCGCCACCCCCTGCCTCACCTGACGAAAGGCACCTCGATGAGCACGCGCTCCCTCCCTCTGCCCGGCGGCACCTGGACTCTGGGGGACATGACCGTCACCCGGTTCGGCTACGGTGCCATGCAACTGGCCGGGCCCTGGGTGATGGGGCCGCCGGCCGACCGCGAGGGCGCCCTGGCCGTGCTGCGGGAAGCCGTCGACCTCGGTATCACGCACATCGACACCAGCGACGCCTACGGGCCGCGCGTCACCAACGAGTTGATCCGCGAGGCGCTGCATCCCTATCCCGAGTCGCTGCGCATCGTGACCAAGGTGGGCGCGACGCGCGACGCGCAGGGCGGGTGGCCCATCGCCCGGCGCCCAGAAGACCTGCGCCGCCAGATCCACGACAACCTCACCTCGCTCGGCCTCGACGTGCTCGATCTGGTCAACCTCCGGCTCGGCAACGCCGAAGGCCCCCGCCCCGGCTCTCTCGCCGAGCCGTTCGAGACACTCGTCGAACTCCAGCAGCAGGGCCTGATCCGTCATCTCGGGGTCAGCAACGCCACCGAGGAGCAGGTCGGGGAGGCGCGGAGCATCGCGCCGATCGTGTGCGTGCAGAACATGTACAACCTCGCCCACCGGCACGACGACAAACTCATCGACCGGCTCGCCACCGACGGCATCGCGTACGTGCCCTACTTCCCTCTCGGCGGCTTCACCCCGCTGCAGTCCTCGGCGCTCTCGGCGGTGGCCGCCCGGTCGAAGGCGGCACCGATGTCCGTCGCACTGGCCTGGCTGCTCCAGCGGTCACCGAACATCCTGCTCATCCCCGGCACGTCGTCGCCGGCGCACCTGCGCGAGAACATCGCCGGCGCAGGACTCCCCCTCTCCGACGAGGACTTGACCGCGCTGGACGACATCGGGCGTTGACGCGCCGGGACGGGCTCGGGGCTGCGGGCACGGGTGACCGCGGGTGCGCGGGAACGACCTCTGCACGACCTCTATACGACGTCGGCCGTGGCGGGCCACGCCCCGCGGTCCAACAGGTCAAGGACGAGGGCCGCGATGTTCCACGCGTCGTCCTCGCCGCGGTGATGACGTCCCTCCAACGGCAGTCCGGCGATTTGCAGAGCCTGGCTCATGCCGGGTTTCCTGCGCAGCCCGTACGCCGTGGTGAATACGGCCTTGGCGTTGGTGTGGGTGCGTTCCGTCGGATAGCCGAACGGGAAGGCCACCCCGTCGGCCTGACTCTGCCGAGCAAACTGCTTGCGGTCGTACTCGCCCCAGCTCGCCCAGTGGCGCTCGCCGGCCCCGTGTTCCTCGACGAGGATCCGGCAGGCCTCGGCAAACGTGACACCGCGTTCCACCTCGGACTGTGTCAGGCCGGTCAGCTCGGTGCAGAAGCCGCTCACCGCCGAACGGACCGGACGGACCAGGACCCGGTGCCGGGACACGCGGCGCCGTGCCGACAGGTCCACGACCGTCAGACCGATCTCGATGATCTCGCTCACCGAGCCGGGCGGAGGTTGCCCGTCCCAGCAGGTGGCTTCCACGTCGATGACGTTGAGGAAGGTGGATTCGGCGCGCATGCGCCCGAGGGTAAGGACGCCCGCCCTGTTTCGGCATCCCGATTTTTCTCCGCAGGGCCCTGCGCGTCAGGGACGCGGCGGCGGAGGCGGCATGGTGGACAGGTCCGGCGACGCCTCGGGCCAGACCAGGAGCACCGGGCAGGGGGCGTGGTCGACGACGAAGCGGCTGGCGGGGCCGAGACTGTGCGGGCCGAGGTGCGTACGGTCGCCGTCGCGGGCCAGGATCAGCAGGTCGCACCCCTCGGCCGCGGCGACGACCTCCCGCTCGACGCGGCCGGTGCGCTCGGTCCGCGTAGACGGGCGCCCCAGGCGATCGGCCGCCGACTGCAGCAAGTCCTGTGCGGACGCTGCCGCGAGGCGCTCCAGGCGCGTGCCGGGATCGCGCTCGCGGTGCCCGCGGCCGAGCAGACCCGCGAAGGCACCGTGTGCCGCGCCCGGGACGTCGGCCGGCGTGACGTGCAGCAGGGCGATCTCGGCATCCGCCGCGGTGTGGGCGCGGGCGGCGTCCACGCAGGCGGGCCAGGTGCCCTCGACGATCCAGACGACCACGGACATGGGCATGGGTCAGCCTCCTCCGATGACGGCCAGCGAGCCCCACAGTGCCAGCACGGCGGCGGCCAGGCTCGCGGGCACCGCGTACACACCGAGCCGGGTGAACTCCTTCAGCTCCACCTCGCCCTCGTGGGCGTGGACGATACGCCGCCACAGCAGGGTGGCCAACGAGCCCGCGTAGGTGAGGTTGGGGCCGATGTTCACCCCGAGCAGCACGGCGAGGACGGCGCCCGGACCGGACGGGACGGTCAGCGGCAGCAGGACCAGCACCGCGGGCAGGTTGTTGATGACGTTGGCGAGGACGGCGGCCAGTCCGGCCAGCGCGAGCAGTTCCAGCAGCCCGCTGCCCTCGGGGA
The DNA here is from genome assembly GCF_042668605.1 of Streptomyces sp. NPDC057280. Classification (NCBI taxonomy): domain Bacteria; kingdom Bacillati; phylum Actinomycetota; class Actinomycetes; order Kitasatosporales; family Streptomycetaceae; genus Streptomyces; species Streptomyces sp. NPDC057280. The sequence goes on from NZ_JBHUYR010000006.1 coordinate 199,216, forward strand.
CCAGGTGGCCCAGAGCCTCGTCGAGCCCGTTGTCGACGACCGCCTGGACCACGACACCAAGGGCGAGCACGAAGGCGAGGAACGGTACCGAGGTCGCGGCCAGCAGCGCCCGTGGGGTGGTACGGCGCCGCAGCAGGCCCCTGACGGCGAGGGCCAGGGCACCGCCCAGGGCCGCCCACGCCGGGTCGACACCGACCACCGACGTCAGCACGAACCCGGCCAGGGTGCACCCCACGGTCACCAGGGCGAACATCGGCAGCTGCGGTGGCTCCCCGCCGGCAGGGGCCTGCGCTCCGGCGTCCAGGTCCGAGGCGAAGAAGCGGCGGAAGACGACGTACTCGACGGCGATGGCGGCCACCCAGGGCAGGACCATCAGCGCGGCGAACCGGGTGAAGCTCAGCCCGCTCGCCGTGAACGCCAGCAGGTTGGTCAGATTGGAGACCGGCAGCAGCAAGGAGGCCGTGTTCGACAGGTGAGTGCAGGCATAGACGTGCGGTCTGGGGCGGGCGCCGAGCCGGGCCGCAGTGGCGAACACCACGGGCGTCAGCAGCACGACCGTGGCGTCCAGGCTGAGCACGGCCGTGATCGCCGAGGCCGCCATGAACACCAGCGCCAGCAGCCGCCGCGGCCGGCCCGCCGCCGTCCGCGCCATCCAGGCTCCGCACGCCTGGAACAGCCCTTCGTCATCGCAGAGTTGAGCCAGTACCAGCACCGCCGCCAGAAAACCGACCACCGGTCCCAGCCGTTCGACCTCGTCCAGCGCGTCGTCCAGCGGGATCGCCCCCGCGGCGATCAGCAGCCCGGCGGCGGGTACGGCCACCACCGCCTCCGGCCAGCCGAAGGGGCGCACGACCGCACAGACCAGCACCAGTACGAGCAGGACCGCGGACAGTGTCTCCGCGAGCTGGGTGTTCAGAATCGGGTCCTTCCGATCAGGGGCACATGAACCGCCCCACGTCACACCGAAAGATATCCCTCACCCAGGCGATACGCGCTCGCGTGGCCGCCGCGCCGCAAAGACGAGGGGCTGGCGGAAGGCCTACCTGTCGCCCTCCGCCTCCTGCCGACTCGGCGGACCGGCCGCGTATGCCAGCGGAGGGGCGATCGCCTGGGCATCCGCTCCCTCTCCGACCCACAGGGCGATGAACAGCGCGGCGGTCGCCTCCAGGAGCCCCGCACGCTCGAGTCCGCCGCCGGCCACAGGGGCACAGCCCACGTCCCGTACCAACTCACGCACGCGCGCGAGGGCCGCGTCATCGTCGCCACAGACCGGCACAGCGAGCGGTCGGCCGTCGAAAACCGGTGGCCGCATGCGCCACACGTCCTCGTGGCAGAGGTTGAAGGCCTTGACCACGTGGGCTCCCGGTGCCGCCGCGGCAAGTTGCTGCGCGGCTGAAGGGCCGCCGTCCGTCAGCAGCCGGAATCCCGGCCCGACCGGATTGGAGCAGTCCAGCAACACCTTGCCCACCAGGGCCCCGCGCAGACCCCGTACGACATCCACTCCCGCTCCGAAGGGCAGCGCGGCCAGCACCACCTCGGCCGACTCGGCTGCCGCGCGCAGACCGGCAGACTCCGCACTGCCTCCGATCCGGGCCGCGAGCCGCCGCGCCCGCTGTGCGTCCCGCCCTGCGATGACCACCTCGTGTCCGGCCCGCACCCAGTGGGTGGCGAGCGCGTCGGCCATGTTGCCCGTGCCCAGTACGCCGATTCTCATCACGCGGCCCTCTCCTCTCCTGCTTCGACCGTTCACACCGAAGCTAGAAGGCCGTTCGGGCACCATGTGGTACGTGACCACCGACGCCTTCCTCGCCGACTGCCGCGCACGCCTCGCCTTCGACCTGCTCTCCAACACCTGGAACGCCGTGGTGCTCTGGGCCCTGCGCGACGGCCCGAGCCGCCCGGTCGAACTGCGGGAGCGGATCGGGGGGATCAGCTCCAAGGTCCTCACCGAGACTCTGCGCCGCCTGCAGTTCAACGGCCTGGTCGACCGGCAGACATCCCCTGACGCACCCTCCCGCGTCGAGTACCGACTCACCCCTCTGGGCCGGTCGTTGCTGGCGCCCATCGACGCCTTCGGCGCCTGGGCCTTCGAGTACGGCGACGATGTCATGGCCGCGCAGGAAACCCACGGGCGCCCATTCGAGAAGCGGGATGAGCCGGACGGGAGCACGGCCGAATGAAAGGCGGGGCTTTGTCACGCGATACGGCCGAAGCAGAGGCAGGAATGAAAGGGATCACGTTTCCTGCCTGGCACGGAAAGCACTACGTGACCCTGGCTGAACTGATCGTCCGCCTCGGCAGCTTCGGCCTGGACCTGACGTGGCGCGTTGAACTCGACGAGATCGTCGACCCCCGCTGTGTCGAGATCGAGAGAAGATCTGCCGGCGGCGGTATGGACACGTTGACACTGTTGTCGTTGACCACCCCCTTCCTTCAGTTGATCGATGCTGAAGCACGCGGGTTCGCCGAGGACAGGCTGGTGGTCGTCCTGACGGAGTTCGACAGCTCGTCGTGGGACGTCAGGGCTGTCGACGAGGGCATACTCAACCAGCTTCGCCACCACTACCCGGAATGAATCAGACAGTGGCTCACCATGCGGTCGTCCTACGCAGAATCGAGCTCGCGGACTGGCGAGCTGTCCACGCCTGGGCTTCCCTCGCGCAGGTCTGCCGATTCCAGGCCTGGGGACCGAACACCGAAGAGGAAACCCGCGCATTCGTGGCGACCGCGGTCGATGCCTGGGCTCACTCACCTCAGCGGCGGTTCGCTTATGCAGCACGCGTGGCGGGCGACGTGGTCGGCATGGGCGAACTGCACCTCCGGAACCGCGAGCAGAGGCAGGGCGAGATCACCTATGTCGTGCATCCTCGAGTCTGGGGACAAGGCATCGGAACGGCGATCGGCCAGGAACTCCTTTCCCGAGGGTTCGACGACCTCCGGCTGCACCGCATCTGTGCGACCTGCGAGCCACGGAATACCGGATCGGCACGGGTTCTCGGCAAGCTCGGCATGACATGGGAAGGACGTCTGCGTCACACCGCGCTGATCCGGGACGGCTGGCGAGACTCCGACGTGTTCAGCATCCTCGAGGACGAATGGGCCGAGAGGACACCCCGCGTCGCCGACGAGTAGGCCGCGCCGTACGGCCAAGCCCCGTCACGGTGTTCCCGCCTTGCGGGTCACCGGTCAAGAGTCCGCCTCCGCTAGTCAGCGACGTCAACGCCGTAACCGCGAGCGAGATCGGCGAGGCCGTGGCCGTAGCCCTGTCCCACGGCACGCAGGCGCCAACCGTCGCCTCGACGGTAGAGCTCGGCGAGGATCATGGTGCGCTCCGTGGTGGCCGCGTCGAGGGTGGCGCGGGCGGTCGGGGACGCACCGATTCCGCAGGTCGCGGTGATCTCGATGGCACCGACGTCGGCGAAGGTCGCGGCGCCGTCGATCGCGGCGGCGACGACGATCCGGTGAACTTCCAGGGGCAGCCGCTCCAGGTCGACGGTGACGGCCTGCTCTGTCGGACCGTCCACGGTGAGCCGCACGGTGCCGTCGGGGTGTTCGGGCGCGCCGTAGAAGACGAAGTCCTCGTCTCCTGCCACCTGTTCGCACGTGTCGACCGCGAAGGCGACGACGTCCACGTCGCACCGGGCCTGCTGGCGCCACACGGCGGCCACCGTCCAGGCCGTGCCGGTGTCGGTCAGATCGAGGACGGCGCCTCGGACCAGGACCGCCGCCGTGTCCGGCCGGCTTCCGGCCGCGTTCCGGGCCGACGGGGGCAGTGCCGGCGTCGTCGGCGCGAGCAGCCAGTCGGCGTCGTACACGCGCAGGCCAAGCGTGGCGATACGGCTCATGCGCCGGTCCGCCTCCCCGCCGGGCAGCACCACGACGTCGGACACGCTGGCGGAGAGGTTGACCGCCGCGGAGGCTCCCAGGGCGACGGCACGCGCGCGTGCCTCGACGGCTTCGTCGTGGGTGCCGCCCAGAACCAGGACCCTGCGCCCCGAGAGCGGTTGGTCGGCCTTGCCGGCGGACACTGTCGGTGGGGCGGTTCGCGGTGCCGGGACCGCGGGTGCCGGCGTGGACGGCGAGGTGGGCGCACCGGCGGGCGTGTGTGCGGTGGAGCCAGGCGGTGCGGTGCGCGTACCGGCGGGCGTGTGTGCAGTGGAGCGCGGCGGTGCGGTGCGCGTACCGGCAGGGGGCGCCGCGGCGGAGCCCGGCCGGGCGGCGCCCTTGGCCTGGCCCGGCTCCACCGACTCCAGCAGGCGCAGGTAGGTCGGCTCGTCCACGAGCGGGACACCCTCGTTCGCGGCACGCTTCAGCTTGGCGGAACCGGCGCCGGGGTCGTTGCTGACGACGACGCTGGTCTGGCCGCTGACCGACGTCATCATGTTGAGCCCGGCCGCCACCGAGCGGGCGACGAGTTCCTCACGAATGACCCGGGTGTCCCCGGTGATGGCCACCTTCATCCCCTGCACCAGCGGCCCACCCGGCTCGAGCCGACCCGGATTGCGGTACGCGCAGGGCGTCTTGGGCACGTACGGCCGGTAGTCCTGGCGCGGTGGGCACTCCAGGAGCGGCAGGGCCAGGCCCAGTTGCTCGGCAGCGCTCAGCGAGCCGCGCAGGATGCCGGAGAGCACGCGTACGTCGTCCTGCGCGTCGTGGGCCTTCTCCTGGCGCACACCGTAGTGCGCGGCGAGCGTGCCCAGCTTGAGGTCGGGCGTCGCCGGCCCGACCAGGCGGTTGAGGGCCAGCGTGCACAGTCTCCTGCTCACCGGGACCCAGGAGCGGACGTGGGCGAACTCGTGAGCCAGGAAGTCGTAGTCGAACTGTGCGTTGTGGGCGACCAGGACGCGGTTGCTGAGCAGCGCTCCCACCTGCGGTGCGATCTCCTCGAAGGTGGGTGCGCCGGCGAGACGGGCGGGAGTGAGGCCGTGGACGTGTACCGGGCCCGGATCACAGCCGGGGTTGAGAAGGGTGGAGAACTCCCCTGTCCGGTTGCCCTGTGCGTCCAGCGTCAGGATCGCCAGCGAGAGCACCCGGTCGCGGCCCGGTCTCAGCCCGGACGTCTCCACGTCCACCAGCGCCCAGTCGTGGAAGTAGTCAGGCAGGGTGGGCCACTTCGGGCTCGACGACAGCAGGGCCATGCAGGGCTCCCCCTCCCCCGGCGCGGCGGGCGGCAGGCCCTCTCCACGTTGTTGAACGACCTGTGCATTTTTGCATGCGCCGGGCGCCGTTCGTGGTGGATCTGTGACGGACAGCAATGCGCGACGGTCATGGCAACTTCGCCACGGCTGTCGCTGCCGCAGCCAGGATGCGGTCCAGGACGGGGGCTGGGATCGCCGGGTTGGTGACCGCCGTGTGTGCGGTGTCGCGGTCGTGCAGGAGTCCTGCCAGGACGCGGGCCGGCAGTCGCGGATTGCGTGTCACGGTGTCGCGGACGTGCGCGGCCGGGTCGTCGAGCAGCCGTACCGCGTCGGCCGGTGACAGCCGGGGGTCCTCTGCCGCGCGCCGGCGCACCTCGGCTTCGGCGTCCCGCGCCAGGTGCGCGACGTCGGCCGGTGTGGACTCCGGGTCGTCCAGTGCCAGGCGACGCATCCGACCGCTGGGGTCGCTGATGTGGTGCCGCAGGCCCGCACGCGGGAAGTTGGGGTGGCTGCGGGGCCGGCCGGGGTGGCTGAAGCTGCCGTCCCACCAGCGCCAGACCTCCAGCAGCATCTCGCCCGGCGCGTCCTCGCACGATTCGGCGAGGAACAGGCGGACCGCCCGGTCCTCGTCCCGCGCCAGGCGCGCCACGACATCCGGCGGGAGACGCCGGGCTCGGGCCACACTGCGACGGATGAGCGGGTGGGACGACGCGGCGAGACGGCGCATCGCGTCGGCGTCGGTGTGCAGGTCCTCGACCCAGGCAAGGGTGTGCGACATCGACGTCGGGTCGAAGTCGTGGCGCACCGCGGCGCGTTGCTCCTCGCTGAGGTCGGGGCGCAGCGCCACCGTGGCGCGGATGCCGTCCCGCGGATCCCGCGCCAGCGTGGCGACACCCGGCGCGCTCAGGGTGGGGTTGGCCGCCAACGCCTGACGTTCCTCCACGCTCCCGTCCCTGACCAGCTCCGCCTCCAACTCGGGTGCGAGACGGCACCGTTCGAGCGCCTGCTGCGGGTCGGGCAGGGCGGTGAGAACTTCGCGGGGCATCGGTAGGACGGTGTGGTGGGCCAGCAGTGCGGCGGTTCGCACCGCGTGGTCGGTGTCGGTCAGCAGCCGCTCCCGCAGCGGCTCGGCGAGCTCCTTCCACCGGGCACACGCCGCCCTCCGCACCCGGGCGTCAGTGTCGGTCGCCAGATCAGGAAGGTGCCGTGCGGGGAGGCCGGGAAGTTCGGCGGCCTGCGCCCGGGACGGGCCGGCGAGGAGGTCGTCGTACAGGTCCTCGGGGAGTTCGGCGCCCCAGACGCGGGCGCGTTCCGCCCAGAACACGCGTCGCTCCGGCGACGGTTCGGCGCGCACCAGTCGTACCCACTGATCGGAGGTGAACTTGGGCCGGAACGTGTCGGCGGGTCTGGACCGCACCTGCGGGTCCGGGTGTGCCACGGCGGCGTCGAGGACGGCGGGCCGGTCGCAGCCGTGCAGGAAGCCCGTTTCCACATCCAGCAGCCGGATCAGCAGGTCGTCCGTCGCCGCCGGATTGGACCCGATCCCCTCGGCCCAGTGCAGCGGCCACGCGGGCCGCCCGGGCACCGCCGCCCACACCTCGGCGCGCTCGGCCTCCGTCTCGTGCCCGGCGGCCTCGGCCGCCTCCTCCAGCCGCGCCGGCAGTCGGTCCAGGGCGGTCACCCGCGTGCCGTCCGCGGCGGGCAGCTCCGCCAGCAGCACCTGCCCGTCGAGGGAGAGCGCCACGAACCCGGGGTCACCCGTCAGCCCCGGTACGCCGCTGCCGGTGTGGCGGACCCTGGTCCACCAGGAGTCGTTGCCCCCGATCCGGTGTCCGAGAACGGCGACCAGGAACTCGCCGTCGGCATCACGAAGACGGCCCCACCACGCGGCGTCGAGCGCTTCGCGGGCCGCCCCGTCGGGCGCCGCGACACCGCGCGCTGTCCGCCAGGCGGCCTCCGGCGGGAACAGGCTGCCCGGGCGGGTTTCCTCCACGACCGTGAGGCCGGCGCGTGTCAGCAGGTCGTGGAGCTTCTCTCGGCGTGGCACGCCGCCATGATCTCCGCCGCCTCACGGTGGGACAAGGGCCAGCACTTCCTGGCCCCCGCCGACTGGAGGGGGCGGCCTGCTCACACGGCGCCGAGAAAGCCCGGGTCAGCCCCGTCGAACTGTCGGCACGCGTCCCGGGCGACGCCGAGCAGCTCCTTCATGGGCACGGCACGACGGCTGGTGGCGGAGATGTCCTGGCGCGCCTCGGCAGACCACAGCGGCGGGAACAGCGACAGCCCCTGATCGCCGTTCAGCGCCCGGACCTCCTCCCTCCAGCCGGGCCGGCGCAGATCGGCGTAGAAGTCATCGAGCGCCCCCGACAGCAACCAGTCGAGCCACGTCGAGTGACCGACACCCAGGGCCTCCCAGCGAAGGGAATCCGGGGCGAAGTAGACAATCTCGCCGGGGGCACCGGGACGGCCGGAGCGGGCAGGAGCCGCGCCGTTGAGAGCGAACACGCCGCCCAGGACGTCGTGCGCCACCACCAAACCGGTCTCCGGCCGCCACTCCGGGTCGAACGCTTCGGGGAACTGATTCACGCGAGCGAAGGCCGGTGTCCCGCGCGCGGCCCCACCGACAGGGCTGCCGAAGACCCGCAGCCATCCGCCGTCCACCAGCAGTCCGCCGCAGTGCAGTACCACCGCGCCCAGGTACGACCTTGCCGTGACCTGGAGTTGATGGATCGACACCCTGCCCAGGTCCTTGTCGGGCGGGAGGACCTCGACAGACACCGGACTTGCCTCCAGGGTGTCCCTGATGTCCGGCCAGGCCGGTTCCTCGACGTCGATCAGCTGGCTCAACTCACGCATGCCCGCATCGTCGCACCTGGCGCTGTGCCTCGCGGTCGGCGGTGTTTCCGCAGGGCGGCCGATGCCGGGGAGGCACGGTCACCGCTGTTCGCGGCGGCCGCGGATGGTCAGGGCGAGGGCGGAGACGAGGAACCAGAAGGCACCGAAGGCCGAGTATCCGACGACGGAGGACAGGCCGCTCGTCGCCGAGGCGGACATCACGGCGAAGGAGAGGCCGGCGAGGACGGACAGTCCGCCGCTGATGACCATGGGCCACTGGGCGCCGACGGTGTGCCGGCGCCGGATCGCCACGATGAGCTGGATCGCTCCGGAGGCCAGGGCCCAGATGCCGAACACGAGCAGCGTCGTCCCGATGGTGGAGAACACAGCGATGATCATCCCGGCGGTGGCGGCGAGGCCGAGCGCCATGTTGGCGGTGCGGGCACGATCCTCGGAGGCGGTGCCGGCCAGGCGACGCTCCAGCAGCGTGGCGATGACGTCCCACAGGGGATAGACGACGAGCAGCAAGGCCGCGATCGGTGTGGGCTCGTCCGTGGACACGAGGGAGGCGGAGGTCGTACCGACGAGTGCCACCCAGATCAGGGAGAAGGCGACTCGGATCAGGTGGAGCGACCGGAGCCCGGAGGACGTCGTGGTGGTCGTGGTCGTACGCGAAGGCACGGTGGTCTGGGTCATCGGGTGTCCCGTCGGTGATCGTGATGGTGTGAGACGGTCGTCTCGATGAGGAGTCTCGGAGGCATCGGGACCGGCTGCGTACTTCGAACGAAGTACATGGCCGCGGCACCTGTGCATGAGAATCAGGCCATGGGCAAGGCGCAGAACAATCACGACGGTCCCGTGGCACCCCTGTGGGTGCGACGGCCCGAGGCGCTGCACCTCGTGGCCTATGCGGTGGCCGCGCTGGTGTTCACCGGCCAGATCGTGGCGGTGATCCTCCGAGGATCGGACGGGCCGACGGCCCTCTCCGTGCTCCTGGCCGGTGGCGGGGTCGCCCTGTCGTGGTGGCGTCCGTGGGCAGGACTGGTCGTGGCGAGCGCGGCGTCCTTCGCCGTCACGGCGGTGGGCCACGACCCGCTGTCGGTGTGGATGATGGCGGTGCTCGTACTGTTCTCGATCACGTTCAGGGGACGGCAGCCGCTGGCGGCGACCGCCGTCGTGGCGGCGTTCTTCCTGGGTGCGTTCATGACGGTGGGAGGCTTCCGCGGCGGCGCGATCGTGGGAGCCGCCGCCCTCTTCTCGGCCGTGGCCGGAGGCGCGACAGGGGCCGCGCTGCGCATCCATCGAGCGCACTGGCGGACCCTGGAGGAGCGGGCCGAGAGCGCCATCGCCACCCGCGAGATCGAGGCCACCCGGCGGGTGACCGAGGAGCGGCTGCGTATCGCACGGGACCTTCACGACGTCATCGGCCACCAGGTCGCGCTGCTGAGCATGCACCTCGGCGCCGCGGAGATCGGGTTGCCGGAAGACGCCGAGCCCGCCCGGCAGGCCCTCGTATCGGCCAGGTCCAGCGCCCGTACCGTCGTCGTGGAGACGCAGCGCATCCTCGCGCTCCTCCGCATCGGAGACGACGTCGCGCCGGACGAGGCGCTCCGTCCGACCCCGGCGCTCAGCGGCCTGGAAGGCCTGGTCGCCTCGTTCCGGAGCATCGGCCTCGACGTCCGGTCCTCCCTCGTCCTCCCCGCCGGTTTCGTGGAGCCCAGCGTCGGTGTGACGGTCTACCGGGTCGTGCAGGAGGCGCTCACGAATGCCTACCGGCACGGTGAGGGGCCGGCCACGGTGGAGGTGCGTGAGCGCGACGGCAGGATCTGCGTCACCGTCGAGAACCGCGTCAGTGATGCGCCGGACGGTGCCGGTTCGGCTTCCGGTTCCGGTCCGGCTTCCGGTTCCGGTCCGGCTTCCGGTTCCGGTCCGGCTTCCGGTTCCGGTTCGGCTTCCGGTTCCGGTCCGGCTTCCGGTTCCGGTGGCGGACTCGGGCTGGTGGGGATGCGTGAACGCGTCGAGTCCTCCAGCGGGCGGCTGACGATCGACAGCGACGGCGGGCGATTCCGGATCCATGCGGAGTTCAGCCCCCTGGGAGCCGCCGTATGACGACGCGGATTCTGATCGTCGACGACCAGGACGAGATCCGGGCCGGCATCCGGGCGATGCTCCGGCTCGACCCGGGCCTCGTGGTCGTGGGTGACCTCTCCGACGGCCTCCAGGTCGCCCCCTACCTCCGGGAACACCCTGTCGACCTGGTCCTGATGGACATCCGGATGCCGGGCATCGACGGCGTCGAGGCCACTCGCCGGATCCGCGCGGAGCATTCACCCGCAGAGCTGAGGGTGATCGTTCTGACCACCTTCGACCAGGACGACATCGTTCTCGCCGCGCTGCGGGCGGGCGCCAACGGGTTCCTCAGCAAGACCGTGAGCCCCGCCGAACTCGTCGCCGGCATCACCGAGGTCGTCGGCGGTGGCGGCGCGCTGTCCGCCGCCGCGACGGCCGCGCTCATCGGCCACATGACCGACAACCCGCCCCCGGTGATCGACAAGGAACTGCTGCGGCGCTTCGACGCGCTCACGCCGCGGGAGCGGGACGTGGTCCTCCTCGTCGCGAGCGGTCTCGGCAACGAGGAGATCGCGGCCCAGATGTCCGTGTCGCCGTTCACCGTGAAGACGCACGCGGTACAGGCCATGACCAAGGTCGGCGCACGCGATCGAGCACAGCTCGTGTCGTTCACGTTCCGGGCCGGGCTCTGTCCCTGAGGCCGGGTGTCGCAGTTCCGTCCCGCTAGGCGTGGCGGATGACCTCGTACATGGTCGCGGAAGCGGGGGCCGGATGCGGAACGTCGTTCCAGCCGATCTCCTGCGCGCGCTGCTCGATCGCCTTTCGCGCGGCCTGGGCGGCGGCCTCGTCCTCGAAGAAGGCGATGCTCAGTCCGTTTCCGGTGACGGGGTCGATGAGGTGATAGCTGCCGTGCACGCCGGGAACGCCGGCGGCGGCCTGCAGTACCCAGTCACGATCGTCGGTCGGCATCGGTTCCCATACGGCTACGCGCGCGATCATCGCTGCCCCCAGTTCATGAGTGCGGCCAGGCTGCCGCAGTCCAAGGGCCGAGCAACGGCCCCTGGCCCTACTGTGACACCCATGACGGCCGACCGGCGCGCCAACGGCTCATGACGACTGATGACGACTGATGACGACTGATGACGGCTCTGGGCCGACCACCGAATCGGAGCGCGATCGCCGTTACGACTCCAGGATGCGTTCGAGTGTCCGCCGGCCCAGGCTGCTCATCGGCGGATTGGTCTGGGCGTAGTACCAGACGAGGCCCATCGCCTGTTGGAACGCCCACGCCTTGCCGCGCTCCCACTCCACGTCGTCGCAGGCCAGTGTCCGTCGCAGTACGTCCCGCGGGCCCGGCTGCAACAGGTGCCAGGCACTGATGAGGTCCAGCGCGGGGTCGGCCGGGCCGTAGCCGCCGGTGTCCAGTACGCCGGTGAGGCGGTTCCCGGCGACCAGGACGTTGCCGGGAATCAGGTCGCCATGGCTCATCACGTCGGCGCTCGTGCGGGGCAGCTCCCGAAAGCGGCTCCACATCCGCCGCAGGCGGGGCACGTCGAGCAATGCCTCGCTCTCCGCGAAGCACTTCGCCATCCATTCGTCGTGATGTGCGAGATCGCCGCCGCGACCTTCGCCGTTGAAGTGCCGTCCCCTCGTCTCGGCGTTCCGAAGGGCTGCGATGAAGGCCGCGAGGTCCGCGGCGAAAGCGTCCGATCCGCTCGCGTCGGTATCGGAGGCGACCGTTCCCGGCAGCCAGGTCTGGACCGACCACGGCATGGGGTAACCCGCTCCCGGCTTGCCCAGGGCGAGCGGTTCCGGGACGGGGAACGGGGACACCTGTGCCAGCTCCGCGCTCGCCCGGGCCTCCTGTTCCAGAACCGAGAGCGCCTCGGCGGCATCGGTCAGACGCAGGGGGAATCGCGCGCAGAGGTCGTCCCCGATGCGGAAGATGGCGTTGACGGTCCCGGTCGACGACAGGAGTCGGATCGCCTTGCCGCTCCACTGAGGGAACTGGTCCTCGATCAAGGCCGCCACGATGTCGGTGGTCACGTCCACTTGATCAACATGCATGGTCATTCCGCAAGCCCTCCCCCTCGTCCGGCCCAGAACCCCGCAACGGGACCAGATCAACTGGCACGGCAGCCAGTCTTCATGGGCCAGGGTTCAGATCAACCGAGTTTTCGGCTCGCCAGGTGTCGGCGGCAGTGCGGCGTCAGATCGGCAAAGCCTCACGGTTTCTCCCACACGGGTACCGGTGGCAGGCCGAGTTGTGAGCGAGCGCGGTCCGTGAGTTCCTGCACCAGCGCCGTCTTGGCTCGCGCATACTCACCTGGCCCCGTCCCGGCGGCGACGATCGTCTGTTTGAGCCGCGCGTATCGGATGGCGTCCGCGGGATGGGCGCGCAGGTAGTCCCGGAAGAGTCGCTGGTTCCGGGTGGGCCAGCTCTCCAGGGTCACCACGTGCAGGATGTGGCTGCGGACGCCGTCAGCCGCACGGACGTACAGCAGCCGGTCGGTCATGCCGTTGTCGTGCGGGCGATATCCGAGATCTGCGAGCGTCGCCTGATGGGGTGCGGCGTGCGCGAGGTCATGGACGGCAGCCATCAGGTCGATGACGGGCTTGGCGGCCAGCCCCGGGACAGCGGTCGAGCCGATGTGCTCGATCTCCACGAACAGCCCTGGTACCGCTGCCCGGAGAGCGTCGATGGCAGCGGCGGCCTGCCGGGGCCAGCTCGGGTCATAGGGGGCTATGCGGATGCCACCGGACTCTTTGCCGTCTACGCCGCGGATGCGGGTTCCAACACGAAGACGGGAATCACGCGGTCGGTCTTCTCCTGGTACTCGGCGTAGGCCGGATACGCGGCGACCGCGCGCTCCCACCACTCGGCCTTCTCGTCGCCGCTCACCTCACGGGCCGTCATGCTCTGGCGTACGGCCCCGTCCTGCAGCTCCACACGGGGGTCCGACGTGAGGTTGAAGTACCAGACCGGATGGCGCGGGTAGCCGCCTTTCGAGGCCACGGCCGCATACCGGCCCTCGTGCTCCACCCGCATCAGCGGAATCTTGCGGATCTTGCCGCTCTTGGCCCCGCGCATCGTGACGATGACGACGGGCAGGCCCGTGTCCCAGAGCGTCGTGCCCTGTGTACCGCCCGAACTCTCGTACAGCTCGACCTGCTCACGCACCCACTGCGCCGGACTCGGCTCGTACTCGCCCTCAAGCGGCATCACGTTCACCCGTCGTCGCGTACGGACTGTCCTGCACAGTCCAACACAGGACTCGTACGACGGAGACAGCGTCGTTCCAGCCATGACGGAACAACCCGCACGACGGGGCCCCGTTGACGCGGGGAGGGCCACAGCGGCCTGCCAGCATGACCCCATGGAGAAGAAGACGGTGGTACGTCGACTCGACCTGGGCTACTTCGTCCGGCCGGCAGCAGAGGTCCAGGGCCCGCAGCCACGCGTGGAACCCGTGCTCGCCTACCTCGCTCAGTGTGAGGAAGGGCTGATCCTCTTCGACACCGGTATCGGAACCGCCGATCCCGAGACAGAAGCCCACTACCGCCCGCGCCGGAGGCCTCTCGACGCCGCTCTCGCAGCCGCTGGAGTCAGCCGGGCCGACATATCCCTGGTGGTGAACTGCCATCTGCACTTCGACCACTGTGGCGGCAACCCCATGCTGCGCGACAAGCCCATCGTGGTCCAGGCGGCTGAGTTGTCCGCCGCCCGACGAGGTGGCTACACCATCGACGCGCTCGTCGACTTCCCCGGCGCCAACTACCTCGAGATCACCGGCGAAGCGGAGCTGTGGCCCGGCGTTCGGATCATCCCCACCCCCGGTCACACCGAAGGACACCAGTCCCTGGTGATCCGGCAGAACGACGGCACTGTCATCCTGGCCGGTCAGGCACACGACTTCGCAACGCACTTCGCCTCGGACCAGCTCGCCCGCCGAGCCGCCTCGGACGGCCTCGAACCGCCCCTTCCCACCTACCAGCCCTGGCTTGAACGGCTCCTCGCCTTCGACCCACGCCGAGTGCTCTTCGCACACGACTGCTCCGTCTGGGAACCCGGCAGTGCGTGAGGCTGGCTGGCCTGATGGGCCCCTCGAAACCGACCGTCTAGGCTGGCGCGGTGGCCGATGAACGGGAGCGGGTCCAGCCTTCGGGAGTATGGGCCACTGCGGTGGGAGTGGCCCGGGTGCGGGCCCTGGAGAGCGAGCGGGCGGACGCCTTGTTCCGTGATCCGCTGGCGCAGGCCTTCGCCGCCGCCGGTGGGCTGTGGCCTTCCTCGTCGCCGCCCGGTGACGAGGCCGCACGGCGGCGACGGCTGGCCGTGGCGTTCTCCATCGTCATCAGGACGAAGTTCCTCGACGACCTGTTGCGGCAGGCGTCGTCGTCCGGGGTGCGGCAGGTGGTGCTGCTCGGTGCCGGCATGGACAGCCGGGCCTTCCGGATGGACTGGCCCGAGGGCACTCGGCTGTTCGAGGTCGACACTTCCGTGCCACTGGACTTCAAGGCTTCCGTGCTGCGCCAGGAGCGGGCCGTCGCCCGCTGCGAGCGGATCACGGTCCCGGTGGATCTGCGCGAGGACTGGCCCGGCGCGCTGGCCGCCGCGGGACACGATCCGGCGGCGCCGACCGCCTGGATCGCCGAAGGGCTGCTGATCTATCTGCCCGAGGACGCCGTGGAGTTGCTGCTGGCCCGGATCAGCGCGCTTTCCGCCGTGGGCAGTTGGATGGGGCTGACGCTGGGCTCGCGCGGTGTGATCGAGCGCTTCGGCGCGGATGCGGTGCCGGGGTCGGCGGCGTCCATGTGGGTCTCGGAGATGCCCGACGACCCGGTGGGCTGGTTGGCCGGACACGGCTGGGACGCCACCGGTCACACCCTGCGCGAGCGCGCGGCCGCGTACGGCCGCCCGATCAGTACTCCGCCGCAGCGCGAGGAGCGGCCCGGTGGACTGATCTCGGCGATCCGCCGACAGAACGCCCCTCAGCCAGGGACTACTCCGGTTCGGGGAGGCGCTGGTGGTCCAGGTATCGGCTGACCTTCCAGGCACCGTCCGAGGTGTTGGAGAGCACTGTGCGGGTCAGGCAGGCCTGCGGATGGTGCACGCTGCGGAACGAGACTCCGGCGTCGTATCCCGTCAGCATCACCGTGTCGTCCGAGGCAGGGGCTGCACCGTCCTCGCGATGTGCACGCCGGAGAGGAACAGGCGAAGGGGACGCCGCCGCCAGGCGTCGGGGGTGGCCCGCACCGGTCTCGCTCGCCGCGGCCTCTCGCGACCCCCTGCACGTCCCCGACCCCGACCGCTTCGACATCACCCGCAGCCCACAGGGCCATCTCGACTTCGACCACGGCCTGCATCACCGCCTCGGCTCCCCGCAGGCGCGGTTGGAGGCCTCCGTCGCCGTACGCCTGCTCCTCCACCGGGAGTGACGCGGCTGGGACGGGCCGGAGGGCCTGCAGTCGCTGGACGGTGTCGTACCGGAGGCCCGGACGGTGGCGGCCTCCGCGAAAGCAGAACGGCTACGCAGTCGCGTCGGAGAAGCTCACCCGCACCGCGACCAGAGCACCCGCCCCATCCAGGTCGGCCGAGACCGGGAAGTAGCCGTCGCCCCAGCTCGTCATCGCGCAGAGCATTCGGGCGTCGCCGACCTCCACCGTGCCGGCCTCCACTTCGGAGGCGCGGATCTCTCGCATGACCTGCCAGTGGTGGGAATGGGGCCGGAAGTCCACCATCATGCGGCGTCCGGTCTCCTCCTTCCAGCGCTGCAGAGCGCGAGCCTTCTCCACCGCCTCCGCCACCCCCAGCCCAGTCCACCCGCGGACACCGTCCTCACCGGGTTCGCCCAGTTCCGGTGCGGCGAACATAGCGGCGGCTTCTTCTGCGGCAGCGCCCCAGAACGCGACGTCGGCCAAGCCGTCCACCGGTTCGTCGTGCTGCCAAGCGTTCAGAGCATCGGCATCGCCGAAGAGCACCCGGGCCCAGTCGACGCCGATGTCCCCCAGCAGCACGGATGACTTGGCCGGGGAGTCGCTCATCCGCACCGAGATCTCCGACCAGCGCGGCCCGACACCGTCGCCGAAGTCGACCCGCGAAGCCAGCACCGGCAGATGACGGTCACGAGGCGCCCCGCCCACGGCGATGACGGGCACCCCGAACATCAGGAAGCAGCCGCCACCTTCAGCGGCGGTACGGCGCACGCGTTGGGCATGTGCTTCGCGGCCCGGCACCGCCTCCAAACGGGCGTCCAGGCCAGCGGCCCGGCAGTGCTCTTCGAACAGCGTCCCCAGCTCCGCCACCCGGGAGGCAGGGATGTCGTGGAGCACGGCACCTGGCTGCAGATCGAAGCCGCGGGCCGCTGCCGAGGCGTCCGGGCCGACCATCGCAAGGTCGACCGAGTTCACCACTTCGGCAGCCATCCCTGGGTCGTCAGCGCCAAGCAGAGCGGGGTCGATCTCCGCCGGCGACCGCTCCCCGCTCCACAACCCCAGATGACCACCGTCAACAACAACGAGGGTCCCCGACGGGCAGCTGATCTCTCCAAGCCTGACGATCTCTTCCATGGCGCGCGAGTCTACGATCGCCCCTCCGGCCGCCCGCATGCGCACCAGGACTTCCGAGACACGCATGCTGGAGCTTGAGTGAGACGCGTCGGCTCTCCAGCGGACCCGTCACGCGACCAAGGCCGCCTGAAAGCCGCCGGTTACGCAAGCTCGCCTTGACAATTCCAAACTGTCAAGGCCTACTTGCGTGATGACTCTTCCGGATCTGGACGATCTCATCGCGGAAGTCGACCGGAGGTGCGACACCGCGCACCGCCCCGGCGGGCAGGAACAGCCCGACTGGCTGGCTCTGTTGACCGTTGCCGCCGAACTCTCGGGTCAAATGCAGGCGCTGGCGGACGACTTGGTCGAGGACTACGTGGAGCACTGCCGGATGCACGGCGCCTCATGGACCGACATCGGGGCTGCCCTGGGCGTGACTCGACAGGCGGTCCAGCAGCGCTTCCACGCTCCACACAAGCGCTACAGCCCCGAGACGATGACGGACGATCTCCGCCAGGCGATGGTCCACGTCAAGCAGGCAGCGGTGCACCACCGCAACAACTACATAGGCACCGAGCACCTGCTCTGGGGACTGACCGCGCAGGACAACAGCGCCACCCGACTCCTGCAGGCCGCCGATGTCCCGCCGGAGGCCGTCCACAGGTCCGTCGCGACCCGGCTGAGCATGGGCGCCTCCCAGGCAGCCGAACGGATCGCCTGGACGCCCTACTCCCGCAAGGCGATCGCCGTCGCGGAGGCACGATCCGAGCAGAACGGCTCCGACCGCATCGACTGCGACGACCTGCTGATCGGTCTCGCCCAGGTCGGCCGCGGAGTCGCCGCGGACGTCCTGGCCCAGGCCGGCTTCGACCCTGCCGCCCTTGACGCCGCAGCCGCCGGCGCCTGACCCGATCACGGCCCGGCGCCCACTGCTCGCTGCCTCCGGGGCCATCGGCTCGTTCCCGCCACCGCCGCCCCGCCCCGGGCCGAGCTACCCGGCTCGGCAACGCGGGAGGCTCGCGGACGTCGGCGGCTCAAGGTTCACCCTGCGGACGCCGCCGGCAGTTCCACAGTGATGCGCAGCCCGCCGCCCGGGCGTGGGGTGAGGGTGAGGGTTCCGGCGTGAGCCTCGGTGATGGTCTTGACGATGGCGAGGCCCAGCCCGACGCCCGCCTGGTCGGTGTGGATGCGCTCGGTGCCTCGCTGGAAGGGCTCGGTGAAGGTGGCGACAAGGTGGGGGATGAGCTGCTCGCCGGTGTTTTCGACGGTGAGTACCGCGGTGTCGGGGCGGACGCCGGTGTGGACCCGGACGGCGCCCCGTTCCGGCAGGTTGTGGACGATCGCGTTGTGCACGAGGTTCATGACGAGCTGCAACAGGAGGGTCGGGGAGCCGGTCGTGGGGGCGACGTCACCGCTGGTCTCGAGGGTGACGCCGTGCTTCTCCGCGAGCGGGTGCAGGGTCTCGGCTGCTTCCTCCGCGACGAGGGACAGGTCGACGTGTTCTCGGGTGAAGGACCGCTGGTTGGCGCGGCTGAGCAGCAGCAGTGCCTCGGTCAGGTCGATGGCCCGGGTGTTGACGGTGTGGAGGCGCTCGACGAGTTCGCCGGTGTCGTGATGCGGATCGGCGCGGGCGACGTCGATGAGCGTCTTCGAGATCGCCAGCGGGGTACGCAGCTCGTGCGAGGCGTTGGCGGCGAACCTCCGCTGTTCCGCGATGTGCGCCTCGAGCTGCGCGAGCATCATGTCGAAGGCGTCGGCGAGTTCGCGGAACTCGTCCCTGCGGCCCGGCAGCCGGATCCGGTGGGACAGCGATCCGGCCGCGGCTGTGCGGGTGGCGTGGGTGATCCGGTCCAAGGGCGCGAGCATGCGTCCGGCGAGGACCCATCCTCCCGACAGGCCGAACACCAGCAGGAAGACCATGACCGCGCCCGCCGTCGGGGCGAACCCCCGCACGAAGAGAGTGCCGGGAGTCTCCCTCACCGCCCCCGCCTCATTGGTCTGCAACCATCCCTGCCTCAGCAGGAAAACCCCTACAGCGACGAGCAGCAGGACACCCGCGAGCAGCAGGAATCCGGCGTAGCTGAGGGTGAGCTTGAGGCGGACGCTCCACCCCGGCGGCCTGCCCACGGTCACCACCCCCATGCCTGGGAACGTCTGCCGGCACCAGGAGCGGTGACGGTCCGCTTCCGCAGGGAGACACACATACGTCGAGGCTATGAGGCGGCGGATATCGTCCGCGTATCGAGAACTGCATACACGCGAGCAACACCCCGCCGACTTGGCTGGTCGCATGTCCTCCACCGCACCAGTACGAGCAGCAGCCGCCGCAAACCCGGTCGTCAGGCCGATCAGCGCCGCCGATCACCTGGCCTTCGTACGGGCCCAGCGGTCGGTCAGCTTTCTGCAGACCCCGGCGTGGGGCCGCGTCAAGACCGAGTGGCGCAGCGAGTCCCTCGGCTGGTTCGAAGGACGCCGCATGGTCGGTGCCGGGCTCGTCCTGCATCGCCCGGTGCCGCGGCTCGACCGCTTCACGCTGGCGTATCTGCCCGAGGGCCCGGTCATCGACTGGAGCGGCGACATCGGTGCGTGGCTCAATCCGCTGGCGGCGTATCTCAAGGAGCACGGCGCGTTCGCGATCCGGCTCGGCCCGCCGGTGGTCACCGATTCCTGGAGCGCCGCGCAGGTCAAGGAGGGCATCGCGGCCCCGGGCGTCCGGCGGTTGACCGACCTGCCGGGGCAGTGGGGCGACCCGGTCGGCGCCCGCGTGAGCAGCGGGCTCAAGGATGCGGGGTGGCTGCCGCAGAACCCGCAGGACGGGTTCGGGGTCGGGCATCCGCAGTTCAAGTACCAGGTGCCGTTGGCGGGCAAGACCGAGGACGAGCTGCTCCGGGGCATGAGCCAGCAGTGGCGCCGCAACATCAAGAAGGCCGCCAAGGAGGGCGTCGAGGTCACGGTCGGCGACGGGGGCGCGGAAGACCTCAAGGCCTTTCACGACCTCTACGTCCACACCGCCGAGCGCGACCGCTTCACACCCCGGCCGCTGCGCTACTTCGAGACCATGTTCGCGGCGCTGAGCGCCGAGGCCCCCGAGCGGATCAAGCTCTACCTGGCCCACCATCGGGGCGACTTGGTCGCCGCCACCGTCCTGGTCCGCGTCGGAACACACGCGGTGTACGCGTACGGTGCGTCCGCCACCGCCAAGCGCGAGGTGCGGGGCTCGAACGCCTGCCAGTGGGCGATGATCCGCGACGCGCTCGCGGCCGGCTGCGATGTCTACGACCTGCGCGGCATCACCCCGACCCTCGACGCCGACGACCCGCACGTCGGGCTGGTCCGGTTCAAGGCCGGCACCGGTGGCCGGGCGGTGCGGTACGTCGGCGAGTGGGACCTGCCGCTGCGGCCGATGGTCTACCGGGCCTTCGACCTCTACATGAGGCGACGCGGACGCTGAACTAGAGCGCGGCGGCGACCTCGTCGAGGCGGGCCCCGCGCGACGCCTTGACGAGGACCACATCGCCCGTGGTGACGCGCTCGCGCAGCCAGTCGACGGCCGCGTCGTTGCCCGCGAGGACCACCGCCCGCTCCCCCGCTCCGGCGGCGATCGGCCGGGCGGCCTCGCCGACGACGGCCACCACGTCGGCCCGCGCGGCGGCGTACGCCCCGACGGCGCGGTGCTCGGCCTCACTGGCGTCACCGAGTTCGAGCATGGCGCCGAGCACGGCGATACGCCGCCCGCCCTCGACGGCCGCCAGCGCGTCCAGGGCGGCGCGCATCGAGTCGGGGTTGGCGTTGTAGGAGTCGTCGAGCAGCATCGCTCCGCAGGCGAGGTCGCGCGGTTCCAGCCGCCGGGGTGACAGCGAGACGGTGCCCAGAGCCGCCGTGGCCAGGTCGAGCGGAACCCCGGCGGCCCGTGCTGCCGCCACGGCAGCGGACGCGTTGAGTGCCTGATGGGCGCCTACGAGGGGCAGCGTGACCTGCGCCGAGGTGCCGCCGCTGCACAGCGTGAACGACGGCCGGCCCCGCCGGTCGAGCGCCGGGTCGCGTGCTTGCACGTCGGCGTGGACCGCCCGGCCGAAGGTCAGTACCGGAGCGTCGGTGAGTGCGCGCATCGCGACCACCCGAGGATCGTCGGCGTTGAGGACCGCGGTCCCGCCGGGCGCGAGCCCCTGCACCAGCTCGCCCTTGGTCCTGGCGATGGCGGCGCGCGACCCGAACTCGCCGATGTGGGCCACGCCGACGTTGAGGACGACGGCGATGTCGGGTGCGACCAGACCGGTGAGCGCGGCGATGTCGCCCACGTGGCGGGCTCCCATCTCCAGGACGAGGTACCGGGTGGCGGGACCGGCGCACAGCATGGTGAGCGGCACACCCAGCTCGTTGTTGAGCGAGCCGACCGTGGCGACCGTCGGTCCCGCGGCCGAGAACACGGCCCCCAGCAGGTCCTTGGTACCCGTCTTGCCCTGCGAGCCGGTCACCGCGACGACGGTCAGCCGGTCACGCAGCCGGGCCACGACCTCGGCGGCGAGCAGCTGCAATGCCCTCCGGGTGTCCTGAACGACGACGGTCGGCAGCGGCGTCGGCCGGGAGCCGAGCACGGCCACCGCACCGGCCCGCCCGGCCTGTGCGGCGAAGTCGTGGCCGTCGGCGCGCTCGCCGTCGAAGGCGACGAAGAGGCCGCCCGGCTCTGCCTGCCGGCTGTCGAGCACGGCCGGCCCGGTCACCGTCACGCAGCTGTCGCCCTCGGCTTTTCCTCCGACGATTTCGGCGATCTCGCCGAGTCCGAGCGGGATCATTCCGGCTCCCCGGCGAGCGGGCTCGTTTTTGTGTGAGTCATGCGGCCAGTCAAAGGAGTTGGACGTATCGCGGGCATATCGAAAACCACATACGTTCCGGCAACAGCAGCCCGTCTTGACTGACGGCATGACCCACAGCGAAACGACCCGCATCACCGCCTACGGATGCGGCCCGGACGAAGCTGTTCTGTTCCGCGAGTTGGCCCCCGGTCTCGGTGTACGGCCCACTGTCACGTCCGCACCGGTGTCCGAAGCCAATGCCGAACTGGCCTCCGGCAGGCGGTGTATCAGCGTCGGCCACAAAACACCCGTCACGCATGCCACATTGCGCGCGCTCGACCGAGCCGGCGTGAGATACATATCCACCCGGAGCATCGGCTGCAACCACATCGACGTGGAATACGCGGCCCGCCTCGGCATCCTCGTCGAGAACGTCTCCTACTCACCGGACAGCGTGGCCGACTACACGCTGATGCTCATGCTCATGGCGCTGCGGGACGCGAAATCCGTCGTCCGCCGCACCGACCTGCACGACTACCGGCTGAGCGAGGTGCGCGGAAGAGAACTGCGCGATCTGACGGTCGGAGTGATCGGAACGGGACGCATCGGCACCGCCGTCATGGACCGGTTGCGCGGTTTCGGCTGCCGCATTCTGACCCATGACAACCGCCCCGTGCACCGACCCGGCGTCGAGTACGTTCCGCTCGACGCATTGCTGCGGCGCAGCGACCTGGTGACGTTGCATGCCCCGCTCACCGCGGCCACCCACCATCTTCTGAACCGGCAGCGGCTGGCGCAGATGAAGGACGACGCGCTGATCGTCAACACCGGACGCGGTGCGCTCATCGACACCGACGCCCTCGTGCAGGAACTGGAGAACGGCAGGCTCGGCGGCGCGGCGCTGGATGTCGTCGAGGGCGAGGAAGGCATTTTCTACTCCGACTGCCGGGACAAACCCCTGGAATGCAAAGCACTGCTGCGGCTGCAGGAACTTCCGAACGTCGTCATCAGCCCGCACACCGCGTATTACACGGACCGCGCCCTGCGCGACGCCGTGGAGAACTCCCTCACCAACTGTCTGACATTCGAAAGCAGGATCCAGCATGGCTAGGCTGAAGGTCGGCGTCGTCTTCGGGGGCCGTTCCGAGGAGCACCCCGTCTCCGTCAAGTCCGCCCGTGAGGTGGCCCGCCACCTCGATCCCGAGAAATACGAGCCCTTCTACATCGGAATCACCAGGAGCGGCCACTGGAAGCTCTGCGACGGGCCCGGCACGGAATGGGAGAACGCCGACTGCCGCCCCGTGGTGCTGTCTCCGGACAGCGACGTGCACGGACTGCTCACGCTGGAGCAGGGCCGCTACGACACGATCCGGCTGGACGTCGTACTGCCCGTCCTGCACGGCCCCCTCGGCGAGGACGGTGCGATGCAGGGCCTGCTGGAACTCTCCGGCATCCCCTACGTCGGCTGCGACGTCCAGAGCTCGGCCCTGTGCATGGACAAATCCCTTGCCTACCTCGTCGCCCGAAGCGCGGGAATCGCCACGCCCGATTTCTGGACCGTCACGGCCGACGAGACCATCGATCCCGCCGAACTCACCTATCCGGTCTTCGTGAAGCCGGCCCGATCGGGATCGTCCTTCGGCGTCACCAAGGTGTCCCGGGCAGAGGAACTGGCGAAAGCGCTGGAGTCGGCACGGCAGTACGACGCGAAGGTCCTGATCGAGGAGGCCGTCGTCGGCAGCGAGATCGGCTGCGCCCTCCTCGGCACCGGGTCGCAGCTCGTGGCGGGCGAGGTGGACCGGATCGCGCTCTCCCACGGGTTCTTCAGGATCCACCAGGAGGAGACCCCGGAGACCGGTTCCGACAACTCCACGGCGATCGTGCCCGCCGACATTCCAGAGGCCTCACGGCTGCGCGTCCAGGAAGCGGCCAAGACCGTGTACCGCGCCCTGGGCTGCGGCGGTCTGGCGCGGGTGGACCTGTTCCTGAAGGAGGACGGAGAGATAGTCCTCAACGAGGTCAACACCTTCCCCGGCATGACCTCCTACAGCCGCTATCCGAGGATGATGGCGGCCGCCGGACTGCCCCTGTCCGAGGTCATCGACCGCACGATCACGCTCGCCCTGACGGGGAAGATCCGATGAAGGCGACGGAGTCGATACGGGAGTCGCTGCGGGACGGCTTCGTCTTCGTGGACGACGTGGCCTGCGGAATACGCTGGGACGCCAAGTACGCCACGTGGGACAACTTCACCGGCAAACCGGTGGACGGGTATCTGGTGAATCGAGTCGTCGGCACGAAGGCGCTCTGCGCGGCTCTGCAGAAGGCGCAGGAGAAGGCCGCGTCACAGGGGGTCGGTCTGCTGCTGTGGGACGGCTATCGCCCGCAGCACGCGGTCGACTGCTTTGTGCGCTGGTCGCGGCAGCCGGAGGACGGCCGGACAAAGCATCGGCACTATCCGCGGATCGCCAGGGCCGAGATGTTCGAGCTGGGATATGTGGCGACCAGGTCGGGCCACAGCCGGGGCAGCACCGTCGATCTCACGCTCTACGACCTGGCCTCGGGCGACCTCCTTCCCATGGGCGGCGGCCACGATCTGATGGACTCCGTTTCGCACCACGGCGCCCAGGGGATCAAGCCCGTCGAGGCGCGCAACCGCCGGCACCTGCGGTCTCTCATGGAGGCGTGCGGTTTCAGCGCGTACGAGCGCGAGTGGTGGCATTACACACTCGACGACGAGCCGTATCCGGACACGTATTTCGACTTCCCCATCGCATAGCGGCGCCGTCAGCCGGGCAGTCCCTCCAGCGTCGCCGCGATCACGGCGCGGTCCGCGACGTCGATCAGTGCCTGGCCGATCGGGGAGACCGGCTCACGGGCGGGCAGCACCAGGCCCATCGCCTCGGTGCGCACCGGGTCCACCAGCGGGACGGCGTGCATGCCGGGCGGGACGCCGAAGACATGCAGCCAGGCATGCGGTACGACACTGGCCCAGTGTCCGGCCCTGACCTGCGCGAACAGGGAGGCGATCGAGTCGGTCTCCACTCTCGGGGTGACCTGCACGCCCACCGAGCCGAACGCCGCGTCGATGACCTGACGGCCCTGCATCCCGGGGTGCAGCAGGCAGAGCGGGTAGTGAGCGGCCTCCTCCCAGGCCATCTCCGCCGGGCCCGACGCGGGGGCGGTGCGCTGGATCAGCAGGACGTACCGCTCCTGGTAGAGCGGCACGAACGTGAAATCGTGTGCGGCGACGGTGCTGCGGTAGGTCACGGCGGCGTCGAGTTCGTACGTCCGGAGCCGGTTGATGATGTCCTCGGACCGCAGGTCGGCGAAGACCTGGACGGTGGCGAGGGGGTTGGCGGCGCAGAACGGCTGGGTCAGCAGGGCGACCGCCGTGGCGGCGGTGGGCACGGTGCCGATGCGCAGCCGCCCGCTCAGACCGGCCCGCAGGGACTGGAGCTCGCCCTGCATCGCGTCCCGGTCGGCGAGGATGCGCCGGGCCCACATGACGACGCGTTCGCCCTCCGGTGTGAAGCCCTCGAATCGGCGTCCTCGCTGGACGAGGGGCACACCGAGTTCGTCCTCCAGTTTCCGGATGCCCTCGGACAGGGTCGGCTGGGAGACGTAGCAGGCCTGTGCCGCCTTGGCGAAGTGGCGGGCGCGGGCGAGGGCAACGAGGTATTCGAGTTGGCGCAGCAGCACCCTGCCCATGATCCATGGCCCGCGGCGCGACGGCACCGGGGCCCGCCGTTTCACCGGGTTGATCGGCAACGCCTCTCAGGTGATCGGAACTACCGCTTTGACCTGGGCCGGCGCGCGGGCGAAGAGTGAGCGGGAGGACAGGGCGGAAAGGGCGTGGCGTGATGCGGGACTTCGACGTGGACGAACCGGGTGAGGACGGCCTGTCGGTGTCGGCGCCCAAGACCTGGGCCACCGGTGCTCCCGCCGTCGTGCACGCGTTGCAGTACGCGCTGGGTCAGACCTCGCCGAAGCGGACCGCGCTGACCCTGCTCACCATCAACCAGACCAAGGGTTTCGACTGCCCGGGCTGTGCCTGGCCCGAGCCCGCCCCGGGGAAGCGCCACCTCAACGAGTACTGCGAGAACGGCGCCAAGCACATCGCCGACGAGGCCACCTCCCGCCGGGTCACCGCCGAGTTCTTCCGGCAGCACTCCGTGAACGAGCTCAGCCGGAAGTCCGACCACTGGCTCAACCAGCAGGGCCGCCTCACCGAACCGATGGTGCTCCGCGAGGGCGCGACGCACTACGAGCCGATCGGCTGGGACGAGGCACTGGACCTCCTCGCCGGTGAACTGCGCGCCCTGGACCACCCCGACGAGGCCCTGTTCTACACCTCGGGCCGTCTCGCCAACGAACCCGCCTTCCTGCTCCAGCTGTTCGCGCGGGCCTTCGGCACCAACAACCTGCCCGACTGCTCCAACATGTGCCACGAGTCCAGCGGTTCGGCCCTGGGCGAGACCCTGGGCATCGGCAAGGGCAGCGTCAGCCTCGACGACCTCTACGACTGCGATCTCGTGTTCGTCGTGGGCCAGAACCCGGGCACCAACCACCCGCGCATGCTGTCCGCCCTGGAGGAGACCAAGCGCCGCGGTGGCCATGTCGTCGCCGTCAACCCGCTGCCCGAGGCCGGACTGCTGCGCTTCAAGCACCCCCAGAAGGCCCGCGGCATCATCGGCCGCGGCACCGCCATCGCCGACCAGTTCCTGCAGATACGGCCCGGCGGCGACCTCGCCCTGTTCCAGGCGCTGAACCTGATGCTGGTCAAGGCCGAGGACAAGGAGCCGGGCACCGTCCTGGACCGTGCGTTCATCGAGGAGCACACCACCGGGTACGACGCCTTCACCGAGCACATCCGGGAGACCTCCTGGGACGCCGTGCTGGAGGCCACCGGACTGAGCCGGGACGAGATCGAGCGGGTTCACGAGCGGGTGCTGGCCAGCCGCAGCGTCATCGTCTGCTGGGCGATGGGCCTGACCCAGCACAAGCACGGCGTGCCCACCATCCGCGAGGTCGTCAACTTCCTGCTGCTGCGCGGCAACATCGGCCGCCCGGGCGCGGGCGTGTGCCCGGTGCGCGGGCACAGCAACGTCCAGGGCGACCGCACGATGGGGATCTGGGAGCGGATGCCGCAGGCCTTTCTGGACTCCCTGGAGCGCGAGTTCGGCTTCACTCCGCCCGCCCGCCACGGCCTGGACTCCGTGGACTCGATCCGGGCCATGCGCGACGGACACGCGAAGGTCTTCCTCGGCGTGGCGGGCAATTTCGTCCGGGCCACCCCGGACAGCGACGTCACCGAACAGGCGCTGCGCAGTTGCCGGTTGACCGCGCACATCTCGACCAAGCTCAACCGCTCGCACGCCGTGTGCGGACGCACGGCGCTGATCCTGCCCACGCTGGGCCGCAGCGACCGCGACCTCCAGGCGGGCGGCGAGCAGTTCATGACGGTCGAGGACTCCATGAGCGAGGTCCACGCCACCCGCGGCCGCCTCGCCCCCGCGTCCCCGCACCTGCTGAGCGAGGTGTCCATCATCACCCGCCTCGCCCGCAAGGTGCTGGGCTCCTCACCGGACATCCCCTGGGCGGACTTCGAGACCGACTACGACCTCGTCCGCGACCGCATCGCCCGGGTCGTCGACGGCTTCGAGGACTTCAACGAGCGGGTGCGCCGCCCCGGCGGATTCCGTCTGCCCAACCCGGTCAACTCCCGGGAGTTCCGCACCCCCAGCGGCAAGGCCGTCTTCAGCGTCAACGACTTCACCCTGCTCCAGGCGCCCGAGGGCCACCTCGTCCTGCAGACGCTGCGCTCGCACGACCAGTGGAACACCATCCCCTACGCCATGGACGACCGCTACCGCGGCATCAAGGGCGGACGGCGCGTGGTCCTCGTCAACCCGGCCGACCTCGCCGGCCTCGGGCTCGCGGACGGCAGCCTCGTCGACCTGGTCAGTGTGTGGTCCGACGGCGTCGAACGCCGCGCGGAGGCCTTCCGGGTCGTCGGCTACCCCACTCCCCCGGGCTCGGCCGCCGCCTACTACCCGGAGACCAACGTCCTGGTACCGCTCGACAGCGTCGCCGACATCAGCAACACCCCGACGTCGAAGAGCGTCATCGTCCGCCTGGAACACACTCCGGTACCGGCACCGGCCTGACCCCGCACACGCACACCGACCCGGCAGCTGCGCATACGTGCTGGTTAGGGTGAGTCCATGCATCGCAGCCATGTCGACGGCGTGCCCGTCCACCGGTGTGCCGAGGACGGGGAGCTCCGTGCCACGCTGCACTTCGGCGCGGGTGTCCGTGACGAGACGTATCGCACGCGCGGTGTCGGCGCCCTCGTCGCCGCTCTCGCCGTACGGGAGACACGGCGTCGGACCTCGGAAACGGCGCGTTCCGTAGGTGTCTCCACCGGCACAGGTGAGACCGCGTTCAGTGTCTCCGGCCGGCCTGAGGACGTCGTCGAACAGCTGGCGGCGCTGTGTGTGGCCCTGGGCGAGCTGCCGGTGGACGGGGTGGCCGATCTGGTGGGCGCCTGGGAGGGCGCGGTGTCCTGCCTGGCCGGGCCGGCCGCCGCCGCCCTCAACGCCCGCTACGGAGCGCAGGCGTCCGGCCTGGACGGGCAGGAGCGCACGTGCCCCTGGCCGCCGACCGCGGAGATGGTGTCGGCGCACGCCGCGACCTGGTTCACCCAGGCCAACGCCGTCCTCACCCTGACCGGTCCGGAGCCGGTCGGTCTGCGGCTTCCGCTGCCGGAGGGCGACCGTCCCCACCGCTCGGCGCCCCGGGCCCGCTACCCGCGCGCCTCCTGGACCCACCGGAGCATCGACGGCGTCGCCGTCTCCGTCGAGGCCCCCGCGGACTCCGCGGCCTCGGACGTCGCCCACCGCGTCTTCCACGACCGCGTGAACGCCGCGCTGGCCGAACGACCCGCTCCCGTGGGCCCGGTGGAGACGGCGGTGGTGCCGCACGACTCCAGGACGGTCGTCCGGCTCCTGTTCACCCCGGCGCCCGCAGACGCCATCGAGGAAGTGGCCGCCACCGTGTGGTCGCACGCGCTGCGCCTGGCCAGGATCGCACCCGAGCAGACCGAGGTGGACCGGCACCGACGCGACGCGACGCCGCTCCTCGACATCGCCGCCCACGCCGAACTGTTCGGCACCCCCGGCCCCGACGAGGACGGCCGGCAACGCGCCTTGGACGCCGTCACCCCCGACGACGTACGCGACGCCTGGCGGCAGGCCATGAACCAGGCCCAACTGGTCGTCCCCGAAGGCCTGCTCCTCGACCTTGCCGGGCCCGACGGCCGCCGACTGTGGTGCACCTCCTGCTGGACCTGGGACGAACTTCCCCCCTGGGGCGAGAAGTTCCACGAACCGCTGCCCAGACGGGCTTTCCGACGATCGCAGGAACGGCACTCGACGATCCTGACCCGCGACTCGGTGGTGTCCTGCACCTTGGGCCCTTTCCACACACTCCGCTTCGACGACGTCATCGCCGTCGAGCGGCACGGCTCCGAGCGCGTCCTGATCGGCCGCTGCGGCTGCGACATCGGCATCGATCCCGCCTGGTACAGGGGCGGACGACGGCTGATCCGCGCCCTGGACGAGGCCATCCCGGCGGAACTCGCCTACGACTGCGACGAGGAACGCGGCTCACACGTACAACCGCCCTCGCGCGCCTAGACATGCCGCTGTTCCTCGCCGTCAGCCTTGCCGGGCACGCGACGTCAGGCGATCGGCGAACGCGACGACCAGATCACGGAGTTCGGCGGGGCGCTCGATGACGAACGGCCGGTCGAGTGCGGCGAGTACCGGGGGCAGCCAGTCGAGCCGCTCGGCCCGAAGTTCGACGCGCAGCCAGCGCTCGGCCGCCGGGCCCTGGTCGCGAGCGGGCTCGTGTTCCTCCAGGGTCGCGACACTGGCGGGGAGGTGGGCGCGGATCTGCGCGGCTGTGCCGTGGATGCGCAAGGTCACCTCATGCCGGTACGGGGCTGTGGCGAACCCTGCCACCACGCGCTCCGCCGGGCCGGGGCCGACGGGCGCCTCGAACGAGCCGGGCAGGGTCCGCGCGTCGGCGATGCGATCGAGACGGAAGGTGCGGTCCTCGCCGGCCTGGGCGTCCTCGCCCGTGACGTACCAGCGGCCCCCATGCGCGACGATCCCGTACGCGTGGAGTGTGCGTTCGCTGCGTCGCCCGTCGCGGTCGGTGTAGCGGATCGCGACGGGTCGGCGGTGGCGCACGGCGTCGGCGAGGGTCAGGAGGACTCCGGCGTCCGGGGCGTCGAAGTCGCCGGGCCGGTCCGTGAAGGCGAGGGCGTCCAGGAGGGTGTCGAGCCTGCGGGCGAGGTGCCGGGGCAGGACGCGCCGGATCTTCGCCGACGCCGTCTCGTTCGCCGTGCGCTGCGTCGTCGTCAGCCCTGTCCGGCGGCCGGCGAGCAGGCCGAGCAGCACGGCCAGCGCCTCGTCGTCGCTGAGCATGAGCGGCGGCAGCCGGTACCCGGGCGCCAGCCGGTACCCGCCGTAGCGACCGCGCACCGACTCCACCGGCACGTCCAGGTCGATCAGCTGCTGCACGTACCGCCGCACGGTGCGCCCTTCGACGTCCAGCCGGTCGGCAAGTTCGGCCACGGTCCGGGTGCCGCCCGACTGCAGCAGCTCCAGGAGGGTCAGCACGCGGCCGGTGGGTCGAGGCATGCGGGCAGCCTAACGCCGATACAGGACCGATTCTGTCCGGTATCTCTCCTAGCCTGCGACGCGTACGCCTCCAGCACAGCAGCCAGGGAGATCTCTCATGGACTTCGTCTCGATCCGCATCATCACCGGTGACGTCCCGCGCCTCGTCGACTTCTACGAGCGCGCCACGGGGGCGCGGGCGGCCTGGGCCACCGAGGACTTCGCCGAGCTCAGGACCGCGGGCGCCACCCTCGCGATCGCCGGCACCCGCACCGTCCCGCTGTTCGCCCCGGGCTCCGCCCAGCCTGCGGACAACCGCACTGTGATCACCGAGTTCCTGGTCGACGACGTGGACCGCGTCCACCAGAACCTGACCGGCTTCGTCACCGACTTCGTCGCCGGGCCCACCACGATGCCCTGGGGCAACCGGTCCCTGCTGTTCCGCGACCCGGACGGCAACCTCGTCAACTTCTTCACGCCCGTCACCCCGGCGGCCATCGAGAAGTTCGGACGCTGACGCCGCCCGTCCTCAGCCCAGTTGCTCGGCCAGTCCCACGATGATCCCCTCGGGGCCGCGGACGTAGCAGAGCAGGTAGCTGTCCTCGAACCGGGCGATCTCACCGAGGAGTTCGCCGCCGTGCGGGCGCAGGCGGGTCACGGTGTCCTCGATGTCGTCGACGGCGAACATCACGCGGTGCGTGCCCAGGACGTTGTGCGGCCGGTCGCGCGGGCCGTCTTTGATCACTGCCGGGCTGCGGTACCTGGCCAGTTCGAGTCGGCTGTGCCCGTCGGGGGTCCGCATCATCGCGATCTCGCAACGGACGCCGTCGAGCCCGGTGCACTGATCGGCGAAGAGGCCCTCGACCTCGCCCCGGCCCTCCAGCTCCATGCCGAGTTCCACGAAGTACGCGACGGCCGCGTCCATGTCCTCGACGACGATGCCGACGTTGTCCATCCGCTGAATCGCCATGACGGTATCTCCTCTTCGTCGTGCGGCCGGTGGTGGCCGCTGATGTCCCTGGGACGGAGCCGGTGGCACGTTCTCGACATCCGTGGCCGGTCGTCGTGGCGACCCTAGGCGAGTGCGGTCGGCCGTTCCGGAGAGCGGGCGCCGCCCCGCGTGCCGCCTCGGTACTGTCGGTTCGCATGACCGACATGGAGATCGAGATCACCGCGGACCTGGTCCGCGACCTGCTGCGGGAGCAGCATCCAGACCTCGCGGGGCTGGCCGTCCGTGAGGTGGCGGGCGGCTGGGGGAACCAGATGTGGCGTCTCGGCGACGAGTTGGCCGTACGCATGCAGCGCATGGACCCGACCCCGGAGCTGCAGCTCAAGGAGCGGCGGTGGCTGCCGGTGCTGGCTCCGCGCCTGCCGCTGCCGGTGCCGGCTCCGGTGCGGTTCGGCGAGCCGTCGGCGCGCTTCCCGAAGCACTGGACCGTGATGACGTGGGTGCCCGGTGAGCCGTTGGACCTCGGCTCGATCAGCCGTGGTGCGCACGCGGCCGACACCCTGGCGGGCTTCCTGCGGGCGCTCCATGTGGCGGCGCCGGCCGACGCACCGGTCGCCCGGGATCGCGGCGCCCACCCCAGGGAGTGCACGGACGGCTTCGAGAATTTCGTCCAGGCCGTCGCCCTCGAGGACGACCTCACGGCCGGGATCCGGGCCGTCTGGGACGACGCCGTCGCGGCCGCCGCGTGGGAGAGGCCGGCCGTGTGGGTGCACGGCGACCTCCATCCCGCGAACGTCGTCGTCGCGGACGGAACGCTCTCGGGCGTCGTCGACTTCGGTGACCTGTTCGCCGGCGATCCGGCGTGGGATCTCGCCGCCGCATGGGTGCTGCTGCCCGCGGGCGCGGCCGCACGGTTCTTCGACGTGTACGCGCGTGCGGACGACGCCGCGATCCGTCGGGCCCGCGGACTGGCCGCGATGAAGTGCCTTTTCCTGATGCTGATGGGACAGAACGGAGATCGGGGCCTTCCCGGCGGCAAGCCGCACTGGGGGCCTGTGGGCCGGGCGGCGCTCGATCGCGTCCTGAAGGGCGTCTGAGGCGGGCTTCGCGAGGATCCGCGTGCAGGGCAGCCCGGCACCGTCCGTGCGGTGTCGGGCTGCTGTGGAGCCGAGGGCCGAGGCGTCAGCCCTGGCGGGCCTTGAAGCGGGGGTCCTTCTTGTTGATCACGAAGGTCACCCCGCGTCGGCGGACCACCTGGGCGCCGGGCTTGGCCTTCAGGGAGCGAAGGGAATTACGCACCTTCACAGCGGTCTCCTTCCGGTGGGGTGGGACGGCTCGGGCGCCGTCAGTGACGGGCGGGAGCCGTACGGCCGTAGCGCCGCTCGAAGCGCTCCACGCGGCCCGCGGTGTCCATGATCCGCGAGGTGCCGGTGTAGAACGGGTGGCTCGCGGACGAGATGTCCACGTCGACGACCGGGTAGATGGTGCCGTCCTCCCACTCGACGGTGTCCTGCGCGTCGAGTGTGGAGTGGGTGAGCAGTCGGAAGTCCGCCGCGCGGTCGCGGAAGACGACGGGGCGGGAGACGGGGTGGATGCCGGGCCTCATGGGTGGTGCCTCCTTGGTGTGCCTCGGCCGGCGGCCGAGGCGGTGGTCATCGTTCTTCGCGGAACAGCAGGTGCCGGCCGGCCACCGGGTCGTACTTGCGCAGGACGAGCCGGTCGGGGTCGTTCAGACGGCTCTTGCGGGTCACGTAGGTCACTCCGGTTCCGGCTGTCGACCGGAGCTTGACCACGGGCCGCGCGGTGCTGCGTGCCATGAGGTTCTCCTTCCACCATCACCGGGCTGATTGACCCGGTCATGTCATGCAGTGTCTGTAACGCGGTCCTCCTGCCGTTCATTCCCGGTCCTGCCGCGCCGGACCGCCGTACCGTCACGCCCGGCGCGGCACCTGCGGCGACTGCGCGGCCGCGGCCTCCGCCTTGGCGTCGCTCACCGCTGCCTCAGCCTGCTTCTCGGCCTCGTCGGCGGCCGTGGCGGCGTCGAGCAGACCCGCCGTCGAGCCCGCCTCGAGTTCGGGGCTGCGGGTCTCGTCCGCCGCCTTCTCGGGGACCGCGGAGGACGCTGGAGCCGGCGAGGAGTCGTCGTCTCCGAACGCACGGGTGACGGTCCGCACCGCCTCGGTCAGCTCCCCCGGGATCACCCAGAACGTGTTGTTGTCGCTGCTCGCCAGGTGCGGCAGCGTCTCCAGGTACTTGTAGGCCAGGACCTTGGGATCGGCGTTGTTGCGGTGCACGGCCTGGAAGACCAGCTCCACCGCCTTGGCCTCGCCGTCCGCCCGCAGGATCATGGCCTGCTGGGCACCCTGCGCCTCCAGGATGTCCTTCTGTTTCGTGCCCTCCGCCGTGAGGATCTTGGCCTGCCGCTCCCCTTCGGCGTGCAGGATGGCCGCGCGCTTGTCCCGCTCGGCCCGCATCTGCTTCTCCATCGCCTCCTTGATGGTGTGCGGAGGGTCGATGGCCTTGATCTCCACGCGGTTGACCCGGATGCCCCACTTGCCGGTGGCGTCGTCCAGGACGGCCCGCAGCCGGGAGTTGATCTCCTCGCGCGAGGTGAGCGTCTCCTCCAGGTCCATGCTGCCGATGACGTTGCGCAGCGTGGTCACGGTGAGCTGGTCGATGGCCTGCAGATAGTCGGCGACCTCGTAGGCCGCCGCCCGCGGATCCGTGATCTGGTAGTAGAGCACGGTGTCGATGTTCACCACGAGGTTGTCCTCGGTGATGACCGGCCGCGGGTCGGACGAATAGACCTGTTCCCGCACGTCGAGTTTGGTGTTGATGCGGTCCGCCATCGGCAGCACCAGGTTCAGCCCCGGTTGCAGCGTGCGCCGGTACCGGCCGAACCGCTCGACGTTGTAGCGGCGCGCCTGCGGCACGATCCGCACCGAGGAGGCGACGAGGAAGACGATGACGATGGCCGCCACGACGATGCTGATGACAACTGGTTCCACAGTGCCTCCATAGCTCTGCGTTCAGCCGCTCAGGGAAGAAGCTCGCGAGGGTAGACGACGGCGGTGGCGCCCTGGATCTCCATGACGTCGACCAGGGCCCCCAACGGGATCACATGGCTCTCGTCGAAGGCCCGCGCGGTCCACTCCTCGCCGCCGAGTCTGACCAGGCCACGGGTCGCGGTGACCTCCTGCACGACCTCGGCGCGTCTGCCGATCAGCGCGTCGCTGCCGTCACGCATCAGCGGCGGCTGTGCCATGTGCCGCAGGGCGGCGGGGCGGGCCAGGAGCAGGCCCGCCGCCGCCGTCGCGCCGAGCGCCACGAGCTGTCCGAGGGTGCCGATACCCACCCCGGCTACCACGGCGGCGACCAGTGCCGCGCCCGCGAACAGCCCCAGAACCAGTGTCAGGGTGAAGAACTCCGCGACGCCCAGCGCCGCGGCAAGGAGCAGCCACACGAACCATGGCATCCCATCGCCCTCCTTCGAAGGCCTCCTCCACCAAGCTACCTCCCACCCCAACTGAGCGGACCAGCACGGCGGCAGCGCTTGTCGAAGCGAGGTCCGGGCGGATCAGCGCAGCCCGGCGAAAAGGTCGTTCTCCGGTACCGGTGCCCCCGTGGTGTCCCGGACGCGGACGAAGGTCTCCATGCCCATCAACTCGCCGAACCTCTCCTTGCCCATCTTGAGGAAGAAGATGTTCTCGCCCTGGCTGGCGTGCGCCGCCAGCGCGTCGAACTTCTGGTCACTGAACCCGGTCGTGTCCACCCACGTGGTGATCTCCTCGTCGGGGAGACCGATCTGGGCGAGAGCCGCGGCCTCTTCAGCGCTCGGCTCCGGCAGGTCCGGATCGAACTCGCGCATGAGCTCGCCGAACCGCCGCATCATCGAGTGCGGCGCCGTCGTCCAGTACACCTTCGGCGTCAGGTCGGTCATCTCCAGCGCCGCCATCGTGATGCGGTGGGCCTGGATGTGGTCGGGGTGGCCGTAGAAACCGTTCTCGTCATAGGTGACCACCACATCAGGACGGTAATGACGCATGAGCTCAGCGAGCCGGGCCGCGCCTTCCTCGACCGGGGTCCGCCAGAAGGAGCCGGGGGCGTCGTTGCTCGGCCAGCCCATCATTCCGGAGTCGGCGTAGTCCAGCATCTCCAGGTCGCTGACCTTGAGGACTTCGCAGCTCGCGTGCAGTTCCTGCCGGCGCATCTCGGCGACCGCCGCCGGATCGTGCCCGGGATCTCCGGGCTTGACGCCTCCCGGTCCGTCTCCGCAACTGCCGTCGGTACAGGTGACGAGCACCGTGCGGATTCCTTCCGCCGCGTACTGCGCGAGGACTCCCCCGGTCCCGGTGGCCTCGTCGTCGGGGTGGGCGTGCACTGCCATGAGCGTCAAGGGCCGGTCGGTCATGATGGAGTCCTCCTGGAGAAACATGTGTGGATCATCCAAGCAGTGCGGCGGGTGTGCCGCGGTCCCGGGGGCCGGATCCTGGTGGCGCGGACGACCTCGTGGTCTCCGTGTCCCCCGCCGTGCGGCGCCGGCCCCTCGGTCGGTGCAACCTCGCCGACCGGACCGGGTGTTCCCGACACGGCTTCACGGCTGCCCTCGGGGGTTTCAGGCATGCAGGGTGGGCCGGTAGATCAGTTCCTGGATGCTGCCGTCGAGCGTGCGGCTCTCGAGCAGTTCGAGGTCGAAGTCGGCCGCGTCCCGGAACACCGGGAGACCACCGGTCCGGCCCGTGATCACGGGGAAGAGCGTGACCTGGACGCGGTCGACCAGCCCGGCGGCCATCAGCGCCCGGTTCAGCGCGATACTGCCGTGCGAACGCAACGGCACCTCGGACTCCTCCTTGAGCCGGGCGACGACGTCGGCGGCATCACCGCGCGCGACGATCCCTCCCGGCCAGTCCAGAGGCCCCTCCAGGCTGTTCGACACCACCGTCGCGGGCAGGTCCATCATCCGGGCGACCCAGGGGTCACGCCCCACCTTCTCGAAGACCGGGGTCAGGACCTGCGCGAACGTCCGATAGGTGTTGGCCCCCAGCACCATCCGCTGCTCGGCCTCGTACTGCGCGAGACGGTGGTCGAGCAGTTCGGGCCCCTGCTTGCCCCAGTACCCGCCCCAGTCGCCACCGCTGGGGATGCCGTAGCCGTCGAGGGTGGAGAAGACGTCGAAGGTGTAGGTGGCGGTCATGATGCACTCCTCGGGTGGGGTGGAGCGGGTACGCGAATGCAGACGGAACGCCGGGGCAGAACTCATCGCTGGGGGCCCGGCAAGAGCGACGGCCGGCCGGCGTGAGTGTGCGCACGCTGTACCGCCACGAATAGATCGGGCTCGTACGGCCGTCGACGCGGACCGCGGCCGGGTACCGGGCCTGCGCGGCGCACGACGTGGAGCGGCTGCGGGAGGTGCCGGCCTATCGCCGGCTGGGCTTCGGGCTGCGAGAGATCGCTGCGGCGTCGGTGTGGACGAAGGTCGGTCCGCAGGCCGAGCATCGGGCGGTACGAAGCCTCCGCGCCGACCTCGACTCCGGCCGGTGGGCCGCGCTTGACAGGGACCTCCCGACCTCGACGCGTCCGATCGCGGTCTCCGTCAGCGGGCCGGTCCGAGCGAGCACGCGCACCTCACCGGCGGCGGCCTCGCTCTCGGTCTTGACCTCAAGTCGAGTCGAGCTTCTACGGTCGATGGCGTCGAACCGGCCCGCACGACGGCAGAGGTCCCGGACATGGAGTACTCACACAGCGACACCGAACTGATCAAGCAGCCCATCGGCTACTGGAGTTGGGCGGCCTACAAGGCCGTCGTCACCCGCATCCGGTCCGCGCTCGCCGGGCTCGGCACCACCCAGCCGCAGTGGTGGGTTCTCGCCCAGGTCGCACGCGCCGACACCGCCAAGACCCGTGAGGAGGTGTCGCGTCTCCTCCAGAACTATCTGGAGACCGGCCCGGAGACCCTGGAGTCGGAGATCGACGCGACCGTCACCCAGGGCTGGATCACCGAGGACACGGAGGGACACCTGACCCTCACGGCTCAGGGCAGGGCGTTCTACGCCAAGGCGGCCGCTCTTCAGGACGAACTCTGGACGGAACGGCACGCGGGCGTCACCGACGAGGACTACCTGACCACCCTGAAAGTCCTTCAACGGTTCATCCACAACACGGGTGGCCAGGCCTGGCACCACTGACGTCACCGACTCACCTTCACAGATGCCCGAACAGGCGGGCGAGGAAAGGGGGTTCAGACGTAGGTTGTGCGCTGGAAGGTCCACACCTCGGCTGAAAGACTGACGCGACTCATGACTGACCCCGTGACGACGCCCGAACCGGCAGAGCACCACAAGATCGACACGTCGGTGCCGCACTCCGCCCGGATCTGGAACTACTGGCTCGGCGGCAAGGACAACTACCCCGTCGACGAGGAGGCCGGCGACGCCTACACCGCCGTCTTCCCCGGCATCGTCACCATCGCCCGCAGCAGCCGCGCCTTCCTGCGCCGCAACATCACGTACCTGGTCTCCGAAGCGGGCATCCGGCAGTTCCTCGACGTCGGCACCGGGCTTCCGACCGCGCAGAACACCCACGAGGTGGCTCAGGGGATCGCCCCCGAGGCACGGATCGTCTATGTCGACAACGACCCCATGGTCCTGGCACACGCCCGCGCCCTGCTCTACTCCACACACGAGGGCGCGACCGCCTACATCGACGCCGACGTCACGGACCCGGACCGCATCCTCGCCGGCGCCGCGAAGACGCTGGACTTCGACCGGCCCACCGGGCTGATCCTCAGCAACATCCTGGGACACGTCGCCGACCTCGGTCAGGCCCGTTCCATCGTCACCCGGCTCATGGGCGCCCTGCCCTCGGGCAGTTACCTCTCCATCAACGACGGCTCGCGCGGCATCGACCCGGTCTTCGAGCAGGCCCAGGACGCCTACAACAGCAGCGGCGCGGTGCCGTACAACCTGCGCACCGTCGACGAGATCACCGCGTTCTTCGACGGCCTGGAGCTGATCGAACCCGGCGTCGTCTCGGTCACGCAGTGGCGCCCGGAGCCCGGTTCCCCCGCCCCGGAGGTCGTCGCCGAGCACGGTGGGCTCGCCCGGAAGCCGTAGACACCCCAACAGCACTGCGGGGGCCTTGAGTTGTGGCAGGCGATGACCTCATCCGCCTGCCACTATGATCTTGGTCATGACTGTGCACAACCCCGAAAAGGCTCTCTCTCGCAAGCAGCGGCTTCAGGAGCGCCAGCGCCGCCAGCTTCTGGCGGTCGACGTGGTGGACAAGGCCGAGGTCAAGGTCCGCAAGGCGGAGTCCGAACTGGCCGTCGCCGTCGCCGAAGCGGTCCGCGTCTTCGGTGACGAGCAGGCCGCGTGCGAAGGGCTCGACATGTCGGCCGAGACCGTCCGGCGTTTCCTCGCCCTGGCGCGAGACGCCGGCGCCGAACCCCTCGACGCGACGGAACGCACGGTGTGAGCACCCGCGGCACCGCACCGGGGTGCCGCGGGAGGGCCCGTCGCAGACGGCGGCCTGAGCGCCACGGCAGGACCAGCCACATGTAGACGGCGCCCTCCAGAACGCCGGCCATCAGGCACGTGTACGGCAACGTCACCAACAACTACCTGAGCGGGCTGCTCGGTCTTCGCGGAGCACGCCGAAGGCATCCCCGTGCACGGCGACGGCGCCGGCACCCGCAATGACGACCTCTGCGGCCTGGTCCCTGTCAACGGCGACGACAACGCCGTCACCGCCCACCACGTCTCCTTCTCCGGTCTGACACAGCTCCGGCTACGCGCCGCGACCTTACCCACCTGCCGCCCCATCGGCCGGCGCCGGTCGTGCGACGTGTTCACGGGCCAGCGAGACCATCGCTCGCGCCGCTGCCCCGGGGCGGCGGTCGGACGCCGCGGCGAGGGACAGCGGCCACTCCAGGTCCGCGTCGTCGACGGTCAGGGTGACCACCCCGGGGGCGTCGCCCAGGACGTAGCGGGGCAGCAGGGCGACGCCCAGTCCGTTGCGGACGAAGTCCACGCCGGTGCCAATGTCGGTGATCTCGACGGCGACGCGGCGGCCCAGGGAGGCGGCGGCGAAGGCGCGGTCGACCACGGCCCGGTTGCCGTATCCCGCCGGGGAGTCGACGAAGTCCAGACCGGCCAGTTCGGCGAGCGGCACGCTGTCGCGGTCCGCCAGCGGATGGCCCGCCGGGACGACCAGATCGAGCACCGACGAGGCCAGGTCGATCAGGGTGAGGCCGGGCGGTGGCGGGCCGGGCAGGGAGACGAAGGCGAGGTCGAGGCGCCGGTCCAGCAGGGCGTCGACCAGACCCTGGGAGCCGGACTGCGACGCGGAGGTCTGGAGCAGCACCCCGGGGTGTCGTCGGTGGAACTCGCCGAGCAGCCCCGGAAGGTCGATGAGGCGGACCGAGGTCAGCGTGCCCAGGCGGAGGGTGCCCCGGAGTCCGCCGCGGACCTCGGCGACGGCGTCGGCGGCCTCGCGGGCGGCGTCGAGGGTGGCGCGGGCCCGCGGCAGCAGGGCGGCACCCGCGTCGGTGAGCAGCACCCGCTTGGAATTGCGGTCCAGCAGCGGGGCGCCCAGTTCGCGCTCCAGGGCCTTGATGGTGGCGGAGACCGCGGACTGCACGATGTGCAGCCGGGCGGCGGCGCGGGTGAAGTTCTTCTCCTCGGCGACGGCGACGAAGCACTCGAGCTGGCGCAGTTCCATGGACTCAACTATCTCTCAGAGAGATGGCGCCTGTCTTCAACATGCGTTGGACGCGATGATCGAGCCGGGCAACACTGTTGAGCGTTAACCCACCTTCTTCGGTTGGAGGCTCCCATGAGCCAGATGGCGTCCACCCAGCACCGGCCCCTCACTCCGACCCGCCGCACGGCTCTGCGGCCCCGGGCCGGTGCCGGGCGCCACGGCGTCGGCTTCGGCCTCGTCGCCTTCGCCTTCCTCACCGCGATGGCGTTCTCCACCGTTCCCACCCCGCTGTACCCGCTGTACATGGCGCGCGACGGCTTCTCGACCTTCATGGTCACCGTCGTGTTCGCGGTCTACGCGGTCGGCGTCGTCGTCAGTCTGCTGCTGGCCGGTCATGTCTCCGACTGGGTCGGCCGCAAGAAGATCCTGCTGCCGGCGCTGGCGCTGGAACTGCTCGCCGCGGTCCTGTTCCTCACCGGCACCGCGCTGCCGGTGCTGCTGGCCGCCCGGTTCATCACCGGCCTGGGTGTCGGGATGATCACTGCCACCGCTACTGCCCACCTGCAGGAACTGCACGCCGCTCACCGTCCGCAGGCATCGACCCAGCGCTTCGAGCTGGTGTCGACCGGCGCGAACATCGGCGGCCTCGGTGTCGGCGCCCTCGTCGCCGGACTCCTCGCCCAGTTCGTCACCGTGCCCCTGCACACCCCGTACCTCGTCTTCACCGGCCTGCTGGTGCTCGCGGTGGTCGCCGTCGCGCTGGCGCCGGAGACGGTCGAGGAGCAGCTGGTCCGGCCCTCCTACCGCCCGCAGCGCATCAGCCTCGACCACGGCGACCGGGCCGGCTACTTCGTCGCCGCCGCGGGCGCCTTCGCCTCCTTCGCGGTCTTCGGCCTGTTCACCTCGGTCGCCCCCGGCTTCGTGGCCGGTACCCTGCACCACCCCTCCCGCGCGCTGGCCGGGGCGATCGTCTTCCTGGTCTTCGGCGGCGCCGCCACCGCGCAGAGCCTGACCTCACGCCTGTCCACCGCGGCGAAGAGCCGGCTCGGGCAGGCCGCGCAGGCGGTCGGCGTGGTGACGCTCGTCGCCGGCATGCACACCGCCAGTCTGGCCGCCTTCCTCGCGGGCGGTGTGCTCGCCGGCATCGGGGCGGGCGTGCTGTTCAAGGCCTCCCTCGGCACCGTCGCCGCCCTGGCCGTGCCGGAGCACCGCGGCGAGGCGCTGGCCGGTCTGTTCCTCATCGCCTACCTCGGACTGACCCTCCCGGCGATCGGCATCGGGGTGGCCACCCTCGGCTTCTCCTCGGTCACGGTCATGACCTGGTTCGCCGGCATCCTCCTCGCCGTGCTCGCCCTGATCGCCTTCGCGGGCCGCCGCGCGAGCGTGCGCTGACCACGGCTGCACAGCCGCTCGGGCCGAGCGCCCCACGACGGTCGTACCGCCTCCGCGTGCCGGTCGGCCGCGGAGGCCCAACACTGGAGCTCTGAGGCCATGCCCGCCGCCGGGGGCGGCGGCCCGGGCGGAGTGAGGTGGCGATGCGGGCGGAAGCGAGGAAGGTCGCCGTCGTAGGCGACTGTCCGCTCCTCCGCAGCGGCGTGGCCCGGGCGATCGAAGGCGCCGACGGGCTCACCCTCGTCCTCGCCACCCGGTCCGCCGAGGAGGCGGCGGGGGTTCTCGCGGCGGGTGACG
Source organism: Streptomyces sp. NPDC057280 (assembly GCF_042668605.1). NCBI lineage: Bacteria > Bacillati > Actinomycetota > Actinomycetes > Kitasatosporales > Streptomycetaceae > Streptomyces > Streptomyces sp. NPDC057280. Next base: position 240,629 of record NZ_JBHUYR010000006.1, read on the forward strand.
TCGCTCTGGTGGACCTCCAGCTGACGCCCGTCTGCCTGGCACAGGTGGTGGGGAGGCTCGCCGCCTGTGGCGCGACGGTCCTGGTGTTCTGCTCCGTGCGGGAGAACCACGCCGTGCCCGCGATGCGCGCCGGCGCCCGCGGCTGCCTCAGCCGTCAGGCCGACGAGGCCGAACTGCTGGCCGCCGTGCGGCTCGTGGCCGACGGCCGCTCGTACGTCTCCGCGGATCTCGCCGTACGTCCGGACACCGAGCCGGCCTGCCACGTCACGCATCGGGAGCGGCAGATCCTGGAGCTGATCGCGCACGGGGAGACCGACCACGCCATCGCCGCCCGGCTGGGCATCAGCGAGCACACCGTCCATTCCCATCTGGACCGGCTGCGCGACAAGATCGGCTCCCGGCGCCGGGCCGACCTGACCCGCTTCGCCCTCACGCACGACATCATCCCCGCGGCCTCCGGGCAGGGGTAACGCTGCCCCTGCCGGATGTGGGTCCTTCTGCCCTGTGGGGCTCCTCCCCAGCGCTCCACACTGAGGTCGAGAACCCTCGTGCGCCCGCTTCCGGGAGGTCTTCCGCGATGAGTGGCATCTTCGGTGACACGCTCACCTTCCATCAGGAGGAGGGCGGCGCCGTCGAGCTCGTCGCCTTCGGCGACGACAAGTACGCACGGTACGAGACCCTCGACGGCTACTCGGTCGTCTACGACGCGGATCGGGGTGCCTACTGCTACGCGGAGACCGACAGCGCCGGACCAGGACGCCGGTTCGTCTCCAGCGGCGTTCCGCTGTCCGAGCCGCCGCCGGAGGGCCTGCCCCGGCATCTGCGGGAGGGCCAGCTCTACCGGCGGGACGTCTTCAAGGACCGGGTGCTGCGGACCATCCCGGAGGAGGAGCAGGCCCACCTCGACCCCGACACCCTGCTCACCTTCGGACCGGTCAAAGGGCTGCTGCCCGGCGACGCCCTGACGGCGGGCGACGTCCAGGGCCTGACCATCCTGGTCGACTTCCCGGACACGGCGACCGACGTCACGGTGGACGACGTCTCCGCCCTGCTCAACAGCCCGAACTTCACGGCGAACGGCAACCGCTGCTCCGTCAAGGAGTTCTTCCGCACCATGTCGACCGGGAAGCTCCGCTTCACCAACACGGTCGTCGGTCCGTTCCGCATGAGCCGGCCCAGGCTCGCGTACGGGCTCAAGCAGCACCGGGGCGAACTCGTCCCGGAGGCGCTGCAGGCGGCCGCGGACGCCGGTGTGGACTTCAGCCGCTTCGACTCCCTCGACCGCGGCATCGTCGACTCCGTGTGCATCATGTACGCCGGGCAGACCGAGTTCCGTGAGGACTTGTGGCCGCACAACTCCCGCTTCCCGGCCCAGATCGGCGATGTGCGCACGGACTTCTACACGGTAACCAGCATCGGCGACACCGCGGCCGACCTGAGCATCGGCACGTTCTGCCACGAGAGCGGGCACCTGCTGTGCCGCTGGCCCGACCTCTACGACTACGGCACCGTCGAGCGCGAGGGCGACGACTTCACCAGCGCCGGCATGGGCACCTACTGCGCCATGTCGGCCGGGGACAGTCTCGGCGACGGGTTCCTGCCGTCCGCGGTCTGCGTGTACCTGCGCCGGCTCGTGGGCTGGACGAAGGACGTCGACATCTCCGTACCCGGCTCGTACGAAGCCGTGCAGGGCGAATACGACAAGGCGCTGATCTACCACAATCCGCAGCGCAAGAACGTCGAGTACTACCTGGTCGAGAACCGCAGCAGGCTCGGCTTCGACTCCCGGCTGACCTCCAGCGGACTCGCGGTCTACCACTGCGACATCAAGGGATCGAACGAGTTCCAGCAGGGCAACCAGGTACGCCACTACCAGTGCGCGCTGCTTCAGGCGGACGGCCACCTGGACCTGGAGACCGGGCTGAACTTCGGTGACGGCGGCGACCTGTACGGGCCGACGGCGGGCACGGCCCTCTCGCACAGCAGCCACCCCGCGTCCCTGTGGTGGGACGGCAGCGAATCCGGTCTCACCCTCTCCCAGCTCAGCGCTCCGGGCGAGGTCATCACGTTCCGCACCGGCGAACAGGGCGTCGCGGGCGCACAGGTCACGGGGCGGTCGGCACCAGGCGCCGAGATCCCGGACAAGAACGCCGGCGGTCTGACCGACACCATCACCCTCGACGGCACGGGCACGGTCCGGGAACTGACCGTCTCGATCGACATCGAGCACGCCCGCATCGGTGATCTGCGGGTGGTGCTGCTGGCGCCGTCGGGCCGCCGGGCCGTGATCCACAACCGTACGGGCGGCGACGCCAAGAACCTTCGCCTCACTCTGACCTCACAGCCTCCGTCACTGCTGGCGCCGCTGATCGGCGACGCCGTGACCGGCGGCTGGCAGCTCAAGGTCACGGACGCGGTCGAGGGCGACGCGGGGATGCTGCGCAGCTGGGAGATCAGCATCCGCACCGGAACCTGACCCCTGGTGAGGCCCCCGATGGACCGAAAGAAGCTCGAAGAGCTCTTCTACGGCAAAGGTCCGCGGCCCGTTCCCTGGGCGACGGACTGTCCCATACGGTTCGACGCCCTGCTGGCCCTCGCGCACCCGCCCGAGGACGGGACGGAACCCCGTGAGGACCTGATCCTCGCCATCAACGAGGAACACGGCGTCCAGCAGATCATGCAGATCTTCCGGGACGTGCACATGATGGGCGACAGCCAGCCGATCGCGTCCGGCAGCTTCATCGCGGTGAAGCTGACCCTCCGCGAAGTCGTCCAGACGGTGCTGCCGAAGACCAACCTCAACCGTGTCATCCGCGATGTGAACAAGCTGGCGAGGAAGCTGGGCGGGGCCGGCGTCGCGGACGCGCTGCGCGAGGACGACCCCGGCACGGCAGGGCCGGCCGCCGTCCGGCAGCGGGCCAGCGACGTGCACGACAACTCCGCGCGACGCCAGGAGCGCACCCGGCACCAGCGGTGGTTCCTCAGACTGCTGGCCGCCATCGTCGCCGAGTCCCACCCGGCGCTCGTGGGCAAACGGCCCTCGGACAAGGCGGTCTGTGCCGAGGTCGCCGGGATGCTGACCGGCGTGTGTCTGGAGGAGGCGGACGCCACCGATCCCGCCGCGGATCCGGCCGCGCACGGCGTCCTCGACCGCCGGCAGCGGTATCCGATCCTCTCCGTGACGGCCAACCGGCAGGCGTCCTCGGCGGTCGTGCGCTCCCGGGCCACCATCAAGGCCGACGCAGCCGAGCAGGTCTTCTCCGTGGACTGCGGCGCGATCGGCTGGGCCGTGGTCGACAGCGGCATCGACGCACGGCACCCCGCCTTCTACGACTGGGACACCACGTCCAAGCCGGAACCGATGCCCCTGCGCTCCCGTGTCCCGCGTGCCTTCAACTTCGTGGGCGTCCGCAGAACCCTGTCCCTCGACGCGTTGAACGACGGACGGATCGACTGGCCCGAGGCCCTGCCGTACGCCGAGATCGATCTCTCCAAGGTCACCGCCACGGCACAGCCGTCCGTGGTCCCGCGCTACCAGGAGTACACCACCCCGGTCGACCCGCACGGCACCCACATCGCCGGGATCATCGGTGGCTGGTGGCCGCGTCCCGAGGAGGAGTTCCGCGGCATCTGCCCGAGGATCCAGCTGTACGACTTCCGGGTCCTGGGGGACACGGGGACGGGGGACGAGTTCTCGATCGTGACGGCCCTTCAGGCCATCCGGTACATCAACGAGCAGGCGGGCCGGTTCGTCATCGCGGGAGTCAACATCAGCCTCTCCGTGCCGCACGACGTGGCGAGCCACTCCACCGGCTGGACCCCGGTGTGCATCGAGTGCGACCGCCTGGTCCGCTCCGGTGTCGTGGTCGTCGCCGCGGCCGGAAACTCCGGATACGCGGGAGCCGTACACACCCTGGGCAAGGACTACCGCGGGGCGAGCATCTCCGATCCCGGGAACGCCGAGTCCGTCATCACGGTCGGCTCCACGCACCGCAGCAATCCGCACCGCCACGGCGTCAGTTACTTCTCCAGCCGCGGTCCGACCGGCGACGGCCGCCCGAAGCCCGACCTCCTCGCGCCGGGCGAGGACATCGACGGCCCCGTGCCCGACCAGGGCATCGCCGCGCTGCACGGCACCAGCCAGGCGGCGGCCCATGTGAGCGGGGCCGCCGCGATGGTGCTGGCCCGCAACCGGGAGCTGATCGGGCGCCCGGAGGAGGTCAAGCGGATCCTGTGCGGGACGGCGACGGACCTGGGCCGGGAACGGCACTACCAGGGGTCGGGCCTGGTCGACGTCCTGCGTGCCATGCAGTCCGTCTGAGACGGCCGAACCCCCAAGGAAGGACGCCATGTTCACCTTCGACTTCCTCAACGCCCGGCACGGCGACTCCTTCCTGGTCCGGTGGGGGACGAACGAGCGGGTCATGCTCGTCGACGGCGGGCCGAGCCAGGTCTACGAGACGTCCCTGCGCGACCGTCTGACGCAACTGCCGCCGGACGGCGCAGGCGCCCCGCGCATCGACGTCGTCTGCCTGTCCCACATCGACGACGACCACGTGGTCGGACTGCTCAAGCTGCTCGGCCAGATCAAGCACGCCCGGGACGACCAGGAACCCGATCCCTTCGCCGTGAAGCGGGTCTGGTTCAACTCCGTGGAGGAACTGGTCGACCGGGAAGAGCCGGGGCTCAGCGCCTCCGCCCAGGAGCTCGTCGACCGCGCGAGCACCGAGAGCAGTGCCGTGCGGGCCAGCTACAACCAGGGCCGGGCCCTGCGGGACGCGGCGGCCAAGCTGGGGCTGGCGGGCAACCGACCCATCGACGGACCGCTGATCACCGGCGAGGAGGCGACCCTCGACCAGCTGCACGTCACCGTGGTCGCCCCCGACGCGACCGCTCTGGAGGAGCTGAAGGAACGCTGGCTCGAGGCACGCGAACGCCAGGACCCGGGTGTCATCACCTCGGCCTACTCCGACGGTTCCATACCCAACCTCTCCAGCATCGTCCTGCTGCTGACGCATCACGGCCGGACCGCCCTGCTCACCGGGGACGCCCGCGGCGACCGCATCCTCGACGGGCTGCGCGCCACCGGGCTCCTGAACGACACGGGCCCGCTCCATGTGGACCTGCTGAAACTCCCCCACCACGGCAGCGACCGCAACGTCGAGAGCGACTTCTTCGAACAGATCCACGCCGATCACTACGTGATCTCGGCCGACGGGGTGAAACACCATCACCCCAGCGAGGACACCCTGCACATGCTGGTCGACTCCCGAGACCGCGACGACGAGTACACCATCCACCTGACGAACCGGATCGGTTTCGCCGACGACACCCTCGCGGAGCTGCACGACCACCGGAGCTTCACGATCAGCGAACGCTCGCCGGAGGACCTGGCCCTGGTCATAGAGATCGGCGATGAGCCATGACCCCGACCCGCCATCCCACGGACCACCGCTGGGCCGTCGACTCGCCCGCCCTCGGCACCGGCCTCCAGGCCCGGCCCTGCGGTGACACCCTGCGCCCCGCGGCACCGCCGCCCGCCGACGGTCCGCTCGCCCTGGCCCTGTCCGGAGGCGGCTTCCGGGCCACGCTCTCCGCCCTGGGCGTGATCCGGCTCCTCGCCGACGCGAGGATGCTGCCGGACCTCCGATACGCCTCCTCGGTGTCCGGCGGCTCGATCGCCAACGGCCTGCTCGCCGCCCACTGGCCCGCCCTGCGCCAACAGGGCTTCACTGCAACGGCCGTCGACGAACTCCTCGTCGAACCGACCCTCGGCAAAATCACCTCGCACTCGCTCAAGAAGGCACTCCTGCGGGGCCTGGGGCGCACCCTGGGCCCCTCGACCCGCACCGACCTGCTCGCCCGGCGCCTGGACGAGTGGTTCTTCCACGGCACCAAGCTCGCCGACCTGGACCCGCAGGTCCGCTGGATCCTCAACGCCGCCAACCTGACGACCGGCACCCGGTTCACCTTCGAACGGGACGTGTACGGCGACTACGCCATCGGTCTCGCGCCCACGACCGGCACCGGCCTGAAGCTGTGCGTCGCGGCAGCCGCCTCGGCCGCGGTGCCGGGCGCCTTCCCGCCCCTGGTCCTCGACCGGGCGAGCTTCCCCTGCGGCACCGACACACCCGCCCTGCTGGACGGCGGCGTCTACGACAACACCGGCACGGAGGCCATCGACGGCGAGCGCTACCGCGACGTCTTCCTGCTCGTCCTCAACTCCGGCGGCCTGCTGCGCCCCGGCCCGTACGGCGGCGTACCCGTGGTCCGCGATCTGGCGCGCGCCAACTCCCTGCTGTACCGGCAGAGCACGGCCCTGCGCACCCGGTTGCTCGTCGAGCGGTTCCGGCGCGGTCACGCGGCGGGCCCCGACGCCCCGCTGCCTCCCGGCACCCGCAGGGGCGTCCTGGTGGCCCTGGCCACCGACTTCGCCGAGCACGGCGCCGGGCAGCTGGACAAGTGGCGGGCCGCCTTCCCCGAGCACCGCACCTACGACGGCCGTGACCTGGCCCTCGTACCGACCGTCTTCGACCGGTTGCCGGAGCCCCTGTGCCGTGCCCTGGTGTACCGCGGCTGGTGGCTCGCGGGCGCGGGCCTGGCCGCCCACCACCCGCACCGCCTCCCCAACCTCACGGCGCTGACTCCCCCACCCCTGTGACCGCGCGGGAGCGGCTTCCCGGGCGGACCACCAGGGCGAGGGTCCTGACCGCGCCGGTGTGCTCGAAGTGGAGCGTGAAGGCGACGAGTTCGCCTTCCCGCCATCCCGCCCCGGGCCGCAGGGTGACAGCCAGGTCCTGCGGCGACATGGAGAGCCGGCGGCCCGCCCGGACGGCGACCGAGGTCACCGTCTCCCGGGAGGCGGCCGCCTTCCCGGTCATGACGTGGCGGCTGAGCTCCAGGTCTCCCCCGGTCTCGGCGGACGTCACCCGCAGCAGCCGGTCGTCCGCGTCGCCGGTGTTGGCGATGTCGAAGAAGACCGCGGTCCGTGTCGAGTCGCCGTACGACAGGAGGACCCGCCCGGGGGACACGGTGATCCGGGGCGGGTCGCCCGCCCTCCCCGCAGTGACCCAGGTCGTCAGTCCGCCGAGGGCGAGGCTGCACGCGGCGATGGGGGCGAGGGCGGAGTTCAGGGTGTCGGTGAGGCGGCGCCGGGTCGGTCGCCACGGGTTCCGTGCGGTCATCGGGTGAGGCTCCGGGCGGACGGGGAGCGGTGTGCGGGCGAGGGCTGCCGGCCGCGCAACCGCAGGCTGTTGGCGACCACCAGCACCGAGCTGGCCGACATCGCCGCGGCGGCCAGCATGGGGTTCAGCAGGCCGACCATGGCGAGCGGGACGGTGACGGCGTTGTAGCCGAACGCCCAGACGAGGTTGGCGCGGATCGTGCCGAGCGTGCGCCGGGCGAGCCGGACGGCGTCCGCGACGGCCTCGATGTCGCCGCGTACGAGGGTGACGTCGGCGGCGCCGATGGCCACGTCGGTGCCGGTGCCCATGGCGATGCCGAGGTCGGCGGCCGCGAGGGCGGCCGCGTCGTTGACGCCGTCACCGATGACGGCGACCCGGAGGCCCTCGTCCTGGAGACCGCGTACGAGATCGGCCTTCTCCTCGGGGGTGCAGCGGGCGTACGCCTCGTCGATGCCGAGCGCCTGGGCGACGGCACGGGCGGGGGCCTCGCGGTCGCCGGTGGCGAGCACGGGGCGTACGCCGAGACGCCGCAGCCGGTCCACGGCACGGTAGCTGCCGGGCCGTACGACGTCCCCGACCTCGATGAGCCCTTGGACGACGTCGTCCACGTACAGCAGCACGGGCGTGTGGGCGGCGCCTTCGGTGACGGCCAGGCCGGGGGGCAACTCGTCGTCGGAGGCCCGGACTTCGACGAGGTGCCCCGCGACGCGTCCGCGCACCCCGCGGCCCGGGAGCGCGCTGAACCCGCCCACCGCGGGGAGCCGCTCCCCCAGCTCCCGCCGGGCCTGTGCGGCGATCGCCCGCCCCACCGGATGCTCCGACCCCTGCTCCACCGCGCCCGCCAGCCGCAGCACGGCATCACGGCCGAGACCTCCCGGTACGGCCGTGACCCGGGCGAGGGTCATATGGCCGGTGGTGAGGGTGCCGGTCTTGTCGAGGACCACGGCGTCCAGGTGCCGGAGGCCTTCCAGTGCCTGCGGGCCGGTGACGAGGACGCCCAGTCGGGCCCCCCGCCCGGTGGCGGCCGTCAACGCGGTCGGCGTCGCGAGGCCGAGCGCGCACGGACAGGCCACCACCAGGACGGCGACGCACGCGGTGACCGCCGCCTGGGGATCGGCTCCGGCGCCGAGCCAGAAGCCGAGCGTGGTGACGGCCAGCGCCTGCACGACCGGCACGAAGACCCCGGCCACCGAGTCGGCGAGCCGCTGCGCCTTCGCCTTGCCCGCCTGAGCCTCGGTCACCAGCTGGGTGATCCGGGCGAGTTGGGTGTCGGCGCCGACGGCGGTGGCGCGTACGAGAAGCAGCCCGCCCGCGTTGACGGCCCCGCCGACGACCGTCGAACCGGGCCCGACCTCCACGGGCTCGCTCTCCCCCGTGACCAGGGACAGGTCAACGGCCGAACTCCCCTCCATCACCCGCCCGTCGGTGGCGACCCGCTCGCCGGGGCGCACCACGAAGATCTGCCCTACCCCCAACTCCTCGACGGGGATGAGCCGTTCGGTGCCGCCCTCCCGTACGGAGACGTCCTTGGCGGCGAGTCGGGCCAGCGAGCGCAGCGCCGCCCCGGTCCCGTGCCGGGCCCGCGTCTCCAGGAAGCGTCCGGCCAGCACGAACAGCGGTACGCCGACGGCCGCTTCGAGGTAGAGGTGGGCGACTCCGTCCTCGGCGGCGGAGGGCACCAGGCTGAACGGCATCCGCATGCCGGTCTCGCCCGCGCCGCCGAGGAACAGCGCGTACACCGACCAAAGGAAGGAGGCGACGACCCCGAGCGAGACGAGGGTGTCCATGGTGGCCGCGGAGTGCCGCAACCCCCGTACCGCTCGCGTGTGGAACGGCCAGGCACTCCACACGGCGACGGGCGCGGCGAGGACGAGGCACAGCCACTGCCAGTTGCGGAACTGCAGATCCGGCGCCATCGACAGCACGAGCACCGGCAGCGCGAGCAGCGCGGTGGTCAGCAGCCGTCGGCGTTCCTCGCGGGAGTCGTCGGTCTCGCGTGGCTGCTCCTTCGGTGCCTCGGGGAGCGCGGCCGTGTAGCCGGCTTTCGCCACGGTCTCGACGAGTTCCCGCGGGCTGATCCCCGCGGGATGGCGGACGCGGGCCCGGCCGGTGGCGAGGTTGACGGTCGCCGTGACGCCGTCCAGCCTGCCGAGCTTCTTCTCCACGCGCTGCACGCAGGCCGCGCAGGTCATGCCGCCGACGGTGAGGTCGGTGGTGACGAGGGCGGTCACGGATTCCGTGCCCGTCACCGGGCTCCCCCGTTCGCTCCGCCGTCCATGTCCATGTCGTCCATGTCCGAGCCGCCCACGCCCGCGCCGCTCGTGCCGGTGCCGTGCATGCCGGGCGCCACCGGGCCCGAGGCCGCGCCGACGGCGTAGGACACGGTGAACATCAGGGCCAGCAGCAGGAGGAAGCCGCAGAGCGCGGGCGGCGGCGCGCATCTCCGCAGCACCGCGCCCACACCCGCGCCGGAGGAGGAATGCCGGAACCCGTCCATCAACCGCGTCTCCAGATCACGTCGTACGGCGCCGGCCGGATCGGGCCGTACCGGTTCAGGAGTCGGGGCGATGGGGCGCCAAGTTCCGCACTCTCGATGTGACCTACATCACTGCCGCTGTGCACCTCGCCTCACGGCGAAGACCGCTGCAGCCAGTCCGAGCACGCCCACGACCAGCCCGGCGATGCCGAGACCGCGTGCGGTCGAGTCGCTGCTCGTGCTGCTCGTCGCGGTCGCCGTCGTGCCGGCCCTTTCGGCGGTGAGCTTGAGGACCGGTGCCGGGTTCTCCGGTTCCTCGTCGCCCTGCGTGGCTTGCTCGATCCAGCGGACGGTCTTGCCGTCGGAGTACGTCTGCAGGGTCTTGAAGGTCAACTGACTGGTGTCGTCCGGCAGTTGACCGAAGGCGACGTCGAAGTCCTCGTACTGCCCGGCCGTGATCTTCCCGCCGGTCCAGGTGATCTCGGAGACGGCGTCGGTGATCGTCCCGTCGTCGGTCTTGACCGGCTTCTTGAGCCTGGTGGTGGTGACCTTGGGGGTCCAGCCGTCGTGCGGGGAGACGAGGACGCCGAGGACGGGGTGGTCGGTGGGCAGGAAGACCTGCACCTCGGTGGTGCTCGCGGTGTCCTCCTCGTTGGGGACGCGGAAGGTCAGGACGCCGTCCGTGGCGCCTTTCGCGTAGCTCTCGGGGTGGACGGTGACATGCGCGGAGGCGATGCCCGCGGCGGCGAGGACGCCGGCGGCGGCGAGGGTGGTGACGGCGCCGACGCGGCGCAGGGTGGTGGACATGGCTGAGGGGATCTCCGTACTGCGGAAGGGATGTCGGGGTCGGACGACGTACGACATCCCGGCCGGCGGCCCGCGTCGACGCACGGCGTACCGCAGCCGCGCGCTCCTCAGCGACCGGGGCGCCACCCGGGTCCGCGGCACCCGCAGCGGCCGGTCCGGCGCTGCTCCACCGGTCCGCCACCATGCGGCGAGCCCCGGCACGAACGCGATCGCCCAGCGCAGCAGCGACCACAGCGCGGCCTCGCCCCGCCGCAGCCACCAGGTGAGGGTGAGCGCCGCTCCGACGTGGACGGCGGTGGCGTGCGGCGTCAGGGCGTGGGAGTGGGCGGTCATCCGCATGCCGTGCAGGGCCATCGCGGTGTGCTGCGGCCGGACGGATTGGAAGGCGGCGTGCAGGGCGCCCTGGGCGGCGAGCGTCACGGTGCCGATGCCGGGCAGGGAGCGCTCCCGGCCGCCGAGCAGACAGCCGACCGCGAAGACGGGAACGGCCCCCGCGACCTGGACCCACACCGGCGGCGCCTCACCCGTGGCCAGCGCATGCCCTCCGGTGGCGAGCAGCACGCACAGCACGGCGAACACCGCCGCGCGGACGCCCCGGACCGCCACCGACCCTCTCATCGCACCCGATGCTGTCATGCCGCCGGACGGCCTCTTCGTCCGCCCGGGCCTCCGGACGTCAGGCAAGGGGATCCGCGGCGTACGTGATGCGGATGACGCCGTCGGCGTGCCGTTCGGTGCCGGCCCGGATGCCGAAGACGTCGGCGAGGAGGTCCGGGGTGAGCACGTCGAGCACCGGCCCGGCCGCCGCGACCGTGCCCTCCCGCAGGACGACCAGGTGGTCGCAGAGGCGGGTGGCGAGGTCGAGGTCGTGCAGGACGGCGAGGGCGGTGACGCCGGTGGCGCGGATCAGGCCCAGGAGTTCGAACCGGGCACGGATGTCGAGGTGGTTGGTGAGTTCGTCCAGCACCAGGAGCCGGGGCCGCTGGGCCAACGCGCGCGCCAGCAGGACGCGTTGGCGTTCGCCGCCGGACAGGGACGCGTAGGCGCGGTGCGCGAAGGGGCGTACGCCGCAGCGGTCGATGGCGTCCCGGACCGCGGCCCGGTCCTCGGCGCCGTCGCGGCCGAGCAGACCGTGGTGCGGGGCGCGGCCGAGGGCGACGATCTCGGCGACGGTCAGGCCGGTGGTGTTGCCGCCGGTGTCCTGGAGGACCGCCGCGGTGCGACGGGCGGCGGCGCGGGCGGACAGGGCCCATACGTCGTCGTCCCCGACCCGGACGACACCGCCCGCCGGGCGGAGTGAGCGGTAGACGGCGCGCAACAGGGTGGACTTTCCACTGCCGTTGGGGCCGACGAGTCCGACGATGTCGCCTTCGCGGGCCTCCAGACTCACCTCGCGGAGGATCGGCGTGCGGTCCAGGGTGATGTGGAGCTGGTCGACGATGAGTTTCATGGTTCAGTCCAGGCCCTTGTCGCGGCGCAGCAGCCACAGGAAGAAGGGGGCCCCGAGCAGCGCGGTGAGGATGCCGAGCGGCAGTTCGCCGGGGCGGGTGAGGGTGCGGGAGAGCAGGTCGACGAGGACCAGGTAGACGGCGCCGAGCAGGGCGGTCAGCGGCAGCAGCCGGCGGTGGTCGGCGCCGATGGTCAGCCGCACCAGGTGCGGGATCATGAGCCCGACGAAGCCGATGCCGCCCGCGACCGCGATGACGGTGCCGGTCAGCAGTGCGCTCAGGATCAGCAGGACGGCGCGGAGCCGGTTGACGTCGACGCCGAGGGCGGTGGCCGACTCGTCCCCCGCCAGCAGCAGGTTGAGGCGACGGCCGAACAGCGCCAGGAGTGCCGTGGTCACGCCCACCACGGCGGTGACGGTGGGCAGTTGGTCCCACTGGGCGCCGGCCACGCTGCCCAGCATCCAGAACATGACCGACCGCAGTTCGGTCGGGGTGGCCCGGAGCTGGACGAAGCTGGTCGCGGAGAGGAAGACATAGCCGACGGCGACTCCGGCCAGCACCAGGCGGGTGGGCGCCACTCTGCCGCGCCGCTGCCCGAGGGCGAAGACCAGTGCTCCCGCGACCAGCGCGCCGAGGAAGGCCGCCGCCGACACGCCGAGCCCGGCGAGCGCGGTGCCCCCGCCGAGGGTGATGACGAGGACCGCGCCGAGCGTCGCGCCGTAGGAGAAGCCCAGCACGGTCGGGTCGGCGAGGGGGTTGGACACCACGGTCTGCAGGACCGCGCCGGTCACGGCGAGGCCCGCGCCGACGACGGCCGCCAGGACCACCCGCGGGGTGCGGAAGGTCCAGACGATCTGGTCGAGGGCGGGGTCGCCGGGCGGCGCTCCCGCACCGGTGACGTGGTGCAGGACGATCCCCCACACGTCGCCGAGCGGGACGTCGACCGCACCGATGCTGATCGCGACGACCATCGTGACCGGCAGGGCGACGGTCAGGACCGTGACCGCCAGCGGGACCTTGAGCCCGCTCAGAACGCGTCGGGGTGCAGCTTCCTGGCTATCCGCTCGACGGCCAGGTCGTTGCTGGGGCCGAGGTACATCGAGTCGGACAGCGTCACGTACGTGTGGGTCCTGGCGGCCGGCCACTGGGGGAACTCCTTGAGCAGTTTCTCGGCGTAGGCCGCCGGGTTCGGGTCCTGGTAGGCGATGACGACGACCGCGTCGACCTCGGTGGCGGCCGCCTTCTCCTTGCTGAGGTCGGCGAAGGTGGTCGTGGAGGCGTCCTCGAAGGCGTTGGCGGCGCCGGCCTTGGCGAGGATGTCGTTGACGATGCCGTGGGAGACGACCGAGCTGAAATCGTTGCTGCCCATGGTCATGTTGGAGAAGAGCACCATGACCCGCGGCTTCTTCTCCGCCCGGACCTTCTCAGCGACCGCCGCGATGCTCTTCTTCGACGCGGCGATCAACCCCTCCGCCTTGTCGCCGACGTTGAAGATCCGGCCCATGTCGCGCAGCAGCCGGTAGCTGTCGGCGACGGTCATCTTGGAGGGTTCGTCGTCGCAACCCTGCGGGGAGATGTAGGTGTTGGCGCCGATCTGTTCCAACTGCTCCCGTGTGGCGAAGCCGTTCTTCTGGTCGAAGCCGTACGAGGTGAGGGACAGGACGAGATCGGGGCGCAGCCCGAACATGGCCTCGCGGGGGATGTCGTAGGCGTCGTTGAGTGCGATGTCGCCGGTGGGCAGGGCCTTGATGGCGGCGGCGCGGCCGGGGACCTCGGAACTGCCGTAGCCCTGCTGGTTGGCGACGATCCTGTCCTGGAGGCCGAGGGCGAGGAGGGTGGAGACCTCGGCGACCGAGGCGCCGTTCATGACGACGACCCGGCTTGGGGCCTTGATGAAGGTCTCCTCGCGGCCGCAGTTGTCGAGGGTGACCGGGTAGCCGGGCGCCGAGGTGCCGGCCCGGGTCGGGTCGGCGCCGGCCTTGTCGCCGTCCGACACGGCACCGCATGCCGAGGTGAGCAGGGACAGGGCTGCGGCCAGGGCGGTGGCGACCGGCCGGTTGAGCGGCATGGGGGCTCCTTGCGTGCGGGGCCGACGGCTGGAGGGTTCTGTTGCAGTAGTCGGGCCGCGTGGGCGGAGAGTTCCCGACGATCACGAACAGCGGCCCCCGGCGATCGGCACACCGCGCGGCAGCCTTCCAAGCAGCGGTGGGATATCAGGAGTTGAGCAGTGCCCGCGCCATGACGACGGACGAAGGATCGAGCGCGGTCCGGCCGTCGTCGATGTCCCAGAGCGCGTTCTGCAGCAGCCGCCCGAGCGTCCAGCCGGTCGCGCGTGCCCGGTCCAGACCGAGGACCTCGGTGAGGAGGTCGAAGCGGCGCCGCACCACGCGTGGGGCGTCGCCCTTCGCCACGACGTCCTCCCATCCGCTGTCCAGAGCGGGCCAGAGATCGAAGCCGGGGTCGCCGGCGAGTGGCTCGGGGTCGATGGCCAGCCACGGTTCACGTTGCGCGGCGAGCACGTTGCCGTAGTGCAGATCCCAGTGCAGCATCCGGTCCCCGGGCTCTTTGGCCAGCTCGCCCACCGCCGCCGCCCAGCCGCGCAGGAGCTGCCGTTCCGCCGGGTCGGCCAGGGCCGTGATCGCCCGGGGAACCCGCTCCAGCATCTCGGTGGCGACGTCCCCGAGGCCGCGCAGTCCGGGCGGGGCGGGGACGCTGACCAGCCGGGCCTGCAACGCGGCGAGGATGCCCATCGCCACGTCGTCGTCCTCGACCGAGGTCAGTGTGCGGGTGGCGTCCAGCCGCTCCAGCAGCATGCTGCTGGTGTCGGGATCGTGGCCGAGGAGCCGTACCGCCCCCACGCCGTTCCAGGTGCTCAGCCCGATGAGCGCGGCGGCGGTCTCCGCCCTGGGCAGTTGCAGCTTCAGCGCCGCGCGCGAGCCGTCCGCGCGCAGCACCGGCACCACCAGCGAGGCTTCTCCGGCTCCCACCGCGCCGTCCCGCCGCAGCTCCCAGCGCTCCAGGAGTTCCGCGGCGAGAGCGGGCAGTCCGGCGATCCAGACCCGGCCTTCCTCGCCGAAGGCTCTGGCGTACGACGCCACCAGGGACGGCGGGACCTCGGCCGCTTCCCACGCGCTCAACTCACGCCTTGGGCTGGGTGAAGCGGATGCTGTTGCCGAAGGGGTCCCTGAGGCCGCAGTCGATTCCGTAGGGGCGCTCGGTGGGCTCCTCGGTGAACTCGACGCCCTGGTCGCGCAGGCTCTGGTACGTCTTGCGACAGTCGTCGGTGCTGAAGATCAGGCTGCCGCCGGCCGCGCCCTTGGTGAGCAGGTCACGGACCTGTGCCGCGATCTCCTCGGAGAG
This sequence comes from Streptomyces sp. NPDC057280, assembly GCF_042668605.1. Classification (NCBI taxonomy): domain Bacteria; kingdom Bacillati; phylum Actinomycetota; class Actinomycetes; order Kitasatosporales; family Streptomycetaceae; genus Streptomyces; species Streptomyces sp. NPDC057280. Next base: position 255,904 of record NZ_JBHUYR010000006.1, read on the forward strand.
GCTCGGCGGGCCGGGCTTCTCCAGCAGGATCTGCCGCTCCGGGTGGCCGGGGACGTTGACGGTCAGCCAGCGCATGAAGCCGAGGTCGGCGTCGGTGTGGACCTCGAGGCCGAGCTTGCCGACGTAGAAGGCGAGGGCCTCGTCCTGGTCGAGTACGTAGATCTGGGAGTGTGTGATGGCGGTGAACATGTGCATCACGGTACGAGCCGTCAACCACGAATACTTGTCCAAAACTGCTCTGTGCGGGCGGTCAGGAGCCCGGCCGCAGCCATGCCCTCGTGAAACACGTGGGCACGTCCGCGGCGACGGCCTGCTTGCGGTACTGCCTCGGTGACCGGCCGACGATGTCCCGGAACGTACGGCTGAAGGTCCCCGGGCTGGCGAAGCCGACCTCGAAGCAGATGTCCGTGATCCTGCGGTCGCTCTCGCGCAGCAGGAACATCGCGCGCTCGACGCGGCGGCGTTGCAGGTAGCGATGCGGGGTCTCGCCGAACGTGGCGCGGAAGGTGCGGATGAAGTGGGCCGGCGACACGTGGGCGATGCGGGCCAGGGCCGGGACGTCCAGCGGCTGGGCGTAGGCGCCGTCCATCGCGTCCCGCGCCCTGAGCATGCGGCGGTTGGTCTCTTCGGCGGCTCGGCTCACAGCGTCATCACATCATGGCTCGCCAGGACCCACGCCTCTCCCGGCGAGCCGGGCGCGGACGCTACCGATCGCCGTCGGTCCGGGCCCGCAGTGCGTGCAGTACGGCCACCATGTCCTCGCCGCCATGGCCGTGCGCCACCGTCTCGTCGTAGAGGGCGTGGCAGACGTCGAGGAGCGGGGAGGCGAGGCCGGACTTGCGGGCGGCCTGGGCGATGAGCCGGTTGTTCTTGAGGACGTCCGCGGCGCCCGCCTGCACACCGAAGTCACCGGCCACCAGCTTGGCTGCCTTCACCCGGGAGACGGCACTGGCCATCGGGCCGGCGTCCAGTACGTCCCGCAACAGCCGCTGGTCGAGGCCGTGCCGGTCGGCGAAGTGGAACGCCTCGGCGAGGCCGGTGACCAGGGTGATCAGGAAGAGGTTCACCGAGAACTTCATCAGCAGCGCGCCGGGCACGGGACCGCAGCCGAACGTCTCCCGGCACAGGGGCGCGAGCAGCGGGCGCACGGCCTCCAGCGCCTCCTCCTGCCCGGCCAGCATCCCGACCAACTCCCCCTGTTCCGCGGGCACCCGGGAGCCGGAGACCGGGGCCTCGACGTATCGTCCGCCCGCACCGCGCACGGCGTCCTCCAGGCCGGCCGAGTACTCGGGCGAGGTGGTGCCCATGTGGACGAGGGTGCGGTCGGCGACACGGGTGGCGAAGGCGGCGGTGCCGCGTCCGAGGACCTCGTCCATGGCGTTCTCGTCGGCCAGCATGAGGATCACGGTCCGTGCCCGGGCGAAGAGCTCGTCCGGGCTTGCGGCGACCTCCGCTCCGGCGGCGTGCACGGGATCGCAGCGGTCCGGTGTGCGGTTCCAGACGACGAGGGGGGTGCCGGCGCGGGCGAGGTTGAGCGCCATGGGCTGCCCCATGACCCCGAGGCCGACGAAACCGACGTACACAAGGCACCACCACCAACGGTCGGCGAGGAACCGCCAGGACGGCGGGCCCTCCACTATGACAGTGGTCATAGTAGCCGAGTTCTATGACCACCGTCATAGGATGGCGGTCGGCGTGCGGCTCGACGACTCAGGGAGGCCGGGATGTCCGAACGAGGACCGCGCGAGCGGATGGTCTTCAGCGCGGCCCAGCTCATCCGGCGCGACGGGGTCGCCTCCACCGGCATGCGCGAGGTCGCCGCCCACGCCGGGGCGCCGCGCGGTTCACTGCAGCACTACTTCCCCGGGGGCAAGGAACAGCTGGTCAACGAGGCGGTGGCCTGGGCGGGCAGATATGCGGGCAACCGTGTCGCCCGTTTCCTGGCCGCGCTTCCCGAGCCGACACCCGGCGGGCTGTTCGCCGAGATGGTGCGCCAGTGGACCGACGAGTACGAACGCGCCGGCTTCGCGGGCGGCTGCCCCGTGGCCGCCGCCACGGTGGACTGCGCGGAGTCCACCGCGTCCACACGCGAAGCGGCAGCGGCGGCGTTCGCCGCCTGGACCGAACCGGTGGCCCGGGCACTGGCCGACATGGGCGTACCCGAGGAGCGGACCACCGCCCTGGCCACCCTGATGATCAGCACCTTGGAGGGAGCGCTCCTCATCGCCCGCGCCGAACAGGACGTACGGGCCCTGACGACCGCGGTCCGGGAACTGGCCCCACTGCTGGACGCGGCCGTGCGCACACGGTGAGTTCCGTTTCCCTTCTGGAAGCCGCCCTTCGCGCCCGGCGGCCTGCGCGGCATGCGATCCACCCATCGCCTGTTCCGAGCCCACCGGGGGACGTTCCGGCACACCTTGGTCCGGCTGCCCGCCGTATCTAGTTCATCCACTCCCGCGTGCCGAACGAAGTGCACGCCCGTGACGCCCACTGCGTCGCCGCGCGCAGCGCGCCGGCGAACCCCGGCTCGGTCAACTCGGCCTGCGAGCACAGGTGGTGAGCGAGCGCGCCGTGGAGTACGTCGCCCGCGCCGAGCGTGTCCACCACCCGTACGGCCGGGACGTCCACCGTGCCGGCGCCGTGCGGCCCTTCCCACAGGAGCGGCTGCCCGCCCCGGCTCACCGCTCTCCAGCGGACGTGATGGTCGCGCAGGAACCGCAGGGCTTCCTCGGGACCGGTGGTGCCGGGTGGGCGGAAGGAGTCGGCGCAGACGGCCACGTCGACGGAGGACAGCAGCTGTTCCGTCCCCGCCTTCCAGCTGCCGCCGTCCAGGACGGTCCGGCATCCGGCGTCCCGTGCGGCGCGTGCGACGGCCACCGCGAGGTCCATGTGGTGTCCGTCGAACTCGACGACGTCGTGGCCCGCGACCAGGGCGGTCAGGTCGGCGGGCGGCCGGAGACGGCGTCCCGCGGCGTTGGTGGACGCCACCGCCCGGTCGCCGCTCGACGCGGTCACCAGGATCGAGGACACGGAGGGCGGCTCGGTCGCGTCGGCCGACAGGTCCCGCACCGTCACGCCGAGCGCTTCCAGGTCCGCCACGGCCGCGAGGCCCAGCGGATGGGAACCGATCGACGTGAGCAGGGTGGCCGCGCCGCCGAGGTGGGCGAAGGCCGCGGCCGCGTTGGCGGCCGGACCGCCCGCGGCCACCGTCTGCCGACGGGCCGTCAGCTTCTCGTCGGGGCCGGGCAGTCGGTCGACGAGGTGGACGACGTCGAACGTGCACAGGCCGACGAAGAGTCCCTGAGGGCGTTGTGACACGTCAGTCGACCGTCCCGGTGTGTGCGGTGCCGCAGTGACACGGGCACCTTACCCAGCCGCCCGGGCGGGTCCCGTCCGGGCGCCGCCTGATCATCCGGCAGCGAGCAGCGGGGCCGCTGATAAAATGTCCGCACGCACGCTTCGACTTCGCCGGGGGCCCGTACCAGGGGGTACGGGCCCCCGGGCCGTTCCGGGGCGCCCGACCAGGAAGGTTCCCCCCATGAACGCGAAGCCGTCGAACACCGGACGCTCCCCCGCCGGTGCGCCGCAGCCGGTGTCCCCGGGCCTGCCGCCGGCCGTCTCCTTCGACGCGCTCGGGCTGCCGTCGGAGCTGGTGGCGGCGATGACGGCCCTCGGGGTGACCGAGCCGTTCCCGATCCAGGCCGCCACCCTGCCCAACGCGCTGGCCGGCCGCGACGTCCTCGGCCGGGCGCGGACCGGGTCCGGCAAGACGCTGGCCTTCGGGCTGGCGCTCCTCGTCCGGACCGCGGGCCTGCGGGCGGACGCCAAGCGGCCGCTCGCGCTGGTGCTGGTGCCGACCCGGGAACTCGCGCAGCAGGTGAGCGACGCGCTGACCCCGTACGCGCAGACGCTGAAGGTGCGGCTGGCGACGGTGGTCGGCGGACTGTCGATCAACCGGCAGCAGGCGGCGCTGAAGGCCGGCGTCGACGTGCTCATCGCGACGCCGGGCCGGCTGACCGACCTCGTGGAGCGCCGGGACTGCCACCTCGACCAGGTGCGGATCACGGTGCTGGACGAGGCGGACCAGATGTGCGACCTGGGTTTCCTCCCGCAGGTCACGCAGACCCTGGACCAGGTGCGCCCCGACGGTCAGCGGCTGCTGTTCTCCGCCACGCTGGACAAGAACGTGGAGCTGTTGGTGAGCGGCTATCTGCACGACCCGGTGCTCGCGTCGGTCGACCCGGCGGCGGGCTCGGTCACCACGATGGAACACCATGTGCTGAACATCCACGCCGCCGACAAGTACGCGACCGCGACCGAGATCGCCGCGCGCGACGGCCGGGTGCTGATGTTCCTCGACACCAAGGCCGGCGTGGACCAGTTCACCCGCCATCTGCGGGCCAGTGGCATCCGGGCCGGCGCCCTGCACAGCGGGAAGTCACAGCCGCAGCGCACGCACACCCTGGGCCAGTTCAAGGACGGTGAGATCACCGTGCTGGTGGCCACCAACGTCGCCGCCCGGGGCATTCACATCGACACGCTCGACCTCGTCGTCAACGTCGACCCGCCGGCCGACGCCAAGGACTACGTGCACCGCGGCGGCCGTACGGCGCGCGCCGGGGAGTCCGGGACCGTGGTCACCCTGGTCACGCCCAACCAGCGGCGCGACGTGAACCGGCTGATGTCCGAGGCCGGGATCCGCCCGACCGTCACCCAGGTGCGCTCCGGCGAGGCACAGCTGACCGCCATCACCGGCGCGCGACGCCCGCCGACCCCGGCGAAGGCCTCCGGCGGCAACGCCCCCTTCCGTGGCCTCGGCTCCCGCACCGGCCGCCCCGCGAAGGAGTCCCGCAAGACGGCCGAGGCCCGCAAGATCGCGGAGGCCCGCGCGGCGGCCCGGGTGCGCAAGGGCCGCTGAGGCCGCAGCCGCGGAAGGGTCCTGGCTCACACGCCGAACAACGCCGCCGCGTTGTCGTGGCACACGGCTCGCAGCCACTCCGGTCCGAGGCCCAGCCGCTCCAGGGCGTGCAGCTGGTGCACGTACGGGTAGGGGATGTTGGGGAAGTCGGAGCCCAGCAGGATGCGGTCGCCGAGCCCGGCGAACCGGGGCAGGGCGCGGCGGGGGAACGGCAGGAAGCCCTCGGTGAAGTCGGTGAACGCCATGGTGGTGTCCAGCCGTACGTCCGGGTACCGCTCGGCGAGGCTCAGGAAGTCCTCGTACTCGGGCATGCCCATGTGCGCGACGATCAACCGCAGCCGCGGGTGGCGCGCCAGCACCCGTGCGATCGGCTCGGGGCCGGTGTGCTTGCCGGGCGCGGGCCCGGAGCCGCAGTGGATCACCACGGGGATCCGGGCCTCGGCCAGCACGCCCCACGCCGGCCGGAGCGCCTCGTCGGTGGGGTCGTACGCCCCCACCTGCACATGCGCCTTGAACACGCGCGCACCCGCTTCGACCGCCTCGCGGACGTACGCCTCGACGTCCGGCTCGGGGTACAGCGTGGCGGTGTGCAGGCACTCCGGGGTGCGGTGGGCGAAGTCGGCCGCCCAGCCGTTCAGCCACCGGGCCATACCGGGCTTGTGCGGATACAGCATCGAGGTGAACGCCCGCACGCCGAACCGGCGCAGCACATCCGCCCGTTCCGCCTCCTGCCGCCGGTAGGTGATCGGCCACTCCAGCCCGCCGGTCAAGGTCCCCTGGGTGTCGAAGTACTCCCAGACCTTGTCCAGGACGCGCTCGGGCATGAAGTGCGTGTGGACGTCGACCAGCCCCGGAAGACCGAGACCCTCCCAGAAGCGGCGGACCTCGGCGGCTTCCGCCTCGAAAGACGCGTCATCGGCAGTCGGCGGGCTGTCGGATGCCGGGCGGTGATCGTTCACGTCTCCCACGATCGGCCCCGGCACTGGCGTGAGTCCAGCCGTTGGCTCCGACCCGAGGTGAGTGATCCGTCACCGGACCCGCGCGGCGCAGGTGAGGTCCGCGGCCGGAAGGCGGCCGGTGGCGAGGTAGGCGTTGACCGCGTCGTCGACGCACGGGGTGCCGTAGACGCCGTAGACCGCGTGCTGGTCGGCGCCTCGCAGGGTGACCAGGCGGGAGGAGGGCCAGGCACGGCGTACCGCGGTGGCGCCCTCGTAGGTGGTACGGGGGTCGCCGGTGGCGTTGACGAGGAGGGCGGGGAGGTCGTCCCTGAGGGTGGTCGGGCGCTCGCGGGGCGGGTCCCAGAAGGCGCAGGGGTTGAGGTTGTCGGTGACGGGGGCGAGCAGGGGGTCCCGCGCGCGTGACTTCTGGATGTCGCGCCAGTAGACCTCCGGGTCCCGTGGTGCGGCGATGTCCCCGCACAGGATCGCCGTCTGGACGCTGCCGTAGGCGGAGTCGGCCCCGGTGAGCAGGAACGCGAGGGCTTCGGCCAGCCACGGGGACGCGGTGACCCGGTGGCCGTCCGCCGCGCGCAGCAGGTCGCGCATCGCCTGGGCGAAGTCCGCGTAGGCGGAGTCGTTGTCCTGCGAGAGGCCGTTGAAGACGATGAGGGGGACGACGTGCTCGTCCACCCGGTGTTCCCCGACCCGCAGGGGGGTGCGGGCCGCGGCCGCCTGGACGCGGTCCACGGCCGCCAGCACCGCCCCACGGCTCCGGCCCAGGCCGTACGTCGCGTCCCGGGCGGCGGCCCATGAGGCCCAGCCCTCCAGGGCGTGCCGGTTGGCCCGCTCCGTGCCCCGCAGCAGCCGGGGGCCGTACCGGTCCGGGTCGATGACACCGTCCAGGACCACCCGGTCGACGCGGGCGGGGAACATCGTCGTGTACACCTCGCCCAGGTAACTGCCGTAGGAGTAGCCCAGGTAGGAGATCCGCCGCTCACCGAGCGCGGCACGGATGACGTCCATGTCGCGGGCGGTGTTGCGGGTGGTGGCGTACGGCAGCACGTCCCCCGCATGCTGCCGGCAGCGCCGGGCGAGGTCCGCGGAGAAGGCCGTCATGCGGTCGAAGCCGGCGCGGTCGGGGCCGGCGCTCCGGAAGGCGGAGCCGGTCGGCCAGTGGCAGTCCAGCGCGGTGCTGCGGCCGACGAAGCGGGGGTCCACACCGACCACGTCGTAGCGTGCGCCGACGTCCTTCATCGCCTGGCGCACCCACGGCGGGTCGCCGAGGGTCTGGCCGCCGGGGCCGCCGCCGTTGAGGAGCAGCGGGCCCACGCGGTGGGCGGTGTCGGTGGCGCGGATCCGGGAGATCGCGACGGTGATCGTCCGGCCGTCGGGATCGCCGTAGTCCAACGGCACGGTCACGTCGGCGCATCGGGCGCCCGCCTGCTCCAACTCCTTGCCGGTGGTGTCGTCCTGGCCGCGCACACAGCTCTTCCAGTCGAGGCGTTGGTGGTGGTAGCGGGCGAGGGGGTCGTCGGTGGCCGCCTGGGCCGGGAGGGCGCCGGCGGGCAGCGCGGTGACGGCGAGAGCGGTGGCGGCCAGGCCGAGGGCGGCCTTTCTCGTGGTACGCGAAACGCCCTGCGGCGAGCGGACTGAGCGGATCACTGAGGGGTCCTTTCCGTGCGTGCTGTGGCTTCGGCAGGCGGCTCTTCGCAGAAGGCGGTCTGCACCGTGGCGAGGAAGTCCTGTTCGGCTTGCAGGGTGTCGGGCACCTTGTTGAGCGCGACGGCCACGCTCCGTCCGCCGGGGCCGACGGCGGTCAGCGCCCGGTGGCCTCCCGGCACGGTCCCCGCATGGCCCCACCACAGGCCGCCGCAGCGCAGCGGGGAGGCGATCAGGCCGAGGCCGTAGCGGGCGCCGGGCCACAGCCGGTCCGGGTCGGCGGCCACCGTCCGCCGCATGTCGGCGAGTTGGTCCGCGGGCAGCAGCCGGCCGCCGAGCAGCGCGGTGCTGAACCGGGTCAGGTCGGCGGGGGTGGAGACCAGGGCACCGCCGACGCCCCCGAAGGTCGTGTTCCAGACCGTGCCGTCGCTGAGGCGGCCGTCCTCGGTCGTGAAGTAGCTACGGGAGTGCGGTCCTTGGATGCGGGTGTCGTCGCCGGGCCAGTAGGTGTCGCGCAGCCCGAGGGGCCGGATCACCCGGCGGGTGATCTCCTCCTCCGGGGAGCGGCCGGTGACCTTGCCGATGATCAGGCCCGCGAGAAGGTAGTTGGTCGTTGCGTAGTGCCAGGGGTGCGTCGGCCGCGGCAGGTCGAGGGCGCGGGCGACGAGTTCGCGCGGTTCGAAGTGCCGGTGGCGGAGGCGTTCGGGGTGTTCCCACTCGGGGGCGTCGAGGTAGTCGGGCAACCCGCTGGTGTGGCGCAGCAGTTGGCGTACGGTGATGCGGCGGCCGTCGTAGCCGCCGCGCCGGATCAGGCCGGGCAGGTAGTGGTCGACGGGAGCGTCGAGCGCGATCCGGTGCTCGGCGGCGAGCTGGAGCACGACGGTCGCGGTGAACGTCTTGGTGACGCTGCCGACGCGTAAGCGGTCGGTGGCGTTCATGGCGCGGCCCGTGCGCAGGTCCGCCGTCCCCGCGGTCTCGGTCCAACTCCCGCAGGCCGTGCCCGCGGTGGGGTCGGTCACGAGGACCGCGGCGCCGGTGATCCGGTCGCGTTCGGTGAGCGTGCGCAGCGCCTGGCGCAGTTGGCTGTGGGGTGCGCACACGGCGTCGTGTCCAGGGGGGAGTCGGCGTGCGGCGGCGGGTGCCGCCGGTAAGACCAGCGCCGCCGACAGAGCCGCCACGACCGCGCGTCTGCCCAGTGTCGAGGTGGTGTGGGGGGATGCCATGCACCACAACGCTAGGCAGGCGCCGGAGCCGGGTCACTCGGGCCGGCCACCGCATCGCGGGTGGGGTCAGCCGCAGGGGGCGACGGGGGTGTTCCCCCTGTAGTGCGTCGGCACCAGGCGACGCAGAACGCTGGTCCGGATGCACCAGAGGCGGACGGCAGCGGGGAACGATGTCCGGCGAGGCACCGGACGGAAGGCTGGAAGGCGCGTGAGATCCGCGCGTTTCCCCTTGCCTAGCGGTGTCTGGAGTGATCAGAAGTGGCTGTGTTGCTGTACCGGATCGGACGGTGGGCCTTCCGGCGGCGTCGGCTCGTGGGCGGTGTGTGGCTGGGTGCCCTGGTGCTGGCCGTCGCCGCCGCCGCGCTGGCGCCGGCCGGGGAGGAGGAGGACCTCTCCATGCCCGGCACCGAGTCGCAGAAGGCGTTCGACCTGCTGGACGAGCGGTTCCCGCAGAGCAACTCCCAGGGGGCGGAGGCCCGTCTGGTGTTCCGGGCGCCGGACGGCGAGCGGGTGACGGCCAGGGACAACAGGGCGGCGGTCGAGGACGCGCTCGGCTCACTGGACCGGGGCGCTCAGGTCGCGTCCGCCACCGACCCCTACGAGAGCGGCGCCATCAGCGAGGACGGCACCATCGCCTACTCCACGATCACCTATACCGCGGACGCCGTGGACCTGACCGAGGCGTCGAAGGACGACCTCGCCAACGCGGCGCGTGCGGCCCGGGAGACGGGGCTGACCGTGGAGATCGGTGGCTCCGCCCTGGACGCGGAGGAAGAGCCGGGCGGTACCACCGAGCTCGTCGGCGTGGCGGTCGCGGCGGTGGTGCTGGTGCTCGCCCTCGGGTCGCTGATCGCGGCCGGACTGTCACTGCTGACCGCCTTTGTGGGCGTGGCCATCGCCTTCGGCCTGGTCTCGGCGCTGGCCGTGCCGCTGGGACTGACCTCCACCGTCGCCATCCTCGCCCTGATGCTGGGACTGGCGGTCGGCATCGACTACGCGCTGTTCATCACCTCCCGCTTCCGCCACGAGTGCGCCCTGGGCCGGACGCCCGAGGAGGCCGCGGGGCGGGCCGTGGGCACGGCCGGGTCCGCCGTCGTCTTCGCCGGCGCGACCGTCTTCATCGCCCTGGTCGGCCTGGGAGTCGTCGGCATCCCCGAACTCACCAAGATGGGCCTGGGCGGCGCGGGCGCCGTGGCCCTCGCCGTCCTCGTCGCCCTCACCCTGGTCCCCGCGCTGTTCGGGTTCTTCGGCCGGCGGATGCTGCCCCGCGCCGTCCGCAAGGCGCTCCGGGCGGGCGACCTGCCCCCGCGTCCGGTGCCCGACACCGGCCGGCCCGGAGCCGGCGCCCGCTGGGCGCGGTTCGTGCTGCGCCGTCCGGTGCCCGTCCTGATGATCGCCGGGCTCGGCCTCGGGACCGTGGCGCTGCCCGCCCTGGGCCTCGAACTCGGGCTGCCGGGCGACGAGTCGAAATCGGTGGAGACCACGCAGCGCCGCGCCTACGACCTGCTGTCGGAAGGCTTCGGCCCCGGTTTCAACGGCCCGTTGACGGTGGTCGTCGACACGTCCGGCTCCGGGGACGTGCGGGCCACCGCGGACCTGGTCGTCAAGGCCGTACGGGACGTCGACGGGGTCGCCTCGGTCGGCGATCCGGTGCTCAGCCGGGGCGAGGACACGGCCGTCCTCACCGCCGTCCCGGAGACCGCGCCCAACAGCGGTGCGACCAAGGACCTCGTGCACACGATCCGCGGCGCGGTCTCCGATGTCGAGGCCGGCACGGGTGCCGACGTCTTCGTGACGGGCACCACCGCGATGAACATCGACATCTCCCAGGCCATGTCCGACGCCCTGCTCCCCTACCTGACCGTCGTCATCGGCCTGGCCGTGCTTCTGTTGACGGTGGTCTTCCGCTCGGTCCTGGTCCCGGTCAAGGCCGCGCTCGGGTTCCTGCTGTCGGTGGGTGCCGCCTTCGGCGTCCTCGTCGCTGTCTTCCAATGGGGATGGGCGGCGGACCTGATCGGCATCGAACAGACCGGGCCGGTCATGTCGCTGATGCCGATTCTGATCATCGGCATCGTCTTCGGTCTCGCCATGGACTACGAGGTCTTCCTGCTGACCCGTATGCGGGAGGCGTACGTCCATGGCGCCGCGCCCGGTGACGCGGTGGTCACCGGCTTCCGGCACAGCGGCCGGGTGGTGGCCGCCGCCGCGATCATCATGATCAGCGTGTTCGCCGGATTCATCGGGATGAACAGTCCGACGATCCAGACGATGGGCGTCGGACTGGCCGCCGCCGTCGCCTTCGACGCCTTCGTGGTGCGGATGGCGATCGCGCCCGCGGTCCTGGCGCTGCTCGGCCACCGGGCCTGGTGGCTGCCCCGTATCCTCGACCGTGTACTGCCCAATGTGGACATCGAGGGGGAGGCCCTGAGCCGCCAAGTCCCGGACCGCGCAACCGAATCGGACCCCGCGGTACGGCGACTCCCGGTCGGCCGGGACTGAACGGGCCATGACGGACAGGGGTGTTGAGAAGGTGCGGCCACCTGGCAGGTGGTGGCGGGAGGCGGCGGTCACGGGGACGGCGTTCGCGCTCTGTCTGCTCGGCGGCGTCCTCCAGGACGACGGCCGCACCCTGGGGGCGCCGTCCGTCGCCGCCTACGTCATCGCCGTGGTGTCCTGTGCCGTGCTGCCGCTGCGGCACCGGGCACCCCTGGCCGCCATGGCGGTCGCCACCGCCGCCGGCGTGCTGGCACCGTCCCTGGACCTCCTGCTGAGCCCGCTCATCGTGGCTCCCGCCGTGATCACTGCCCACTCGCTCACCGCGCGCACCGAACGGCACGCGGTGAGCGCGGTGTCGCTCACCTCCGTGGCCCTGCTGGTCGCCTCCGCACCCTTGCTCGGAGCCCTGTCCTGGAAGGACGCGAGCAGGATCGGGGTGGTGGCGGCGTTCCCCCTGGTGGCCGGTGTCCTCGGCCACTCGGCCCACAACCGGCGGGCCTATCTGGCGGCCATGGAGGAGCGGGCCAGGCGCGCCGAGGAGAGCCGGGAGGGTGAGGCGCGCCGGAGAGTGGCCGAGGAACGGGTGCGCATCGCCCGGGAGTTGCACGACCTCGTGGCCCATCAGATCACCCTGGCCAACGCGCAGGCCACGGTCGCCGCCCACCTCTTCGACACCCGACCGGAGCAGACCCGCAAGAGTCTGAAGGAGCTTGTGGAGACCACCGCCCACGCGCTCGACGAACTGCGCGCCACCGTAGGGCTGTTGCGCCAGACCGGGGACGCGGCGGCGCCCGCGGAACCGGCGCCCGGGCTGGCCCGCCTGCCCGCGCTCCTGGAGTCCTTCGGCCGCGCGGGGCTCCAGGTGACGGCGCATCAGCAGGGCACCGTCCGGCCGCTGCCGCCGGGGGTGGACCTCACCGCCTACCGCATCATCCAGGAGGCCCTGACCAACGTGACCAAGCACGCCGGTACCTCCGACGCCCGGGTGCGACTCACCTGGGAACGCGACTGCTTGACCGTCACCGTCGCCGACGACGGACGAGACACTCCTCCGACACCGACACCGACACCGACACGGACACCGACACCGACACCGACGCAGAGGCCGTCCGCCGGACCGCGTGCGTCCACGCTTCCCGACCGTCCGCCCGGCTACGGCCTGATCGGGATGCGCGAACGGGCCACCGCGGTCGGCGGGCACCTGTCCGCGGGCAGGCGCCCCGAGGGCGGCTTCCTCGTCTCCGCCCGGCTGCCCCTGCCGCCCGCCAAGGACACGGCCCTCGCAGGAACGACTCTGTCCGGAACGGCCCTGTCCGAAGGGGAGCCGGCACCCGACGGACACACCGGCGACCGGCACGAAGGGGAGGCGTCGTGACGCTTCGCGTGCTGCTCGCCGACGACCAGGCGCTGCTGCGCCAGGCCTTCCGTCTGCTGCTCGACTCCGCCGACGACATCACCGTGGTCGGCGAGGCCGGCGACGGCAGAGAGGCGGTGCGGCTCACCCGGGAGCTGCGCCCGGACGTCGTGATCATGGACATCCGCATGCCGGAGGTGGACGGGCTGGCCGCCACGACGGAGATCTGCGCGGACCCGGAACTGCGCGCGAGCCGCATCCTCGTCCTCACCACCTACGAGACCGACGAATACGTCGCCCAGGCACTGCGCGCGGGAGCCGGCGGGTTCATCGGCAAGGGCATCGGGGCCGACGACCTGCTCAACGCCGTGCGGACGATCGCCGACGGCGACACGCTCCTGTCCCCCGCCGCGACGCGCTCCCTGGTCGCCCGCTTCCTCGCCACTGCGGACACCGTCCCGCCGCAGCATCCCGAACGGCTCGACCGGCTCACGCCGCGCGAACGCGAGATGGTGGCCCTCGTCGCGACGGGCCTGTCCAACCAGGAGATCGCCGAGCGGCTGTTCCTCAGCCCGTTCACCGTCCGCGCCCACGTGCAGCGCGCCATGACGAAGCTCGAGGCACGCGACCGGGCCCAGCTCGTCGTCATCGCCTACCGGACGGGCCTGGTCCGGCCCGGCCCGGACGAACAGCCGTAACCGAACACCGGGCCTGAACCATGCGGCCGGCGGGCCTGAACCATGCGGCTGGCGGGCCTGAACCATGCGGCTGGCGGGCCTGAATCATGCGGCTACGGCCGCCTCTCCACGGTCACTGCGCGCTCGGCGGCGCCGTGCTCTCCCGGATGATCAGACGCGTCGGCACCAGCGTCGTGCCGTGCGTCGTGCCGTCGTGGCGCAGCTTGCGCAGGACCGCCTGGACGCAGAGCCGGCCGACCTCGGCGAAGTCCTGGTGGACCGTGGTCAGGGGCGGCAGGAACGACGACGCCTCGGCGATGTCGTCGAAGCCTATGACGCTGACGTCCTGCGGAACGCGCCGGCCGCCTTCGTGCAGGGCGCGCAGCAGGCCCAGGGCCATCTGGTCGTTGGCCGTGAAGACCGCCGTGCAGTCCTCCTGCGCGGCCAGCTCCAGGCCCGCCCGGTAGCCGGACTCCGCGGACCAGTCGCCGCGCACCAGCGGCGGCACCGGACGGCCCGCCTCGGTGAGCGTCGCCTGCCAGGCGTCGCTGCGGCGCTGGGCGGCGTAGGAGTCCTCCGGGCCGGCGAGGTGCCAGACGGTGTGGTGGCCGAGCCCGAGGAGGTGCTCGACGGCGGTGCGGGACCCGCCGGCCTGGTCGGTGTCGACGACCGTGTACCGGTCCCCCGCGTCGGAGTCGGCGACGACCACCTGGACGCGGGGCGGCATGTTGATGGTGGCCGCGTCCAGGAGGTGCACCTCCATGATGACGATCACCGCGTCGACGGCGAGTTCCTGCAGCCGGGAGAAGGCGCCGCGCACCTCGTCCTGGGTGGGGACGGAGAGGGGCAGCAGGGTCACGGCGTAGCCCTCGGCGGCCGCCGCGGTGGCGATCGCCTCCAGGGTGCGGACGTTGCCGGTCGTGGCGAGGGAGAACGTGATGACGCCGAGGGTGCGGAACTCGCCGCGTTTGAGGGCGCGGGCGGCGCTGTTGGGGCGGTAGCCCAGCTCCCGCATGGCGTCGAGGACCTGGCGGCGGGTCTCCTCGTTGACGCCCGCGTAGCCGTTCGACACGCGGGAGACGGTCTGGGACGACACGCCGGCCAGCCGGGCCACGTCGGCCATCGAGACCGAGGATCGGCTCACACGGCGACCTCGGCGCGGCGCCTGCGGCGGCGAGTTGTGTGTCGCGTCCATCTGCTTCCCCCTACCCCCTGCCTCTCCTGGCATCGCTTTGATCACGATCCTCCAGGGAGACCCTTGACCGGTGTCATCGGAGGAGTGTAGACATGCCGCCATCGGATGTTTACGTAAACATAACAGCTCACGTCACTTTTTCTGCTGATCGATGTTTACGCAAACATCTCGGCCGCCCTGTGTCCGGGAAACCGGTGCGCGGCGGGGGTTCCATGAGTGAACGAGCGAGGAACGATCATGACAACGTTGCAACCGCCGGCAGCCGCCGAGCCGCGCCCGGCACCGCCTCCGGCGAAACGGGACCGGCGCTCGTGGACGGGATGGGGCTTCATCGGCCCGTTCGTGGCGGTTTTCGCACTGGTCTTCCTCGCGCCCATCGCGTACTCGATCTATCTGAGCCTCTACCGCAACCAGCTCATCGGCGGCAACCACTTCGTCGGCCTGGACAACTACTCCCAGGCCCTCAAGGACGACCAGTTCTGGCAGGCCGTCGGCCGGGTGGCGCTCTTCCTGGCGATCCAGGTGCCGATCATGCTGGGCATCGCCCTGCTGGTGGCGCTGGCGCTGGACAGCGGCCGGCTCTACGGCAAGAGCTTCTTCCGGATCACGATCTTCCTGCCGTACGCCGTGCCCGCCGTGGTCGCCACCCTGATGTGGGGCTTCATGTACGGCACCAAGTACGGCCTGGTGGGCGACATCAACGAGGCGTTCGGCACCTCGCTGCCCGACCTGCTCTCCCCCGACTGGGTGCTCGCCTCCATCGGCAACATCGTGACCTGGGAGTTCGTCGGCTACAACATGCTGATCTTCTACTCCGCGCTGCGGGTGATCCCGACCTCGCTGTACGAGGCGGCGGAGATCGACGGCGCCGGTCAGTGGCGGATCATCAGCTCGATCAAGCTGCCCGCGATCCGGGGCGCGATCGTCATCGCGACGATCTTCTCGATCATCGGCAGCTTCCAGCTCTTCAACGAGCCGAGCATCCTGCGCCCACTGGCGCGCAACGCCATCACCACCGACTACACGCCGAACTTCTACACGTACTCGCTGTCCTTCAACGGCCAGCAGCACAACTACTCCGCGACGGTGGCCATCATCATGGGCGTCCTCACGATGATCGTGGCCTACGCCGTCCAGCTGCGCGGCATGCGCAAGGGAGCGTGACCCGATGAGCACCTCTGTCGCCGCTCCCCCCGCCAAGAGCGCGTCCCCGCTGCGCACTCCGCGCAAGAAGCACACCCCGGGCAAGCCGAAGCGCAGCCTGCTGCTCACGGGGCTGATGGCCCTGATGGTCCTCTACACCGTGGCGCCGCTGATCTGGCTGGTCATCAACTCCACCAAGACGCAGGCGGGTCTGGGCTCCTCCAACGGACTGTGGTTCGCCCACGACTTCGCCCTGTGGGACAACATCCGCACCACCTTCACCTACCACGACGGCATCTTCGTCCGCTGGCTGCTCAACACCCTGCTGTACGTCGTGCTCGGCGCCGGTGGCGCGACGCTGCTGGCGGTGCTCGGCGGGTACGCGCTGGCGAAGTTCGACTTCCCCGGCAAGCGCGGGATCTTCGCCGTCGTCATCGGCGCGGTGGCCGTGCCGGGTACGGCCCTCGCGGTGCCGACCTTCCTGATGTTCAGCAAGATGGGGCTCACCGACACCCCCTGGGCCGTGATCATCCCGTCGCTGGTCTCGCCGTTCGGCCTCTATCTGATGTGGGTGTTCGCCGCCGAGGCGATCCCGACCGAGCTGCTGGAAGCGGCCCGGATGGACGGGGCGAACGAGGTGCGGACCTTCTTCCAGGTCGCGCTGCCGCTGCTCGCGCCCGGCATCGTGACCGTGCTGCTGTTCACCACGGTCGCCACCTGGAACAACTACTTCCTTCCGCTGATCATGCTCAAGGACCCGGACTGGTACCCGCTGACGCTGGGGCTCAGCGCCTGGAACTCCCAGGCGGAGACCATCGGCGGTGACGTGATCTTCAACCTGGTCATCACCGGCTCCCTCATCACGATCATCCCCCTCATCGCCGCCTTCCTGTTCCTCCAGAAGTACTGGCAGTCCGGCCTCGCCGCCGGAAGCGTCAAGGAGTGACCTCGGCGACGCCCCCGAGCCCCCCAATGCAGCACCCCTGAAACACCCCTTGAAACACCGCTGGAAACACCTCTTTAAGCACCACCACCCTCACCTGTCCCACCCACGAAGAAGTGGAAGCACCTCCATGCGCAGAACCACGAGCCGCATCCTGCGCGGCATCGCCCTCGTCTCCACCCTCGCCCTCGGCGTGACCGCCTGCGGCGGCTCGGACGACGACTCCGACACCAAGGCCGTCTCCGCCGCCGACATCAAGGCGGCCCTGGACAAGGGCGGTTCCATCACGGTCTGGGCCTGGGAGCCCACCCTGAAGACCGTGGCCGCCGACTTCCAGAAGAAGTACCCGAAGGTCAAGGTCAACCTGGTCAGCGAGCGCTCCGGCGACAAGCACTACACCGCGCTGTCCAACGCGAT
Organism: Streptomyces sp. NPDC057280; assembly: GCF_042668605.1. Classification (NCBI taxonomy): domain Bacteria; kingdom Bacillati; phylum Actinomycetota; class Actinomycetes; order Kitasatosporales; family Streptomycetaceae; genus Streptomyces; species Streptomyces sp. NPDC057280. The sequence goes on from NZ_JBHUYR010000006.1 coordinate 272,867, forward strand.
CTCGGCCGGCAAGGGCGTCCCGGACGTCGCCCAGGTCGAGTACTTCGCGCTCGGCCAGTACTCCCTCACCAAGGGCCTGACCGACCTGGCCCCGTACGGCGCCGCCAAGCTCGCCTCGAAGTACACGCCCGGCCCGTGGAACGCGGTCAGCGACGGCGACAAGGTCTACGGTCTGCCGATGGACTCGGGCCCGATGGCGATGTTCTACAACAAGACCGTCTTCGACAAGTACAAGGTCGCCGTCCCGACCACGTGGGACGAGTACCTCGACGCGGCCCGCAAGATCCACAAGGCCGACCCGAAGGCGTACATCGCCAACGACGCCGGTGACGCGGGCTTCACCACCTCCATGCTGTGGCAGGCCGGTTCGCGCCCCTACAAGGTCGACGGCACCAAGGTCGGCATCAACTTCGACGACGCCGGCGCCAAGAAGTTCGAGACCGTCTGGCAGAAGCTGATCGACGAGAAGCTGCTCGCCCCGATCAACGGCTGGACCGACGACTGGTACAAGGGCCTCGGTGACGGCACCATCGCCACCCTGACCACCGGCGCCTGGATGCCCGCCAACTTCGAGACCGGCGTCCCCGGCGCCAAGGGCCAGTGGCGCGCCGCCGCGATGCCGGCCTGGACCAAGGGCGACAAGGCGAGCGCGGAGAACGGCGGCTCCTCGCTGACCGTCCCGGCGCTGGCCAAGAACAAGGAACTCGCCTACGCCTTCACCGAGTACGCCAACGCCGGCGCCGGTGTCACCACCCGCGTCGACCAGGGCGCCTTCCCCGCCACCAAGGCGCAGCTGGAGGACCCCGCGTTCCAGAGCAAGAAGTTCGACTACTTCGACGGCCAGGAGGCGAACAAGATCTTCGCCGAGTCGGCGGCGAACGTGGCGAGCGACTGGTCCTACCTGCCGTTCCAGCAGTACGCGAACTCGATCTTCAACGACACGGTCGGCAAGGCGTACGTCTCCAGCACCACGCTGGCACAGGGCCTGAAGGCCTGGCAGGACGCCTCGGTCAAGTACGGCGAGGAGCAGGGCTTCACCATCGAGAAGTAGTTCTCGCAGAAGCGAAGCAGTTCTCGCGGAAGCAATGAACGCCGGGCGGCGCGGCTCCCGGGCCGCGCCGCCCCCGTGCACCACCCCTTCGGAAGGACCGCCATGATCTCCACCCTCCACTCCCGCCGCCGCGGGGCGGACGGTGACCTCACCCCGCGTCTCGCCTTCGGCGCCGACTACAACCCCGAGCAGTGGCCCCGGGAGGTGTGGGAGGAGGACGTCCGGCTGATGCGGGAGGCCGGTGTCACCGTCGTCTCCGTGGCGATCTTCTCCTGGGCGCGGCTGCAACCGACCGCCGACACCTGGGACTTCGGCTGGCTCGACGAGGTCATGGACCTGCTGCACGCGGGCGGCATAGGCGTCGACCTGGCGACCGCCACCGCCTCGCCGCCGCCGTGGCTGACCACGGCCCACCCGGAGATCCTGCCGGTCACCGCGACCGGCGAGACCCTGTGGCCGGGCGCCCGCCAGCACTGGCGGCCCACCTCCCCCGTCTTCCGCGAGCACGCCCTGCGCCTGGTCCGCGAGATGGCCACGCGCTACGCCGACCACCCCGCGCTGGTCGCCTGGCACGTCTCCAACGAGCTGGGCTGCCACAACGTCTACGACTACTCCGACGACGCGGCCCGCGCCTTCCGCGACTGGCTGCGCGCCCGCTACGGCACGCTGGAGGCCCTCAACCACGCCTGGGGCACGGCCTTCTGGTCGCAGCGCTACAGCGACTGGGAGCAGATCCTGCCCCCGCGCCTCGCGGCCTCGCACCCGAACCCGACGCAGCAGCTGGACTTCAAGCGGTTCTCCTCCGACGTCCTGAAGGACTATCTGCGCGCCGAGCGGGACCTGCTGAAGGAGATCACCCCGGACGTCCCGGTCACCACCAACTTCATGGTGATGGGCGAGACGAAGGGCATGAACTACGCGGACTGGGCCGAGGAGATCGACTTCGTCTCCAACGACCACTACGTCCACCCCGGCCCGCAGTCCCGCGACGAGCTGTCCTTCTCCGCGAACCTCACCAGCGGCATCGCGGGCGGCCGTCCCTGGTTCCTGATGGAGCACTCCACCAGCGCCGTCAACTGGCAGCCGGTGAACGTGGCCAAGCGGCCCGGGGAACTGGCCCGGGACGCGCTGCTGCACGTGGCGCACGGTGCCGACGCCGTCTGCTACTTCCAGTGGCGGCAGTCGGCGGCCGGCGCCGAGAAGTACCACTCGGCGATGGTCCCGCACGCCGGCGCCGACAGCGAGCTGTTCCGCGCGGTCGCCGAACTCGGCGCCACCCTCAGGACGCTGGCCCCGGTGGCCGGTTCGCACCGCGAGAGCGCGAAGGTCGGCATCGTCTTCGACTGGGACTCCTGGTGGGCGAGCGAGCAGGACTCCCACCCCACCTCGCTGCTGAACTACCGCCAGGAGGGCCTGGACTGGTACTCCGCGCTCCTCGCGCTCGGCGTGCGCGCCGACCTGATCACCACCAAGAGCGACTTCGCGCGCTACGAGGTGCTGATCGCGCCGGTCCTGCACGTCGTCCCGGCGGAGCTCGCCAAGGAGCTGACCCGCTACGCCGAGCAGGGCGGCCACCTGGTCACGACCTACTTCTCCGGCGTCGTCGACCAGAACGACCACATCTGGCTCGGCGGCTACCCCGGCGCCCTGCGCGAGCTGCTCGGTATCCGCGTCGAGGAGTTCGGCCCGCTGCTCGCCGACGAGTCGGTGTCCCTGGACGACGGCTCGACCGGCACCCTGTGGACCGACCGCATCACCCTGGCCGACGACCGGACCGAGGTCCTCGCCCGCTACGACACCGGCAACCAGGCCGGGCGGCCCGCCGTCACCCGCCGTACGGCGGCGGCCGGTTCGGCGTCGTACGTCTCCACGCGCCTCGGCGTCGCGGGACTCACCGCGCTGCTGCCGCGCCTGCTGGAACCGGCGGGCGTGCACAGCGAACTCCCCGCCGAGGCACGCGGACGGGTCGAGCTGGTCGTCCGCAGGAACGACGAGGAGCAGTTCCTGTTCCTGGTCAACCGCACCGACGACACGGTGCCGGTGCCCGGATTCGCCGGTGACGTGCTGTACGGCACGACCGGCGACGGCGGGCTCGTCCTCGGGCCGCGCGAGGTCGGCGTGGTGCGCCGGCCGTCGGCCTGACCGCAGTTGTCTCCCCGGGCGGCACATGGCCCGCCCGGGGGCACCCCCCTCCCCGCAAGGTCCGGCGGGAGGGACCACCGCAGCGTTTCCACCTATGAGAGCTGGGAGCACACGATGGCAGGACTCACCCGCAGCAGACGGCTCCTCGGGGCAGCGTCGATGACCGCGCTGGCGACCGGAGCGGCACTGCTCTCGGGGCCGGCGCCGCTCGCACAGGCCGACGCGGCCGTCGCGTCGGTCACCGTGCAGCCCGACCCGTCGTACAAGCAGGACGCGTTCGAGGGCTGGGGCACCAGCCTGGTCTGGTTCGCCAACGCCACCGGCGACTACCCCAAGGAGATCCGCGAGAAGCTCGCTGATCTACTCTTCGGGGACGACGGCTTGGCACTGAACATCGCGCGCTACAACATCGGCGGCGGCAACGCCCCCGACGTGAAGGACTACCTGCGCGCCGGTGGCGCGGTCGAGGGCTGGTGGAAGGCGCCCGCGGGCACGACCCGTACCGACACCGACTGGTGGAGCGCCGACGACCCGGCCGACTGGAACCCGGACGCGGACGCCACGCAGCGCTGGTGGGTCGAGCGGATCAAGCACGACATCGACCACTGGGAGACGTTCTCCAACTCCCCGCCGTGGTTCATGACCGAGAGCGGCTACGTCTCGGGCGGGTTCAACGCCAACGCCGAGCAGCTGAAGGAGAGTTCGGTCGGCGACTTCGCCGCCTACCTCGCCGGGGCGACGAAGCGGCTGGAGAAGGCCGAGGGCATCAAGGTCGACACCGTCGACCCGTTCAACGAGCCCAACACCGGGTACTGGGGCACCCGTCTGGACGCGAACGGCGAACCGGTGGGCGGCCGCCAGGAAGGCGCGCACATCGGGCCCGCGATGCAGGAGAAGGTGCTGGCCGCGCTGGCGCCCGCGCTGAAGGAGGCCAAGGTCAAGGCCGACATATCGGCGATGGACGAGACCAACCCCGGTCTGTTCGCGACCAACTGGAACTCCTACTCCCAGGCGTCCAAGGACCTCGTCGGACAGATGAACGTCCACACCTACGGCACCTCCCAGCGCACCACGGTCCGCGACCTGGCCAAGGCGGCCGACAAGCCGCTGTGGATGAGCGAGGTCGAGGGCGACTGGGGCGACGGGCAGAGCTTCACCGACATGCGTCCCGGCCTGGGCCTCGCCCAGCAGATGGTGAACGACCTGCGTGAACTGGAGCCCAAGGCCTGGGTGTTCTGGCAGCCGGTCGAGGACTACGACAACATGAAGCCGGGCGGCGAGTCCGCCAAGGGCGGCAACTGGGGTTCCGTCCAGCTGCCGTTCAGCTGCACGAAGACGGACACGCTGAAGTCCTGCCCGATCTACACCAACACCAAGTTCGACACGGCCCGCAACTTCACGCACTTCATCAAGCCCGGCGACCGCCTGATCAAGGTGAACGACACCTCCAGCGCCGCCGCGGTCACGAAGGACGGCAAGGGCGCCTCGCTGGTCCACGTCAACTCCACGACCGCGCCGCGCGCGGTGACGATCGACCTGTCCAAGTTCGGGAAGATCAAGGACAACGCGACGGTCACGCCGACCGTGACCGACGCGGCCGGCAAGCTGGTGCGGCAGACCCCGGTGAAGGTCGTCGACGCCAAGGCGACGTACACCGTCCCCGCCCAGTCCGTGACCTCCTTCGCCGTCAAGGGCGTCTCCGGCGTCGCCAAGGACGCGAGCCTGTTCAGCAAGGGCGCGTCCTACACGCTGACCGGGGTGCAGAGCGGCAAGGCGGTGACCGTTGGTGCCAACGGCACCAACCTGGTCATCAACTCGGCGAACGGCACGGTGGCGCAGGAGTGGCGCCTGGAGGCCAAGTACGGCAAGAAGGGGAGCAACCGGGCCCGCTACGTCTTCGCCAACCCGGCCGAGGGCAAGCGGCTCGCCGTACGGGACAACGTGCCGGTGATCGAGCCCGACACGGGCGACCGGGACCCGGCGACCGAGTGGATCCTCTCGACCACGGGCGACGGCACCTGGACGCTGGTGAACCAGGCCACCGGACGCCTCCTGGAGGTCGGCGACCAGGCGACGAACGAGGGCGCGGCCGTCACGACATGGCAGGCCAACTCCGGTTCCAACCAGCGCTGGCGGATCACCGAGGTGAACTGATCAGCCCCTGATCGAACCGCACCGAACGCCCGGCCGGGCCTCCCCGGCCGGGCGTTCGGTTGTCCCCGCACCTCGGCATGCCGTTCGTGGAGACGTATCTCTTCGACGCCGACACCGAGGACGAGCCGATCATGTGAGTACGGGAAAAAAAATTGTCCTGCCGGTGATGTCGAGATCCCCTGTCCGGCTCCGTCCCGGGAGTGAACGCGACCACAATGGGCCGCACCAGCACCGAGGAGACCGATCATGGCCAAGTACCTGCTGCTCAAGCACTACCGCGGCGCCCCGGCGGCGGTGAACGACGTGCCGATGGACCAGTGGACGCCCGAGGAGATCTCGGCACACATGCAGTACATGAACGACTTCGCGGCACGGCTGGAGAAGTCCGGTGAGTACGTCGACGGTCAGGCACTCGCCCCGGAGGGGTCGTGGGTCCGCTACGGCGGTGAGGGGCGCCCGCCGGTCACCGACGGTCCGTTCGCCGAGACCAAGGACCTCATCGCCGGCTGGACGATCATCGACGTCGACAGCCACGAGCGTGCCCTGGAGCTGGCCGCGGAACTGTCCGCCGCGCCGGGCGCGGGCGGGAAGCCGATCCACGAGTGGCTGGAGGTCCGGCCGGTCATGAGCACGCACTGCACGGTCACGGAGTGACCCCACCGATGGACGAGGCCCTGCTGCGCGGCCTCACCCCGAGCGTCCTCACCGTCCTCGTCCGCCGCGGAGCAGACTTCGCGGCGGCCGAGGACGCCGTGCAGGACGCGCTCGTCGAGGCACTGCGCGTGTGGCCCGCCGACCCGCCGCGGGACGCCAAGGGCTGGCTGGTCACCGTGGCCTGGCGCAAGTTCCTCGACGCGACCCGCGCCGAGACCGCACGCCGCCGCCGCGAGGACCGCTTCGAGGAGGAACCGGCGCCCGGTCCCGCGCCCACGGTCGACGACACCCTCGAGCTGTACTTCCTGTGCGCCCACCCCTCCCTCACCCCGTCGTCCGCCGTCGCGCTCACCCTGCGCGCCGTGGGCGGCCTGACCACCCGCCAGATCGCCCAGGCGTACCTGGTGCCCGAGGCGACGATGGCCCAGCGCATCAGCCGCGCCAAGCGCACCGTCTCCGGCGTCCGCCTCGACCGGGCCGGCGATGTCGCCACCGTCCTGCGCGTCCTCTACCTCGTCTTCAACGAGGGCTACTCCGGCGACGTCGACCTCGCCGCCGAGGCGATCCGCCTCACCCGGCAGCTGACGGCCGCCGTCGACCATCCCGAGGCGGCCGGGCTGCTCGCCCTCATGCTGCTCCACCACGCCCGCCGCGCCGCCCGGACGGCGCCCGACGGGAGCCTGGTGCCGCTCGCCGAGCAGGATCGCGGCCGGTGGGACACGCGCCTGATCGCCGAGGGCGTGGAGATCCTCCAGGCGGCCCTCGCCCGCGACCGGCTGGGCGAGTACCAGGCCCAAGCCGCCATCGCCGCCCTGCACGCGGACGCGCCCCGCGCCGAGGAGACCGACTGGGTGCAGATCGTGGAGTGGTACGACGAACTGCTGCGCCTGACCGGCAGCCCCGTGGTCCGGCTCAACCGCGCCGTCGCCGTGGCGGAGGCCGACGGACCGCGCGCCGGTCTGGCCGCCCTCGCCGAGTTGGACCCCGCGCTGCCCCGGCACACGGCGGTGGCGGCCTACCTCCACGAACGCGACGGCGACCTGAGGACGGCGGCCCGTCTGTACGCCGAGGCCGCCCACAAGGCCACCGATCTCGCCGAACGCGACCACCTCACCCGCCAGGCGGCGCGCCTGAACACCCGCCTGCACCGCTAGACGGCCACCGTGCCCCCGTGGTGGCCGGGCTTCATCCCTGCCCGACGCCGCGCACCACGCGGTGGCGCAGGTAGACGAACTTCGACTTGAAGGTGCGGGTCTCGACCAGTTCGAGATCCGCGCGCTGCTCATGCCGCGGATAGAACGAGTTTCCGCCGCCGACCAGCACCGGGTACACGACGCTCCGGTACTCGTCGATCAGTCCTGCCGCGGCCGCCTGGGCGGCGAGCTCCGCGCCGCCGATCGCGATCTCGCCGTCCCCCGGCTCGGCCCGCAACCGCTCGATCTCCTCCACCAGATTCCCGGAGACCAGCCGGACGTTCTTGCCCTGGACCGACGTCAGCGTCCGGGAGAAGACCACCTTCGGGAGCGGATTCCACAGCGCGACCCACTCGCGCGTCGCCTCGTCGAGCGCCGGATCGTCCTGGTCGACGGTCTCCCAGTACAGCATCGTCTCGTACAGCCGACGCCCGAGCACATGGACGTCGACCCCGCGGATGTCGTCGATCCAGAACCGGAACACCTCGTCGTCCGGCTCCGACCACGCGAAGTCACCGCCGGAGTCGGCGATGTAGCCGTCAAGTGAGATGTTCATCGAGTACGTCACGGTGCGCATGAGTGGTCCTCCTCGGTGGCGGCTTCGACAGTACGACTGCCGGACCCGGCGGAACTCATCGCGACGCGCGGGAACGGGGCCGCCCGCATCGAGAGGGCGCCTCGGATCCGCCACGCGTCCTGCGGGTAAGATCCGCGAACACTTTGTGAACTTCTCGTGCAGTCGCGGCACGTGGGTGGGGGTTTCTCGATGTCGTACCGACTGCGTGCTGTCCGCGCGTTCGTGCTCCTGGTCGGCTTCTTCCTCATGGGCGGAGCCCTGCTGTCGGTCATGGCGGTGTTCGACTGGCTGGTGGTGACACGGCTGGTCACCGAGAGGGCGGCCGGGATCGAGGGGGCGGCGATCACCGTCACCATCCTGCTGGCGTGGGCGATCCTGCGCGGTATGTTCGCCTTTCTGCGGGCCGGCCGGCTGGGGCCGGTGACCGACGCGGTGGCGGTCGCCCCCGACGACCAGCCCGAACTGTGGGAACAGGTGCGGGCCGCCGCCGAAGCGACCGGGCAGCGGCCTCCGGACGAGCTGTATCTGGACGCCGAGGTCAACGCGGGCGTGATCGAGCAGAGCCGGCTGCTGGGACTGCTGCACGGCCGACGCCGGATGGTCCTGGGCCTGCCGCTGCTCGCCGGGCTGACGGTCCCGCAGCTGCGGTCCGTCCTCGTCCACGAGTTCGGGCACTACGGCAACGGCGACACCCGTCTCGGCGGTGTCACTGCGCGCGGCCGGCAGGCGCTGATCCACACGGTGGAGGCCTTCCAGGAGGGCAGCACCCGGTTCCACTACGTCATCGGTGTCCTGTATGTCGGCTACGCCAGGATGTTCCTGCGCATCACCCAGTCCGCGGCCCGGCACCAGGAACTCGCCGCGGACCGGATGGCCGCCCGGTACGCGGGCCGTGACGTGACGGCCTCCGCCCTGCGGATGCTGCCGGTGCTCGACGCGGCACACACCCACTACCTGCAGAGGTACGCCGCGATGGGCAGTCCGCTGACAGCGCTGCCCCCGGTCGGCGAGGTCCACGGCGGTTTCCGCCGGTTGCTCGCCGCCCGGAGCGGGGAGCAGCTCGCCGCGCTGCGCGCCGGTCAGCGACCGCCGCGGCCACACCCGTACGACTCGCACCCGCCGCTGGCGGAGCGGATCGCACTGATAGAGCAGTTGCCCGCCGATGACCGGCCCGAGCAGTCGGCCGCCGAGCCGGCCGATGAGCCGGCCGCTCTGACGCTGCTGCGGGACACGGACCGGGTGTTCGCCGAACTGGAGGCGCGCACGCTGGCGCCGGAGGCGGCACTGCTGCGGCGCATGAGCTGGGACGACCTCACCATGGCCCGCGCGGTCGCCGACGCCGAGGAGTGGTCCGGGCCGCTGCGGCTCGCCGTCGCCAGAACACTGCGCTCGGAGGCGTCCGTGGAGAAGGCCGACGAGCGCCTGCTGCCCGGCCTGGAGGAGATCCTCGACGTCTTCGACCGCGGCCTGCTGTGGATGGAGGTCGCCGACCGGATGCCCAGGCCGTATCAGGCGGCTCGGCTGACGGGCCAGTCGGCGCGTGACTTCATCCGGCCCCGGATCTTCGACGGCGTCGCGGGCCTGATCCTTCTGCGCCTCGCCGAGTCCGGTCACGCCGCGCCGGACATCGCCTGGTCGGATCGGCCGGGGCTGATCCTGCCCGAGTCGTGGGAGAAGGGTATGGACGACGCCATCGACGCGGCCGTCGCCGACACACCAGACACCGGTCCCCTGCGCACGCTGCTCGCGGAAGGGGCCGGCTCCGGGACCTGACCGATCGATACGGCGGTCTCCCCGGGCACGGTCAGGGCATCGGCCTCTCCGTGCGCAGCCGGTCGATCTCGGCGAGCACGCGGTCCACATGCGGACGTACCTGCGCCCGCAAAGCGGTGCTCCAACTCTCCTCGGAGTACGGGCAGTTGAGGTAGAGGTGCCGGGCGTGTTCGAGAACCGGCCGGTGTTCCGGCGGGAGTCGGGTGAGGACCCAGTCGGCGGCCGTGTCCTTGGAGTTGATCCGGCCGGTGGCGAGCGTGGTCCAGATGCGGGCGAGGGTCAGCAGGACGTTGCGGGTGTCGCTGTCCAGGTCGGCGAGCAGAGCGGGGATGCCCGCCAGGCTCGCCCGGGCCAGATCCGTGGCCGGCACCGGGTCGAGGAGCCGCGCCGGGCGCGGACCCGTCAGCGGGTGGTCGCCGGTCAGGGTCATGGTGATGAGCAGGCTCAGGTCGGGCATCGGCTCGGGCCGGGGGACCTCCCCGGCCTCGTACGCGCCGCGCAGCCACTCGCCGTAGAGGAAGTCGGCGGGCGGCGGGTACCGCCAGGGCCGGACCCGGGACCGGACGACGGCGGTGAGCTCGACGGGGCGGGTGCCGTTCCCGGTGCCGGAGATCCGTAGCAGGCCGCCGAGGAGCGATCGGCGCTGTCCTTCCTCCATGGGGCGACGGGTGACGACCAGGATGTCCACGTCGCTGGCCGGTCTGAGGCCGCCCAGCACGGCCGAGCCGTGGAGGTAGCTGCCGAGCGCGTCCCGGCCCAGCACACGGTCCAGCAGCGCGACGATCTCCCGCACCTGATCCATCGCCCCAGCGTCGCCCCCGAGCCCGCGCCGCGCCCAGCCCTTTACCGCCTCGGCCGGCGCCGGTGCCGAGGTCGGACCCCACGTAACCTCTCCCTGTGCCAGCCTCCCGTCTGCATCGCGTCGCCGTCCTCGTGCTCGAGGGTGCGAAGCCGCTCGACGTCGGAATCCCGGCGCAGGTCTTCACGACCCGCGCGAGCATGCCGTACGAGGTGCGGGTGTGCGGGGCGACGCCAGGGCTCGTGACCGGCGGCGACGGCCTCGCGTACCACGTCGAGCACGGCCTCGACGCCCTCGCGTGGGCCGACGTCGTCTTCGTCCCCGGGTACCGGCACCCGGATCGCGACGACCCGCCGCGGGCCGTCGTCGACGCGCTGATCGCCGCGCACGACCGGGGCGCGCGGCTCGCCGCCATCTCCACCGGCGCCTTCGCGCTCGCCGCGACGGGCCTGCTCGACGGCCGGCGCGCCACGACGCACTGGCACTACACCCGCGCCCTCGCCGCCCGGCATCCGCTCGTCCAGGTCGACGAGAACGTGCTGTTCGTCGACGAGGGCAGCGTGCTCACCTCGGCCGGTGCCGCCTCCGGGATCGACCTGTGCCTGCACATCCTGCGCGGCGACCTCGGAGTGGCCGCGTCCAACCACGCGGCCCGGCGGCTCGTGGCCGCCCCGTACCGCAGCGGTGGCCAGGCCCAGTACGTGCCGCGCAGTGTGCCCGAGCCGCTCGGTGAGCGGTTCGCCGACACCCGCGAGTGGGCGCTGCACCGGCTGGGCGAGCCCCTCACCCTCGACACCCTGGCCGCGCAGGCCGGGGTCTCGGCACGCACGTTCTCCCGGCGCTTCGTCGAGGAGACCGGGTACACGCCGATGCAGTGGGTGATGCGCGCCCGCATCGACCTGGCCCGTGAACTGCTGGAACGCTCCGAGCGCAGCGTCGAGCAGATCGCCGCCGACGTGGGCCTCGGCACCGGCGCGAATCTGCGTCTGCACTTCCAGCGCATCCTCGGGACGACCCCGAGCGAGTACCGGCGCACCTTCACCAAGGGTGAGTGACCCGCCCCTCAAGGGCGCCCTTCAAGGGCGTGGCGGGATCCTTTTGAACCATGGCGATCACGCCACTGTCAGCGGTCCGCGCCGCGCGCGACCCTGGTGGCAAAGGGAAGGGACCCCACACATGACTCGCATCGCCATCAACGGATTCGGCCGCATCGGACGCAACGTGCTGCGCGCACTGCTGGAGCGCGACAGCGACCTCGAGGTCGTCGCCGTCAACGACCTCACCGAGCCCGCCACGCTCGCCCGCCTCCTCGCCTACGACAGCACGGCCGGCCGGCTCGGACGCCCGGTCACCGTCGACGGGGACACCCTGGTCGTCGGCGGCCGGCGGATCAAGGTGACGGCCGAGCGCGAGCCGGCGCAGCTGCCCTGGGCCGAGCTCGGCGTCGACATCGTCCTGGAGGCCACCGGCCGCTTCACCTCGGCCAAGGCGGCCGCCGCGCACCTCGACGCGGGCGCGAAGAAGGTGCTCGTCAGCGCGCCGTCCGACGGTGCCGACGTCACGCTCGCGTACGGGGTCAACACCGACGCCTACGACCCGGCCGTGCACACGATCGTCTCGAACGCGTCCTGCACCACCAACGCGCTCGCGCCGCTCGCCGCCGTCCTCGACGAACTCGCCGGTATCGAGCACGGGTTCATGACGACGGTGCACGCCTATACGCAGGAGCAGAACCTTCAGGACGGACCGCACCGCGACGCCCGGCGCGCCCGCGCCGCCGGGGTCAACATCGTGCCGACCACGACGGGTGCCGCGAAGGCGATCGGCCTGGTGCTGCCGAACCTCGACGGCAAGCTGTCCGGCGACTCGATCCGCGTTCCGGTGCCGGTGGGTTCGATCGTCGAGCTGAACACGACCGTCGCCCGTGACGTGACGCGCGACGAGGTGCTGGCGGCGTACCGCGCCGCCGCGGAGGGGCCGCTCGCCGGCGTCCTGGAGTACTCGGAGGACGCGCTGGTGTCGTCCGACATCGTGGGCAACCCCGCCTCGTCGATCTTCGACTCGGCTCTCACCCGCGTCGACGGCCGCCATGTGAAGGTGGTCGCCTGGTACGACAACGAGTGGGGCTTCTCCAACCGCGTGATCGACACCCTCACGCTGCTCGCGGCCGGCTGACCGGTCGCCGGGGCGGTGCAGGGCCGACTGCGACCGCCCCGGCCGGCTTTGCCGTCCGACCGACCGACGGCCCGCCGCCCCTTGTCATGTGGGGATGAATTCGGGATCCGGAGGACTCAACTCCCCCACAGCCGAAGGTGATTCGCTCAAATATTCGTCGCCGGACTGCCATATTCGACAACCACTTCGGAGGTGGTTGTGACTCAAGAGGCGACGACATCCGGCCCGCCGCAGGCGGGTGCACACGTGCCCCGGCGCAGCACCGCGGAACGCATCGGCGACCTGCACCGCCGCCGTGAGCAGGCACTGGTGGCGGGCGGCCCGCGCCGGCGTGGGGAGTTCGGGGCTCGGGAGCGGGTCGAACGGCTGGTGGACAAGGGTTCCTTCACCGAGACCGGGCTGTTCGTACGGGCCCGGGCCGACGGGAGCGGTGGCCGGCGCCCATACGGCGACGGCGTGGTCACCGGCTTCGGTACGGTCGACGGCCGCCGGGTGTGCGTGTTCGCCCAGGACTCCACGGTCTTCGGCGGCAGCATGGGCGAGGCGTTCGGCGAGAAGACCGTCGCGCTGATGGACCTCGCCCTGAAGACCGGCTGCCCGGTCGTCGGGCTCAACGACTCCGGCGGCGCCCGCATCCAGGAGGGCGTCGCCTCCCTCGCCCTCTACGCCGAACTGGTACGCCGCAACGTCCAGGCGTCGGGCGTGATCCCGCAGATCTCCGTCGTGCTCGGCCCGTGCGCCGGCGGGGCCGCCTACTCCCCCGCGATCACCGACTTCACGGTGATGGTCGACGGTACCTCGCACATGTTCGTCACCGGCCCCGACGTCATCGAGGCCGTCACCGGCGAGCGGGCCACCGCCGAGGAGCTGGGCGGCGCCCGCACCAGCAACACCGTCAACGGCAACGCACACTTCCTGGCCGCCGACGAGGACGACGCCCTGGACGTCGTACGCGAACTGCTGTCGTACCTGCCCGCCAACAACCTGGAACCGCCACCGGAGTACGCCCCCGGCGACGCGCCGGCCGGGGACTTTCTCGACGCCGTCGTGCCGGACCGGCTCGGGCAGGCGTACGACATGCGGGAGATCCTGCGCGCGGTCGTCGACGACGGCGAACTGCTGTACGTCCAGGAGCTGTTCGCGCCGAACATCCTCTGCGCCCTGGCACGTGTCGAGGGCCGGTCGGTCGGGGTCGTCGCCAACCAGCCGCTGCACGCCGCCGGGGTCCTCGACATCGACGCGTCCGAGAAGGCCGCGCGGTTCGTACGGTTCTGCGACGCGTTCGGCGTTCCGCTGCTGACGTTCGCCGACGTCCCCGGCTATCTGTCCGGCGTACGGCAGGAGCGGGGCGGCATCATCCGCCGCGGCGCGAAGCTGCTGTACGCCTATGCCGAGGCCACCGTCCCCAAGGTCACGGTCGTGGTCCGCAAGGCGTACGGCGGCGGGTACGCGGTGATGGGGTCCAAGCACCTGGGCGCCGACATCAACCTCGCCTGGCCCAGCGCCCGTATCGCCGTGATGGGCGCCGAGGGGGCCGTGGGGGTCCTGCACCGGCGCGAACTGGCCGCCGCCGACGATCCCGGCGCGCTCCGCGCCCGCCTGGTCGCCGTGTACGAGCGCACCCACGGCACGCCCTATGTCGCCGCCGAACGCGGATACGTCGACGCCGTCATCGCCCCGCGCGACACCCGCGACCACATCCGCCGCGCCCTGGCCGCCCTGCGCGGCAAACGCGCGCCGCTGCCGCAGCGCAGGCACGGCAACATCCCGCTCTGAGCCCTTCAGGCCCCTCCCAGCGATCCGCACCGAGGCACATCCCTCCCCCGCGACGTCAGGAGCCACCACCCCATGGACCGCCGCCACCCCCCGCTCTCCCCCGCGTGCCGGACCCTTCCCGAATACGTGCGGCACTGGGCCGCCACCACCCCCGACCGGCGTGCCCTCACCTTCGTCGACTTCCCGGTGCCAGGCTCCCGCGGCGTCCACCGGACGCTGACCTGGCGGCGCCTGGACGTGCGTGTACGGGCGATCGCCGCCCGCCTCGCCGCGCAGGCCGAACCCGGTGCGCGCGTCGCGTTGTTGTGCCCCCAGGGCACGGAGTACGTCACCGGGTTCCTGGCCGCGCTCACCGCGGGGCTGGTCGCCGTACCGCTGTATCCGCCCGGCCTGCCCGGGCACGGCGACCGGCTGTCGCGGGTCCTGGCCGACGCCCGTCCCGCGGCCGTCGTGACCACGAGCCGGGCGGCGACAGAGGTGCGGGACCTGCTGAGCGGGAGCGGGACGCGGATCGTCTGCGCCGACGAGGTGCCGGACGACGAGGCCGGCGACCGGCCGCCGGTCGGCGTGGACGCCGACGCGCTCGCCTACCTCCAGTACACCTCCGGTTCGACACGGGCTCCGGCAGGTGTGGAGATCACCCACGCCAACGTCGTCGCCAACGCCGGGCAGGCCCTGGCGGCGTACGGCGCCGACACCCGCCCGGTGACCTGTGTGGGCTGGCTGCCGCTGTACCACGACATGGGGCTGGTGCTCAGCGTCGCCGCGCCCGTGGTGCGCGGCGCGCTGTCGGTGCTGATGGACCCGGCCGCCTTCCTCAACGAGCCCGTACGGTGGCTGCGGCTGCTCGGCACGCATCCGGGGACCATCGGTGCCGCGCCGAACTTCGCGTACGACTACTGCGTCGGCGCCGTCACCGACGAACAGAAGGCGGGTCTCCGTCTCGACGGCGTCACCGCGCTGATCAACGGCAGCGAACCGGTCCGCCCGGGCACCGCCGACCGTTTCCAGGCGGCCTTCGCCGACCGGGGCCTGCCGGTCACCGCGCACTGTCCTTCGTACGGGCTCGCCGAGGCCACGGTCTTCGTCAGTGCCGCCCGGCCCGGGCAGCCGCTCCGCCGGTTCGCGCTCGACCGGGACGCCCTCGCCGCCGGCAAGGCGCTGCCCGCGCGCCCCGACGACCCGAGGGCCGTCCTGCTGGCCGGCTGCGGCACCCCGGCGGGTCAGCGGGTACGGATCGCCGACCCCGTCAGCCGGGCCGTCCTGCCCGAGGGGGAGGTCGGCGAGGTGTGGGTGCAGGGGCCCAACGTCGGGCGCGGCTACTGGAATCGGCGGGCGGAGAGCGAGCGGGTCTTCGGCGCCGCCTTCGCCGCCGGGGCCGGCTCACCGGACGGGCGGTGGCTGCGCACCGGCGACCTGGGGGCGGTGCTGGACGGGCAGTTGATCGTCACGGGGCGGCTGAAGGATCTCGTCATCGTCGACGGGCGCAACCACTATCCGCAGGACCTGGAGGCCACCGCCCAGGACGCGCATCCGGCGGTGCGCCGCGACCGGCTCGCCGCGTTCGCCGTGCCGGGCGGGACGGGCGAGCGGGTGGTGCTGGTGGCCGAGCACGTACGGGCCGCCTCCCTCGCCTCGCTCGACGTACCGGCCGTGGTGCGGGCGGTGCGCGGCGCCGTCTCCGCACGGCACGGGCTGCGGCTCGCCGAGGTCGTGCTGGTGCCGCCGGGGGCGGTCGCCCGCACGTCCAGCGGCAAGGTGTCCCGGACGCTCACGCGGGCGCGGTATCTGGAGGGGGCGTACGGGAGGGAGGGCGGCGCGGCGACGGGGAGCGGGTCGGGGGGTGGCCCGGAGGCGGGGAGCGCGTCGGGGGGCAGCGCCCCGCGTAGTGGCGCGCCTGGTGACTCCATTGGCGGCGGGTCCCGCGGCGCGGCTGGCGGGACTGCCGGTGGCACGCTCGGTGCGGGGCCTGGCACCACGGCCGGTCACCCGCCTGGTGGCACGGCCGGTGATCCCCCTGGAGCCGCGCCCCCTTCCTCAGCCGGCATCGCGTCGAGGGCCGCCGGATGAGGGGCGTCGACGCGGCGGCGCTGCGGCGGCTGATCGCCGAGCGGGTGGCTTCGTGGCTCGGCACCGCCCCGGAGGACGTGCCGATGGACCGGCAACTCGCGGAGCTCGGCATGTCGTCGCGGGACGCGATAGCCCTGACCGCCGAGTTGTCCCGCGTCACGGGCTGCGAACTGCCCCCCACCCTGCTGTGGGAGGCGCCGACCGGGCAGGCGCTGGTGGCGCGGCTGTGCGGTACGCCTCCCGGCCCCGCGCCGCTGGGGAGGGCGCCGGGCGCCCCCGGCGAGCCCGTCGCGGTCGTCGGCGTCGGCTGCCGGCTGCCCGGCGGGGTGCACGGACCAGAGGACTACTGGCGGCTGCTCTGCGAGGGCCGGGACGCGATCCGGCGGGTGCCCGAGGACCGCTGGCGGGACTTCACGGCGTTCCCGCCCGCCGACGCACATCCCTACGGCGGTTATCTCGACGACATCGCCGGGTTCGACGCGGACTTCTTCCGCATCACGCCGCGTGAGGCCGCCGTGATGGACCCGCAGCAGCGGATGCTGCTGGAGGTCGTCCACGAGGCCCTCGACCACGCCGCCGTCCCGGCCTCCTCCCTCGCCGGCACCGCCACGGGTGTCTTCGTCGGCGTCTCCGCCCCGGAGTACGGGCAGTTGACCGGCGCGGACCCCGACGCCGTCGATCCCTGGGCGCCGGCGGGAGCGGCCCTGAGCGTCACCGCCGGCCGGCTGGCGTACGTTCTGGACACGCGCGGGCCGTGCCTGGCGGTGGACACCGCCTGCTCGTCCTCGCTGGTCGCGGTGCACCACGCGTGTGTCAGTCTGCGGGCGGGCGAGAGCGACACGGCGATCGCCGCCGGGGTCAACCTGCTGCTGTCGCCCGCCGTCACCGTGGCCTTCCGGCGGGCGGGCGCCCTCGCGCCGGACGGCCGGTGCAAACCGTTCTCCACTGCGGCCGACGGCATCGGGCGCGCCGAGGGATGCGCGGCCGTGATCCTCAAACGGCTGTCCCACGCCGAGCGGGACGGCGACCGGGTGCTGGCGGTGATCCGTACCACGGCCGTCAACTCCGACGGACGTTCCAACGGCCTCATGGCCCCCAACCCGGCCGCCCAGCGTGCCCTGTTGGAGACCGCCTACGCGCGAGCCGGGATCACCCCCGCGCACGTCGACCTCGTCGAGGCGCACGGCACCGGGACCCCGCTCGGCGACCCGATCGAGGCGGGCGCACTCGACGCGGTCCTCGGCCGCGGCCGTGACCCCGACCAGCCGCTGCTGCTGGGCTCGGTGAAAGGCAACCTGGGCCATCTGGAAGCCGCCGCGGGGGTCGCCGGCCTGGTGAAGACCGTGCTCGCCCTGCACCACGACCTGATCCCGCCCTCCCTGCACTGCGCTGACGACAGCGCGCTGTCCGGCCCACGGCTGCGTGTCGTGAGCGAACCCGAGCCGTGGCCCCGCTACAGCGGCACGGCCACCGCCGGAGTCTCCGGATTCGGCTTCGGCGGCACCAACGCCCATGCGGTGCTGGAGGAATGGCGCACCCCGCTCCCCGCACCGCACGACGCTCCCGCCGCCCGTCTGCACCTCCTGTCCGACACCGACCCCGAACGCCTCCGCGACACCGCGGGCCGCCTCGCCGGCTGGTTGCGCACACCCGACGGACGCGCGGCCCAACCCGCCGACGTGGCGCGGACTCTCGCCGGACGCACCGGCCGCGGCCCGGTCCGGGCCGCGATCGTGGCCCGCGACCGCGAGGAACTCGCCACCGCCCTCGACGAGTTGGCGGCCGGGCGCCCGGACGAGCGCGTCACGACCGGCGACCGGGACCTCGTGGGTCCCGGCACCGTGTGGGTCTTCTCCGGGTACGGCACCCAGTGGCCCGGCATGGGACGCCGGCTGCTCGCCGAGGAACCCGAGTTCGCCGCCGCCGTGGAGAAGCTCGACCCGCAGCTCGCCGCCGAGTGCGACGGCCTGTCCCTGTACGACCACCTCGCGGCCGGCACCGGCCTGGACCGTCTCGACACCGCCCAACCCCTGCTGTTCGGGATGCAGTTGGCGCTCGCCGAACTGTGGCGCGCGTACGGGGTCGAACCCGCGGCCGTGATCGGCCACTCCATGGGCGAAGTGGCGGCAAGCGTGTGCGCCGGTGCCCTGGACGTGGCGGACGGGGCGCGTGTCATCGCCGTACGGGCCCGGCTGCTGAGCGGACTACGGGGTGGTGCGATGGCCGTCGTGGATGTGGAGGACCGCGAACTCGGTGATCTGGAACGGGACTTCCCGGGGGTGTGGGTGGCTGTGCACTCCTCGCCGCGGCAGAAGGTCGTGACGGGGACGGAGGCGGCGGTGGGCCGTCTGGTCGACCGCCTGCGGGAGGAGGGCCGGGTGGCGCGGGCGATGCGGGTCGTGGGCGCCGGGCACTCCCCGCAGGTCGATCCGCTGCTGCCGGGGCTGACCGAGGCGCTGGCCGGGGTGCGGGGGCGGCGGGCCCGCGTGCCCGTCTACTCCACCGTCCTCGACGACCCGCGCGGCACCAGCGCGTTCGACGCCGCTCACTGGGCGGCCAGCCTGCGCAGACCCGTACGCCTCGACCGGGCCGTCGCCGCGGCGGCCGCCGACGGCCACACCGCGTTCCTCGAGATCTCACCCCATCCGGTGCTCACGGGCGCCGTCGCCGACACCGTGCCCGACGCGCTCGCGTCGGCCACGCTGCGTCGTGACGCGGACGGATCGGCCGCGTTCCTGGGGCAGTTGGGCGCCCTGTACACGGCGGGCCGGCGACTGCCGCTGCCACCCGGCCGGGTCATCGACCTGCCGAGGCCGCGGTGGCGGCACGTGCGGCACTGGTGGACGGACGGAAGGGCGGGGCCGTCGACGCGACGGCACGCCGGTACTGACGCGCGTTCACCCGAACACGGCCGCGGCCAGACGCAGTCGGCCGCACCACAGATGACCACCGGCCACTCCCCCGTCCTGGCCCGCCTCATCCACCACATCGCCACCGTGTCCGGCCACTCCCCGACCCGCGTCACTCCCACGGCCGCGCTCGCCGACCTCGGCCTGGACTCCCTCATGGCGGTCCGCGTCCGTACGGCCGTCGAGCGGGAGTTCGGCATCGAACTGCCGCTGCGCGACCTGCTCGGTGCCGCCACCGTCGCCGACGCGGCCACCCGCATCGAGCAGACCCTCCCCCAGTCGGCCGGTGGCGCGACCCCGCGTCCCTTGCGCGCCACCGGCTCCCGACCGCCGCTGTTCCTCGTGCACGCGGCCGGCGGTCCAAGCACCGTGTATCAGCCACTCGCCGAACGACTGGGCGCCGACCAACCGGTGTTCGGCCTCGACCGGCTCGACGAGTCCCGCACGGTCACGGACAAGGCGCGCCGCTACGCCGACGTGATCCGTTCCACCCACCCCGACGGGCCGCTGCTGCTGGGTGGTTGGTCCTTCGGCGGCTTCGTCGCCCAGGAGACGGCACGGCAACTGGCCGCCGACGGACGGGAGATACCGCTCGTGGTGCTCATCGACTCCGTACGGCCCCTTCCCCGCCCCGGGCAGACGCCGGGCGACCGCGTTCGGGCCCACCTCGAGGGCTTCGCGCGGTACGTCGCCGAAACCTACGGCGGGCGACTGGAGTTGCCCTACGACGAGCTGGTGGCGATGGACGACGACGGGGACCGGATCGACGCCGTGCTCGCCGCCGTACGAAAAGCCGCCGACGTGCCGCGCGCCGCGCTGGAGCACCAGCGGGCCTCCTACCTGGACCTGCGGATCGGCGAGGCGCACCAGCCCGGCTGGTACGACGGCCGCGTCCTGCTCTGCCGTGCCACCGAGCCCGCGCCGCACACGGTCCGCGATCCGGCGTACGAACGCGACGACGAGGCACTGGGATGGGACGAGGTGTGCCCGCGTCTGGAGGTCGTCCGGGTGCCCGGCCATCATCTGGCCCTGCTCGACCCGCCGTACGTGGACGAGATCGCCGCCCGACTCGGCCGAGCGCTCACCGAACGCATCCCCGCTCCCTGAACCGACCCCCGACGCGAGGAGCCGCCATGCCCGACCGCATCACCAGAATGTCCCGGCGCACCGTCGCGAAGGCGGCGACCGCCGGTCTGGCCGCCCTGTTCGGCACCGCCGCCGGCCGTGCCAGGGCGGCGACGCAGGTGGGGGCGCGCACCTTCGACGTGTCCGTGGCCTCGGCCGCCCTGCGCCGCAGCGCGCCGGTGCGGCTGATCCTGCCCGTGGGCTTCGACTCGGCGCCGGCCCGGAGATATCCGGTGCTCTGTCTGCTGCACGGCGCCCACGACGACTACACGTCCTGGACGCGTGAGACGGACATCGAGGCCTTCACCGCGGGCCGCGACCTGATCGTGGCGATGCCGGACGCGGGGCCGACCGGCATTCCCAGCGTCTGGCGCGACGGTGTCGACTACGAGACGTTCCAGGTGTCGGAGGTCCCCGCGCTGCTGGCCCGTGACTACCGGGCCTCCGGTGTCATGGCCGTCGCCGGGGTGTCGACCGGTGGGTACGGGGCGATGGCGCACGCGGCCCGGCATCCGGGCGTGTTCGCCGCCGCGGCCTCCTACAGCGGGGTCCTGGACACCACGGCACCCGGCGTGCCCGTCATCGTGGACGCGATCGTGGCCCGGGAGAACCTGCCCGCCGCCTCGCTGTGGGGCCATCCGATCCTGAACCTCCTCACCTGGCGGGACTTCAACCCCCGTGCCCGGGCCGAGGGGCTGCGCGGCACACCGTTGTACGTCTCCCAGGGCAGCGGTCTGCTCGGGGGCGGCGGCGATCCGCTGCCCGGTGCGCTGGAGAGCGCGCTGTGGTCCTCCGCACACGGGTTCACCGACGCGCTGGCACGCCTCGGCATCCCCGTGGACAGCCACTTCTACGCCGGAGGGGGCCACAACTGGGCTTACTGGAAAGGCGAGTTCACCCGGTCGTGGCCGATGCTCGCCCGTGCTCTGGGTGTTCCGGAGTGATGTCGGTGCCGTGGGGGCACGGAACGGAGCGGAGGGAACGCCCGTCCAATCAGGGACGTCCCTCGCGCCCCACGGGCAACTCCTCGCGGGCGAGCCGATTCCGGGCGAAAGGAGTGTCCGCGATGGCGTTCCCGACTCCGCGCGACGTGCCGAACGGACCCGGGGCCACGCCGGTCCCGGCCGAACTGGCCGAGCTGCTGCGCGCCCAACTGGCCGCCGTGGCCGACGCGGTGGAGGCGGAGGTCCGCCGCCAGGTGCCCGAGTACGCCCAGCCGCCCGACGGTCCGTACGCCAGGAACCTCAGAGCCGGTGTGGTGCAGGCGCTGACCCTGTTCGTGGACCACATCGCCGACCCGCGCGACGACGGGGAGTCGATCGCCGCGACGTACTACGCCCTCGGGCGCGCCGTGGCCCAGGAGGGCCGCAGCCTGGACGTGCTCCAGTCCGCGCTGCGGGTCGGCGGCATGCACGCCTGGCGCCGCATGGGCCGCACCGCGGAAACCCTCGGGCTGGACTCGGCGGTCGTGGCCGCCCTGGGCGAACTGGCGTTCCAGACCGTGCACGAGGTCGCCGAGGCCGCTGCCGCCGGGTACGCGGAAGGGCAGCTGCGCAGCTCGGACGAGCTGGAGCGGCGCCGTCGCCGACTGCTCGACCTGCTTCTCGGCGAGGACCCGGTGGCCCCGGAGGCGATACGCAAGCTGGCGCACAGCGCGCGATGGACGGTGCCGCGGCAGGTCGCCGTCGTGGCCCTCGCCGGCGGCCCCGACCGGGGCGAGGAGGACCGGCCGCTGGCCTCCTCCGGAGCGCTGGTGGACATGGATTCCCGGCCGCCCCGCATGCTGGTGCCCGATCCCGACGGCACCGGGCGATGGGCCGGGCGCGGTTTCACCCTCGCCTTGCGCGGCCGGCCGGCGGCGATCGGGCCGACGGTGCCGCTCGCCGAGGCGGCGCGGTCCCTGCGGTGGGCCACCCGGGCGCTCGGGCTGATGGGGCGCGGTGTCCTGCCCCGGCAGGAGGTGGTGCGCTGCGCCGATCATCTGTCGACGCTGGTGCTCCACGCCGACGAGCCGCTGCTCGGCCGGTTACGGACGCGTGCCCTCGCCCCACTTGACGCGGTGTCGGCGGGGCAGCGCGCCCGGCTCACCGAGACCCTGCTGGTGTGGCTGCTCAACGGCAGCAACGTCCCGGATGTCGCCGCCCGGCTGCACATCCATCCGCAGACGGTCCGCTACCGGCTGCGCCAGCTGGAGAAGCTGTTCGGCGACGCCCTGCACGATCCGGACGCCCGCCTGGAGATGATCCTGGCGCTGCGCACGGAATCCACCCCGCCGTATCGGGACTGATATCGGGCGCTCACCACGGAATAAAAAACCGCGGCAGTTCCATCATCGCGTTCATAACACCCTTTCAAGCAGCGCGAATACGTTGACGAAGTCCCTTTCGCAGGCGCTTCCCGCGCCCCCACCGCGGAGGATTTCATGCGTATCCGTTTGTGCTTGGCCGCGCTCTCGCTCGTCGGCGGGGCCGGCGTCGTCACCCTCGCCACGCCCGCGGCGTCCGCCGCGGCCTGCACGGATGTCGACGTCGTCGCGGCCCGCGGCACCTTCGAGCCGGGCACGCTCGGCTTCATCGTCGGCGACCCCGTGTATTCCGCGCTGCAGCGGAGAATCACCGGAAAAACCCTCTCCAGCTACAAGGTGAACTACCCGGCCGACCTCTCACCGACCTCGGCCGCGCAGGGCAACACGGATCTGGTGAATCACGTCAGTCAGCAGGCCGCCGCCTGCCCGGGCCAGCGTTTCGTTCTCGTCGGCTATTCGCAGGGGGCGAACGTCGTCGACAACTCCATCGGCATCAGCAGCGCCGGCGCGGTGGTCGGCAGCCCCATCGTCGCCACCCTGCCCGCCGCGGTCGAGCCGAGGGTCGCCGCGGTGCTGCTGTTCGGCAATCCGATCCGGGCCCTCGGCAAGAGCGTCACCGGCGTCTACCAAAGCCGCACGATCGACTTCTGCGCCACGGGCGACCCCATCTGCCAGAGCGGCGGGACCGACGTGGCGGCGCATCTGGGCTACACCGCGAACGCCGACGCGGCGGCAGCGTTCGCCGCGGGCAGGGTCTGAGTGCACGAAGTGCTGTTCCGGCGAGCGGCTCCGTGGCGATGGGTCACGGAGCCGCTCGCGGAAAACCCGTTGGCACAGCTCTGCGGCCGCTGCTAGCGTTCCGGAGGCCGTGCGAGAGAACGAGGAGGTGGTACCCGTGAACGTATCGACGTGGGTGCTCTCCTCCGGGGTCACGGTCGGGCGGTAGGTCGTCCGGGAGCGCCGTTTCCAGCGCACTCCCGAAAGGCAGCACCATGGCCCTTCGCTTCACTTCCGAACAGCGTCTCGACGACGGCGTCATCGAACGCGGATTCACCCTCGGCGAGATCCCCGGCTTCCTCTGGACGCCGTCCTCCGCGGCCGCACCGTCGCCGCTCATCCTGCTCGGCCACCCTCCGATCGGACTGCACACGATGTACCCCCGGTTGGTGGCGCGGGCCCGGCACGCCGCCGCCGACGGCTTCGCAGCGGCCACCATCGAGCTGCCCGGGAGCGGTGACCGGCCCCTGTGGCCCGCCCTCGAACAGGCCCGCGCCGAGCTGCGCCGGGCGATGCAAGCCGGCGAACCGGTCGGCCCGGAGATCATCGACCCCCTCGTCCTCCCCCTCGTCGACGCCGCGGTCCCGGAATGGCGGGCCGCCTTGGACGCCCTCCTGGCGCTGCCCGAGATCGGCGGCCCGGTCGGGTACTCGGGCGGGATCATCTCCATCGGCGTCCGCCTCGCGGCCGTCGAGCCGCGCATCGTGGCCGCCGCTCTCTTCGCCGGGAGCTTCGTGCCCCGGGCGATCGTCGAGGAGGCCCGCCAGGTCACCGTTCCGGTGCACGTCCTGCTGCAGTGGGACGACGAGGGCAACGACCGGCAGGCGGCCCTGGACCTGTTCGACGCCTTCGCCTCCAAGGAGAAGTCGCTGCACGCCAACATGGGCGGCCACACCGGTGTCCCGCAGTACGCGGCGGACGCCGCCGCCCAGTTCTTCACCCGGCACCTGAAGTGAGCCCGAGCCCGCCTCGATCGAGCCGTCGGGGCGGGCACCCCGGGCATCCCGAGCGCCCTAGGTCAGCTCCACGTCGGCCTGGAGCAGGTCGTGGTCCGAGTACGCGGTGGGGTGCACCTGATGCCGGAGCGAGGCGATGCCTCGCAGGAAGACGTAGTCGAACTTGCTGTACCAGTCGGTGGTCGTGTCGCAGCTGCCGGAGGCCTGGGGGAGGCACTGGGGGTCGGTGTCCGCGGCCAGGGTCCACATCGGGGCGAGTTCGGGGGATTCCGGCGTGGCGTTGAAGTCGCCGATCACGATCGCGCGGTCGTACTCGGCGACCGCCGCCGCGAGCACCCGTACCTGACCGACGCGCACCGATTCCTGCTGCCGCTGGGCGAGATGGGTGTTGAAGACCCGGACCTTCCGGCCGTTCACCGTGGTGGTGACCGCCAGGTACCCGCGGTCCTCGGAACCGCCGTCGGGATACTCCACCAGGACGCGGTCGGTCATCGGCGCCGCCGACAGCAGCGCCTGACCGAAGCCCCCCGGACTCCACGGCACTCCCCCGCAGCGGCCCCAGTTCTGCAGCACCGCCCCGTACTCGACGTGGTACACCAGCCCGTACAGGCTCTCCAGAAGGTCCCGGATCCGCTTCACGTCACCGGTGCAGGCCTCCTGCAGCCCGATCACCTGCGGCGCGTAGGTGGCGATCTCCGCCGCCCGGTCGACGTTGCTCTTCTCGCAGGGGTTGCAGAGATTCCAGGTCATCACCCGGTTCGGCACCACCTCGCCGGCGGCACCGGCCGGCAGCGGTCTGCCGACGAGGGCATCGCCCGGCGCGCTGGGGCCGAGCAGCAGCACGCAGACCACGATCATCGCGCCCGCACACAGCCGCGCGCCCCTTCCGAACACCGATGCCTCCCCGGACGAGCTCCGACGACTCCGTACCAGAGGCTATGCGACGCTCCTGTCGGCAACCTGTCGGCGACCGCCACCCGCCCTCGCCGGCTCGGGGAGGGCGGGTTGCCGGGGTCATCCGACGAGGTCGGTCTGCTCCAGGAGCAGGCGGTCCTCGGCCAGTTCGGCCGCGCCCTTGTCGGCCAGGGCGTTGACCGCCGCGTTGAAGCGCTCCATGGAGCTCGGGTGGTCCGGGCCCAGGACGTACTCCTTCAAGGTGCGGCGGTACGGTGCCATCGGGTCGTTCGCCGGTGTGCGCACCGAGCCGAGGATCTCCGGCAGTCGGGTGCAGTCACGGTCGAGGAGATAGGCGCCCCCGGCCGTGGTGTAGGCGGCCCGGAACTCCTCGTCGGGCAGGTCGTGGGCGTTGGTCAGGACGTACGGCTTGAGGCTGGCGACGAAGTCGGCGACCACCGAGGAGACGTCGCTGACGAGGATGTCGGCCTGGTTGAAGCACTCGTACAGCGTGGGCAGTTGCTCCAGGATGACGTGGTGGCCGCTCGTGCCGTGGCTCTCCCAGAACAGGCGGTGCCACTCGGCGTGCAGGGTGTGCCATTCGGCCGCGTCGTCGTGCTCGGGCAGCCGCGCCTCCCGGGTCTGCTGGGCGTCGTCGCCCTTGTGCCGTCCGGCCAACTCGTCCAGCCGGGACCGGATCTCCGTCAGCCGAGGGCGGACGGCGGCGAGCTCGGACTGCGACCGGACGGCCTGCCGGCGTTCGTTGTCGGCGTGCAGCAGCTCACGGATGGTCCGGTCGGCTTCCGCCGCCTCGGCCGAGCGCTTGCCGGTGAGCGGGTGCGGCTTGTAGATGATCCGTACGTCCTCGGCCAGGAGCTTCTCGATCAGCCGTGTGCCCATCGGGATGAGGGAGGTGTGGCAGTCGTCGTCGCTCCACCCCTCCCAGGTGGGGGCGTACATGACGACCGGACGAGGGCCGGGGAGGCGGTCGGCGTGGAGCCGGATCGGCGCCAGCTGCGGCCGGCCGACCTCGACGATGGCCGCGTCGCTGATGGCGTGCCGCACCCGGCGGTACCGGTCGCGCCCGGCCCGCCCGGCCACCCAGATCTCGTCGTAGACCTTGCTGACCCGGTTGCTGCTGGCCAGCTTGTCGCTGTCGCCGTGCCCGATGAAGACGTGCTTGGCCTCGGCGATGCGCAGCATGTGCACGTTCTTGCCGGCGTTGCCCGGGTAGAGGACGACGCGTACGCCGGACAGGTCCAGCTCCGCCAGATCGTCGGCCTTGGGCACGCACAGGACGGGCAGCCGGGTGCGGCTGAGGTGGCGGAAGGAGGCCCGTTCGCGCAGGATGATCAGCGGACGCCGATCGAGCCGCTCCAACGTCTCGATCCACATGTTCACCTGGTACATGAAGTCCCGCGACACCGCGGCGAAGCTGAAGTAGAGCGCCACCTCGGGCCCGTACGCGGCCAGTTGACGGTTGACCTCGCCGAACACGTCTTCCTTCGACGGCATGTGACGCGCCCTCAGGTACTGCACCGCCAGCGCGAGCACCGCCAGCGCGGTGATGCCGACGGTCAGCGCGAAGCCCGCGTACGCCCAGGCCCAGGTCCCGGTGGCCAGCGCCACCAGGAAGCCCGCGTGGGCCAGGAGGTCGAGGTGCAGGAGCTTGCGCAGAAAGCGCCGGAACAGCAGGGCCGGCGGCTGCTGCGGGAGAGGCAGCCCACTCATGTCCAGGTTGCGCACCACCAGCGGCAGCACCCGGCGCCGCCGTACCGCGTGATGCAGGGCGGTGTACAGCATCACCAGCGCGAAGTGGACGCTGAAGACGGCGAGCGCGGCCACCAGCATCGCGTCCGGCGCGTCCATCCGCTCGGCCAGGGCCAGCAGCATCACCGTCCGGACGGCGAACCGCAGCGTGCGGTCCAGCTGAAGCGTCGCCAGCCGGCGCACGAACCCCGGCGAGCGGACATGCAGCGCCTCGTCCGCGACATAGCTCACCACGGACGCCACCGCGAAGCCCCCCAGCCACGGCAGCAGAGCGAACACCGGCAGCGCGACGAAACCCGCCGCCAGCAACAGAGCAAGAAACAGGTCAGTCGTCCCGCGCACCCTCAGAGCACCACACAACTGACGCACCATCATCGACAAGGTTCCCCCCACGGAACTTGTGCACGGCTGTATCACCGTTGGTCACCAGTTCGACCCGGGAGGACCTCGCATGGTTGTGCACCCAGAGATCACAAAATGTTCAACTGTGATTCATGAGAGGTTTGAGAAGCCGCGACACACCACGGGGCAAGATGTGTCAGGCCGGGCGGATCGCCCCCTTGATCGCCGACTGACCGGCGAAGAACACCGACTCCTCACGGACGGCCGCTCCCGGACCCGGGGCGTGGATCATCAAGCCGTTGCCGGTCCAGATGCCGACGTGGCCGAGGTCGTCGTGGAAGAAGACCAGGTCCCCCACCTCCACTTCGGCGAGGGCGACCGGTGTGCCGACCCCGGCCTGTTCCTGAGCGGTGCGCGGGAGCGTCACCCCGGCCATCTTCCAGGCGGCCTGGGAGAGACCGGGCGCGTCGAAGGACCCCGGTCCGGCCGCTCCCCACACGCAGGGGCGGCCGATCTGCGCACGGGCGAAGGCGATCACGCGGTCGGCCTTCGTGGTGTGCCCCGCACCGACCGCGCCGGTGAACGCCGGTGCGGTGACCGGCGGTTCGGCGACCGGCAGGTGCGTGACCGGCGGTTGAGGCGGTTCGGCGACCGGTAGTTGCGCCACCGGCGCTTCCGTGACCGGCGGCTGGGTGACCGGAGGCGCGGCGACCAGCGGCGCGGCGACCGGCGGTTCAGCGACCGCAGGATCGGTGACCGGCGGCGCGGTGACCGACGGCAGTCCGGCGCCATAGGTCGCCGTGGTCGTGCCGGTCGGCCAGTCGGTGGCGTAGGGGGCGGTCGGATCCGTGGGCACACCGGTGAGATACGGGGCGATCGGGCCGGTCGCCGGTGCGGCGCCGTAGGGCATGGCCACGGTCACGGGGGGACCCGCGTCGTAGGAACCGGCAAGGGTATCCTGAGCGGTCGGCGGTGTCGTCGCGGCAGGCTCCGGGGTGGCGAACGCGGTGGGCTCGGGCAGTGGCCACTGCGCCCGGTTGCCGCCGAGGACCGGCAGCGGGCCGGTGCGCCAGACGTCCTCCTCCGACCGGGTCCCGAAGGCCGCGACGGCCCCGACCGGCGGGAAGGGCGCGGCGGGCTCGGCGGCCAGGTCGGGAGCGGGTCCGGCGTTCCACTCCGCGACGGTTCCAGGGGCGGGCTCCGGCGCGCCCCCGACGTTCCAGTCGGGAGCAGGCCCGGCGTTCCACGGCGGCACGGACGCCACCGGCAGCTTCGGGGCGAGCGCGGCGCTCGGCTCCGGAACGGGCCATGCGGTGCGCTCCGCGACAGGTCCAGCCGCCGACTCCGGAACGGGCCACGCGGTGCGCTCCGCGACAGGTCCAGCCGCCGACTCCGGAACGGGCCACGCGGTGCGCTCCGCGACAGGCCCGGCCACCGGCTCAGCGGTGGGCCACGCAGTGCGCTCCGCGACAGGCCCGGCCACCGGCTCAGCGGTGGGCCACGCAGTGCGCTCCGCGACAGGCCCGGCCGTCAGCTCCCGGGCGGGCCATGCGCCGGGCTCCGGGGCAGGTCCGGCCATGAGCTCCGGGACAGAGCCGGCGGTCAACTCCGCCACAGGCCTGGCGGATTGCGCCGGAGACGACATGGCGGTCAGCGCTGACGGCGCTCCGGCGGCAGGCGTGGGCGCATCGAGGGCGAGGGGCTCGGCAGGGCGCTGCACGGGGCGGGCGGGCTGCGGCGCGCGGGCCGGGCGACTGGGACGCTCGGGGCGGTCCGGGCCGCGCCCCTGCGGCTGGGTCGCCGGCACGGTCGGCCCCAGCTTGGCCCGGGCCACGTCGAACCACTGGCGGGTCAGATCCCTGAGCGCCGGTTCCGCGGCCTCCTGGGAGCCCCCTCGGGCCGCCGCACCCCGTTGCCGAGGAATCGCCGCCGCGCGGGTCGCGTTGAAGGTTCCCGTGTCGCTCTCGGCCCTGTCGTAAAGGCTGTTGATCCGTCGGCGGACCTCGTCACGGCTCGGCGCCTCGACCCCGTCTGTCGACGCGCCACCTGAGGACTGCGAGAGCAGGGGTTCCGGCGACATGGGACGGCTCCTTCCGTACGAGAGCGCACGAGACGGCCTGCCTTGCGGAGGAAGTCGTGCGGGCAGCGACCAACCTAACCAACTTGTGATTCTTTAGTGAAGGTTGAAGGGTTAAATGCCCGATACGCTTCTGTGACCTTCATCCCTTCCGGAGTGATCGCGCACCACGACACCCGTACGGAAGTAGCCGTCGTCGGCGAAGGAGCGGGCATCGAGATCGGGCGCCCGATAGTAGCCGCGCACCGTGTACGGACCGCGGACCAGGAGTTCACCGGGTTCGCCCTCGGGTACGTCCTCGCCCTCGGCGTCGACGATCCGGATCTCGGCGTCGGGTGCGAGCGGGCGGCCGTGCGGCTCGGACGCCGGGGTGAGGATGAGCAGCCCCTCCGGCATGGCGTGGACGCGCTGTACGCGGCAGGCGAAGGCGGCCTCCAGCTCTTCCGCCGTCACCCCCTCCGCGGACGCACCGCCCAGCTGAAGAAGCCGCAGGCTGCCCAAGTCGGCGCCGCTTGAGGAGAGTTCGCGGAGCCAGTGCCGGGCGACAGCGGGCGCGAGCGAGGCGTGGGTGACCCGCTCCCGTTCGATGAGGGCGAGGCATTCCGCCGCTGTCCCGGCCGCGGCCTGGACGACCGTACCGCCGGCCATGAGGGTGCCGATGATGCCGGGGCAGCCGAGCATGAGGCTGAACTCGGCGGACGGCGCCGCCAGATACACATCGCCCTCGGCGAGCCCTGCCGTCTCGGCGCCCACCCGCGTCTGACAGGCATAGTCGTCGTGGGTGCGAGGGACGAGCCGGGGCGTGTCGGTGGTGTCGGCGGCGAGCAGGAAGAACGCCACCTCCTCGGCGCTCCGCACGAGGGGGCGGTCGGACGGGGCGTCGACGGAGCCCAGCGGGAAGTAGTGGCAGCCGGATGCATCCGTCGCCAGGCCGCCGTACGGGGAGGCGGTGCCGACCGGCTCGTAGGTGAACACCCGCCGCAGGAAGGGCCATCGGGCGGCGATGTCCGCGGCCATGGCCCGGTGGTCGAAGCCGTCGTGCACCGAGGGACCGACATAACCGGCGGCCTCGGTGACCCGGGCGGCATGGGCCACCTGGGGCGCCCGGTGCGTGACGGGGCAGAGCACGGGGATCGTGCCGGCGCGCATCAGCGCGAAGATCGTGACGACGAGTTCGGGCACGTTCGGCAACTGCACGAGAACCCGTTGGCCGGGCCGCAGGCCGCGCAGCCGGAAGCCGGCGGCCATGCGCTCGACCCGCCGGTTCAGCTGCGCGTAGGTGAGGCGGATGTCGCCCTGCACGAGCGCGGTCCGGGGCCCGTACTGCAAGGCGCAGCCGCGCAACAGGTCGTCCAGCGTGTGACCACGCCAGTGCCCGGCCGCCCGGTAGCGCTCGGCGAACACGTCGGGCCAGGGCGTACAGCCGTCGAGCATGGAGATCCTCCGCGGTCTCGGGTCCCGGTCGTCGCAGTCTCCCCGCCTCGCGGCGGCCCCTCGTACCGGCAGAACCCACAAAGATCCCTACGCCGCCCCGGCCTCCCCTACGAACACGATGTTCACCAGCTGATTCCGGCCGCCACCGGCAGATGGTCACTGCCCGTCGCCGGCAGCACCCACGAGCTCTCGGACGACACTCCCCTGACCAGGATCTGGTCGATCCGGGCCACCGGGAACGACGCCGGCCAGGTGAAGCCGAAGCCGCCCCCCGCCGTCTCCTGGACCGAACGCAGCCGCGAGGTGACGGAGTCGAGGGCGCGGTCGTCCGTGGTGCCGTTCAGGTCGCCGAGGAGGACGATCCGCTCGCTGCGGTCGGCGGCGAGGGCCTCGCCGAGCGCCCGCGCGCCCATGTCCCGCGAACCGGTCCAGAAGCCGCCCCTGGGCATCACGCGTACGGAGCCGAGGTGGGCGACGTACACCGTCAGCGGGCCGTGGTCCGTGGCGACGGTGGTGCGCAGTGCCCGTTGGTAGCCCATCTTCTCTTCCACCGATTTGGTGGCGCCCAGCGGTCCGGCGTCCTGCTTGATGTCGACCGGCCGGGTGTCCGACAGCGGCAGCCTGCTCCACAGTCCGACCGTGCCCAGCACCGCGTGGTGGGGGTAGGTCTTCGCCAGTTCCTTCTCGTACGTGCCCTTGGCCGGCTCGGCCAGCTCCTCCAGGGCCAGCACGTCCGCCCCGGACGCGGCCAGGTCCCGGGCGGTGCCCGCCGGGTCGGGGTTGTCGGCGCCGACGTTGTGGCTGACAAGGGTGAGATCGCCGGCGCCGTGGGACTTGTCGGTGAGCAGCACCCCGAAGAGGCCCAGCCACACCGTCGTCGGCAGGAGCAGCGCCACGACGGCCGCGGCGGAGCGGCGCCACAGTGCCCCCACGAGCAGCGGCGGGACGAACAGCCCGAACCACGGAAGGAAGGTTTCCACCAGGCTGCCCAGGCCCCCGCGGTCCGTGATCGACGCGTGCAGCAGCATGACCAGGCCCAGCAGCAGTGCCAGCGCCGCGAGGACCGGGCCCCGCCTCCAGGGTTCCGGCCGCAGGACGCCGCGGAGCGCCCGGCGGACGCCCGCTCGCCAGGCGGAGGGGCCGGCGTCCCGCCGTACGGGGTCCTCCTGGGGCCGTTCCGGGGCGTGGGCCCGCACCCATGTCCGTGGGGTCGTTCGAGTCATGCGACCAGTCAAGGCGGGGCGGTGTTGCCTGGCCGTATGCGGTTTTCGATATGCCGGCGATATGTGGGGGCTCGTAGCCTGGAGTGCATGCGTGTGCTGATCGTCGAGGACGAACCGTATCTGGCAGAAGCCGTCCGCGACGGGCTGCGTCTCGAGGCGATCGCGGCCGACATCGCGGGTGACGGCGACACCGCGCTGGAGCTGCTGAGCGTCAACTCCTACGACATCGCCGTCCTCGACCGCGACATCCCCGGGCCGTCCGGTGACGAGGTCGCCAAGCGCATCGTCGCGTCCGGCAGCGGGATGCCGATCCTCATGCTCACCGCGGCCGACCGGCTCGACGACAAGGCCTCCGGCTTCGAACTCGGCGCGGACGACTACCTCACGAAACCCTTCGAACTGCGCGAACTCGCCCTCCGGCTCAGGGCACTGGACCGCAGACGGGCGCACAGCCGACCGCCGGTGCGGGAGATCGCGGGGCTGCGCCTCGACCCGTTCCGCAGGGAGGTCTACCGGGACGGCCGGTTCATCGCGCTGACCAGGAAGCAGTTCGCCGTGCTGGAGGTCCTCGTCGCCGCGGAGGGCGGGGTCGTCAGCGCCGAGGAACTCCTGGAGCGGGCGTGGGACGAGAACGCCGACCCGTTCACCAACGCCGTGCGCATCACCGTGTCGGCACTGCGCAAGCGGCTCGGTGAACCGTGGATCATCGCCACCGTGCCGGGCGTCGGCTATCGCATCGACACGCAACCGGGGGCCGGGGGCGCGGGTGGGGACCGTGGATAGGCAGCCCGGGATGAGTGTCCGCCTCAAGCTCACGCTCAGCTATGCCGGGTTCCTCATGGTCGCCGGTCTCCTGCTGCTCGCGGCGGTGTGGCTGTTCCTGCTCCGGTACGTCCCCGACCGGGCGATGCTCTACAACCCCGACGACCGGCCGTACGGAGTGTTTCCCATCCGGTCCGCACTCCTCGGGGTCTTCGCCCCGCGGGCGGCGGCGGTGCTGGCGTTCCTGCTGGTGTTCGGGCTCGTGGGCGGATGGCTCCTGGCCGGCCGGATGCTCGCCCCGCTGACCCGGATCACGGACGCCACCCGCCTGGCCACCCACGGCTCGCTGGCCCACCGCATCCGGCTGCCGGGCCGCAGGGACGAGTTCCGTGAACTCGCCGACGCCTTCGACGCGATGCTCGCCCGGCTGGAGGCCCACGTCGCCGAGCAGCAGAGGTTCGCGGCGAACGCCTCGCACGAGCTGCGCACCCCGCTCGCGATCTCGAAGACGCTGCTCGACGTGGCGCGCGACGACCCGCACGCCGACACCGGCGAACTCGTCGAGCGCCTCCACGCCGTCAACGCCCGGGCGATCGACCTCACCGAGGCGCTGCTCCTGCTCAGCCGCGCCAACCAGCGGTCCTTCGTCCCCGAACCCGTCGACCTGTCCCTCCTCGCGGAGGAGGCCACCGAAACGCTGCTGCCCCTCGCGGAGAAGCACGGGGTGACCATCGAGACGGACGCCGACCTCGCCCTGACGAGCGGCTCCCCGGCGCTGCTGCTCCAGCTGACCACGAACCTGGTCCACAACGCGATCGTCCACAACCTCCCGGAACACGGCACGGTACGGGTCGGCACCGGTGTCCGCGGCGAGACGGCGGTGCTCACGGTCGAGAACACCGGCGAGCGGCTCACCCCGGAGCGGGCCGAGACCCTCACCGAACCGTTCCAGCGCGGCACCGAGCGCGTCCACGCCGACCATGCCGGCGTCGGCCTGGGGCTGGCCATCATCAAGACCATCACGCAGGCGCACGGCGGAACGCTCACCCTGACCCCGCGCGCCACGGGCGGGATCCGCGTCGCGGTGGAACTGCCGGCGTGCGTTCCGCGGCCCGCCGGATGACAGCACGTCAGGGAAGCGGCGCGCCGCGGGACTCGACCGCGCCCGGAAGGGGTGCACGGCCGGCCTCGACGGGGTCCGGGAGCGGCGCGCCGCCGGACTCGACGGGATCCGTCTTCCGGAGGCGTCGCAGTCGTTCCTCGCCGCGCTCGTTTCGTTTGAGCAGGGCCGCGCCGAGCGGGGTCAGGGTGTGCACGACCGTATTGGCGTACCGGTGGCTGGTGATGAGGCCGGCGTCGCGGAGCAGCGCGGTGTGGTGGCTGGCCGTGGTGGGGGTGACGCCGGCGTGCCGGGCGGCCTCGGTCGTCGTGGCCCCGATCGCGGCCGCGCGCAGGACGGCGGCGCGGGTGGGCCCGAGCAGGCCGTTCAGGGGCGCGGCGGCGGTACGGGGGACCGTCGGCGGGAGGTGCTGGACGGGGTAGAGCAGGACGGGCGGCAGGTCGGGGTCCGCCAGGGCGACGGGGGCGTTCCAGCAGAAGTAGGAGGGGATCAACAGCAGTCCGCGCCCGTCGAGGTGGACGTCGCGGCGCCGCGGATAGCCCGGGATCTCCAGTGTCGGGTGGCGCCAGCGGATCGCGGGCGACAGGCCGGCGAGCATGGCCTCGGTCCCGGCGCGCAGCAGCGTCCGGGTGTGCCGGGTCCGCTCGGCGTACAGACGCTCGTGGATGTCCTCCTCGTACGGGGCGATCACGGCCCGGTGGTAGGCGCGCAGGGCGTGCACGAGCTCGCCCCGGGTCTCCCGCTCGGCCACCCGGTGCGCCCAGGCCGGACCGCCCACCGTCCCGCAGAGCCGCGTCACCTCCTCGGTCACCCGCTGGCGCGGGGTCGCGAGGATGCTCTCCAGCGCGGCGTCCAGACCGTCGACGCCCTCGGTCGGCGTGAGGAAGTCGGGGAAGTAGCGGGCCCGGGGGAAGAGCGGCATGAGCAGTGGCATGACGGTGCGGTCCAGGCCGCTCCGGTGGAGCGTCGAACGGGCGGTGCGGTACCAGAGCGCGTGCGCCCAGCGGCCGTCGCGGGTCTGGAAACGGTGCAGGCTGGCCGCGACTTCCCACAGCGGATGAGGCCCGGCCGCCACGGTGAGGCGGGTCAGATCCTCAGGCGTGAAATGAAAGCGGAGCATCCCATTCACCCCTCTCTCCCCGTCTGCCACCTGCGATGTTTCACCACGCTCGCATGAGCATGACAGTGACGGAGGGTGCGCGGAACATGAGTTCACGCCAGCCGGATCCGCCGGGCGAAGCGGGGCTACGGGGCGCCCGGCACCGCCGTCGCAGGACCGCGGTCGACTCGGCGCCCACGGCGGATCACGGCACCGACCACCAGAAGGGGATCCGTATGTCCTCGCACGAGCACGAGAGCACCCCCGAACCGCGCCGGTCGCGCCGGTTCCGCCGGCCCCTCGCGGTCGCCGTCCTCACCGGCGCCCTGGCCTCCCTGAGCCTGGTCGTGCCCGGCACGGCCAACGCCTCCGCACAGGCCTGGGAGTGCAGCAGCGGCGATGTCTGCGTCTGGAACGCCACCAACGGCACCGGCAGCCGGTGTTCCTGGACCAACGCCGACCCGGACTGGTGGAGCGGCTCCATCCAGTGTTCGTGGTCCGACACCCAGAACGCCCGCTCGGCCTACAACCGCGGCACGTCCTCCTCCTACGCCGGCGTCGCCTTCTACTCGGGCGCCAACTACAGCGGCTACCTCGGCTGCCTGTCGCAGAACGGCGGCTGGGACGACGACTTCAACGTCCGGATCCGCTCCCACCGCTGGGTCACCTCCTGCTGACCCCGCCCTGACAACGGGGCCGGCCTCGACGAGGCCGGCCCCTTTCACGCGCATCGCTTCGAGCCTGCGACGGGGCTCGCTACGCTCGTGCGCCATGCCGCCCACACGCCTCGACACCGCCCGCATCCGCGCGGCACGCCAGGTGATCGACCCGATGTTCCTCGACACCCCGCTGTACCGCTGCGACGCGCTCGAACCCGAACTCGGCTGCGCGGTGAGCATCAAGCTGGAGACGGCGAACCCGGTCCGCAGCTTCAAGGGCCGCGGCACCGAACTGGTCGCGAGCCGGCTCGCCGCACAGGGACCTGGAGCCGTGGTGTGCGCCAGCGCGGGCAACCTGGGTCAGGCCCTCGCCTGGTCCGCCCGCGACCGCGGCCTCGATGTCACCGTCGTGGCCTCGCGCTTCGCGACCGCCGCCAAGCTCGACCGTGTCCGCGCGCTGGGCGCCCGGCTGGAGTTGGTGGACGGCGACCACGAGGCGGCCCGCGAGCGCGCGGCGGCCATCGCGCGGCACGACGGCATCAGACTGCTGGAGGACAGCCTCGACATCGAGACCTGCGAGGGCGCGGCGACCATCGGCCTGGAACTCGTCGCCCAGCCGCCCACCGTCCCCGCGTACGACGCCGTCCTGATCGCCCTCGGAGGCGGGGCGCTGGCGACCGGCGTGGGGCATGTGCTCAAGGCCCTGGCACCCGGCGTCGAGGTGATCTGCGTCCAGCCGCGGGGCGCTCCGGCACTGACCCTGTCCTGGCGTGCCCGACGGGTCGTCAGCACCGAGTCTGCCGACACCATCGCCGACGGTGTCGCCGGCCGGCACCCCATCCCCGCCGTCCTGGACGACCTCCTGCTGGTCGCCGACGACGCCGTCCTGGTCGAGGAGTCCTCGATCATGGCCGGGATGCGGCTCCTCCTTCACCACGCCGGGCTCGTCGTCGAGCCGTCGGCCGCACTCGGCGTCGCGGCGGTCCTGGAGGACCGCGACCGGTTCGCGGGCCGGCATGTGGTCACGATCGTGTGCGGCGGCAACGTGGACATGACGGCGTACCACCGCTGGACCGGTACGGCGCTCACGCCCGGTCAGGATGCTCGGCCGCAGCTGTGACGCCGGAGGGTGCCGCGGGTTCGGTGCTCCGCGCCTGGTGCAGGACCTGGCGGGCCACTTCGCGCAGCGCGGCCACGGCGGGCTTGTCCCGGTTCTCGGGCAGCCAGGCGAGTTCGGCGGTGGAGACACCCAGCTCCGGAACGTCGACATAGGTGATGCCGGCGCGCGGATACAGGCGGCGGGCGGCGGCGGGCAGGAAGGTGATCGCCTGTTGCTGCGTGACGGCGAGGACCATGGACTCGGTGTCCCGGACCACCGGCCCGAACCGGACCCGCGTCCCGTCGGGGCGCGGGTTGACCGTGAGGTGGTCCCACCACGCGCGCGGTACTTCCGGCGGCATGTCGACGACCACGCGGTCGGCGAGCTGGGCGAGGGTGAGCACGTCCCGGTCGGCGAGCGGGTCGTCGGCGGACAGACAGGCCACGCGGGTCTCCGTCGCCAGGTGCAGGGACTGGATGCCCGGCGGCAGCGGGCCGCGCAGAAAGGCGGCGTCGATCTCGCCGGTGCCGAGCCTGCTGAACATGTCGACGAACGTGAGGTTGCGGACCTCGATCTCCAAGTCCGGGAGGCTGCCGCGGAGTCGGGCGAGAATGGCCTGGGCGTACGGCATCGCCGCCTCGGCGCCGAGACTGCCGATCCGCAGGCGTCCGCGGGTGGTCCCGGCATGGACGTCGGCGGCCTGGAGCAGCCGGGCCATGGCGTCCACCACCGCCCTCGCCTCGTGGACGAGCCCCTGACCGGCCGGGGTGAGCCGCACGGCCCGGCCGCCGCGTTCGACCAGTTCGACGCCCAACCGCTGTTCCAGCGACCGGATCTGCTGGCTGAACGCGGGCTGGGTGACGTAGACGCGCGCCGCGGCTCTCCCGAAGTGGAGTTCCTCCGCGAGGACGAGCAGCAGACGGAGTTGGTGGATGCTCGGCTCACGTGTGCCGCCGGGCCCACGACCAGGACTCATACAGGAAATCCTATCGAGAAGGAGCGGATCCTCTCCGCCTCCTGATCTTTCCGGTGCGGGGCGGCCTGGACAGGATCGACACAGCCGCCGGGCGGACCCGCAGGCGATGACGTGGCCCTTGCCGCGGCGAGGGGACGGCAAGGGCCCGCCTCTCGCCGGTCGTCGGCGGACCGATCCGAATCTCATCGCCGTCGAGGACCATCATTGCTTCGCATCCACTTCGACTGGAGCGACCTGCAGAACGTGCGGATCGCTCAACAGCCCGACCCGCTGTGGGAGTTGATGTGCGCGATCTGCCGTTGGCAGACCCGCCAGGGCCCCCTGTCCTTCGGACACTGGCGCAGCGAGACCACGCAGCGGCTCACGCACGACGTC
Source organism: Streptomyces sp. NPDC057280 (assembly GCF_042668605.1). Lineage (NCBI taxonomy): Bacteria > Bacillati > Actinomycetota > Actinomycetes > Kitasatosporales > Streptomycetaceae > Streptomyces > Streptomyces sp. NPDC057280. The sequence goes on from NZ_JBHUYR010000006.1 coordinate 311,133, forward strand.
CGCGCCGCTCGCGCCCTGCGCACCCTGCGCGCCTACGTCCCGGCCACCGGCTACATCCCCGACTTCCTCACGCCCCCGCTCACGGGCGAAGGGCTGGAGGCGGGACTGGAGTCGGTCCGGGCGACACCCCGTGACCGGCTGGTGGCCGAACTCACCCGGCTCGCCGTGTCAACGCCCGTGCCGCGACGCGCGAGAGGGCTGTACGAGCCGGCGTTCGGCTCGCTCATGCTGATCGCGGACGTCATGCGGCACTCGTTCCGCACCCTGCTGGAACCGTACTGGCAGCATGTACGGTCCGCGGTGAGCGACGACGTCTCCCTGCGGACACAGGCCCTGCTGGACGGCGGAACCGCCGCCCTCCTGGGCAGCCTGCGCCCGTTCGCCCGCTGGAACCCGCCGTATCTCGACGTCGACTATCCCGTCGAGCGGGAGTTACGGCTGGAGGGCCGCGGGCTGGTGCTCGTGCCCTCCTACTTCTGCTGGCGCAGGCCCACCGCGCTCGCGGACCCCGGCCTCGATCCGGTGCTGGTGTACCCCGTCACCAAGCAGCCGATCGAGATCCTGCGCACCGGTGGGGAACGGCTGGACCGGCTGCTGGGCCGGACTCGCAGGGCCGTCCTCGCCGACGTGGCGGGTCACCGCACCCGTACGACGAGCGAGGTCGCCCGGTGCCTGCGGCTGGCGCCGGCCAGCGCGAGCTACCAGATCGGCGTCCTGCGCGAGGCGGGCCTGATCGTGAGCCACCGCGACGGCAAGCACGTGGAGCACTCGGCCACCCCGTTGGCGCACAACCTCCTGTCCGGCACCGGGGCGTCGATTCGATGAGGATCGAAAGCATGGCGGCGCCCACGGGTCCGATGCCACTGTCCCGGTGACCACCGAGGGAAACAGGGGAATCAGATGAACCTCCGCAAGCGCCTGTTGGCCATGGCCTTCCTGACCATCACCGGACTGGCCACCCTGACCGCTCCGGCTCTGGCGGCGCCGATGCCCTGGGAGACCAGCGGCACGGTCACCGTGCAGTGCGCCCCGCCTTGCTACCAGTAGGCGGCTGTAACCGCGCGTGCCGGCGCGGCAACAGATGTCACCGGCGTGTCACAGCCCTCCCGGGCCTCACAACCTGATGCGTGGCACCCGTGTCGAACACCGCGTCGGCCAAGACCAGCCGACGAACGTAATCACTGACGGACCATCAACCTTCCACGGGGGAAACAGACATGAGCTTCACCCTGCGCAACACCCGCCGCACCGCCGGCTCGGCCGCCGTCGCCGCCGCCTCCTTCCTGGTGCTGGCGGGGGCCGGCATCCTGGCCGCGCCCACCGCGTTCGCGGGCGTCCCCGGCGGCACCGCCGCCGCCGACCGCAACAACGACTTCAACGGGGACGGATACAACGACGTCGTCACCGGCGCCCCGGACGGCACCGTCGGCGGCAAGGAGAGCGCCGGGTACGTCACCGTGCAGTACGGCGCGCCCAACGGGATCGGCACCAACAACACCGTGCCGAGGGGGGAGGTCCAGCTCCTCAGCCAGTCCACCGCCGGCGTGCCCGGTACCTCCGAGTTCGGTGACCGCTTCGGGCAGGCGATCGCCAGCGGCGACCTCGACGGCGACGGCTACGACGACCTGGTCATCGGCGCGCCCGACGAGGACGAGGGCAGCGTCGAGGACGCGGGCCGGGTGACCGTCGTGTACGGCTCCGCCCAGGGCCTGGACACCGGGCGCACGGCGAGCTTCACCGCCGCCACTCCCACCGCCGACGCCCGCTTCGGCCTGGCGGTCGCCGCCGCCCGGTTCACCGGGGACATCGACGCCGACCAGCTCACCGTGCTCGACCAGACGGGCCTGAACGTCTTCACCTACCACGCGGGCGTCCTGCGCCAGGTCGGCACCCCGCACTCCACCGGCCACGCCCTCAACGGCGCCTATCTCACGACGGGCGACTACGACCACAACGGCTTCGCCGACCTCGTCGTCTCCGGATACAGCCCCGACGACGACTACGCCAAGGGCTGGTCGGCTCTCTACGCCGGCGGCCCCGAGGGCCTGGCCTACCAGCGGGACCTGCACGGCGGTCTGGGCTCGGCCTCCGGCGACATCGACGGCGACGGGTACGACGACCTCGTCGTCGGCCAGCTCAGCGGCGTCGACGACACCGCCGGCGACGCGGACGCACCCGGTGGCCTCGTCGGCGTCTACTACGGCGGCACGCACGGCCCCGCCGGCACCCCGCAGTGGTGGTCGCAGAACTCCCCCGGCGTGCCCGGCACGGCCGAGCGCGGCGACGCCTGGGGCAACGACCTCTCCGTGGCCGACGTCGACGGCGACGGCCGCGCCGACGTGGCGGTCGGCGCACCCGGCGAGGACGTGGGCACCGTCGCCGACGCGGGCGCGGTGTGGTTGCTGCGCGGCTCCCGGACCGGCCTGACCGGCACCGGCTCGCAGTCCTTCGACCAGAACACCGCGAACATCCCCGGCACCGCCGAGGCAAGCGACGCGTGGGGCGCCCAGGTGCGGCTCGTGGACACCGACGGTGACGGCCGCGCCGAGCTCGTGGCCGCCGCGCCCGACGAGAACGCCGGCGACGGCGCGGTGTGGCTGCTGCCCGCGAGCGGCAGCGGCCTGCTCGCCGAGGGCTCCCGGTCCTACGGTGCCTCCGCCCTCGGCGGCACGGCCCACGGCGCGCACTTCGGCTCGGTGATCGACGAGTAGAAGCGAGCGCCGCATCCTCGTCCCATGGCCTTCAACGAGCCGCCCTGTGCGGCTCGTTGTTCGTCGTCCGCCAGCCTTCTGCTCGCCTCAGCCGAAGCGCAGAACGCGCGGGGCGAAGGTGCCCTCGGGGCCGTCGGCGCGGCCGACCGACCACACCGTCGCCGTTCCCGGCACCGGCGCCAGCCGCAGCGTCCGGGAATCCCCCTCACCGGCCACCGCCGGTTCGTCGTACCCGGCGAACGACTGCCCGTCCCAGGCGAGGAAGTCCGGACCGGGGATCAGCGGGGGCGTGCCGCCCGGTGGGCCCCACTTCTGCGAGCGGGCCACCGAGACCCAGCCCAGCGCGCCGGAGGGGGCAGGCGTCAGTGACGTGATCCCGCCGAAGTCGGTCGGCACGGCCACCTTGCTCCACGTCTGCCCGTCGAAGCGGACCAGCAGCGGCGGGATCGGCCGCCCCGGCGGACCGCCGACGAACCCGGCCGTGCCGCCCGCCCACACCTCCGTCGGCGAGACGGCCAGCACACTGCCCACGGCCGACCGCGGGAACCCGTCCACGACGGTCTGCTGCCACGCCTGACCGTCCCAATGGGACACCGCCGCCCCCGAGTTGGTCTCACCCGCCGCCCACACGTCGTCGGCGGCCAGGATGTGCAGGCCGTACACCGCCCCCGACGGCACCGGCACATCCCGCCAGCCGCGCCCGTCCCGGCGCAGCAGCGCCTGTGCACCCTCCCGTGAACCGATCAGCCAGGTCTCTCCGCCGCCGGCGACGGCCTTCGTCAGCACGACTCCGCGCGGCGGCCGGGTCTCGGACCAGGTGGTGCCGTCGCAGTACAGCAGACGGGTGCCGCCCGCCGCGTCGCGGCCGACCGCCCAGACGGCGGTCGGCGAGGCCCCGGCGACGGACAGCAGCTCTCCCTGCCAGCCGATCCCGGGCAGACTCTGCCGCTGCCACGCGGTGCCGTCCCAGCGCAGCACCAGCGGAAAGCCCGGCGCCTCGCGCCCCACGGCGTCGGCGCCCACCGCCCACGCCCGGTCCGGCCCGAAGGCCACGGCCTCGTTCAACGCCGCCTGCGGGCGCACCTGTGCCGGCACCGGAACGTGCTGCCAGGACGTGGTGTCCGCCGCGGCCGAGGGCATGAGCGTCATCAAGGTCATGGCGACGGCGAGAGCGGCGACGAGAAGTCGGCGTGCCATGGTCAGCCTCCCCGCCGTTCGCTCATCAGGTTCGGTTTCGAGCCGTAGATCTCGACGGTCCCGAAGGACAGCAGCGCGGACCCGGCCCTCGCCAGGACACTCGGCTTGACGTCGATCGCGTTCGTGCGCTCCGGGCCGTAGGAGAAGCTCGCGCGCGAGCCGTCCACGCGCGCGTACTTCGACTGGAACGCGCGGTCGCTGCGCATCGGGAGCCACAGCGCGCCGTCCGGGCCGCGCACCATGCCCTCGGTGGAGGTGTCGCCCAGGGGTGGGTGAGTGGTGCGCCAGCCACGACCGTCGAAGGTCATCAGGTAGGTGCGGGACACGCCGTCGGTGTACTGGCTGCCGCCGATCGTGATCCTGCCGGACGGCTCGAGCAGCATCGTGTGCACATTGCTGTCCGGCGGCAGCGGCACCTTCGCGTCCCGCCAGGCCCTGCCGTCCCAGCGCAGGACGGCCGTCCCGGTGCTGGTGTCCGCCCAGGCCCAGGCGTCAGTCGCCGAGCGCGCGGTGATCCCCATGAGGAACAGCACCCCGTCCGGGGTGGCCTGGGCCGTCCAGCCGGAACCGTCGTGATGCAGCACCTTCAGTCCGGTGTCGTCCTCACCGACCACCCACGCGGCACCCGGCACCGCGGCGAAGTCCTGGTAGGTCCACAGCGTCTGCGGCAACGGCACGGCACTCCACCCGCTCGCGGACCGGCGCAGGATCTCTCCCGTCCCCTCCCGGTTGTGGAAGATCCACACCTCGTCGCCGACGAACTGCACCTTCCCGAGCCAGCCCGGCTCGGCGGCGCCGGGGAAGCCGGTGTCCCGGCTCCATGCGGTGCCGTCCCACCGGTACAGCATCGGCCGCAGTCCGTCGGCGGCGTGCTCGTACCCCGTCGCCCACGCCTCCCCCGGCCCGCGGGCGGCGAGATCGGACACGGTCACCGGCGGTGCGGCCGCCGGCACCGGCAGCATCGACCAGCTGCTCGTGGCCGGCGTCGCGACCGCGGCCGGTGACACGACCGCGGCACAGGTGACGACAAGGCAGACGATGATCGCGCGGAGACCGTTCACGAGACCTCCCAGGCTGCGAAGCCCGCACACGATACGGGCGTTCACCCACCCGTGAACAGACGGCATCCGGCCATCACGGCCCCCTCGGAACGCTCGGCGCGTCTTGCAGCCTGCGCGGCTACGCCGGCCCCAGGGCTCCCAGCAACAGGGGCAGGGAGCGGTGGAGTTCGCGCTCCCAGTAAGGCCAGTCGTGGGTGCCGGGACCGTAGAAGTCGGTGGTGAGCCGTACTCCGGCCGCCTTCAGCCGGCCGGCGACCGCGTGGTTCATCTCGTTCAGAGTCGCCTCGAGGTCGTCGTAGAGGCCGGGCGGGTCGAAGGGGCCGGCGGTGCCATCGCCGCTCGACAGGAAGACGGGGGTCGAGCGCAGCCGCTTCGCGAGGTAGTACGGGTCGTGCTCCTCCCAGACGGCACGCTGGGCCACCGGGTCGCCCCACAGCGCGAGCGGGTCCTGACCGTAGTCCCGCAACAGGCCCATCAGACCGTCCGGGAAGTCGCCGTACAGCGGATGCACCACGCCGCTGTAGCTCGCCGCCGCCCGGAACATGCCGGGGTGGTGGGCGGCGTACAGCAGGGCGCCGAGGCCGCCCATGGAGAGGCCCGCGACGACCCGGCGGTGGCCGGCGCCGTAGCCGTGCTCCAGCAACGGGAGCAGCTCACGCAGATGGAAGGTCTCCCAGGCCGGCGATCCGCCCTTGCCGTGGTTCCACCAGTCGCTGTACCAGCCGTACTCCCCGCCCTCGGGCATGACGACCAGGGTGCCGCGCAGCTGGGCCAGCGTCGCGACGTCGGTCTGGCGGGTCCAGCTGTCGTACGTGTCGCAGCAGCCGTGCAGCAGCAACAGCACAGGCCAGCGCTGGTGCTTGCCCCGCTCGTCCCAGCCGTCCGGGGTGAGCAGCCGCACCTTGGCCGTGCGGCCCAGGGCGGGCGACGAGACGGTCAGATCGACCAGGCGGTCCCCCGCCTTCTCCTGCGCCACCACCTTGGCGCCGCCGGCTCCCCCACCACCGGCCGCCGCGGTCGCGGTCCCCGGCAGAACCGCCATGACGAGAGCGACCAGGGCTGTCCAGATGAACAGACGGACACGACCAGGGTGCACAGCGAACCTCCACTTCGAGCGAACCGCTCGGTCGGGATCGGTACCACCGGCGAGCGTACGGATCGGTGGGGTATGGGTCACTACGCCATACTGCTGACGTCAGACGGAAGGCAGCGTTCCAGCGGCAGTCGCGGGCGAGGAGTGCACTCTTGAAGCGGATCTTGGTGGTGGGTGTCACCGGTGCCGGCAAGTCGACGCTCGCGCGTGCCCTCAGCGGTCGGCTGGGGGTGCGCTACCTCGAGATGGACGCGCTGTACTTCACCGGCCCCGGGTGGGCAGTCAACGGCAACCTGGCCGAGGACGTGTCACGGCTGACCGCCGAAGGCGGGTGGGTCGTCGACTCCCTCGGTTATCCGGAGGTGCGTGACCTGCTGTGGGACCGGGCCGACAGCGTGGTCTGGCTGGACTATCCCAAGCGGGTCGTCATGCCGCGCGTGCTGCGGCGCTCCCTGCGGCGCACCGTCACCCGCGAATCGCTCTTCGGCGGCAACAGGGAGACCTGGAGGGGCTGGCTGAGCCGGGAGCATCCGGCCTGGTGGGCCTGGTCCCAGCACGGGCCTCGGCGCCGCGAGATCGAACGCCGGATCCACGATCCCCGCTTCGCCCCGCTGAACACCCTGCGCTTCACCCGCCCCGAGGACACCGCGGCCTGGCTGGCGTCCGTCTGACCGGCGCCTGGGCCGCGAGATCAAGTGGTGGGCGCAAGGCCCGCGAACACGATGCCGAGCATGCGGGAGCGCACCTCGTCGTCCAGCGGTGTGTGGGCGGCGGCGCGGGACGTTCCGACCAACAGGGCGTAGACCTCGGGCAGTTCGACGTCGTCGCGCACCGCGCCGGCCTCTTGGGCGCGGCCGAGGAGTTCGCCCACGGCTCGACGCAGGGCCTGTGAGGCGTCGGCGGCCCGGCTGTCGGCGGCGCCGCCCTCCTCGGACAAGGCCTCCCCGAGGGCGATCTTCTTCGCCGCGTCTGCGACGAGATGGCGGAAGAAGCCGAAGAACGCCTCGCCCGGCTCCTGGGCATCGAGCCGCGCCTCGGCCTCCGCCGTGAGCCGGTCGAAGTGCCTGACGAGCACGGCCTCCAACAGGGCCGCCTTGGTGGGGAAGTTCCGGAAGACCGTCGCGATGCCCACGCCGGCGAGGCGCGCCACCTCCTCGGTGGACGCCGACTTTCCGCCGTGCCCGAAAACGTCCTCGGCGACATCGAGGACACGCTCGCGATTGGCCTGCGCGTCAGCTCGCCGTGCCATTCAACCTCGCTTCTTCGTAAGGACGTTGACTACCGGAGTGACGACTCCATATATTCGGGAGGTATCCGGAGTCACCACTCCGGATAGTAGCGGACCATACGCCGGAGGAGCCCATGTCCGAGGACCCCGAACCCGAGCAGCGCAGCCCGCGTGAGGTCTTCCTCGCCCTGGTGAACGGTGTCGCGGAGGGCCGTTGGGAGGAACTCCCCGAGCTCTACGCCGAGCAGACCGACGTCGTCCACCCCTTCCACCCCCTGCGCGCACCGGCCCTGCACACCCGCGAGGAACTGCGCGCACACTTCGCCCCCACGGGCATGGGCCCGACCCTGATCCGCCGCCCGGCGAACATCACCGTCCACGAGACCACCGATCCCGAGGTCGTCGTCGCGGAGTTCGAGTACCAGGGCACCGTCGCCGAGACCGGCGAGGAGTTCGCCCTCCCCGGCATCTTCGTCCTGCGGGTGCGCGACGGGCGGATCGTGAGTTCCCGCGACTACTTCGACCACCTCACCGCGGCCAGGATCCGAGGGGGCCTGGACGCACTCCTCACCGCTCTCCGCCAACAGGCCTGCCCCTCGCCCGGGTTGTCATAGGCGCAGCCGGTCGGCGAGCGCCTCGGGGTGGTCGGCACAGTAAGCGCGTACGACCGCTTCGAAGTTCGCGTCGGGCCTCAGGCCCAGGTGCGCGGCGCGCGTGGTGTCGAAGTCGGCGGGCCAGGACGCCACGACGGCCTCCACGGACGGATCGGGGGCGAACGTCACGAGGTCGGCGGTCTGCGGGCCGGACAGCCGGCGCAGCGTGTCGAGCATGTCGGCGACCGAGACGGTGAGGGCGGGCACGTTGACCGGGGCCGGGCCCTGGATCCGGCCCGGCCCGTCGCCGTGCCCGGCTTCCGCGATGCGGAGCAGGGCCTGGACCGTGGTCCGCGGGGAGGCCAGGGCCAGGGTCAGCTCCGGGGCGACCGGGCAGACGGCCGGCCGTCCGGCGAGGGGCTCGCGGATGATCGCGGAGACGAAACCGGACGCGGCCGCGTTGGGCCGTCCCGGTCGCACCGCCACGGTCATCAGCCGGGCGACGCGTCCGTCGACGTAGCCGCGGCGGCTCATGTCCGCGATGAGGTGCTCGCACATCAACTTCTGCGTGCCGTAGCTCGATCGCGGTGCGGGCAGGGTCGTCTCGCTGACGACCGGAACAGAGAGGTCCGCCGCCGGCCGGCCGTAGACGGCGATGCTGCTCGTGAACACCACCCGTACCGTCGGCCCGCCGGTCGCCGACTGCGTCCGCGCCGCCTCGAGCAGGGCCCGGGTGGCGTCCACGTTGACGCGCATACCGAGGTCGAAGTCGGCCTCGCACTCGGCGGACACCGCCGCGGCGAGATGGAACACCACGTCCACCGGCTCGGCGAACACCTCGGTGAGACGGTCGGCCAGGTCGCCGGTCACCACCTGTGCGAGCGCGTCAGCGGTCGGCCCGTCGTCGGGCGGAGCCACGCGGTCGACCAGCACCAGCCGGGTGATCGGTACACCGGTGAACGACCGGGTACGCAGGAGTTCCCCGACCAGCAGGCGTCCCAGGAACCCGGACGCGCCCGTCACGACGATCCTCACTCGCTTCTCCCCCTCACACCGGACGGTCGGCAGCTCACCAACGATGGCGCACCCCGTCACCCTCCGACCAGTGCGTACGTCAGAGCGATCCGTGCGGCGCGAACGGGTGGACTTGCCCGGTGGGCGCCGCGACGGAGAACACGCGCTCACGACGCGGATGGTGACGTGACTGCCTCGCCCCAGACCTGGAAGAGGCACCGAGACGTGAGACGACGTACCCCCGCCCGCCGTGTCCTCGCCGCGGCACTGCTCGTGGCATCCTTGCTGACCCCGCTGGCGACGGCCCCCGCCACCGCCGCCGAGGCGCCCCGCAGCAGCGCGGGCGACGACTGTCCCCGGCACGAACTCGACCCGAAGCTGGTCGCCCGCCTGGACGCGGCCATCGAGAAGGTCCGCCGGGAGGCCGGCATCCCCGGTGTCGTCGCCGGGCTGTGGATGCCGGGCCGGGGCAGCTACGTCCGCGCCACCGGAGTCGCCGACATGGCCACCGGCCGGCCGATGACCTCGGACGTGTTCGTGCGGATCGGCAGCGAGACCAAGACGTTCACGGTCACCGCACTGCTCGAACTCGTCGACGACGGCCTGATCGGGCTCGACGACCCGATCTCCCGCTATGTCCACGGCGTGCCCAAGGGGCATCGGATCACGCTGCGCCAGCTCGCCGAGATGCGCAGCGGCCTGTACCCCTACACCGCCGACGCGGACTTCCAGCACGATCTGCTGAGCGACCCCAAGCGGTTCTTCACCCCACGGGAGGTCCTGGCGTACGGCTTCAAGCACAAGAACACCTTCGCGCCGGGCGCGAAGTTCGAGTACTCCAACACCAACCTCGTCCTCCTCGGTCTGGTCGTGGAGAAGGTCAGCGGGCGGCCCCTGGCGGACTTCCTCGAGGAGCGGGTGCTGCGGCCCGCCCGGCTGTCGCACACGCTGCTTCCGCGGGGCTTCGAGTTCCCGCAGCCGCACCCGCGCGGGTACACCGACCAGACGCTGACCGGTGAGGTCGCCGACAGCACGGACTGGAACCCCAGTTGGGCCTGGGCGGCCGGGGCGATGATCTCCGACCTGCACGACCTGCGCCGCTGGGCGAAGATCGTCGCCACGGGGACGCTGCTGCGGCCCGAGACGCAGGCGCAGCGGCTGAAGATGCTCCCCACCGGCTTCCCCGGCACCAGCTACGGCCTGGGCATCTTCGAGAGCGGCGGCTGGATCGGGCACAACGGTTCCATCCCCGGATACGAGACGGTCACCGTCTACCTGCCCTCGAAGAAGGCCACCCTGGTGCTGATGATCAACACCGACATCTTCTCCCAGGGCCAGGAGCCGTCCACCCTGCTCGCCCGGGCGATCACCGAGGTCGTGACCCCGGACCATGTGTACGCCCGCCCGATCCCGCCGCGGTAGCGGCCAGCGCGCGACAGACGGCGGCGGGAGTCTTTCAATGGAGGGGTGAGCACTCTTGGGTGGATCGCCGCGGCTGGGATGTCGGCGCTGCTGGGCGCCGCCGCACCAGGACCCTCGCCGCCCCCTCCACAGCCCCCGCCGCAGCTCGATGACGCGGAGGTGCAGCGGGCCGTGGACCAGCTGGACGGCGTGGTCGAGTCGGCCATGAAACGCACCGGGACCCCGGGCGTGGCCGTCGCCGTGGTGCACGACGGCAAGGTCATCCATCTCAAGGGCTACGGGGTCCGCAAGGCCGGCGAGAAGGCCGCCGTGGACGCCGACACCGTCTTCCAGCTGGCGTCGGTCTCCAAGCCGATCGCCTCCACCGTCGTCGCCGGGGCGGTCGGTGTGGACGGCTGGACCGAGCCCGTCGCCCCGAACGTGCCGGACTTCCGGCTGAAGGACCCGTGGGTCACCTCCCATGTGACGGTCGCCGACCTCTTCTCGCACCGCAGTGGTCTGCCCGACCACGCCGGGGACCTGCTGGAGGACCTCGGCTACGACCGCGACTACATCCTGTCCCACCTGCGCTACGAGCCGCTGACCCCGTTCCGCGCCAGCTACGCCTACACCAACTTCGGTCTGACGGCCGCGGCGCAGGCCGTCGCCGACGAGAAGGGCGTGTCCTGGGAGAAGCTCGCCGCCGACACCCTCTACAAGCCCGCCGGCATGAACTCCACCAGTTCCCGCTTCGAGGACTACGCGAAGGCCGAGGACCGGGCCTGGGGCCACGTCAAGGACGCCGACGGCGACTGGAAGGCCGAAGCGGTTCGCGACCCGGACGCCCAGTCCCCGGCCGGCGGTGTCAGTTCCAGCGCCCGGGACATGGCGAAGTGGCTCCAGCTCCAGCTCGGCGAGGGCAAGCTGGACGGCAAGCAGATCATCGACACCGAGGCCCTGGAACGCACCCACTGGCCCGAAGCGATCGCCAGCCCGCCCCACGCGGCGGCCGGCCGGACCGGCTTCTACGGCCTGGGCTGGAACGTGAGTTACGACGACGAGGGCCGCCTCCGGCTCTCCCACACCGGGGCGTTCGCGCTCGGCGCGCACACCAACGTCACAATGCTGCCCGGCGAGGAGCTCGGCATCGTCGTCCTCACCAACAGCTCACCGGCCGGAGTCGCGGACGCCGTGGCCCTGGACTTCTTCGACATCGCGCAGACCGGGAAGGTCAGCCGCGACTGGATCCCGCTCGTGGACGGGCTGTACCAGCAGCAGGAGGACGCGGGCCGGTCGAAGACCGACTACGCCCACCCGCCCTCGGGCGCCGCGCCCGCGAAGGCGGCCGACACCTACACCGGCACGTACACCAGCGACTACTACGGGCGGGCGCAGGTCGTCGCCGACGCCAAGGGCCGTCTGACGCTGCGGCTGGGCCCGGAGCCGCAGTCGTACCGGCTCACGCACTACGACGGCGACACGTTCAGCTTCGAGACGGCCGGCGAGAACGCGGTCGGCCGGACCGGCGTCACCTTCGATCCGGACAAGAAGTCCTTCACCGTCGAGTACCTCGACGCCGAGGAGCTGGGCACCTTCACTCGGGCCGACTAGACGTGCCGGGCGCTCACCCGCTCGCCGCCTGCCGCACCGCCCTTGGTGAGGCGCCCAGTTCCTTGCGGCACGTCTTGTTGAAGGCCTGGAGGTCGGAGATGCCGACCGCGGCCGCGATCGCCGGGATGGCCAGGGTGGAGGCGTTGAGGAGGTGCCGGGCGCGCTCCATGCGCCGGTGCCTGATGTAGCCGACGACCGTGTACCCGGTGTCCTCGCGGAACAGCCGGGTGAGGTGGGTGTGCGAGACACCGGCGGCGCGGGCGACGGCCGGGATGGTCAGGGGCCCGGCCAGGTGTTCCTCGATGTGTGCCATGGCGGTCCGCAGCGCGGGGTGCCGGCGGCTCGGGCTGTTCTCGGCGGAGCCGGTCAGGGTGGTCGTGCGCCACAGCACGGTCCACAGTTCCGCCGAGGCGCGCAGTGGCGACTGCGTGATCGCCGCGACCGTCTGACGCAGCAGCCCGCTCAGCGCGGTCGCGTCGGCTCCGGTGTCCTGCATCGCCGGAAGCCGGCGCCGCTCCCCCGCTCCCGGCAGCCGGAAGTGGGCGTACAGGTGCTCGCAGCGCGGGGCGTCGTAGTGGAAGTGCACCTCGGTGTCGGGCGGCACCAGGCTCAGATGCCCCGGCCGGATCGGGTGCGACACCCCGCCGAACTCCAGGGTGCCGGAGTAGCTGTAGAGATGCAGCTGCCACAGCCTGGGCAGCCGGAACACCTCGTGCGGCCCGGCCGCCCCGTGCACGCCCACGCCCGCGTTCGCCACCTGAGGCGGGAGGTCCAGGGCCAGTTCCACGTGGTGTCGCATGGTGGAAAATTACCAGCACTCGTCGATTACGACCCATTGCAGGAACGGTGTCCGATCCTAGGCTCGGCGTATGTCAACCACACCTCAGCTGCTGAGCAGCGTCCAGACGGCGCGGTTCGTGGCGCACGGTTTCCTGCGTCTCGACGGCGTCGTGCCGGCGGAGATGAACGCGGAGGCGCTGGACGTCTTCGCCGCCGATCTGCCGGTCGTGCCGTACGGCACACCCGTGCCGAAGGCGTTCCCCGAGGACTCGTTCGCCCGCAGGCTCGTCGAACTGCCCGCCGTGGCCGGGGCGTTGCGGAGCCTGGTCGGCCCGGACCCGACCGTCGACCACCACTTCGTGCACACGCGTCAGCCGCATGAGGGCAGTGCGCAGCCGCTGCACGCCGACGCCCTCATCGACGTCCGCCCGGACGCCTTCGACGTGCAGCTCATGTACTACCCGCAGGACGTCACCGCGGACATGGGCGGCACCCTCGTCGTGCCGGGCAGCCATCTGCGCCGGATCAACGAGTCCGACACCGGCCGGTACCAGAACCTGCTCGGCCAGACCCGGCTGACGTGTTCCGCCGGCACGGTCATGCTGCTGCACCACGGCATCTGGCACGGCGGGCGGCGCAACGACAGCGACACCGTCCGCCACATGTACAAGATCCGCTTCAACCCGACCGTGCCGCAGGTGCGGTTGTGGGACGTGTCCGATCTCGACTCCCCCTCCGTGTCGGAGGAGTTGGGGCGCACGTTCCCCTGGTACGAGCACGCCACCGGCCGACTGGAGATCCACAACCGGATCCAGCTGTGGCGCGCCCTGAGCGGCGACAGCGGCTTCGACATCGACTACTGGGCCACCCGTATCGCCAACCGGCCCGCCCTGAGGAGCCAGGCATGACCATCGCGGACCACGAGGCGAACCGGATTCCCGCGGGCGTCACCCGCCAGCAGGTCCTCGTCCTGTACCTGGCCACGTCCGCGCTCGACGCGCAGGTGGTCGGCTGGGCCCGTTACGACGGCACCGGCACCACCCGTCCCACCACCGGCGACAGCGATGAACCTCCCTACGCCACCGGCGTCGCCGCGCTGGAGGACGGCTGGCGGCTCTTCCAGGCCGCCCAGCTCATCCCGCCCTACCCGGGCACGGAGCACGAAACGTCTTTCCTCAAGCACGAGTTCTTCTTCGAGAAGCTCGTCCGACTCTGAGGATTTGTCAGTCCGAGCGTGGCAACCTGCCGAGGACATCGCGCAGTTGGGCGCGGCCGGTGACGCCGAGCTTGGGGAAGATCTTGTGCAGGTGGTAGCCGACGGTGCGCGGCGAGAGGTAGAGCCGCGCGCCGATGTCCCGGTTGGTCAGGCCCTCCGCCGCCAGCCGGGCGATCTGCGCCTCCTGCGGCGTCAGGTCGGCCACGGCGTCGGCGTCAGCGGGCGTCAAGGACACGCCCGCCGCGCGGAGTTCGGCGGCGGCCCGTTCGGTCCAGGGGCGCGCGTCCAGTCGTACGAAGGTGTCGTGGGCGGCGGTCAGCTGGGGGCGGGCTTCCGCGGTGCGTCGGCGGCGGCGCAGCCATTCGGCGAAGTCCAGGCGGGCGAGGGCGAGTTCGAAGGGCCAGCGGGCTGCCGCCGGGTCCTTCGTCGCCGCGCGGAAGTGCGGTTCGGCGTCCTCGGGTTCGCTCAGCAGGGCCGAGGCGCGGTGCACGATCGCGGCCAGCCGGGCGGAGCGGGGCTGTTCGAGGGTGCGCCGCACGGCGTCGAGCACGGCCCTGGCATCGTCCGCCCGCCCGGCGCGGACGGCCGCGGCGGCGAGATCGGCGAGGTGGTAGAGGGAGGCGTGGTAGTGGACCGGCGCGGGGCGGTCCTCGTCGGTGAAGGTGGCGCGGAGCTGGCCGTACGCCGTCTCGTGGTCGCCCTCCGCCGTCGCCGCCAGGGCGAGCGCGTGGCGGTGACGCACGTACAGGCTGCGGGAGGTGCGCAGGTCCCGGCCGCGGACGGCGTCCGCCACCTGCGCCCGCGCGCCTGTGTGGTCGCCGCGGGCGGCGCGCAGGGTGGCCTGGAGGATCGGTGAGCCGACGACGACGTTGTCCGCGCCCGCCTCGGTCGCCATCCAGAAGGCCTCCTCGGCGGCGGCCTGTGCCGCGTCCCAGGACCCGCTCTCGAAGTGCGCCAGGGCCAGGGCCTGGGCGACGGTGCAGTTGGCGCCGGCGGTGGCGGCGCTGCGCAGGTGGTCCCGGGCGCGGCCGAGCAGACGTACGGCCTCTTCGGTCTCGTCCAGGATCCAGGCCGCGCCGCCGAGGGTGACGAGACCGGGCAGGGTGCGCTCGGAGTGGTCCGGGAGGGCGTCGACGGCGGCGGTGAGGTGCTTGAGCAGCTGCGGCCGGTCGGTGAACGGGCCGGTCGCCGCCTGGGTCCAGACCCGGTCGGTGTCGTCCGGCTGCGGTGCGACGAGGGCGTCGATGCGCTGGATGGCATGCCGGTGGCGGGGGTCGCCGGAGTTGTACGCCGGGGTCGCCGCCGTGCCCAGGGCGCTCAGGGCGAGGGCCGGCGCGGGTGTGGCCATGGATTCCGCGACCGGGATCAGGAAGGCCAGGGCGTCGTCGTGGCGCAGGGTGACGGCAAGAGACCAGCCGGCCCGCAGGGAGGCTTCGGCGAGGAGTTGCGGGTCGTCGGTCAGCGTGGTGACGCGGCCCGCGATCTCTCCGACCCACTGCGGGTGCCCCGCGTACATGGCGGACTCGGCCGCGGCGAGCAGGCGGCGGGCACGTTCGCCCGGGTCGGGGGTGAGTTCCGCGGCGCGTTCCAGGGCGCTCGCCGCGGCGGCGTGTCCGCCCCGGTGCCGGAAGCGGCGGGCGCTCTCGGCGAGGGCGTCGGCGATCTCCGCGTCGGGGCCGAGGGCGGCGGCGGCGAGGTGCCAGGCGCGCCGGTCGGGTTCGTGGGCGAGCGCGGCCGCGAGGGTGAGGTGGGCCGCGCGGCGTTCGGCGAAGGTGGCCGCCTGGTGGACGGCGGAGCGGACCAGTGGGTGCCGCAGCCGCACCTGCCCGCCCTCGACCCGGACCAGTCCCGCCTGCTCGGCCGGTGCCCAGATCTCCGGGTCGTCGAGGCCCGGGACGTCGGAGAGCTGGGCGGTGCCCGCAGCCGCCGCCAGGAGCAGGGCACGTCGGGTGGCGGCCGGCAAGGCGGGCAGGCCGGCGGCGAACAGGTTCTCCAGGCGGGCGGTCAGGGGCAGGGCGTCGGCCGCGACGAGGTCGCGGTCGGCCATGGAGGATGTGCTGCCCGCGGCGAGAGGGCGGTCGGTGAGGGGCGGTGCGTCGGCCGGGGTGAAGTGGCGGTCGGTCATGGGCGGTGCGTCGGCCGCGGCGGGGTGACGGTCAGTCACGGGCGGTGCGTCGGCCGCGGCCGGGTGACGGTCGGTGCGGGGCGGTGCGACGGCCCCGATGAAGGCGCCGCTCGGGTCGCGGGCGAAGGAGCGGGTGAGCTCGATGAGGGCGAGGGGGTTGCCGGCCGCCTGCGCGAGGATCCGGGCCCGCATCCGGCCCGTCGGGGGCTGCGGCTGCGCGTCCAGCAGCCGCCCGGCCGCCGCCCGGTCCAGCGGGCCGACCGCCAGATGCGGGAAGTCGCGGTCGAAGCGCGCCGGTACCGCCGCCTCACGGGCGGCGAGCAGCAGGACAGCGGGTTCCCCGTCGAGACGCCGGGCGGCGAAGCCGAGGACGTCCAGCGAGCAGACGTCCAGCCACTGGGCGTCGTCGACCGTGATCAGCACCGGCTGCTGTGCCGCCGCATCCAGCAGCAGCGCCAGCACCGCCGCCCTGATGGTCAGCGGGTCCGGTCCCGTCGGTCCGCCGACCGGGTCCATGCCGAGCGCCTGGCGCAGGGCATCACGCTGGTGCGCGGGCAGCCGGTCCACGCCGCCGAGGACACGGCGCAGCAGCTGGTGCACCCCGGCGAAGCCGAGGTCCTGCTCGCCCTCGCAGCCCCGCACCCGCAGCACCCGGCGGCCGCGCTCGGCGGCCTGTGCGGCGGCTCGGTCGACCAGGGCGCTCTTGCCCGCTCCCGGCTCACCGGTCAGCACCAGCACACGGGGGCCGTCGCCGTCCGCCGCGTCGATCAGACGGGCGATCCATGAGAGTTCGCGGTCCCGGCCGAGCAGCGCGGGTCCGTCCCCCTGCCCATCCCCGAAGTCGTCGAAGCCGCTGATCCCGCCGAAGTCCATGAAGTCCCGTTCCCGCCCGCCACTGCTCACACCTCATCCTGCCAGGTCACCGGCACAGACCGGTCACATGACAGAAGCGCGGCCCGCCGCCTCGCTGGCAGCCTGCGAGCACCGGGCAGGGTACGCAGACGGGAGCGGCAGTGGGTTGGGAAGCGGACGTCGACCGGCTCCTGACGGATGCCGACGAACCGCGGTCCCTGCTGGTGCTCGGCGAACCCGGCAGCGGCAAGACCCGGCTGCTGCGGATCGCCGCGCGCAGGGCCACGGCGCAGGGGGCGCGGGTGCTGGCGGCCCGTGCCTGTCCGTCGGAGGCACGGGTGTCGTACGCCTGCCTGCACCAACTCCTGCTGCCGGTCCGGCGCGAGAGCGAGGCGCTGGCGGAGGGCGAACGCCGGGAGTTGCAGGCCCTGTTCGCGGCGTACGACGGCCCGCCACGGGAACGCGCTCTGGCCACCGCGGTCCTGGCGCTGCTGACCCACCTGGCGCGATCGGGTCCCGTGCTGCTGACGGTCGACGATCTCCAGCACTGCGACGGCGACTCCGCAGCCGTGCTGGCCTTCGTGGCCCGGCGCCTCACCGGCCAGGCGGTCACCGCGCTGTTCACGGCGTGCGGCGACACGCCCCCTCCCGGTCTTCCCGCTGACATCGCCGTACGGTCACTGCGCCCCCTGACCCGGAAGGCGGCGGCCCGGCTGCTGGACGCGCAGCCCGGTGCGCCCACCGGGCGGGCCAGGCTGGAGCTGCTCCGGCAGGCGGCGGGGAATCCGCTGGCGATCATCGAGCTCAGCCGGGCCGCGGACCGGCCCTGGCGCATCCCGCACGCGGTCGCCGCGTCTGTCGACGCGCTGCCGGAGGACACCCGGCGCGCCCTGCTGTACGCGGCCCTCTCCGAACCCGAGGAGGAACTCGCCACCCTGATGGCCGCGTTGGGCACCGACGACCTGCGGGTGTGGGGACCGGCGGAGGCGGCCGGACTGGTCACCGTCGCCGACGGCCGCGTCGTCTTCCGCAACGCGCTGACCCGCCTCGCCGCCCTGCAACGGCAGCCGGCGAGACTGCGCCAGGGGGCCTGCCGGGACCTGGCCGCCCGGTCCGTCCATCGCGCCGGGTATCTGGCCGCGGCGGCCATCGGCCCCGACGAGTCGGTGGCGGCGGCACTCGAAGAGGCCGCCGACCGGGCCGACCGTTTCACCGCGGCCCGGGCACTGGAGCGGGCCGCGCAGCTCAGCCCCCACGCCTCCGACCGCGTCCGCCGGCTCACCGCGGCTCTCACCGCCGCGAGCGATCTCGGCGACCCGGAGTGGGTGCGCGAGCTGTACGCGGCGCTGGCTCAGGCGTCGCCCGGGGCGGCGGAGTCGGATGCCGCGGTCTGCGCCCTGAGCGGGGCGCTGTCGCTCCAGTCGTACCAGCGCGAGGCGTTCGACCTGTTGACAGGGGTCGTACGGCGGACGGACGCCCCCTCGTCGCTCTTGGCCCTCGCGACCGCCGTCGCCCGTCAGTCCGGGCTTCCGGAGCACGGGCGGGAGGTCGGGCGTCTGGCCGGGCTTCCGGAACACGGACGGGAGGACGGGCGTCTGGCCGGGCTTCCGGAACACGGACGGGAGGACGGGCGTCTGGCCGGGCTTCCGGAGCACGGGCGGGAGGTCAGGCCTCTGGCCGGGCTTCCGGGCCATGGGCGGGAGGCCGGGTGTCTGGCCGGGCTTCCGGAACACAGGCGGGAGGTCACGCCTCTGGCCGGCGTGAACGCCGACGGCGTCCTGGCGTTCCTGACCGCGCGGGCCTCGGCCGCACCGGGGTCGAGCCGGCCGGTCCAGCTGCTCGCGGCGGCCTCGCTCGCCCATCGCACCGACGACTCCGACCGATGCGCGGAGCAGTACCGCCAGGCCGGCGAACTGCTGCGCGCCCAGGGCGCCTTGGGCCCACTGGCCTGGGCGCTGCCGGACCAGGTGGACACCCTGCTGGGGCTCGGGCGGTGGGCGGAGGCCGAGTCGCTGATCGAGGAGGGCCTCGGCCACGCCGCCGTCCACCACTGGACCCGCGTAGAGATGGACCTCCAGGCCCTGCGGACGACGTTGCGGGCACTGCGCGGCGAGAGCGTCCCGGGCACCGCCGTCACCGGCCCCGACCGGCGCTCCGTCAGCCTGCACGAGAACCGTGCCACCCATGCCCGGATGCTGCGGGCCCGCGGGCTGACCGCGCTCGCCCTCGGGGACGCGGAGGGCGCCTTCCGGCAGCTGCGGACCCTGTTCGCGGACGACGGCGAGCCCCTGGACCCCTTCCTCTCGCCGCGGTGCGTCGCCGAACTCGCCGTCGCCGCGCACCGCACGGGCCGGCAGCGGGAGGCGGCCCATGTCCTGGCCCAAGTCCGGCACCGTCAGGGTGATCGTCCGACGACCCGGATGACGCTGCTCATGCATCACGCGGCGGCCCTCGTCGACGAGGACGCGGAGCCCGAGCACCACTTCCAGCTGGCGGTGGTGAACTCCGAGGGGGCCCGCTGGCCGCTGGAACGGGCCCTGGCCCGGCTGGACCTCGCCCGGTGGCTGCGCCGACGCAGGCGGCCGCTGGAGGCGCGCGCGCAGCTGACCGTCGTACTGGAGACGGCCGTCCGGCTCGGTGCCCGGCAACTGGCCGAGTCGGCGCGCGGCGAACTGCGGGCGAGCGGGGTGGCCGAGGCGCCCGCCGCGGAGCATCCACTGGCCGAACTGACCGCCCAGCAGCGGCAGATCGTCGAACTGGCCGCGAAAGGACTGTCGAACCGGGAGATCGGCGAACAACTCTTCCTTTCCCCGCGTACGGTGGGCTCGCACCTCTACAACGTCTATCCCAAACTCGGCGTCAGCAGCCGCCATCAGCTGCGTGATCTCCTGGTGTGCGATAAGTGACCGGGCGAGAGGCGGACATCGCATGGAGCCGGACGGGCAGCGCCCGTACCCGCTGGTTCTGGAGCCCTTGGCACAGCGCCTGCTCGACGCGTCCTCGGCGCCGCCGTTCCTGCACGAGCTGACGCCGGCGGCCGGCCGTCAGGCCCTGAGGGAGTCCCAGGTCCAGCGGATCGAGGACTTCGCGGTGGACGCCGTGTTCCAGGTGGCGCCCGTGGGGCCGTCCGGGCTGGTGGGGTTCTGGCTGCTCCGGCCCGCCGGATCCCAGGGGCCGCTGCCCACCCTGCTCTACACCCACGGCGGCCGGTGGATGCTCGGCGACGCGCAGACCCACGCGCGGCTGATCAGCGACCTCGTGATCGGCGCGGGGGTGGCCGCCGTCGTCCCCGAGTACAGCCGCACCCCGGAGGCGCGCTACCCGGTGGCCGTCGAGGAGTGCTACGCGCTGCTGAACTGGCTGGCCGACAACGCCGCCGAACTGGGCCTGGACGCTGACCGGTTGGCGGTCGCCGGGGACTGCGCCGGCGCCACCCTGGCCATCGCGCTCACCCTGCTGGCGAAGTCCCGCGGCGGCCCGCACCTCAGGGCCCAGCTGCTCTACTACCCGATCACCGACGCCCGTTGCGCCAGCGCCTCCCAACGGCAGTTCGCCGAGGGGTACTTGCTCACCAGGCAGGCTCTGCGCGCCTATTGGCGCCACTACAGCGACGACCCCCGGCGGCTGGCCGAGCCGACCGCGTCCCCGGCGCGCGCGAGTACCGCCCAACTGGCGGGGCTGCCAACGGCGCTGGTGATCACGGCCGAGGCGGACGTGACACGCGACGAGGCGGAGCAGTACGCGCGACGGCTGCGCGAGGCGGGCGTCGAGGTCACCGCGACCCGCTATCTGGGCACCGTCCACGACTTCGTCTCCCTCACCGGCCTGCGCGACAGCCCCTCGACCCGGGCGGCCGTGCGGCAGGGCGCGGCCTTCCTGCGCGAGCGGCTCGGCGGGATGAACCAGTCGACCGACTGATGCCTGGGACCCCCGGCCCCAGGCAGGCTGACGGGTATGTCAGCCTTCTACGATTCCTTCACGGGAGAGGACTGCGCGGCGCGGGGGCGCGGCCAGGTGTTCTGCACCCGTTCGGTGCCGCCCCGCGAGAGCCTGGAGTTCTGGCACGACGCGGTGTTCGCCACGCTGGTGGGGATGGACGTCCGCACCGAGGGCGGGACCTACGACGCCACGATGCGCACGGACCGCCTGGGCGACCTGCGGATCACGACGGTCGACTGCGACCCGGGAGAAGTGCACCGGAACGCGGACCGGGTGGCCCGCGGGGACGGCACCGAGGTGTTCGTCGCCGTCCAGACCAGCGGCTCCGCCCAGGTCGAGCAGGACGGCCGGTACACCGAGCTGCGGCCCGGTGACATCGCATTCTTCGAGACCGTACGCCCGTACCGCACGCGTTTCCCGCAGCGGTTCCAGCTGAAGATCTTCGCCGTGCCCCGCGGTCTCCTCGGCCAGCCGGAGGCGGCCCTCGGACGGATCACGGCACGGGCCGTCCGCCCGAGAGGCGGACTCGCCGCGCTGCTGTCGCCGTTCCTGTCACGCCTGGCGGACACCTCCGAGTCCTACTCGGGGCCGGTGGCCGACCGGATCGCCGAGAGCGCCGTCGGTCTGCTGTCCGCGGCCGCCGCCCAACAGCTGGGGGAGGAACCGGCCGAACTGCCCGGCGCCGATCGGGTGTTGCTGCTGCGCGTGAAGCGGTTCGTCCGCTGGAACCTGGCGGACCCCGGCCTCACGCCCGCGGTCATCGCCCGGGCGCACGGCATCTCGGTGCGCTATCTGCACCGGCTGTTCGAGCTGGAAGGTACAACGGTCGGCCACTGGATCCGCCGGCTGCGGCTCCAGGAGTGCCGCAGGGAACTGACCGACACCGCCGGGCTGGGCGCCGTCGCCCGTCGCTGGGGATTCAGCGGCACCGCGCACTTCGCCCGGGCGTTCCGCAGGGAGCACGGCACCTCGCCCACCGACTGGCTGCTCACCGAGCGCGACCGCCGCCGCCTGGAGGCGTCTTGAGCGGGCCCGCATCCGGCAGGCGGTCCTTCTCGCACGCGTACGGCGACGTCGAACTGGTCACCCGTACCGGCCCGGCGTCCTGGCGCGGCTCCCTGCGCCTCCTGCACCTGGGCCTCCTCCAGGTCGCGAGCGAGGAGACGGACGCCGTGGAGGTCGTACGGACCACGCGGGACACGACGGCGGACGGCCGCACGCATCTGTTCGCCCGCCTCCAACTGCACGGCAGCGCCCTGGTGTTCCAGGACGGCCGCCGGGCACGCCTGCGCCCGGGGAGCCTGGTCTTCTACGACGCCGGTCGGCCGTTCAGCGTGGTGCTGCCGGAGGCACAGCGGGCGCGGGTCCTGATGGTCCCCCGCACGCTGCTGAGGCTGAGTGAGGCGGAGCTCCGCCGGATCACCGCGAAGGTCGTCGGCGACACGCCCGACAGCCCGGCGGCGTTGCTGCTTCCGCTGCTCGACGGGCTGGTGCGCGAGCTCGACGCGGTCGCCCCGCCCGCCCGCGAGGACCTCGCGCGTGCCGTCGTCGACCTCCTCGCGGCCCTGGCCGCCGCCCGGTCGAGCGGCACGGAGGCGGCCGGCGCGGGGCCGGCGGCCGGGACCGGGCAGGCCGCGATGCTGGACCGCATCAAGGCGACCATCGACGCGCGCCTGGCAGAACCCGAGCTCTCCCCCGGCGTCCTCGCCGCGGAGCACGGCATCTCCCTGCGCTATCTGCACAAGCTCTTCCAGGAGGGGGGCACCACGGTCGGCGGCTGGATCCGCCGACGCCGGCTGGAGGCGTGCCGAGCCGAACTCGGCCGCCCCTCGGCCGCCGACCGCACCATCGCCGCCGTGGCCGCGCGCTGGGGTTTCGCCAGCCCCACCCACTTCAGCCACGCCTTCCGCAAGGCCTACGGGCTGTCTCCCGCGCAGTACCGGGGGCAGCGGCACGGTGCCTGACCGAGCCTCCGGTGCCTGACCGAGCCTGTCGTGCACTGCCGGACCGGCACCGGTGCACTGGCGAGCAATCGACCCCCGCCTCGCGGTCCTAGCGTCCTCACCGAGGCGCCCGCACAGCGCATTCCAAGAATGAGGAGAACCCCATGTCCGACGCCGTCGAGCCGGTCCAGCCGGTGCTGGAGCCGGCCGCCCAGGCCTTCGCCGACGCGACCGCCAACCCGCCGTACCTCTTCGATCTCGGCCCGGTCGAGGGCCGCAAGGCGGTCGACGAGGTGCAGTCCGGCGACATCGCCAAGCCCACCGTCGACGAGGAGTGGATCACCGTCTCCGGCGGCCCCACCGGCAGCGTCCGCGCCCGCATCGTCAAGCCCGAAGGCGCCACCGGCAGCCTCCCGGTGATCGTGTACATCCATGGCGCGGGCTGGGTGTTCGGCAACGCCCACACCCACGACCGGCTGGTGCGCGAACTCGCCGTCGGCGCGAACGCCGCGGTCGTCTTCCCGGAGTACGACCTCTCGCCCGAGGCCCGCTACCCCGTCGCCATCGAGCAGAACTACACCGTCGCCCGCTGGGTCGTGGAGCAGGGCGCGGGCAAGGGCCTGGACGCCAGCCGGATCGCGGTGGCCGGGGACTCGGTGGGCGGCAACATGGCCGCCGCGCTGACCCTGATGGCCAAGCAGCGCGGAGACGTCCCCCTGGTGCAGCAGGTGCTGTTCTACCCGGTCACCGACGCGAGCTTCGACACCGCGTCCTACCACCAGTTCGCGACCGGCTACTTCCTGCGCCGGGACGCCATGCAGTGGTTCTGGGACCAGTACACGACCGACGAGGCCGAACGCGCCCAGATCACCGCCTCGCCGCTGCGCGCGAGCACCGAGCAGCTCACCGGGCTGCCCCCGGCCCTGGTCATCACCGGCGAGGCCGACGTCCTGCGTGACGAGGGCGAGGCCTACGCCAACAAGCTCCGCACCGCAGGCGTCCCCGTCACCGCCGTCCGCTACCAGGGCATCATCCACGACTTCGTCATGCTCAACGCCCTGCGCGAGACCCATGCCGCCGAAGCCGCCATCAACCAGGCCGTCGCCACCCTGCGCACCGCGCTGCACGGCTGACCTCAGAAGGAGAACCGCACATGTCCACCACTCCCACCGTCATCCTCGTGCACGGCGCCTTCGCGGACGCCGGCAGCTGGACCGGGGTGATCGAGGAACTCCAGAGCCACGGCATCCCCGTGATCGCACCGCCCAACCCGCTGCGCGGCCTCGCCTCGGACTCCGCCTACATCGCCTCCCTCGCCTCCCAGATCGACGGCCCGGTCGTCCTCGTCGGCCACTCCTACGGCGGTGCGATCATCACCGTCGCCGGCGCCACCGAGAACGTCGTCGGACTCGTCTACGTGGCCGCCTACATCCTCGAAGAGGGCGAGAGCCTGGGCGAGTTGCAGGGGCGCTTCCCGCTCTCCCCGCTCGTCAGCAACCTCAAGGAGTGGACCTACCCGATCCCGGGTGCCGACCCGGGTGTCGAGGTGACCATCGCCGAGGGCGCCTTCCCGTCGGTGTTCGCCGCCGACGTGCCCGCGGACCTCACCAAGGTCCTCGCCGCGGCCCAACGCCCGCTGGCCGCCTCGGCGTTCGAGGAGACCGCGCCCGTGGCCGCGTGGAAGACCAAGCCGTCCTGGGCGCTCGTCGCCGCCGCGGACGAGGCGATCAACCCCGAGGTCGAGCGCTTCGGCGCCAAGCGGGCCGGGGCCACGATCGTCGAACTGGAGGGCGCCTCGCACGCGGTGGCGGTCTCCCGGCCCGAGCAGGTCGCCGACCTGATCCGCGACGCGGTGCGCGCGACGAGCTGACAAGCCCCGGGGCGGTGGCGGGGCCGGACATCATCACGATGTCCGGCCCCGCCGTCTCAGAGGTGCCAGGTGCTCAGCGGTACTCAGCGCTTCAGCGTGAACGTGAAGTCGCCCGATACCTTGCCGGTCAGCCGGACCGCCGAGACGAGCTTGCCCTCCTCGATCAGCCGCTCGGCCTCGGCCCGGGAGAGACCGCAGCCATCGGCGATCAGTCGCACCGGCCGGACCGGGATCCGCGCCGCGAAGCGGACCGACACGTCGATCACCTCGCGGTCCGGATGGTCCGTTCCGCCGGTGTCGAGACGCCAGGCGCCGTCCCAGTCGAGGGCGATGCGGTTACGGCGCTGCAGGACCGGGTCCTGGAGCAACTCGGCTGCCAGGGCCGGGTCGTTGGCGTGCATCCGGTCCAGCTGGTCGGGCCGGACCGAGCGGACGTTCATCCGCTCCCAGACGGTGAGCTTCGCAGTGTCGCCGCACCCGGCGCAGAGGACGAGGATCCAGGCGTCGAGGCGCTTGTGGTTGGCGTTGACGCGGAATTTGCCGTTCGCCCGGAAGCGCGGGGACGTGCACGCAGAGCAGCGGCGCAGGACGGTCGGCAGGCAGGTGGGCATGACGACCCAGGTGTTGAGCACAGAAATACACCGGTTTCAGTGAGAAGTCCGCAGCAAGAAGCAGCGCGGCGCACAGGTGCGACGCGCGACAGATCAGCTCTCGGGGGGTCTCACACGGTGTACAACGGCACGTCCTTTGCCGGGCGACTCGGTCCGGCAGCACCGTAGGGCCATTCGATGACGCCGTTCCACTGATTTTCCGACGACTCAGCCGAGGATCTGGTGGACTGACGGGACGCCGGTCGGCAGCGCCTCGGATTCTTCGTCGGCTCGGCGGCCGAAAACCCCGCAGGCACACAAGGAGACGCCCGTCATGTCACTCGCCCGCGTCCACAACTTCTCCATCTCGCTCGACGGCTTCGCCACCGGCGAGGGGCTGAGCCTCGAGGCACCGTTCGGCCACGCGGGTGAACGGCTGCACGAGTGGATGTTCGCCACCCGGTGGTGGCAGGAGACGACCGGCGGGCCCGGCGGGAGCGGCGGCCTGGACGACGTCTTCGTACGGCGGTTCGACCCCGGGATCGGCGCCGAGATCATGGGCGCCGGGAAGTTCGGTTACCCCGGGTGGCACAAGGACGCGGACTGGAAGGGCTGGTGGGGGCCCAACCCGCCCTTCCACACACCGACGTTCGTCCTCACCCACCACACACGCCCGTCGATCGAGATGGAGGGCGGCACGACCTTCCACTTCCTCGACACCTCGCCCGCGAAGGCTCTGGAGACCGCCCGCGAGGCCGCAGACGGCCTGGACGTCCGCATCGGCGGGGGCCCCACCGTCATCCGTGACTTCCTCGCCGCCGGGCTCATCGACCACCTGCACGTGGTGGTCGTACCGATCCTGCTCGGCCGGGGCGTGCGCCTGTGGGACGGGCTGGAGGAACTGGAGAAGGCGTACGCCATCGAGGCCGTCACCTCGCCGAGCGGGGTCACGCATCTGACGCTGACGCGCCAGTGAACCCGCCGAATGGAGTCACGCACCGGACGCCGACTCACAGGTGATCGCACCGCGCGTCGGCGCCTGACGCGTCAGCTCCCCAGGGCGTTCAGCACCACGGCCCTGGCCTCCTCCTGGACCTGCCGCAGGTGGTCGGCGCCCAGGAAGGACTCCCCGTAGATCTTGTACACGTCCTCGGTGCCCGAGGGGCGGGCCGCGAACCAGGCGTTGGCGGTGCCGACCTTGATGCCGCCGAGGGCGGCGCCGTTGCCGGGCGCCTCGGTGAGGACCGTGGTGACCGGCTCGCCGGCGAGGGTGTCGGCGGTGACCTGGCGCGGGGAGAGCTTGGCGAGCAGGGCCTTCTCCTCGCGGGAGGCCGGGGCGTCGACGCGGGCGTAGGCGGGGGCTCCGAAGCGGTCGGTGAGCTCGGCGTAGTGCTGGGAGGGGGTCTTGCCGGTGACGGCCGTGATCTCGGAGGCGAGCAGGGCCAGCAGGATGCCGTCCTTGTCGGTGGTCCACACCGAGCCGTCGCGACGCAGGAAGGACGCGCCGGCCGACTCCTCGCCGCCGAAGCCGAGCGTGCCGTCGGAGAGGCCGTCCACGAACCACTTGAAGCCGACCGGGACCTCGACCAGCGGCCGGCCGACGTCGGCCGCGACCCGGTCGATCATGCTCGACGACACCAGGGTCTTGCCGATCCCGGCGCCGGCCGGCCACTGCTGCCGGTGCGAGAACAGGTACGAGATCGCCACGGCCAGGTAGTGGTTGGGGTTCATCAGGCCCCCGTCCGGCGTGACGATGCCGTGCCGGTCAGCGTCGGCGTCGTTGCCGGTGGCGATGTCGAAGCGGTCGCGCCGCTCGATGAGGGAGGCCATGGCGTACGGGGAGGAGCAGTCCATGCGGATCTTGCCGTCCCAGTCCAGGGTCATGAACCGCCAGGTGGGGTCGGTGAGCGGGTTCACCACGGTGAGATCGAGGCCGTGCTGTTCGGCGATGCGGCCCCAGTAGGCGACCGACGCGCCGCCGAGCGGGTCGGCGCCGATACGGACCCCCGCGGACCGGATGGCGTCCAGGTCCAGCACGTTCGGCAGGTCGGCGACATAGGCACCGAGGAAGTCGTGGCGTCCGGTGCCGGGGGCGGCCAGCGCGCGGGCGTACGGAATCCGTCGTACGTCCTTCAGGCCCCCCACGATGATCTCGTTGGCGCGGTCCTGGATCCAGGAGGTCGCCTCGGAGCCGGCCGGCCCGCCGCTCGGCGGGTTGTACTTGAAGCCGCCGTCGGCGGGCGGGTTGTGCGAGGGGGTGACGACCACGCCGTCGGCGAGACCGGAGGTGCGGCCCCGGTTGTGGGTGAGGATCGCGAGCGAGACCGCCGGGGTGGGCGTGTAACCGTCCGCCTCGTCGATCAGGACGGTGACGTCGTTGGCGGCGAACACCTCCAGGGCCGTGATCCGGGCGGGCTCGGACAGGGCGTGGGTGTCGGCGCCGAGGAAGAGGGGGCCGTCGGTGCCCTGGGCGGCGCGGTACTCGCAGATGGCCTGGCTGGTGGCGGCGATGTGGTCCTCGTTGAACGCCGCCACGAGGGACGAGCCGCGGTGTCCCGAGGTGCCGAACGCCACGCGCTGCCCGGGCTCGGCCGGATCGGGGTGGAGCGCGTAGTACGCCGTGACCAGCCGGGCCACGTCGATGAGGTCCTCGGGCCCGGCGACCTGTCCCGCTCGCGCGTCCTGCATTTCCCCGCACCTCCGCAAGAGTCGACCACTGCGTACGGCCCCCATTCTCCCCTGCGCGGGGCAGGGGGACGCGCACCGGGCGACCGTTGTGGCCCGGCTACGACGGATGCGACGATGCAGGTCGGCGACGAGGGGGAGCATCGACGTGACGCACGAGGACCAACGGCCGCCTGCCGCAGTGCTGTTCGACGCGCTGGGCGCCGACTACGAGAAGGCCTTCGCCCACGCGCCCGCGCATGTGGCGGCGCTGGAGTGGCTGATCGAACGGCTGCCGCCCACCGCGCGCGTCCTGGACGTGGGCAGCGGCACGGGCCGGCCCACCGCGGCCACGCTCGTCGCGGCGGGCCACTCGGTACTGGGCGTGGACATCTCCCCCGTCATGGTCGAACTGGCCGCCCGCCAGGTGCCCCAGGCGGAGTTCCGCCACGCCGACATCCGTGAACTCCCGCTGCCGGCGGAGTCGTTCGACGGAGTGTGCGTGTTCTTCTCCCTGCTGCAGATGAGCCGGCCCGAGCAGTCGGCCCTGCTGCGGCGGCTGACCGGGACCCTCAAGCCAGGCGGGCATCTGGTGCTGGCCACCGTGGCGGCGGACGTGGAGGACATGGAGGTCATCTTCATGGGCCGGCCGGTCCGCGCGACGAGCTTCGCCGAGGAGGACGTCGTCGCGGCGGTCGAGGAGGCGGGCCTGACGGTGCTGGCCCGACAGCACGCCACCTTCACCCCGGACCACCCGGAGGCCTCCCCCGAGCCGCACCTTTTCCTGCACTGCCGCCGCGACGCGGACCGCGCCTGACGCAACAGCCACTTCGAGGAGGACTCCGTCGCCAAGTCGTCAGCCGGGCGAGAGTGCCGTCGTGGTGGACAGCGTCAGCAGGCGTAGTGCGTGAGCGACCCGTTTCGGATCGTCGCACCGATGCGAGGTGGGGTTGGGTATCGCCGACCAGTCCACGGCGTCGAGGGCGTCAAGAGGCACCATCGCATTCTGCCGGGCCGAATTCAGGGGTCGCAGCAGCAGCCAAAGCGCCAGGTTTGCAGTGAAAAGCAGCTTTTGTCGTCTCGATCTGTGTCGCCAGCCACAGCGAGCCGGCGCCGCGGAGGCGCATACTGAGCCATGACAAAGCCTGCGGCACGAACGCGTCACTTGCCTACCAGCCCCTTCAAAGCCCCGGCCACACCGGCTCCCAAGCACTTCGCCGAGGGCGACCAGGTCACGCACGACATGTACGGCCTCGGCCGGGTGATCGGCATGGAGGACGGGATCGCGGCCCTCGTGGATTTCGGCTCGACACAGATGCGGATCTTGAGCCCGTACGCCAAGATGACCAAGCTGTAGGACCACTGTGCCCGTCACGGCACTCCAGGGCCCGTAAGGGACCTGCAACGAAAGGCAGACCTCTCATCGACCCCACGTCGCTGTTCTCCGCTCCGGAAGGGCAGCCCTGCCGTTCCACTGCTGTATCGCCGCCTCCGACGATCAGCCCCTTCCAAGCCCCGGACTTCGGAGACGACGAGGTCTTCTGGTCAGAGGACGCGCAGGCGCCCGCCCCGGGCACGCGTACGGCGCGGTCCAAGGCTGCCTAGTGAGGCTTCGACAGCCGCTCACGAGCGGCTGGTCGCCCATGACCGCACGTGAACACCGCTGAGCAACGAGTTCGAATCTCGTACCCCGCCAGAGGCCCTACCGGGCACGATGCCGAAGGGCCCCACCGTACGGGTGGGGCCCTTCGCCGTTGTCCGTCCCGGTTTCCCGGCAGCGTTCCGGTGACGTGTCGCCAGGCCCATGTGCAAGGTCTGCCCGCATCTTCCACGACTCCGTGAACTGTGCGGCAGCCGGTCTACGCAGCGGGCTGGCTCTCCAGCAGGGTGTCGGCCGTCAGGGTTCCTGCCAGGGTGCCCGTCAGCCATTCCGCGAGATTCACGCCCTGGGGCCGGCACTCGCCTTCGTGGTTGCACCACATGGCGCCCGCAGGATCGCGGAAGTCGACCAGCGACCAGAGGGTGCAGCCCCAGTCGTAGATCAGTACCAAGCCGGCCGGGATGCGGCCGGACGGATCCGGCCCGTCCTGATACAACTCGGCGATGTCTGCGAAGTTGCCCTGCGCGGCACCGCCGCCCACGCCCAGGATTCCTTCGTTCGGGCCGAATCCCCCGTTGGCGACCTCGACGTACAAGCGCCGCAGGAGTGAAGGCAACGGGAACCCGATGGCCTGTTCCGCCGCGGCGACAGCCTCCGGCGTTGCCGGCGGTGGCAGCCTTTCCTCCCGCGCTGCGATCCGCAACGCCTCGACAATCTCATCATCGGTCACGGGCTCAGGCTCTCAGCGCGGAATGGTCGGACCTGCCAGAGGTGTGGGATGGCGGCCCCGGCTTCAGGTGGCACCCGCCGAGCGGGCGGTCAGAGTACGCGCAGGACGCCGACGACCTTGCCCAGGATCTGGGCCTGGTCGCCGGGGATCGGCTCGTAGGCGGGGTTGCGGGGCATCAGCCACACCCGTCCGTCCTGGCGGCGCAGCACCTTGACGGTGGCCTCGTCCTCCAGGAGCGCGGCGACGATGTCTCCGTGGTCGGCGCTGTCCTGGCGGCGGACGGTCACGATGTCGCCGTCGCAGATCGCCGCCTCGATCATCGAGTCACCGGAGACCGTCAGCGCGAACAGGTCTCCCTCACCGACCACCTGCCGGGGCAGGGAGTAGACGTCCTCGACCATCTCTTCGGCGAGCAGCGGGGCACCGGCGGCGATCCGGCCGACGAGCGGCACCTCGACAGGTACGGCGCCGCGGTGTCCCAGGTCGGGCGCCCAGGAGGGCCGGACCTGGTAGGCGCGGGGCGTGTGGGGGTCGCGGTAGAGGACGCCCTTGCGTTCCAGCACCATCAGCTGGTGGGCGACCGAGGATGTGCTGGCGAGCTCCACGGCCTGGCCGATCTCCCGCATCGACGGCGGGTAGCCCTGCCGCGCGACCGTCTCCGTGATGTAGCGCACGATGGCCGCCTGCCGGTTCGTCAGCTCGCCTTCGGCGACCTTCGCGCCTGGGGGACGGCCCCGGCGGGCGGGTGCTGTGTTCTCCATCCGGGGCACCTCCGTACAAGATCCTTACAGAATGTGACCATATCCCACGCTTCCCTTGATGGGAACACTGTTTCGATCGGGAGGGTGGGTTCAGTGGGCGAAGACGGCACTGACCAGCCCACGGTCCTGCGCTGGAGCCCAGCCTGGCCGTGCAGAAGACCGAGGCGGAGAGACAAGCGGTGGATCAACGTGTCGTCGGCATCGAGGAGTTGACCGAGGTTCCGCGCGTCGCGGTGGTGGTCGACGTGATGCGGGCCTTCACCGTGGCCGCCTGGGCATTCGCGCGCGGTGCGGAGCGGATCGTCCTGGCCTCGTCGGAGGAGGAGGCACTGGCCCTGAAGGAGAGCCGCCCGGGGTGGCTGGCGCTCAAGGACGGCCCTCCGGCGGCGGGCTTCGACGCGGTGAACTCCCCGGGTCTGATCAAGTCGGCCGAATTGGCTGGTCGTACGGTGGTGCAGAAGACGACCGCCGGCACCGTGGGCGCGCTGGCCGTCGCCGACGCTCCGCTGGTGCTGTGCGCGAGCTTCGTGGTGGCCGGGGCGACCGCACGGCTGCTGCGGGCCGAGGGACGTGGTCCGGTGACCTTCGTCGTCACCGGTGAGGAGGGCCGGGCCGACGAGGATCTGGCCTGCGCGGAGTACATCGGCCGACGGGTCGACACAGACGATGCCGAAGCAGCCCCGTACCTCCGCCGGGCGCGCGCTTCCCGGGCCGCGGCCGATCTCGCCGACGGCGTGCGGCTCGGATACCGGGGCGTTCATCCGGACGACGTCGAACTCTGTCTGGAGGTCGACCGGTTCCCCTTCGCGATGGTGGCGAGACAGGAGGAGTCCCTCATGGTGCTGCGGCCCGTCGGGGAGCGCGACGGTCGGTGACCGGCAGCAGCTTGCCGGGCGCGGCCACCATGGGGGTGGCCCGTCATGAAACATTTCGTTGTCGCAGCTGCCACGTCCGAGCGGGCTGCGGCGTGAGGCCGGCGCCAGGGTGCGGGCCCCTGCCGGCACCCGGCCGGGCAAAGGACTGCGGTCGGGCGATCTTTGCGGGGACAATGGGAGCGACCACCCCACCCCTGGGACCTCGCGACTCGCCCGGAGCGTCATGAACACCGTCTCATCGACGAACCGATCGAAGCCGGACGGCTTCGACCGAGGGGCGCGGGCGCTGGCCCGGCTCGCCCTGGTGTGTCTCGCGGGTGCCGTCGCGGCCGTCGCGGCCGGTGCGAGCCAGCTGCTGATCCTGCTGGCGGGTCTGGGCGGGCTGGGGCTGGCCGGGGCGGGTCTGTGGTGGGCGCTGGCGCATCGGGGGCTGGCGCGCCTGTGCGGCGCGCTGTTGGCCGTGTCCGCGCCGGTGGGCGTCCTCGTGCTGTACGCCATCTCGGGCCTGTGGCTGTTCGCGGTGGCGGCGCTGGGAGGGTGGGCCGCGGCGCTGGCCTGCGCCCGCAGCGCGCTGCGCCGGCGCCGCAGACCGCACGGGATGCGTTCGCGCTCCGTACGGCCGCCCGACCGGCCCGTGCTGATCATGAATCCGCGGTCCGGCGGCGGGAAGGTCGACCAGCACTCGCTGGTGGAGCGGGCCGAGGCGCTCGGCGCCCGGGTGATCCTGCTCGACCTCGACACCCGGCCCGACCCGGCGGCGATCGCCCGGCAGGCCGTCGCCGAGGGCGCGGATCTGCTCGGCGTGGCCGGCGGCGACGGCACCCAGGCCCTCGTCGCCCAGGTGGCCGCGGCACACGACGTGCCGTTCATGGTCCTGGCCGCCGGGACCCGCAACCACTTCGCCATGGATCTGGGCCTGGACCGCGCCGACCCGGCGACCGGCCTGGACGCCCTCACGGACGGCGTGGAACTCCGCGTCGACCTCGGCGACGTGGCCGGGCTGCCGTTCGTGAACACGGTCTCCTTCGGGGCGTACGCCGAGATCGTGCAGTCCCCCGACTACCGCGACGCCAAGGCCGTCACCGCGCTCGACCAGCTGCCCGACCTCCTCGTCGGCGAGGCGGCCATGAAGCTTCAGGCCAAGGCGGACGGCGACCGGCTGCCGGTGCCGCAGGCACTCCTGGTGAGCAACAACCCCTACGTCCTCGCCGACCCACTTGGCGCGGGGCGGCGGGCCCGGCTCGACACCGGCCGGCTGGGGGTGGTCGCCGTCCGGATCGAGGGCGCGGCGCAGGCCGCCGAGCTGGCGTTCCGGGGGGAACGGGCCAGCGGCATCACCTCGCTGACCGCACGTCAGGTGACCGTCGACGCCGACGCGGACCTGATCGCGGTGGCCGTGGACGGCGAGGCGCTCACCCTGCCGCCGCCGGTGGTCGTCACCATACGGCCGGGCGCGCTGCGGGTCCGGGTGCCCCGGCATCGGCCGGGTGCGCCCTACACGGCTCCGTCCGTCGACTGGCGGTACATCGTCCGCCTCGCTCTCGACCGTCCCTCCCCCACCACCCGCACACCGCAGGAGCACAACGATGCCTGACCGCCCGCAGCGTGACCACAACGCCTCCCGAGCGCTGTTGCGCGATCTCGCCGCCCTCGACCAGGCGCTGTACGAGGCCGTGACGGTCACTGACACGCCGACCCTGGACCACGCCCTGCGCCGGCTGTCCGCGGCGGCGGACCACTCCAAGATCTCGTTCGCGGTCGCGGGACTGCTCGCCCTGTGTCCCGGGCGGCCCCGCCGCGCCGCGGTCCTGGGGGTCGCGGCCATCGGTGTCGCCTCGGCGACCGCGAACCTGCTGGGCAAGCGGCTGGTGCGCCGCCCCCGTCCGCACCGGGCCGAGGACTCGCCCTTCCCCGGCCGGCATGTGCCCATGCCGAAGTCGGCGTCGTTCCCTTCCGGCCACACCGCGTCGGCCGTCGCCTTCGCCGCCGCGGTGGGCCCCGCCCTCCCCGTCGCCACGCTTCCGCTCGGGCTGCTCGCCTGCGCGGTGGGCTACTCCCGCGTCCACACCGGGGTGCACTACCCGGGTGACGTCATCGCGGGTGCCGTGCTGGGCACCGGCGCGGCGGCCGCCGTCCTCGCCGCCGGCAACTGGGACGGCCCCCTCCGCACGCGTTGTCCCTGATGCCGTCCGCCACCCGCGCGGGATCAGCCCTGCTGGGGCCGTACTGCCACGACGCCTGTCGCTGCGGCCCTCAGGAGGCCGCGGAAGGTGGGGCATTCCATGTGGCTGGGGGCGGGGCAGGCGGCGGCGTGGCGCAGGGAGTCGCGCAGGACGGCCAGTTCCCGCATCCGTGCCTCCAACTCCTCCGCCTTGGCCGCGAGCATCCGCCGGTCGAGGTCGGGCTGCCCGTCCGGCGCGAACATGCGTCCGATCTCGTCGAGCGAGAACCCCGCGGTGCGCCCCAGCGCGATCAGCGCCAGGCGTTCGAGCACGCCGGGGTCGTACTGCCGGCGCAGGCCATGCCTGCCGGACGGGGTGATCAGCCCCTTCTCCTCGTAGTACCGCAGAGTGGAGGCGGGGACGCCCGCGCGTCGCGCCACCTCGCCGATGTCCAGGACCGTCATCTTCTTGACCTCAAGTCGACTTGAAGTAGCACGCTGTCATTCGAGCCCGCCGATGGCAAGAATCCGCCGACGGCAAGAACCCCGTCGGCGGCAAGAACCCCGTCGATGGCAAGAACCCGTCGATGACACGCAAACACAGGAGACGCTCATGGAGTCCAAGCACCCGGTCGAGGACGACCAGGCGGCCCGCTGGGGTCGCGCCGGCCATGTCTGGGTCGAGAAGCAGGAGTTGCTGGACGAACTGCTCAGGCCCTTGGAGGAGGTGCTCGTCGAGGGGCTGCCGACCGGCACCGGGGACCGGGTGCTCGACGTCGGCTGCGGCACCGGGAGCACCACCATCGCCGTCGCCCGGCGGCTCGGCCCGCAAGGGCACTGCGTCGGCATCGACATCTCCGAGCCGATGATCGCCGCCGCCCGGGACCGCGCGGAACGGGCCGGCGTGGCGGCGTCGTTCGTGGTGGCCGACGCGGCGGACCATCCGTTCGAGCCGGCGAGCTTCGACGTCGTCGTCTCCCGCCTCGGCGTGATGTTCTTCGACGACCCGGTCCACGCCTTCACCCGGCTGCGGCGTGCGGCCAAGGACGGTGCACCCGTGCGGTTCGTCGCCTGGCGCGGCGCCGCCGAGAACCCGTTCATGACGACCGCCGAACAAGCCGCCGCACCCCTGCTCCCGCAGCTTCCGCCCCGACGCCCGGACGGACCGGGCCAGTTCGCCTTCGCGGACCCCGACGCCGTCCGCGGCATTCTGGCGAAGAGCGGGTGGGGCGAGGTCGCCGTTCGGCCGGTCGACCTGCCGTGCACACTGCCGACGAGCGAGCTGGTGGGCTACTTCACCAAGCTCGGCCCGCTCGGGTTGGTCCTGCCCGACGTGGACGACGACACCCGGCAGCGTGTCGTCGAGACGGTCCGCGCCGCGTTCGAGCCGTTCGTGCACGGTCCCGAGGTCCGTTTCACGGCCGCCTGCTGGCTGGTGGAGGCCCGGGCTGCGGCATAGGGCCGGTCCGGCGGGTGGCGCGGCATTCGGGCGGTTTCCCGCGGGCCGGGACATACCATGCCCGGGGCCGTCCCGGCCGCCCGCCCGTACGTGACGAAAGGCCCCCGCACGATGACGAACAGCGACGTCACCGCACTCGACGACCCGGTCGGTCAGTCACTGCGCGGCCACCACGCTCACCTCGCCCAGCGGCTCGGCCGGGTCGCGACCTATGTGCCGGGGGTCGCGACCTTCTCGGCGGTGCCCGTCGACGCGGAGGCGGCGGACTGGGCCGATCTGGCCCAGCTGCTCGGGGGCGGCCAGTTCGCCGATCTGTTCAGCTCCACCGCCACCCCGCCGTCCGACTGGGAGCCGGTCTTCGTCCTGGAAGGCCGACAGATGATCGGACCCGCCGACGGCCCGGTCGAGCCGACCGATGTCGTGGAGCTGGGCACGGCCGATGTGCCCGAGATGCTCGACCTCGTCACCCGGACCGAACCGGGCCCGTTCTGGCCGCGCGCGCGTGAACTCGGCACGTACCTCGGCATCCGCGACGGCGGCCGGCTGGTGGCCATGGCGGGCGAGCGGCTCCGGCCGCCGGGCTGGACCGAGATCAGCGCGGTCTGCACCGCGCCGGAAGCACGCGGGCGCGGCCACGCCCGGCGTCTGATCGGTGCGCTCAGCGCCCTCATCACCGCACGCGGCGAGCGCCCCTTCCTGCACGTGGCCGAGGGCAACAAGGGCGCGCTCGCGCTCTACGAACGGCTCGGCTTCGAGAGCCGGAAGCCGGTGACATTCCGCGGATTCCGCACGCCGTGACGATTCCCGCCGGACGGTGTCACCTGCTGTCGCTGTTCCGGGTCCGGTCCACCACGGCCGCCCGGCCCGCCTCCAGCCGGGCGGCGGGGATGCGGAACGGCGAGCAGGAGACGTAGTCCAGACCCGCCCGGTGGAAGAAGTGGATCGAGTCCGGGTCTCCGCCGTGCTCGCCGCACACGCCTGTCTCCAGACGGGGGTTGACGGCGCGGCCGGCCTGGACTGCCAGCTCCACCAGGTGGCCGACGCCCTCCTGGTCGATCGTCTCGAAGGGCGATGTCGTGAACACGCCCTTGTTCAGGTACAGCGGGAAGAACGAGGCCTCGGCGTCGTCGCGCGACAGGCCCCAGGTCGTCTGGGTGAGGTCGTTGGTGCCGAAGGAGAAGAAGTCGGCGGCCTCGGCGATGCGTGCGGCGGTGAGGGCGGCCCGCGGCAGCTCGATCATCGTGCCGATGGGCAGATCGAGCGGGGTGCCGGTCTCCGCCGCGACCTCGGCGAGCACGCGCTCCGTCTCCGCCCGGGCCAGGCGCAGTTCCTCGACCGTGGCCACGAGCGGGATCATGATCTCGGCGCGTGGGTCGCCGCCGTCGCGGCGCCGCCGGATCACGGCTTCCGCCACGGCCCGCACCTGCATCGCCATCAGACCGGGCACGGCGAGCCCCAGGCGGACACCGCGCAGACCCAGCATGGGGTTCTGCTCGTGCATGCGCTCGACGGCGTGCAACAGGGCCCGGTCGTGCGGGTCCGGCCGCACGCGGGAGGCGAGACGGACGGCGAGTTCGGTGCGGTCGGGCAGGAACTCGTGCAGCGGCGGGTCGAGCAGCCGGATCGTCACCGGCAGGCCGTCCATCGCCTTGAGGATTCCGGTGAAGTCGGCGCGCTGGAGCGGCAGGAGAGCGGCGAGCGCCTGCTCCCTCGCCGCGTCGTCGCGGGCCAGGATCATCGCCTCGACCAGGCTGCGGCGTTCGCCGAGGAACATGTGCTCGGTACGGCACAGGCCGATGCCCCGGGCGCCCAGGGCACGGGCGCGTTCGGCGTCCTGCGGGGTGTCGGCGTTGGCCCGAACCTGGAGGCGGCGTACGGAGTCGGCGTGCGCGAGGGCACCCAGCACGGCCCGTGTCAGCGGCCCGCTCTCGGTGCCCTCCTCCAGAGCGCGGCCGACCTCGGACGAGGTGAGCGGCAGCGCGCCCCGGTGGACGGTGCCGGCGGTGCCGTCGACGGAGACGATGTCGCCCTCGCGTACGACAACGCCCTCGGCGGTGGTGAAGCGTCGGCCGACCGGGTCCACGGCAAGACCGTCCGCGCCGCACACGCAGACCTTGCCCATGCCGCGGGCCACGACGGCCGCGTGGCTCGTCTTGCCGCCCCGGCTGGTCAGGACCGCCTCGGCGGCGATCATGCCGGGCAGGTCGTCGGGGGTGGTCTCGCGGCGGACCAGGACCGTCTTCTCGCCGGTGGCGGCCCGTCGTACGGCCTCGGCGGAGTCGAAGACCACGGCGCCGACCGCCGCACCCGGCGATGCGGGCACGCCGTGGGCGATGGGCACGTCGTCCGAGGTGGTGTCGAAGCGGGGGAACATCAGCCGGGTCAGTTCGGTGCCGTCGACCCGCATCAGGGCCTCGTCGGAGCTGATGGTGCCGTCGATCCGCAGGTCGTGGGCGATGCGGAAGGCGGCCTCGGCGGTGCGTTTGCCGACGCGGGTCTGAAGAATCCACAGCTTGCCGCGTTCGACGGTGAACTCGACGTCGCACAGGTCGCGGTAGTGGTCCTCCAACGTGCGCAGGTGGTCGCGGAGTTCGACGTAGGCGCGCGGGTCGTTCGACTTCAGGGCGCTCAGCGGCAGGGCGTCGCGGACGCCCGCGACGACGTCCTCGCCCTGGGCGTCGGGCAGGTAGTCGCCGTACATGCCGCGGCGGCCGGTGGCGGGGTCGCGGGTGAAGGTGACGCCGGTGCCGGAGTCGGCACCGAGGTTGCCGAAGACCATCGCCTGGACGTTGACAGCGGTGCCGAGGTCCTCGGGGATGTGCTCACGGCGACGGTAGACGCGGGCGCGTGCGCCGTTCCAGGAGTCGAAGACCGCGCGAATGGCGCGGGCGAGCTGCTCGGCGGGGTCCTGCGGGAAGTCCTCGCCCGTCTCCCGGCGGATGACGTCCTTGAACTCGTCGGTGAGTTCGACGAGTTCGCCGGTGTCGAGGTCATGGTCGTCCGTCGTGCCGCGCCGGGCCTTGTGGGCGGCGATGGCCTGCTCGAACAGGTCGCCGTCCACTCCCATCACGGTGTGGCCGAACATCTGGATGAGCCTGCGGTAGGAGTCCCAGGCGAACCTCTCCTGCCCCGAGGCCTTGGCGAGCCCGGTGACGGACCGGTCGTTGAGGCCGATGTCGAGGATGGTCTCCATCATGCCGGGCATGGAGAAGCGGGCACCCGAGCGCACCGACACCAGCAGGGGGTCGTCGGGGGCGCCGAGGGTGCGGCCCATCGCGCGCTCCAGGGCGGCGAGGGCGGTGGCGGCCTCGACGGCGAGCTCGGGCGGCTCCTCACCGGTGGCCAGGTAGACCTTGCAGGCCTCGGTGGTCACGGTGAACCCGGGCGGGACGGGCAGTCCGAGCCGGGTCATCTCGGCGAGCCCGGCTCCCTTGCCGCCGAGCAGGTCGGCCAGGTCACGGCCGCCCTCGGCGAATGCGTAGACGTACTTGACCGGCGCGTTCATCGTGGCCTCTCAGGCGTGCGGTACGACGGCCACGGGGCAGCCGACGTGGTGGATGGCGGCATGGGCGACGGGCCCGGTGCGCGGGCCTGCCGGACGGTCGGTGACACGGCGGCCCACGACGAGCAGGCCGGCCCCGGACGCGGCGCGGACCAGCACCGACTGGGCGCGGCCCTCGGTGACGGTCTCGGCGACCTCGATCTCGGGGTACTTCTCGCGCCACACCTGCAGGACGGCGGTCATGAAGCCGAGCCATTCGTCGGCGCGCTGCGGCTCCTGCACGAGGCCGATGTCCCCGGGGCCGAGCGCGATCGCGGAGGGCTGCTGCCAGGCGTGCACGACGCGCAGCCGGGCGTGGCGCAGCCGGGCGGCCTCGAACGCGAACTCGATGACCTCGTCGCAGGGGTCGCCGAGATCGAGGGCGAGGACGACGTCCCGGTAGGGGGTGCGGGTCGAGTCGTGGCCGTCGGCGGCCGGGACGTGCTCGTCCGTCGCCTTCTCCTCCGCTCGGACGAGGACGACGGGCCGGCCGGCCCTGGCCACCACGCCGAGGGCGACGGAGCCGACCACGAACCCGGTGAAGCCGCTCAGGCCGCGCGAGCCCAGCACCAGTAGGTCGGCCTCGTCGGCCGCGCGCAGCAGGGCGGCGGTCGCGGGCCCCTCGACCTGTTCCTCCTCGACACGGACGCCGGGGCAGGTGCGCTGGATGCGTTCCTCGGCCTGGCGCAGACAGCGCCGCGCCAGATGCCGTTGTGCGGCGGTGGCGGGTTCCCCGTCCTGGCGGGGGTGCCAGTTCCAGGCGTGCAGCAGCTTCAGTGGCCGGTCGCGCCGTATCGCCTCACGGGCGGCCCATTCGGCTGCGGCGAGGCTCTCGGCGGATCCATCGACTGCGGCGATGACGGGCAGAAGCATGACGCGCACCTCCCTGCGATCGTCTGCTGCTCGACTCCAGCGTCGTCCCGCGGGCTACCGGCAGGTATGGGCCCCAGGGGCCTGTTCGGGGTCCGTTCGGCCCCGTGTGTCGGAAGGTGGTGCGCGGTCAGGGTGGAGGTCACGGCTCCGAAAGGCGGCACACCATGGGCCGAACGATCATCGCGGGCGTCGACCGGTCCGCCCGCAGCAGGGCGGCGGCCGACTGGGCCGCCCGGGAGGCGCTGCTGCGGGGCCTTCCCCTGCATGTGGTCCACGTGACGGCGTCGGACGAGTGGCCGTACCGCCCCGACACGGTGGCGGACCGGGTGGTCGCCGAACTCGTCCGGCGTCACCCGGGATTGGCGGGTCGGGGCAGCACCCTCACCGGGGCGCCCGCGGAGGTGTTGCGCACCCTCGCGGAGGATGCCGAGCTGCTGGTGCTCGGCCTGCGCGGCGAAGGCGGCCGTGCCGCAGTCGCCGTCGGGTCGACGGCCGCGACGCTGGCCGTGTCCTGCCACGGGCCGCTCGTCCTGGTGCCCGGCACCCTCGCCCGCAAGGAGCCACCCCGCCGGGCCGGCGGGGTGACCCTGGGCATCGACGCCCGGGACCCGGTCGGCCCTGCCGTCGACCTCGCCTTCGAGGCGGCCCGGCTACGGGGTGCGCGGGTGCACGCCGTGCACGCCTGGGCATTCCCGGCGCAGCGGTCGCCCTTCCCGGTCCTGGAGGAGGACCGGGCGACCTGGGAGGACCAGGAGGTGCAGACGCTGACCGACGCGCTGCGGCCGTGGCGCGGCAAGTACCCGCACGTCGATGTCCTGGAGGACGTGCTGCTGTTCCCGCCGGCCGAGGCGCTCGCTCACACCGCCCGCAATTCGGACCTGGTGGTGACCGGGCGCCACTCGGGCGGCACGGCGCTCGCCCTGCTGGAGCACGCCCGCTGTCCGGTCGCCGTGGTGCCCGCGTGAACCGTCCCGGTCGGCCCCCGTGCCGGGGCCCTTCGGCCCCTGTGGGCCGGGGTGGCCGCATCGCACCGTGGGAGACATGCAGAGGCGTGGTCGCATCGCCGTCATCGGCGTCGGAAACGAGTTCCGGCGCGACGACGGCGTGGGCTGGGCCGTGCTGGACCGGCTGCGTGAGCGGCCCCTGCCGCCGGAGGCCCACCTGGCCACCTGCGACGGCGACCCCGGCCGGCTGATCGGCCTGTGGGAGGGTGCCCGGCTCGCCGTCGTCGTCGACGCCGCCCACGCCCACCCCGGCACCCCGGGCCGCGTCCACCGCCTGGAACTCGACGCCGGGCTCCTCGACCGGCCGCCCACGACCAGCTCGCACGGCCTGGGCCTCGGCGAGGCCGTCGAGCTCGCTCGCGTGCTCGGCCTGTTGCCGGAGCATCTGGTCGTCTACGCCGTGGAGGGCGCCGACAGCTCGCTGGGAACCGGCCTCTCCCCCGCCGTCGCGGACGCCGTCGCCCCCCTCGTCGAAGCCGTCGAGGGCGAGATCGCACGGAGCGCGGCGGCAGCGACGAGGGGGCCCTCATGACCGTGCACCGCTTCCGCGTGGACGGGATCGTGCAGGGCGTCGGCTTCCGTCCCTTCGTCTACCGCACCGCAGCGGATCTGGGCCTCGACGGGTGGGTGGCCAACGTCAACGGTCATGTGGAGGGCGAGGTCGCCGGGCCGCCGCAGGCCGTCGAGGAGTTCGCGGCGCGGCTGCGCACCGACACCCCGGCCCTCGCCCGGGTGCGGCGCGTCCGGCTGACCGGCGGTCCCGGCAGGCCGTCGTACCGGGAGGGTTTCCGGGTACGGCACAGCGCGCCCCGCCCCACGGACACGACACCGTGCGAGATCCCGCCGGACGCGGCGATCTGCGCCGCCTGCCTGGCCGAGCTGCGCGACCCGCGCGACCGGCGCCACCGCTACCCGTTCATCAACTGCACGGACTGCGGCCCGCGCGCCACGATCATCGAGGACCTGCCCTACGACCGGGTCCGCACGACCATGCGCCGCTTCCCGATGTGCCCGGCGTGCGCCGCCGAGTACGCCGACCCCGGCGACCGGCGCTTCCACGCCGAGCCCGTCGCCTGCCCGGCCTGCGGGCCCCGTCTCGCCTGGGACGGGCTGCGAGGCGAGCAGGCGCTGCGTGCGGCCGTGAAGACCGTCGACGAGGGCGGGATCGTCGCAGTCAAGGGGCTCGGCGGCTATCAGCTGGTGTGCGACGCGGGCGACTCGGCGGCGGTGGCGGAGCTGCGGCGGCGCAAACACCGTCCGACGAAACCCTTCGCCGTCATGGTCGGCGGCATCGAGTCGGTGGTCCCGCTGGCCCGGTTCGGCGCCAGTGAGCGCGCCGCCCTGACCTCACCCGAGCGACCCGTGGTGCTGCTCGCCCGGCGCCGTTGGCTCGGGGCGGTGCCGCCCCTCGCCCGCGAGGTTCACCCCGGGCTGCACCGGATCGGCCTGTTCCTGCCCACGACCGGACTTCACCACCTTCTCCTCGACGAACTAGCCCGGCCCCTGGTCGTCACCAGCGGCAACCTCACCGACGAACCGATCGCCGTCGACGACACCGAGGCGGCCCGCACGCTGGCCCCGGTCGCGGACGGTTTCCTCACCCACGACCGGCCGATCCGCTCCCGCTACGACGACTCCGTGGTGCAGTTCACCGGCCGGACCCGGATCACCGTCCGCCGGGCGCGCGGGCTGGCCCCCGCGCCGCTGCGGCTCGCCGTGCGGGAGCCGGTCGCGGGCGTGGGCGCCCAGCTGAAGCACACGGTGACCCTGGCCGCCGACGGCCGCGCACACCTGGGGCCGCACACCGGGGATCTGGCCGACCTGGCGACGTACGACGCGTTCGTGGCGTCGTACGAGCATCTCAAGCGGCTCACCGGCATCGAGCCGCGCGTCCTGGCCCACGATCCGCACCCCGGCTACCTGTCCACGCAGTGGGCCGAGGCGCAGTCGCTGCGCCGCATGCCGGTGCAGCACCATCACGCGCACGTGGCGGCGTGCGCGGCCGAGCACGGGGTTCGGGGGCCGTTCCTCGGCGTCGCCTACGACGGTCTGGGGCTCGGTGACGACGGCACTCTGTGGGGCGGCGAGATCCTCGTCGCCGATCTGAGCGGGTACCGCCGCGTGGGCAGGTTCGCGACCGCGCCCCTGCCCGGCGGCGACGC
This sequence comes from Streptomyces sp. NPDC057280, assembly GCF_042668605.1. NCBI lineage: Bacteria > Bacillati > Actinomycetota > Actinomycetes > Kitasatosporales > Streptomycetaceae > Streptomyces > Streptomyces sp. NPDC057280. The sequence goes on from NZ_JBHUYR010000006.1 coordinate 354,187, forward strand.
GGCGGTACGCCACCCCTCCCGCACCGCGCTCGGCCATCTGCTGGGCGGCGAGACGCTCGGCTCCCCGCGCCCCTACCCGTGGCTCACCCGGTCCTTCACCGACCGGCTCGACCCGGTCGAGGTCGCCGCCGTGAGCGCGATGGTCGCGCGGGACGTCAACTGCCCGCGGGCGTCGAGTGCGGGCCGGCTCTTCGACACGGTGGCCTCGCTGCTGGGGCTGTGCGACCGGGCCGGCTACGAGGGCGAGGCCGCCGTACTGCTGGAGGCGGCGGCGGGCGGCGTGCGCGCCGTGCCGCTGGCTCATCGCGTCGTACGGGAGCGCGGCCTGTGGGTGTACGACCCCGCGCCGACCCTGGCCGACCTGCTGCGCCGGCGCCTGGACGGGGAGCCGGTGGGGATGCTGGCCGCCGCCTTCCACTCGACGCTCGCGACCGCCACCGGGGAGCTCGTGGCCCGGGCCGTGGCCGAGGGCGCGCCCCGCACGGTCTGCCTCGGCGGCGGCTGCTTCGTCAACCGACGGCTGCTCACCGAGGTCAAACGCCGACTGCGCGCGCAGGGGCTGCGGGTGCTGGTCGGCAGTCAGGTCCCGGTCGGGGACGGCGGCATCAGCTACGGCCAGGCGGCGGTCGCGGCCGCCCGGGTGGCCGGGGAGAGGTGAGCGCGCATGTGCCTGGGCATTCCGGGCCGGGTGGTCGAGGTCCACGACGACGCCGGGCTGCGCATGGCGACGGTCGACTTCGGCGGGATACGGCGAGAGGTGTGCCTGAGCTGCACGCCCGAGGCGGACGTCGGGTCGTACGTCATCGTCCATGTCGGCTTCGCGATCACCCTCGTCGACGAGACGGAGGCCCGGCGGACGCTCGACGTGCTGCGGGCGATGGCGGGGGCGGTGGAGAGCGAGCTGGGCGAGCCGCTGCCGTGAGCCCGCGGGACCCGGTCGGCCCGTCAAGGGGGCCGGTCAGCCCCTGTTGCCCAAGGTCCGAGCGGTCGGAATCTGGCAGTGGACGAGCACGCCGGCCAACTGCCAGCTGGAGGATCGGATGAGCGTCACCGCAACCCCCGCCCTGCTCGACCGGGACGGTCTGAACGCTCTGGTCTCGGCGCTGGTGGCGCAGGGGCGGACCGTGATCGGGCCGACCGTCCGCGACGGTGCGATCGTGCTCGCGGAGCTCGACTCGGCGGACGCGCTGCCCTTCGGCTGGGGGGCCGAACTGGACGCCGGGCGCTACCGGCTGGTGCGGCGCGAGGACGGGGCCGCCTTCGCGCACAGCGCGGGGCCGCAGTCCTGGAAGAACTTCCTGCACCCGGCACGGGAGCGGTTGTGGAGCGCCGAGCGGACGCCGGAGGGGGACGTCTCCTTCACCGCGGAGGAGCCCGCCGTCCCGTCGTACGCCTTCCTCGGCGTCCGGCCCTGCGACCTGCGGGCCATCGCGATCCAGGACCGGGTGCTGACCGGCGGACGGCACGCCGACAGCGGTTACGCCGGGCGCCGCGAGCGGGCGCTGATCATCGCCGTGGAGTGCACCGAGCCGGGCGCGACCTGCTTCTGCGTCTCCACCGGCGGCGGGCCCGCCGCCGACCCCGGGTACGACCTGGCGCTCACCGAGGTGGACGGCCGGTTCCTGGTGCGGGTGGGCAGTGACGAGGGCGCCGCGCTGCTGGAGCAGGTCCCGCACCGGGACGCCGGTCCGGACGCCGAGGAGAGCGCACGTGACGCCGTCGACTCGGCCCGCGAGCGGATGGGGCGTGCGCTGCCGCCGGTCGACCTGCAGGCCCTGATGGGCGCGAGCCTGACCGCCGAGCGCTGGGACGACGTCGCCGCCCGCTGTCTGACCTGCGGGAACTGCACGATGGTCTGCCCCACCTGCTTCTGCACCACCACGGAGGAGGTCACCGACCTCACCGGCGACCACACCGAGCGGTGGCAGCGCTGGGACTCCTGCTTCGACCTGGACTTCTCATATCTGCACGGCGGCCCGGTCCGCTCCTCGTCGCGCAGCCGCTACCGCCAGTGGCTGACCCACAAACTCGGCACCTGGCACGACCAGTTCGGCACCTCCGGGTGCGTCGGCTGCGGGCGCTGCGTCGCCTGGTGCCCGGCCGGCATCGACATCACCGAGGAAGTGGCCGCCCTAGACACCGAGCGGGCGGTCCGAGGAACGGAGACGAACTGATGCCTCCCTCGATCGCCCTGCGCATGAACCACGCCCTGCCCGCCGAGCACCGCGACCGGCTGCTGCGGGTGGCACGCGAGGCCCGCTTCCCACAGGGCACACGCCTGTTCGAGGAGGGCGGCCACGCGAACCGCTTCTGGATCATCCGGGACGGCACCGCAGCCCTCGATCTTCATGTGCCCGGCCGCCGCGCCCCGGTCGTCGAGACGCTCGGCGCCGGCGACCTGGTCGGCTGGTCGTGGCTGTACGAGCCGTACGTGTGGCAGCTGGGCGCGGAGACCGTGACCCCGGTGCGGGCCTACGAGTTCGACGCCGTCGCCGTGCGGCTGATGTGCCTCGACGACCCCGAGTTCGGCCGGGCCGTGGAGCACTGGGTGGGCCGGGTGCTGGCCCACCGGCTCCAGGCGGCCCGGACGCGGCTCCTGGACCTGTACGGCCCCTACAGCGGTGGCGGTGCCCGATGACGGCTGTTCCGGTGCCGTACCGCGTGGTCGCCCGCAGGCCGGAGACCGCGGACACGGTCACCCTGTGCCTGGAGCCGGTCGACGCCGCGCTGGACGACTTCACGCCGGGGCAGTTCGCCATGGTGCACTGTTTCGGGCGCGGCGAGATCCCCGTCTCGGTGAGCTCCGTACAGGCCACCGGCGGGCTCGCCCACACGATCCGCGCGGTGGGGGCGGTGTCGGCGGGGCTGTGCGCGGCGCAGGCCGGTGACGTGCTGGGCGTGCGGGGGCCGTACGGCAACGGCTGGGAGCTGGAGCGGGCTCACGGGCGGGACGTGGTGGTGGTCGCGGGCGGCATCGGGCTGGCCCCGCTCCGGCCGCTGATCCTGCGGGCGCTGGCCGAACCGGCGGCGTACGGGCGCGTCAACGTGCTGATCGGGGCGCGGACCCCGGGCGATCTGCTGTCCCGCAAGGAGAGCGAGCGCTGGCCGACCTCGTACACCGGGGTCACCGTGGACCGCCCCGACCGGGAGTGGCGGGGGGACGTCGGGCTCGTCACCGCGCTGCTGGACCGGGCGGACTTCGAGCCCGGGCGTGCCGTGGCGTTCGTGTGCGGGCCCGAGCCGATGATCCGGGCCACGGCCCGCGACCTCGTCTTCCGAGGCGTGCCCCCGGAGCGGATCCGGGTCTCCCTGGAGCGCAACATGCGCTGCGCGACCGGGCACTGCGGCCACTGCCAGCTCGGGCCGCTGCTGCTGTGCCAGGCGGGACCGGTCGTGGACTGGACCGCCGCCGAACCCCTGCTGTCGGTAAGGGAGTTGTGATGAAGCCGACCCTCGCCGTGTTCAAACTGGCGTCCTGCGACGGCTGTCAGCTCACCCTGCTGGACTGCGAGGACGAACTCCTGGCGCTGGCCGGCGAGGTGGAGATCTCGCACTTCCTGGAGGCGTCCAGCTCGGTGACGGGCGGACCCTACGACCTGACGCTCGTCGAGGGCTCGGTCACCACGGCCGCGGACGCCGAACGGGTGCGCGCGATCCGGGCCGCCTCCCGTCATCTGGTCACGATCGGGGCGTGCGCGACGGCCGGCGGCATCCAGGCCCTGCGGAACTACGCGGACGTCGACGCCTACCGGCGCGTGGTGTACGCGCACCCCGAGTACATCGACACGCTCGCCACCTCCACGCCCGTGTCGGCCCATGTGGACGTCGACTTCGAGCTGCGCGGCTGCCCCATCGACAAGCGCCAGCTCATCGAGGTCATCACCGCCTTCCTCGCCGGACGCAAGCCGGACGTGCCGAACAACAGCGTCTGCTTCGAGTGCAAGCGGCGCGGCACCGTCTGCGTCACCGTCGCCCACGGCACCCCCTGCCTGGGACCGGTCACGCACGCCGGGTGCGGCGCCCTGTGCCCGGCGTACCAGCGGGGCTGCTTCGGCTGCTTCGGCCCGTCCGGGTCGGTGAACCTGCCCGCGCTCATCCCGGTGCTGCGCCGCGACGGCCTCGACGAGGACGACGTCCAGCGCTTGCTGCACACCTTCAACACCGCCGCTTTCGACAAGGAGTTGTCGCCGTGACCCACCGTGGCTCCCGTGTGCTCCATGTCGGCTCGCTGTCCCGGGTCGAAGGCGAGGGCGCGCTGCGCCTGCGCGTGCACGACGGGACGGTCACCGAGGCGCGGCTGGAGATCTACGAACCGCCGCGGTTCTTCGAGGCGTTCCTGCGCGGCCGCTCGTACACCGAGCCGCCCGACATCACCGCCCGGGTGTGCGGGATCTGCCCGGTGCCGTACCAGATGAGCGCCTGCGCGGCGATCGAGAACGCCTGCGGGGTGAGCGTCGACCCGGTGATCCGCGCTCTGCGGCGGCTGCTGTACTGCGGCGAGTGGATCGAGAGCCAGGCCCTGCACATCTACCTGTTGCACGCGCCGGACTTCCTGGGCCGGGCGAGCGCGATCGAACTGGCACGCACGCACCGCGCCGAGGTCGAGCGGGGGCTGCGGCTGAAGAAGGCGGGCAACTCGCTGATGGAGCTGATCGGCGGGCGGGCCGTGCACCCCGTCAACGTCCGCCTCGGCGGCTTCCACCGGGTGCCGACCCGGCACGAACTCCGGCCGTTGCGCGAGGAGTTGAAGCGGGCGCTCGACGACGCCTGGGACACCGTGCGCTGGGTGGCGGGCTTCGAGTTCCCGGACGCGCGCGTCGAAGCCGACCTGCTGGCGCTGGCCGAGCCGGACACGTACGCGATCGAGGGCGGCACGCCGACCGTGCTGCGCGCAGACGGGCTCCAAACCGCCTTCCCAGTACGGGACTTCACCACGCACGTCACCGAGACCCACGTGCCGCACTCCACCGCGCTGCACTCCCGGCTGGACGGGCGGCTCCATCTCACCGGCTCCCTGGCCCGGTTCGCGATCAGCGGGGCGCGGCTGTCGCCGGTGGCACGGGAGGCGGCCGTGGCGGCGGGGCTGGGCGATCCCCGGGAGGGCGCGGTGTGCCGCAATCCGTTCCGGTCGATCCTGGTGCGGGCCGTGGAGACGCTGTACGCCGTCGACGAGGCCCTGCGGATCATCGGCTCGTACGAGCCTCCCGAGCACCCGTACGTGGAGGTCCCGCCGGTCGCGGGCGTCGGGCACGGCGCCACCGAGGCGCCGCGCGGGCTGCTCTACCACCGCTACGAACTCGGCGCCGACGGCCTGATCGCCGACGCCCGGATGGTGCCGCCGACCGCGCAGAACCAGGGCGCGATCGAGGACGACCTGCGCCGGATCACCCAGTCCGCCATCGCCGAACAGGACGCGGACGACGATGACTTGACGCGTCTGTGCGAGCGGGCGATCCGCAACCACGACCCGTGCATCTCGTGCTCCACCCATTTCCTCGACCTGACGGTCGTGAGGACCGCAGGAGACACCACGGGAGGCTGCGATGTCTGAATCCCCCGAATCCCCGTACACCGTGAGCGATGTGATGACCCATACGGTCGTCGCCGTGGGACGCGACGCGTCCTTCAAGGAGATCGTCGCCCTGATCGACCAGTGGAAGGTCAGCGCCCTGCCGGTCCTCGAAGGCGAGGGGCGGGTCGTCGGTGTGGTCTCCGAGGCCGACCTGCTGGCCAAGGAGGGCGTCAAGGGCGGCGGTGAGCAGGCCTTCGACCCCGTTGCGCGGGCCAAGGCCGAGGGACTGACCGCCGGTGAGTTGATGAGCGCTCCCGCGATCACCGTGCACGCGGACGCGTCGGTCGCCGAGGCCGCCCGCATCATGGCCCGACGGCGTGTGAAGCGGCTGCCCGTGGTGGACGCGGTCGGCATGCTCCAGGGCGTGGTCAGCCGCAGCGACCTGCTGAAGGTGTTCCTGCGGCCCGACGAGGAGATCGCCGACGAGATCGTCCGCTCCGTGCTGACGAAACTGCCGGTGACCACTCCCCTGTCGGTGGCCGTCTCCGACGGCGTGGCCACGCTGACCGGCTCTGCGGCCGAGCGCACCTACATGCCCATCGTGGCGCGGGCGGTGCAGGGGGTCGAGGGCGTCGTCGACGTCCGGCTGGAGCTCACCCACCGATGAAGTACCTCGACGAGTACCGCGACCCGGTGCTCGCCCGGCGGCTGCTGGACGAGCTGCGGCGGACGGCCACGGGCCCCTGGCGGATCATGGAGGTGTGCGGCGGCCAGACCCACACCCTGGTCCGGCAGGGCATCGACGAGCTGCTGCCGGCCGGGATGCGGATGATCCACGGCCCGGGCTGCCCGGTCTGCGTCACCCCGCTGGAGACCCTGGACCGGGCCATGGCCGTCGCCGCCCGGCCCGGTGTGATCCTCACCAGCTTCGGCGACATGCTGCGGGTGCCGGGCACCGACACCGACCTGCTGTCGCTGCGGGCGCGCGGGGCGGACGTACGGGTCGTGTACGCCCCGATGGACGCCGTACGGCTGGCCGCCGAGCACCCGGAGCGCGAAGTCGTCTTCCTTGCCGTCGGGTTCGAGACGACGGCCCCCGCCAACGCGACGGCCGTGCTGCACGCGGCCCGTCTGGGCCTGACGAACTTCTCGATGCTGGTCAGCCATGTCCTCGTACCGCCCGCCATGACCGCCCTGCTCGACGACCCCGACTGCGAGGTGCAGGCGTTCCTCGCGGCCGGGCATGTGTGCGCGGTGATGGGCTGGCGGGAGTACGAGCCGATCGCCGCCCGGTATCGGGTGCCGATCGTGGTGACCGGGTTCGAGCCGCTGGACCTGCTGGAGGGCATCCTGATGGCCGTACGGCAGCTGGAGTCCGGCAGGTACGAGGTGGAGAACCAGTACGCGCGCGCCGTGCGGCGGGCCGGGAACACCGAGGCCCAGGACGCCGTGCGCGTGGTCTTCCGGGTGACCGACCGGGCCTGGCGCGGCATCGGCAAGCTGCCCGGCAGCGGGCTCGAACTCACCGAGGAGTACGCGCGGTTCGACGCGGCCCGCCGCTTCGACGTGGGCGGGCTCAGCCCGGTCGAGGACCCCGACTGCATCGCCGGCTCGATCCTCACCGGGGCCCGGCTGCCGTCGGACTGCGCCGCCTACGGCACTCGTTGCACCCCCCGCCATCCCCTGGGCGCGCCCATGGTGTCGTCCGAGGGCACCTGTGCCGCCTTCCATGCGGCCGGACGTGTCAGGAGTACGTCATGACCATCGAGTGCCCCACCCCGCGTCACGAGGACGAGGTCGTGCTGCTCGGCCACGGCGCCGGGGGTCGCCTCACGGCGGAGTTGCTGGACCGGCTGATCCTGCCGTCCTTGAACGGTGAGCCGGGTCCCCTGGAGGACGCGGCGCTGCTGCCCGGCTACCGCGAACTGGTCATCAGCACGGACAGTTTCGTGGTCAGTCCGTTGTTCTTCCCCGGCGGGGACATCGGTTCCCTCGCCGTGCACGGGACCGTCAACGACCTCGCGATGCGGGGTGCGTGGCCGATCGCGCTGTCCGTGTCCCTCATCGTCGAGGAGGGGTTGCCGCTGGCCGAACTGCGGTCCGTCATGGAGTCGTTGGGGAAGGCGGCGCAGGAGGCCGGGGTGCCGGTGGTCACCGGGGACACCAAGGTGGTGGGGCGGGGCGCGGCCGACCGGCTGTTCGTGAACACGACCGGTGTCGGACAGCGGCACGGCTCGCTGCATCCGTCCGCGGCCCTGGCCCGGCCCGGTGACGCGGTACTGCTGTCCGGGCCGATCGGGCTGCACGGCACGACCGTGCTGAGCACCCGGGAGGGCCTCGGCTTCGAGGGCGACATCGCCTCCGACAGCCGACCGCTGCACCGCCTGGTCCGGGCGCTGGTCCCCTTCGGTGCGGACGTCCACGTCTTGCGCGATCCGACGCGGGGCGGCCTGGCCGCGGCCCTCAACGAGATCGCCCGCGACTCCGCCGTCACCGTCGAGATGGAGGAGAGCGCGATCCCGGTGCCCGAGGCCGTCGCCGCCGCCTGCGACCTGCTCGGCCTCGATCCGCTGATCGTCGCCAACGAGGGCTGCCTGGTCGCCTTCGTCACCGGGGACGCGGCCGACGACGTGCTCGCCGCGATGCGATCCCTGCCGGAAGGGGCGCAGGCGGTGCGGATCGGTGAGGTCGCGGAGCGGGAGCCGCAGGGGCGGGTGGTGCTGCGGACGCTGGTGGGGGCGCGGCGGATCGTGGAGATGCCGCTGGGTGAGCAGTTGCCGCGGATCTGCTGAGCGGGTGCGGGGCGGCTGCGCGGGTGTAAAGCCGCTGAGCGGGGAGCAGGCCGGCTGAGCGGGTGCAGGGCGATCGTTGCGGATCAGCCGGTCTTGTGACCCCATCGCGGACCTGTGCGGGCCCATTCCGTGTCCCACTGCGCCATGCGCCGCCGGTCCAGCCGCTCGTGCAGGACCCAACCGACGGGCAGGACGAGCACGCTCGCGCACACCGCGGTCGCCGCGCCCAGCACGACGCCCTGGAGCTCGGCTTCCTCGCTGCTCACGGGCGGAGTGGCGAGGTTGCCGCGCTGGTCCAGCCATATCCGGGCCGTGCTGCCGGCCTTGATGCCGGGCTCGACGCGGGCCAGTCCCGTGCGGGGCGTGCCGTCGGCAGCCCTCCAGCGCACCTTGGCCCAGGCGTAGTCGCCGGACGTGGTGGAGGCGGTGGCGGTGTCGGAGGCGTCCTGGGTGAGGACGGCCGACACCGGGTGGCGCTGGGCCCGCCGGTCGTCGAGGCTCTGCTCCACCGCGCGGGCGGTCACCATGCCGGCGACGGCTCCCGCGAGGAGGGCCAGGAACCAGAGGCCGAGCAGCAGCCATGCCTCGACGACGTCGATGCGGCGCCTGAGCGGGTTGCGCCGCCACCGCCACAGCCGCACCCTGCGTGCCTTGCCGCGAACTGTCCGCGTCATCGTCCGACACCTCCTCGCGGTCATCGCGGTCCTCGTTGGCGAACCACGGCCCGAGACCGTTCCTACCGACGAATCTCCCAGGTCCGGCACCGTCAGCGGCAGGGGCCGACCGGTCGTCCGCCAGGGACCTCCGGGTGTGTTCGGCACCCGACCGGCCCACGGCCCACTGATCCATGGGTTCACCGGCGCTCAAGACACCGGTGCGGCGCGCAGCACGGCGGCCGGGGACCGGCGCGGCGAGGCCGACAGATGGACGGGGTAGCCCAGGCGCAGGATCATCTGCGCCGACCTGTCTCCGATCAGACGTGCTTGCAACTCCGCGCGCAGGTACGGCAGTTCGAGCGGCTGGGTGTGGAAGGCCGCCATGACGCCGTGGGCCGCCGCGTACAGCAGGACCCGCTGGAGCGCCTGGCCCGCCCGCAGCCAGTCCGGCCGGGTGTCGTGCGGGGTGCTGAGCACGGCGACGGTGCCCGTGCGGGCCGTCCACCGCCGGTGCCCACCGTCGCACCCCAGGACCAGGCCCGTGTAGTCGCGCCCGGCGAGGAGCGAACCGTCCGCCGGGAGTCGGCACGCGTCCCGGGTCACCCGCTCCCACCAGGGCCGCCGGGCGTGACCCGACCAGCCGCTGATCTCGGCGGCGTGTCCGGGATCGGCACGGTGGACGGACTCCGCGGCCCGCACCCACTGCGCCAGCATCCGCAGCTTCTCCGGGTTGTCGACGGTATGGAGCAGGGCGCCCTCCGCGCGGGCCTGTCACGCAGCTCCTCGATGAGGGACCACGGCAGGGGTGCGGGTCCGAACAGCCCGCGCTGGGTGTGCCGCCGCGTCAGCGCGCGCTCCGTCTCCCGGACCCGATCGGTCACCTTCGCGTGCGCGCCCCAGCCCACACGGGCCAGGAAGGCCGGGTCCGCGGGGACCGGGAGCAGCGTCACGACAGGACGGAAGCCCAGGTTCCGCACGGCGACCCGCACGTTGAACAGCGCGGCCCCGCAGCTGATCACCATCTCCCGGCCGGCGGGGTCGGTCAGGGGCAGCCGGCGCCCGCCGTCGGCGTGCACCTCGAAGCCGTGGTCCCGGCCCTCGTCGACGAAGAACCAGGGCTGGGTGTTGTGCACCGAGGGCGCACAGCCGGCGGCGCGGGCGAGATGGAAGGCCGCGCGGCCACGCGGCACGGGATCGAGGGATGCGGGGACTGCGTAGGACACGGACATGGTGGGCCACCTTTCCTGTTCCGTCACCGCCGCCGCGCGCCGGGCGGGGTTCAGACGTGGGGGACGACGGCGACGGGACCGCGGGCGCGGTGCAGCACGGTGCGGGTGACCGGTCCGATGTGCGGCCGGTCGGGGTGTCCGTCCCCGGTGCTCCGTCCCACGACGGTCAGAGCGGCTCCGCCCGAGGCGCGCACCAGTGCGTCGGCGGCCGTCGCGAAGGCGACGGTCTTGACCACGGGGACCGTCGGGAACTTCTCGCGCCACGGGCGCAGCCTCGCGGCGAGGGCCGCTTCGGGCGGTCGCGCGGTCGCGCCGCCGGCCGGTGCCGCCGACGGCACCGGCGCGTGGATCACGCGCAGGACGGTCGCGCGGAGCCGGGCGGACGAGAAGGCGAACGCGATCAAGTCGTCGCAGGGGCGGGAGATGTCGAGGCCGAGGACCACGTCCCGGTACGGGATCTCGGGTATCTCCTCCGGCGAGACGCCGTCCGGGGCCGGCAGGTGTTCGCCGGCGCAGCCCTCGCCCGCGCGGACGAGCACTACGGGAGCCGCGGAGCGGGCCACGACCTGCTCGCCGACCGCGCCGCCCGCCGCCTCGACCAGGCCGTCCGCTGCCTCGACCAGGCCTCCCGCCGCCTCGCCCAGGCCGCGTGAGCCGAGTACCAGCAGTTCCGCCTCCTCGGCCGCGGTGAGCAGCGCGGTGACCGGGGGGCCGGTCGCGATCCGGCAGGTGATGCGCAGGCCGGGGTGCGCGGCCCGTACACCGGCGACCACGCGCTCCACATCCCACTCCCCTTCCGTTGCGTGTGCGCCGGTGCCGCGAGGCACGGCGGCAGGCCGCTGCGGTGCGTGCACGAGCCTCAGCCCGGTGCCACGGCGCAGGGCCTCCCTGGCCGCCCAGTGAGCGGCGGCGAGACTCTCGGGCGTTGCGTCCACTCCCGCGGTCACGTGCCGAAGCATGATGCGCACCTCCTGCGTCGGGGGCCGTCCTCAAGGAGATCGTGCGCGCGCCGCCGGAGAGCTGACCCGAGGCTGTCCGGTGCCTCCTTGGGGCCGTACGGCCCCTCTCCCGGTACAGCCGGGTCCCACAACACTGGTCGGCGTCCGACAGCGCGTCCCGGGGGCTGCGCCCCGCGGGCGGGGAGGAGTTCCGATGTCGACCGCTGTGCTCGCACCGCCGACGCTGGAGACGCTGATCTCGGCCGCCGCGGCCGCGCCCTCTGTCCACAACACCCAGCCCTGGCGGTTCCGGCTCGATCCGGAGACCGCGACGCTGGAGGTCCGGGCCGTGGCGGAGCGCGGCCTGCGCCACATCGATCCCGCGGGCCGTGCCCTGCACCTGTCCGTGGGCTGCGCGGTTCTCAACCTCCGGGTGGCGGTGGCCCACTTCGGACGCGAACCGGTGACCCGGCTGCTGCCCCGGCCCGAGGAGCCGGATCTGCTGGCGACCGTACGGCTCGGCGGTCGGGTCAGGAGCGGGCCGGCGCACCGGCTGTACGAGGCGCTGTGGCAGCGGCACAGCAGCCGGTTCCCGTTCTCCGGCCTCCGCCTGCCCGCCGCGGTGCTGGCCGAGCTCGGCGAGGCCGCCCACACCGAGGGCGCCCTGCTGAGCCGACCGGATCCGGGCGAGACCGAGCGGCTGCTGCGGCTCACCCGGGATGCCGAGCGGCGGAACATCCTCGACGCCGCCCGGGCAGCGGAGAGCCGCCGTTGGGTGCACGAGCCGACCGAGGCCGCCCTCGGGATACCGCCGTGGGCGCTGGGGCCGCAGGACTTCCTGGAGCGTGTCCCCATGCGGGACTTCGGCGCCCACCGGCATCCGTCCGCGCTGGCCGGCCGTCCCTTCGAGCAGCGGCCGGTGATCGCCGTACTGTCGACCGCGCACGATCGCAGGGCCGACTGGCTGCGCGCCGGGCAGGCGCTCGAACGGGTCCTGTTGGTGGCCACCGCCCACGGTGTGCGGGCGTCCCTGTTGCACCAGGCGCTGGAGTGGCCGGATCTGCGCGAGCAGTTCGCGGCCACGGGGGACGGCCGCCGCGCCCACGCCCAGATGGTGGTCCGGCTCGGCTACGGGCCGGAAGGCCCGGCGTCACCACGGCGTTCGGCGCGGCAGACGGTGGACGTGGCGGCGGACGACGGCACACTGTCCGTACCGCTGCCGCGGTGAGCCCCCCCCCGGGGGCCCGGCCGGTTCTCAGGTGATGTCCAGGACGTCCCGCACGGGACGGCGGGGTGTGGCCGGGCCCCGCGGCCCGTAGCCGAGGCGCAGCACCATCTGGACGTGCCCCCGGCCGGTCACCGGATCGCGGGCGAGCGTGCGCAGGTCGTCGCTCTCCAGCGGGTGGGAGGTCAGCGAACCGGCCAGCCCGGCCGACGTGGCCTCCAGCAGGACGCGTTCGAGGGCCTGCCCCGCGCGCAGCCAGTCCGCCGGCGTGTCCCCGGGCGTGGACAGCAGTGCCAGGTGCGGGCTGTCCTCGAAGGACACGGTGCCGCGGTCGGCCACCGGACGGCGCCCGGCGAAGTCGCGCAACGGTGCGCGGCCGTCCCGCCGACGCGGCCCGAAGGCGTACTCGGGCACACCGTCGTTGGCGATGTCGGCCTCCGGGCCCAGCCGCGTCCACCGCTGCAGATCCTCCCGGCCGGACGGGTCGAGGGCGTCGCGGCTCTCGGCGTCACGGACGAGGTCCAGGACGGTCTCGACATGCCAGGCACCCGGGAACAGCAGCTCGGCGCCCTCTTGGGCGGCCGCCCCGCGCAGTGTGTCCCGCAGGTCCTCGGGCAGGTCCTTCTCGTCAAAGGGGTAACGGCTCGTGTGCCGGTCCCGGATCGCGGGATGCAGCCGCGCCAGGTCGTCCGTTCCCGGCCCGGCGCCGGTGGTGTCGGCCAGGTGGACGGCGGCCAGCGCGCACGGGTCGCCCGCGTCCGGCAGCAACCGGACCCGCGGGGACAGGCCCGCGTGCGCGGCGGCCACGCGCAGGTTGAACAGCGCCGCGCCGCAGCCGATGTGCAGTGCCCTGTTGTCGGGGTCGGTGTGGCGCATGGCCCGGCTCAGGTCGGCGCGCAGCAGCAGAAGGCGCTCGCCGGTGACGAAGCGGAACCTCCAGGGCTGGGCGTTGTGCATCGACGGTGCCGCCGTCGCGTCGGCGACCAGCGAGGTCACCGTGTTCAGGTCCAGGTCCCGCTCCGTCATCGTGGCCTCCTCGGCCCGGGCGCGTGCGCCGCGCCGGCCTGCGTGTTCCGTGTGCCGGGCGGCGCTCGCACCGGCGTGCTCATACGGTCGCGACGAGATGGTCCACCACCTCCACCACGTCCGCGATCCGCGCGACCTCCTCGTTCAGTCGCGGGATCAGCTCCGCGGCCAGCGAGCCGGTCAGGGTCACCGTGCCGTTCTCGACGTGGACGTGGACGTCGGCTGCGGCGTCGAACTCGCCCTCGACCACGCGGGCGACGACCTCGGCCCGGATCGCCGCGTCGTCGCGGACCAGTGCCTGCAACAGCTCACTGCGGCTGACGACGCCCACCAGCCGGTCCTGGTAGTCGGTGACGAACACCTGCCTGATCCGAGAGCGGGCGGCCGCGCGAGCCGCCTCCACGACCAGGGTTCCGGGGTGGGCGGTGAGCGCCGGAGTGGACATCAACGTGGCCGCCGTCTCGCCGCCGTCCACGCGCGACCGAGGGCGCAGCAGGCCGGCGAGGGCCCCGGGACGTTCGGCTGCGGCGAGGGACGCCGCCTTCGCAAGCAGGTCGGACTCGGCAACCACGCCGATCACATGCCGTTCGGCGTCGATGACGGGCGCGGCTCCGGTCTGCCGGCGGGCCAGCATCCGGGCGACGTCCAGGAACGGGGTGTCGGCGCGGATACCGGTGACGGGCCGCTTCATGATGTCGCGCACCCGCAGCTGCGTCACGGGCGCCGGGCCGTGTACTGCACGGCCCGCGGCCGGGGTCCGCTCCGGACCGGCGGCAGGTGTCACGTCATACATGGCGGCCCGCGCCGAGTGGGAGGCCATGGCCTGGAAGTATCGCACCATCAGATCGGGGCGGTGTCCCTCACCCGGCCTCGGGGCACCGACGGGCACCGCTCGCCGTGCTTGGGTCGGAGCGACCTTGCGTTCCCGTGTCTCTCGGCCGTCCATGTCAGCCTCCCAGGGCCTGTGAGGGCGGATCCTCCACCTCCACGGTCGCGCCGACCGGCCCGTACCGGGCAGGGGCCGTACGGCCCCTGCCCGAGGGCAAGCAGCCCCTGTAGGGAGGTCAGGAGATCACTGGCGTGAAAAGCGAGCGGAACGGGCATCGCCGACCGGCCGGGAGGCCTGTCATGACCGGCCGCCCCGCTCCGCGCAACCACCCGCTCGGCGCTGCTTTCCGTCCCGACGGCCCTACCGCCCGGTCCCGGCAGGTCCTGTCATGGAAGGAGACAGGCGGCGGCGTGAGCGCCCCGCGGGCCCCGGACACAGACGGGGGAGACCGACCATGGCTGCCCTTCCCGTACCCACGGACCACGCGGCCCGCTACCTCGCCCGGGCGGCCGTCACCGCGCCTTCGCCCTGCAACACCCAGCCCTGGCACTTCGGGTACGGGAGCGAGGGGCTGTGCCTGTTCGCCGATCCCGCCCGCTGTCTTCCGCTCGCCGATCCCGGGGGCCGCGAGATGCTCATCAGCTGTGGCGCCGCCCTGCTGAACATCCGTCTGGCCATGCGCCATCTCGGCTTCCTGCCCCGGATCGAGGCCTTTCCGGACTCCGCCGACCCGTGGCACCTGGCCACCGTCGGATGGGGACCGTACGCCGCGCCCACGGCCGACGAGGAGACGATGTTCTCCGCCCTGCACCGGCGTCACACCCATCGTGGCGCGTTCCAGCCCGACCCGTTGTCCGCCCTTCTCGTCGGCGGGCTGCGGTGGCACGCCCGCCAGGAGGGCACCGAGCTGCGCACGGTGGGCGACCCCGAGGCGTTGCGGAGCCTCGCCGCCCTGACCCGCGCGTCCGAGGCGACACGGCGCGGGCACCCGGCGCTCGCCGCGGAACTGGCCAACTGGACTCCCCCGCACGGCAGTGGCCGCCACGACGGTGTCCCCGCCCACGCCTACCCCCGCGACCCCGACACCACCGCCTTCGCCGGGCGCGATTACGCCGGACGCGCGCGGATGGGCTACGCCGCCAGGGCCTCCTCGCGTCTGACGCTCCCGACGCTGGGGCTGGTCGTCCTGCTCTGCACCCGGCACGACCGGCCTCCCGACTGGCTGCGCACGGGCCAGGCCCTTCAGCGCGTCCTGCTGCTGGCCGCGGCCCACCGCGTCACCGCGGCCTTCCACACCCAGCCGCTCGAACTGCCCGACCTGCGGCACCGGGTGGGCCGGTCCGTGCTGACGGCAGGCCATCCGCAGATGCTCCTGCGGCTCGGCTACGGCGACCGCGCCCGCCGCACTCCGAGGCGCCCCGTCGGGGACGTCCTGAGCCATGAGCCGCCGGGACCCCGGTACCCCGCGGTTCCGGCACCGAGCCGCTGATCGCCTCTCGAGCAAATGCCCCACGGGGTATTCGACGGCTCTCGGCGCACGCCCTTGACCTCAGCGGCACGCTGCCCAAGGTCCACGGCGAGGAGCCGCCGCTGGTGCGCCACGGCGCGGAACGCGAGGAGGGCTTCATCGAGGGCTCGCCGCACATCCCGCCGGCCTGCTGCGCCACGCGCCCCGGAAACAGCGGAGAAGGGAACAATCCGGCCCCGGCGGGCGCTGTCCCTGATACCCGGCCCGGTATGCGTGCCCCGCCGGGGCCCACCGAGCGGACGGAGGAGCGTGAGCATCATGGCGACGGCAGGACACGACCGCCCCCCGGTCGGCGAGAGCGATTCCCTCGTGACCGCCTGCGGGCGCAGGATCGCCGTGCGCGGCCTGCGGCTGCCGCTCGCCGGACGCTCCATCCAGCGGATCGCCCTGGACGTGGGCCAGGACCAGGGCGGCGAACCGGGCGTGTGGGCGGCGCTCACCGCGGACGAGGCGCGCGGCCTGGCCCGCCTCCTCATGGCCCAGGCCGCGCTGGCCGAGCGCAGCGTCGAGCCCGGCGCTCAGGTGTAGCTGATCTGGCCGCCGGCCGGGTGCTCGTAGGACTCGCCGACAGCATCATGGCGACGCCTGAACCCGCCCGGCCCACCACCGTTCGTGGCGGCCGGGCGGGTTCAGGCGGGGCTGTGCGACGTGCCCTGCTCGGGCATCTCCGCCCTGATGCCGGGCAGTTCATGGCCGGGCGGCAGGGCGTGCCAGTACAGCCACTCGAAGGCCGGCTTGCCGAGATGGCTGGCGTACGACTCCTTCAGCAGCGGCAGGCCGACGGCGCCCGGGAAGTGGCCGGGCAGCGGTTCGGTGTCGTAGTCGAAGTCGATGAGCAGGGCCTGGTCGAGGGCCACCGAGCCGGCCTTGGAGGCGGGCAGTCCGGCCGCGTCGCCGATCGCGAAGACCTCGGGGCGGTCGGGGTGTTGGAGGGTGCGCGGGTCGACGGGGACGAAGCCGCGTTCGTCGCCGAGGCCCGGGGAGCGGTCCACGTAGGCCGCGCCGCCGTGGAGCGGCACGACGACGCCCAGGTCGAAGGGGATCTCACGGTCGTCGTACGACACCCAGCCGCCCGCCCGGGCCGTCCACTTCTCCTAGGGTGAACTCGGTGACCAGTTCGACGCCCTTGTCAGCCAGAAGGCCGCCCAGCATGCCTTCACTGTCGTACCGGCGACCGGGCCGGGCACGGGCCGCAGGTCCCCGGTGCGGGTGCCCACCCGGGTATACCTTCGCCCGGTCGGCCCCTCTCCCGGCCGTCCGGGCGCGCTGCACTGGAAGTGCCGACACAGCGCACCAGGCGGAAGGGTTCGGTCATGACCGGTACGGCGCAACAGACTCTCTCCACGGCCCGGCCGGCGGAGACGGAGGTGCACAGCCTGGACGTCGCGCACGTCCACGGGGACGCGTACACGGTGGAGGTCCGCGGTCACCGGCTCCTGGTCGACCAGCCCACCGAAGACGGCGGCACGGACACCGCGCCCACGCCGACCGAGCTCTTCGCCGCCTCCCTGGCCACCTGCGTGGCCTTCTACGCGGGCCGGTACCTGAAGCGGCACGGCCTCCGGCACACGGGTCTTCGGGTGCACACGGAGTTCACCATGGCCACCGACCGGCCGGCCCGCGTCGGTTCCGTCCGGGTCGTCATCTCGCTGCCGCCCGCCCTGTCCGAGCAGCGCCGGGCCGCCCTGCTCGCCGTCGCCTCCCGCTGCACCGTCCACAACACGCTGCACGAGCCGCCCGAGGTCAGCATGGAGCTGGAGCCCTGACCGATACCCCGCGGTGAGGGCCGTTCGGCTCCTGGACCGGCTGCCGGAGCGGGCGCAGGCTGGAGATGGAGGACGAGAAGCGGGACGGAAGTGATCTCGATGGAAGCGAAGCAGTGGACGGTTCACATCTACATCAGCGAGGAAGGCGACGAGACGCATGCGCGGGCCGTCCTGGCCACGCGGGACACGTCTGAGCTCACCGGCCGAGGGCTGGCCCGCCGCAACCCGATCGACCGGCCCATCCCGGAGATCGGCGACGAGCTCGCCGTGAGCCGCGCCCTGGAGGACCTCGCCATCCGTCTGCACGACGTCGCCGCCGACGACATCGTGGACATGGCCGGGCCGGTCCAGGCGTGGATCCAGGCGTGACGCCGGGCGGGCCGGACCACGCGAACGCACGGACGCGGAGAGGCGGGGCACGGAATCCCGACCGTGCCCCGCCTCTTGCCGTCGTCGTCCACCCGTCGGCATCCGCTCGTCGTGGCTCCTCCCGTCACCGCTGGACCGTCAGCGGCACCGTGTCCTCGACCACCGCGTGACCGTCCTCCGGCGAGTTCCAGTACGCGGTGAGCAGGCCCGCCCCGGACCGGGTCGCCCGGTAGGGGATCGTGACGTCGAACGTGCCGCGGGTACCGGTGCCCGAGGTGGCCGTGACGTAGACGTCCGCCGCGGTGCGTCCGGCCGCGTCGGTGATCTTCAGCTTGAAGGTCGCCTCGAACGTGTTGGCGCTGCCCCAGACCCTGAGCGGGCCCCGGACGGTGTCGCCGATCAGGGGGGACTCGACGAGGATCTGCGGGGCGAGGTCCTCGAAGTCGGCGCGGCCCACAGGGTGGTTGAGGACGATGCCCTCGCCACCGAAGGACGTCACCGGCTTGCCGTCCAGTTCGAACCGCACCTTCTGGATGGACGGGAACCGGGTCGCGGTGAAGACGACCTGCGCGAGCCGGGCCTGCATCGACAGGCTTCCGCCGCCGTCGTCGTAGCGCTCTGACAGGTCGATCGTCGCCACGTTCCGGCGGACCACGATCGAGCGCAAGGTCGTTCCCGAGGGAATGGCCGTGGTGCGGCCGTTGCGGGCTTCGTACCGGTTGGGGCCGGCCAGCAGGGCGCGCAGGGCCCCGGCCGCGGTGGTCGGCGCGGTCACCGTGCGCGGTGCGGGTGAGACCTGCTCGCCGTGCAGGAAGTACACCGAGGTGCGGATCTGGCGCTGCCCCCGCCCGGGGGTCGTCGGCGTCGACGGCACGGTCGGGGTGTCGGGTGTGCCCGGTGTGGTGGTGTCACCGCCGTTGCCCGTCCCTCCCGTGGTGCCGCCGGTGCTCGGTGCACTCGGGGTGCTCGGGGTGATCGGCCGGTCGGGGCCGGGGGACGTGCCCGCGCTGCCGTCGTCCTGTCCACATGCGGTGGCCAGGGACGACGCCAGTACGACGGCTGTGGCGAGGACGAGGGTGCGGCGCAGTCGGTACGGCCTGGGCATGGTCGTGTTCTCGGCACTCATGGCAGCCTCCTACGACACTTCCAGCCAACTCCGTCCGTCGAGAAGCCCCAAGTGCCGTACGGGTCCGGTCGGATGGGCCGTCCGGCACCGGTTCCAGGGCCGCCCGGCCGCACTTGACGCCACGTCGGAGGACGCTGGTGGACGACGCCGTCCGGTCCGGCTGTTCAGCGTCGGCATGCCGGGCGCGCTGCGCGGACCGTGGCGGCGGCCGGCACCGAAGGAGATCCCGGTGATTCTCCGGGCGCTGCCCGCGGAACTGTCCTACCGGAGCCACGAGTTTGTTCTCCGATGTCATCACACGAACCCAACTCCCGCTTTCTGGAGAGGTGTTGTTCCGACTCCTGGGCGGCGGGTTCGGCCGTGCGCGAGGTGCTGCGGCCGTGCGCAGCACCTCGGCGGACTCGACCCTTCGGCGCAGGTCCGCCATGAAGCGGGCGGCGTTCCGAAGCCGCCTGACGCCGAAGCGTTCGAGCAGCCTGCCCGTGCCGGTCGTCGGGTCGGCCTTCGCCTCGCGCAGTTCGGACGTCAGGTCGTGGACGTCCCGCACGTCGGCGTCCCTCAGGACGTGCGGGAGCGCGAAGAGCCCCTGCCCGGTCTCCACCTCCACCAGTGCGGTCACGTCGACATGGCGGTGGCGGACGAGCCGGCCGCGCCAGTCCCGGTAGGCGTGCGCCTCCGGATGGGCGGCCGCGGTCCGGGCGACGGACGCCACGACGCACGCGGTGAACGACACCGGCAGGTCCCCCGCGGCGATCTGCCCGCGCGCGGTGGTGACGTCGAGCTCGACGAGGCTGTGCATCGCAGCGCGGCGCTGGCCGGCCCGTGCTGCGGCGACGACCAGCCGCCGACTCGCCGGGAAGCGCCCGGCGTCGATGCCACGCGCCCGTCCGGAGGGCGCCGCGCCCGTGCCGCAAGGGACGAGCTCCGGTGTCCGGTGGGTACCGGTCCCGGTTGCGGTCGCGGTCGCGGTCGCGGTCGCGGTCGCGGTCAAGCGCATCGCGAACCTCACTCCTGCGGTCGCCGTTCGGCATCCGCCGGCCGATCGGGAAAGACATGTGCGCAGCCGGCCAACCGCGCCGGCTGCGCACAAGGTGCGGCTCGGGGGGACGCGCTCAGCCGTGCCGCACCGGGATGGTCCGGGTGCCTGCCTTCGCCTCGGGCACCGGGACCGTGATGGTCAGGACGCCGTCCTTGTACTCCGCGGTCGCCTCGTCGCCCTTGGCGCCGGCCGGGAGCCGGACGGAACGGGTGAAGGTGCCGTAACGGAACTCCGTGCGGTGCTTCTCCTCGGTCTTCTCACTGCGCTCGGCCCGCAGTGTCAGGACGCCTTCGGTGACGGTGATCTCGACGTCCTTGGCGGGGTCGATCCCCGGCAACTCCGCCCGCAGCAGGTACGTCTCGCCCTCGATGTGCTCCTCGATGCGGATGCCGTGCGAGCCGGCGGCGGTGTGCGCCCCGGGCAACCCGCCCTCGACCCAGCCGAACAGGTCGGGCAGCGTGGGCCAGAGGGGCAGCCGCTCGATCATGCCGCTCATGTCTGCCTCCTTCTTCCTTCTTCGTTCTTGCCTTCCCGTCACTTCCAGCGTCGCGCGCCGGCCCATGCTCCGCGTGGGCCGACCAGTCCCGTCAGGGAGCCGCTCGGCCCTGGCGTTCCGCTCAGGTGACGAACTCGGCGACCGCCGCCTTCAGCGCGGCCAGTCCCTGCTTCGCGTCGGTGAAGAACATGCCGGTCTTCGGGTCGGTGTAGAGCTCGTTGTCGACGCCCGCGTAGCCGTGGCCCATGGAGCGTTTGATGACGACGACGCTCTTGGCCTTGTCCACGTCGAGGATCGGCATCCCGGAGATCGCGTTGCCGGGGCGGCGGGCGATCGGGTTGGTCACGTCGTTGGCGCCGATGACGAGGGCGACGTCCGCCTGCGGGAACTCCGGGTTGATCTCGTCCATCTCCTTGAGCTGGGTGTACGGCACGTTCGCCTCGGCCAGCAGCACGTTCATGTGGCCCGGCATCCGGCCGGCCACCGGGTGGACGGCGTAGCTGACGTCGATGCCGTGGTCGGTCAACAACTTGGCCAGATCGCCCAGTTCGTGCTGGGCCTGGGCGGCGGCGAGACCGTAGCCGGGGACCAGGACGACCTTGCTCGCGTAGGCCAGTTGGATCGCCACGTCGTCGGCGGAGACCGACCGCACCTGGGCCGGTGCGCCGGAGCCGGCCCCCGCGGGTGTGCTGTCGCCGGTGCCGAAGCCGCCGACGACGATGCCGGCGACGGACCGGTTCATGGCGTCGGCCATCAGCTTGGTGAGGATGCCGCCGGAGGAGCTGACGAGCATGCCGGCGATGATGAGCGCGGTCTCGTCGAGGACGAAGCCCGCCATCGCGACCGCCGAACCGGTGAAGGCGTTCAGCAGGGCGATGACGACGGGCATGTCGGCGCCGCCGATCGGCAGCACCATCGTCACGCCGAACAGCAGCGCCGCCGCGGTGAGCCCGTACAGCGCGGTGCGGGACTCCGGGGCCAGCACCAGCCAGGCCGTGCCGGCGACGAACGAGGCGGGCAGCAGCACGTTCAGCAGCCGCGCCCCCGGGAACACCACCGGCGCGCCGGAGACGACGCCCTGGAGCTTGCCCGCGGCGATCAGCGAGCCGGAGAACGTGACCGCGCCGATGACGATGTCGAGTGCCGCGGGGAGCGCGACCCGGGCTCCGATCGCGGCCGGGGTGTCGGTCTGGAGCAGGTCGTCGACCGCGATCAGCGCGGCGGCCCCGCCGCCGACGGCGTTGAAGAGGCTGACCAGTTGGGGCATGGCGGTCATCCGCACCTCACGCGCGGCCCACAGGCCGAGCGCCGCGCCGAGGAGCCCTCCACTGGCCAGCACCAGCCAGCCGGTGCGGCTGATGGCGCCCTCGTCGGCCACCAGCCACACGGTGGCGGCGACGACGACGGTCATGGCCGCGCCGGACAGGGTGTTGCCGCGGCGGGCGGTGCGCGGATGGTTCATCAGGTGCAGGCCGAGCACGAAGCAGGCGGCCGCGGCCAGGAAGACGTAGTGCACGGTGTCGGAGACGTTCATGGCGGATCACACCTCCGTACGGTCGTCGGTGCGGGGCTTGGCCTTGAACATCCGCAGCATCCGGTCCGTGACGACATATCCGCCGACGACGTTCATGGCGCCGAACACCATCGCCACGAAGGCCAGGGTGTAGCCGGCCCAGGTGTGCGCCTCGGCCGCGATCAGCATGGCGCCGACGACGACGATGCCGTGCACAGCGTTGGAGCCGGACATCAGCGGGGTGTGCAGGGTCGCGGGGACCTTGCTGATGACTTCGATGCCGACCAGCACGCTCAGCACGAACACGGTGATCGCGGTGAGCAGGTCGAGGTCGTTCATGACGCTCCGCCTCCCATCAGGGCTCCCGTGATCTCGTCGGCCGGGTCGAGGACCAGCTCGCCGTCGCGCAGCAGGTGGCGCAGGAGCGCGACGAGGTTGCGGGCGTACGCGGTGGACGCGGCGGTGGCCATCGCGGACGGCAGCCGGCCGGCCCCGATCACGGTGACCCCGTTGTCGAGGACGTCGGTCTTGTCGGGCTCGGAGCCCTCGACGTTCCCGCCGAGTTCGCCCGCCGCCAGGTCGACGACGACCGAGCCCGGCTTCATCCGCTCCAGGGCCGCCGCGCTCACCAGCAGCGGGGGCCGGCGGCCGGGGACCTGGGCGGTGGTGATCACGACGTCGGAGCGCGCGATGTGCGCGTCCGTCGCCTCGCGCTGGTCCCGCTGCTCCTGGTCCGTCAACTCCCGTGCGTAACCTCCCGGTCCGGCGCCCGGCCCTGTGTGCGGAGGGCTCTTGACATCGAGGAACCGGGCGCCCAGCGATTCCACCTCCCCTCGTGACTCGGGGCGTACGTCGTACGCCGTGACGACGGCGCCGAGGCGGCGGGCGGTGGCGATCGCCTGGAGCCCGGCCACTCCGGCGCCGAGGACCAGCACCTGGGCGGGGCGCATGGTGCCCGCCGCGGTGGTCAGCATCGGGAAGAACCGGTCGTAGGACTCGGCGGCCAGCAGCGCCGCCCTGTACCCGGCGACACTGGCCTGCGAGGTCAGCGCGTCCATGGACTGGGCGCGACTGAGGGTGCGGGGCAGCAGGTCCAGGCTCAGCGTGCGGACGCCGCGGCGGTGGAGGTCCGCCACCAGGTCGGGGTGGCGCAGCGGCTCCAGCAGCCCGGCCAAGGTCTGCCCGGCGCGCAGGGATGCGGCGGTCGCCGCGTCCGGCGGCCCCACGCACAGCACGACGTCGGCCCGTGCGTACAGGTCGTCGGCCGGCACGGCCTCGGCGCCGGTGGCGGTGTAGTCGGCGTCGGTGAACCAGGCGCCCGATCCCGCCCCGGTCTCGACGAGGACGTCGAGGCCGGCCCGGCGCAGCAGGGTGACGGTCTCGGGGACGAGGGCGACGCGGCGTTCGCCGGGCGCCCTTTCCCGTACGGCTCCCACGGTGACGGTGGCCATGATCCGCTGCCTCTCCCCGGGGGCCCGGGGTCGCCGGGCCCACGGAACTGGTCAGAACTGTCAGAACTGGAAGACGAGCCGTGCCTCGGCCCGGCCGCCCAGCACCTCGTCGAAGGAGTCGTTGACCTGGTCCAGGCGCCGCGGTTCGGCGATGACCTGGGTGCGTCCGGCGGCGTGCAGGGCGAAGACCTCGGCGAGGTCCTGGCGGGTGCCGACGATGGAGCCGATGACGGAGATCCCGCCGAGCACGGTCTCGAAGATGGGTACGTCGATGGAGGCGCCGTCGGCGGGCAGGGCGACCATGACGAGGCGTCCGCCGCGGTTGAGGGACTTGTAGGCCTGCTCGAACGCCTTGGGTGCGGCGGCGAGCACGACGGCGACGTCGGCGCCGCCCGCCTTCCTGATCTCCTCGACCGGGTCGTGGGTGCGCGCGTTGACGGTCTGGTCGGCGCCGAGCCGGTGGGCGAGGCCGAGCTTGTCGGGTTCGAGGTCGACGGCGGTGACGAAGCCGCCGACGAGTCGTGCGTACTGCAGGGCGAGGTGGCCGAGGCCGCCGACGCCGAACACGGCGACGCGTTCGGCCGGTACCACGCGGGCGACCTTGATCGCCTTGTACGTGGTGACGCCCGCGCAGGTCAGCGGAGCCGCGTCGAGGGAGCTCACCCCGTCGGGGACCGGCACGGCCGCGCCGGCGTTCGCGACGGCGTACTCGGCGTAGCAACCGTCCACGGAGTAGCCGGAGTTGACCTGGGACTCGCACAGCGTCTCCCAGCCGGAGACGCAGTAGCGGCAGGTGCCGCAGGACGAGCCGAGCCACGGGACGGCGACCCGCTTGCCGAGGAGCGACCTCGGCACGCCCGCGCCGAGGACCGTGACGGGGCCGACGCCCTCGTGGCCGGGGACGAAGGGCGGCTGCGGCTTGACGGGCCAGTCGCCGTGCGCGGCGTGGATGTCGGTGTGGCAGAGCCCGGAGGCCTCCATGCGGACGAGCACCTGACCGGGGCCGGGCTCGGGTATCGGCCGGTCCTGGATGTCCAGCGGCTTGCCGAAGTCGGTGACGACTGCTGCCTTCATGTTCCACTCCTCAACTGGTGTGGCGCCGTGGCGCCTTGACGCGTGTGACGAAACGCAGCCCGTTCATGGGGAAGGTGCAGTCGGCCACCACGCCGACGAGCATGTCGCCCTCCCCCGTGGCGGTGACGCGCCCGACGGTGCCGTTCTCCGGCATGTCGCTGCACCTCCTGCCGTTGCCCTGTCCCCTGGTCGCCTAGAACAGCCCGAGCGACTTGTCGCCGTAGCTGACCAGGAGGTTCTTGGTCTGGCTGTAGTGGTCCAGCATCATCTTGTGGGTCTCGCGGCCGATGCCGGAGACCTTGTAGCCACCGAACGCGGCGCCGGCCGGGTACAGGTGGTAGCAGTTCGTCCAGACGCGGCCCGCCTTGATGGCGCGGCCCATCCGGTAGGCGCGGGCGCTGTCGCGACTCCACACGCCGGCGCCGAGGCCGTAGAGCGTGTCGTTGGCGATGGCGAGGGCCTCGGCCTCGTCCTTGAAGGTGGTGACGGCGAGGACGGGTCCGAAGATCTCCTCCTGGAAGACCCGCATCCTGTTGTGGCCCTTGAGGACCGTCGGCTCGTAGAAGTACCCCTCCGCGAACTCCCCTTCGAGGGTGGGCCGGTGGCCTCCGGTGAGCAGTTCGGCGCCTTCCTTGACGCCGATGTCGACGTAGGAGGCGATCTTCTCGATCTGCTGCTTCGACACCTGGGGGCCGATCATGGTGGCGGTGTCGAGCGGGTCGCCCTGCTCGATGGCGCGGATGCGCTCCAGGCAGCGGCCCATGAACTCCTCGTAGATGTCCTCCTGGACGAGCGCGCGGGAGGGGCAGGTGCACACCTCGCCCTTGTTGAAGGCGTAGAGCACGAGTCCCTCGACGGCCTTGTTCAGGAAGTCGTCGTCGGCCGCGGCCACGTCGTCGAAGAAGATGTTCGGCGACTTGCCGCCCAGTTCCAGCGTGACCGGGATGATGTTCTGGGACGCGTACTGCATGATCAGCCGGCCGGTCGTGGTCTCGCCGGTGAAGGCGACCTTCGCGATGCGCTTGTTGGTGGCCAGCGCCTTGCCGATCTCGGCGCCGGGCCCGTTGACGACGTTGAGGACACCGGGCGGGACGATGTCGCCGATGACCTCCATCAGCTTCAGGATCGACCACGGGGTCGGCGACGCGGGCTTGATCACCGTGGCGTTGCCCGCGGCGAGCGCGGGGGCCAGCTTCCACGCGGCCATCAGCAGCGGGAAGTTGAACGGGATGATCTGGCCGACCACGCCGAGCGGCTCGCGGAAGTGGTAGGCGATGGTCTCCTTGTCGATCTCGGTGATCTCGCTCTCCTCGGCGCGGACCGCGGCGGCGAAGTAGCGGAAGTGGTCGGCGGCGAGCGGGATGTCGGCGGCCAGGGTCTCGCGGACCGGCTTGCCGTTCTCCCAGCTCTCGGCGACGGCGAGTTCCTCGCGGTGGGCGTCGATGGCGTCGGCCACCCGGTTCAGCACCGCGGCGCGCTGGGCCGTGGTGGCCTCGCCCCACGTCTCCTTGGCCGCGTGCGCGGCGTCCAGGGCGAGTTCGATGTCCTCGGGCCCGGACTTGGGGACCTCGCAGATCGGCTTGGCGGTGGCGGGGCACAGGTTGGTGGAGTACTGCCCGGTGGTGGGTGCCTCCCACTTGCCGCCGATGAAGTTCTCGTACCGGGGTGCGACGTCGACGACGCTGCCCGGCCTGCCCGGAGGTTCGTACTTCATGACCGTCCCCTTTCCGATCACGTCACGACGATCGTGGTGATGCTCCGCACGCTAGGCGCCGGAACGCTGCAACCACGCTGCATGCCGGCCCGCCTGCGGAGGGACGGCCAGAGCGGCGTCCAGCGCATGCGCGCGAGCGGCCGCCGCGGCGCGTTGCGGTGAGCCGCCGGGCAGGTTCCGGGTGAGGTGCCGCCAGGCGGAGACGTCGTCGGCGCCCCAGTCCGCGGCCACCCAGCGGCGCAGCAGGCGCGCGTCGCCGCTGCCGAGGACGGCGCCGCGCAGCTGCTGTTCCAGCGCCCGGCGGTGCTCCACGACGACGGGCGCCTCGGAGCGCGGCAGCAGCGGGCCCGGGTAGGCGGTCAGCGCGCGGTCCACGCGTCCCTGGGCGAGGAGTTCGGCCACCTCGGCGAAGTCGGCGTGCACCGGGAGCAGGAGGGCGTAGGGGCGGGAGCCGAGCAGATCGGGGCCGAGCACCGCACGCAGCCGGGTCAGCTCGGCGCGCAGCGTCGAGGGCGGCACCTCCCGCTCCGAGAGGTCCACCGCGAGCCGGTCGCCGGTCGTGCCGCAGGCCCGGAGGGCGAGCGCCACGACGATCTCACTGTGCCGCGCGCTGAGCCGGTGGGTGCGTCCGGCGCCCTCCAGCAGGGCGTTGTCCCGGCCGAGTGCCGCCAGTCGTACGCCGCTTTCCGGGAGGCTCGGCGCGGGTGCGTCCGGCCGGAGCAGGACGGGCGGGGCGGAGAGGGTGCGGGCCAGTTCCGCCTCGGCGGCCAGGGCGGCCGCCCGCACCGCGGCGAAGGCGGGGGGCGTGGCGATCGTGCCGCCGCCGGTGAGGTCGACGACGCCCAGGACCCGGCCGGTGCCGGGATCGCGCACGGGCGCGGCCGCGCAGGACCAGGCGTGCGCGGCGGAGCTGTAGTGCTCGCCCGCCACGATCTGCACCGCCCGGCCCACCGCCAGCGCCGTGCCGGGTGCGTTGGTCCCCGCCTGCGCCTCGGACCACAGGGCCCCCTCGGCGAAGTGCATCCGCTCGGCCCGCCCGACGGCCGCCGTGTCCCCCTCGACCCACAGCAGCGTGCCGTCACGGTCGCCGACGGCGAACACGTGCCCGTCGTCCGCGGCGCCGGACCCGAGCAGATCCCGGAACAGAGGCAGGACGGCCGCCAGCGGATGCGTACGGCGGTAGGCGGCCAGGTCCCCGGCCGTCCGGCGCACGGGCGGCAAACGGCTCCCGTCGGGCCGTACCACACCCGCCGCGCACCGCCGCCACGAGTCCGCCACCAGCAACCGCACCTGAGGCGGCTCCCCGGGTGCGGTGACGTACCGCTCGTGTGCGGCGCGCAGCGCGGACGACGAAGGCCGAGCGGACGCGTCCATGGCACCTCCCACGTGCCTGCTCGATGGTCGGCCCCGTCAGCGTCACTCGCGCGCCGGGCCCTGCCGCAGAGGCCGAACGGCCCCCGCGGCAGGGCCCCTTGGGCCGTCAGGCCGCCGGCACGGCGACGACGTCGTGCCGCGGCGCGCCGAGCACCACCTTCAGGGCGCCGGTGTCTGCGGCGCCGGCGAAGACGTCGTATGCCTCCTCCATGGCGTCCAGCGGGAAGGTGTGCGTGACCAGGGACGAGGTGGGCAGTCGGCCGGCGGCGGCCATCCGCAGCAGGGTGGGGGTGGAGTGGGTGTCGACGAGACCGGTGGTGATGGTCAGGTTCTTGATCCACAGTTCTTCGAGGTGCAGGGTGGCCGGCCTGCCGTGCACGCCGACGTTGGCCACGTGCCCGCCGGGCCGCACCACGCGGGTGCACAGTTCGAAGGTCTCCGGCAAGCCGACGGCCTCGATGGCCACGTCCGCGCCGAGTCCGTCGGTGAGGTCGGCGATCAGCTGCTCGGGGGACTCGCCGGCGAAGGCCACCGCGTCGGCGCCGAACGACCGGGCGGCGTCCAGCCGGGACGCGGCCAGGTCCACGACGACGATCCGCTCGGGGGCGAACAGCCGGGCGGTGGCGACGGCCGCCAGCCCGATGGGGCCGGCACCGACGACGGCGACGGTGTCGCCGGGCCGGACCCGGCCGTTGAGCACGCCGACCTCGTAGGCCGTCGGGAAGATGTCGGCCAGCAGCACGGCGTCCGGGCTGTCCAGGGTGCTGGGCAGCGGGTGGACGGACAGGTCGGCGTACGGGACCCGGACGTACTCGGCCTGGGTGCCGTCGATCAGATGGCCGAGGATCCAGCCCCCGCCTCCCCGGCATTGGCCGTAGGCGCCCTCCCGGCAGTAACGGCAGCGGCCGCAGGAGGTGATGCAGGAGACGAGGACGCGGTCCCCCGGGCGTACCGTGCGGACGTCGCCGCCGACCTCGACGATCTCGCCGACCGCCTCGTGCCCGAGGACGGTCCCGGGGCGGACCTCGGGCACGTCGCCTTTGAGGATGTGCAGGTCCGTGCCGCAGATGGTGACGGTGTCGACGCGGACGATCGCGTCGGTGGGTTCCTTGACGCCGGGGTCCGGGACGTCCTCCCAGGAGGACTGCCCGGGGCCGTGGAAGACGAAGCCCTTCATGACGATGCCTGCCTTTCTCCCCCCACAACTCCAGCGTGGGCCTCCGCGAGGCCGTCCGCGCACCCGGTCTCCCCAGCCCGGGTGCGCGGACGTGACGGCACGGGCCCCGATCAGCCGTGCCGCACCGGGATGGTCGTGGTGCCCGACTTCGCCCTGGGCACCGGGACCGTGATCGTCAGCACGCCGTCCTTGTACGCGGCGGTCGCCTTGTCGCCCTGCGCCCCGGCGGGCAGCCGGACGCAGCGGGCGAAGGTGCCGTACCGGATCTCGGTGCGGTGGTTGTCGGTGAGCTCCGCGGCGCGCTCGGCGCGCAGCGTCAGCAGCCCGTCCTCGACGGTGATCTCGACGTCCCGTGCGGGGTCGAGGCCGGGGAGTTCGGCCCGCAGCACGTACGCCTCGTCCGTGAGGTGCTCCTCGATACGGATCGCGTGCAGTCCTGGGACGCCGTGCGTCCCGGGGTGACCGGCCTCGACCCAGCCGAACAGGTCGGGCAGGGCCGGCCGGCCGTGCAGCAGCTCGATCATTCCCGTCTCTCCTCACTTGACCTTGGTCAGCTCGTCGGCGATGCCCTGGGCCCACTCCTCGATCCGGGCGAAGTCCCGGAAGTCGCCGCCCTTCCCGTTGCGGACGAGCATCTTGGCGATGCGTCCCTTCGCGCCCTCCACCAGGCAGCCGCCGAAGGTGACATGGCCGCGGGCGTCGAGCCGGTTCATGGCACGCCGGACACCGGGCACCGGCGGGATGTCCTTCTCCGACGCCGAGGCGTCCAGCGGTCCGCTGCTGAACAGCCACAGTGGCTTCTGGGCGAGTGCGCGGTGATGGCGGCGGACGAAGCGGCGCGCGTGCCGGTGCCAGCGCCCCGCGTAGAGCCCTCCCCCCACCACCACGGCGTCGTAGTCGGCCACGCTCCTGACGGAGGCGGCCGGCCGGGCCCATGCCTGCAGGCCCGCCTTGTTCAGCACTTCGGCGACGGTCTCGGCGATCTGCGCGGTGGATCCGTTCGTCGTCCCGTAGGCGACCAGCACGCCACCCGACATGACGGTCCACCTCCTTTCGGGCCTTGGGTCGGTGAGGTCACAGCTTGCGGAGCCAGTCGTCGCCCACGCCGTGCAACGCCTGGGGGGCGGGCTCCACATGGGAGTCGTCGAGCCGGTAGGTGAGCTTGCTGACGACATCGACCACGCCGTCGATCTGGCGGGTCATCGAGACGGCGATCTCCGTCTCGCTCTTGCGCTCCATGTGTCCGGAGAGCGTGACGACGCCCTCGACCACGGTCACCTCGACACTGCGCGGCGGCAGCCACAGGGCGCGGACCAGGACCTCGTCGATGACCTCGGCGCGGATACCGGCGTCGGGCCGCAGGAAGACCTGGAGCAGGTCGCGGCGGGTGACGATGCCGACCAGGCGCTGCTCCTCGTCCAGGACGGGCAGCCGCTCGACGTGGTGTGCGGCCATGGTGCGGGCCGCCTCGACGATGGTGTCGTCGGCGAAGACCGTGACGGGTGGCGCCGTCATCAACTGGCCTGCCGTACGGGCCCTGGCCTTCACGGCCCGCGCACGGCCGCCGCGGGTCAGCGCGGCGAACCGGAAGCGCTTCTTCGGTTCGTAGGGGTCCGGGGCGTCGGCCTGCCGGATCATGAGATCGGTCTCGGAGATGACACCGACGACCTTCTCGTCCTCGTCCACCACCGGCAGTCCGCTGATGCGGTGCTCGCCCAGCAGCCGGGCCACTTCCTTGAAGGGCGCGCCGTACCGGGCGCGGACGACGTCCGTGGTCATGACGGAGCCGACCTTGTTGTGCTTCATGGTTCTCCCTCCTCAGCGGAGACGGCGCAGATACGGGTCCTGGGGCCTGCGCGGCAGCAGGCGCACGCGCGCATCGAGCACGCTGACTCCGCCCGGTGTCGCGAGAACGGGGTTGAAGTCGGCCTCGGCGAGCTGCGGCAGGTCGCTCGCCATGCGGGACAGCCGCAGCAGCAGTTGTTCGAGGCCCTCGAGGTCCACCGGCCGGGCCCCGCCGGCGCCGAAGAGGAGCGGGGCGCAGCGCGGTGCCGTGATCAGGTCGTGCACGTCGTGGTCGGTGAGCGGGGCTAGCCGGGCGGCGTGGTCGGCGAGGATCTCGGTGGCGGTGCCGCCGAGCCCGAAGAGGACGAGCGGCCCGAAGACCTGGTCCTGCACGACCCCCGCGAACAACTCGGTGCCGCGGTCGGCGAGCGGCTGGACGACGACTCCGGTCAGCAGTCCGGCGAACCGGGTCTCCAGGTCTCGGTAGGCGGCGCGCACTTGGGCGTCGCCGCGCAGGTCGAGGTGGACCGCGTGCTCGGCGCTCTTGTGCAGCAGCCCCGGCCAGTGACCCTTCATCACGACCCGGCCGTCGGCGCCGCGCAGCCGTTGGGCGGCGAGGACGGCGCTGTCCTCGGTGTCGGCCCAGGCCCAGGCCAGTTGGGGGATGTCGTAGCAGGCGAGGAGTTCGGCGCAGTCGCGCGGGCCGAGCCAGCCGCCGTCCTGATGGGCGTCGAGCCAGGCCTCCACGACGGCGTGGGCGCGTTCCGTCTCCACGCCGTCGAGGTCGGGGACCGTGCCGGCCGGGCGCGCGAGCCAGGCCGCACGGCGGGCCGCGTGGGCCAACGCCCGTGCCGCCGCCTGGGGTTCGGCGTACGACGGGACGGTGCCGCCCGCCGTGGTCGGCAACAGCTCGACGGGCAGGGCCTGTTCCAGTCGCACCGCGGCGACCGGCTTCGCCCGGTGTCCGGGGGCGCCGGTAAGAGCCCGGACCAGGTCGTCGCCGGTCGCCGCGGCGACCGCCGTGGGGACCAAGGCCACGAGGACGGCGTCGATCCCGCCGTACCGCATGATCCGGTCCACACAGTCCATGAGCTGCCCCTCCGAGACGGCGGCGGTGGCGTCGACGGGGTTGCCGACGGCGGCGCCCTCGGGGAGGACGGCGAGCAGTTCGTCGATGAGTTCGGGGGTGGGCGTCGGGAGGGTGAGCCCGGCCTCGGCGCAGGCGTCGGCCGCCAGGACGCCGGCGCCGCCCGCGTTGGTGACGATCAGGACGCGGGGTCCGGCGGGCAGCGGCTGGGAGTGCAACAGGGCGGCGGCTTCGAGGAGTTCACCGACCGAGCGGGTGGCGGTGATGCCGGCCTGGGTGAACAGGGCGCCGCGGGTCATGGTGCGGGTGGCGGCGGCCGCGGTGTGCGAGGCGGCGGCGCGCCGGCCGGCCTCGGTGCGGCCGGCGTCGACGGTGAGGACCGGCATCCGGCGGGTGACACGGCGGGCGGTGCGGGAGAAGGCCCGGGGGCTGCCGAAGGACTCCAGGTGCAGCAGGGCGAGGTCGGTGCGGCCGTCGCTCTCCCACCACTGGAGCATGTCGTTGCCGCTGACGTCGTACTTGTCGCCGAGGGAGACGAAGGAGGAGACGCCGATGCCGAGCCGGGACATCCCGTCGAGCAGGGCGATGCCGACGCCGCCGGACTGGACGGCGACGCCCGCGGTGCCGGGGCGCGGGTGGCCGGCGGCGAAGGTGGCGTCGAGGCGGAGTGCGGGGTCGGTGTTGGAGAGGCCGAGGCAGTTGGGGCCGACGAGGCGCATGCCGTGTTCACGGCATGCCGTCAGCAGGGCCTTGGCCTGGTCGGCGGCCAGCCCCGCGGTGACGACGAGGAGGGCGCGCACGCCCGCCTTGCCGCACTCCTCGGCGGTCGCGGGGACGGCGGCGGCCGGTACGGCGAGCACCGCGAGGTCCGGTGTCCTGGGCAGCGCGGTGACGGAAGGGTGGCACGGCACGCCGAGGATGGCGTGCGCGGCGGGGTTCACCGCGAAGAGCTGCCCGGTGTATCCGCCCGTGCGCAGCTGGTGCAGCACGGCCCGGCCCACCGAGCCGGGCTTGCGTCCGGCGCCGACGACGGCGACCGAGCGGGGGCGCAGCAGCGGTTCCATGCTGGCGATGTCGGCGGCCCGGCCGCGTTCCTCGACCGCGCTGAGGTAGCTGTCGCTGTCGTCGAGGGCGATGGTGCAGCGCACTTCAGGACCCTCGAAGCGGCGGGCGGTGCGCAGGCCGAGGTCGGCGAAGAGCCGCAGTACCTCGTGGTTCTCGCTGAGCGCGTCGGCGGTGAAGGCCGTGATGCCCTCGGCTCGGGCGGCGGAGACGAGATGCTCGATGAGCAGGGTGCCGACGCCGCGGTGGTGCAGTCCGTCGGCGACCGCGATGGAGATCTCGGCCGTGTGCGCCTCCTGGTCCGCGCCGGCGGCGTCGTACTCGGCCAGACCGAGGACCTGGCCCTCCCGCTCGACCAGCAGGGCCCGGTAGCCGGGGCGCGAGGCGCAGGCGCGGTCGGCGGCCATCTCGGCGGAGCGACGGCTGGCGGCGAAGAACCGCAGCCGCAGGTTCTCCGGGGACATCTCCTCGTACAGCCCCTGGAGCTGGTCGTGATCACCGCGCCGTACCGGGCGGATGCAGACCGTGCTGCCGTCCGCGAGCAGGGCGTGGACCGGGGGCCGGCTGAGTGTGTCGTCCGTCATGACGGATCTCCTCACAGATCTTCTCGTCACTTAGAGCGTCCAGCGGATCCGGCGCCGCTCCCATGGGCCGCCCGGGCGGCTCCGCTGGGCCGGTCGGCCCTCGTGGGGTGGACCGGCCCGCGGGGTGGGTAGGGGCTCCGGGGCAAGCACGGGCGGGGTGAATGACAGGGGGGACGATGCCGCTCATGGATCAGCTGCCGGCACTGCTCGGCGTGGTCGTCGGCTCGGTGGGGTCGTACGCGGCGCAGAGCCTCACCGAGCGCAGGAAGTGGAAGCGGCAGCGCGAGGAACGGTGGGACGAGAAGCGCTTCGAGATCTACGGCTCCTACGGCAACGTCCTGAAGGCGCAATTGCGCATCGCCCAGCGGATCGGGGCGGCCCTGGGGTATCCCGACGTCGCCGATCCCCTGCCGTCGGCCGAGGGGCTGCCGTTGCTCGCGGAGGCGGAGTCGCGGCGGACGGCGGAGTGGGAGTCGGTGCTGCTGATCGGGGACGCCGCCACCATCGCGGCGGCGCGGCGCTGGCACGAGATGGTGTGGACGATCGAGTTGCTGGTGCGGGAAGGGTGTGCGGCCCCGCAGGACTGGACTCTCGCCCTCAGGCGGGCGAGCACCGCGCGGGACGCCTTCTATGAGTGCGCCCGGCGTGATCTGGGCATCGCGGGTGCTCCTCCCCCGTCGGGCGAGTGGCCACGGCCGTGGCGCGCCGAACTCTCCTCCTGAGCCGGGTGCCCGCCGCGCGGTCCGCGGGACGGAGCCCGGGGCCGCGCGGCAAGGGTGCCGTTCACACCGGGTGCGGTACGACCGCCACCGGGCACGCCGAGTGGTGCAGCGCGGCGTGGGCGACGCGGCCGAGTTGCAGGCCCAGGTGGCCCTTGCGCCGCTTCGCGCCCACCACCAGCAGGTCGGCGCCGAACGACGTGGTCACCAGGATGCGGCGGGCGGGGCCCTCCAGCGTGCGGGGCCGTATCTCGACGTCCGGCGGGGCGTCGCGCAGGGCCTCGGCCAGGGACTTCTCGGCCTCCTCCGCGTGCAGCCGGGCGGGGGCGTCGGCCAGCAGGGGGTGGTCGGTGGTCTCGTGCGCGGGGCACCGCCAGGCCTTCACGGCGTCCAGCACGACCTCGCGCCGCCGGGCCTCCTCGTAGGCGAACCGCCGTACGGCCGCCGCCTCTTCGGGGTCCTCACCGACGCCCACGACGACGCGGCCCTGGGTGCCGTGCGAGGCCTTGGTGTCGTGGTTGCCGCGCAGCACGATGACCGGGCAGTCGGCGTGCGCGGCGACCGTCAGGCTGACCGAGCCCAGCAGCGCCTCGGCGACGCCGCTGCGGCCGCGGGTGCCCACGACCAGCACGGAGGCGTTGCGGCCCTCGTGCACGAGGCTGTACTCGGGTTCTTCGAAGACGACCTCCCCGGTCACCTTCAGTTCGGGATGCCGCGTCCGGACGCGCTGGGTGGCGCCGGCGACGACGTCCTGCGGCAGCACCTCGGCGTCGGGCTTGCCGAGGTCCCGGGCGAGGGCGGCGCCCTCGTAGCGGTCCCACCGGCAGGCGTACACCACCCGCAGCGGCACACCCCGCAGCGCGGCCTCGTCGGCCGCCCAGTCCGCGGCGCGCAGGCTCGGTTCGGAGCCGTCGACGCCTACGACGACGGGCAGTTCCATCACGTTCACCTTCCCAGGGCGAGGTCGAAGACGATGCGGGCCTTGACCTGGCCGCGCAGGACGTCCTCGATCGAGTCGTTGACGGACGACAGCGGCCGGGTCTCGCTGATGACCCTGGTGCGGCCGGCCGCGTGCAGGTCGAACACCTCGGCGAGGTCCTGCCGGGTGCCGACGATGGAGCCGATCACGCTCGTCCCGTTCAGGACGGTGTCGAAGATCGGGACCTGGATCGTGCCGTGCGCGGGCAGCGCGACCATGACGAGCTTGCCGCCGCGCCGCAGCCCGGAGTTGACGGCCGCGAAGGCGGCCTCGTTCACGGCGAGGGCGATCGCCGCGTGGGCGCCGCCGTGTGCCTTGAGGACCTCGGCGACGTCCTGTTTGCGGGCGTCGATGACGAGGTCGGCGCCGAGTTCCGCGGCGAGTTCGAGCTTGTCGTCGGTGACGTCGATCGCGGCGACGGTGGCACCGGCGATCTTCGCGTACTGCACGGCGAGATGACCGAGCCCGCCGACGCCGGAGATGGCGACCAGCTGGCTCGGGCGCACCCCCGCGACCTTGAGCGCCTTGTACGTCGTGACGCCCGCGCAGGTCAGCGGGGCGGCGTCGATCGCGCTGACACCGTCGGGCACCGGCTGCGCGAAGTCGGCCCAGGCGAGCATCTTCTCGGCGTAGCCGCCGTCGCAGCCGTACCCGGTGTTGATCTGCTGCTCGCACAGCGTCTCCCAGCCGGACAGACAGTGCTCGCAC
The DNA here is from genome assembly GCF_042668605.1 of Streptomyces sp. NPDC057280. Taxonomy (NCBI): domain Bacteria; kingdom Bacillati; phylum Actinomycetota; class Actinomycetes; order Kitasatosporales; family Streptomycetaceae; genus Streptomyces; species Streptomyces sp. NPDC057280. Next base: position 389,945 of record NZ_JBHUYR010000006.1, read on the forward strand.
CGTCCGCAGGCCTTGCCGAGCCACGGCACCGCGACCCGCTGCCCGAGGCTCAGGTGGGTGACACCGGCGCCGAGTTCCTCGACGATGCCGACGCCCTCGTGGCCGGGCACGAACGGAGGGCTGGGCTTCACGGGCCAGTCGCCGTGCGCGGCGTGGATGTCGGTGTGGCACAGCCCGGAGGCCTCGACCCGGATGCGGACCTGGCCGGGGCCGGGTGCGGGGTCGGGGCGCTCCTCGATGACCAGGGGCTCGCCGAAGGCTCGTACGACGGCTGCCTTCATGGGGTCAACTCCTCTGTTCGTGCGGTCAGTTGTGGGCGACGACCGCGACCGGCGCGGTGGCGTGGTGCAGGACGGCGTGGGCGACGGGCCCGATGTGTGCGCCGACCGGGCTGCGCCGGATGCGGCGGCCGACGACGACCAGGCAGGCGTCGCGGGCGGCGTCCACCAGCCGGTTGCCGGGGCTGCCGGAGGCGGGTGCCTCGGCGACCTCGACGTCCGGGTACTTCTGCCGCCAGGGCTTGAGTGCCTCGGTCAGGGCCGTGGCCTGCTGCCGGGCGATCTCGTCGTGCAGGTACGGGTCGGCGGACAGGCCGTAGACGTAGTACGGCGGCAGGTTCCAGCCGTACACCGCCCGCAGGCCGGTGCCGCGCCGGGCGGCCGTCTCGAAGGCGAAGCCGATGACGGTGTCGTCGGGGCTGTGCGGGTCCAGGCCGAGGACGACGGGCTTGAAGGGGGTGGCGGCCGACGGAATGCCGGCAGGGTCCGCCTCGTGTTCGTCAGCGGCCTGTTCCCCGGCGCGGACCAGGACGACGGGCCGTTCGCAGTGGGCGATGACGGACAGGCCGACCGAGCCGACCATGAATCCGCCGATCCCGCTCAGCCCGCGCGAGCCGAGGACCAGCAGCTCGGCGTCCTCGGCGCTCTTGGTGAGGACCTCGGCGGCACTGCCGGTCAGCTGCTCCACGGTCACCTCGACACCGGGGTGCCGCAGCCGCAGCCCCTCGGCGGCCTCGCGGGGAATGCGCTCGCTCCAGTGCTGCTGGGTCTCCGCGCCGAGGAGCGGGGCCTGGGCCATGGGGTCCGGGACGGGCTCCCAGACATTGACGATCTTCAACGGCAGGCCGCGCAGCTTCGCCTCGCGGGCCGCCCATTCGGCGGCGGCCCGGCTCTCGGAGGAGCCGTCGAGACCTGCGACAACGGTGCGCACCATGGTTCTGCCTCCTGTCGGTGTCTGTGTTCAGCGTCGCGCCGGGTGACACCGGTGCAGCAGGGGCCGCAGGTCCCCGCGAGAGGCCGAACGGCCCACCTGCGGGCGAGGGTCTGAAGGTCCCTTTCCGGCAGGGCGTACTGTCGCCGAACCTGAAGGCACCCGGCGAAGGGAACCGCATGTCACACGGCTCGGGCGGACGCGCCCCGCGATGGCGCAGCCTCGCGCCCGGACTGGCCGCCCTCACGGGCTACCGCCGGGCCTGGTGGCGCGGGGACCTGCTGGCCGGGGTCACCGTGGCCGCCTATCTCGTGCCTCAGGTGATGGCGTACGCGGGCGTGGCCGGGCTGCCGCCGGTCGCCGGACTGTGGGCGATCCTGCCCGCGCTCGGCCTGTACGCGGTACTGGGTTCGTCGCGGCTGCTGTCGGTGGGCCCGGAGTCGACGACGGCGCTGATGACGGCGACCGTGGTGGCACCGCTCGCGGGCGCGGACCCGGACCGTTACGCCACGCTGGCCGCGACCCTCGCGGTGACGGTCGGCCTGCTGTGCCTGGCGGCCCGGCTGCTGCGCCTCGGTTTCGTCGCCGATCTGCTGTCCCGCCCGGTCCTCATCGGGTACTTGGCGGGCGTGGCCCTGATCATGATCGTGGACCAGCTGCCGAAGCTGACGGGCGTCGACACGTCGGGCGAGGGGTTCTTCCCGAAACTGTGGTCCTTCTTCGGTGACTCGCAGCAGCTCGACCCGGCCACCACGATCTTCTCCGCCGTCGCGCTCGCGTTCCTGTTCACCGTGGCCCGGTTGTTCCGCACCGTTCCCGGTCCGCTGCTCGCGGTGGTCCTGGGCACCGCGATCGTGGCCGTCTTCGACCTCGACGACACCCACGGCCTGAAGGTGATCGGCGAGGTCCCCTCGGGCCTGCCCTCCGTCGCGGCCCCCGACCTCACCGAGCTGCCGCGGCTGGTGCTGCCCGCCCTGGGTGTCCTGCTGGTCGCCTACACCGACTTCATCCTCACCGCCCGCGCCTTCGACCCCCGCGACGAGGCCGGCCCGGGCCTCGACGCCGACCAGGAGTTCCTGGCGCTCGGCGCGGTCAACGTCGGCTCCGGCTTTCTGCAGGGCTTCCCGGTCAGCAGCAGCGCCAGCCGCACCGCCCTCGCCTCCTCGGCGGGCGCCCGCAGCCCGGCGTACTCCCTGGTCGCAGGGGTGGCGGTGCTCGCCGTGCTGCTGTTCCTCAGCCCGCTGCTGACCCGCACCCCGTCGGCGGTGCTCGGCGCGCTGGTGGCGTACGCGGCGGTCCGCATGATGGACCTGGCGGGCTTCGCGCGCCTGGCCTCCTTCCGGCGCCGCGAACTGCTGCTGGCGCTCGGCTGCCTGGCCGGTGTGCTCACGCTGGATCTGCTGTACGGCGTGCTGGTCGCCGTCGGTCTCTCGGTCGCCGAGCTGCTCAGCCGGGTGGCCCGGCCGCACGACGCGGTGGAGGGGCTGGTGCCCGGGCTGGCCGGCATGCACGACGTGGACGACTACCCCTCGGCCCGCACCATCCCGGGGCTGCTCATCTACCGCTACGACTCCCCGCTGTTCTTCGCCAACGCCCAGGACTTCCACCGCCGGGCCCTGGCCGCCGTCGACGAACAGACCGAACCCGTCCACTGGTTCGTCCTCAACACGGAGGCGAACGTCGAAGTCGACATCACCGCCCTCGACGCGGTCGACGACCTGCGGCGCGAACTCGCCCGCCGCGGCGTCGTGTTCGCCCTGGCCCGGGTGAAGCAGGATCTGCTGGACGACCTGGAGGCGTACGGGCTCGTCGAGTCGGTGAGCCGGGAGCTGATCTTCCCGACGCTGCCGACGGCCGTGGCGGCCTACCGGACCTGGGCGGCCGCGCGCTGAACCCCGGTCAGGCTCCCGGCAGATCGGGCCGCACCAGTGTTCCCGAGCGCCCGTGCACGATCTCGTACGCCGCGTCCAGCGCCCCGATCGCGGCCAGTTGACCGGTGTTCTCCACGAACCGGGCGGCGGCCTCCGCCTTCGGCCCCATGGAGGCGGTGTCGTAGGCGGCGGCACGGAGTTCGGCGGGGGTGACGTCGAGCACCGGCCGCCGGTCGGGGGTGCCGTAGCCGGCGTAGACGTTGGGGACGTCGGTGAGGACGAGCAGGAAGTCGGCCTTCACGTCCTCGGCGAGCCGGGCGGCGGCGAGGTCCTTGTCGACGACCGCCTCCACGCCCCGCATCGCCCCGGTGGCCCAGTCGGAGACGACGGGTACGCCGCCCCCGCCCGCGCACACCACCACGCTGCCCGTCTCCAGCAGCACCCGGACCGTGTCGCACTCCAGCACCCGTTCGGGCTGCGGTGCCGGGACCACCCGCCGCCGGCCGCCCCGTGTCCTGGCCATCGCCCAGCCGTGCTTGGCCGCCAGGAAGTCGGCGACCTTGTCCGGGTAGACCGGCCCGACGGGTTCCGAGGGCCGCTCGAAAGCCGGGTCGTCGCCCCGCACCTGGGTGTGGGTGAGCAGGGCGACGACCCGCCGCCCGGGCAGCGCGTCCCGCAGGCCGCACACCAGGAGGGTGCCGATCAGGCCCTGGGTCTGCGCGCCGAGCAGGTCCACCGGGTAGGGCTCGACGAGCGACCGGTCCGCCACGCTCTCGCTGGCCAGCAGGCCGAGCTGGGGGGTGTTGCCGTGGGTGATGACGAGGTCGTGTTCATGGGCGAGGGCCGCGATGGCGGTCGCGACGCGGACGACGTTCGCCCGCTGGACGTCCGCGTCGATGGGGACCCCTCCCACGTCCTTGGGACGGTGGGGGAGGTCGCCGCGGCGGAGCAGGGCGTTGCCGCCCAGGGCGACGACGATGCGCATGGCTGGACTCCTCGATCCGGGGCCGCTGGAGCTGGTGCCCATCGAACGGCGTCCCGTACCCCGTCCGCAGGGTGCTGAAGGGCATCGACGCAGCGCCGGCCGGCCCTGCGACGGGGCCGGGTGGCCCATGGTCCGGGAGTGCGCGGACGGCCACGCTGGTGGTGGTAGCTCCGTATGCCGTCCCGGACGCCCGTGGCTCCCCGTCCCCGGGTCCGTGCGGCACACGACCCTCTGGAGGCACGCCATGAACGCACCCGCAACGACGAGCATGCCGCGGGCGCTGCCTGCCGCACACCGCGACCGCCTGATGGGGATCGGCCGTGAGGTCTCCTTCCCCGAGGGCGTCCGGCTCTTCGAGGAGGGCTCCCACGCCGACCGGTTCTGGATCGTCCGCACCGGAACGGTCGACCTGGACATCCGGGTGCCGGGCCGCCGCGCCGCGGTCATCGAGTCCCTGGGACACAACGAACTCGTCGGCTGGTCCTGGCTGTTCCCGCCGTACGTCTGGCATCTGGGCGCCGGCACCGCGTCGCCGCTGCGGGCCTACGAGTTCGACGCGGCCGCCGTGCGCCGGCTGTGCGAGGACGACCCCGAGTTCGGCCGGACCATCGCCCGGTGGGTCGGGGAGGTCGTCGCCCATCGCCTGCAGGCGGCCCGCACCCGGCTGCTCGACCTGTACGCCCCTTACGGCAGCGGCGGACTGCGCTGACCTGCGTCCCGCACCGATCTCGTACCGAGGAGTCATTGTGTCCGGAGCACCGCACATCGTCAGTGACGTCATGACGCGCGACGTGGCCTGCGTGGACCGCGATGCCGCCTTCAAGGACATCGTGCGGACCATGCAGGACCGCAAGGTCAGCGCGCTGCCCGTGGTGGACGGCGGCGGCCGGATCGTCGGGGTGGTCTCCGAGGCCGATCTGCTGCCGAAGGAGGAGTTCCGCGACAGCGACCCCGACCGGTACACCCAGCTGCGCCGGCTGGCCGACCTGGCGAAGGCCGGCTCGGTGACGGCCGGCGAGCTGATGACCTCCCCCGCCCTGACCGTCACGCCCGGCGTGACGCTGGCGCAGGCGGCGCGGACGATGGCACGGGCCAGGGTCAAGCGGCTGCCCGTCGTCGACGCCGAGGGCCGGCCGACCGGGATCGTCAGCCGGGCCGATCTGCTCAAGGTGTTCCTGCGCAGCGACGAGGACATCGCGGAGGAGGTGCGGCGGGAGGTCGTCGCGTATCTGTTCCCGACCCAGGCGGACGCGGTGCGCGTCGAGGTCCGCGACGGTGTCGTGCGGCTGGGCGGCCGGGTCCGTGACACGTCCCTGGTCCCGGTGGCGGCGCGGCTGGCCCGGGCGGTGGAGGGGGTCGTGGACATCGAGTTCCGGCTCGACCACGGCGAGCAAGCGGATCTTCACTGATCCTGCGCGCGACTGGGGCCGGTCGGCCCTGGCGCAGTCGGGCCCGGCGGGTGACGATCGGTGTCACGGGACACCCCGCAGTCCGTCACTCACCGGGAAATCAGGGGTCGACATGACCGAGACACGCACCTTTTCGGCACAGGACCCGATCCGTGTCTTCCTGCTCGACGACCACGAGGTCGTCCGGCGCGGCGTGGCGGACATGCTGGACGCCGAGCCGGACATCTCCGTCGTCGGTGACGCCGCGAACGCCGAGCACGCGCTGGTCCGCGCCCCGGCCGTACGCCCGCACGTGGCCGTTCTCGACGTCCGGCTGCCGGACGGCGACGGCGTCACCGTCTGCCGTGAGCTGCGCAGCCGGATGCCGGAGCTGGCGGTGCTGATGCTGACGTCGTTCGACGACGAGGAAGCCCTGCTCGACGCGATCATGGCCGGCGCGTCCGGCTATGTCCTCAAGCAGATCAAGGGCTCGGACCTGGTGTCCGCCGTGCGCACGGTCGCCACCGGCCAGTCGATGCTCGATCCCGCGACCACGGCCCGCCTGATGCGTTCACTGCGCACCGAGCCCGTCGCGGTCCCGGAGGAGGCACCCGAACTGGCGGGCCTGTCCCTGCGCGAGCGGGAGATCCTCGCGCTGATCGGCGACGGTCTGACCAACCGGGAGATCGGCAAGCGGCTGTACCTGTCGGAGAAGACCGTCAAGAACCACATCTCCCGGCTGCTGGCCAAGCTCGGTGTGCAGCGGCGGGTACAGGCGGCGGTCCTCGCCACGCATCTGGGGCATCCGGAGGCGGCGGAGGACCACTGGGCCCGCTGACCGGCCGTTCTCTCAGGCGCGCCCCACCAGCCGCCGGGCCGCCCGCGCGGCCAGCTCCACCGGCACCACGGTCGCCGCCGTCGTCAGGCACAGCGCCCACTGCCCCGCGTCCAGCGGAACCGTGCCGAACACCGTGCGCGCCCACGCCACGTGGACGGCGACCACCTGTATCGCGAGCATGCCGGCCAGGCACAGCCACAGGGTGCGGTTGCGCAGCTGGTGGCGGCCCAGCAGGGGGCCGTCGTCCGCGCGAGCGCACAGCGAGTTGAAGAGCTGGAACAGCACGAACGTGGTGAAGGCCATGGTCAGCGCCGTGTCCGTGCCGACCCGGTCGCGGGCCAGGGCGAGCAGCCCCACCGTGCCGAGGGCCATGACGGCACCGGCCCGGGTGATGGCGGTGAGTCGACGGGCGTCCAGGATGCGTTCGGCCGGGTCGCGGGGCGGGTGCCGCATCACGTCGTCGCGGGCCGGGTCGACGGCCAGGGCCATCGCGGGCGGCCCGTCCATGATGATGTTGATCCACAGCAGCTGGGCCGCGGTCAGCGGGGCGGGCAGGCCCGCCAGCGAGGCGCCGAGCAGGGTCAGGATGGCGCCGATGTTGGTGGCGAGCTGGAAGCGGACGAACTTGACGATGTTGTCGTAGATGGCCCGTCCCTCGCGGACGGCCCGCACGATGGTGGAGAAGTCGTCGTCGGTGAGGACCACGTCGGCGGCCTCCTTGGCCACGTCGGTGCCCGCGCGCCCCATCGCGACGCCGATGTGCGCGGCCCGCAGCGCGGCCGCGTCGTTGACGCCGTCGCCGGTCATGGCCACGATGTGCCCGCGGCTCGACAGGGCCCGCACGATCACGACCTTGTGCTCCGGGGCGACCCGGGCGAAGACGCCGATGCCGTCGATGCGGGCGGCGAGCTCCTCCTGCGTCATCCGGTCCAGTTCGGCGCCGGTCACGACCTCCCCGGTGATGTCCAGTTCGCGGGCGATCGCGGCCGCGGTGTCGGCGTGATCGCCGGTGACCATCTTCACGGCGACGCCCGCCGAGCGGCACAGCGCCATTGCGTCCCGGGCCTGGGGGCGCGGCGGGTCGGCGATCCCGGCGACCGACACCAGGGTCAGCGGCGGCAGTACCGTCGTTTCCGGCGGGCCGTCGGTGACCGCGGTGGCCGCGCCGAGCACCCGCAGGCCCGAGCCGCCGAGCTCGGCGGTGACGGCCAGGACCTCGGCCCGCCGGCCGGCGTCCAGCGGGCGCACGCCGTCCCCGGTGAGGATCTCGGTGCACCGCTCCAGCAGGACGTCCACGGCGCCCTTGACGTGGACACGGGTGCGGCCGTCGGGGGCGGTGTGGAAGGTGGCCATGAACTTCGTGGCCGCGTCGAAGGGCAGTTCACCGGTGCGCGGCAGCTCGGCCCGCAGTCCGTCCGCGTCCATGCCCGCCTTCGCGGCGAGGACGACGAGCGCGGCCTCCGTGGGGTCGCCGACGTAGCCGTCGCCGGTGAGGCGGGCGTCGTTGCAGAGGGCGAACGGCAGGACCGCGTCGAGCAGCCGGCCGCCGCGGCCCTCGGCACCGTGGACGGTGCCCTGGGTGCCGTATCCCTCGCCGGTGACCTCGTGCAGCCGCCCGGCCGTCCACAGGGCCCGTACGGTCATCTCGTTGAGGGTCAGCGTGCCGGTCTTGTCGCTGCACACGACCGTCGCCGAGCCGAGCGACTCCACGGACGCGAGGCGTTTGACGATGGCCCCGCGGCGGGCCATCCGGTGGACGCCGAGGGCGAGGGTGAGCGCCAGCACGGCGGGCAGGCCCTCGGGGATCGCGGCGACGGCCAGGGCCACGGCCCGCAGCGCGATGTCGGCGAGCGACTCGCCCTCGACCAGGGCGACGAGCGCGTAGAGGGCGACGGCGATGCCGCTGAGCAGCGCCAAACGGCGTCCCAGGCTGTTCAGTTGCACCTGGAGCGGGCTCGCCGGTTCGGGCCCGGTGCGCAACGCCTCGGCGATCGCGCCGAGTTGGGTGCGCATGCCGGTGGCCGTGACGATCATCTCGGCGCGGCCCCGGGTGACGGCCGTGTTCATGAAGAGCATGCCGGTGCGCTCCGCGAGGGGCACCGGCCCGGTCACGGCGGTGCTCTTGGCGACCGGCTGGGACTCGCCCGTCAGGGCCGCCTCGGCGACCTCGACCGACTCGGCGACGGTCAGCCGTCCGTCGGCCGGTACCCGGTCGCCCGCCTCCAGCAGGACCACGTCACCGGGGACGAGGGTGTGCGCCTCGACGATCCGTTCCGCACCGTCGCGGCGGACCCGCGCGGTGGGCACGAGCATGCGGCGCAGCGCCTCAAGGCTGCGCTCGGCGCGCCGTTCCTGGAGGTAGCCCAGGACGGCGTTGATCTGCAGGACGACGGTGATGACGAGGGCGTCCTTGATGTCCCCGATGGCTCCGGCGACGACGGCGGCGATGAGCAGGATGCCGATGAGCCAGTTGCGGAACTGGTCGAGGAACTTCAGCCATTCGGGCCGCCGGGCCGGTTCGGCCAGCCGGTTCGGCCCGAAGACGGCCGCGCGTTCGGCTGCCTCCGGCGTGCTCAGGCCCCTCGCCGTGTCCACGCCCAGGCGGGCGGCCGCTTCCACGGCGTCCAGTCGGTGGACCTCGGGAAGGGCCGGGACGGTCGAGGGGGCGCTCACGGCCGCTCCTCCGCCCCTCGGACGACGGCGACCGGGCAGTCGGCGTGGTGGAGCAGGGCCTGGCTGACCGAGCCGAGGAGCAGCCCGGCGAAGCCGCCGCGGCCCCGCGCACCGAGCACGACGAGCCCCGCCTCCGCACTCGCCTCGATGAGGCTGTGCCGGACCCGGCCGCGCACCAGCCTGGGGTGGACGGCGACGTCGGGGTACTTCTCCCGCAGCCCGCCCAGGGCCTCGGCGAGCACCCGCTGCTCCTCGTCGCGGAGCCGGTCCTCGTCGTACGTCACGAAGGGCGGGTCGCCGCAGCCGTCGTAGGCGCGTTCGGTGTGCGTGTTCCACACGTGCAGGGCGATCATGTCGACGCCGTGCAGGGCGGCCTGCGCGAAGGCGAACTCGACGGCGCCGCGGGACGCGGGGGAACCGTCGACGGCGAGGAGGACCGGCGCGGCCGGCTCGGGCCGGCCGCGCACCACCAGCACGGGGCAGGCGGCGTGCGCGGCGAGATGCCCCGCGGTGGAGCCGAGGAGCAGGCTGCCCAAACGGCTGTGGCCCCGGCTGCCGACGACGGCCAGCGACGCCGTGCGGGACTCGCTCTCCAGGACCATCACCGGTTCGCCGACGACGACTTCGCGCCGCACGTCGATCCCGGGCGCGGCCTTGCGGGCCCGGCGCTCGGCCTCGGTGAGCGTGCCGTCGACCAGCGCGCGCACGCCGGCGGGAGCCGGGTCCCAGGGCGCCACGGCGGGCGGCACATGGGCCGAGGGCCAGCCGAAGGCATGCACCAGCCGGAGCCCCACGCCGCGCAGCGCGGCCTCGCGTGCCGCGACCGCGACGGCCGCCAGGCCGGACGGTGAACCGTCCACGCCGACCACGACAGGACCGTTCATCGTGCTCCCTCCTCCGTGCTCTGCGCAGTCTCCGGCGCGGGCAGCACCGCACGGCCGGGCATCCGGCCGTGACCGCCGGGCGGTCCTCGCCTCGTGTCCGGCTTCCAGGCTGGTCCCGCGGCCCGCACCGGGCACAGGGCCGTCCGGGCCTCCGGAGCGCCCCATCCGGCCCTCGCCCGCCCGGTGCCGTGCTCGGACGCTGAGAGGAGGGGGAGCACGCGCGCGGCAGCGTCGGCACGGGGCGCCGCGCCGACAACCGGAGGTGTGTCATGACCGGACCTGTCGTCGTAGGGCTGGACGGATCGCCCGCGAGCGTGACCGCCGCGTGGTGGGCCGCCCGCGAGGCCGTGGACCGGCGCCTCCCGCTGCTGCTGCTCCACTCCTGGACCACCCAGCCGCTGAACGTGCCCGTCGCGCAGGAGGCGTTGAGCAAGCAGCGCTACGGCGGTCTGGTGCTGCAGCGCATGGAGGCGGAGCTGCTGCATCGCCACCCCGGACTCACCGTCACCACGGAGCTGGTGTCCGAGCCGGCGGCCCAGGCCCTGCTGGACGTCGGAGAGACGGCGTCCTTGCTGGTGCTGGGCTCCCGCGGCCACGGCTCGGTGGCCAGTTTCCTGCTCGGCTCGATCAGCCTGCACGTCCTGGGGCTGGCCCGGTGCCCCACCGTGGTCGTCCGCGCCGGTGACCCCGCCGTCCCCGAGGGATGGCGGCCACCGGTGGACGTCCGGGGCGACATCGTCGTCGGGGTGCAGCACAACGGACCGACCATCGCTCCCCTGCTGGAGTTCGCCCTCACCACCGCCCAGCTCCACGGAGCACGCGTGCTCGCGGCACGGGCACTGCCGATGTCCTCGCTGATGACGCATCCGCACGCGCTGACCGAACCGGGCGACGAGGCCTGGCAGGCGGCGGAGCACGGCCGGCTCGCCGCCGAACTCGCCCCGTGGCGGGAGAAGTTCCCGGACGTGACGCTTGAGCAGCGGGTCGCCCGGGGTGCCCCGGCCCAGGTGCTGCTCGCCGCCTCCGCCCGCAGCCGGTTGACGGTGGTGGGCCGACGTCGGCACCCGTCCCGCCTGCCGTGGAAGCTCGGGCCCGTCGCCCACGCGGCCCTGCACCACATGCCGTGCCCGGTCGCCGTGGTGCCGCACGACTGAGCTCCGATGGACTCGGGGAGGACCGTCATGGACCGCACCCCTTGGCGCGACCGGCTGCTCCGGCTACGAACGGCCCTGTCCCGTGTGCCGGCAGTCGAGGCGATGCTGCTCGCCGACACGGCCGTGGCGCTGACGGTCGGCGGGATCTTCCGGCTGGCGGGCGCCGACCGACTCGCCGACCTGTGCTGGGCGCTGGGCACGGTGGTCGCCGTCGTGCCGGCGGTGGGCTGGGTCCTGGAGACGCTGCGTCGCGGCCGGGCGGGCGTGGACCTGATCGCGGTGCTGGCCCTGGGCGGCACCCTGGCCGTGGGCGAGTACCTGGCCGGTGCTCTGATCGCCCTGATGCTGGCCACCGGCCGCACCCTGGAGGCCGCGGCGCGGCAGCGGGCGTCGCGCGATCTGCGCGCCCTGCTGGAGCATGCGCCGCGCACCGCCCGGCTCCGCACCGGCACGGACGTGCGGACGGTGGAGCTCGCCGAGGTCGCCGTCGGTGATCTGCTGGTCGTGGGTCCCGGTGAGGTCGTCCCCGTGGACGGACGTGTGGTGGGCGGCGTGGCGGAGCTCGACGAGTCGATGCTCACCGGCGAGCCCCTGACGGTGCAGCGGCCGTCGGGCGATCCGGTGCGCAGCGGTGTCGTGAACGCGGGCGGCGCCTTCGAACTGCGCGCCACGGCGACCGCACAGGACAGCACGTACGCCGAGATCGTCCGGCTGGCCCGGCACGCCGGGGCGGAGTCGGCGCCCGTGGTGCGGCTGGCCGACCGGTACGCGGCCTATTTCCTGCCGCTGACGCTGGCGGTGGCCGCGCTGGCGTGGCTGGTGAGCGGTTCCGCGGTGCGGGCGGTGGCGGTCCTGGTGGTCGCCACGCCGTGTCCGCTGCTGCTGGCCGCGCCGGTGGCCGTCGTCTCCGGGCTGTCGCGGGCCTCCCGGCTCGGCGTGGTGGTCCGCGACGGCGGCGCGCTGGAGAACCTCGGACGTGCCCGCACCCTGCTGCTCGACAAGACCGGCACCCTCACCGTGGGCCGTCCGCGGGTGCTCGACGTGGTGGCGGCGCCCGGCTGGCAGCCGTCCCAGGTGCTGCGGCTCGCGGCCTCGCTCGACCAGTACTCGCCGCACGTCCTCGCCCGGGCCGTCGTGGACGCCGCCCGCGAGCGAGGGCTGCGGCTGTCGGTGCCTGCGGACGTGTCGGAGGAGCCGGGCCGCGGCGCCGTCGGCACGGTCGCGGGCCGGCGGATGAACGTGGGCCGGCTGGACGGCCGTGCCGACCAGCCCGGTTGGGCGCGCGCTGCCGACAACCGGGCCCTCCTCGACGGTGCGACCGTCGTCTGGCTCACCGTCGACTCCCGTCCGGTCGGCGCCGTTCTGCTGCGCGACCCGCTCCGCCACGACGCGCCGCGCACCCTGCGCCGGCTGCGGGCCGCGGGCATCGGGCGGCTGGTGATGCTCACCGGTGACCGTGCCGAGCCCGCCCGCGAGGTCGGTGCCGTCCTCGGGCTCGACGACGTGCGGGCCGGGCTCTCCCCGGCCGACAAGGTCGACGCGGTGCGTGCCGAACGCCGCCGCGCGGTCACCGTGATGGTCGGCGACGGCGCCAACGACGCCCCCGCCCTGGCCGCCGCGGACATCGGCGTGGCCATGGGCGCGTACGGCTCCACGGCGTCCTCCGAGGCGGCGGACATCGTGCTGACCACGGACCGGGTCGACCGGCTGGCCGACGCGGTCGCCATCGCCGTACGGTCACGGCGCATCGCCGTGCAGAGCGCCCTCGGCGGCATGCTGCTGTCGCTCGCCGCGATGGCCGCGGCCGCGGCCGGGCTGCTGGCGCCGGCCGTCGGCGCGCTGCTCCAGGAGGGCATCGACGCCGTGGTGATCCTCAACGCGCTGCGCGCCCTGCGCGACGACAGGTCGGCCGGGCCGGCGCTCACCCCGTCCGCGGAGTCGCTCATCCACCGCTTCGCCGCCGAACACGACGACCTCCAGGACGTGCTGGAGGCCGTACGCACCGCCGCCGACCGTCTCTCCGACGGCCCGGACCCCCAGGCCCTGGCCCCGGTGGCCGAGGTGCACCGGCTGCTCACCGAGCGCCTGCTGCCGCACGAGCACGCCGAGGAGCACCAGCTCTACCCGGCGCTCGCACCGACGCTCGGCGGCCCGGAGGTCATAGCCCCGATGAGCCGTGCCCACGCCGAGATCGACCGCCTCGCCCACCGCATCGCCACGCATCTTGCCCTGGCGGAACCCGACGGCTGCCTGACGCCGGAGCAGCTGGGCGACCTGCGGGCCTGTCTGTACGGCCTGCACACCGTGCTGCGCCTGCACTTCAAACAAGAGGAGGAGAACTACTTCTCCCTCGCCCCCTGACCCATTCCGCCCTCTCCCTGAGGTGATGCCATGGACGCCCCTGTGGGCACCCCGGACGCCGTGCTCGACTGCGCGCACCTGGTGCGGCGGTTCGGCGACCGCACCGCCGTCGACGACGTGAGTCTGCGCATCGCGCCGGGCGAGACGTACGGCCTGCTCGGCCCCAACGGCGCGGGGAAGACGACGACGATCAGGATGGCCTGCGGGCTGCTGCGCCCCGACGCCGGGGCGGTGCGCGTCGCGGGCCTGGCGGTGACCACGGCCGCCGGACCGGCCAAGAAGCTCATCGGCTTCGTCCCGCAGGACGTGGCCCTCTACCCGGACCTCAGCGTCCGGGAGAACCTGCGCTTCTTCGGCCGCCTGTACCGGCTCTCCCGCCGCGCCCTGGAGCGCCGCGTCGACGAGGTCCTCGACCTCATCGAACTCCGCGACCGCGCCGGCGACCGGGTGGACTCGCTGTCCGGCGGGATGCGCCGACGCCTCAACATCGGCGCCGGCCTTGTGCATTCACCGACGCTGCTGGTGCTGGACGAGCCGACCGTCGGCGTCGATCCGCAGAGCCGGCACGCGATCCTGGAGAGCGTCACACGGTTCGGCGAGGAGGGCATGGCCGTCCTCTACACCACGCACTACATGGAGGAGGCCGAGCGGCTCTGCGACCGGGTCGGCATCATCGACCGCGGCCGACTCGTCGCCGAGGGCAGCCCGCGCGAACTCGTGGCGCTGGTCGCCGAACGCGACCGGATCCGCCTGTCCGCCGCCGGCAACCTGACCGCGTACGCGGAGACCTGCCGGAACCTGGCCCGCGTCGAGGGCGCGGCCCGCACCGGCGACCACGACGAGGTGGTGGAACTGGTCGTCAAGGACGCGCGCAGCCTGTTGCCCGACCTCCTCGACCTCGCCCACGAACAGCAGGTCGACATCCGCAGCGTGGAGATCGACGAACCCGACCTGGAGGCGGTCTTCCTCCATCTGACCGGCACCGCGCTGAGGGAGTGAGGAGCCGTGGGTGTCGTTCTCGCCATCGCCGCCAAGGACCTGCGGCAGCGGCTGCGGGACCGGTCGGCCTGGGTGATCGTGTTCCTGGCGCCGGTCCTCATCTCCGCACTGATGGCCCTGGCGTTCAACAACAACTCCGAGTTCCGGGCGGACATCGGCGTCGTCGACCTGGACCACGGCCCGGCCGCCACCGGGCTGACGCAGGTACTCAAGAGCCCGGAACTCGAAGGCACCGTCCATGTGCGGTCCTACGACGACGAGAGCGCCGCGCGCCGGGCGGTGGACGCCGGGAGTGTGCACGCCGCGATCGTCGTGCCGAAGGGGTTCACCCAGGCCCTGCACGGTGGCACCACCGCGCCCGTGAAGGTCCTGGACAGCGTCGACTTCGGACTGCAGGCCCAGCTCGCCCGGGCGGTCACCGAGTCCTACGTCGCCCAGGTCAACGCCGACCGGCTGTCCGTCGCCACGGCCGTCGCCGCGGGCGCCCCGCAGCGGGACGTCCCTGAACTCGCCGCCAAGGCGGCCTTGTTGCGGCTGCCCGAAGAGGTGCGAGCGGAGGGACTGCCCGACGACGCGCTGAAGGTGATCAGCTACTTCGGGCCGAGCATGGGCATGTTCTTCGTGTTGTTCACGGTCGGTTTCGGCGCCCGCGGCTACTTCATCGAACAGCAGCAGGGCACCCTCGACCGGATCGCGGCGGCACCGGTCGGGCGGGGTGCGCTGCTGCTCGGCAAGTCGGTGTCGACGTTCGTGTACAGCCTGGCCGGGCTCGCCACCGTCACGCTGGTGTCGTGGCTGGCGTTCGGGGCGAGCTGGGCGGACCCGCTCGGCGTGGCGGCGCTCAGTGTGGCCATGGCGGTGTGCGTGGTGTGTCTGACCGCGCTGGTCGTCGCGCTGGTGCGGACGGAGCAGCAGGCGCAGGGGCTCGCCTCGATCCTGGTCTTCGCGCTGGTGCTGCTCGGCGGCAACTTCGTCTTCGCCTCCGGCACCACGCCGCTGATCCGCCGCCTCGCCCTGTTCACGCCCAACGGCTGGGCCCTGCGCGGCTTCACCGACCTGGGCACCGGGGTGCGCGGGTGGGCGGCGGTCGGCGCCCCGCTGCTGGGCATCGCCGCGTTCTCGGCGGCCGTGGCCGCGGTGACCGCTCTGCTTCTCCGGCTCAGGAGGACGCCATGACCGCACTCGCGGTGACCCGGGCGACGCTGACCCGCGTCCTGCGCGACCGGACCGCCCTGTTCTTCATGGTGCTGCTGCCGGTGGCCATCATCGTCGTCATCGGGGTGACCGTCAGTGGCTTCGACCGGTTCCGGATCGGGCTGGTCCCCGCCGCCCGCACCGGCCCCGTGGCCCAGGAGCTGGCCACGGAACTCCGGAGCGCGCCCGGCCTGCGGACCCGTACGTACGAGTCCGCCCAGGACGCCCGAACCGCGCTGCGGCGCGCCGAACTGGACGCGGTCGTGCTGGTGCCGGCGGGTCTCGACGCCGAAGTGCGGGCCGGGCGCACCGTCGGCGTGCGGGTGCTGGTGGAGCCGACCGGGAGCGCCGGGCACGGCGCCGTGTCCTCGGTGTCGGCCGTGGTGGCGGAGCACGGGGCGCGGCTCCAGGCCGCCGCCTTCGCCGGCGATCAGGCGGGCGGGACCTTCGACGAGAACCTCGCGCTGGCCCGCGGCGCCGAGCGGGCGTCCTCGCCCCTCGTCGTACGGACGCAGACCGTCAACGGGGAGAGCGACTACCTGCCGCTCGGCTACAGCTACAGCACGCCGACCATGCTGGTGCTGTTCGTGTTCATCAACGCGCTGGCGGGCGGCGCGGCCATCGTGGCGACCCGTCGCACGGGCGTGTACGCGCGGGCCCTGGCGGCGCCCGTCCCCGCTCGCACGCTCGTTCTAGGCGAGACGCTGGCCTACTTCCTGCTGGCCGTCCTGCAGTCCCTGCTGATCGTCGGGATCGGGGCACTGGCCTTCGACGTCGCGTGGGGCGACCCGCTGGCCGCCGGTGTCCTGATCGCCGTGTGGGCGCTGGTGGGCACCGGGGCGGGGGTGCTGGCCGGGGCCCTGTTCCGCACGCCGGAGCAGGTGCACGCCATCGGTCCCGCCGTCGGTATCGGGATGGGCATGCTGGGCGGCTGCATGTGGCCGCTGGCACTGGTGCCGGACTGGCTGCGCACCGCCGGACACGCGGTGCCGCAGGCGTGGGCCGTCGACGCGTGGACGACACTGCTGTCCCGCGACGGGAACCTGCCCGCCATTCTGGGCGACCTCACCGTCCTGGCCGGCTTCGCCGTCGCGCTCGTCACGCTGGCCTCCCTGGCCCTGCGCCGCAGGCTCGTGGCGAGCTCCGGCAGTTGACCCCCGACCGGCCCCGCACTTGGGGCCGGCCGGCCCCCGAGGCGGTCAACCGCCCCGCGCTGTACTGGAGTTGGGGAACACGCGGTTCCTCCCTCAGGAGGGAGTCATGGCATGGCAACGTCACGCACACTGCGGCGGATCGCGCTCATCGGTGCGGTGCCGGCCGTCGGGGCCGCGCTGCCGACGTCCGCGACCGGCGTCCGCACCCACAACACGGCCAGTGTCTCGACCGTCAACGCCCCGGTCCGGGACGGCAGTCCGAGGTCCACGGTCGACCGGGTGGCCGACTTCTACGGCGCCTACATCGACGTGCTGTACGACTCGGGTCGCGGCCGGCTGGCCGATTCCCTGCGCGAGCACTATCTGACCGCGCGGCTCCGCGCCGACCTCGCCCGTTGGGAGAAGGCGCACCACACGGACGGCGTCCTGCGCGCCAAGGGCGTGCCGGCCGCCTGGAAGGTCGTCTGCAGCGACAGCGGGATGGGCCACTGCTGGACCAGGGTCACACTCACCTGGGAGGACGCCGGGAACCAGGTCCACCACATGCGGCTGCTGGTCCGGTCCGACCTCGAGACGCAGCTCATCTCCGGTATCCGGATCGCCTCGTGAAGCCCGACACACCCAGGGGAGCCGCAGCGCCGACACTGCGGCTCCCGCCATCCGCACGTCCGGTCAGGACCGGACGGCACCCGCGCGAGGGACGCTCCCGCAGGACGGCTCTCGCGCACCGACGCCGACGGCACAAGGCCGCCGAGCGCCCCCAACGGGCTCGTCCACTGCCCTGTCGGTCCCCGTGGACCAGTGGGCGAGCGGGCCACGTCTCGTTCCTGTCTCCAGTCTGCGCGCCACCGCCACCGGCCCGGAGAGGCCGAGCGTCCCGCACCCAGTGCCGGTCGGCGGATGTTCAGCCCGGCAGGTCCAACTGCCCCGTCTCCCCCGGCGCCAGACGCACCACACGGTCCGGCAGCCGTACGTCGATGGGCGTGGCGTCGGACGAGGGCACCGAGATCTCCAGCCGCCCCCGCTCCAGGTGGAGCCGTACGCCCCAGTGGCCCTGGTAGCGCAGGTTGAACCCGTACGAGGAGAGTTCCGGCAGCGGCACCGGGTCGAGCCACAGGGCCCCGGCCCGCGTCTCCAGGCCGGTCAGGCCGCGCTGGACCAGGTCGAGGGTGCCCGCCATCGCGCCGAGGTGGATGCCCTCGCCGGTGGTGCCGCCCTGGATGTCGGCGATGTCGCCCTGGAGGGCCTCCTGGCAGTACTTCCAGGCCTCCGCCCGCCGCGCGCGGGCCAGCACCCAGCCGTGCACCAGGCCGCTGAGGGTGGAGCCGTGGCTGGTGCGGTGCAGGTAGTGGTCGACGGTACGGCGCCATGTCTCGTCGTCGAGCCGCAGCCCCAACCGGTCGAACAGGCCGCGCAGTTCGGCCGGCGAGAAGAGGTAGCCGAGCATCAGCACGTCGGCCTGCTTGGAGGCCTGGTAGCGGTTGACGCTGTCGCCCTCCGCCTCCAGGATGCGGTCCAGGCGCCGGATGTCGCCGTAGCGCCCGCGGTAGCCGTCCCAGTCCAGCTCGGCGAGGTCGCCGTAGCCCTCGAACTGGCTGATGACACCGGCGTGGAAGGGCACGTGCAGGGTGCGCGAGACGTCCTCCCACAGCTCCAGCTCGCCCTCGTCCAGGCCGGTGCGCTCGACGAGTTCGCGGCGGCGGGGTTCGGGCAGGGCACGCACCAGTTCCAGGGTGCGGGTGAGGACCCAGGCGGCGGTGACGTTGGTGTAGGCGTTGTCGTCGAGGCCGGGTGTGCTCGCGCCGGGGTAGGCCTCGTGGTACTCGTCGGGGCCGACCACGCCCTTGATGCGGTGCCGGCCGAGGCTGTCGTCGTAGACCGCCGAGTCGGCCCAGAAGCGGGCGATCTGGAGCAGCATCTCGGCGCCCTTGGTGTGCAGGAACTCCATGTCGCCACTGGCCTCGCAGTACTGCCAGACGTTGTAGGCGACGGCCGAGCCGACGTGGTGCTGGAGCCGGGAGTGGTCGGACAGCCAGCGCCCGGAGCGCGGGTTGAGGTGGAGCTGCTGGGTCTCCTCGCGTCCGTCGCTGCCGCTCTGCCAGGGGTACATCGCCCCCTTGCGGCCCGCCTGCCGCGCGGTCGTGCAGGCCTGTTCCAGGCGGCGGTGGCGGTAGCGCAGCAGAGCGCGGGAGACCTCGGGGAAGTGCAGGTTGAGGTAGGGCAGGACGAACAGCTCGTCCCAGAAGACATGGCCGCGGTAGGCCTCGCCGTGCAGCCCGCGGGCGGGTACGCCGACGTCGAGGTCGGCGGTGTGCGGGGAGAGGGTCTGCAGGACGTGGAAGAGGTGCAGCCGCAGGATGCGGCCGGCCTCGCCCGCCACGTCCAGGGCGGCCCGGCGCCACAACTGGTCCCAGGCCGTGAGGTGTGACTCCAGCAGTTCGTCGAAGTCCGGGGCCCGGCCCACCCGGTCGAGCGCGGCGTAGAGGGGGTCGCTGATCGCCGGGTCGCGTGAGGTGTGCAGGGCGACGGTCTTGTCGACGGTCGCGGTCCGGCCGGCCTCCAGATCGAGGCTCAACTGCTGGATGGCATACGGCGATTCGTGCCGTACGGCGACGGGCGCGCCGGCGGTCAGCCGGGCCGCCATGCCGATGCGGATGTCGGAGGTGCGGGTGCGGCAGCGCAGCCACACCGTGTCGGGGGCGGCGGTACCCGTGTGCACGTGGGTGAGATGGCGGCCGTCCAGGTCGCGGTAGCGCGGCACGCCCGCGTTGGTGACGCCCCCGTCGAGCCCGGCCTCGACCTCCAGCGACCCGGCGAAGCCCTCGGCCGTGAACTCGGTGCGCAGGGCGGCCAGATGAGGATCGGCCATGTGCACGATCCGCTGCTGGCGCACCATCAATTCCCGTTCCCCGCCCAGGTCGTAACGGGTGCGCCGCTCCAACATGCCGGAGTCCGGATGCAGGGTGAGCCGGTGGTCGAGCACCTTCGTGGTGTCCGGGGTGAGCCATGGCCCGCCGGGGAGACGGAAGCGCAGCACAAGCCAGTTGGGGACGTTGACCATGTCCTCGTTCTCGACGCTGCGGCCCGCCACCTCGGAGGTGAGCCGGTTGTAGCAGCCCGCGACATACGTGCCCGGGTAGTGCACGTCGTCCGCCGCGCACTCCGGCAGCGCTCCCCGGGTGGCGAAGTAGCCGTTGCCGAGCGTGCACAGCGACTCGCGGAGCCGTTCGTCGGCGGGCGCGTAGCCCTCGTACTCCCAGGTCCAGCCCGTCACGTCGGCTCCCCCGCCACGACCAGCTCCGCGAGATCCCGTACGACGATGTCGGCACCGCTGTGCAGCAGCCGGTCCCCCGAGTCCCCCGTGGCGGCGCGGTCCACACCGACCACGAGGGCGAATCCGCCGTTGCGGCCCGCCGACACACCGGCCAGGGCGTCCTCCACGACGGCGGCGCGCGCGGCGGGGACGCCGAGGCGTCGTACCGCCTCCAGGAACAGGTCGGGCCGCGGTTTGCCGGGCAGCCGGAGCCGCGCGGCCTCGCCGCCGTCCACGAGGACGTCGAAGAGGTCCGACACCCCGGCGTGGTCGAGCAGTTCACCGGCGTGACGGGACGCGGAGGCAGCCGCGACCGGCACCTCCGCCCGGCGCAGGGCGCGCACCAGGCGGACCGTGCCCGGGTAGGCGTCGACGCCGTGCGCGCGCAGCCGCTCGGTGAACAGGCGCTCCTTGTCGGCGGCGACGGCCCGCACGGTGTCGTCCGAGGTGTCGAGGCCGCGGGAGGCGAGGAACGCGGCGGCGCCGTCCAGGCGGGACTTTCCGTCCACGTGACGGAGGTAGTCGTCGCGGCCGTCGAACGGGCGGCGCTGGGCGGGGTCCTCGGGCGGGTGGGCGCGCAGGAAGGCGTCGAAGGCCGTCTTCCACGCCGCGGCGTGCACCCGGGCCGAGTCGGTGATCACGCCGTCGGTGTCGAAGACGACGGCCCGGATGTCACGCAGGGCGGGCGCGAGTTCCTCGCCGAGGTCCGCGGGGGTGCCGGGGCGGCGCACGGTCAGACCTGCTGCGGGACGATGGCGACGGGGCAGTCCGCGTGGTGCAGCAACGCATGCCCGACACGGCCCAGCTGGAGTCCGAAGTGACCGGTCCTGCGGCGCGCCCCGATGATCACCAGATCCGCGGCGGCCGAACGGTTCAGCAGCACCTTGCGGGCCGGCCCTTCCACGGTGGCCCTGCGCACGGGGACTTTCGGATGATCGGCGGCGGCATCGTGGAGCACCGCGTCCAGCAGGGCGGAGGCCTGCTCGGTGTGCTCGTGGGCCGTGTGTCCGGCCAGCAGCGGGTGGTCGGCCGTCTCGTGCTCGGGGCAGCGCCAGGCACGCACGACGTCCAGGGTGCACCGGCGAGCCTCGGCCTCGCGGAAGGCGAAGCGGACGGCCTCGCCGGACGTGGCGGGTTCACCGGCGCCGAGGAGGATCCGCTCGTGGGTGCCCTCCCGCCCCGCGCGGTCGCCGCGAACGACGATCACCGGGCAGTGGGCGCGGGCCGCCACGGTCAGCCCGACCGAGCCGAGGAGCAGGCCCTGGAGCTCGCCGCGGCCACGGGTGCCCGTCACCAGGGCGGAGGCGCCGTAGCCCTCGCGCAGCAGCGCTTCGACGGCCTCGTCGGCGATCACCTCGGTGGACACCTTGACCTCGGGGTGGCGTCGGCCGGCCCGCTCCGCCGCGCCGGCGACGATGTTGTCGGCCATCACCTGTTCGGACGGCCGGTCCGGGCTCGTCGACGGCAGGGCGCCCTCGTAGCGCTCCCACAGGGAGGCGTAGACCAGGCGCAGCGGCAGGCCGTGCCGGGCCGCCTCGTCCACGGCCCAGTCGACCGCCAGCAGACTCGATTCCGACCCGTCGACGCCCACGACCAGGGGCAGCTCCATGGCTTCCACCGCCTTGTGTCGGGCCGCGCCGTTGCAGCGCGGAACTCCACTCTCACCGTGCCATGCGCGGGCGCACGACAGCAGGGGTGGAACGGCCCTGGCCGGGGCCGATCGGCCCCTGGGCGGGGCTTCGCCGGCCCGAGAAACTGCAAGTGAGAACCGGACCAGAGGCTCTCCACTGGGGGAGGAGACTCGTCCGGGTCATCAAGGGGGACGGTCATGATTCCGCTCATCCTGATCGGCGCGGTCGTACTGGGCGCGGGCATGGTCTTCGGCTACAGCTCCGTCATCGTCGGCCTGATTCTGATGCTCGCCGGCCTCATCGGCCTCACGGCCTTCATGTCCACGCCGGGCGCGGTCAGGCGCCCGGGCGATCGGGAAACGGTCGTCGAGCGGCGCTACATGGGCAACCACGACGACCACCACAACTACCACGCGTGACCACCGACGGCTGTGCGGGGGACCGCCCCACGGCAGCCCGGCAAGGGACCGTTGGGCACCCGTGCCGCCCCCCTCGGCTCAACGTGGGCGTGCCGGCTTCCCGGCACGCTGGAGACACGGAACGCCGAGGGAGGCAGCCATGACGGAACGCGCCGCGGAGAAGAGCATCGTCGTGGGCGTCGACGGATCGGACGCGTCCATGGCCGCGCTGCGCTGGGCCGCCGGGCAGGCCCGGGCGCTGCACGCGGTCGTCGTCGCCGTCCACGCCTGGGAACCGGTCGCTGCCGGGCGCGCGCCCTACGCTCCCCCGGCGGCCCGGCCGACACCTGCGGAGCAGCGGGTGCAGGCCGCACAGGTGCTGGCCTCGGCGTTGCGCACGGTGTTCGGCCCGCGGATCGGGGACCGGGTGCGTGCCGTCGTCGTGGAAGGGCAGCCCGCGCGCGTGCTGCTGGAGCAGGCACGCGGAGCACTCCTGCTCGCGATCGGCCACCGGGGGGACGCCGCGCACGGGCGGCCCGTACCGGGGCCGATCGGCCGTGCGTGCCTGAGGGGCGCCACCGTCCCCGTGGTGGCCGTCCCTGCCGCCGACGTGCAACCGGGGCTACGGGCCATCGGGGCGGCGTAAATACGTTCGTCGCCTCCCGGGCCGATCCATAGACTCGCCGGCATGGACAACACCGAGACCTGGGAGACCGTCTGCAGGGTGTGCGGATACGACGACGATGACGTCTTCTGGGCGGACGGCCGGCCGACGGCGGAGATCTGCTCCTGCTGCGGCAACGAGTCGGATGTCGGTGACGAAAGCGTCATGGGGCTGCGCAACTACCGCGGTTACTGGGTCGGGCAGGGCGCCCCGTGGGCCAGTCCGAGCGCGGAACGCCGGCACAAGAGCCGGGGCTGGGACCTGCTGAGCCAACTGGCGAACATCCCCGAGCAGTGGCGTTGAGTGGGGCCGCGAGGGCCGAGGCGGGTGCGGCGCCCCGGTAGCTCAGCAGGAAACTGAGGTGCGGTGGTCCGTGCCGGTACGTGACGGGGTCGGCCGCGGCGCCGTCGGCGGGCGGTGCGTGTGGCGCTTGATCCAGCGCAGCGCCAGCTCGTCCAAGAGCGCGGCGAGGGCGAACGTCAGGCCCATCGCCGCGAACAGCAACAGGGCGAACCTCTCCCAGAACTCCGGTGTCAGACTCGTACCCACTGTCCTCGCCCCCTCCTCGGTCGGCGTCGTATCCCTCACGCCTCCAGCAAACTCCGGCACGACAGCGGGCACATGAGCCGACCGGCCCGGACCCGGGGTCTGCGCGTCCCTTGCTCCCGGACGATGCGTGCCGAAAGGCCGTTCGGCCCCTTGCGTCCGGTACCGCCCGGCCCCTGAGCGGGGGTCGGTGGCCTCATGGTCCCCGCACCGGAGGACGACGAGGATTCCTGGTACGCGCGGTGCCGGCGCAGCCGGGACATCGCGGATGACGTCCCAGGAGGCGACGGTCATGAAGCGGATACAAGAGGCCAGGCGCCCCCGGACTCCGCGCCGGCCGGAGCCGCAGGACCTGCGCACCCCCTCCGGGCGCCCCATGCCCTACTGAAGGCCCCCCGGGGTCAGCGGACGAGCACCCGCTCCCCCGACCGGGGTACGACCGCCGTCCAGCCCAGCATCCGGTCGATCCGGTCCCGCAGGGCGGCGGCCGCGTCCGGCTCCCCGTGCACCAGGTAGGTGGCGTGGGGTGCGGGAGCGTCCCGCAGCCAGTCGACGATCTGCCCGGCATCGGCGTGCGCCGAGAAATGCGGCAGGTTCGCGACCTGGGCCCGCACCGGAACGTACTCTCCGAACATCTTCAGCACCTGAGCGCCCTCGACGAGGTCTCTGGCCCGGGTGCCCTGCGCGGCGAAGCCCACCACGACGACCGCGTTGCGCGGGTCGGGCAGCAGCCGCCGCAGATGGTGCAGCACCCGCCCGCCGGTGGCCATACCGGACGCGGAGACGATCACGGCCGGTCCGCCCGTGCGGCTGAGCTCGACGGATTCCTGGAGGGAGCGGACCGGACGGAACGGCTCGGGGCCGAGCGCCGCCGCGCCCGCCAGGATCACCTCGGGGCGGAGCTCGGGCGCCTTGGCGAGGACGGCGTCCCGGTAGACGTCGAGGGCGGCCAGGGCCATCGGGCTGTCAACGTAGACCGGCACGGCGCTCGGGAGTGCCCCGGCCCGTCGCAGCTCGGCGAGTTCGTGCAGGAGCACCTCGGTGCGGTCCAGGGCGAACGCCGGGATGACGACGGTCCCGCCGCGGGCCAGGGTGCGGCCCAGCACCTCGGCGAAGCGCGTCCGGCCCGCCTCCTCCTCGTGCCACCGGTTGCCGTAGGTGGATTCCATGAGCAGGACGTCCGCCCCGTAGAACGGCTCCGGCGGCAGCAGCAGCGGATGGCCGGGACGGCCGAGGTCGCCACTGACGGCGAGGGTGTGCCCGTCCTCCAGGGTGAGGTGGGCCCAGGCCGAGCCGAGGATGTGCCCGGCGGGGTGCAGGGTCAGCCGAGTGCCGGTGGCGATGTCGACCGGGGTGTGCACGGGGACGGGCTCGATCAGCTTCAGCGTGCGGTCCACGTCCGAGTCGTCGTACAGGGGCTGCGCGGGGTGGTGCTTGGACCAGCCGTGCTCATTCGCGTGGTGCGCGGCCTCCAGCTGGAGTTTGGCGCTGTCGCGCAGCACGATCTCCATCAGGCGGGCGGTGAACTCCGTCGTCACGATCCGGCCGCGGAAGCCGTGCCGGGCCAGCCGCGGCAGGTAGCCGCAGTGGTCCAGGTGGGCGTGGGTGACGACAACCGCCTCGATGTCGGCACCGTCGCAGGGCAGCTCGCGCCAGTTGCGCCGGCGCAGATCGGCCAGGCCCTGGAAGAGCCCGCAGTCGACGAGAACCCGGGCGTGGTCGCTCTCGACCAGGAACTTGCTGCCGGTGACCGTTCCCACTCCGCCCAGGAACGTCAGCAGCGCCGGCCGCGAGCGGGTCGCGGTGTTCTCCTCCGGTCCTGCCACCACGGTGATCATGAGGTCGCTCTCCTTCGGGACTGGGGCCGATCGGCCCTGGTGACTCTCCGGGCGGTGTGCTCTGCTGGAGGTACGGAAAGGACCCGACACGGACGCGGGGAAGCGGCTCGGAGCCGTGCACCGCGCAATCTGGATCCGCGAGAAGCGGGTGGGTCCTTTCCGCTCTGTCGTGCTCCGGTGTTCTGCACCTCGTCGTGCTCAGGTCTCCTCCACGAGATCCGGGTCGAGGACCGGCCGCCGCGGCGGGCCCATGAGCGCGCTGTCCACGTCCACCACGCCCTCCACAGCCCTGGCGAGCCGTACGGCGATAGGGACGAGCCAGGTGTCCCAGACGCGGCCGGTCAGGGTGACGACCCCGTCGCGCACGTCCACCCGGACCGGTTCCAGCGGGTCGGGGAAGAGCGGCTCGACGACCTCGCGGCGCACTTCCTCCACGATGTCCGCGTCCGTGCGCAGAAAGACCTTGAGCAGGTCGGTGCGGCTGACGATGCCCGTCAGGACACCGGTGTCGTCGACGACCGGCAGGCGTTTCACCTGGTGCCGCGCCATGATCCGGGCGGCCCGGGCGAGGCTCGCGTCGGCGTCGACGGTGACGGCCGGTGCCGTCATGAGTTCGCCCGCGGTGCGCGCCTGGGCCCGCGCGAGGGCTTCGGGACGGCGCAGGCGGACGTCCGCGTCGGGGTCGTGCGCACGGAACTCCTCCTTGGGCAGCAGGTCGGCCTCGGAGACCACGCCCACGACCCGGTGCTCGTCGTCCACCACGGGCAGCGCGCTGATCTGCCAGCGCCGCATGGCCTTCACGATGTCCTTGAACGTCGCGGTGCTCCCGAGGGCGACGACGGTGCGGGTCATCACGTCGCTCACGAGGCGGGGGGTGCTGTGCATGGGGGCCTCCGGCGGTGCTCGGCCGTCGTCGCGGGGACGGCGTCTGTCTCCAGACTGGGGCGAGCGACCCGCCGCGGGCTTGGGCCGACCGGCCCTCGTCAAGGGCCCCGACAGGGCAATCTCCCCGGCGTGGCCGCTCCGGTACTGCCACAGGGGCCGTTCGGCCCCCTGCCGGGCCGGGTCAGCCCCTGCCCGCACCGGGCCTGCCCGGCGACGCTGGTGACGAAGGGCTCCGCGCACCGGCGCGCGGACACTGATGCGGGGAGGTGAGGTCCGTGCCTCGCCCCGTTGTCGTAGGACTGGACGGATCGCGCGAGAGTCTCGCCGCCGCCGACTGGGCGGCCCGGGAAGCACTGCGGCGCGGCCTGACGTTGCGTCTGGTGCATGCGTGGGAGGGCGGGACCTCGGCCGGCGAGCCGGGGTTGCCCGAGCTGGCGGCGCCGCGCTACTGGTCACAGCGGATTCTCCGCGGTGGCCTGGACCGGCTGGGCGAAAGCTATCCGCAGGTGCGGCTGAGCGCCGATCAGGTGCCGAACTCGGCGCCCGACGCCTTGGTCGCAGCGGCCGACGAGGCCGAGCTGCTGGTGCTGGGCAGCCGCGCTTTCAGCGGTTTCGGCGGTTTCATGGCCGGCTCGGCGGCACTGGCGACGGTGGCCAGGGCGACCCGGCCGGTGGTGCTCGTACGGGCCCATCAGCGCCTGGAGTCCGAGCACTTGCCGGACGCCGACGGCCGGCCCTCGGTCGGCACGCCGTACCGCGAGGTGATGGTCGGCGTCGATCCCGCGCACCGCTGTGAGGAGTTGCTCGCCTTCGCCTTCGAGAGCGCGATGATGCGTGCCGCCCCGCTGCGGGCGGTGTGCACCTGGCGGCTGCCGTACATGCCCGCCGCGGCCGAGGCCAAGGCCCGCAAGGCCGTGGGCCGAGATGCGGAGCACGCTCTGCGGACGGTGCTGGAGCCGTGGCGGGGGAAGTTCCCCACCGTGGTGGTGCACGAGCTGGTGCTGGAAGGCCGTCCGGCCGTGCAGCTGACGCAGGCTGCCGCGGACGCCGGTCTGCTGGTCGTCGGCCGCAAGGTCCGGCCGGCCCGCATCGGTACGCACACCGGGCCCGTGGCGCACGCGGTGATGCACCACGTCCGCTGCCCGGTCGCCGTCGTGCCCCACGCGTGAGTCACGAGGGGGCTGAGACCGTCCTTCCCGGTCCGACAGCAGGAGGCCGGACCGGGAAAGACAGCACCCGCGGCGGCCGGGTCCGCACCCGAAGGGCCGCCCCCGGCCCAGCGCACTCCGCACCGGAAGGACCGCTCCCGGAGCCCCTCGGCCTCGCCCGAGGGACGTTCGGCCCCTCCGAGGACCACCCGCTCGAGCGCTACGACGGATCTCAGGCCCGTACGTGAGGAGGGTGCCGTGTTCCAGGTACGTATCCACGGCCGAGGCGGCCAGGGAGCCGTCACGGCGGCGGAGTTGCTGTCGGTCGCGGCGTTCGTCGAGGGCCGCCACGCGCAGGCCTTCCCGAGTTTCGGATCGGAGCGGACGGGGGCGCCGGTCATGGCGTTCTGCCGGATCGACGACCGGCCGATCCGGGTCCGTGAGCCGGTCACCCGGCCCGACGCCCTGGTCATCCAGGACGCGACCCTGCTGCACCAGGTCAACGTCTTCGAGGGGCTGCGCCCCGGCGGCCCGGTCCTGGTCAACTCCCCGCGCGGGGCGGACGCTCTGGGCCTGGAGACCCTCACCGGCCCGGTCCTCACCGTCCCCGCCACCGCGCTCGCCCTGCGCCACGTCGGGCGCCCGGTGCCGAGCGCCGTCCTGCTCGGCGGGCTGGCCGCGCTGACGGGCTGCGTGACCGTCGACTCGCTGGAGGCCGCGATCCGGGACCGGTTCCCGGGCGTGCTGGGCACGAACAACGCCGCCGCCGCGCGTGAGGCGTACGACTACGTCGAGGTGCTGTGCAAGGAGCGCGCTCATGCTGAAGCAGACTGAGGGCTCGCGCGCGGTCGCCGAGACCGTCGCGCACTGCCGCCCGGAAGTGATCGCCGCCTACCCGATCTCCCCGCAGACCCACATCGTCGAGGAGCTCAGCCGCCTGGTGAAGTCCGGTGCGCTGAAGCCGTGCGAGTACGTCAACGTCGAGTCGGAGTTCGCGGCGATGTCGCTGTGCATCGGCGCCTCGGCGGCCGGCGCCCGCACCTACACGGCGACGGCGAGCCAGGGCCTGTTGTACATGGTGGAGGCCCTCTACAACGCCGCCGGGCTCGGGCTGCCGATCGTGATGACGGTCGCCAACCGGGCGATCGGCGCGCCCATCAACATCTGGAACGACCACAGCGACTCCATGTCCCAGCGCGACTCCGGCTGGATCCAGCTGTACGCCCGCGACAACCAGGAGGCCGCCGATCTGCATCCGCAGGCCTTCCGGCTGGCGGAGGAGCTGTCGCTGCCGGTCATGGTGTGCATGGACGGCTTCGTGCTGACGCACGCCTGGGAGCGGATCGAGGTGCCGGAGCAGGCGCAGGTCGACGCGTTCCTGGCGCCGTACGAGCCCCGTCAGGTGCTTGACCCCGACGAGCCGGTGTCGATCGGCGCGATGGTCGGCCCGGAGGCGTTCACCGAGGTCAGGTATCTCGCGCATGCCAAGCAGATGCAGGCGCTGGAGGCGATCCCGGACATCGCGCGGGAGTTCCGGCAGGCGTTCGGCCGGGATTCCGGGGGGCTGATCCATCCGTACGCGTGCGAGTTCGCGGACACGATCGTCGTGGCCCTCGGCTCGGTGCTGGGCACGGTCTGCGACGTGGTCGACGAGATGCGGGCGGACGGGGTGCGGATCGGGGCGCTGGGGATCACCTCCTTCCGGCCGTTCCCGCTGGAGGCGGTACGGACGGTGCTGGGCCATGCCCGCCGGGTGGTCGTCCTGGAGCGCGCGCTCGCCGTCGGTGTCGGCGGAATCGTCTCGCAGAACGTGCGCACCGCGCTGTCCGGTATCCGGCTCGACGGGCACACGGTGGTCGCCGGGCTGGGCGGGCGCCCGATCACCAAGGAGTCGCTGCACCGGCTGTTCGCCGACGCGGTGGCGGGGCGGCTCGGCCATCTGGAGTTCCTGGACCTCGACACCGGCCTGGTGGAGCGGGAGTTGGCGCGGATGGCACAGTCCCGCAGGTCGGGGCCGTCGGCGGAGAACATCCTGCGCGATGTGGGGAGCAACCGATGAACGCCGCTCAGCAGGTGAAGTTCTACCAGGTGGGCAGTCTCGCCGCCGGAAACCGGCTGCTGGACCCGGAGTTGCGCTCCGACCAGGCCGACCCGGCCCGTTCCAACGCGCTCACCTGCGGCCACCGCGCCTGCCAGGGCTGCGGCGAGGCGCTGGGCGCCCGGTACGTCCTGGACGCGGCACAGCGGGCGAGCGGCGGCAAGGTGATCGCCGTCAACGCGACCGGCTGCCTGGAAGTGTTCTCGACGCCGTACCCGGAGACCTCCTGGCAACTGCCCTGGCTGCACTCCCTGTTCGGCAACGCCCCGGCCGTCGCCTCCGGTGTCGCGGCGGCACTGCGCGCCAAGGGCCGGACGGACGTCCGGGTGGTCGGGCAGGGCGGGGACGGCGGCACGGTCGACATCGGCCTGGGCTGTCTGTCCGGGATGTTCGAGCGCAACGACGATGTGCTGTACGTGTGTTACGACAACGAGGCGTACATGAACACGGGCGTGCAGCGCTCCGGGGCCACTCCCCCGGCCGCGCGCACGGCGACCACCCAGGCGGTCGGCGAGGCGCCCGGCGCCCCGTTCGGCCAGGGCAAGAGCCTGCCGCTGATCGCGATGGCGCACGAGATCCCGTACGTCGCCACGGCGACCGTCGCGGGGCTGCGCGACCTGGAGGCCAAGGTGCACCGGGCGATGGGCCTGCGGGGCGCCCGCTATCTGCACGTCCTGGTGCCCTGCCCGCTCGGCTGGGGCACGGCGTCCTGCGACACCGTCCGGATCGCGCGGCTGGCCGAACAGAGCGGTCTGTTCCCGGTGTTCGAGGCCGTCGACGGTGAGGTCACCGAGGTGACGAAGATCCGTCGGCGGGTGCCGGTCGAGGAGTACCTGCGCCCGCAGAAGCGGTACGGACACCTCTTCACCCCGGAGGTCCGCACGGATGTCATCGCCCGCCTCCAGCGGGCCGCCGACTGCAACATCGCGCGCTTCGACCTGGCCGAGGAGGTCGTGTCGTGAAGGAGAAACCGTTCGCGATCACCCTGGACGTGGGCTCCAGTCTGGCCAACCGGACCGGCGCCTGGCGCACCGAACGCCCGGAGTACGTCCACCGGTTGCCGCCCTGCAACGGGGCCTGCCCGGCCGGCGAGAACATCCAGCAGTGGCTGTTCCACGCGGAGCGCGGCGACTACGAGTCCGCGTGGCGGGAGTTGATGCGGGACAACCCGCTGCCCGCCGTGATGGGCCGGATCTGCTACCACCCGTGCGAGACCGCCTGCAACCGCGTCCAGGTCGACGACGCGGTCGGCATCAACGCCGTCGAACGCTTCCTGGGCGACGAGGCGATCCGGCACGGCTGGACGGTCGAGGCTCCGCCTGCCGCCTCCGGAAAGCGTGTCCTCGTCGTCGGCTCCGGCCCCGCCGGACTCTCCGCCGCCTACCATCTGCGCCTGTTCGGCCACGAGGTGACGATCCGTGAGGCCCAGGACCGGCCCGGCGGCATGATGCGCTACGGCATCCCGCGCTACCGCCTGCCGCGCGAGGTGCTGGACGCGGAGACCGACCGCGTCCTGGCGCTCGGCATCACCCTGGAACTCGGCACGCGCGTGGACGATGTCCTCGCGGCGCAGCAAGACGGCGGTTTCGACGCCGTGTTCCTGGCCGTGGGCGCCGGCATCGGCCGTCGCGCCTACATTCCGGCGGGCGACAGCGCCCGCATCCTCGACGCCGTGACACTGCTGGGCGGCATGGAGGACGAAGGCCCGCCGCTGCTGGGCCGCAGGGTCGCCGTCTACGGCGGCGGCAACACGGCGATGGACGCGGCCCGTACCGCCCGCAGACTCGGCGCGACCGACGCCGTGGTGGTCTACCGGCGCACCCGTGACCGGATGCCGGCGCACGACGAGGAGGTGACGGAGGCCCTGGAGGAGGGCGTGCGGATGAAGTGGCTGTCGACCATCAAGCATGCCGACGGCAGCCGGATCACCATCGAGCGGATGACGCTGGACGAGACCGGATTCCCGCAGCCCACGGGCGAGTTCGAGGAACTGGACGCCGACACGGTGGTGCTCGCCCTCGGCCAGGACTCCGACCTGTCCCTGGTGGAAGACGTCCCGGACCTCACCGTGGACCACGGCACGGTCGAGGTCCACGACGGACTGATGACGGGCCGACCGGGCATCTTCGCCGGGGGTGACATGGTGCCCGCCGAGCGCACCGCGACCGTGGCCGTGGGGCACGGCAAGAAGGCGGCCCGGCACATCGACGCCTACCTGCGCGGGACGTCGTACCGCCCGGGCCCGAAACACGGTCCGGCCGCCTTCGACCGGCTCAACACCTGGTACTACTCCGACGCCCCCGCCGCCGTGCGCCCGCGGCTCGAACTCGCCCGCCGCGTATCGACGTTCGACGAGGTGGTCCAGGGACTCGACGAGTCCACGGCGCTCTTCGAGGCGCGCCGCTGCATGTCGTGCGGGAACTGCTTCGAGTGCGACAACTGCTACGGCGTCTGCCCGGACAACGCGATCACGAAGCTGGGCCCGGGGAAGGGGTTCGCGATCGACCTGGACTACTGCAAAGGGTGCGGGCTGTGTGTGGCGGAGTGCCCTTCCGGGTCCATGGAGATGGTGCCGGAGGAATGAGGCCGTGGCATGCGGGCGGCCTACGCGTCCTCGCTCGGCACCGGCACCCGCCACTCCAGCCTGGTCCCCCCGCCCTCCGGCGTGCGGATCTCGAACGCGCCGCCCAGTTGCCGGGCCCTCTCGGCCATGTTGTCGAGGCCGCTGCGCCGTCCGCCGGCCGGGACACCGACCCCGTTGTCGGTGACCGTCAGCCGCACCTCGCGCCCGTCGGTCTCCAGCGACACCTCCGCACGGTCGGCGTGGGCGTGCCGGGCGACGTTGGTCAGGGCCTCGGTCAGGACGGCCGCGACCTGGTCGGCGATCTCGCGCGGCACGTCGGTGTCGACGAGTCCGACCATGCGGACGCTGGGCGCGAAGCCCAGCACGGTGGCGGCTTCGCCCGCCGCCCGGACGACACGGGCCCGCAGGCCGGTGCCCGAGGCGCCGTCACGGGCCCGCAGGCCGAAGATGGTCGACCGGATGATCTTGATGGTCTCGTCCAGGTCGTCGACGGCCCGGACCACCCGCTCGGAGGCCTCCCGGTGATCGATGAACCGGCCCGCGCTCTGCAGGGTCATACCGGTGGCGAAGAGCCGCTGGATGGCGAGGTCGTGCAGGTCACGCGCGATCCGGTCGCGGTCCTTCAGCAAGGCGATCTGCTCGGCGTCCTTCCGGCGCTCGGCCAGCTCCAGGGCGATCGCGGCCTGCGCGGCGAAACCGTGCAGGGGTTCCGTCTCCTTCTCGGAGAACGCCGGCCGGCCCGTCTCCCGCACCAGCAGCAGCACACCTCGCAGCCCCTCCCCCGTGCCGATGGGCACGGCCACGGCCGCGCCGAGACCGGAGAAGCGCGGCTCGGCGTTCGGCACCCGCTCGTCGCGGGACACGTCCGGGCTGGTCACCGGGGAGCCGTCGGCGAAGGCCTGACCGATCAGACTGTCGTCCACGGGCAGGACGAGCCCGTGATGCGCCTCGGCGCCCGTCCCGACGGCCAGTTCCACCCGCAGTGAGCCGGTGCCTTCCAGGGGCATGGCGATCACGGCCAGGGCCGCGCCGGTGATCTCCCGGGCGCTCTCGGCGATCAGGGCGAGGGCCGCGCCGCGCTCGCTGCCGGACATCAGGCTCTGGGTGATCTCCGCGGTGGCCCGCAGCCAGCGCTCCCTGAGCCGGGACTCCTCGTAGAGCCGGGCGTTGTCGATGGCGACACCGGCGGCGACGGCGAGCGTCGACAGGACCGACTCGTCCTCCTCGTCGAACTGCACCCCGCCTCGCTTCTCCGTCAGGTACAGGTTGCCGAACACCTGGTCGCGCACCCGGATGGGGACGCCGAGAAACGTGTTCATCGGCGGATGGTGGGCCGGGAACCCGTAGGAGGAAGGATGCGAGGAGAGCTTCACCAGCCGCAGCGGCTCCGGATTGGTGATGAGCTCACCGAGGATGCCGTGCCCTTCCGGATACGGCCCGATCCGGGCGATCTGCTCCTCGTCCACGCCGACCGTGTGGAAGGCCGACAACCGCTTGCCGTCCGAGCCGATCACACCCAGCGCCGCGTACCGCGCGTCCACCAGCACCGCGGCGGCCTCCACGATGCTGTGCAGCGCCTGTTCGAGGTCGAGCTCCCGGCCGACCGAGAGCACCGCCTCCAGGAGGCTGTGCACCCGGTCGCGCGTGCCACGGGCCGCGTCCAGCCGGGCCTGCAGCTCTTCCAGCAACTCGTCGAGCTTGAGCTGCGGCAGCCGGACGCGGGCCTCCCCGGCCCGCTCATGGCTTCCCACTCGTGCTCCTCCACGTCTCCTCGGCACGTTCAGGCCGACCATCGCGGTCAAATGCCACGGTAATGGTCCCGGGCGAGGAGTGATACAGGATCCGAGCAGGTGGGCCGGGGAGCTCCGTCAGTCGCGCCGCAGTCGTGCGGCGACGTACTCGGTGAGGTCCAGGAGGCGGTTGGTGTAACCCCACTCGTTGTCGTACCAGCCGAAGACCTTGACCAGCTCACCGTGGGCCTGGGTGAGCGGGGCGTCCAGGACGCAGGAGGCCGGATCGCCGACGATGTCGCGGGACACGATCGGCGCGTCGGAGACCCTCAGCACGCCCTTCAGCGCCCCGTCGGCTGCCTCCCGGAACGCCGCGTTGACCTCGTCCGCGGTCACCGGCCGCTCCAGCACCACGGCCAGGTCGGTCAGGGAGCCGTCCTCCACCGGCACGCGCACGGCGATGCCGTCCAGGGTGCCCGCCAGCTCCGGCAGCACCAGGCCGACGGCGCGGGCGGCCCCGGTGCTGGTCGGGATGATGTTGACGGCGGCGCTGCGGCCGCGACGCAGGTCCTTGTGCGGTCCGTCGAGGACGACCTGGTCGTTGGTGTAGCCGTGGATGGTCGTCATGAGTCCCTTGTCGATGCCGAAGGACTCGTCCAGCACCTTCACCATGGGGGCCACGCAGTTGGTGGTGCAGGAGGCGTTGGAGACGACGTGGTCGCGCTCGGGGTCGTACGTCCCCTCGTTGACGCCCATGACGACGGTGGCGTCGACGCCCTTGCCCGGTACGGAGAGCAGCACCTTGCGGGCGCCCGACTTCAGGTGCAGTCCGGCGTCCTCCCGGGTGCGGAAGCGTCCGGTGGACTCGATGACGATGTCGACGCCCAGGTCGCCCCAGGCCAGCGCGGCCGGGTCCCGCTCGGCGGTCACCGCGATCCGCTGCCCGTCCACCGTGAGGGAGTCCTCGTCGTGTTCGACGGTGCGGCCGATCCGGCCGTATGTCGAGTCGTACGCCAGCAGGTGCGCCAGCGCCGCCGGCGAGGTGATGTCGTTGACCGCCACGACCTCCACCGGCGTACCGGCCGCCTGCTCCGCGCGCTCCAGCACGAGGCGCAGGTAGTTGCGGCCGATGCGGCCGAATCCGTTGATGCCCACGCGCACGCTCATGTCCGTGGTCCTCCCGATCGGTGTCCGGTGGTTGCGGTGCACTGCCAGCCTCCGGCCCGGGCGCCCGCCGCGGCAGGGGCCGTACGGGGACGAGGTCCGGGCCACCCGGCCCTGGGAGCTGGTGCCCGCGGGGCGGGAGGGTGGAGGCGTCGGCAGAGGATCAGAGGGAGATGGGGCACATGGCTTTCAGCGGCATCCAGGTGCGGGCGACGGGCGACGTCGACGCCGAGGCGCTCGGATACGTCCGGGCGAAGGTCGCGGCGGCCTTCGAGCGGCCCGGGCTCCCGGCCGTCAGCGGCGAGGTGCGGATCGCCCACGCGGCGGCACAGCATGTGGCGCAGCCCTGGTCGGCGGCGGCCGAGATCCGGGTGGGCGACGCCCTCGTGGTCGTACACGCGCAGGAGGCGAGCGCGCACGAGCTGGCCGACCGGTTGCAGGACCGGCTGCGCGGACGCGCCGACCGCGTGGCCCATCGCGGCGACGAGACGCGCAAGGCGGCGACGCCGCCGCCGTGGCGCGGCGGGCCGGGCACGGAGACCGACGGCTGAACGACGCGCGTGAAGGGGGGTGAGGCCGGTCCGGCCTCACCCCCCTTCACTTCGTCCAGGCGGTCATCCGGCCGTCGGCACCAGCACCACCGGGCAGTGCGAACGGTGCAGCAGGGTGTGGGCCACCGGGCCGAGCTGGGGGCCGAGGCGGCTGGCGCGACGGTGGGCGCCGATGACGACGACGGCCGAGTCGCCCGTGGCCGCCAGCAGGGCGTGCGCCGGTCCGGTGCGTACGGTGCGGGCCTCCACGCCGACGCCGGGGTGCTGCTCCGCCAGCCGGGCCAGGCTGAAGCGCGGTACGGCCTCCTCCGCCCGGTCCTCCCGGTCCAGCCGCCGCTGCCCGGGGCTGGTGGCGGGGATCGGCGAGGGCAGCTCGGGGGTGATGTGCCGGTGAGTGCGGGCGTGCAGGACGCGCAGCCGGACGGCGCGCCGCTCCGCCTCGTCGAAGGCGTAGGCGGCGGCCTCGGCGTCGGCGTCGTCGTGCAGGCCCAGCAGCACCTCCCGTTCGCCGTCGCACGGGTGGTCACCGCGCACGACGAGCAGCGGGCCCCGCACCCGTGCGGCCAGCCGCATGCTCACGGAACCGGCCATGAGGCCGCTGACACCGTTGTGGCCGCGGGTGCCCACGACCGTGAGGGCCGCGCCCTCGCTTTCCTGTGCGAGCGCCCGTACGGGGCTGCCCGCGACGGCCCGGGAGGTGACCGTCAGGTCCGGGTGACGTTCCCGCACGCGTGCGACGGCCGAGTCGAGGACGGGACCGGCCTCGTCGCGGTCGGGCACGGCATAGACGATCCGCAGCTCGGCACCGCGCCGCACTGCCTCGTCCGAGGCCCAGTCCAGCGCCCGTACGGCGATCAGTGATCCGTCCGTTCCCACGACTACTTGCTGGGGAGTCATGTCCTCTCCTCCTCTGCTCTGTGCTCCCGATGCTGGTCCGCCCGCAATGCCTCCGGCAGGGGCCACGCGCACCCGGTGGAGCGCCGGACGGCCCCTTTCGCAGGGCCGTACGGACCGACCGGCGGGACCGGTGTCAGTCCGCGAGGTGGACGCCGTAGAGCGTGCGCCCGCCGACGAGTGCGCGGCCGGTCACCAGGTCGGCCTCGATCCGGACGAAGACCTCCTCGGGCGAGGGCGCCCAGGAGCTCGGCCCGGTGCGGATCAAACGCTCGTGCTCGGCCGGGTCGGTGACGACCGAGGCGGCGCCGGTGACGACGACGCTCCAGCCGGAGTGCGTGACGGCGTCGACCTGGTCGGCCTCGAAGGCCACGATCGTGCCGTCGATGGCGCGCACCAGCTCCGACGCGGCCGCGGTACGCAGCAGCACTGCGCCGTCACTGTCCAGAGTGAAGTTGACCGGCAGGACCGCGGGCAGCGCCTGGCGCGTGTGGACGATCCGGCCCACGGGCACCTCGGCCAGCAGTCGCAGGCATTCCTGCCGTGGGAGTTCACGGAAACCGTCGTTGGGATACATGGCCAGACCGTCTTTCGCCGGAAGCGGCAGGCGTGCGCCGCACGTCGTCCGTCCATGGTTGGCGAACGGATGCCGTGCGCGAAGGGCCGTCAGTCCCGGATGTGCCGGACAACGGCCCTGTCGGTCCGCGGCAAGGCCCGACGGCGCGTCCGACACCGCGGGCTGCCCCTAGGTCTGCTTGTCGGGCACCGGGGCCTGCGCGGGACGTGACCTGCTCAGCTGCTTCAGCAGGACCGCCTCCAGCACGCGGGTGACGCGCACCGGTGCCAGTCGCCGGGCCCGCCACAGGGTGGTCGTGCCGCGGCCCGGGAACGCCAGGACGCGCCGCCTGGCCAGAGCCCGCTCGGCGGAGCGCAGCACGACGTCGGGGTGGATGCCGGGGGCGTCGCTGACGACGTCGGGATGGTTGCGCTGCATCTCCGTGAGCATCGGTGTCTCCACGGCCGGCGGGCAGACGCACACCACCCGGCCGCCGCTGTCGGCGCACTCCCGGGCGAGGACCTCGGCCATGGCCACGACGGCGGCCTTGGACGCGGAGTAGGCCCCCACCGACGTCATCGGCACCCATCCGGCGATGGACGCGACGAGGATCAGGGCGCCGCCCTGCCCGGCGGCCATGCGGGGCACGACGGCGCGGGCCACCTGGACGCTGCCGAGGTAGTTGACGCGCACCAACTGCTCGATGTCGGCGAGGGGTTGGTCGAGGAGCCGGCCCACGCGCGCGATTCCGGCGCTGTGGACGACGCGCGTCGGTGTGCCGACCGCCGCCTCCACGTCCTGCAGGGTCCGGTCCAGTGCGGCGGGGTCCGTGACATCGCAGGCGAAGGTGTGCAGATCTTTCTGGCGGGGCAGTCGGGCGAGTCCCTCGGCGTCGATGTCGACGGCGGCCACCGGGTGACCGCGCCGGGCGTGGGTCAGCGCGGCGTGTCTGCCGATACCGCTGGCCGCTCCCGTCACGAGGACGGCGTGCGGGCCGGTGCCCGAAGGGGTGCCGCCTTGCCTGCTTCCGCTCACGTCGGCTCCCGAGGGATTGGCTCACGGAGGTTCGGAGGCGCCGCACCGCGGCCCCGCAGAAGAATCCTCGCCTACGCCTCGACGGTCAACCGCGCCGACACCGCACCCGGTCGCCGAGCCAGGGCTCGCGGCGGCGGCTCAGGGGTGCCCGAGCCGCCGCCTTGCCCTTACGCCAACCCCGGCAGGCCGGAGCCGCCCGGGCCACCCGGGTTGACCAGCAGGGCGCCGCGGTCTTCGGCCGGGTTGCCGGAGGCGGGGACGCGGGAGATCGCCACCGTGATGCGGGGGCCCTCGGGGTGGTTCCAGTCGAGCGGGACGCCGATGCGGGCGCATGCGACGCGGTCGGGGGCCGCGGGCCGGGGCACCGAGTCGGAGCAGGCGCCGAAGCGGAGGGGCTGCGCGGGTGGGAGTGCGGCCTGTGCGGGTGGAGGTGCGGCCTGAGCGGCGGTCGCGGGCAGCAGGGCGGCCGTGAGCGTGGCGAGGAAGGTCGCGCGACGGGGCAAGGGGATTCTCCGGACAAGGGGTGGCCAGGGCCCGGGGTCGGGCCGGTAAGGGACTGGTAAATGAAAATGATTATCGATAGCTTGTCTGGGCTCAATGCCCGGCCCCTCCCGCCCGAGGGCCTTTCCGGGCTGCCCTGAATCCTGAACTCACTGCACGAAAAGGGGAGTTGTGGCTCATCTGCTGATGGTCGAGAGCTGGGTCGGGTCGATGAGCAGACTGCTGCCGAGGGCCATCCGGGAGGGCGGGCACGAGTTCACCTTCCTCACCCGCGACCTGCACCACTACCTCCGCTCGGCACCCGAGGGCGCCGCCCACCCGCTGCTCGGCGCGCGCAACGTCATCACCGCCGACACCAACGACACCGACGCCCTGCTGCCCGAGATCGAGCGGCTGCACGCGGTGCTTCGCTTCGACGGCGTCCTCACCTCCTGCGACTACTACCTGCCGGCGGTGGCACGGATCGCCGGGCGTCTGGGCCTGCCCGGCCCCGGCCCCGAGGCGGTCGAGAACGCCTGCCGCAAGGACGCCACCCGGCGGGTCCTCGCCGAAGCGGGAGTGCCCGGACCCCGCTACGCCGTGCACGAGGAGTGGGCCGATCTGGCGCGCGCGGCGCGGGAGATCGGCTATCCGCTGGTGGTGAAACCCGTCGACCTGTGCGCGGGCATGTATGTGCGGCGCGTGGACGATGAAGAGCAACTGGCGACTGCCGTGCGTGCGTTGGCCCAGTTCCCGGTCAACGCCCGCGGCCAGCGGCGCGATCCGGCGGTGCAACTGGAGGAGCTGCTGGACGGCCCCGAGGTGAGCGTCGAGACCGTGTCGTACGCCGGGGCGGTGCATGTGGTGGGCGTGACCGACAAGAGCATCGGCGGGGCGCCCGCGTTCATCGAGACCGGGCACATGTTCCCGGCCGCCCTGTCGGCCGCCGACACCGAGGCCGCCGAACACACCGCGCTCGCCGCGCTCAAGGCCCTCGGCCTCACCGACGGGGTCGTGGCGCACACCGAGATCAAGCTGACCTCCGCCGGTCCCCGTGTCGTCGAGGTCAACCCGCGGCCCGCCGGGAACCGCATCACCGAGCTGGTCCGCCATGTGACCGGCATCGACCTGGCCGCCGCCTTCGTGGACGTCTCCCTCGGCCACGCACCCGATCTGCGCGGTGGCGCCACCGGGCTGCGCAGCGCGGCCATCGGCTTCCTGGTGCCGGAGACCTCGGGCACCCTCGAGGCGCTGTCCGGCGTCGAATTCCGTGACGCCCCCGGGGTTCTGGAGCTGCAACTCGCCGAGCCCGGCCGGCCGGTGAAGGCGGCGGGCAGCAACAACGAGTACCTGGGCCATGTCATGGCGGGCGATGCCACGGGCCTGGGCGCCCGCGACCGGGTCGAGGCGCTGCTCGGTGAGCTGCGCTCCGGGCTGGTGATCCGATGACCACCGCCACCGGCACCCTGACCTTCGACGACCTCCTCACGCGGGCCCGCGGCGGTGAGCTGGGCCCGGACCCGGCCGCGCAGCGCGTCGCCGTGGCCTTCACGACGCGGCAGGCGGTACGGCACGAGGGCCGGGGCACCGGCTACCGCAACGAGGTGCTCAGTCTGCGGCTGGGCGCGGCCGTCGGCTCCTGCGCGGTCGAACCCGGCGCCCTGCCCGACGGGGCCGTGGAGGAGTGTGTGGGCGCCGATGTGGCCTCGCTGCTCGCCCATCCGCTGCTGCCGGTGCGGGTGGCCGCGTTGGACGCCTATCTGATGCACGTCACCCCGCACGGCCCGGAGCACGGGGCAAGGCCCAAGGCGTTGCCCACCGGCACGTCGTTGGAGAAGTCCCGCGTGCGGGCGCAGGCCGTGGTCGGGCTGCTGGATCTGCCCGCAGGCGCGACCGTGCTGGTGGTCGGGGTCGTCAACTCCCTGTTGGAGGGGCTGCGTTCGCTTGGTCTGCGTTATGTGCCGTGCGACCTCAAGGGCGGGCGGACCGAGTGGGACGAGGTCGTCGTCACCGACGCGCTCACCGCGGCGGACGGCTGCGACGCGCTGCTGGTGTCGGGGATGACGCTCGGCAACGGCACCTTCGATCCACTGCGCGAGCACGCGCGGACGTACGGCAAGCAGCTGGTCGCGTTCGCGCAGACCGGCAGTGCGGTACTGCCCCGCTTCCTCGGTCACGGGGTGAGCGCGGTGTGCGCCGAGCCCTACCCCTTCTTCTGGCTCGACGGCGGTCCCGGTGTCGTCCACCGCTACACCGGTGCTCCGGAGGGCGGGCGATGACCACCACGGCCGTCCTCCCCGTCGCCCGCCCGGAACTCCTCACCCTCCTCGGCCGCACTCCCCTGGTCCGCGTCACCGCCGAACTGCCCGGCCCGCACCCCGGCTTCTGGGCCAAGCTCGAAGGGCTCGCGGCGGGCGGCATGAAGGCACGGGCCGCCGTGTCGATGCTGCTGGGCGCCCGGCAGCGAGGTGAACTGCGGCCCGGCTCACCGGTGGTGGAGTCGACCTCGGGGACACTCGGCATCGGGCTCGCCTTCGCGGGCCAGGCCCTCGGCCACCCCGTCGTCCTGGTCGGCGACAGTGAACTGGAGCCGTCCATGCGCCAGTTGCTGCGCGCCCACGGCGTACGACTGGAGATCGTGGACCGTCCGGCAGCCTGCGGCGGCTGGCAGGCCGCACGCCTGGCCCGGCTGCGGGACCTGCTGGCCGTGCTGCCGGGTGCGTACTGGCCGGACCAGTACAACAACCCTGACAACACGGCCGGTTACGCCTCGCTGGCCGCCGAAGTCGTCGACCGGCTCGACCATCTGGACATCCTGGTGTGCAGCGTCGGCACCGGCGGCCACAGCGCCGGCATCATCGGCCCGCTGCGGCGCCGCTGGCCCGCGCTGCGGCTGATCGGCGTCGACGCGACCGGCTCCACCATCTTCGGCCAGCCCGCCCGCCCCCGGCTGATGCGCGGCCTGGGCAGCAGCATCCACCCGCGCAACGTCGCCTACGACGCCTTCGACGAGGTCCACTGGGTCGGTCCCGCCGAGGCCGTCGACAGCTGTCGGCGCCTCGCCCGGGGCAGCTTCGTCAGCGGCGGCTGGAGCACCGGCGCCGCCGCCCGCGTCGCCGCCTGGGCGGCCCGCGTCCATCCCGGCGCGGTCGTCGCCACGGTCTTCCCGGACGGCCCGCACCGCTACCTCGGCACCGTCTACGACGACGACTTCGCCACCGCCCACGGCCTCGACCTCGCCAAGGCCGCCACCCGCCCCGTCGAGATCCCGCACCCCCGTGCGGCCGAGGCCACCGGCTGGGTCCGCTGCACCCGAGTCGCCGATCCTCTGCTCCTGGAAAGGACCCCGTGAAGGCCAGCCTGCGCACCGTACGCCTCGCCCTCGCCGAGCCGCTGCGCATCTCCCGCTCCACCCTGTCCGCGCGCGACGCCGTGTGGCTGACCGTCGAACACGACGGCGTCACCGGTCACGGCGAGGCCGTCACCAGCGTCTACTACGGACTCGACACCGGCACTCTCGTGCGACTCCTCACCGCTGCCGGTGCGACCCTGTCCCGCTTCCCCGATCCCGAAACAGCTTTGCACGAAGGCGAGTTGACGGACTCGGACACTCCCCCGGCCGTCACCGCAGCCGTCGAGGCCGCCCTCTACGACCTCGTCGGCAAGCGGGCCGGCCGTCCCGTCCACCGGCTCCTCGGCACCACCGAGCCCCCGGTCGCCGCCACCGCCCGCACCATCGGCATCACCGCACCGGCCGACGCGGCCGCACAGGCCCGCCGCCTCGCGGCGAGCGGCTTTACGGTCATCAAGGTCAAGGCCGGGACCGCCGACCCGGAGGACGACGTGGAGCGGGTCCGCGTCATCCGCGACACGGCTCCCCGGGCCCGGCTGCTCCTCGACCCCAACGGCGCGTGGACACCGGCCCAGGCCGAGGCGCTGCTTCCCCGGTTCGCCGAGATCGGCGTCGAAGCCGTCGAGCAGCCGCTCCCGCCGGGCACCCCGGAGGCACTGGGCGCGCTGGCCGAGCGCTCACCGCTGCCGGTCATCGCCGACGAGGACGCAGTCGACCTGGCGGACGTACGCCGCTTGGCCGGGCGCGTGCAGGGCGTCAACGTCAAGCTCGCCAAGTGCGGCGGGGTGCGTGCCGCCCTGCGGATCGCCGACGCGATCGACGGCAGTGGCACGGAGTTGATGCTCGGCTGCCTCACCGCCAGCTCCCTCGGGCTCGCGCCCGCCGTGCACCTGGCCGACCGGGCCCGCTGGGCCGACCTCGACGGCCATCTGCTGCTCGCCCACGACCCGTGGACCGGCATCGGCGGCGAGGACGGCGTCGTCCGCGCAAACGCCCGTCCCGGACTGGGAGTCGAGGAGGTGCGGGCGTATGAAGGCGTGGCGTGAGATGCGCGGCTTCCCGCTCGCCGTCCAGCTCCTGCTGGTCAACCAGCTCGGCGTCAACACCGGCTTCTACCTGCTCATCCCCTACCTCGCCACTCACCTCACCGACAACCTGGGCATGTCCGCGGCTGTCGTCGGGATCGTCCTCGGGGTGCGCAACCTCAGCCAGCAGGGCCTGTTCATCATCGGCGGCTCCGCCTCCGACCGGCTCGGCGCGCGCGGCGTGATCATCGCCGGGTGCGCGCTGCGGACCGCGGGGTTCGCGCTGTTCGCGCTCGGCGACGACCTGGCCGTGCTGCTCGCCGCGTCCGTGCTGAGCGGGTTGGCGGGGGCGCTGTTCAATCCCGCCGTGCGCACCTACATCGCGCAGGAGGCGGACGAGCGCAAGGCGGAGGCCTTCGCACTGTTCAACGTGTTCGCCACGACCGGCGCTCTGATCGGTCCGCTGCTGGGCAGCGCGCTGCTGCTGGTCGACTTCCGTACGTCAGCGCTCACCGCGGCCGGCATCTTCGCGGTCCTCACCGTCGCGCAGGCGCTGGTACTGCCCGCCCGCAAGGCCGAGCCCGGCGAGGGCACATTGCTCGCCGACTGGCGCGAGGTGCTCGGCAACCGTGCCTTCCTCGCCTTCGCGCTCGCCATGGTCGGCATGTTCACCCTGGAGAACCAGCTGTACCTGCTGCTGCCCGACGGCGCCCGGCAGGCCACCGGCTGGGACGGTGCCGCCGGACTCGTCTTCCTGGTCGGCACCCTCACCAACCTGGCCCTGCAACTGCGCATCACCCGGGCCCTCAAGGAGCGGGGCAACAGGGCGCGCTGGATCGCCACGGGGCTGGGGCTGATGGCAGTGGCGTTCCTGCCGCCCGCCCTGGTCGTCGGCTCCTCCGGCCACCCCGTGCTGCGCGCCCTGCCCGTCCTGGCCGGCGCCCTGCTGCTCTACCTCGGGGTCATGGTCGCCCAGCCGTTCGTCATGGAGCTGATCCCCGGCTTCGGCCGCAGCGAGCTGACCGGCACCTACTTCGGCATCTTCTACGTGGTGTCCGGCATCGCCGCCGCCGTCGGCAACACCGTCGTCGGCTGGGCCATGGATGCCGGGGAGCGCGGCGGCGCCGACTGGCTGCCGTGGGCGTGCTGCGCCCTGTTCGGGCTGGCGTCGGCGCTGGGGGTGGCCTGGCTGCACCGGGCGGGCTCGCTGCCCACGCCGTCGCGAACCGCCGTACCGGCGACGGTCTGAGGGGGGCATCGGATGACTGTTCCGCGCAACCTCCTCACCGACCACCCCGAGCTGTACGAGGCCCGTTTCCCCGACCCCGCCCGGCTGGCCGGACGCTGGACGGAGGACTGCCTGCGTCGGCACGGCGCCGGACCGCGCGTCCTCGACATGGGCTGCGGCACCGGCCGCGACGCCGCGTACCTGCACGGCGTGGGGCGCACGGTCACCGCCGCCGACCTGTCCGAGGCGATGCTCGCCCACGCCCGCACTCACCATCCCGGGCCCGTGTACGTCCAGGCTGACCTGCACGGGTTCGACCTGGGCCGGTTCGACGCCGTGGTGTGCCTGGACAGCGCGCTGCTGTACTGCCACACCAACGCCCAGCTCGACGCGTTCCTCACCTCCTGCCGCCGCTCCCTGTCGCCCGGTGGCCTACTGGTCGCGGAGATGCGCAACGGCGCGTACTTCCTCGGCCGCACCGACCTGCTGGACACCCCTACCGCCAACTCCTTTACCTGGCAAGGCACCGTCCACCGCTCCACGACCACGCTCACCGTGGACCGCACGGCCCAACTCCTGCGCCGCTCCCGCGTCTGGACCGCGGACGACGGTTCCGAGCCGGTCGAGCAGCAATCGGCGTGGCGACTGCTGTTCCCCCAGGAGCTACGGCACCTGCTGGCCGCGCACGGCTTCGAGGTGCTCGAACTCCACGACGGGCCCGGCCCGCGCACCGAACCCCCGTGGCAGGACCGACAGTTGCCCGGCGACACGGCCGACGCGGACCGGCTGCATGTCGTCGCACGCCTCAGTTCCCCCGCCTGATCTCCCACTTCAAGGACCCTCCATGTACGACGAACGTCATTTCGCCCTGCGCCGCCGCGGCTTCCTCGCCGCCGCCTCCCTGGGCGCACTCGCCCTCACCACC
This sequence comes from Streptomyces sp. NPDC057280, assembly GCF_042668605.1. Classification (NCBI taxonomy): domain Bacteria; kingdom Bacillati; phylum Actinomycetota; class Actinomycetes; order Kitasatosporales; family Streptomycetaceae; genus Streptomyces; species Streptomyces sp. NPDC057280. Next base: position 434,700 of record NZ_JBHUYR010000006.1, read on the forward strand.
GGATGCGGCACCAGTGACGGCGCCCCGGCGAGCGACGGTGCTCCGCAGCGCGGCGGACGGCTGCGGGCCGCCTTCGCGGGCGGCGGCGCGAGCGAGACCCTCGATCCGCACCTGGCCAACCTCTTCGCCGACGTCGCCCGCGCCAAGGCGCTGTACGACAAACTCGCCGACTACGGCGCCGACTTGTCCGCACAGCCCCGCCTGGCCACCCAGTGGGAGTCCAACAAGGCCCTCGACCGCTGGCAGGTCACCCTGCGCGAGGCCACCTTCCACGACGGCAAGCCCGTCACCGCCGAGGACGTCCTCTACAGCTACCGCCGTATCGCCGACCCGGACCAGGCGTTCCGCGCCAAGGCGTCCCTGGAACCCATCGACCTGGACGCCAGCCGCGCCACCGGGCAGCGGTCGATCGAGTTCGTGCTCAAGCGGCCCACGGCCGAATTCCCCAACGTACTTGCCGCGTTCGGGGCGTACATCGTCCCCGACAAGGCCAACGAGTTCGACAAGAACCCGGTCGGCTCCGGCCCCTTCCGGTTCGTCTCCTTCGCCCCCGGCCGGTCCGCCGTCTTCCGCCGCTACGACGACTACTGGGAGGGCGCCCCGCACCTGGACGAGCTCGAGTTCGTGATCGCCAACGAGGAGTCGGCCCGCGTCAACGCGCTCCTCGGCGGGCAGGTCGAGTACGCGCACGAGCTCAACCCGGCCACCGCCCGCGCCCACGAGGGCAAGGGGCAGATCGAGATCGTGCGGCTGCGCAACAGCGCCATGCAGGCGTTCTGCATGAAGACGGACCGGCCGCCCTTCGACGACCCGCGCGTGCGGCAGGCGTTCTTCCTCATCGCCGACCGCAAGGAACTCGTCGACGGGGCGCTGTCCGGGGCGGGTGTGGTCGGCAACGACCTGTTCGGCAAGGGATACGCCTACTATGACGACTCCCTCCCTCAGCGCGAGCAGGACCTCGCCAAGGCCCGCGCCCTGCTCAAGCAGGCCGGCGCCGAGAACCTCAAGGTCACCCTGGACACCTCGGCAGTCGCCGCCGGATTCACCGAGGCCGCGAGCATCTTCCGCGACCAGGCCGCCGAAGCCGGTGTCACGATCGACGTCAAGATGGGCAGCAAGGACTCCTACTGGGCCGACATCCTGAACAACGGCACCCTGTGCTGCTACCGCTCCGGCGCCATGCCCATCGAGGCCCACATCTCCCAGCGGCTGCTCTCCGGCTCCACCACCAACGCCACCAAGTGGCGGCACAAGGACTTCGACGCGCTCTACGAGCAGGCCCAGTCCACCCGCGACGAGTCCGCGCGAGCGGCCGTCTACGACCGGATGCAGCGCCGTCTGTACACCGAGGGCGGGTTCCTGATCTGGGGGTTCGCCGACTGGATCCTCGGAACGGCGCGCAGCGTGCGCGGTGTTGAGGCCAAGGCGCCCGCCAACACGCTCGACTGGGCGCGCTTCGACAAGGTCTGGCTGGCGTGAGCGGACGGCGTTCCTTCGTCGCCCGGCGGCTGCTCCTGGGTGTCGCGCAGACCGTGGCCGTGGTGCTGCTGGTCTTCGCGCTCACCGAGGCGCTGCCGGGCGACGCCGCCGTGGCCCTGGCCGGCGACCAGCCCGACCCGGCCAGGATCGCGGCGATCCGCGAGACCATGCACCTCGACGAGCCTGCCCATGAACGGCTCGCCGACTGGGCGGCGGGGCTGCTCCACGGCGATCTCGGCACCTCGCTGGTCTCCGGCCGCCCGGTCGGCCAGTACATCGCCGACGGCTTCGGCCCCACGCTCCTGCTGGCCGGGCTCGTCCTGGCGCTGCTCGTGCCCCTCGGCTTCGGCCTCGGCGTGCTCGCCGCCCGCCACGAGGGGCGCCTGGCCGACCGGTTGATCAGCTCGGTGACGCTCGCGGTGTACGCGGTGCCCGAATTCGCCCTCGGCGTGCTGCTGGTGACCGTCCTGGCACTGCAACTGTCCTGGCTGCCGCCGACCGCCGTCGGCTACGGCACGGACCTGCTCGGCCACCCGGCCGCGCTCGTGCTGCCGGTGCTCGTCCTGCTGGCGCGGCCGGTGTGCTCGCTGTCCCGGCTGGTGCGGGCCGGCATGATCGACGCACTGGCCTCACCGTACGTGGCGCAGGCCCGCCGCTACGGAATCCCGGGCCCCCGCGTCCGCTACGCCCACGCCCTGCCGAACGCCCTCGCCCCCGCCGTCCAGCAACTCGCCCGCACCGTCGACTGGTTGCTGTGCGGCGTCATCGTCGTGGAGGCGCTCTACGTGATCCCCGGCCTCGGCACCGTGCTCCTCAACGCCGTCGCCGAACGCGACGTGCCCGTGGTCCAGGGACTCGCGGTGGTGTTCGGCGTCCTGACCGTCGTCATCAATCTCGGCGCGGACCTCGTGGCCCACCGGGTGGCTCCCCGAGCGGGGGTGGCCGCGTGAGCAAGGCGCGTACGGGGCGCTTCGCGTTCGGGGCCGCGGTCATCGCCGTACCCCTGCTGGTCACCCTGCTGGGGCCGGTGTTCGCGGGTCGACCGGGGCCGCGGGCACCGTCGTTCACGCTGGGCGGCGGTCACTTGCTCGGCACCGACTTCGTGGGCCGGGACGTGTGGCATCAGGTGCTGCACGGAGGCCGTCCGGTCGTGCTGACCGCGCTGGCCGCCACCGCGCTGTCGTACCTCGTCGCCCTCCCGGTCGGCCTGGCCGCCGCGCTCACGCGTCGCCGCCGGCTGGACGATCTGCTGATGCGGCCCCTGGACGTGCTGCTCGCGGTGCCGTCCCTGCTGCTGATCCTGCTGGCCGCGACCGTGTTCGCGCCGGGGGCCGTGGGGCTCGCGCTGCTGGTCGCGCTGGTCAACGTGCCCGATGCCGCCCGCATCGTCCGGGCCGCCGCGGCGGAGGTCGCCGCCCGCCCGGCGGTCGAGGCGCTGCGCATGCAGGGCGAGACGTGGTGGCGGATTGCCATGGGCTACGTCGGCCGGTCAGTCCTGCGCACCCTGGCCGCGGACGCCGGGACACGGCTGACCGGCGTGCTGTACCTGGTCGCGACGGCCGCGTTCCTCGGGGTCGGGGTGGCTCCGGACGCCGCCGACTGGGCGGTCATGGTCGACCGCAACCGTACGGGCCTGTTCGTCCAGCCCTGGGCCGTCGTCGTTCCCGCCCTGCTGATCGTCGCGCTGACGACGGGCACGAATCTCCTCTTCGACGCGGCGCTCGGGGGCGACCGGGGGCCAAACGCTGCCGAGCCCCGCCGCCGGGCAGGAAGGGAGGCACGCCGGTGAACCATGCCAACGAGCCTCAGCCTGAGAAAACCGTCGCCGAAGAGCCCTTGGCCGAGCTGCGTGGGCTGCGGATCGAGGTCGACGGCAAGGCGATCGTCGACGGAGTGACGCTCAGGGTGGTGCCCGGCAAGGTCATCGCCCTCGTCGGCGCCTCCGGCAGCGGCAAGACCACCACCGGGCTGGCACTGCTCGGGGAGTTCCCGCCGGGCGCCCGCGTCACCGGCGAGGTGCGCCGGGCCACTGACGACCCCGTGGGCTACGTCCCGCAGCATCCCGCGGCCGTGCTCAACCCCGCCCGCCGCATCTCCGCGCTCCTCACCGACATCGCCCGCGCACAGGTGGGTCACCTGCCGCGGACGCGGCGCCGGACGGCGGCCCGCGAACGCATCCTGCGTGCCCTCGGCGAGGCCCAACTTCCGGACGCCGAGGCCCTTTTGCGTCGCTACCCGCACCAGCTCTCGGGTGGTCAGCAGCAGCGCGTCGTGCTCGCGCAGGCCCTGCTGCTGGGTGCCCGGATCATCGTCGCGGACGAGCCCACCACGGGTCAGGACGCCTTGACCAAGAGCCGTGTCGTGGAGCGGTTGGCGGCCGTCGCGGCACGGGGCATCGCCGTCGTCCTGCTGAGCCACGATCTGGACGTCGTACGGGCGCTCGCCGACGAGGTGATCGTCATGCGGGCGGGCCGGGTCGTGGAGTCGGGTCCGGCGCAGCGCCTGTGGTCGGCGCCCCGGCATCCATGGACACGCGAACTCCTCGCCGAACAGCCACAGTTCACGGCACGAGAGGGCTCAGCCCCGCGACCTGCCCTCCAGATCCGGGACCTGGTCGCCCGCCACCACGACACCACCACCGGCGGGACCACCGAGGTGCTGCGCACACCCCGGCTCGAGCTGCACAGCGGCGAATGCCTGGCGGTCGTCGGCCGTTCCGGGAGCGGCAAGACCACCCTGGCCCGTTGTCTGGCCGGACTCCACCGCGACCGCGACGGCGATGTCCTCCTCGACGGCGTCCCGCTGCCGCGCAGCCTGCGCGGACGCAGCCGCGCGCAACTGGCGTCCGTCCAGTACGTCTTCCAGGACGCACGCGCCGCCTTCGACGAACACCGGCCGGTGCTGCACCAGGTCGCGCGCACCGCGGTACGGCTGCGCGGCAGCGCCCCCGCCGCCGCGACGCGGGAAGCCCTGGCCACGCTGGCCGGCCTGGGCCTGGACGAGGACCTCGCCGGCCGGCGCCCGGGGCGGCTCTCCGGCGGGGAACTCCAGCGGGCCGCCCTCGCCCGCGCCCTGCTGGCCCGCCCGCGCGTCCTCGTCTGCGACGAGATCACCTCCGGCCTGGACACGGTGACCCGGCGCGGCATCCTCGACCGCCTGACCACCCTGCTCCACGAGCGTGGCGACGACCTGTCCCTCGTCCTGATCACCCACGACCTGGACACCGCCGCCCTCGCCCACCGCATCGCCGTCCTGGACGCCGGTGAACTCGTCGAACAGGGACCGGCGGGCCGGGTCCTCACCGCGCCCCGCCATCCGTTCACCCGGTCACTCCTGGAATGCACACCCCGCCGGCAGGCCGGCCAGGCGTCATCGGCCGTCTAGAAAGAGATGTGGCGGCGGTTGCAGGAGGCGGTGTATGCCGAGGCGATGCGCGTGGCCCAGGAGACAGCAGACGCTGGACGCGGAGCTCAGCGGTCGGCGCGACGGACGCAGCAGCGCGCCTGTCAGGAGCGGCGACCGACTCGGCTGCCTCCGGGCCCGGCAGGGCGAGTTCCAGGGCGTGTCGCCCAACTTCTAGGGCGTATCGCCCAACGGCGGCAGCACGGACCAGACCTCTCTCAGCAGCGTCTCGTAGTGCTCCCCGTACGTGACCACGCCCGCGTACACCGCGTCGAGTGCGGCCCGCAGCGGGTCCGCCTCCGCGGCTCCGGTCACCGCGGGGAGCGCCATGTGCGGCTGGGACATCCGCCGGGACGCGTCCGGAGCACCGTGGGTGACTCCCATGGTGAAGACGGCGGTCTCGGACCGGCGCCCGGGCACCCGCCGCGGGCTCGACCACTCCACGGCGGCGGCCGCGGGCCCCACCACCTGCGGTGCCTCCCAGGCCGTCACCCCCGGCCGTGGCGCGGGCGGCTGGAAAGGGGGCCGCTCGGGCGGGACGGCATCGCCCACGGTCCGGTCCGGGGCCTGCGGGTCGTCGGCCAAGGTCTGCCACATGCGACCCCAGTCGTCGAAGGGCGGCGGCAGGGGGCGTCCCTCCGCGAGCGCGGTCAGCCCGTCGGTGACCCAGTCGAGGGCGGTGAGGCCGGACTGCTCGCAGGCCCGCCGAGCCGCCAACAGGGCGACCGCACGCTGGGCTTCAGGACCCGCGGCGTCGATCGCGTGGACCAGGGCCGGATCGAAGCGCACCAGACCACGGACGTTGCCCGGGACCTCCCGCAGGGCCTGGCTGGGCAGTTGCCCGCCCCACTCCCATCGTTCCCAGGCGAGCTGGTGCTCCCGCTCGGCCCGCTCCTGTGCGAGTCGCTCGCGGCGCTCGGCCTCGGCCCGCTCCTCGGGGGTGGGCGGCGGCGGTTGCTCGGCCGCGTAGCTGTGCCAGTAGTCGGCGATCTTCGACGTGTGCTTGAGCACGCGGTCGCCTTCCGGCGGGGCCGGCCAGAACTGCAGCAGATAGCAGTCCAGTTGCGGCTCGTCGTCCATCCGGGTGTCTTTCCTGTTGGCCTGGTCCATGCCCTTCGCGCAGTACCGCACGCGGTAGTCGGTCTCCTCCAGGTCCAGCTCCCAGACGGCTTCGCCCGCCCACTGCACCAGTCGGCTGTCCGACGAGACGGGCCGGAAGGACACCTCCACCACGTCCTCCCACTGCGGGTCCAGGGCGGGCGGCTCCTCGTGGATCTCGACGGTGAAACCGACGTCCCCCGTGTGCAGCCCGGTCGTCAGCCACAGGGCGCCCGCGATCGCGGCGCCGCACAGTCCCGCCCGCTGTCCGGCGAACGCCTCGGCGAGATCCGGGCCGAAGCTCTCCGGGTCGCTCTCGACGTAGATCTGCCCGTAGTGCACGAACACTTCGCCCTCGACCGGCCTGCGCATCGCTACCTCCCGCTGGATGTGCCACCACCCTACGGACGGCCACTGACAGTGCCGTCGCGTCCGCGGACCGTGGGGCCGCGCTAGGACTTCTTCGCCGTCCGGGCCCGGTATGCCGCGACCGTCGTACGGCTCGCGCAGGCATTGGAGCAGAAGCGGCGTGTCCGGTTCCGTGACTGGTCCACGAAGTAGTTGTCGCAGCCTGCCGCCGCGCACCGCCCGAGCGTCACCGCCGGCTCCCCGGCCACGACCAGGGCGAGCTGGGCGGCGATCAGCTGGCCGGCCCAGCGCTCGGCCGGAGTGCCGTTGCGGCTGAAGTGGACGTGCCAGCCGCCGAGTCCGTCGTGGTCGGACAGGTGCATCTCCGGCGGGTAGTCACGCAGCAGCCGGTGCACGGCCTCGGGCGCGGTGCCGTCGACCGCCTGCGCCAGGGCCTCCCGTACGAGGTCGGGCAGCTCGCCGTAGTCGCCGTCCGGCGGCGGAGTGATCTCGTGTTCCTCGAAGAACCGGCCGACCAGTTCGCCGTGTTGGTCGAGAGTCCTCGTGTTGGCCAGCTCGACGGCCAGCCGCGTCACGTTCCCGACGTAGTCACCGTATTGCACTTGACCACCTACATCGCCGCTTCCTAGTGTAGGCGCCATGCTATCTGATGACACCTACATCGCCCGTCGGCTGCATCTGCTCGGGGAATGGGACGCCGCGCTCGCCGTCCTCGGCCCGGATGCCGAACCCGAGCTGCGCGCGGAGATCGCCGTAGAGCGCTGGTTCTTCCGGATCGAGGGTCATGAGGAGGCCGAGAAGGCGGTCGCGGCGCTCGATCCGTCGTCGCCGACCGCCCATCTGCTCACGGCGCGACTGGCTTACAGCCGACTGCTGTTCCGTCGCGACCCGCGGCCCGACGACCGCGCCGTGGCCGAGGCCGGCTACCGAGCGGCGGTCGAGGGCGGCGACGAGAAGATGCGCGGCTGGGCCGAGTTCCACTGGGCGGTCCTGCTGGACAACATCGACGAGGACCCGGCAGCCGCCGACCCGCACTACGAGGCGGCGCTCGACATCGCCACGGCGACCGGCGACGAGTTCCTGGAGTCGTACATCATCCGCCACGTCGCTCCGCGCCGGGAGCCCGCCGAGCGGACCGCGATGCTGCGCCGCTCCCTGCACCTGCGGGCCGCACTCGGTGCCCGGCCGCAGACCGTCGCCGCACAGGCCCTCCTGGCCCGCAGCCTCCCCGAGGACGACCCCGAACGCGCCGAACTCATCCGCACGTTCCGCCCGGCCGCGGAGGACCTGCACATCGGCTGGCTCCTGTCCGACGACTGACCCATCCGCCTGGCCCGTCACGGTGACTCGGGATGGCGGGCCGGGGTGCGGCGAAGCCCGGGGCCGCCTGCGCATACGGTGAGCACAGCTTCGTGACGTGTGCGAGAAGGAGACAGGATGAGCGGGCGGCGGCCGACGGGGTCCGGCGGGTTCGTGAAGGTGTGCGGGCTCACCCAGGAGCAGCAGATCGACTGGGCCATCGAGCTGGGCTACGACGCCATCGGGGTCGTGGTGACCCCGAAGAGCAAGCGGTACTGCCCGCCCGGGCGGGCCGTGGCGCTCGCCGACCACGCCCGCGGGCGGATCCCCTCCTTCGCCGTGGCGCTGGCCCTCGAGGAGACGCAGGCGGTCGCCGAGCACTTCGACACGATCCAGGTCTACGAGATGGCCGACATCCCCCATCTCGCCCTCGCCTCCGGCACGCCGCCCGAGCACCCGGAGGCCCTGCAGTACTTCTTCTACGACGCCAGCACGGGCAGCGGTGTCTTCGTGGACATCCCCGAGTGGGTCAAGGACGTTCCCGGACGGGTCGTGATCGCCGGAGGCCTCGACGAGCACAACGTGGCAGGCGTGATCGACGCCTTCGCCCCGTACGGGGTGGACGTGTCCAGCAGCGTCGAGACCGCGCCGGGGATCAAGAGCCGGGAGAAGATGGCCGCCTTCATCGCCGCGGCCCGCTCGCACTGAGCGGACTCACTCCAGCAGCGTGCGGAGAGGTCCCGCCGGCAGTCCATGGCGGGTGTGGCCGCGCGGCCCCGTGGTCGTGGTGGCCGTCAGCAGGGAGTTGAGGACGGCCTCCTCCACGGCGTCGAGCACGGCCACGAAGAGCGGGTCGAGCCGGTCGTCGCTCAGCACGGCCGGACCGGCGGGCTCGCCCAGCGGGCGGGTTCCGAAGGCGAGGCCGTAGTCGCCGCTGCCGTGGCCGTACCCGGCACCGACCCGGGCCAGCGCGTAGACGGCGCGACGGGCCACCCGGGTCAGCTGGCGGGCGTCGAGCGGCGCGTCGGTGGCGGCCACGACCATGCAGGAGCCGCGGTCGGGACCGACGTCCGGGTCGGGCAGACCGACGTCCACGGGCGTGACCGTACGGCCCGCAATCCTGAGCGTGCCACCGAAGTTGGCCTGCACCAGCACTCCCACCGTCACCTCCCGGCCACTCAGCACGAGCCGTCGGGACGAGGTGCCGACACCGGCCTTGAACCCCAGCGCGGTCGTCCCCGTGCCCGCCCCCACGCACCCTTCCGCCACCGGCCCGTCGGACGCGTTCGCCAGCGCGGACCGGACATGCTCCTCGCGCACGGGGCGTGAGCGGATGTCGGACAGCAGCCCGTCGTTGCACTCCCCCACCACCGGGTTCAGGCTGCGCACGCCCTCGTTGCCGGGCCGTTCCAGCAGCCAGCCGACCAGGGCGTCGGCGACCCGGAACGCGGAGAGGGTCGAGGTGAGCAGCACCGGCGTCTCCAGGGCGCCGAGTTCGGCCAGCTGGGTGCCGCCCAGGAGCTTGCCGTAGCCATTTCCCACGAACACCCCTGCGGGCAGCGGGCGTTGCGGGCCGATCCCGTCCGGCACGATCGCCGTGACGCCGCTGTGCACCCGCGGCGGGTCGATCAGCGTGGTGTGGCCGACCCGGACGCCCGGCACATCGGTGAGCGCGTTGTGCGGCCCCGTGGGCAGGTCACCGACGCCGAGGCCGATGTCCCGGGCCCGGGGAGCGGAGCCTGAGGAGGACGGGTGAGGGTCGGGTGCGCTCATGATCGGCACCCTACGCACTCACCGCAGCGATGTGCGCCTACGCCTTCTCGAGCTGGTCCGCCAGATCGGCCAGGCCGTCGGCGTACAGGTCGAAGCGGTCCTCGGGGGCGGGCGGGTCGCCGACCGGGCGGGCGACGTACGCGGTGCGCAGGCCGAGGCGCTGGGCGCCGCGCAGGTCCCAGGCGTGGGCGGCGACCATCAGCAGCCGCTCCGGCGGCCGTCCGGTGACCGTGACGGCCAGCCGGTAGACCGCGGGGTCCGGCTTGAAGGTCCCGGCCTCCTCCGCGGACAGGGCCTGATGCCAGCGCAGTCCGGCGTGGGCGCTGAGTTCCAGCAAGGCCGTACGGCTCGCGTTGGACAGGCCGATCAGCGGGAACCGCTCGGCGAGCCGGGCGAGACCGGCCGCGGTGTCGGGCCACGGCGGGAGCCGACGGGCCGACTCGGCGAGCGCGGCGGCGGCCGAGGCGTCGGCCCCGGCGGCGTCGGCGACCAGCTGGGCCGCTTCCCGGTCGATGACCTCGCTGGTGGCGCTGGGCCTCGTGCCGTCCACGACGCGGCTCTGCTCGTGCTCGACGTGCCGCTGCCACAGGGACAGGAGTTCCTCGACCCTGGTCTCGTCGAGCGAGGCGTCGAGCGCGCGGATGCCGGCGCGGAGTCCCGCCGGTTCGTCGACGAGGGTGCCGAGCACGTCGAACACGACGGCGTCGATCGCCGGCTCTGCCATGGGCGAGGCCTCCCGGAGGGATCACGGTGACGGGCGGCGTGGGCACCGGTGAGTGCCCGTGCCGCCCGGTGTCCGGCTCACCGTCGGGCGGTGCCGATGGTGATGATGCCGGCCAGCTTCGGGCTGGTGGCGTTGTCGTAAACGACCTCGCCGCCCGCCTTCTTCCAGATCTTGATCCGGAACGTGTCCGCGGTGGCCGTGACCCGGAATCCGTAGCCGCTGGCGCCGTTGACCGTGCCGGACCCCTGGTAGACCGCCTGCTCGCCGGTGACCACGAGCCAGTCGGAACCGGTCGAGCGGAACTTCAGCTTGGCCGGGCCGAAGTCGAGCGACGCCCATCCCGTGGGGACCGTGGCTCCCTTCTCGTACAGGGCCACGAGGGAGAAGGCGGCCTTGCCGGTCAGGTCCGGGCGGGCCGGGTAGGCGCCTGCCGGGGACGTGTAGACACCGGTGCCGAATACGGGTCCCGCCGAGCGGTCGTAGACGATCAGCTCGGGGAGGGTCCTGCTGTCCGAGGCGCCGTCGTCGTCGGTGACGGTGATGGCCGGGCGGCGGATGCCGGCCCGGGTGTAGGTGTGCTCGGCCCGGCAGCCGGTCGCGGTGACCTTGCCGGCCTGCGGTGCGGTGCCGTCCTTCCAGTCGACCTCGCAGCTGTGGGTGTCGGAGGAGCCGGGGTCGGTGAAGGCGGCCGTGACGACGGCCGTCCTGCCCGCCGGCACCGCCGTCTTCGGTCCGGTGGCGGCGGTGATGGCCGGTGCCGCGTTGGCGACCTTCACGGTGGCCGTGTCGCTGCTGCGGCCGCCGGTCAGGGTGACGGTGTAGGTGCCGTTGTCGGTGCAGGTGACGGTGGTGTGCGCCGCCGCCGGGTCGGCGAAGGTGCAGGGTGCGCCTGCCTCGACGGTCCACTTCGGGGTGCCCGCGCCCGAGAGAGTGCCGTTTAGCGTGAGCGCGTCGCCTTCGCTCCCCTCGACGCCCGGACCGGCGTGCACGATCGTGACCGGGTCGATGCTGGTGAGCGTCGGCACGACCTTCTTGATCAGGCCGTCCGCGTCGAACTCCAGCTTGTCCACGGTGGTTTCGCGATGGGTGCCGTCACCGCCGGGGATGGCGAACCGGTGGTAGGCGATGTACCAGTCGTCGGTGCCCGGGACGTGGACGACGGAGTGGTGGCCCGGCCCCTTGATGCCGAGCGAGAGGTCCTTCTCCAGGATCACTCCGCGCTTGGTCCACGGGCCGGTGGGCGAGGTCCCGGTGGCGTAGGCGACCCGGTAGTTCTCGTCCCGGGTGTCGTTCTCCGACCACATGAAGTAGTAGGTGCCCTTGCGCTTGACGACGAAGGAGCCCTCGTTGTAGCCGCCGGGGGTGATGTCCTTCATCTTCGCGGTGTCGATGGAGACCATGTCGGCGTTCAGTGGCGCGACATAGGCGTGGCCGTTGCCCCAGTAGAGGTACGACGTGCCGTCGTCGTCCGTGAACACGGCCGGGTCGATCATCTGGCCGCTGAACTGGCCCGCCTTCAGCAGAGGCCGGCCGAGTGCGTCCTTGAACGGGCCGGTCGGCGAGTCGGAGACCGCGACACCGATGTTGGCGTCGGCGCAGAAGTAGAAGTAGTACTTGCCGTCCTTCTCGGCGATGGTCGGCGCCCAGGCGCGGCTGTCCGCCCAGGAGACGTCGGGGCCGAGGTCGAGGATGACACCGTGGTCCTTCCAGTGGACCAGGTCGGTGGAGGAGTACGCCTTGAACTGCGTGCCGCTCCAGCCCTCGAAGCCGTCGGTGGTCGGGTAGAGGTAGAAGGTGTCGCCGAAGCGGACGATGTTCGGGTCGGCGTTGAGGCCGGGCAGGACCGGGCTCTTCATGATGAGCGCGGAGACCGTCCAGGTGCGCTTCTTGCCGTCGGAGCCCGTCACTTCGTACGTCACCGGCTTGCTGAAGTCCTGGACGCTGCCGGAGGCGGGGCTGATCGCCGCGCCGTGGGCGAGGGTGAACTCCGGTGCCAGCGAGGTGAGATCGGCGCCCTCCTTCAGCGGCAGCGTGATCCTGCCGTCGGCGTTGTCGATGATCGCGTCGACCTTCAGATCGGACTGCGTCGCCTTGGCGATGCCCGCGGTGTTGCCGCTGAGCTCCATGACCTCCGCGGCCGTCAGCGCACGGTCGTAGATGCGGAAGTCGTCGACCTCGCCGCCGAAGTAGGGGTCGGCCGCGTACAGGGAGCGGCCGATGTAGCCGGTGTAGTCCTTGTTCGCGTCGTACAGTTCGGACGGCTTGATGCCGGTGGTGGTGCGGGCTGCCTCGACGCCGTCGACGTAGAGGACCATCGTGCCGGTCGTGCCGTCGAGGGTGACGGTGACGTGCCGCCACTCGCCGGGGGTGAGCTGCGAGCCGGCCGTCAGCTTGGACTCGGCGGACCAACTCGCCTTGGTGATGGCCGAGTAGAGGCTGGAGCCGCCGTTGGACGGGGTGGCGAACAGGTACTTGTTGCTGTCGGGGCCGAGCCCGAACAGCCACTGGAAGCTCGCGCCGCCCTGCCATTTGGCGTACGTCGACACGGTCACGCTGTCGGCGTTCTTCAGCACGCCGTTGGGGATCCTCACGTACGGGGACGTGTCGGCGTCGCCGGACATCTTGAACGAGCCGCCGTGGACTCCGGTGCCGAAGGCGGGAGTCCGGGCGTAGGTGCCGTGGTAGCCGTGGCCGCTGGCGTCGCGGGCGATGTTGCCGCCGGTCTCGTCGAAGTCGTACTCCAGAAGCAGGTCGGCCGGGACGTCCGGGCCCTCCGCCGAGACCGTGACCTCCGCCCGGACCGGCAGCGCGGCGCCGTCGGGGAGGCTGCCGGTGACCGTGAAGGTGCCGGGCTGGGCGTACTCGGACGCCGGGACGTCCTCCCAGTCGACGGCGACGGGGCGCTTGGCACCGTCGGCGTAGGTGGCGATCACAGTGGCCGGCAGGACTGGGGCCTCACCGGTCCGTGTCTTCACCTGCACGTCCTCGACGCTCGCCACCACCTGGTCGGGCTGGTAGGCGCGCAGCAGCCGGTCGTACTCGGCCTGGGTGACCGGCAGGACCGTGCCGTGGCGTGGCCTGGACGGCAGGTCGTAGTCGGCGACCGGGGTCCAGACACCGGCGTCGAGGTCGGTCGTCTCGAAGGGGAGGTAGCCGCGGCCGCCGAACTCGTCGAGGAAGGCGTACCACTTCTCCTCGGTGTTCGACTTGAACACCAGCGGCCCCTCGGCGGCGCTCATCGCGCCCTTGCCGATGCCCTCGGCCACAGGGGTCCACGAACCGAGGATCGAGTCGCTCTTCTCCTCGAAGATGAACTTGCTGTTGGGGGTGGAGGAGGTGTTGTTCCGCTCGTCCTTCGACAGGCGGTAGTAGGTGCCGTCATGCCGGATCATCGTGGAGTCGATGACCGAGTAGCCGCGGTCGATCCAGACCTTGGGCTCGCTGAAGGTGTAGAAGTCGCGGGTGGTCGCGTACATCATGCGGTTGTACGTGTCGCCCGAGTGCGCCGCGTTGTCGTACAGCTTCGACGCCCAGAAGACCACGTACTCGCCGCGCTCGGCGTCGTAGAAGGCCTCCGGCGCCCAGGTGTTGCCGGCGCTGTCCGGGGAGACCTTCACCAGGCGCTGGTTCGTCCAGTGGACGAGGTCGGTGGACTCCCACACCATGATGGACTTGCTGCCGCTGCGCTGGGCGGCATCCCAGTCGCCGTTGCCGTAGATCCGCAGGTCGGTGGCGATCTGGTAGAACTTGTCGCCCTCCGGGGAGCGGATGATGAACGGGTCGCGCAGGCCCTTCTCGCCGAGCGTGGAGGTCAGGACCGGCTTGCCGTCGTTCAACTCCCGCCACTTCAAGGGGTCGTTGCCCTTGCTGAGGGCGGCGTAGAGCTGTTCGCCGTCCGAGGTGCCCTCGCCGGTGAAGTAGCTGAACATGTAGCCCTTGAGGGCTTCCTGCTGCGGGAGTTCGGGAACCTTCGCGGTGAAGGTGCGGGTCGTGCTCGCGTCGCCCTTGGTGACGGTGGCGGTCAGTTCGACGGTGGTGGTGCCGTCGCCGTGCGCGGGGCGGTGGACGACGCCGTCGTCGGTGATGACGTCCGAACGGGACGAGGACCAGGCGACCTTGGTGCCGAAGTCGCCGTCAGCGGGGAGGGTGAGGTTGCCGCGTACGTCGTCGAGGTTGTGGACGGTGAGGGCCTGCGCGGCCTGCTCGGTGGCGGTCTTGTCGTCGAAGGCGGGCAGGACCGTGACGTCGAAGGTCCTGGTGTCCGTCACCGTGCCCTTCTTCAGGGTCGCGGTGAGGGTGGCGTGGGCGTTCGGTTCGCCCGCGGCGGGGCGGGTCACCTTGCCGGTGTCCGAGACGGCGGCGGTGTTGTCGCTGGCCCAGGTGATGGTGGAGCCGCCCGCCGTGCCGGTCCTGGGCAGGTCCAGGTCGGCGGTGACGGCGGTGGTGTCGCCGAGGTCGAGGGCCGCCTTGTCGTCGGCGACGCCCTGGGTGGCCACGGGGAGCGAGAGCCGCTCGACCTCGGAGGCGTCCAGGGCACGGTCGTACACCCGGAAGTCGCGCATGCGGCCCTTGAAGAGCTTGTCGCCCGAGTAGACGGACTTGCCTATGTAGTTGGCGGTGGTGGTGCCGGAGCCGATGGCACCGGGGGTGATGGTGACCGCGGTGTTGCGGCCGACCTCGACCCCGTCCTCGTACAGCACGCCCGTCGAGCCGGTCTGGGTGTAGGTGAGGTGCTTCCACACCGCGCGGGTCAGGTTGTGCGCGTCCGACGGCTTGGTGGTCTGCTCCGTCGACCAGTTGCCGGTCGCGATCGAGGTGCGCAACGAGTTGCCGGTGGTGAAGAGGTAGCCGTTGCCGCTGCTGCCGCTGGAGTTGCCGAAGCCGTAGATGAAGTACGGCGTGGACTGCGTCGCATCGATCAGCACGTCCGTCGAGACGGTGATCGCACTCATGCCCTTCATGACGTCGTTCGGCACCTTGACGTAGGTGTCGGAGCCGTTGAAGGCGAGACCCTGGCCGGAGGACGACCAGTCGGCGGTGCCGTTGACCGTGCCGTCGCGGCCGTTGCCGGAGGCGTCGGCGACGGTGCTGCCGGAGGCGGCGTCGAGCTTGTACCAGAGGGCGAGTCCGTCGGTGATGTCCGCGGTGTCGGCGGCGGTCGCGGAGGTCACCAAAGCGGTGAGGCCGAGGAACAGCGACACGGCGGTCAGGCCCGCGAGGCGGCCCGCCCAGCGTCTCGCGCGGGGGCGCGGACGTGCGAGGTGCGTCATGTGGGGTTTCCCTGCTGAGGCATGGCTGACGGGGGGAGGGGAGGGCAAGCAGGAGTCAGCCGGGAACGGGCGCCTCGGCCAAGGGCGCCCTGACGTTGCGGCTGTGTGACGTCGTGTTGCGAGAGTGTCAATCGGGTGATGGGGCAGCGTCAAGAGGTTTCGAACAATGTCCGACAGGTCGAACGAGCGAGTGCGGCGGTGCTCAACGGCGCGCGTGCCAAGGCGGGTTGGCGCGGACCCCCGCAGAGCCCGCGCCCTGGGGCCGTCTCAGCCCACCGCGCGCTTCACCAGCGCACCGATCCGTTCCTCCACCTCGGCCGTCACCTCGGTCAGGGCGAACGCGGCCGCCCACATCGGACCGTCGTCCAGCTGTGCGAGGTCGCTGAACCCGAGGGTCGCGTACCGCGCCTTGAACTTCTCCGCGCTCTGGAAGAAGCAGACGACCTTGCCGTCCAGGGCGTAGGCCGGCATGCCGTACCAGAGCTTCGGCGCGAGCGCGGGGGCGGCGGCCGTGACGACGGCGTGCACCCGCTCGGCCATCACCCGGTCCGGCTCCCGCATCTCGGCGATCTTCGCGAGCACGTCCCGCTCGGCCTCCGCCGCCTTGTCCGCGTGGGAGCGGCGCCGCGCGGCGGTCTTCATCTCCCGCGCGTGCTCCTTCATCGCGGCCCGCTCCTCGGCCGTGAACCCCTCGTAGGCGCCGCCTTCGTCACCGGCCATGGCAGATCTCCCCCTTTGTGGATCTGGCTGTGCAGACCGTCGGATCCCGCTGTGCGGGACTTCGGGAGGGGACTTTATCCCGATCGCCGGAAAAGGAGCATGCCCGTGAACTCCGTGCCTGCCGGCTCTGGCCGTCACAGGCCGGGCCCATTACGGTGACCCGCACTGGGCGAGGGGCTGGGGGGCCATGGAACGGCGGACATGGGTATGCACGGCGGGGGCGATGTTCGCCGTTGCGCTGTTCACGGCATGCTCGCAGGGCGGGCACACGTCGAAGCCGTCGAAGCCGCCGACCGAGCGCAGTCCGTCGCCGACTCGCGCCAAGTCCGCCGCGCCTTCGGCCGAGAGCCGAGTCGCCGCGCACCGGCAGCAGGTGCTCACGGAGTACGCCACCGGGAAGGACGCGCCCGACGACGACGGTCTGAGCGTGGTGAGCAGCGGCCCCGGGGGCACCGTGTTCTTCTGGTCGACCGCCGACGACCGGTACTGCTCGGCGACCTACTACACCAGCGGCGCGTCCACGTCGGCCTGCGCCACTTCGGCCGAGCCCCTCAGCCGCACGCCGCGCCTGAACCGCCTGTACGAGGGCTCCCCTTACAGCGTCCGCGGCGGATGGGGCGTCTTCGTCGCCGCCGACCGGGAGACCATCGAGTCCGTGACGTGCGGCGGTACGCCCGCGGTGTTCTGGGAGATCCGGGCTGTGCAGCAAGGCGGCGCCCGGCGCACCGTCTACGCGATGGACTTCGACCGCGGAACGGGAGGCACCGTCACCGCCCGCGTGCGGCGAGCCGACGGCGTCGTCACCGTGGACCTCCCGCTGGGGACACCGGCCGACGACGTCCCGCGCGACTCCGACTCATGGCAGGTCTGCGAGGCCGGCTAGCCCTGACTCCCGCGGCGCAGTTCCGCCGACAGATGGTGCTGCAACGGCTGCCCCACCGCCGCCAGATCGTGGACGAACGTGAGCGTGTCGGCGTCGGTCAGGGTGTACCGGCGGCGGGTGGCCTCGACCTCCTTGGCCGTCGGGGTCAGGGCCACCTCATGGGTGGACAGATCGACCGCGCCCTCCTCGGCATGGCCCACGGCGATCTCCGCGATGCCGGTGGGCTGCGTGATCAGGGCCTCCACCCGGCCGTCCGGCTGAAGCCGCCACCACCCGCTCTCACGGGCCGCCGGACGCAGCGGGCTGTCGTCCGCGCCGATCAGCCAGGCCCGGGCCTCGTAACGCAGGAAGGGCCGGCCGTCGTGACTGAAGGTGACCTCCTGCGCGTAGGCGAAGTCCCCGTCCAGGGTCGGGTATCCCCCGCGGCCCCGGCCGCGCCAGGTACCCAGGAAGCCGAGCACCGGCTTGAGCAGGGCGTGCGGTGCGGGTGCGCCGTCCGGCCCGTGGGCTTCGCCGTACGGGTACTGCGGGGCGGGTCGGGACACGCTGCGCTCCTCGAGGTCGGGCCGGTCGCGGGACAGCCTAGGCCGCACCCGCCCGCGCAACTTCATTTCCGCAGCCGGAAATTCACTCGCCCGGCCGGAAGCCGAGCCCATAGGCTCCGCCCGCGCACCTGGGACGCGACAGACGACCGCGAGGGGAACCCCATGGAAACGCCCGGCTCACGTACCGACCGCTTCGGCCTGCTGCTCGACCAGTTCGACCGCGCCCGGGAGATGGCCGAGGTCCGGCTCATCGGTCTCAGCGACGAGGAGTACCTGTGGGAGCCCGTGGCCGACTGCTGGTCGCTGCGCCGCCGTGAGGAGGCGGTGACGCCCAGGGCGTTCGGGCCGGGTGACTGGGTGCTCGACCTGGGCGCGCCGGACATCCCCCGGAACGAGTACGCGGAGGTCGCCCGGCAGGCCGCCTCCGGCATGTCCGTCGAGAAGATCGCCGAGGACTGGAGCGTCAGCGTCGAACGGGTCCAGGAGATCCTCGACCACACCGGCCCGCTGGAACCCGACAAGACGCCGGTCACCACCATCGCGTGGCGCCTCGGGCATCTGCATTTCGAGTTCGCGGGGGCCTGGGAGTGGGCCTTCGGCGAGCGGCGCCAGGATCCGAAGCTGATGGTCGACTTCTCGCCCTCGGCGGCCGTGACGCTGGAGCGGTTCTGGCCGGTGATCGACCGCTGGCGCGAGAGCGTGGGCCGGATGACGGAGGAGCAGCTCGACACGGTCGGGTTCTCCCAGTACCCGTACGGCGGGGACGCCGACGAGCCGTACATCAGCGTGCTGTGGGGGGCGAACCTGGAGTTCATCCACCACATGGCCGAGATCGCCCTCCTGCGCGACCTGTGGCGGGCGCGTTCCGGCAGCGTCGGGTGACCGGGGCCGGGGCAGTGGAAATGCCGTGGAACCGCAGCTCGGGGGCGTGTTAGCGTCCCCACGCCGGCCGCGGGACTTCGGTGCGACTTCCGGAACCTGCCTGTACAGCAATGATTCGCAGCTCGTGCCCCCATTCCCCGGCCGGCATTTCAGCAACAAGGGGGCGGGAAAAGGCATGGAGTCGTACGGGGATCTCGTCGCGGCCGACGACGTGCTGCTCTTCGTCAACGCGGCGATCACCGCGACGGGACAGCGCGAGTTCCACGCGGACGCGGGCGCGCAGCGGCTCTCCCTCGACTTCCTGCACGCGTACATGCTCGGCAACTACCGCGATCTGTACGCGGGTGTGCTGGCGCTGGACATCAACGACCACAACGCCGCGCTGATCGTGCGCCGGCTGCTGGAGACGTCCGCCGAGGCCACCGTGGAGCAGCGCCGCAGCGAGGGGCGGCTGATCGCGGGGCGGCTGGCGCTGCTGCCGCCGCAGCGCGTCTACGGACTCTTCCGCGCGCTGCGCCGTGCCGGGGTGAACAACCGCCGTACCCGCGCGCTGCTGCGCGACTGGCTGGCCGCCCGCCCCGATCTGGCCTTCGACGCGGTCAAGTACCGCAGCGGCCTCAAGCAGGCCCTGCGGCACGCGCATCTCGCGCCGGACGACGGCGAGTTGGGCACGTTCCTGTTCGCGCCGCTGAGCCGCGCCCACTACGACACCCCCATCCTGGAGACCTGGCGCCGGGCGCACTACGAGCAGGCGGCCGTGTATGAGCTGCCGTACACCGTGGCCGAGGGTTTCGCGGCCAAGCACGGCATTCCGCGTGCCGTCTTCCTGGAGCGGATCGCTCCCCGGATGACCCGTCTCGAGACGCTGCGGCTCCAGGAGACGGCGGAGCGACGAGGCGTGGCGGGGGCCGTCGCGGTCGACCTCGCCCGGATGCCGCTCACCCGGCTCGCCGGCTATGTGCTCTCCCTGCCGGCCGCGGAGCGGGTCGAGCGGCGCGACGAACTCACCGGCGCGCTGCGCGCGGCCGCCGCGCGGGTCGCCGGGGCGCACCGCGGGACGTGGGGCCGGGTCACCGCCGTACTGGACGACAGCTTCTCCTCCTACGGCTCGGGCGTGAAGCGGCGTCGGCCGCTCGCGGTCGCCCTCGCCTGCCACTACCTGCTGGAGGCGCTCGCCGACCGGTACGCCGGGCTGTGGACGTCCGGCCGCCGTGAGGCGCTGCTCGCGCATCCCGTGGGTCCGACCCCGCTGGGCGAGCGGATCCTCGACGCGCTGGAGACGGCCCCGGACCGGCTGGTGATCGTCTCCGACGGCTGGGACAACGCCCCGCCCGGACTCGCCGCGGAGGTGCTGCGCGTCTGGCGCACCCGCCTCGACCCGGAGCGCCGCACCAGCGTGGTCCACCTCAACCCGGTCTACGACGCCGACGGCTTCGACGTACGACGGCTCGCCCCGAGTGTGCCGACGGCGGGCGTGCGTGACGCGGAGGATCTGCCGGCGCTCGTGGAGATCGCGCAGTTCGCCGAGGGGCGGACCGGGCTCGCCGAGCTGACGGCCTATCTGGACGCCCGCGCGGAGCGGCTTGTCGCCGTGCCGGGGCAGCGGATCTCGGCAGGGGGCACGCGATGACGTCGTACAGCACAGCCCATGCCCCGTCCGGCCTGTTCGACGGGCTGCGGACGCGGCCCTCGCAGGTGTGGGGTGCCGTCCGGCTGGTGCCGCTGGTGCGGGCCGAGCCCGTGGAGGATCTGCGGCTGCATCCGCGCCTCCACGCCGGGCCGGGCGTGGTCGACCTGGGCCGCAGGGGCAGTTACTGCTCCTACATCCCGCACAGCTTCGTCGCGGAGTGGACCGGGGACGGCTCCCCGGCCGCCGCCTACGGCACCCAGCTGGCCGAGGGCCCGGCGGAGCAGCGGCCGGTGGCGGCGGTACGGCTGCACTTCCACCGCCGGATGGCGCGTCAGGAGGCGAAGCGGCGGCTGCGGTTCCTGCCGCTGCATCTCGCCCTGGAGGGCTATCTCGCGTTGCACTTCGGCGGCCCCACCATCGCCTGGGAGGAGTGGTCACGGCAGGCGGTGCGACAGGGGCTGTCGCCGCGCGTCGAGGCCGCGTATCTGGGGTTGCAGGTGCCGGGGCTGGCCGACGCGTTGAGCGTCTTCGAGATCCACCCCGGTCAGTGCGGTGTCCTCGTCTATCTGGCGGACGCGCTGGCCGCCGCGTTCGTGGTGCCGCATCCGGAGGACTACCGGACGCTGCATCCGACGCTGGTCCAGGACCTGTACGGCGATCTGGTGCACCACTACGCGACGCTGATGCCGCCGGTGGCGGACTTCCGGGCGCGCATCGCCGACGGCGGGATCCGTTCGCTGGGCGAGCTGCGGGCGGCCGCGGCCGAACAGACGGACCGGTGGGCGGAGTTCCACGGCACGACCATGGCCGCCGGGCTGGTGGAGCAGAAGAGCAGCTGGCAGCGGGTCCGGCGGATGGGCCGCTTCACGCTCTGCCGCTTCCTGCCCGAGTTCCGTCCCAAGCGGGACAACCACATCGGGGAGGCGATCCTCGACGAGCACGGCCGGACCGTCTACCTCAAGACCTTCCGGCTCTCCGAGAACCAGGTCCGCCGCGGCTTCCTGCTCAGCAGGCTCGCCGCGCACGACTGGCATCTCGCGGACACCGCCGCCGAGTTCGGCATCGACAGCGCCGCGCTCGCCCAGCGGGTGGAGACGGCCGGCTTCGGCTTCCTGCTGCGGCAGCGTCGCTGACGGGGTCAGGGCGTGCGGGTCGCCGGGGCGCGGTCAGTCGGCGTGCGGTCCGCAGGGAGGGGGTTCACCGGGGCACGGTCCGTCGGCGTGCGGTCCGCAGGGACAGGGTTCACCGGGGCGTGGTTCGGCGGGGTGCGGACCATGTACACGTCCACCTCGTCCTCGGACTCCAGGACGAAGCCGTACCGCTCGTACAGTCTCCGGGCCGCGCTGCCCTGGAGGACGTTCAGCCGGGTCAGGGCGCCCTCCCGGTCCGGGCGTTCCAGCAGGCCGGCCAGGACGGCCGAGCCGATGCCCTTGCCCTGGAGCTCCGGGACGAGGAGGAAGTGCTCCAGCCAGTAGGCGTCGTCGGCCGGCCGCAGCGCCACGCAGCCGGCCAGGGCACCCGCCACCTCGATCGCCCAGGTGTGCTCCGGCTGGTAGGCGTCGCGCAGCCGCTGTCGCACCCGGTGCTCGTCGTACCGCCCGAGCCGCTCCAGGTCCGCCTTCATCACGACGGCACGGATCTCGACGATCTCCTCGAGATCCGCCATCGACGCCGGCCGCAGCTCCCAGTCCGCCATGATCATGATGTTATCGCCCGGACCGGGTGCCGCCTCAGCCGACGGGAGCCGTGCGGATGGCCGCGATGTCGAACTGCAGGCGCACCTTCTCGCTCACCATGGCGCCGCCCTCGGCCAGCCTGGAACTGTAGTTCAGGCCCCACTCCGTACGGTCGATCGTCGTCGTGCCGTCGAAGCCCGCCCGCTGGTAGCCGAAGGGGTCGGTCACGTGGCCGATGTAGGTGAGTTCGAGGTCCACGGGTCGAGTGGTGGCCTTGATCGTGAGATCGCCGGTCATGCGGTAGACATCGTTGCCAAGTGGTTCCACCGCGGTACTGCGGAAGCGCATGCGCGGATGGTTCGCCGAGTCGAAGAAGTCACGGCCCACGAGGTGGGCGTCGCGTTGTTCCACTCCGGTGTCGACACTGGCCGTGGACACCGTGATCTCGGCCTGCGAACGGGACGGGTCCCGGCCGTCGAAGTACAGGCGGCTCTGGTATTCGGCGAAGGCTCCGCGGACCGTGGTCACCATGGCGTGCCGCACGGAGAAGCCGATCCTGCTGTGGGCCGGGTCGATGACCCATTCACCGGTCAGGGCGGCGAGAGCGGGGTCCGGGAGGAGAGCGGTGGGGGCGCCCGGCCGGCCGGTGGGGGGTGTGGGGGTGAGGGTGGGCTCCGTGCGGCGGAACGGAGTACCACGACTGAACAAATTCATGATTCACCTAACTACTGCACGGGAGTTGGCGAGGCAAGCCCGCGTTGGCGGTCGACGAAATATCCACAAGTCCCCCACCAAGTCCCCTGCGGCAAGGACAATTGACGGCTTCGCGTCGATTCCCACCAGCCTGCGCATTCCGAAGCAGGCATGATTTTCCGGCATTTCGGGGCGGCGACCAACCAACGACGGACCGCAAGAGGGGAAATGCACATTCACCCCTGTCTCATTCGCGCCCGTACACCCGAACTCGTAGTGACCCCGGGAAGGTCATGCTTCTTCCCCGTTTTGCCCTGCTGTTGGTAACGCGGCGGATCGCAGCCGGACTCGGACATACGTTCCTCTCCGTGAACTCTCAAGCCACCTCCCACAGCCCCGTCCGCCGCGCGTTCCTGCGGGCCGGGCTGACCGGCGCCGCAGCCCTCGGCACCGGCCTCGCACTCGACGCGTCCCCCGCCATCGCGGCCACCCCCGTGACACGCCCTCGCCCCGGAACCCCCGACGAGGCGCTCCGGGAACTGGCGGCGGGCAATCGCCGCTGGCGCACCTTCCGTGAGCAGCACCCGGACGAGACACCGGCCACCCGTCAGGCGCTGGTCTCGGGACAGCACCCCTTCGCGGTCGTCCTCGGCTGCATCGACTCCCGGGTGCCTCCGGAGCTGGTCTTCGACCAGGGACTCGGGGACCTGATGACCGTGCGCACTGCCGGAGAGGTCCTGGACGAGGCGGTGCTCGGCAGCATCGCGTACGGGGTGCTGGAGCTCGGGACACCGCTCGTGCTCGTCCTCGGCCACCAGTCGTGCGGCGCGGTGCGAGCGGCGGTCCAGGCCGAGGAGTCCGGTGCGCAACTGCCGGCGCACATCCAGTACTTGGCCGACCAGATACGACCGAACATCGATCACACCAAGGAGGGCGACGCCCGGATCGACGCGACCATCGACGCCAACGTACGGGCGGTCCGGGCGCGTCTGGCGGCGGAGCCCGACCTCGCGGCGAAGGCGGCGGGCGGAGAGCTCGCCATCGTGGGCGCACGCTACGAGTTGAGCAACTGGCGCGTGCATCACCTCGCCGGCTGACGAACGAGAGGCGCGACCGGGACGCCCCCGTGCCCGATGGCGCGCTCGCACCGGTCGCAGCTCAGCAGAGCGCCGGCACCCACATCCGGCAGTCGTTCACCGCAGTCCGAGGCCGCCTCGAGCCACGTCCGTCCTCCGGCCGCCCGCCTCGATCAGCACCACCTTGGACGCCCGGCTCCTCCACGGATCTCCCCCTGGTGGTCCCGACGGCTCCGACACCCCCGCTTGCCGGACCCCGCCCTGATCGGACAGTACTGTGCCGACACGGGGACTCGACCACGTAGGCGAAGAGGTGGACGCATGGCAGGCAAGGCGAAGGAGAAGTTGTCCCGCAAGGTCTATGAGCGTGAACTGCTGCGTCTGCAGACGGAGTTGGTGAAGCTTCAGGAGTGGGTGCGGGCCGAGGGCGCGCGGCTGGTCGTCGTGTTCGAGGGGCGGGACGCGGCCGGCAAGGGCGGCACCATCAAGCGGGTCGCCGAACATCTCAACCCGCGCGTCGCCCGGATCACGGCCCTGCCGAAGCCGACCGAGCGGGAGCGGACGCAGTGGTACTTCCAGCGGTACATCGAGCATCTCCCGGCCGCCGGGGAGATCGTGCTGTTCGACCGGTCCTGGTACAACCGGGCCGGCGTGGAGCATGTGATGGGCTTCTGCACCAAGGAGGAGTACCAGCTCTTCCTGCGGCAGTGCCCGATCTTCGAGCGGATGCTGGTGGAGGACGGCATCCTGCTGCGCAAGTACTGGTTCTCGGTGAGCGACACCGAGCAGGAGGACCGTTTCCGGCGCCGCCTGGAGGACCCGCTGCGCCGCTGGAAGCTGTCGCCGATGGACCTGGAGTCGCTCACCCGCTGGGAGGCGTACTCCCGGGCCAAGGACGAGATGATGGTGCACACCGACATCGCCGAGGCCCCTTGGTACGTCGTCGAGAGCGACGACAAGAAGCGGGCCCGGCTGAACATGATCGCGCATCTGCTGGACTCGGTGCCCTACCAGGAGGTGCCGCCGCCGGTGCTGGAGCTCCCGGAGCGTCCGGAGTCCACCGGCTATGTGCGGACACCGCGCGAGCTGCAGACCTACGTCCCGGACCACGCGGCGGGTCTCTGACACCCCGCGTCACCGGCCGGTGCGCAGGGGTTCGGCGGGGGCGTCGTCCGCCTGCTGGAGTGCGGTCAGCAACTCGTTCTGGCCGGTGAGCAGCTCGGTGAGGATCCGGCGGGCGGCGCGGAGCAGTTCGGCGACGTCGCCGCCGGCGAGTGCGTAGCGGACGGTCGAGCCCTCGCGCATCGACACCACGATCCCCGAGCGACGCAGCACGGCCAGCTGCTGGGACAGGCTGGACGGCTCGATCTCGATGTCGGCGAGCAGGTCCCGCACGGACACGGGCCCGTGCTGGAGGAGTTCCAGCACCCTGATGCGCACGGGGTGGCCGAGCATGCGGAAGAACTCCGCCTTGACCTGGTAGAGGGGGGCCTGCATGGCTGCTCGCTCCTAGTCGGCTGGACGGTACTGCGGCTGCCGGGGTGCGACGGCACCTGAGGGGCACCGCCGCATCACAGGCCCCCCTCGGATGCCGATCCTCCACGCCCCGGGCCGTGCGCGAACACACAATGGGACCATGCTGATGTGGTGACTTGAAGAAGTCTTCACATGATGGGCAGCAGTGGTCCCGGCTGCGTCGCCCGAGTCAGATCTCGATCACCTCCTCGACGCGTTTGAGCTGGTGCCGGGCCATGGCCAGGTTCGAGCGGGCCTTGTCGAGGACGAGGTAGAGGAACAGGCCGTTGCCGCTGCGGCCGGTGACCGGGCGGATCAGGTGGTACTGGCTGTCCAGCGTGATCAGCATGTCCTCGATCCGGCCCTTGAGGCCGACCTGTTCCATGGTGCGCACCTTGGCCCGGACGACGTCCGTGTTGCCGGCCGCGGCGACCGTCAGATCCAGGTCCTTGCCGCCGCCGAGCGTGCCCAGCGCCATTCCGCTGGTGTAGTCGACGACCGCGGCCCCCAGGGACCCCTCGATCCCGGCCATCATCTCCTTCAGCGACACTTCCACACTCGCCACAGTGCCTCCCTTGCGCTCGTTGACTGCGACGGACCGGTGCCGCCGGCCCGCCTCGATGCCCCGGACCGTACGCATGCGGCCGACTCGCGAGGACCGACTCTCTGGGAATGACCGTGAGCGCCGGACAACGATCGAACAACGACGCGACCAGACCGTTCGAAGGACGGGAACTGCCGTGACGCGCAGCGAAGTTGACGCCCGGACCGACCGCCCGAGCTCACCCCTCCGTACTGGGAGGTCCTGCCGCCGTTGGGCCTGTCGGCCCTGTGTCCGTCCCCGTGCGGCCCTGGGGCACGGAGGCGGACGGGGGCGAGGGTGGGGAGTCGCGGGCCGTGCCCCGCACCGCCCCGTTCCCCCTTCTCCCGGAGGCTTCATGCTGTCCGCAGAGTCCGCCGCCGTCGTCCGGGCCACGCTGCCCGCCGTGGCCGGAGCCCTCGACGAGATCACCACCCGCTTCTACGGCGCGATGTTCCGCGACCGCCCCGAACTGCTGGACGGCTTGTTCAACCGCGGCAACCAGGCCAACGGCGCCCAGCGGCGGGCGCTGGCCGGGGCGGTAGCGGGCTTCGCGAGCGCGCTCCTCGACGACCCCGACACCCGCCCGGACGCCCTGCTGGCGCGGATCGCCCACAAGCACACCGCGGTCGGGGTCACCGAGGACCAGTACACGATCGTCCACAAGTACCTGTTCGGCGCGATCGCCGAGGTGCTGGGCGACGCGGTCACCCCGGAGGTGGCCGCCGCCTGGGACGAGGTGTACTGGCTGATGGCCGGTGCCCTCATCGCCCAGGAGGCACGTATCTACCTGGAGGCGGGTGTCGCACCGGGCGAGGTGTGGCGACCGTGGACGGTCGTCGACCGGCACGAGGAGACCGCCGACGTCATCTCCCTCTTCCTGCGTCCGGCCGACGGCGGCCCGGCCCCCGCGGCGAAGGCCGGGCAGTACGTCAGCGTGCGGGTGCTGATGCCGGACGGCGTGCACCAGGTGCGCCAGTACAGCCTGTCCGGCGACCCGGGCGGCGAGCTGCGCCGCGTCACCGTCAAGCGGGTCGGCGGCGGCGAGGTGTCCACCCTGCTGCACGGCACGGTGCGGGCCGGGGACGAGCTCACCCTGTCCGCGCCCTTCGGTGACGTCGTCCTCGACGAGACGGACACGCCGCTCCTCCTGGTCTCCGCCGGCATCGGCTGCACCCCCATGGTCGGCATGCTCGCCCACCTCGCCGCGACCGGCTCCACCCGCAGGGTCCTGACCTTGCACGCGGACGTCTCCCCCGGCAGCCATGCCCTGCGCACCGAGACCCGCGCGCTCACCGCACAACTGGCGGACGCCGAGGCGGTGTTCTGGTACGAGCGTTTCGGCATCGCCGAACCCGGCGCCCGTGAGGGCCTGATGGACCTCGACGGAATCGACGTGCCGGCGGACGCCACCGTCTATCTGTGCGGCCCGCTCCCCTTCATGCGCGCGGTCCGCACCCAGCTCCTCGACCGCGGGGTCCCGCCGCGGCACATCCGCTACGAGGTCTTCGGCCCCGACCTGTGGCTGCCGGACGCGTCCTGACCCGGCAGGATGGTGAACGGGCGACCGACCCGCCGACACCCCCATCAGCGTTCGCCCGCGTCAGCCTCGTCCCCGCGTCCGCTCCGGCGGCACGCCCGCGCGCGTGCGCCGCACCGCGGGGACGTACATGCGAGGCCGCGCGGTGGGGGCCGTGCCGCCTCGCCCAGGCGGCCGCCGCCGGCCCGGACACCCGGCGGCGGCCGCCGAGTGCCGGACCCGTCGTACGGCCGGGGCCGTGGCCGTCGTACAGCCGGAGCGGTGACCGTCGTAGGGCCGGGCCCGCGACCGTTGACCGTCGTACCGCCGCGAGACAGCCACGAGACGCATATGCGGCGGACAGGTTCCGCCGGGATGCGGACAGTAAGTGACATAGCGTCTCGATTCCCGTCCGGGTGCGGTGAGATGACCCCAACCGTCACCGGCAGCGGGTGGGGAGAGACATGGGTCTGATTCCGGTATCGAACGTGGCGGACGGCCCCGGACTGACGCCGTGCGCCTGCGGCGCGCCGGCCCGTCCGACCGAACCGGGGGCCGACGAGGACCGGTTCCGGGGTCTTCTGGAAGCCGCCCCGGACGCCATGGTCATCGTCGACGACGGCGGCATCATCAAACTCGTCAACGCCCAGACCGAGGCCCTGTTCGGCTACCGCCGCGAGGAACTCCTGGGCCATCCCGTGGAGTTGCTGATCCCGCACCGCTTCCGCCCGCACCACACCCGGCACCGCGGGGGCTACGCCGCCAACCGCCAGGTCCGGCCCATGGGCGCCGGACTCGATCTGCACGGACTGCGCAAGGACGGCACCGAGTTCCCCGTCGAGATCAGCCTCTCGCCGCTGGAGACCGCGGACGGGCTGCTGGTCTCCGCGGCCGTACGTGACGTCAGCGACCGCCGGGCCGCCGAGGCCCGGATCAACGAGCTCGCCGCGCTCGTGGAGTCGTCCCAGGACGCGATCCTCGCCAAGACCCTCGACGGCTACATCACCTACTGGAACGCCGCCGCACAGAGCCTCTACGGCTACACCGCCCAGGAGGCCATCGGCCGCCACGTGTCCGTGCTCGCGCCGAGGGAGAAGCGGGGCGAGGTCACCGCCCTGCTGAAGCGGCTGTGCCACGGGGAGAAGGTCGAGCACTTCGAGACCCTGCGCCTGACCCGCGCCGGGGAACTGCTGGACGTCGACGTCACCCTGTGGCCCACCCGGGACACCGCCGGCACGGTCGTCGGCGCCTGCGCCATCGTCCGGGACATCAGCGACCGCAAGCGCGCCGAGGCCGAACTCACCGTCCTCTACGAGCAGCAGCGGCACATCGCCCTCACCCTGCAACGCAGCCTGATGGGCACCCCGTCCGCGGTCCCCGGCCTGGCCATGGCCAGCCGGTACCGGCCCGCCACCCAGGGCGCCGGCGTGGGCGGCGACTGGTTCGACCTGATCCCGCTGGGGGCCGGCCGGGTGGGGGTCCTCATCGGTGACGTGATGGGCCGCGGCCTCGAAGCCGCCGCGGTGATGGGCCAGTTGCGCTCCGCCGCACACGCCCTGGCCAAGACCGGCATGCAGCCCCGGCAGCTGATGCAGGCCCTGGACACCTGTGTCGCCGACCTGGACGTCCCCGACCAACTGGTCACCTGCTGCTATCTGGTCGTCGCGCCGGACAGCGGAACCGTCACCGTCTGCTCGGCCGGTCATCTGCCGGTGCTGGTCGCTCCCCCGGGCTGCGGGGTGCGCGCGCTGACGACCCCCGTGAACGCGCCGCTGGGCGTCGGCGGCATCCTCTACGAGCAGTCGTGCGCCGAGATACCGCCCGGTGCCACCCTCGTCCTGTACACCGACGGACTGATCGAGACGCCCGGCAGCGACATCGAGGAGCGCCTCGGTCAACTCACCTCCGTCCTGGACGGGTTCTTCGTCGACACCCCCTCTCTGGAGACCGCCGCGGACCACGTCCTGACCAGCCTGCTGCCCGACGCCGACAGCCACGACGACGACGTGACCCTGCTGCTGGCGCAGTTGCCGGCCGCGCCGCTGGCGGCGCTCACCACCGATCTGCCGGCGCTGCCGTCGTCGGTCCCGGAGGGGCGCACGTTCCTCAACAAGGCGCTCATCGCCTGGGAGTGCGCCGAGTCGGCGGAGGAGGCCCGGCTGCTGCTGTCCGAGATCCTCACCAACGCGGTCCAGCACGCCGAGGGCCCGATCACGCTGCATCTGTGCCGTACCGCCACCGACCTCACCGTCGAGGTGAGCGACCACAGTCCGCACCTGCCCCAGCCGCGGATGGCGGCCGAGGACGAGGAGTCCGGCCGCGGTCTGCTGCTCGTGCGCGCGCTGGCCGACGGATGGGGGGTACGGCCCACCGACGAGGGCAAGACCACGTGGTTCACGCTGAAGCTGTGAGGCGCGAGGCGTGAGGCGTGAGGCATGAGACGGGAGGCGTGAGGCGTGAGGCGTGAGGCGGACGCTAGGGCTCCTGGACGGGCACCCGCCACACGAGCGTCGTCCCGCCACCGGGCGGTGAGGTCGACTCCAGCTCCCCGCCCAGCTGTTCGGCGCGTTCGGCCATGTTGCGCAGCCCGCTGCGGCGGCCCTCGGCCGGGATGCCCACACCGTCGTCGGAGACGGTCAACCGGAGGTCGCGACCGTCGGTCGCCAGCACCACGTCGGCACGGGTGGCGTGGGCGTGCCGGGCGACATTGGTCAGGGCCTCCGAGAGAACGGCCACCGCGTGCTCGGCGACGTCCTTGGACACGTGGGTGTCCAGCAGCCCTTCCATCCGCACGCTCGGCGCGAACCCCAGCACCGGTGCCGCCTCCCCGACGACGCGCACCACGCGGGCCCGCAGCCCGGAGCCGGGTGTGTCCTCGCGGGCCCGCAGGCCGAAGATGGTCGACCTGATGATCTTGATGGTCTCGTCGAGGTCGTCGACCGCCCGCAGCACGCGCTTGGACGCCTCGGGGTGGTCGATGAAACGGCCCGCGCTCTGCAGCGTCATGCCGGTGGCGAACAGCCGCTGGATCGCGAGGTCGTGCAGGTCGCGGGCGATCCGGTCGCGGTCCTGGAGGACGGCGATCTGGGCCGCGTCACGCCGGCGGTCCGCGAGCTCCATGGCGACCGCGGCCTGCGCCGCGAACGCCTGGAGCGGTTCGATCTCCCGCCCGGAGTACGCGGGATGTCCCGCCTCCCGCACCAGAAGGACGACACCCCGTACGCCCTCCCCCGTCCCGATGGGCACGGCCACCCCGGGACCGAGCCCGGTCACCCCCGAGGGGACGGCCGCGGTCCACGTGTCCCGTGAGACGTCGGCGATGGTGGCGGGGACACCACTGGTGAAGGCCCGGCCGATCAGACCGTCGTCCGCGGGCGCCAGCAGTCCGCGGTAGGCCTCGGCTGCCTCGCCGATGGCCAGTTCCACGGTCAGTGAGCCGGTGCCCTCGACCGGGACGGCGACGAGCGCGAGCACGGCGGTGGTGATCTCCCGGGCCCGTTCGGCGATCACGCGCAGCACCTCGCCGCGCTCGATGCCGGACATCACGCCGTGCGTGATCTCCGCGCTCGCCCGCAGCCAGCGCTCCCTCAGCCGGGACTCCTCGTAGAGGCGGGCGTTGTCGATGGCGACGCCCGCGGCGACGGCGAGCGTCGACAGGACCGACTCGTCCTCCTCGTCGAACTGGGCGCCGCCGCGCTTCTCCGTCAGGTACAGATTGCCGAACACCTGGTCGCGCACCCGGATCGGGACACCGAGGAAGGTGTTCATCGGCGGATGGTGGGCCGGGAACCCGTAGGACGCGGGATGCTCGGAGAGCTTCGCCAGCCGCAGCGGCTGCGGATTGGTGATCAGTTCGCCGAGGATGCCGTGCCCCTCGGGGTAGGGGCCGATCCGGGCGATCTGTTCCTCGTCGACACCGACCGTGTGGAAGGCGGACAGCCGCTTGCCGTCCGAGCCGATCACGCCCAGGGCCGCGTACCGCGCGTCGACCAGGACCGCCGCGGCCTCCACGATGCTGCGCAGCGCCTGCTCCAGGTCGAGTTCCCGGCCGACCGAGAGCACCGCCTCCAGGAGGCTGTGCACCCGGTCACGGGTGCCGCGGGCCGCGTCCAGCCGGGCCTGCAGCTCCTCCAGCAGCTCGTCCAGCCTCAGCTGCGGCAGCCGCACCCGGGCCCGCTCGAACTCCTCGGAGCTTGCCACCTGCGATCCTCCCGGTCCCGTACGCCTTGCTGCAGCCGACCGTGCCGGTTTCCTGCCACGGTATCGGTCCGCCGGAGCGAACGGTACGGAGCCCGGGACTGCCCGTGCCGCGGCCGGGTTCAGCGGCCTTCCTGCCGGAGCCGGTCCTGGGCCTGGGTGGCGATGACGGCGGCCTGGATGCGCCGCTCCACGCCGAGCTTGGCCAGCAGCCGGGAGATGTGGTTCTTCACGGTCTTCTCGGCGAGGTACAGCCGCTGCCCGATCTGCCGGTTGGTGAGTCCCTCACCGATCAGGGCGAGGATCTCGCGCTCCCGCTCGGTCAGGCCCGGCAGCGCCTCGGGCTCCTCCTCCTGCTTCTGTCCCTGGCGGAGCCGGGCCATCAGCTTCGTGGTCGCGCTGGGGTCGAGCAGCGACTGGCCCGCGGCCACCGTACGCACGGCCGACACCAGGTCGGAGCCCTGGATCTGCTTGAGGACATAGCCGGACGCCCCGGCCATGATCGAGTCCAGCAGGGCCTCCTCGTCGTCGAAGGAGGTCAGCATCAGACAGGTCAGCTCGGGCATGCGGGAGCGCAGTTCCCGGCAGACGGTCACCCCGTCGCCGTCCGGCAGGCGTACGTCGAGGACGGCGACCTGCGGACGCAGCGCGGGGACCCGGACCAGGGCCTGCTCGACGGTGCCAGCCTCGCCGACGACGGTGATGTCCGGTTCGTCGTCGAGCAGGTCGCGCACCCCGCGTCGTACCACCTCGTGGTCGTCCAGCAGGAAGACCCTGATCGGGTCGTCGGGGCCGGGCTGTGCCGCGCCGTCCGCCATCGAACGCTCCTCGTCCCGTGTGCCGTGCCGGTGCCCGCCAGCGGGTCGCATCGGCCTCTCCTGGAGATCCTTCTCGTTCCCGGGCCGAAAGACCAGGGCCGATCGGCCCTCTTTCGCCCCGGCCGCGCTCCCGAGGGGCCGTGCGCACGCCGGGCAGGGCCGAACGGCCCTAGCCTTCCCCCGCTGCCGGGCGTTCCATCGATCTGTCCTCCATCCTTCGGCAGGACGCACCATCAGCGCCGCAGCTCACGGAAGACCTTCATGACCATCAAGAGGGAACTGGACAGTTCCGAAGCCCTGAGACTGCTCGCAGGGGTGCCCCTGGGCCGGGTCGTCTTCACCCGTCACGCGCTGCCGCAGATCCGCCCGGTCAATCACGTGGTGGACGGCGGCGACATCGTCATCCGCACCCACGAGGGCGCGGCCCTGACCTCGCACACCGGCCAGGCGGACGGCCAAGGCGTGGTGGTCGCCTACGAGGCCGACCTCATCGACCCCGACACCCATCTCGGCTGGAGCGTCGTCGTCACCGGCTACGCCCATCTGGTGACGGACCCGCGGGAGCTGGCCCGCTACCGGGCGATGCTGCGCCCGTGGGTGGAGCAGACGATGGACTACGCGGTCCGTATCCACCCCGATCTGGTGACCGGGATCCTGCTCACCGCGGCGGACGCCTGAACGCCCGCACAGGGGCCGCGCCGTCCGTGCGGCGTGGCCCCTGTGCGGGCCGGCGGACCGTTCACATCAGCCAGCGGTTCCGGCTGAC
This sequence comes from Streptomyces sp. NPDC057280, assembly GCF_042668605.1. NCBI lineage: Bacteria > Bacillati > Actinomycetota > Actinomycetes > Kitasatosporales > Streptomycetaceae > Streptomyces > Streptomyces sp. NPDC057280. The sequence continues at coordinate 467,614 of NZ_JBHUYR010000006.1, forward strand.
GAAGGGCAGCCTCGCCCAGGCCCTGCCCAGCCCCCAGGTGGCACCGGCGCCCGCGGCGGCGAGGGCGATCAGGACGATGGCGTAGACGACGTGGTAGTCGGTGAACGGGTTGGTCGACATGCTCAGCGACCCGTCGGACAGGTGCTTGGCGGGCGGCCACTCCGCGATCCACATCAGCGCCATCATCGCCGTGCCGGCGACGGCGGCGAGCCGCAGTCCGATGCCCGCGATCAGTGCGAGCCCGATCCCGAGGAGACCGAGCATGAACAGCCAGTTCGCCCAGCCGGCTCCGGCCCAGTCGTGGAAGGTCGACTCCATCGGGCCGGCGGCGACCCCGCTCAGGAAGCCCTTGGTGGGCGAGCCGCCGTCGATCCAGCCCTTGCCGGACGGGGTGGCATAGCCGAAGCCGAAGGTCTTGTCGAGGAACGCCCAGAGGAAGACGAACCCGGTCAGAATGCGGAGCACGGCCAGTACGTACGGGCTGGTCGCCGTCGCCGTGGTGACAGCGCTCGCCTCGGTCGAGGAGCTTGCCGTGCCACTCCTGCGCAGGGACGGGAAGCGGAATCCCGGGTGACGGTGCGGATGATCGTGAACGGCCATGGTGCTCATCCCTTCCAGGGGGTGACGCTCGGCACTGGACGACTGTCGTCGCACCCTCAATGTCCCGCTGCGCCGGCCGGAAGCGGAGGGGCTGCGAGGCCCGGGGCGGAGGGCCGAACGGCCTTGTCCGCCGGGCCCGTTCAGTACCGCAGGGCAGAGTGGGTGTGAGGGTCATCCGGGAGCTCGCGGATCTCCCGGCCGATGATCTCGTCGGCGTCCACGCACACCCACAGCTCGCGCCGGCCGCCCGCCCAGGGGGCGCTGTACGCCCGTTCCGTCAGCCGGCGGACCGTGCCGGGGTCCTCCGGATGCCGAGCCGTGCCACGGACGAGCACGCTCCAGCCCCGGCTCATGGCCTCGTCGATGTGGTCGACCTCGAAGGCGATGCGGTGGCCCACGGCCTCGGTGGGAGCGGTGGAAGGTGCCGTCCGGAAGGTGATCGTGCCGTCGACGACGGTGTAGTTGACGGGCAGGACCGTCGGCCCGTCGGCCGTGGTCAGCGCGATGCGGCCCACCCCGTGCGTACCCAGCCGGCGGCGGCACTCCGCGTCGCTCAGCGCGACCAGCTCGGCGTGCCGGGCCGCCTGTCCCCGGCCCGGCGGGGCCTCGGTCCCGCCGCCGGTGAGGGCGGTGACCTCGGTCTCCAGCGCGGCGGCGAGCCGCAGCAGGGCGCTCCGGCCCGGGATCGCGGCGGAGGACTCCTCCAGGTAGCGCAGGTAGGAGCAGGACATGCCCGCCCGGTCGGCCGCGTCGGCCCGGGTCAGCCCGAGTTCGGTGCGTCGCTGTACGAGGCGTCGTCCCAGATCGCCTCCGGGACGTTCGGTGCGAGCCGCCGTACCGGATGATGTCGTGTCGGCCACGATCACTCACCTCCTGCTCGTACCGGACCGCCGCCGCGGCCCGGGGAGGACCGGCTCCTCGTCCGCGGTCCTCCTGACGTCCCCCTGGGATGTCTCTGTTTCAGCATCAACCCCGATCGTCGGTGCACGCTTGGGCCGGTCGGCCCTTCCGCCGTCCCGGGGTACGAGGTTGTCTCGGATCATGTACAAGGACCACGAGGAGTCGACGCCCTGCCACACGGAACGTCGCGTCGGCGGCACGACCGTGGTGGAACTGCGTGGTGAGATCGACCTGTGCACGGGGCCGCCGCTCTCGGCCCGCCTCGACCTCCTGACCGCCGGCGCGTTCCCCGATCTGGTGCTGGACCTGCGTCAGGTGTCCTTCATCGACTGCAGCGGACTGCGCGCCCTGTGCCGGGCCCGCAACCGGGTCCTCGCCCGCAGCGGTCGGCTCCGTCTGGTCACCGACAGCGCACGCCTGCTGGGCATGCTGCGAAGCGTGGATCTGGGCGAGGCGTTCGAAGTACTCTCCCGCCCGCCCAAGCATGCAGCCCCCGGGCGCCGTCCCCGTCGGCTAGCTGAACGCGCCGCCGGCTGAGCGGGCCCACGGGGCCGTCGGTCCCCCGTCTGCGGCCGTTCGGCGCGGTCGGCACCCCTGCGGCCGTTCCGGCGGACCGGGTTCTCGCGCGCGGGCCGAACGGCCCCTCCACCGTCCGCACTTGGGGCCCGAACAGCCCGGCGACGCCGACTGATCGGCCCCTGCCGTGGTGCGCGCCGCGATGCCACCTTCCTCACAGTGACGGACAGAAGGGGGCGCGACCGATGCGCGGCAGCAGGCGTACGAAGCAGTGGTGCCGGCGCTGGCGGAGCAACCCGCTGCGTCGACGTGACGACGTTCTGGAGGCCTGGCTCCTGCTGGTCGTCTGGGTCCTCGTCACGGTGGGCGGGACGCTCGTGGGGATGGTGGCCGCCCGCGCCGCCGATGAGACCTTCGCCCGGCAGCGCGCCGACCGGGCCCCCGTCCGGGCGGTGCTCCTGGTCGACGTGCCCCGGACGACCGGGGCGAGGGGCACCGTCTACAGCGACCGCGCCGCGGCGAAGGTCCGCTGGACGGCCACGGACGGCACCCGCCGCACCGGCAGCACCCTGGTGGACGCCGGACTGACGGCCGGTTCGCCGGTCACCGTCTGGACGAACCGGCGGGGCGACCTCACCAGCCGGCCGCCGGGCCCGACCGACGCGGCCGTGGAGGCGGGCTTCCTGGGCGCGGGGGCCGGCCTCGCCCTGAGCGGCCTGGTCGTCGGCGCCGCAGCAGTCGCGCGGTGGCGGCTCGACCGACGCCGGATCGAGGGCTGGGCCAGGGAATGGGACACGGTCGGGCCGGAATGGGGCCACACGACGGCCTGACGCTTCCCCTTCGGTGCAACTATGAAAAAATCGCCCCATAGCGGCACCGAAGGAGCAGTCCTGTGAGCAGCCCCGCCGACGACTCCGGCTACGGGAACATCCGGCTCGACCGCACGGGTCAGGCCGCGGCTTTCGACGCCCTCGGGGACCGTTACGACGAGGCCTTCCCGCACAAGGAGGGGCAGGTCGCGGCCGCCGAATGGCTCATCCGGTCGCTGCCCACCGGGGCCCGCGCCCTTGATCTGGGCTGCGGCACGGGCATTCCGACCGCGCTCCAGCTGGCTGACGCGGGCTTCGAAGTCGTCGGCGTCGATCTGTCGGACGGGATGGTGGCGCTGGCGCGCAAGAACGTGCCCGGCGGACGGTTCCAGCAGGCGGACATCGCCGATCTGCGGGCGGGCGGCCCGGTGGACCTCGGCCGCTTCGAGGCGGTGGCGGCCTTCTTCTCGCTGCTCATGCTGCCGCGCGCGGAGATCCCCCTGGCCCTGCGGACCGTCCACCACCTGCTGGTGCCGGGCGGCCTGTTCGCGCTGTCGATGGTGGAGGCCGACGTCGACGACTTCTCCATCCCGTTCGTCGGGGAGAGCATCCGGGTCTCCGGCTATCTCAGGGAGGAACTGCGCGAGGTGGTCGAGGCGGCGGGCTTCGAGATCATCGACGAGTCCTCGTTCACCTACGCCCCGGCCTCCGCGGACGTCCCGCCCGAGGTGCAGATCTTCCTGCGCTGCCGACGGAGGCAGGCCTGACGACTCCTGTTCCGGCCGCCCCCACGCGGGCCGGCGGGAAGGACACGCATGACGAAGCGCCTCGGGAGCGGCAAGCGCACCGGCGGCAAGGCGGCCGGGTCGCTCGGTCGTGCCGCCGCCTCCCGTCGGCCCATGCGCTCCGGCCCTGCGCCCGTGGCCGGTGACCGCCCCGCCGAGGGCCGGACCGAGGCGCAGACGGACCGGCTGCGGTACCTCGACGCGGCGACCCGCAGCATCGCCCGCGGCATGGACCTCGACGAGACGCTGTCCGAGCTGTGCCGGGCGGCCGTCCCGGCCTTCGCCGACACGGCCCTCGTCCATCTGTACGACCCGCTGCCGGTGGGCGACGAGACCGGCCCCGTCCCCGGTGTCCTGCGGCTGTCCACCACCGAGCAGACGACCCCGCAGGCCCTGGGCTCCGCGGCCGAGGCCGTCCATCCCGCCGTGGGCGGCCCGCTGGCGACCCGGCTGCGGGACGGCCGGCCGATCTTCGGCGACGCCCCGAACGCGGCCGCCACGGTGGCCGAACTGCTGGGCGCGGCCCACGCGCCCGCGGCGCTGCCGCCCGGCCGGCGCCTGATCCTCGCCCCCCTGCACGGCCGTAGCCACGTCCTCGGCAGCGTCACCCTCCTGCGCGGTGCCGACCGTCCCGGCTTCACCGACGACGATCTGCTGGTCGCCTCCCAGCTCGCCACCCACACCGCGCTCGGCATCGACAAGGCGATGCTGTACGCCCGCGAGGCGTCCGTCGCCGACGCGCTTCAGCGCACCATGCTCCCGCCGTCGCTGCCCGAGCCGCCGGGCGTCCGTCTGGCCAGCCGCTATCTGCCGGCCTCGCGGACCGCGCAGGTGGGCGGCGACTGGTACGACACGATCCCGCTGCCCGGCAACCGGGTCGCGCTGGTCATCGGCGACGTGATGGGCCACTCCATGACGTCGGCCGCGATCATGGGGCAGCTGCGGACCACCGTGCAGACCCTGGCCCTGCTCGACCTGCCCCCCGTCGAGGTGCTGCACCATCTCGACGAGCAGGCGGGACGGCTGGGCACCGAGCACACCGCGACCTGTCTGTACGCCCTCTACGACCCGGTCCTGCAGCGGCTGCTGGTCTCCAACGCCGGCCATCTGCCGCCGGTGCTGCTGCATCCCGACGGGCACGGGGAGATCCTGTCCGTCCCACCCGGGGCCCCGATCGGGGTGGGCGGGGGCGGTTTCGAGTCCACCGAGATCCACGCGCCGGCCGGGGCGACCCTGCTGCTCTACACCGACGGCCTGGTCGAGTCCCGCGACTCCGACGTGGTGACGGGCATCGAGAGCCTGCGGGCCCGGCTCCAGTCGGCCGCCGCCCGGGACCCGTCCCCCACCCTGGAGACCCTGTGCGACGCGGCACTCGGCACGCTGGGCGGGGGCGACCGCGACGACGACGTCGCGCTGCTGGCCGCCCGCTTCGAGGGCCTGCTCCCGGAGACCGTCGCGTACTGGTACCTGGCGCCGCGTGCGCAGACCGCCGGCCAGGCCCGCCGGCTGACCCGCAGGACGCTGGGCCGCTGGGGGCTCGACTCCCTGATCGAGTCCACCGAGCTCATGGTCAGCGAGGTGGTGGCCAACGCCGTGCGGTTCGCCTCGCGCCCGATCACCCTGCGCCTGCTCCGCACGGATGTGCTGCGCTGCGAGGTGGGGGACGACTCCCCGGTGGTACCGAGGATGCGGCACGCCCGGTTGAGCGACGAGGGCGGCCGGGGACTGTTCCTGGTCGACCAGTTGTCGCAGCGCTGGGGGGCGACGCGGCTGAGCACGGGAAAGGTCGTCTGGTTCGAGCAGCCGCTCCCCGACGCCGCCCCTCGGTGAGCCCTCCGGTCAGTCCGCCGGGCGCCCGCCGAACCGCCAGTCATGGATCTCCACGCTCTCGTACCGCCCCGCCCGCGCATACGGCTCGCCCGCCATCATGGCCTCGGCGGCCTCGCGGTCCGCGAGCTCGGCCAGCACGGCGGTGCCCAGCCAGGTGACCCCGTCCTCGGCGAGCAGCGGCCCGTACGCGATCAGCCGGTCGCGGAAGCCGTCGTCGAAATAGCGCCGCTGCGCCGCGTCCAGCTCCTCCAGATCCGCGGCCGCTTCCGGCCCGCCGTGCGCGATGATCAGGAAGCGACCGAATCCGGCCGTCGTTCCCGTGTACTCCCACATGGTGCGCCCCAGGGTGTTCCGCCAACGGCGGATGAGCACGTCACGGTAGACACCGGCCTTGTAGTTGGGTTCCTCGAACGCGAACCGCTGCGCGGCGGCCGCGTCGGGCAGGTCGACGATGTGCATGCTGCCGCTCACACCGTCGCCCTCGGCCGGGAACGTGGGCCCGCGCGCGATCATCTCCTCGGCATAATCGTCCATGAACGACCAGTGGTCCTCGTTCAGTCGCATGCGCAGGTCGAGGGAATCCGCCCTGTCCCGGCAGTAGATGAAGTACTCCATGTCGCTCCCCCTGAGAGGTCGTCGGTCCGGGTTGGCCGGTTCACATCCTCTCCCGGCGTCGATCTTCTAGGGTCCGTGGCCATGACACGCTCTTCGGGTCCGTCGCCGTTGTGGCGTGACCAGCGCTTCGTCCTGCTGCTGTGCGCACGCGTCGTCTCCGTGCTGGGCAACGGTTTCGCACGCGTGGCGCTCGCGTTCGCGGTGCTCGCACTGCCGGGGGCGGGCGCGGGCCGCCTCTCCCTGGTCCTGGCCTGCCAGGCGTTGCCACAGTTGGTGTTCGTGCCGGCGGGCGGCGTCATCGCGGACCGGATGTCGCGGTCGAGGCTGATGGTCCTGGCGGACGTGCTGGGCACGGCGGCGTACGCCGGGCTGGCGGCGATGGTGTTGAGCGGTCACGCCCCGCTCGTGGGCATGTGTCTGCTGGCCGTCGCCGCCGGGACGGCCACCGCTCTGTTCGCCCCCGCGATGGACGGGCTGATGCCGCTGCTGGTGTCGGCCGACCGACTGCAGCGCGCCAACGGGCTGCTGCGGATGGGTACCAACTCGGCCCTGCTGCTGGGCCTTTCGCTGTCCGGAGTGACCGTGGCGCTGGTCGGCGCCGGCTGGGCCCTCGCACTCAACGCGGCTTCCTTCGCCACGAGCGCCGCCCTGACGGCCCGGCTCCCGGTGGCCTCGCGACCGCGCGCCAAGGCCTCCGGCTGGACCGAACTGCGCGAAGGATGGCGGGAGTTCGCCTCCCGGCAGTGGCTGTGGGTGGTGGTGGCCCAGAGCGCGGTCGTGGTCGCCGCGCTCAACGCCAACCTCGGTGTCCTGGGACCGCTGACGGCCGACCGGCACCTGGGCGGGGCGCGCGCGTGGTCGGTCGTGGTGGCCGCACAGGCCGTGGGGACGATCGCCGGGGCGGGGCTGGCCGCCCGGGTGCGGGTGCGCCGCCCCCTCCTGGTCGCCGTGGCGTGCATGTTCCCGGCCGCCGTCCCCATCGCGCTGCTCGCCGTGCGGGCGCCGGTGTGGGTGATCGCCGCGGCGATGTTCGTCGCCGGTGTCGCCAGTGACGTCTTCGGGGTGCTGTGGTCCACCACCGTCCAGCGGGAGATCCCCGAACACGTGCTGTCCCGGGTCAGTTCCTACGACTGGTTCGGCTCCCTCAGCCTCGCCCCGCTCGGTCTCCTGGTCGCCGGACCGATCGCCGCCGCCGTGGGTCTCGGCCCGGCCCTGGCCGGTTGCTCAGCCCTGGTGGTGCTGGCCACGGCGGGTGCCCTGCTGTCACCGCAGGTCCGTACCCTGCGCTCCCCGGCGGGCAGAGTGTCGGCCTCCTCCCTGGAGAACGCCGGTTCCTAGACTCGTGGGTCGGATGCGAGGGAGGTCGGCATGCTGCTGGACGCGGAGTCCGACGGATGAGCGGTGAGAACCCGGAGACCGTGGCGGCCCGGCTCACCGGGCGGGCCGTGGTGGCGCGGCGACGGCTCACCGGTGCGGTCACCGAGGTCGCCCTCGATGGTGGGCCGGTGGTCGTCAAGGACGCCGGCAGCGCGGGGGCGGCGCGTGCCGAGGCCGCGGGCCTGGACTGGCTGGGCCAGGCCGGTGCGGTACGGGTGCCGGGGGTGCGCGGGCGTGAGGGACAGTGGCTCGCGACCGGGTCGGTCCCGGAGGGGCGGCCGGACGCCGCGACGGCCCTGCGGTTCGGCCGTGAGCTGGCCACACTGCACGCCGCCGGAGCCGACGCCTTCGGTGCCCCGCCGCCCGGCGGTCCGGCGGACGCGTACATCGGCGCCGCCCCGATGAGCAACGTGCCGGGTGACAACTGGCCCGACTGGTACGCCCGGCACCGAGTCCTGCCCTACCTGCGTACCGCGGTCGACGAGGGCACGCTGCTGTCCGCCGAGGCCGCCGTGATCGAGCGGGTCTGCGAGCGCGTCGACCGGCTGGCCGGGCCCGCCGAGCGGCCCGCGCGGCTGCACGGCGACCTGTGGAGCGGCAATGTGCTGTGGGGCGCCGACGGCCACGTCTGGCTCATCGACCCCGCGGCGCACGGCGGACACCGCGAGACCGACCTGGCCATGCTCCAGCTGTTCGGCTGCCCGCACCTCACCCAGGTGCTGGAGGGCTATGAGCAGGCGGCGCCCCTCGCCCCGGACTGGCGACAGCGCGTCGGCCTGCACCAGTTGTTCCCGCTCCTGGTCCACGCCGTCCTGTTCGGCCGCTCCTACGCCGAACAGGCACTCGCGACCGCCCGCCCGTACGCGGGCGCCTGACTCCACGCCGACGGCGGTTGCGGAGGCCCGACGAGCGGGTCGACGGGTGGGCACGACATGCTCCTTCATCGGTCGCTTCCCGGTCGCCGGAACTTATCGGCCCGGCCGCTAGTTTCTACGTTGCTGTAGAGATCAGGGGGCGTCGGTCCGTCAGCGGGACGGACCGGGCCCGTCAACTTTGGGGAGTACCGATGGCTCTGTGGGACCGCATCAAGGAATCCGCGTCGACGATGCAGACCCAGCTCGTGGCGAAGAAGAACGACCTCAAGAGCGGCGCGTTCCGTGATGCCAGCATGGCGATGTGCGCGCTGGTGGCCGCCGCCGACGGCACGGTGGATCCCTCCGAGCGCCAGCGCGTGGCCCAGCTGATCGCCACCAACGAGGTTCTTCAGAACTTCGACGCCATGGACCTCCAGCGGCGGTTCGACGAGAACCTGAACAAGCTGACCACCGACTTCGCCTTCGGCAAGGTCAGCGTGCTCCAGGAGATCGGGAAGGCGAAGAAGAAGCCGGCCGAGGCGCGTGCCGTGATCCAGATCGGCATCGTCATCGGCGGCGCCGACGGCGACTTCGACAAGACCGAGCAGGCGGTCGTCCGCGAGGCCTGCTTCGCTCTGGACCTGCCGCCGCACGAGTTCGACCTCTGAGGTCCGGCGCCCGGTGGCGCCTCGTCACAGAGGCGCCGCCGCGCGCGGGACGAGGACCGTCGTCACCGCGGAGGCGGCGGAGGACATCGCCGACGCGACGGCACATCGCCGGCCGGTTGCGCGGGCGCGAGGGGCGCGGCCGCGACAGGACAGCCACCCGGCGCGGCACCGGCCCGGTCAGCGCCAACCTCGCGACCGTAGGCACCGGCGTCCCCCGGGCGGCCGTTTTCCGCTCGGCGGACCGGAGGCCGGCCGGCAGCGCCGTCGTCACGCCGATCCGGTTCCCGGATGCCGCCGGGCAGGGCCTAGGCGTACGGCTCCCCGTCCGGCCGTACGACGACCTCCGTACCCGGCAGCCCGGTGTGCGCGCCGCCGCACCCGCCGGTGCCGCCACAAGGGTGCGACCGCCCGCCACGGCGACCGCCGACAGCTCGGGGATCGCGGCGCGCCCGGCCACCTCGCCGTAGGCCATGACCGGGATCCTCGAGGAGCAGCCCATCGGCCGGCTGGGCGGCGCGGTCGAGGCCGACGGCCGTGCCGTGGCTGTGCAGCCCCGGCGCGAGCTGCGTCGCCGAAACCGCCCTGCCCGTCGACGGTGGCTTCACCGCCCACTGAGGCAGGTGCGCCCATACGCGACCCACGCCGTGGCTGACCGGCGTGACGGCACCGCCGGTCAGCCACGGACCTCGCCCTCAGCGGGGCGTAGGGGTCAACTGGTCGCGCAGGTACTGCCGTTCAGCGTGAAGGCGGTCGGCGCCGCGTTGGACGTGCTCTTGACGCCGATGAAGCCGACGGTGACCGAGCCCGCGGCGGCGATGGTGGAGGTGTAGGACGCGGGGGTGACGCTGACCTTCGCACCGCTCTGGGTCGGGCTGCCGCCCCACATGGTGGAGATCGTCTGGCCGTTGGCGAAGGAGAAGCCGAGCGTCCAGCCGTTGATGGCGGTGGTCCCGGTGTTGCGGATCGTGATCTCGCCCTGGAAGCCGCCCGGCCACTCCCCCACGATCCGGTAGCCGACCGAGCAGTTGAGCACCGGGGCCTTGCCGGTCGTGACGTTGACCGTCGCCGAGCGGGCCGAGCGGTTGCCCGCCGCGTCCCGTGCGTAGACGGCGAACGTGTACGACGTCTCGGCCGAAAGCCCGCTCACGGTCACCGAGTTGGTGGTGGAGGCGGCGACCTTCGTCTCGGTGCCGCTACTGACGCGGACGACGTCGTAGCCGGCGACGCCGACGTTGTCGGTGGACGCGGTCCAGGTGAGGGTCGCGGAGGTGGCCGTCACCGCCGAGGCGCCCGGGGTGCCGGGGGTTGTGGGTGCCTGGGTGTCGCCGGACCCGCCACCGCCGTAGACGGTGGCCTCCTTGGCGGTCTGGGCGATGCCGTTGGTGCCGTTGAAGATGCGCTGACCCCACGAGCTGAGCTTGTGGGGGTCGAAGTCGGTCGCGAGGTCGAGGGCCGGGTCGGTGTTGCCGCTCCAGGACCAGGCCAGGTAGCCGAGGTCGAGCCGCTCGGCGGTGGCCATCATGGTGTCCTCGTCCGGGTCGCCCCACTGGTCGGCGGGACCGCCGAACTCGCCGATGAGGATGGGGAGTCGGGCGTCGACGAAGGCGTCGAGGTAGTCGGTGATCTCGGCCGCGGTGTCGAAGACGCTGTACATGTGGATCGAGAAGATCAGGTTGCCGGTGGTGTCGGCGTCGTAGACGCTCTGGGCATTGGCGCGCATGACGCCCTGCCAGTCCTGGCCCCAGTTGGGCGCGTCCACCATGATCGTGTGCTCGAAGCCGGCGTTGCGCAGCTTCTTGACCGCGGCGATGGTCGGGGCGGTCCAGCCCTCGGGGCCGGTGTTGCCCCAGGGCTCGTTGCCGATGTTGATGATGATGTAGTTCTCCTGGCCCGCCAGGACGTCCTTGAGGCCGATCCAGTAGTCGGCGGCCTGGTCGAGGGTGCCGGCCGCGGCGTCCTCGCCGTACCCGGTGGTGTCGTGCACCTCCAGGACGCAGATGAGGCGGTTGGCCTTGCACTGGCTGACAACGTTGCCAACGTCCGCCGCGCTGTTGGCGGTCCAGCGGTGACCGTCGGCGAGGACGACACGGACGGCGTTGGCGCCGAGTGCCTTGATGTCGGCCAGCGACTGCGTCTGGTTCGGGTACCAGGTGTGGGCGTGGTTGACGCCGCGCATCACGAAGTCGTTGCCGTTGCCTTCCAGCAGCCGGCCGTTGCCGATGTGCAGCCCGGTGGCCTGGGTGCCCGGCGGCTCGGCCTGGGCATACGCGGCGGCCGGCCAGAGGGCGCCGAGGAGGGCGAGACCGAGGAGGACTGCCGCCAGCCGGGCCAAGGGGCTCTTTTCTGTCGCGTTTCTCGTCATGCTCTTTCTAGTCGTGCTTCTTGTTCTTCTCACTGCGACTCCTGGGAGTGAGCGCCAAGAAACTCAGGCGTGGGAGGAGAGAATCATGGGAGCGCTCCCATGAAAGCGATTGCGCCAGGTACACGTCAAGGGAATGAGCAAAGACCGACCGTCACGCGCACGTTGGCGGAGGAACCGCGCCGGCTCACCCGCAGCACCCGCCCCCTCCCCCGTCGCCCGACACCGCATCCAGCCGGCAGAAGCAGGACGCCTCGATCGGCACGTCCGCCAGCGCGACCGCGATCTTCAGCTGCTGGGCGACGATCTGCGCCTCCCCCGTCTTGCCGAGCCGGACCAGGCACTCGTGGAAGCCGTGCAGCGCCCAGACGTTGCCGGGGTGCTGGACCGCGCGCGGCAGGGTGTCGTCGAGACCGAGGTCGGCGCGGTAGACCGCCTCCGCCTCCGCGACCCGGCCCTGTTCCAGGAGCAGGGCGCCGTAGGCGTGCCGGGTGGGCTGCATCCAGCCCCACGGCTCGTCGTAGGGCAGGTTGTCGTCGAGTGCGATCGACTGCTCCAGCGCGGCGAATGCGGCGTCGAAGTCTCCCTTGCGGTAGGCGAGTTCGCCGTCGAGCAGCGCGGCGGCGACGGCGAGGATGTCGGTGCAGGTGTTGTTGAACAGCATGCGGGTCTCCTGGACCCGGGCCACCGCCTCGTGGAACAGACCGCGTTCGGCCTCGGCTTCGGAAATGCGGCCGAAGGCGGACAGGGCGACTCCGCGGGCGTAGTGGAGCATCGCGGTCGTCACGCTGTACAGCTCCGGGTCGGCGGGCAGCGGCAGCTGGAGGATGTCGGTCCAGCGGCCGAAGCGGATCAGCACATGGACCCGCATGGCGAGGAAGGCCTCCAGCCAGTCGGCCATGGGCGGGCTCTGCACGCGCAGCAGGTCCTCCGGGATCGACGCCTCCAGCTCGGCGGCGGTCTCCAGGGCGATGCGGGACTGGCCGAGGAACATCGCGCCGTAGATCTTGAAGTGGTAGTTGTGCGACCGGTAGAGGGTGTAGAAGTTCATCGCGCCGGCCCGGGCGTGGTACTTCTCGTCGGCGCCGATGGCGGCGGTGTTGTCCGACACGACCCGGCGGTAGTCGCCGCACAGCACGTCCAGGTGGGACGGCATGTGCTGGAGGTGTCCGGCGTCGGGGACCAGTCCGCGCAGCCGGTCGGCGACGGGCAGGGCCTGTTCGGGGACCGGGGACATCTCCATGAGGTGGATGTACATGTGGAGCACACCGGGGTGTCGCGCCCCGGCGTCCGAGGCGAGCACCCGGTCGAGGACCGCCTTGGCCTCCAAGGTGCGGGCGCCTTCCGCCGGTTGACCGGTTCTGAGGTTCCACAGCTGCCAAGGGGTGAGGTTCATCAGGGCGTCGGCGTACAGGGTGGCGATGTCCGCGTCGTCGGGGGCGAGTTGATGGACGGCTCGCATGCCGGCGGCGTACGGCTCGTTCCACACCGAGCAGTCCGGCACGGGCTTCGACTGCGGGTAGCGGGCGCGCAGGGCCTCGATCAGGGCCCGCTCGACGGGGGTGGCGGCGGCCGCGGCCTTCTCGTGGGCCCGTTCGACCGCGGCGTGGGTGCGCTCGACGGTGCGGGTGAGGTCGTCGCCGTCGAAGAACTCCCAGGGCTTGTTGTAGTTGGGGCCGAGCGCGTACGCGATGCCCCAGTAGGCCATGGCGCAGTCGGGATCGGCCTCGGCGGCGGCCTGGAAGCACACGACGGCTTCCTCGTGATGGAAGGCGTACGTCCACACCAGCCCGCGGTCGAACCACAGTTGGGCTTCGGGCGACGAGGTGGTCACGGTGCGGCTGTGGGAGCCGAGGTCGTAGTAGTCCATGGGATTCCCCCGAGCGCGAGCAGGCCTGGATTCGCGACGTTACAGGGTGATTTGCGCCCGACACGCCGACAACCGCCACCGCCGCGCGGCCACCTCGGCGTTCCCGCTCCTCGGCGACAGTCGCCTCGTAGGCGAGCGGGGTGTCGACGAACAAGCGACGCTGCTCCGGCTCCAGCGGGGTGAGGACGCGGCGCCAGGCGTGGGCGCCGGGGGCGAGCCGGGCGGCGATGGCCTCGTGCTGGTCCGGGGCGATGGCCGCGATGCGACACCGCCTGTCGGCGGGGTCCTCGTGGCGGTCGAGAACGCCCTTGCCGCTCAGGTCGCCGACCATCAGGCTGACCGTGGCGGGCGCCACCTCCAGACGGGCGGCGAGGTCGTTCACGGTCAGTGGACCGTCGAACAACAGGCAGGCCGGCAAGACAAACCACGTCGGCCCGGCGACGCCGAAAACCCGTTGCGGCCGCCCTCCTCCCCCTGGACCCTGGCCCTCATGCCTTACCTCCTGCGCCCCGCCCGGCTCGCCGACGCGCCCGCCATCACCGAGCTGCTCAACGCCGTCGACGAGATCGAGATCGGCCGGCGCGAGACCGACCTCCCCGAGGTCGAGGCCGATCTCCGACATCCGGCGGTCGACCTGGAGCGCGACTCCTGGCTGGCCTTCGACGGGGACCGGCTGGTGGCGTACGGGCTGCTGTGGGACGACTCCGGCAACGAGCGGATCGACGTCGACCACTACGTCCTGCCCGACGATCAGGCGGCCGGGGAACAGATCCTCGACGCCCTCCAGGTCAGGGCCGTCGAGCGGGCCCGGGCGAACGGCGCCGCCAAGGCCGTCGTCCATCTGCATCTCAACACCCGGCCGACGCTGGACACTGCACTGATCGAGGCGCGCGGCTGGTACGTCGTTCGCCGCTACCACGTACTGGAACGCCCGCTCGGCCAGGCCCTGGACCGCGCCCCGGAGCTGCCTGAAGGCGTACGCATCCGCCCGTGCGGCACCGAGGCGGACCGTCAACGCGCCCACGTGCTGTACCAGTCGAGCTTCGCCGAGCACTTCGACTTCCAGCCGCGCGCCTACGAGCAGTGGCTGCACGACATCGACGCCGAGCGTCTGGACTGGTCGCTGGTGTGGATCGTCAGTACCGACGAGCTGGGCGACGCCGGCTTCCTCATCGCGCGGGACGACCGCCCGGCCATGGGATGGATCCGCAGCGTGGGGGTGCTCAGGGAGGCCCGGGGGCAGGGGCTGGGCGGGCTGCTGCTGCGGCAGGCGTTCGCCGCGTTCGCCGCGCGGGGGCGGGACACCGTGGGGCTGGGGGTGGACACGGCCAACGCGACCGGGGCCCCCGAACTGTACGGACGTAACGGCATGAAGCTCCACTACGCCGTCGACACCTGGGAAGCGGTCCTGACCTGACCGACCATCAGGCCGGCCCGGGCCGGGTACGACGGCGTCGGCAGCGACCTTTCAGCTCCGGCACCGGCAGCAGGACGGCGAGCGCTACGACCGGCTCTTCCCGCTGATGCCCGCCAGGGACTGCGGGTTTTCACCAGCCGGTCGTGACGTGTCAGGTGCGGCGGGCCAGCGCGTAGGCGCGGCGGGTCTCCGCCTCGTGGGCGTAGTGCGTGCGCTCCAGCTTCATCTCCACCGTGAAGCCCACCGATTCCAGCAGCCCGGTGAGGTGCGTGGGGTCGAGGAAGCGGAAGTCGACATCCACTGGGTGCCCCCACCACTCGTCCAGGTGCCGGACCTCCTCGCCGACGTGGAAGGAGAGCAGGAGCAGGCCCTGGGGGCGCAGGACCCGCTCCATCTCCTCGAAGGCGCGCCGCAGTTCGCCGGGTTCGAGGTGGATGACGGTGTAGAGGGCGATCAGGGAGCCGAACTCGCCGTCCTCCGCCGGGAGTTCCAGCAGATCGCCCTGGCGGAACTCGACCTCGGGGAAGCGGCTGCGTCCCGCCTCGACCATGCCCGCGGACAGGTCGATCCCGACCGTTCGCGCACCCTTGTCCGCCAGCCAGGCCGCCACATGGCCGGGGCCGCAGCCCAAGTCAGCGATCGCCGCCCCCGGTTCGGTCTGTTCGAGGAGCGCGGTCAGCAACGCCCTGTCCAGGGGCTTGCCTTCGAGCTCGGCATGGAGCCGGGTCGTGTACTCCTCGGCCACGGTGTCGTAGCTGTGCCGTACGGAGTCGTGCCGCGCGTGATCGCCCATACGGCCAGCATGTCATCTCGGCGTGGCACGCCGGTCAGGCGGCTCGGCCCGCTTTGAGAGCGGCCGCAGTGTCGACCACGCGGCGCGCCTGGTGGCGGGCCGCCTGCAGGGAGACCTCTCCGGGCGGACCGTCACCGGCCACATGGGAGGTGCCGTAGGGGTTTCCCGACCGGAACTGGACGGGGTCGGTGTAGCCGGGCGGCACGATGATGCCGCCCCAGTGGTGGAAGGTGTTGCCCAGGGCCAGGAGGGTCGATTCCTGGCCTCCGTGCGCGGTGTTGGAGGCGGTGAAGGCCGAGTACACCTTGTCGGCGAGCGCGCCCTGGAACCACAGCGGCCCGGTGGTGTCGATGAACGCCCTGAGCTGGCTCGCCGGATTGCCGAAGCGGGAGGGGGTGCCGAGGAGCACGGCGTCCGCCCAGGCCAGATCGTCGTGGCCGGCCTCTGTGACGTCGGCGGTGTCCTCCAGATGCCGGGCCCAGGCCGGGTTGGCCCCGATCGCCTCCGGCGGGGCGGTCTCGGCGACCCTGCGCAGCCGCACCTCGGCGCCCGCCTTCTCCGCCCCTTCGGCGGCGGCTTGTGCCAGGGCGTGCACGGTGCCGGTGGAACTGTAGTAAATGATCGCCACGTTCACGGATGTCACGTGCTGTCTCCTCGTTCTCGGGACTGTGCCGGTACGACGAGACAGCCCGCCGGAACGTGAGGCGGCACCGGCCGGCCGGCCTCACCTTCCGGCGGGCCGCGTCGTCGTAGAGAAGACAGCAGTTGCGATCAAGGGGGCGGCACCACGATGGAATTCCAGTCCGATCCGGGCCTGGACGCGGTCATGCGGGAACGGCGGCAGCTCATCAACCTCGCGTACCGGCTGCTGGGGTCCCTGGCCGACGCAGAGGACGTCGTGCAGGAGACGTACGCCCGCTGGTACGCCCTGCCCCGGCGGCAGCGGGACGCGATCGCGTCACCGGGCGGCTGGCTGACGACCGTGGCCGGGCGCATCTGCCTCGATCTGCTGGGCTCGGCGCGGGCCCGGCGGGAGCGGTACGTGGGTGCGTGGCTGCCCGAACCGCTGCCCGACCGCGCCGAGTGGGGCGGCGCGGGGGCGGGCGATCCGGCCGACCGTGTCTCCCTCGACGAGTCGGTCGGCATGGCCTTCCTCGTCGTGCTCGACGCGATGACCCCGGCCCAGCGGGTCGCGTTCGTCCTGCACGACGTCTTCCGCTACTCCTTCGCCGAGGTGGCCGAGATCGTGGGCCGTACGCCGGTCGCCTGCCGTCAGCTGGCCTCCGCCGCCCGCCGCCGGGTGCGCGAGACGCGGGCTACCGCCGCACCGGCCGCCCGGCACGCCGACCTCGTCCGCGCCTTCAGACAGGCCTGGGAGGCGCAGGACATCGACGCTCTCGTCGGCCTGCTCGCCCCCGACGCCACGGCGACCGGCGACGGTGGCGGCCGGGCCCGGGCCGAGCTCCACCCCGTCGTGGGCGCCGAACGGATCGCCCGCTTCTACGCCGACCGGCCCGCCGCCGCGTCGGGCGTGGAGCTCCTGGAGTGCACGGTCAACGGAGAGCCGGGGCTGGTGACCCGCCTCGACGGTGTCACCGTGTCGGTGCTGGCGTTCGATGTCGTGGACGACCGCATCCAGCGCATCTGGGCGGTGCTCAACCCGGACAAGCTCCGGCCCTGGACGGTGGTCGCCGTCACTCCATGAGCCCGGCCGCGAGTGTCGCGCCCAGCTCCCAGCAGGCCTGCACATCGGGCTTCTCCGGCGTTCCGGTCACCGTCACGGCGTCCGCCGCGCGGCGCCAGCCGAGGCCCGTGGTGACGGACTCGATGCCGCGTACCGCGCCGGTCACGTCGCTGCCGCCGTGCACCCAGTAGCCGAAGGGCCGCCCTCGCGTGTCGTCCAGGCACGGGTAGTAGATCTGGTCGAAGAAGTGCTTCAGGGCCCCGGACATGTAGCCGAGGTTCGCCGGTGTGCCCAGCAGGAAGCCGTCGGCGGCGAGTACGTCGGAGGCGGTGGCCGCGAGCGCGGCCCGCCGCACGACCTGGACGTTCTCGATCTCCGGGTCCGTGGCCCCGGAGACGACGGCTTCCAGCAGCGCCTGGCAGTTGGGCGAGGGCGTGTGATGCACGATCAGCAAGGTAGGCACACCCCGCACCCTGCCGTCGCCCGGGCACCCGGCGCAAACGCGACGGCTGCCGCGAGGGCTACTTCACCTTGCCGGTGAAGATCGCGGTCTCCGACTCGTAGTCGGGCGCCACCTCGATCTGGAGGAAGGACTCGCCCTTGGGCAGTTCGCAGCCCCAGGGCACGGAGAGGGACCGGCCGGCCAGGATGCTGGTGTCGGGCAGGCCGTCGAGCCCGTCGTCGTAGATGGACTCCCCTTCCTGGCCCTCGTCGCCGTAGGCGCAGTTCACCGTCATCATCGAGGCGTCGATCTTCTTGTCCGACTTGTTCACGATCTTGATGGTGAACTTGGCGTACGGGGTCTTCTCCGGGGACGCGTACTCGCTGGAGACCGCGCGGGAGATCTTGGAGAGGCTGATCTCGACGTCGTTGTCGTAGGCGATGGTGTCGTCGAAGCCGTAGGAGTCGTCGCCGGAGTCCTCCGCCGGCGCCTCGGAGTCCGCCGCGTCGGTGGCGGAGTCGTCGGCGGCGGTGTCGCCGCCCTCGGCCGGTGCCGTCTTGGTGACGGTGACGGTGGGCGCCGCCTCGGCCTTGCCGTCGCCGGTCACGCTCGCGGTGACGACGGCGGCGAGGACGGCCGCGACCACCGCCGCGCCGGCGGCGATGAGGACCGTGGTGGTCTTCTTCGGCGTCTGCGGCGCTTGCGGCGGCTGCGGCGGGTAGTAGCCGGGCCCGGGCGGCGGGTTGTAGCCGGGCATGGGCGGCTGCGTGTTGTCGTAACTCATGGTCCCCCCAGGGATGGTTCTGTTGCGCGATCAATCATCGCCCGGGGGACCGTGATTGTGCAGGTGTCGTAATGAAAATGTGCTGATGAGGGCGGTGTTCGGCTACTCCGTGCGCAGTGCCGTCGCGGTGCGGGCCTTCGCCGCCCAGCTCGCCGGCAACAGCGCGCCGAGCGCGGCGATGAGGATGCCGGCGCAGCCGAGCAGGAGCAGTTCCGGGGTGTCGTACACGTCGAGGACGACCTTGGGCAGTCCGGTGTCGGCGGTCTCCGCCATCTTCGGCAGGACGTAGCCGTGCAGCGCGTACCCGACGGGCACCCCGATCAGCCCGCCGGCCACCCCGATCCCGGCCACCGAGGCGAGCACGAGGCTCACCGTCTGCCGCGGCGACATGCCGAGCGCCTTGCACACGCCCAGGTCGTGGACGCGTTCCCGGGTGTCGAGGACGACGGAGTTGAGCACGCCGAGGCCGGCGACGGAGACCAGCATCAGGGTGAGCAGCGCCGCCATCGCGTCGAGGACGAGGATCAGGTTGTCCTGTCGCGAAGAGGAGTTGGCGATGGCCTGAGCGCCGAGCGCGCTCACCGTCTCGTCGAGCTTCATGGCGTACGGGGTGGCCTGGACGCCCGGCTTGACGTCGACGAGGAACATCTGCGGCTCGACCGTGGGGAAGTCGGCGAGGCTCGCGTGGAAGCGGAGTCCGTCGTCGGAGGTGTCGAAGGCCTCGCCGACGATCGTCAGGGTCCGCGTCTGCTTGCCGACCGTCACCCGCAGCGTGTCGCCGACCTCGGTCTCGGTGGTCTTGAGGAAATGGGTGGAGACCACGACCTGGCCGGGTCCCGTGATCCAGTGCCCGGAGATCATCTCGTAGGCGGCGGAGCGCAGATCACCGTCGTAGAGCACCGCCTGCACGGCACCCGGGACGCCGGCCGCGGTGCCGTCCGTCTGCGTCCTGCCGTAGTAGGTGTCGGTGCCGGACTGCTGTTTGATGGCCGCGGTCACCTGCGCGGGATCGGCCGTGGCGGTCCCGGCCCCGCCGGGTCCCGAGTGGGGCTGGCCGGTGAAGACGGTGACCGGGGCGCGGTCCTCCGGGTCCTGGGCCGACCCGACCGCGTTCAGGGACGCGGTCAGCCCGAGTGCGAAGGTCGCCGCGACGGTGCCGAAGGCGACCGCGAGCAGCATCGCGAGGGTGCGCACGGGATGCGCGAAGGGGCCGGCGAGGCCGTACGTCACCGCGCGGGGCAAGGGCAGCCGCCCCGCCGCCCGGTGGGCCCACTGCCCCCGCCCGGTGCGCGGTGCCCGGCCGACCGCGATGGCCTCCACGGTCGGCAACCGGCCCGCCCGCAGCGCGGGCACCAGCGCGGCGACCGCGACGACGAACAGCGCGGCACCGGCCACCAGGACGTCCACCCACCAGGCCACCGACAGCGACGCGCTGCCGTAGACCGTCTCGGTGTCCTCCAGGAGCGGCATCGCCATCAGGTTTCCCAGGACCACACCCAGCGCGATCCCGGCTGCGGCGGGGACCAGCGCCTGGGCGACGTAGGCGCGGACCACCTCGCGCGGGGTGAAGCCGAGGGCCTTGAGGATGCCGATCCTCCGGAGGCTGGTGCCGACGGCGCCGCTGATGACGCTGCCGACGATGATGACCGACATGACGATGCCGAGGACGCCGAACGCCATGAGGAAGGGGATGGTCGGCGCCGCGCTCTGGTCGGCGGCGCGCTTGGTGTCCAGCCAGGACTCGGTGCCCATCAGCGCCCCGGAGGGCAGGGCGGCGGACAGCGCGCGGCGGTCGGCGGCGAGCTGCGCCTTGGTGCCGGCGAAGTCGAAGCGGTAGAGCATCTGGCGGGTGACGCGAGTGTCGTCGGAGGCGAGCGCGGTGACCTGTGCGGGGGTCGCCCAGGCGTCGGCACTCTCGCCGACCGAGTGGGCGAAGCCGACGACCGTCAACGCCGTGCTGTCCGCGGCGTCCGAGGTGTTGAGCGTGGCGCCGAGCCGGAGGGCGGGACCGTCGAACTCGCTGGAGAGGACGACCTCGCCGGCCTTCGCCGGCCACCGTCCGGACTTCAGGTTCAGCCGGTCGACGTCGGTGTCCGGTGCGGACCGTCCCACCAGCGTCACCGGGGGAAGGTGGCCACCGCCCTCGTCCACCGGCCGGATCGTCGTGACGGGGTAGGGCCCCGCGCTGCCCGTGACCCCGTCGAGCCGTCCCGTGGCCTTGAGTTGAGCCGTGCTCGCCTTGGCAGGGTCGAACTGGGCGACGAGGTGCGCCCCGTTCTGCGCGGCGAAGGCGTGGTCGAAGGGCGCGTTGGAGGCGACCATCAGCGATCCGGCGACCACGGCCGAGGCCACGGCCATCATGGTGGCGAGGGCGATGACGACCGTCTGCACCCGCCGTCTGCCCACCCCGGACCGCACGATACGGCTGAGCGCACTCATCGGCCGGCCCCCGTCCGGGTGTCGGGGCCGAGACGCGGGGCGCACCTCGGCGCCCGCGACTGGGTGAGCGCGCTCATCGGACCGCCTCCGCCCGGGTGTCGAGGGCGAGGTGGCCGTCGACCAGGTGGATCGTGCGGCTCGCCACCGCCTCGGCGAGGGAGGGGTCGTGGGTGACCAGCACGATGGTCTGGCCGCCCCGGTGCAGGTCCACCAGCAGTTCCCGTACGTCGTGGCCCGAGGCGCTGTCGAGAGCGCCGGTCGGTTCGTCGGCGAGGAGCAGCGCGGGCTGGTTCACCAACGCCCTCGCCACCGCGACCCGTTGCCGCTCACCGCCGGACAGCCGCCCCGGGTAGGCGCGGGCGTGCTTCTGTATGCCCAGCAGCTCCATCAGCTCGCCGGCCCGGGCGGCGGCCTTGCGGCGTGCGGTTCCGGTCAGTTGGGCGGGCAGCTGGATGTTGTCGGCGACGGTGAGGTCGTCGAGCAGGTTGAAGAACTGGAAGACCATGCCGATCCGTTCCCGGCGGAACCGCGCCGACGCGTGCTCGCTGAGCCGGTCGACGCGCTCACCGGCGACGGTCACCGTGCCGCTGGTCGGCTTGTCCAGGCCCGCGACGAGGTTCAGCAGCGTGGACTTGCCGCTGCCGGAGGGACCGGTGACGGCGAGGGCCTCGCCCTGGGCGACACCGAGGTCGATCGGTCCGAGCGCGGGTGCGCCCGAACTGTCGTAGCGCTTGGCCACGCCCGACAGTTCGATCACTTGAGTCATGGGAGTCGTCCGTCCTTGTGAGTGGGGTGGGCTGTTGCTGTGCACCGGCCCAGCGAACGTAGGGGCGGGCGCGGGTGCGGCGCGTCGGCCGGGGCACCGACTTGCGGCCCTTCGCGCGGACGATCCGGGCCGGGGGTCATCCCTGCGGCGTACGCCTCGGGGACGGTTCGCCGGCCTCCGAGGCGGACGCGGCTCCGGTCGGGCGGGCCGCACAATGTGCGGATGGAGACGGAGGACCTGCGCCCACGGCGTACGGACGACCGGCGCGGGTGGCGACGGCAGCTGCGGGACACGCTGCGGCCGGAGCCGCGGCGTGAGCCGTTGTCCCGGCGGGCCGTGTGGGCGGACGCGGTGCTGGCGGTGCTGCTGACCGCCGTCGCGCTGTTCGTCGCGGCGCGCTATCCGGGCGACGGGCCGATCAACGTGGCCCCGGTCGACCCCGGCGCACCGGTTCCGCCCCGGCCGCCGTCGCCGGGCCGGTGGCTGGTGGAGGAGGAACCCGCCGCGCCGCCCTTCGTCCTGGTCGTGCTCTCCGCGCTGCCGCTGGCGGTCCGGCGCCGGTATCCGTTCATGGTGTTCGCCGTGGTGATGGGCGCGGTCCTGGCCATCGGGGACGACGCCTCCTGGATCAACGTGCTGACCTGCGTGGTCGGCGCCTACAGCGCGGTCATGTACAGCAGGCACCGGGTGGGGGCGCTGGCCGGGCTGTTCGTCGCGGCCGTGCTCGCCGGGCTGGCGTTCCGGGACACCGAACCGGTCCTGCCGGGGTGGACGAGCCCCGCGGTGGTCCTGCTGATCGCCGGGGTAGTGGCCGGGCTCGCCCGGGTGTGGCAGCGGCAGATGGCGGCGGGCCGGGAGCGGTTCGCCCGCCTGGAGCGCGAGCAGGAGGAGGTGATGCGCCGGGCGGTGGAGGAGGAACGCGCCCGGATAGCGGCCGAGTTGCACGACGTCGTGACCCACAATGTGAGCGTGATGGTCATCCAGGCGGGCGCGGCGCGCAAGGTGATGGACGCGGCACCGGAGCGGTCGAAGGAGGCGTTGCTGGCGGTGGAGGCGGGCGGCAGGGCGGCGATGGCCGAACTGCGGCACGTCATGGGACTGTTGGCGGCTCCGGACCCGGACCAGCCCGAGGCGCTGGAGCCGCAGCCGGGGCTCGCGCAGCTCGACGCGCTGATCGTCCGCGTGCGGGCCGCCGGTACGCCGGTCGGCATCGCGGTGTCGCTGCCGCCCGAACCCCTGCCGCCCGGCGTGGACTTGACGGCGTACCGCGTGGTGCAGGAGGCGCTGACCAACACGATCAAGCACGCGCCGGGCGCCGAGGCGTCCGTCACGATCGGCTACGGGGACGACCGGCTGGAGATCGAGGTGGTCGACACCGGCGCCGTCCGCGCTGCCGCACCGGCGGACGGCAACGGCCGCGGCCTGATCGGGCTGCGCGAGCGACTCGCCGTCTACGGCGGTGAGTTGACCGCCGGTCGGACGCTCGTCGGCGGCTACCGCGTCAGAGCCCTCGTCCCGTGGCGGACCGCGTGAGCGGGCCCGCGCTGCGCGCCGTCATCGCCGACGACCAGGCCCTCGTCCGCACCGGATTCGGGATGATCCTCGCCGCGGACGGCATCGAGGTGACCGCGGAGGCCGCCGACGGCGCCGAGGCGGTCGCCGCGGTCCGGCGCACCCGCCCCGACGTGGTGCTGATGGACATCCGGATGCCCGGCATGGACGGCATCGAGGCGACCCGGCGCATCCTCGCCGACGACGCCTCCGAGGGCACCCGCGTCATCATCCTGACCACGTACGACCTCGACCACTACGTGTACGCGGCGCTCACCGCGGGCGCCTCCGGCTTCCTGCTCAAGGACGTCACCCCCGAGCACCTGGTCGCCGCGGTACGCCTCGTGCAGTCCGGCGACGCCCTGCTCGCCCCGGCGATCACCCGCCGGCTGATCGAGCGCTTCGCCCAGCGCGAGGAGCCCCGCCCGGCCGCCTCCCCGCACCGCGACCTCTCCGCGCTGACCCCGCGCGAAGTGGAGGTGCTCCGGCTGCTGGCGACGGGTCTGAGCAACGCCGAGCTCGCGGAGCGCCTGTTCCTCAGCCCCACCACGGTGAAGACGCACATCGGCCGCATCCTGTCGAAGCTGGAGCTGCGCGACCGTGTCCAGGCGGTCGTCCTCGCCTACGAGTCGGGGCTGATCACACCGGGAAATCCGGAAGACGTCCCGGGCGCGGATCGTTACCGTTGAGCCATGGAGGTCACCCAGCACACCCGCACCGCAGCCGCGCGAGCGACCAGCTCCCCGGCTGCCACCGCCTGACCTCACGTCACCTCTCCCCCGGCGGCCGGAAACGGACCGCCGGTGCAGTGCGCGTACACCCCTCGCTGTTCCCACGGTCCTTTCCGGTGCCCTGAAGCCTGAAGGAAAACCGTCATGAACACCGACCGCACCCTGCGCACCTTCACCGACTTCTACGTCGAGCGCGGCCACCACCTGATCACCGGCAGCACGCTTCTGCCGCCGCCCTCGGACCCGGTGCTGTTCACCACGTCCGGCATGCATCCGCTCACCCCGTATCTGGAGGGCCACCCTCATCCCCGGGGGCGGCGGCTGGTGAACGTCCAGCGCTGTCTGCGCACCACCGACCTGGAGGAGGTCGGCGACCCCACGCATCTGACGGTGTTCGAGATGCTCGGCTCGTGGTCCCTCGGCGACTACGACCACTCGCAAAGCCTGCGGTGGGGCCACGAGCTGCTCCGCGACGGCTTCGGCATCCCTCAGCGGCACCTGTACGTCACCGTCTTCGGCGGCGACGACCAGGTCGGCCCGGACACCGGATCACTGCGCACCTGGGAGGAGCTGGGCGTCCCCGTCGAGCAGACCGTGGAGGACAACTGGTGGTCCAACGGCCCCGTCGGCCCGTGCGGCCCCGACTCGGAGATCTTCGTCTGGACCGGCGACACCCCGCCGGAGGGCAGCCCCGCCACCGACCCTCGCTGGGTGGAGGTCTGGAACCACGTCGGCATGCGCTACCGCCGCCACGAGGACGGCAGTCTCACGCCGCTGTCGCAGCCGAACATCGACACGGGCATGGGGCTGGAGCGCCTGCTGACCGTCCTCCAGGGCCGCGGCTCGGTCTACGAGACGGATCTGTTCGAACCCTGGACGCGGCTGCTCCCGGGGCTGTGGGACCTGGACGAGCCGTCGTTCCGCCTGGTCTGCGACCATCTGCGCTCCGGTGTCGTCGTCATCGGAGACGGCGTACGCCCCTCCCCCACCGGGCGCGGCTACGTCCTGCGCCGCCTCGTCCGCCGCCTCCTGACCACCCTCTGGCAGCAGGACCGCGGCCGTACCCTGTCCGACCTGCCCCGGGAACTCGTCGAGCACACGCTGGACCACTTCCGGCTGCCCGGCGGCACCGGCCCCGTGCTCGGCGTCCTGCTGGAGGAGGAGCGCCGCTTCGGCAGGCTCCTCGACCGGGGCCACCGCGTCCTCTCCCACCCCCGGTACCAAGGGCAGCTGACCGAGGAGGACTACCACTACCTCCACGACACCCACGGTCTGCCCCGCGATCTCGTCGTCGGCCTGCGCGGCCTGCGGCGATGAGCCACCCCACATGATCGCGACCGAGTGCCCCGGCCGTGTTACTGCTCGGACGGCCGGGGCACTCGGGGGCCGCGGCGGCTTCCCTCCCGGAGTCGCCCGATCCAGTCGGAGGTGGAGAGCATGGGGCACGGCGGAAACGTGATCGACGAGCTGGTCGCCGATCACCGCGAGGTCGAGGAGTTCTTCGGTCGCATCGAGGCGCTGCCCTCCGGCGACAAGGACCGCAAGGTCCATGCCGACCAGGCCACCATCGAGCTGGTCCGGCACTCGGTCGCCGAGGAGGAGTACCTGTATCCCGCCGTGCGGGAGCACCTGGCGAACGGCAACACCCTCGCCGACCGGGAGATCGAGGACCACGCGAAGGCCGAGCAGCTCATGAAGGACCTGGAGTCGTGTGAGGCCGACGACCCGGAGTTCGACCGGATCGTCGGCGAGCTGATGACCGAGGTGCGCGCGCACATCGCCGACGAGGAGGAGAACCTGTTCCCCCAGCTCCGCGCGGTCTGCCCGCCGGAGCGCCTGGACGAGCTGGGCGAGAAGATCCGCAAGGCCAAGAAGCTGGCGCCGACCCGCCCGCACCCGTCCACGCCGAGCGAGCCGCCGGCGAACAAGCTGCTCGCGCCGGGCCTGGGCCTGGTCGACCGGATGCGCGACGCGCTGACGGGCCGCGGCAAGGAGGACTGACCGCGCCGCTCTTCAGTCCCGGAGGCGGCCGAAGAGCGGCGCCGCCTCCGGGAGGGCGCCCCCGACCGGGGTCACCTGGCGGGCGATGCGCTCCGCCGCCCCCGGCACGAAGGGCCAGAGTTCGTCGCCGAGCACCCGGCATGCCGTGACCAGCGCGGCGAGGACGGCGTCGAGGCGTTCGGCGGCGTCGGCGTTGCCCTGGCGCTCCGCCCGGGCCAGTTCCCAGGGCCGGGCGGCGTCGATGCAGCGGTTGGCCTCCTCCACGATGTCCCAGGCGGCGCCGACGGCCCGCCGGAAGTCGAAGTCGCCGAGGGCCGCGTCGATCCGCCCGGGTGCAGCCCGGCACACGTCGAGCAGCGCCGTCACCGCGAACCGGTCGGTGCCGAGCGCCGGTACGGTCCCCGCGCGGTACCGGTGGACCATGGTCACGATCCGGTGGACCAGGTTCCCGAGGCCTCCGGCGAAGTCTGCGTCGGCACGCGCGATCAGCCGCTCTTCGGTGAAGTCGGCGTCCCCGATCCGGGGGACGTCACGCAGCAGCCACCAGCGCACCGCGTCCGTGCCGAACGCGGCGGTCAGGGCGACGGGGTCGACGGTGGTCCCGTTCCCGGACTTGCTGATCTTCCGGCCGCCGACCGTCAGATAGTCGTGGACGAGGATGTCGGTCGGCAGCGGCAGGCCCGCCGACAGCAGCATGGCCGGCCAGTAGACGGCGTGGAAGCGTACGACGCCTTTGCCGACGAGATGGACGCGGCGGTCCGCGGCGGCCCACCACCGCTGGTAGGCGGGGTCGTCGGTGCCGTAGCCGAGGCTGGTGACGTAGTTGCCGAGGGCGTCCCACCACACGTAGACGACCTGGTCGGGGTCGTCGGGCACGGGGATGCCCCAGCCACGGGCGCGGGTGTGGGAGCGGGAGACGGAGAAGTCGTGCAGGCCGCCGTCGATGAGGGCGAGGACCTCGTTGCGGCGGGCGACGGGCTCGATGCGCAGCGCGCCGCCGGTGATCAGTTCACGCAGGCGGTCGGCGTGCCGCGAGAGTCTGAAGAACCAGTTCTCCTCGGCGACCCGCTGCGGCTCGGTGCCGTGCTCGGCGCAGCGTCCGTCGACCAGTTCCTCCGGCGTGTAGAACTGCTCGCAGCCGACGCAGTACAGGCCCTCGTAGGCCGTGCGGTACAGGTCACCCGCCTCCGCGCACCGGCGCCACAGGCGTTCCACCCCCGCACGATGCCGGGGGTCGCTGCTGGTGCGGATGAAGTCGTCGAGGGACAGGGCGAGCGGGTCGCGCAGGGCGGCGAACGCGTCGGCGTTGCGGTCCACCAGGGTCCGTACGTCCACGCCCGCCGCCTCCGCGGCCAGCACGTTCTTCAGCGAGTTGTCGTCGGTGCCGCTCAACAGACGGACGTCGTCGCCCCGCCGGCGGCGATGCCTGGCCAGGGTGTCCGCCTGGACCAGCTCCAGGGCGAAGCCCAGGTGCGGGCGGGCGTTGACGTACGGGATGGTCGTGGTGATGTAGTGGCGTGGTGTGGTCATCGGTCCTCCCGCCGGTACCGGGACCTGAACCGCACAACGCGTCGAGGCCCCGTCCCGGGGCCTCGGATTCGGTACGCGTCCGTGCTCAGCAGCCCCAGTGCGGGGGCATCATCCGTTGCTGAGTCGAAGGCGTGATCATGGCGACGAGGGTAGCAACGGCGCCCGGCGGTGGACACCTGCTTTTCCGGCGTTCCCGGGGGTCGCTCACCCCCGGGGTCCGGCCGGGCGCCGCACGCTCCCTCCCCGTCAGCTCTTGCCGAGGAGTCGCCAGATCTGGTTCTTCTTGGTGCTCAGCGCGCTCGCCGGGTCGCAGGTCCACTGATGGACCGGGGCGCCCGCCGTGGTCGAGACGCCGCTGACGTCGACGCACTTGCCGCTGTGCACGGCGACGAGCTGGTAGTCCTTGCCGTTGCCGAGCGCGGTGACGGGGTTGAGGGTGAACATCTGGTTCGTGGTGCCGCTGCAGGTCCACTGGATGACGGCGGCACCGTCGGCCGTGGACGCGCCCGAGACGTCCAGGCACTTACCGCTGTGCTCGTTCACGACGGTGTAGGTGTTGGTCCGGCCGGCGACCGGCTTGAAATCGAGCATCTGCTGGTAGCCGCCCTCGCAGAGGTACTGCTGGTACTGCGTGCCGTCGGCGGTGGACAGGTTGGTGTCGTCCAGGCACTGGCCGCTGTGCTGCACCACCGCGACCGTGGAGACGGTCGTGTCGGACGGGGGCAGCAGCGTGACGGTGTAGCCGTCGGCGGCATCCGTCCACGGCACGCTCACCGCGGCCGAGTTGCCGCTGACGGTCAGGGTCTGGTCGGAGACCGTCACCGGGCCCGTCACCGCGCCTCCGCCGTTGTTCGGGATGCGCTGGACGACCGCGCGCACCCGGCCGCTCTCCACCACCGACGTGGTGTCGAGGCGGTTGAGGTTGACGGTGACGTTGCCGGTGTTGCCGTTGGTGCCCAGCAGGATCTTGGCGTTGCGGGCCGTGTTGTCCTTGGTCGCCAGCCCGTCGGTGTTCGTACCGGGCGTGAGGTTCACGATGTTCCCGGTCTGGGAGCCGTAGTACCGGTAGAGGAACCACTCCCCCTTCGGCAGGTACTGACCGGAGCTGTTCTTGGTGAGCAGGTCGGCCGCGTAGTCGTGCAGGCCGGGGCCCCCTCCCCAGTTGGAGCGCAGGCCGTCGGCGCCGGCCCGCTCCAGGCGGCTGATGAACCAGCCGCCGCCCCCGGGGTTCTGCTGCTCGCGCCCGGCGTACTCGTTGATCTGGTACGGCCGGGTGCGGGTCAGGCCCGCGGCGGCGAGGGTCGAGTTGGCGTTGGCCACGGCCGTGACGGGGTCGTGCGGGATGGCGTGCCAGCTGTAGATGTCGGGGGCGACGTTGTTGGTCTTGACGTGGTTCAGGAAGGTGGTCCACCAGGTGTTGGAGGAGCTGGGCGGGTTGGCGGTGCTGGGGCCGACGATGAGCTGCCCGGGGAGGTTGGCGCGCACGGCGGCGTGGAACCGCGACCACATCTGCAGGTACTGGCTCTGGGACCGGCCCCAGAAGCCGCTGAGGTCCGGCTCGTTCCACAGGTCCCACTCCACCGTCATGTTGTTGGCCTTGACGTCGGAGATGAGCTGGCTGACGAAGTTGTCGAACTGCGTCCAGTTGCCGTTGTCGCCGGGAAAGCCCGTGTTGGTGGTGCCGTCGGCGCCCCACAGGTCGTGCGGCAGGATGATGAAGGTTCCGCCGAGTGCCTTGGTGCGCTTGTACTGGGCGAGGGTGGCGTTCCAGCGGGTGCGGTACTCGGCGAGGCTGGTGGCGTAGCCGCCGCCGTTGAGCTGCGCGCCGCCGGCCCGCTCGAAGTGCCACTTGATGTCCTTGAAGAAGTGGTCCGGCGGTTGCGAACCGTCGACGGTCAGCCCGTAGATCATGCCGGAGGCGCGGTAGGTGGGGGCGCCTCCGGCGGTGGCGAAGTCCACGGTGACGGCGGTGTCCGCGGCCTGGGAGGGGGCGGCGGGAAGCAGGGTCGTGGCCAGGGCGGCCAGGAGGACGGCGACGGCGGCGGTGGACCGGCGTCGGGGTCTGCGGGGTGTCCGGGGCGAGGTCACGGTGCGGCTCCTGCAAGGGTGGGGTGGGCCCCGGGCCCGGTCGTGCCCGGGGTGGTGCAGGAGGCGGCCGGTCAGCGGCCGTCTCGGTGTGCGTGCGCCTCGGCCAGCAGGAGATAGCTGGCGGCGGTCCAGGTGTAGGCGCGGTCGCGCAGGCCCGTTCCGGTGACGGCGTCGAAGTTCTCGGCGAACCCGTGCGTCTCGCACAGGGTCCGGAAGCGGGCGCTGATGTCGTCGGCGAGCCGGTGGTGGCCCGCCCGGCGCAGGCCGTCCTCGATGAGGACGGTGGCGGGGGCCCAGATGGGGCCGCGCCAGTAGCCGTCGGCGAGGTAGTGCGGGGAGGTGGTCAGTTCGGTGGCCAGGCCGTACGGCGTGAGGTGGGCCTTGATGTGGTCGGCCAGCGTGCTGCCGACCTCGGTGGGCAGATGCTCGCCCAGCACGACGGGCATCAGGTCGAGAAGGCTCGAGGTGCTCCAGGTGTCCCCGGTGGCGACTCCCCGGGCGACGAAGCGGTCCCCGGTCCACAGCTGCTCGAAGAGCGTGGCCTGCGTCTCCTCGGCCGTTCGCGTCCACCGGCGTGCGTCGTCCTGCCTGCCCAACTCCCCGGCAAGTGAGGCGAGTTCATGCATCTGCAGGACCAGGAAGGCGGCCAGGTCGGCGGTGACGACCACCCGCTCGGGGTCGAAGGTGGTGGCGTTGTCCCAGCCGCTGTCGTTGCCGTGCTGGTAGTACGGCAGTTCGGCGCCGGGAGCGCGGCGGGCGGTCAGCCAGAAGCGGGTCCAGCGCTCCAACCGCTCGTACACCTCGGCCAGTTCGGCCTCGGCCGGAGGCGTCGGCAACCGGCGCCGCAGCCGGCCGAAGGCCCAGCCGTGGATGGGCGGTTTGACGAAGTTGTGCAGCACCTCGGAATGGGTGACCGAGTCGGGCAAGGCGCCACTGGCGTCCTGGTGGTCGAAGGGCAGCTGGAACTGGTCGAGTCCGAGTTCGGGGCAACCCGGCGCCAGCGCGAGGGCGTTGAAGCAGTGGTCCCAGCTCCAGACCTTGTCCATCCAGTGCTTGGACATCAGCACGCCGGGCCGGGTGACGAGTCCCGCCGGCCGGACGGTCGCCGACCAGAGGACGTACGCGGCGAGTTCGGCGGCGGGGGTGTCGGAAGAGCGCCAGGGAGCGACGGCGTCCACGAAGCCGGCGAAGGCGCTCCGCGCGGACTCCACGACGTCGTCGAACGTCGTGGAGGACGCGTACGGCGGGCGGGCGGTGTCCATTTCCTCGATCGCGATCTCCCAGCCGCCGCCACCCCCCGCCGTGACGGTGAGACCACGGTCGGTGCTGCCCAGGCTCTGGTCGCCGGGCGTGGCGGCGACGGCGCCGGACAGCAGGGTGACGCGGTAGCGGCGTCCGGTCTCGTACGACGTGAACACGTGCGCGTCCGCCGCCGGGTCGTGGAAGAAGTACGTGCCGCTGAACGGGGTCAGGGTCCGCGCCGCGGCGAACACGCCGATGTCCAGGCCGCTTCCCCGCAGCCGTACGGTGTCCGGTGACTCGTAGGCGAGTTCGACGCGGCCTGCCTGCCCGGTCCAGGTGAGCAGTCCCGGTGTGCCCTGCCGGTCGGTCTCCGCCCGCTCGCCCTCGGACAGCGGGACCAGGCGCAGGACGGCGTGCATGCCGTTCTGGTGCGACACGAGATGGAGGTCGTCGGCGTACGTCTTCTCCGCCACCACGGGCGAGACGTCGAACCACGATCCGTAGCTGCTGAACGGGATGTCGGAGAGGGAGAAGGCCGGGCCGGTTCGGGCGACGGTCATGAAAGGGCTACTCGTTTCTTCAGCACGGGCGTTTCTTCAGCACGGGCGTTTCTTCGGCAGGGGCGTTTTCTTCGGCAGGGGCGTTTCTTCGGCAAGGGGGTGCGGAGGTCGCTTCAGTCCTTGACGGCACCGGCGGTGACACCGGCGGCGACATAGCGCTGGGCGAGGACGAGGATGACCGCGGCGGGCAGCGAGGCCACGACGGCGGTGGCCATGATGGCGTTCCACTCCTGGTTGTTGTTGCCGATGTAGTGGTAGATGCCGAGCGTGATCGGCTCGTGGGCACCGCCGTTGACGAGCGTGCTGGCCAGGACGAAGTCGGACCACGACCACAGGAACGCGAACAGCGACACCGTGACGACGGCGTTGCGGCTCATCGGCAGCACGACGGACCAGAAGGTGCGCAGCGGTCCGGCGCCGTCGGTGCGGGCGGCCTGGAGGAGTTCACCGGGGATGCCGGACATGAACGCGGTGAAGATGAGTACCGCGAACGGCACGGCCAGCGTGGAGTCGGCGACGATCAGGCCAGGCACGGTCTGGAGCAGGTCGAGCTGGAGGTAGATGGCGTAGAAGCCCATCGCCATGATGATGCCGGGGATCATCTGCGCGGCCAGCAGCAGGAAGCTGAGGACACCGCCGCCGCGGGGGCGCAGCTTGGCCAGGGCATAGCCGGCGGGTGCGGCCAGGGCCACGGTCAGCAGGACGGTGCCGAGCCCGACGACGAGGCTGGTGCCGAGGTAGGGCAACTGCTCGTCGAGGACGGTGCGGTAGCCGGCCAGGGTGCCGTGGACGGGGAACAGGTCGGGTGGGCTCTTGCGCATGTCCTGGTCGCGGGTGAAGGACACGTTGACCATCCAGTAGACCGGGAAGAGCATGATCCCGGTCAGCAGCACGCCGACGGCCGTCTTCCCTCGCGACTTCATGACAGCGCCTGCTTTCTCTGCATTCGGACGTAGATCAGGCCGAAGGCCAGCGCGGCGACCACGAGCAGGTTGCCGACGGCCGCGCCCGGGCCGAAGGCGGGCACCAGGTTGCCGAAGCCGAGCTGGTAGGACCAGGTGGCGAAGGTGGTGGACGAGTCGGCGGGACCGCCCTTGGTCATGATCCAGATGATGTCGAAGACCTTGAGGGTGTAGACGAGACCCAGCAGCAGGGTGATCGCGGAGACCGGGCGCAGCAGCGGGAAGGTGATCCGCCAGAACCGCTGCCAGGCGTTCGCACCGTCGATGGCGGCGGCTTCGTAGAGCGAGGCGGGGATGGACTGGAGGCCGCTGTAGAGGACGACCAGGTTGAAGGGGACGCCGATCCAGATGTTGGCGATGATCACCGAGGCCAGCGACCAGTCCGGTGAGGTCAGCCAGTTGACCGGGTCGATGCCGACGGCGCTCAACAGGGCGTTGACGACGCCCGATTCGCTGTTGAGCATCCAGGACCAGGTGGAGGCCGACACGATCAGCGGCAGCAGCCACGGCACGAGGAACAGGGCGCGCAGGGTGGCCGAGAGCCGGAAGTGCTGGTTGAAGAAGACCGCGAGGGCCAGGCCGAGGGCGTACTGGAAGACCAGGCACACGGCGGTGAAGACCACGGTGTGCAGCAGGGCGGGCGCGAAGGTCGGATCGTCCAGGACGGTGCGGTAGTTGGCGAGGCCGGTGAAGGGTGCGTCGCCCTGGACGAAGGAGCGGACGGTGTAGTGGCGCAGGCTCAGGTCGAGGTTGCGGTAGAGCGGATAGGCGTAGAAGAGGACGAGGTAGAGGGTCACCGGCGTGAGGAAGGCCCAGGCGGCCCACTGCTGGGAGGTGGGTCGGCGGCGCGGCGCGGTGGGGGCCGGGCCGTCGAGCGTGGCCCGGTGGTGCGGCTTCTGGAGTGTGGCACTCATCGGATCGCCCTGCCGTGGGGTCACTTGACCGCGGACTGGGCGGCGGCCAGCGCGTCCTTCGGGGACTTCGAGCCGCTGAGGGCGGACTGGACGGCCTTCCACATCTGCTCGGAGATCTTCGGGTACTTGGTGCCGAGGTCGTCGCTGGTCCGTCCCCGGGCCGCCTTGACCGCGTCGACCCACGGCTTCAACTCGGCGTTCGCCGCGACCTGCTTGGCCTGCACCGCGCTGGTGGGAGCCACATAGGACAGCGTGGTGTCGGTGTCGTAGAGGTGGTCGGTGTTGGTCAGGCAGGCGACCAGTTTCTGCGAGGTGGCGTAGCGGTCGGTGTCGCTCTGGACGGGGAGGGTGACGAACTCGCCGCCGGTCGGGGCCGCCGCGTTGCCGCCCTTGGCGGCGGGTATCGGCAGGACGCCGTAGGCGAAGCCGGCCTTCTTGGCGTTGGCGAGCTGCCAGGTGCCGTTCTCGGCGAAGGCGTAGTCACCGCTGGCGAACTCCTGCCAGCTGGTGGTCTGGGTGTTGTTGATGACCGAGTTGGGCGCGTATCCCTTCTTCAGCCAGTCGCTCCACAGGGCGAGCGCCGACACGCCTTCGGCGGAGTCGAGCTGGGTCAGCTGGGCGCCCGAGCCCCAGAACCACGGCAGGAACTGGAAGCTGCCCTCCTCGGTGCCGATCGCGGAGAAGGTGATGCCCTTCTTGCCGGCCTTGTCGACCTTGGCGAGGGCCGCCGTCAGGGACGCCCAGTCCTTGACCGAGGCGACGTCGACGCCGGCCTTCTTCAGGACCTCCTTGTTGTAGTAGAGGGCGAGGGTGTTGGCGCCGATCGGGGTGCCGTACGTCTTGCCGCCGGTCTGGCCGGCGGCCAGCAGGTTGGGGTCGACCTGGGAGGTGTCCAGCTTGTTGTCGTCGGTCGTGGTGAGGACGCCCGCCTCGGCCAGCGTCGAGACCACCGGGTTGTCGACGATGAGGACGTCCGCGGAGTTGTCCTGCTGGGCCGCGAGCAGCGCCTTGTTCGACAGGTCGCTGGTGTCGAAGGCGGTCCGCTTGACCTTCACCCCGGCCTCGGTGCCGCAGGAGTCCAGCAGCTTCGCCCAGGCCGAGCTCTTGTCGAACTGCGGGTAGGGGTCCCAGATCGTGTACGTCCCCCTGTCCGCCGTGTTCGATCCGCCGTCCGAGCCGGAGCCACAGGCGGTGGCGGTGGCGGCGACGGCCAGGGCGGTGAGCGCGGCGGCGGTCAGGCGACGGTGCCTGAAGGTGCTGTTCATCGCGGGTTCCTTACGGTTTTCGGCATGCGGGTGCCGAGGCACGGACTTTCGGGCAGGGCGGTGCCGGGGCAGTGGGGTGCCGGACGGAAACGGGCACGGTGGAGGGCGCCGTGGTGCGACGGCGTCGAGAAGGGATTCCGGGAGGGCCGGGGTCAGACGGTGCCGACTCCCGCGGGACCGGTGCTGGCCCGCAGCGAGATCGGCGGAGTGAGCAGATGGTGGCGGGGCGGTGCGTCGGGCTGGTCCAGTCGCTCCACGAGCAGTTCGACGGCGAGCCGGCCCAGCTCGGCCGCCGGTACGTCCGCCGCGGTGAGCCGCGGGGTCACCGTCTCCGCCCAGCGGCCGGCCACCACCCCGGTGACGGAGAAGTCGCGCGGCACATGGCGGCCCGCCTGGGCGAGCCCCCGGTAGATGCCGCCGAGGGCGGCCTCGTTCAGGGTGACCAGGGCGGTGGTGTCCGGGTCGTCGTGCAGGATGCGCTCCACGCAGCTCTGTCCCGAGGCGGCGTCGTCCCCGCAGCAGTACGTCCGGACCGTCAGTCCGCGCTCGGCCGCGGCCTTGGTGAAGCCGTCCAGGCCGCGGTGCGCGGACTCGTACCCGGCCCGCAGCAGCTGCTCGGGCCGGTTGACGAAGGCGACCCGGCGGTGGCCGAGGTCCGCCAGGTGGTGGACGCACGCCGCCGCGAGGGCGGTGTGGTCCAGGGCCACCCACCAGCTGCCCTCGGGGTGGGCGGTGCGGCCGATGGCGACGGACGGGAAGTCCAGCTCGGCCAGGTGATCGACCCGGTCGTCGGCCAGCCTGATCTCCATGAGGATCGCGCCGTCGACCCGCCGCTCCCCCAGCAGCCGCTGGAAGGAACGGTCGCTGTCGACGCCGCTGGGTGACAGCAGCACGTCGTAGTCGTAGGCCGCGGCGGCCTCGACGACGCTGCCGATGAAATCGAGCTGCATGCCCGTGTAGTGGTTCCCGGCCGGCGGGAAGACCAGTCCGATCGTGCTGGTCCGCCCGTTGGCCAGGGCGCGGGCGCTGGCACTGGGCCGGTAGCCCAGCTCGTCGACGACCTGCTGGATCTTGCGGCGGGTGTCCTCCGAGACCGGACGCTTGCCGCTCAGCGCGTAGGACACGGTGCTCCGCGAGACACCGGCCCGCCGGGCGATCTCACCGATGTTCACGGGGACTCCTTCGTCGAAGCCGATTCATCCGCGAACCGCTGTCGAACCGGTTCGCGTGAAGTGACGGTAGGAAGGGCCCGGGCGGCTGTCAACACCTCGGACACCATCGAGAGTTCCTTGTCCCGGGGGATTGCCCGCCCCTTGCCCCGGTGCTAGCTTGCCGAACCGGTTCGACAAGAAGATCCTCAGCACCCGTTGACCGCCGCATCCGGCGCAGTCGAACCGGTTCGAGTCGCCGAACGCAAGGATTGAGGACGCGATCCATGGCATCCCCCTCCCCCGACAGACCTTCCCGGCGCCCCACCCCGACCGGCCCGCGCCGCGCTTCCGCCGCCGTCGCGCTGACCCTCGGCGCAGGCCTGCTGGTCGCGCCCGCCGTGCCCGCGCAGGCGGCCGAGGCCCCCCAGCCGACCGCCCGCTACACCTTCGACCAGGACGACCTCGCCTCCGGCCGCATCACCGACAGCTCCGGCAACGGCCTCACCGCCACCCTGGTGAACGCCTCCACGGCCCGGTCGGTGGACGGCACCGGCGGCGGCAAGGCCCTCTCCCTGCCCGGCGGAGCGCCCACCTCCGACGGTGCCTACGTCCGGCTGCCCCGCGACGTGGTCGGCGACGCGAGCGACCTGACAGTCTCCGCCCGTGTGCGGTGGAGCGGCGAGAAGTCGTCCTGGCAGCGCATCTTCGACCTGGGCACGGACACCACCAAGTACCTCTTCAGCACCCCGTACAACGGAGGCGGACTGTTCCAGACCTCCGTGACGACCGGCGGAGGCGGCGCGGAGACCCAGGTCCGCGGCTATGCGATGCTCCCGGCGGACGCGTGGCGGACGGTCACCGTCACCCTCGACACGGCCGCGGGCCGGCTGACCACCTATCTGGACGGCGTCGCGGTCTCCTCCTCCGCGACCGGCATCAAGGCCAAGGAACTGCTGGACGGCTCGGCGACCGCGGCCGGCTACATCGGCAAGTCCTTCTACCCGGACCCGCTACTCAAAGGCGCCATCGACGACTTCACGGTGTGGCACGCGGCGCTGAACGCCGACCAGGTGGCCGCCCTCGTCGACGCCGTCCCGACCGTCGGCGCGCTCGCCCAGACCTCCTTCGACGTCCGGACGACGACCGGGACCGCCCCGTCGCTCCCCGCGGCGGTGCGCGCCGCGTTCTCCGACGGCTACGACCGCGACACCCCGGTCGCCTGGGACGCCGTACCGTCCGAGAAGTACGCGCGGCCCGGCACCTTCACCGTGGCGGGCAGGGCGGCCGGGCGGAGTGTGGAGGCGAAGGTGACCGTGGTTCGCGAGGGAGCGCTCAGCGTCGACCTGGGCTCGGACACGGGCGCCTTCCACGGCGGCGCCTCCGGCACCCTGTACGGCGTGTACGGACCGGACGTCCCGACGAACAACCTGATGGCGGGCATGGGCCTGCGCACGGTCTCCACCAAGGCGCAGGACGGCCCGCAGCACCCGGGCGCCGACGCGCTGGAGGTGGTGAAGCCGCTGGCCGACTCCACCGACGGCGACGTCTACATCTACATGACGGACATCCACCGCGGATTCCCGTACGAGTGGCCCGGCGACACCCCAGCCGAGAAGCTCAGGCTCTACGAGGAGAAGCTCGCCAAGCAGGTCGACCAGGTGCTCCGGCTGCCGAAGGAGTACCAGGACAACATCGTCTTCGTGCCGTTCAACGAGCCCGAGGGCAACATGTTCGGTACCGGGCAGTGGAGTTACGACAAGGTCAGCTGGCTCAGCAAGCCCGACGCCTACTTCGCCGCCTGGGACTCCGCCTACAGGCTCATCAAGGACAGGATGCCGGACGCCCGGATCGCCGGCCCCAACACCAGCGTCCTGTACGACCAGGTGAAGGGCTTCCTCACCCACGCCCTGGCCGCCGGCACCCTCCCCGACGTCATCACCTGGCACGAGCTCAGCCACCCG
The DNA here is from genome assembly GCF_042668605.1 of Streptomyces sp. NPDC057280. Classification (NCBI taxonomy): domain Bacteria; kingdom Bacillati; phylum Actinomycetota; class Actinomycetes; order Kitasatosporales; family Streptomycetaceae; genus Streptomyces; species Streptomyces sp. NPDC057280. Next base: position 505,078 of record NZ_JBHUYR010000006.1, read on the forward strand.
GAGGCGGTCCGCGAGAGCGTCGCCCAGTACCGGGCGTGGGAGAAGGACCTGTTCAAGGGAACGGCCCGGGAAGGCACTCAACTCCCCGTCAACATCAACGAGTACGCCTTCAACTACCACACCTCGGTCCCGGGCCAGATGATCCAGTGGGTGTCAGCGATCGAGGAGTCCAAGGTCGACGCCGACATCGCGTACTGGAACATCGACGGCAACCTCTCCGACTCCGCCGTGCAGTCCAACCGCGGCAACGGCCAGTGGTGGCTGCTGAATGCGTACGCCTCAATGACCGGGCACACGGTGGCGGTGACCCCACCGTTCCCCGGCGAGAACTACACGATGCAGGGCGTCGCCACCCTGGACGCGCAGAAGAAGCAGGCCCGGCTGATCTTCGGCGGGTCCGCCGGCAAGGGCCACATCACCTTCGACCACGTGCCGAAGAACGTCTTCGGCTCCCAGGTCCACGCCTGGGTACGGGAGATCGAGTGGAGCGGCCAGATCGGCGACAACTCCGGCCCGAAGCTGCTCACCGAGACGAACCTCAAGGTCGGTGACGACGGCAAGGTGGTCGTGGACTTCGGCGACGGCACACTGCCGACGCTCAAGGAGTCGTCGGCGTACGAGATCGTCCTCAGCCCGGCGGGCAAGGCGAGGAGCACGCAGGCCGCGCCGGTGCGCTGGCAGGGGTCCTACGAGGCGGAGGACGCCGCCCACACCGGGTCCGGTTGGTCGAAGAACGGCCCGGAGGGGTCCCCGCGTGACGTGTCGAAGTTCTACACCTCCGGCGGCTACGACGTCGGCGGGCTGCGCACCGGCTCGGACGTCACGCTCGACTTCACCGTGGACGTCCCCGAGGACGGCGTCTACGACCTGAGCGTCTTCGCCAACTCGCTCAACACCTACGACAAGGTGAAGGACCAGGGCCCCACCAACGTGTTCCTCCGCGTGGACGGCAAGGCCGACGGCGAACAGGAGCTCAGCCTGCCGCTCGGCTACAAGTGGGTGGTCTGGGACCACACCGACACCCAGGTCCGCCTCACCAAGGGCAAGCACACCCTGACGCTCGCCGCCAAGAGCCTCGACGGCAAGCGCGTCACGAAGGGCGACGCCATCGTCGACCGCCTCACCCTGACACTGCCGCGGGCTTTTGCCGGCACACGGGTGTACGAGGGGGAGCTGGCCTGGCTGGGCGGTGGGGCGCGCCCCGTGTACGACCTGCCGAAGCGCCCGGCCACGGGATCGGGCGCGGCCCGGCTCGCGAAGGGCCAGACGGCCACGTTCTGGGTCTACTCCCCCGCCGACCGCGAGGCCACCCTCACAGTCGACACCCTCGGCGGCACCGGCGCCCGGCTCTCCGTCAACGGCCACGACGTCCTGCGCCTGGCCAAGGACCGGAGCAGCGTCGCCGTCTCCCTCTCCGGCGGCGTCAACAAGGTGACGCTGACCGGGAGTTCGAGCGCCACGGTGGTCGACCGTCTCTCGGTCACGCCCACCGAGGGCACCCTGCCGGTGACGACGTACGAGGCCAAGGACGCCGTACTCGCGGGCTCGGCCGCACTGACCCCGCTGTCCCTGGCCACCGGCGGTACGGCGATCACCGGGATCGGCGGGGCACCGGGCAACGCCAACACCGCGACGTTCACCGTCTCCGCGGACCGGGCCGGCCTCTACGCCCTGCGTATCCGCTACTCCAACCCCGAGCAGTCGGAGGCCACCCACTACAACCCGGACCCGCTGGCCCGCCACGCCGACATCAGCGTCAACGGCGGCGAGCCGCGGCGGGTCGGCTTCCCGCACAGCTTCCACCAGAACAACTTCTGGGAGCTGACCGTCCCGGTCCGGCTGGAGAAAGGCGCGAACACCGTCGGCCTCCGCTCCGAGGAGCTGCCGAACTTCGACGGCACGACCTACGCCTCGGACACCTTCTCCGGCGTACTGCTCCGCTCCCGCTATGCGCCCCTGATCGACCGGATCACGGTCGCGCCGTACGCGAGTGAGGTCCGGTGAGCTGATCGGCGCGGGCGGGGGGGGGCCGCCGCCCCCCCGCCCGCCCCCCCCCCCCCCCCCCCCGCCCCCCCGCCC
>NZ_JBHUYR010000007.1:0-499056 GCF_042668605.1 Streptomyces sp. NPDC057280
CCGCTGCACATGGCGGCCTACCAGCACGAAGGAACTTGTATGCACGAGTATACGAGTGAGACCCGGGTCTGGGGGCTCACTTGCCCAGGATTTCCCGAAGAGGTGAGCCGAGCCCGCCGCTGGACCCGCGACATCCTGCGCGGATCGCCACTCGCGGAGGACGCCGAACTGATCGTGAGCGAGCTGAGCGCGAACGCGATCCTGCACACGGCCAGCGGCCAGGGGGCGGGCAGCTTCCATCTGGCCGTGGCGGTCTCGGCGCAGGTAGTCGCAGTGTCGGTCACCGATGACGGCGGCACCGGGACAGCCCCGAAGGTCGAGCACCAGGACCAGGAGGCAGAGCACGGCCGGGGCTTGGGCATGGTCAGCGTCATCGCTCACCGGGTGGTGGTCCACGACAGCGACGGCGGCCACACGGTCACCGCGGAACTCTTCACCGACGCCCGTACGGGAGGCCACCCGTGCTGACGACGACTGAACCCCGACGCGGCTTCTGGTGCGAGTGCTGGACCCAAGACATCACCGAGGAGGAACGGCCGACACTCCGGGCATCCCTTGATGCCTACTCGGCTTCCCAGGCGGACAGATGGGTAGCGGTCACGCTCCGCACGATCTCCCCCGCGCTGGACTCTGACGCCTCGGACTTGGCGTGGGCGTGGCTCTCCCAGGGCCGCATCGCAACCCGGCAAGCCCTCTTACGCGCTGAGCCCTGCACGGTCACGATCACCCAGGACCAGACCCGCATCACCTGGACGATCCGACCAGCGACCTTCCTACCGCTCGCCCACCGCCAGGGCGCCGAACTCCCAGCCTGCGCAGACGACTTCAAGCCCCACACGCCCGACTGAGTTACAACTTTCTCTACTAGTTCAAGGCGGCTCGCTCCGCTCCCCGCGCGCGGCCCGGCCCCCGGCCGGGCCTGCGCTCCTGTCTCCGCCCCGCTCCAGCCCGGCCGCTGTCCGTGCCGCGCCCGGAGCAATTGGCAGCCAGGGCAATAGTGGGCACGCGAAGTTTCTGCCGATGTGCCGTGCTTGTCCGGCGGTCAGCGTGAACCCTCACTGCAACACCACGCTCAAAGACTACTAGCGTGGCTAAGGCCGGCGGGGGTTCTTCGAACACACGCGCGCCCAATCGGGCGTCGCACCCGCCGTCGTGGCTGGCTGTCGTCGGCCGAGGCCAGAACCTGAAGCTCCGGATCAAAGAGCAGTACGTCGCGGCTGGACGATCTAGCCGGTGGCACTAATCGGGATACTAATCTGCTGAGCCACAGGTGTCCAAATATCCACATCCTGTTCGGGCGCCTCAATCGAGACTACCATTGCATAACGCGCGCCAGCCTCACTCCCGTCCCTTTTCGGGTTCTCCTTCCACCAGCCGGACACCGGGTATACGGCCAGCGCACCACGCTGTGCCAGCTCCGCGGCGTCACCAACCCAAATGTCACTGTGAAGTGAACCAGGAGCCTGCTGATGCTTAACACCAAACAGCCATTTTCCGGTTTCCGTGCTACTCGCAGGGCGATCCTCATCTTCCGCCAGCGCCTGCTTATTGATTCTCTTTCTGAAATCGTCGTTCGATTCAGTTGCTCGCCGTATATCGAAACGCAGTCCGTGCGAAGCATAGGAATATCTGCGTCTCCAGCCACGGCGGGCGGGATTGGGATCAATGAAGTATGAGAGAGTGACGCGGAGTCGCACCTTTGCCGGTCCCAGGTTGAGCAAAGTTTCGCCAGGCCACGGCAGGTCATGCAAATGCATTTCGCGCGTGTGAGATTTCCCATCAAAAGGGTGAATTACCTCTTGCGCAATCAGGGTCAGCGCGTTAGCGGCACTTTGAGTGGCGCGAGAAAGATCGGGAACCCCCATGCCGTACCGACGCAACAGCGTGAGACGGTCGGCTTTTCGAGCTAGTGACTCAATTCGCGTCCTCATGACTGGGGTCCACTCTGCCGAATGAACCATGAGGGCTCTGACGCTCTCAGGCCAAAGGCTAGGATATTCCGCCATGATGCCAGCGGCAATATTTGCAGCTTGCGATGTGGCCGCACTAGTGGCGGCAGTTACCGTCAGTTGTCGCGCACTTCCTTGGGTCGGTGCTTTCGTGGTAAGCACTTGAAGGTTCTCGGGCGTATCGAACGAGGTATGGTCGGGAGAAACAGCCACATTGCCTCCCTCCAGAACGAAGTCGGGCTTCGCAGGCCAAAGTCGACTGAAGGAAACACCCGTTCGGCTTAGCGGAGAAAGATCACCCCGTTGAGCAAGCGGATACCAACCAGAATACCCCGAGTGAGCCTCACTCATGTCATCGCGCTCAGTATATGCCCCGACGGTCAGCGAGTTCCATGACTGCCCAGGATCCTCAATGGGCTCCAAATCGCTACGCACTAGATGATCTACTTCAAAGGCTCCGACATTACCGCCCGAGACGATGAAGAGACGACGGACTGGATTTTCATCATCGCGCAGGAATTCGGTTACGCCATCCTCAGTTACATCAACGCTATGCCCAAAAGCCAATGCATCCAGGGATGCCGACCACGACGTCGGCTGCCCATACATGACGGCGCTCGAACCGTCCCGCTGGGTGCCACCAGTGGCGGTGACAGCCATGGAGAAGACTCGACGCCGATAAGGCTTCTCGATCTCAACCTGATCGGTAGCTCTTGCCACCACAGATCCGTAGATGTCTGGCTCGTTACTCCCAGGGGGAGGGGGAAGGATCTTGACGGATTCCAACCTATGCCTAAGGCGAATCGGCCCGTCCGCAAGGAGGGCTTGACCTACGTCACCGAAGAGGGCCAGGCCTGCCATCTCGGTTCCGTGACCTGCGTGGTCACCGCTCTGCCAGATTGGATCGGCCGCATGACAATCTCTGTTGTCCAGGGAAGCAGTCAGCAAAGGGTGCTGCCGATAGACACCCGTATCCAGAATGCAGGCGGCGGGAGACGAGACAGGAGCTGGCTGAAGCCTCTCCGCCAACTGAGAAACCCAAGATGCCTGTTCCTCGGGAGGTTCCATGGCCAGCACTTCCGCGGCATGGTTTGGGCGGCGCAGTTCGGCTAGATCATCAAGCACCAATAGGGCTTGAGAAAGTTGATCTAGAGAAGCAAATACAAGCAGGACGACACTCTCAGGAAGCTTCATCGTGTGCCTATGGAGCCTAATGCCTGCGCTCTGCGCAAAGGTTTGAAATCTGGCGATTTCTCCACCATCCCGAACCCGAAGCCAAACTTCCCACCAGGTGAGTAGGGACCGGTCCGGCAGAAGAGCAGGGTCATCCGTCCAGAGAGCAGAAATTGATGCTAGCCGGATCTCACTGATCCTGTCCACCAAATTCTTGTTCTTAACCGTGGCTTGATCGGCGGTACTTAGGTACTCGTCGATCTTCTTAACGAAGTAGCCCAGTTTTCCACTCGGAACAAATACGGTCGCCCGTTCGGATGCGCCGATACTTGTCTCAACGGAGCGAACCGACACCAATTCTGGGTGCAACTTACCGACTCGAGGATCAAGGCTTTGGGTCGCTAGCTCGACCCCAGGAAAGCTCTCAAACTCGACGTAGACTCCATCCAAAGCACCGGGAACCTCCGCCAGACGGTTCGCCCGCAGTTGGATACCTGCCGCTTCCGTGGCTTGCAGGTCGTTCAGTAGTGCAGAGGCATGAACCTCGCGATCAGCAGGGGCCGGCGGTTTCTTGCCGCCACCGCCGCCTCCCTCCGGGCGGGTATACGTCTCTGTAATTGCGGGTCGACGCACAAACAAATGAGGGCGGTCGCGGCGCATAACCATAGGTGCAGTTTTGACCCTTCTCAAGCACTAAGCGAGTGTCTCTCCTCTAGAGCCATCGCTAGATCCCGCGTCTTGATGCTACCGCCAGAGAGAATGCATTTCTTGGCGGTAGTCTCTGCAGCTACAGTAATCTCGCCGTGACTCAAGCCGCTGATCGCACTGTCGAGTTCCTGCCAATCAATGGCAGCCAGGTCGAATCCAGCGAGCCTATTTCTGATTACTTTTCGGGCAACATTCGGACTCGGAAGGGGGTAGTTCACCAAGGTGTCGAATCGTCGAAAGATCGCACGGTCCAAGAGTCGGGGATGATTCGTGGCCGCAATAATCAGACTCTCAGACTCATCCTGCTCCAGGAACTGAAGGAAGGAATTGAGGACACGCCTAACTTCGCCGACATCGTTGCTTGATGAGCGCTCTCCCGCAAGCGCATCTACTTCATCAAAGAAGTACAAACCTCTAGTTTCAGAAAGGGCATCGAAGACTAGTCGCAACTTAGCCGCCGTCTCGCCCATGAATTTCGTAATCAACCCTTCAAGTCGAATTGAAAAGAGGGGAAGCCTTAGCTCGCTAGCCAGGACGCTGGCCGTCATGGTCTTTCCGGTCCCTGGCGCACCGACGAGCAACAACCGTCGGACTGGGTGAAACCCGTGCTCACGAAGCCTGTCACGCTGACGTTGCTCAAGCAGGACTTGGTCCAATTTATCCTGAACTGAACCCTCTAGGACCATTTCCGACATCTGGTGACTCGGGTAGGTGACAGTCAGCAAGCTTGCTAGCTCGCCACGCGGCTGCGCTACTGGCGTGAGGCGAGACACTGGCTGCTTGCTGGTGCTCCCCTCTTGTTCTCTGAGAGTGTCAACCAGTGCCTTGAGCTCTTGAGCGAAGTGGGGCTGGCCGCTGCGTGCCGCCTTAGCAGCTACCTGTAGGGCCACTGAGTAGAACCGCGCGCTGTCGCCTTCTCCGTGGCTCTTCACCAGCGCTTTTACCTGGTCCGCCGTTGCCATCTGCCGTCACCCCCTCGCCTTCCCTGCGCTCTTAGCATCGACCATAGTCGCCGTCGGCCTAGCAGCGAACGTCAGGACTTACTCTGGGACGCCTTGGAGGCCAGCCGGGCAACGTTCCCCGCCTCGCTAGGCAGTCCGCCTTAATACGTACCCCGATCTGATGACGGGGCGACAGGTTCCTGACGTCCGAGTGTGCCGCTGGCTCTGGATTCGTTACGTCGCTCACCGTCAGCCTTGACGGCCACCGACCGCCCTCACTCGGCAAACCACCCACTCAGTCCCACAACGTCCACATCCGCCCTCTCCAGGGTGCGCCTTGCCTGGCTGCTTGGGGGCCGTACGAGGGTGACCCGCCCTAGCAACTGCATTGAGCACGCACTTACAGCAGCGCCATACCGCAACTACGGCAACCGTTCCTGTCCCCGTAGGGCCCTATGGGCTTCGTAGGGACCCGTGTGGCCGTCGCTGACCGATCTGGCTGGAGCTACGGATGAAGGTCGCTGAGCGTCATGAGGACCCTGTACCGATCGCCTCAGCGCCGGAGGTCTACTTCTCCGACCAGGCCAGCAGCTGGCCTTGTTGGGAGATCACAGGTTTTATTTCCTTGATCCCTATACGCTCTTCAGCTCAGCACCACACAAGGGGAGGGTGAAGTGGCTGATCTCCAGGAGACGGCTGGGGCGTGCGAGGACGAGGGCGGGCTGATGCAGGACAACTTGGGGCGTCTGCGGAACGCATTGGGATTCGACAGGCTCGGCAAGCATGTTCTCATCTCCATCGCTCGTGAACTCGAAGCTGTTGGCCTCGGGTACTTCCCGCTCGCCGTCTTGGACCCTCGGTGCAACACAGAACCGCGTAAGGATCAGCAGGTGTGGGTGTACACACGCGATGGGGGTGAGCGCTCCCGCGTCCTGGATGCTGTTCTTCGCCCCCAGTCCTACAACGTACGAAGCGCCTTGGACGGATTGGTGAGCGGCGACTACTCATCGCTGACTGCGGAGGAGAAACTTCGCGAGGTCCAGAAGATCGTCAACGCCTGAAGCATGGTGCACGCCGCATCTCGGACAAGGGGCAGAGCTACGGCGTGTCAGGACAGGAGACGGGGCCAAAGCACACGAGCTTCCCAAGCTGAGAGCCCCGTGCTCCGTCGCCTGAATCACCTCTGTGGATCCGGTGAGGGGTCGTACGGTTTCCCTGTCATTCGTCGCTGTGCGGCGGCGTTCGTCGAAGTTCACCGTCCACCGTCTTGCGTCGGAACCACCCTTTCTGCCAAGTGCGGGTATAGGTGCCGGTGACGGAGCGAGTGCGAATCGATTGGATCTTGCCATCCGAACCGCGCGCCCACCACCGGCCTACGGCGTCTCGAAATTCCAGGACGGTGGGTTCTTGCTTAACGATCTCGGTGACAGTTCCTACCTCAACACCAATTACCCAAACCTTCACGCTAGCCATAGGGGCATACGATCGACGTCCAGGCGTACTGGAGGGGATATCGAACGTTAATAGTCCACGTGCCTGCAGTTCAGGCGCGGTCACTTTCTTGGCCCCTTTAGGCGTAACCGTCACCTCATAGACCGGGGCATCACTGGAGTTGTGCACGTATAGGCGACGCACTCTCTTCGAAGTTCTCTCCACCTCATCAGGCTCATAACTGACGCTGGTCCAGGCCGCCACTTTGGCGGCCTGCTCGCGTTCCTTGTCATGGACACTGCGGCGGTAGGAGACGGCAGCAATAGCCGCCGAGCCACTCGTAATCACGGTGCCCACCCACGCTGGCACGGTTCCCCAGTCCCACCCCAACCAGCCGCTCACGGTTGCCCCCGACTCTCGAGATCTGGATCTAGTCTGCCCCGTCCTCGCCTCTGAGTCTCCGAGAAACGAGACTCCAAGGATTGCAGCTCCCAAAGCTCAGGTCTTGTTGCCTTGCTCAGGGTGAGGGCGTAAAGCCGGCGGACAGGTCGAGGCAGAACGGGGAGCCAGGTTCTGTTGGCACCCATCCCTCGCGAAGGGCAAGGTCGATGGCGCGGGCGACGTCGGACGGCAGCACGGGCTTGGCCTCCCGCCCGAACCAGTTGCTCGGATGCGGCCAGTTGGTGGAGACCACGTTGTCGTCCCCCCGGGGCGTCTGCCTGATCGACCGCGAACGTGCACGGCGTCCAGGCCAATGCCCGAAGGTAGGTCGGCCTACGTCGCAGCCGCCACCGGCAGGACGTGCCGTCCACGACTATGCGCCGTGCTCACTTACGGCCGAGTGCCACGGCGCCTCCTCAACGGCAGGGATACATCGAATCCGTCTCCATAGTCCGTCTCAATTTCCGTCTCATTCAGCACGGTTCACGGATGTTCAGGGAAGTCCGGAGGCCGTCGTCGAGTGAGTGGCCAGCCGCCCCTGAACTCAGGTGAACGGCCCTGTACACAGACCGCCACTCCACCCCCACAGTTGGAAAGCGTGCACCCAGCAGAGCGCTCCTGACGTACTGACCCGCGTACGCCCGCATCGCCTGACGCCGCTGACAGTGCGCCCTGCCCTGTGCCGGCTACGGGCCACACGCTGGATGCCCGGACGCGAAGCGAACCAGCAGGAGGGGGAGAAACCGTGGGTGAGTGGAAACAGGGGAAATGCGGTTGGCCGACGGCGGCCGGTGGCCGCTGTCAGAACAAGACGCTGAAGGGCACGGCACGTTGCTACCTCCATCAGGGTGACTGGACGAAGCGTGGCCAAGCCGAACTGAAGAAGCGTGCGAGCAGGCGCCGCAAGAAATGATCCGCGCGCCGTCCGGGACCTCTCGGCAGCGGTCTTGGGGAGGGGGGTGGTGTCGAAGCTTCACGAGCTCCCGGACCGAAGTGGCTCGGGGATCTCTTCTGAGCCACCCCCCTTGGCCGCGCGCTCTCCTTGCCGAGACAGCAGACCGACCCAACGCTCCGCAGCGTACGGGCAGCCACTGACATCAACGCCCTTGCACCACAGGCGCACCAGATAGGGCGGGGAACAGCGGGGAATCACGGTGAAAGCGGCGCAGCCCAACGAGTCGGCAGACCAAGGGTTTGGCCAGGTCAGCACCCGAACCAGTTCCGTATGATCGCAGCTTCCCAAGCTGAGAGCGCGAGTTCGATTCTCGTCACCCGCTCCAGTTGAAACCCCCGGATCGATGACCCGGGGGTTCTTTGCTGTCCAGACCGGTGAGCGGGGTGCGTACTACCAGCGCACCATGAGCGCTGGGCGCATCGAGCGGCTTGTCAGCTCTCCTCGCCGGTACGGCGCCTGCGCGCGTAGTAGACCGCCGCGGCACCGGCCGCCGCGACCGCGAGACCGGCACCCGCCAGGACGGGAGTGCTGCTCGACGCGCCGGTCTCGGCGAGATCTCCGTTCGGGGCAGGGGTGTTCCCCCCGGTGTCCGTGCCGGCGCCGGGCGTCGGCGACTCGCTGGGGGCCGCGGAGGCGCTCGCGCCGGGCGTGGGCGACTCGCTGGGGGCCGGGGAGGTGCTCGCGCCGGGGGTCGGGGAGGCGCTTGCACCGGGCGCGTCGTCATCTTTGAGTTCCGCCGCGAAGGCACCGGCGATCACTTGGTGACCCTCCGTGTTCGGGTGGGGGTCCTTCCTCGTGCACGCCCAGGTCAGTCGGCAGATCTCGGCCACGTTCGCCGGCACCTCGCCCGCGCCGGGCACATTCACCTGGGTGGTGAAGTCGTCCGAGGAGAAGGCCCCGGCCACGTCCGCCACCTTGAAGCCGGTGGCCTTGTACACCTGGGTGATCCCCGTGTTGGCGGCCTTGACCAGGGGAGCCGACTCCTTGGCGGCCTGCTGTCCCGCCTCGCCCTGCAGCCAGGCCCCCAGGAACGGGTTGTAGTACGTCGAGCCCACGAACTGGGTGTTGTCCGTGCCCGCCTTGTGGAGCGCGCCCGCGATCTGGGCGAGGTTCTTCGCCATGGACCGGCTCTTGCTGTTCAGGCATGCCCCGTCGAGGGTGCCCGCCGGGCTGACGCAGTTGAGGAGGATGTCATCCGCGCCCACGCTGAGGGTCACGTAGGCGACCTTGCCGGGGTGCTGGGCCATGGCCTTGAGGGCGGCGTCCAGTTGGGACGTGGCGTTCGGGTAGTGGCACTTTCCGCCGTTGATCAGGGACTCGGTGGTCTCACCGGTGCAGCCGAGGCGTATGTGCTCCAGTCCGGGGTCACGCTGCTTGAGCTGCGCGTAGAGCTGGTCGGTGTAGGCGACGTCGGTGTCCTTGTCGACGTCCGGCTGGTAGCCGGTCGCCAGGGAGTCCCCGAGCGAGATGTAGTACGTGGCGTCCTTCTCGTCGGTCGCCGCGTCAGCGGTGGCCAGACCGGACGTGCTCAGCACGAGCGTCATGGCAGAGAGGGCCAGCGGGGGGCCGAAACGCTGAAGGGATCTCATCACTTGCGTGCGCTTCCAGTCAGTGGGGGTTCGAAATGCCGAACGGCAAGAGGTGGGGGCATGCAGAGGGGAAGCAAAGGAAACCAGCCACTGCGGTTTCCGCCAGAAGAAGCCTCGGTGAAGGCATAGGTGGGATTTCTGCCTCCAGGCGATCGCGGGATCGATCCGGCTTCACTTTGGAGGCGCGGGCGTCAATCTAGCGGTCTGACAGCCACGTTTGCGTGGCGGGAGGCGACAAGAGTCGATCACTGAGGACACGTGTAACTGTCATAGAGATCCCATCAATTAGCAATCGATAACCGAACCCGTCGGTAGCCTGTCGCTCAGTGATCGACCAGGGGGTGGCCTTCCGGCCCCCGCACCACTGTGTGAGTCCAGCAGGTCGGAGGCCTTGCCGGTTCGAGGACCGGATGATGAACGCCGCGGACGGCTCCGCGCCCAGCCGCTCAGATGGCTCGCGCTCCCCGGCCGTCGTCCGAGTTCAGCGGACCAGCCATGTCAGCAGCGTTGTCATCAGGAACACGGCGACGGCCGCGAGCCAGACCACGAGGCGTGTCGGCCCCGACGGCCCGGGCGGCCGCTCTTCGTCTCCTCGTGACAGCAGTGCGTCCGCGAACTCCTGCGCGGTGTGCGGCCGTTCCTCGGGTTCCGCGGACAGCGCGGCACGAAGCAGTGCCGCGACGCCGTCCGGAACCCCCAGCTCTCCGGGGATCGTCGGCGACGACGACGTCGCCGAGCCCTGCGGCACGAGGAGGGCGCGGCCGCCCGAGCCGAACGGCTTGGTCCCGGTCAACAGCTCGAATGCGACGACACCGAGGGCGTACACATCGGCTCGACCGTCGAACCCGCCGGTCTGGAAGGCCTGTTCGGGCGCCATGTACGCGGGGGTGCCGGTGGTCACGGTCAGCCCCGACGCGTCGGCCAGTTGCTTGGCGCTGCCGAGGTCCGCGACGAGTACGGCCACGGGCGTGCGGTCGGCGTCGAGGAGGAGGTTCGACGGTTTGATGTCGCGGTGGATGACGCCCGCGTCGTGGAGCACCTGGACGGCGTACCCGGCCTCGGCCGCCAGCCGGAGCGCCTGGTCGGGTCGGCAGTGACCTATCTTCTCGGCCAGGGTGCCGCCCCGGACGTAGTCCATGACGAAGTACGGTCGGTCGTCGTCGACACCGACGTCGTGCACCCGCACGACACGGGGGCTGGAGATCCTGCGGAGCAGCCTCGCCTCCGCCAGAAAGCGTTGCCGCACATCGGCGTTCGTGGCCCAGTTGTCGGCCAGCACCTTCACCGCGACATCGGTGTCGAGCTCGGGGTCGTATGCCCTCCAGACAGTGGCGAACGAACCGGCCCCCAGCCTGTCCTCAAGGAGATAACGACCTAGCTTCTGCATGGGGCAACATTTTCCCTGAACTACTGTGCGGCCTTGTGGGATCCAGATCGGACGATATCGGGGGACAGCACGGTGCTCGAAGAGGATGAGCTGACGCAGCTCGTGACGTCCGCCCAGGCAGGTGACCGGGCCTCCCTGGACCGCCTCCTCGTCAGGCTCCGGCCCATGGTCATGCGCCGCTGCTCCAGGTTCCTGCCGCACCACGCCGACGCCGAAGAGGCCGCGCAGGACGCGCTGTTGTCCATCAGCACCCATCTGCACGAGTACGCCGGGCGAGGCTCGTTCCTCGGGTGGGTGACCGTGATCTCGTCGAACGCCGCCAGGTCCACGTACCGCTCCATGCGTCGGCGCGCGGAGGACAGTCATGCGGTCGTTCCCGACGGGGTCGACCCCCGGACGACGAGCGTCATCGCGGGGACCCGCCTGGACCTGATGGAGTCGCTGGCCGCGCTGGAGGAGCGGCACCCGGCCCTGGTGGAGTCCTTCGTGCTCCGCGATCTCGGCGACCTGACCTATCTTCAGGTCGCCGAGGTCACCGGAGCTCCGCTGGGCACGGTCAAGGACCGCATCCATCAGGCTCGTCGCTTCATGCGGGACCGTCTCGGCGGTGGGTTCTGAGACGCCTGCGACTCTCCGCTTCCGACCGGTATCAGCCTGACCAGCGGCCGGGAGGTGCTGCCGTGCGGCGCCGGACGTTCCTCGTCATCCTCGCGGTGGCCGCCGTGCTCGGGCTGCTGACCGGTCGGTTCGCCCTGCCTCCGCCGTCCGCTCTCGCCACCCCGGCGGTGACGCCGGGCGCCTCGGCCTCCTCGCCGGGCAACGGCTCTCCCCCGCCGGAACCCGCGAGCGGCCCCCTGACGGAGCGGCACTTGCTGACGGCGGCCGACTTCAAGAAGGTCGGACTCTCCGAGCGCATCCACGTGCGGGACCGTGTCGGAGACGGCAACTACGCCAACGTCGCCTGCACCGGTGAGAGGACCCTCGGCGAGACGCTGGGCTCGTACGACGCGCACTTCCGCGGGCTGGTGACGAGCAAGGACACGGGCAGCGACGATCCCACCACGGCGGCGCACATCGGTGATCAGGTCGCCCGCGAGGTCGCCGACGACGCCGGGAGCCGGGCGCTGGCCCGGAACTTCGCCGAACGCCTGCTGCTGGAGGAAGTGCCGTGCCAGAGCGAACCGGCCACCCACTGGGTCTACGGACCGACGCACACGATCGACGTCGCCGCGGACATCACCGCGAGCTGGATGGGTGCGTACGCCGGCGAGCTGAACACCACGGGCACCGCACCCCGAGGCAAGGAGCCGTGCGGAGGCATCGCCGTACTCCGCAACGGCTCGCACTACGGGGTCCTGGAGGTGCAGGCCTGCCTGGACACGGCCGCGATGACGCGGATCGTGCGCGCGGCTGTGACAAGGCTCTGAGATCGTTCAACGCTCCATGGGCCTGCGTGACGTGGATCACACCCAACACCGTCGGCCGCCATCCAACATCCCCCGCACCTCCGGCATCTCCCAGGTGTACGACGACGCCCACCGCGTCGCGACCAGACAGGGGGATGAGATGTTCGACAACCACGGCACCCGTGACACCCGCGGCACCCGCGGCACCCGCGGCACCCGCGCCAACCAGGCAGCCGGCAGGAAGTTCGCGCGTCGCCTTCGTGCCGCAGGGGTAGCCGCCTCCGTCGGGGCCGCGGTCCTCGTGGTCGGGATCGGCGCGCTTCCCGCAGCCGGCGCCGCCCCCGCGCCCGGCCTCGGATCCGCCGCCCTCCTGCAGAGTGACGACCTCGTCCGGCAGGGGCTGGCCCCGGTCGGTGCGAGCGTGAACCTGACCGGGAAGCAGGCTCTTTCGGCGTGCTCCGGGGAGGAGACGATGCGCGCGCTGACCAAGGGCAAGGCCGCCGCCTATGCCGACGTGACCTGGTCCTTCGACACCGACCGCACCGCGCTGACCGAATCCGCCGCGGACGGTTCCGCCGACGCGTCGGCGGCGTCGTACGAGAAGAAGCTCAACAAGATGGTGCGCGGCTGCCAGGACGAGCCGCAGGGCCACTGGCACTACGGCAAGGGACACGCGCTCACCGTCAAGACCGGCAAGGGCACTTGGTACCCGGCCTTCAACGGTGACGGCAAGGTCGCCGGCGGTGTCGCGGTGATCCGCAGCGGCCACAGGTTCGGCATCGTCGAACTCACCGGTCAGCCCGGCAAGGACCCCGGCTACATGGCAGGCATCACCGCCGCTGCCGTCGACCGGCTGGCCGACTGAGCCGTCGTAGCGGTGCACACAATATCTGTATCCGTGAAATGAGAAATAGGTGCGGGGTACGGCGAGTATTTCTCGGCCGCCCGGCGGAGCGGAATTATGTACCGCGCACGGCCGGTCGCACCGTGCTACTGTCGAACTCAGTTGCAGGTGTGGTTGCCAGAAGGTTTTTCCGACGGCTGCTCATCACGGCGACACGGAATGCGCACAGGGCGTATTCCCGTACCCGCCTCCGAAGGAGAAACAACATGGCTACTGGCACCGTGAAGTGGTTCAACGCGGAAAAGGGCTTCGGCTTCATCGAGCAGGACGGCGGCGGCGCCGACGTCTTCGCCCACTACTCGAACATTGCCACCCAGGGCTTCCGTGAGCTGCTGGAGGGCCAGAAGGTGTCGTTCGACATCGCGCAGGGCCAGAAGGGCCCGACGGCCGAGAACATCGTTCCCGCCTGACGCACCGGCACTGCCGCACACTTCGCAGCTGGGGCCCGCACCTTGGGGTGCGGGCCCCAGCTCGCTTCATTCCCGGGTGATTCGCCCCCGCCGTTTTCCGCCCCGTTCTCGCGATTTTCTGCCCCGCTCATTCCATTGCGGGCATTCCTCGATGCGCGCCCGCATCGAGGAAGGTTCCGCGTGAGCCGCGCACGTGGCAGTCGCACGCGCATTAATCGCACACGGGCCCATCGCACATACGCCCGGCACCGACTCGGCCGCTCAGGCCGACGCACCAGCCGCTGTGCCCATTCCTGCTCCCTTACCGAAGGAGACATCCGTGACGCCAGCGCGGACGCAGTACGCCATGCCCCGCCCCACCTCCGTGACCGCGCTCGAGGACCTCGACGCGCACGGGCTGCGGGTATCCGACGACATGACCGTCGAGGTGGCTCTGGCCGTCATGGCGAGTGCCCGGGTCGAGCACCTGACCGTATGCGACGGGGACGACCAGAGCACCGCTCTGATCACCCTGGTACGGCTCGCCCTGCTCCGCGACAGTTCCTCGTACACGGACCGGATCCGGCTGCGGGACGTGAAGGACGGAATTCCCGTCCCCACCGCGTCCGTTCCCTAAGCCCCGAGCGCGCCCACGGCCGCGTGGATGTGGCCCGGGCCGTGACGCAGCCGTTCTCCCGCGCACCACCAGGACAGTCGCTCTTCCGCGTCCTCCCTCAGGTGCATGCCGAGGTTGTGCTCGGGGCACAGGGGCCATGCCTGCCACAGTCGTTCCGTGACCGTTTCCTGCGCGGCGTCGGCGACGGTCGCCAGTGCGGAGGCGAAGCCGGCCTGGGTGTGCGGGGCCAGGTGGCTGCCGTGCCACTCGCCGTCGGCCGTGGCGACGTAGACGTACTCCGGCTCGTCCTCGTCGTAGGGCGGAAGGGCCAGCAGTCGCAGGGGTCCCTGCCGGGGGAGCGTCGCCGCCAGGTCCCGGTTCAGGAGCGCGAGAGCCTGCTCCCACACGGGGTATTCGCCGGGCGGTACGGGGCGGGGCTCAGGGGGGTCGAAGGGTGTGCGCATGCGGACCATCCTCCGCCACGCCGGGTGAAGGCGCGGATCAGTTTTCGGCGTCGTGGAAGTACACCGTGAGGGCGGGCCACAGGACGCTTCCATGCCCTCATGTTCGCCCAGGAGCCGACAACCGCCGCTACGGGTTCAGGACGATCTTTCCGGCGGTCGTGCCCGACTCGGCCAGGCGCAGGGCTTCGGCGACACGGGTGAGCGGCAGTTGTGCGGCGATCTGCGCGGTGATCTCGCCGCGCTGGAGGGCTGCGAAGACCTGGGTCAGGTCGGTGCGGAGGCGGGCGCGGAAGCGGGTCTTGGCCAGGGCCCGGCCGGCCCAGACATTGAAGAAGTACGCGCTGCGGCGGTTGGGCAGGGCGTTCCACAGCCACACCCGGCCGAGCAGCTTGAGGACGGGCCACTGCTTGGAGCCCTCGTCGTCCCGGGTCGAGGCACTGCCGTACGAGACGAGCGTGCCGCCGGGGGCGAGAAGGCGCCAGGAGTCGACGATGCCGCGGCCGCCGACGTGGTCGAAGACGGCGTCCACCCCGTCGGGGGCGAGTTCGCGGATCCGTGCGGCAAGGTCGTGGGTGCGGTAGTCGACGGGGGCGACTCCCCGTTCCCGCAGGGAGTCGTGGTGGCGCGTGGACGCCGTGCCGATCACTTGCGCGCCCGCGGCCTGGGCGAGCTGGACCAGGATCGATCCGACGCCGCCGTTCGCGCCGTGCACCACGACGGTGTGCCCCGCGCGGACGCGGGCCTTGCGGTGCAGCATCTGCCAGGCGGTGATGCCGTTGACAACGAGGGCCTCCGCCTCCGCCGCGGCGATCCCGTCGGGCACGGGCACCATGTCCGCCGCGTCGACGACCACATGACTGGCCCAGCCACCGACCTTGACCAGCGCGGCGACCCGGGTGCCGGCCAGGCCCGGCTCGACTCCCCCGCCGGTCGACAGCACCGTACCCACGAGGTCGTAGCCGGGCACGAACGGGAAGGGCGGCTGGTCGTAGTAGCGGCCGCGTCGCATCTGCTGCTCGGCGAAGGAGACGCCGGTCGCCTCCATCCGGATCACGACCTGGCCGGGGCCCGGGGCGGGTACGGCTCCGTGCCGGATCCGGAGTCCCTCGGGCTCGACCTTGCCCGGCAGGACGACCTCGACGAGTTCCTCGGTGCTGTTCATGGCGACCTCCGCAGAGTCGGTAGTGACGTGCCCTCAGCCGTTACATGGCTTCGTGTTCGTTAGAAGTTATAACCGCACGGGATCGCGAGTGTCAATAACTTCAGTGATAACCTCTAACTATGGTGAACTCGGAAGCGGAGACCCCCCGCGCGCGCTACCGCGCCCAGGTGCGTACGGAGATCAAGGAGCGCGCGTGGGAGCAGATCGCCACGGCGGGCGCGTCCGCGCTCTCCCTCAACGCGATCGCCAAGCAGATGGGCATGAGCGGACCCGCGCTGTACCGGTACTTCGGCGGGCGCGACGAGCTGATCACCGAGCTCGTCAGGGACGCGTACCGAAGCCTCGCCGACACCTTCCGCGCGGCCTCCCAGAGCGGTGCCGACCTGACCGCGCTGGCCCACGCCCTGCGGGAATGGGCCCTGCGCGACCCACAGCGGTACTTCCTCATCTACGGCACGCCCGTCCCCGGCTACCAGGCACCCGACGACACGACCGCGATCTCGTCCGAGATCATGGCGACCCTCCTGGACGCGTGTGCCGCGTCCCCCTCGAGCGGACCGGCGACGCCGTTCGACGCGCACCTCGAAGACCACCGGGACTGGGCCGACGGCCATCCCGCCCCGCCCGCGGCCCTCCATCGGGCCCTGGCCTTCTGGACCCGGCTGCACGGCGTCCTGTCCCTGGAACTCGCCGGCCACTTCACCGGTATGGGAATCGACCCCGCGCAGCTCTTCGCCGCCGAGCTGGCCGACCTGGCGGGTGCGCCGGCGAACTGACCGGCAGAAAAAAATTCCGGGGATCTTCGCGGCAACCTTTCCGGCCTCTCCGGTCACTGAGTGGCGTCCGGCCAAGTGGTCCGGTCAGATGCACCAGTTGAAAGAGAGCACAGGCATGCCCCTGGAACCAGAGCGCAGACATGTCCCTGTTCCGCCCACGCGCGGTGGCCGTCGCAAGCATCGTGGTCGCCGGCTGCTCGCGCGCCGGGGGCTCTGGGGCGGTCTCGCCATGGTGGTCGTGGCGGGCTCGGCTGTCGTGGTCAGCCAGGCTTCGGCAGATCAGAAGAAGACCCCGGATCTGAAGAAGTGGTACCTGCTGGTCAACCGCAACAGCGGCAAGGTGCTGGACGACCGCGGCTCCGCCAAGAACGACGGCGCGGCGATGGTGCAGTGGAGCCGTCACGGCGGGGCCAACCAGCAGTGGCGGTTCGTCGACTCGGGTGACGGCTACTACCGGCTGCAGAACCGGAGCTCCGGCAAGGTGCTGGACGACCTCGGCTGGTCGAAGACCGCCGGCTCGGCCATCGTGCAGTGGAGCGACCTGAACGCCGGCAACCAGCAGTTCAAGCTGGCCAAGTCGGCGAACGGCTACGTGCGTCTGGTCAATCGCTTCAGCGGCATGGCCGTCGGTGTGAAGAGCGCCGCCAAGGCCAACGGGCGCGGCATCGTCCAGAACCGCGACAAGGCCGCCGCCAACCAGCAGTGGAAGCTCGTCGAGGCCGGCAGCGTCGGCAACACCGGCAACCCGGGCGGCTCCGGCAGCACGCCCACGCCCAGCGCCAGCGCTCCGGCGAGCCAGGCTCCGAGCAGCACCCCGACGTCTTCGCCGACGTCGCCGGCCGCCACCAACGGCACGTCGGCGAAGAGCTTCATGGGCAGTGACAAGGTGCTCATCGGCGGCTCGATGACCGAAGCCTCGTTCAAGGCCGCGCCGTTCGACGTGCGCTACGCCTACATCCACAGCCAGCCCGCGCCCTCGTCGGAGGCCTATACGGCGGCGAAGTGCAAGGCTGAGTGGTCGAACTGGTGGGGCTGCTGGGGCGGCACCAGCACGGCGCCCGGCAACCAGGTGACCTGGCAGGACGCCGAGGCGGCCAAGGCGACCTACCAGGGCAAGTCGCGACCGCAGAAGTATCTGTGGACCTGGTACTCCCTGCGGGACCTCGGGGACGCGGCAGGCGAGGGCGACGGCCCGGGCGAGGTCAAGGCCATCAACCGGACCGACCTGCTCACCAAGTACCTGAACGACTACCGCTTCTTCCTCCAGAAGATCGGCACGTCGCACGACGCGATCGACCTCGAGCCCGACTTCTGGGGCTTCGCCCGGTCGCTCGGCGACCTGCACGACGTTCCCGCGCAGGTCAAGGCCTCGAATCCGACGGACTGCGGATCGCAGGAGAACAGCGCCTCCGGACTCGCCCAGTGCCTGATCTCGATGGCGCACAAGTACGCGCCGAACACCGCCGTGGGACTGCACCTCTCCTGCTTCGACTGGGAGAGCAACCTCCAGAAGTGCGTCAAGGACTACGCGGACCTCGGGGCGAAGAACGCCGACTTCCTGGTCACCGACGTGTCGGACCGCGACGCGGGCTGGTACGCGCAGCCGGCCCACGGCAGCCTCGACAAGTTCTGGAACGACCAGAAGGCCGCCGCCTCGCTGAAGTTCTGGAAGACGATGGCCGAGTCCGTGGGCAAGCCGGTCGTCCTGTGGCAGATCCCCGTGGGCAACATGTCGGGGAACAACACGTCCGGCCACTACAAGGACGACAAGGTGGACTGGTTCTTCTCGCACATGAACCAGGTGGCGGACGCGCACATCGCCGGCCTGCTGTTCGGTGCGGGGTGGACGGAGCAGACGACGCCCGAGACCGACGGCGGAAACCTGTTCAACAAGACGATCGCCTATCACAACGCGGGCGGTACGGCGCTTAAGTAGCGGTCCGCCACAGACGACGAAGTGCGCCCCCGTCTCTTGGACGGGGGCGCACTTCGTTGTTTGCGTCGGGCTGAGGGTCAGCGCTTCAGGGTGAGGATGCCGGGGCGGTACGGCAGGTTGTCGTAGGAGGTGTTCGCGTTGGGGGCCTTGCCCTGGTAGAGGAACTGCAGGTTGCAGGGGTCGATGGTCATGGTCTGGTCGGGGTTGGTGCGGACCAGGTCACCGTGGCTGATGTCGTTGGTCCAGGTGGCGCCGCTGTTGGCCTTGCCCGCGAAGGGGCTGGACTCGGTGGCGGCCTGCGCGGTCCACGGGCCGTTCAGGCTGGTGGCGGTGAAGGAGCGGAAGTAGCGCTGCTCGCTCGCCCCGCGCGCCTCGACGATCATGAGGTACTGGTTCTGGCCCTGGACCTTGTAAACCTGCGGCGCCTCGAAGAGGTTCTTCGTCGTGTCGCTCATGACGGTCGTGTACGACGAGCCGAAGCTGCCGGGGAAGTTCCCGATCGGCATGGACGCCTTGTAGATCTTGCCGTTGTCACCGGCGAAGAACAGGTACATGTTCTTGTCGTCGGCGATCAGGGTCTGGTCGATCGGACCGGTGCCGGATTCGCCGCTGGGGATGCTGCCGGTGAACAGCGGCTGCGGCGCGGACCAGCTGCTCGGGTCGCTGGGGTCGCTGGAGGTGCGGTAGTTGAAGGCCCAGCCGCCGCTCCACTGGGACGCCAGCACCCAGATCTTCTTGGGCGCGAAGTAGAACAGCGTCGGCGCCACCGCCTTCTGGCTCATGCCGGTCTGGCGGGCCGATGCCAAGTCCGACCAGTTCGTGACGGGGCTGAACGCCATCGAGCCGTAGGACGAACCCGAGAAGTCGGACCCGTAGACCAGGTGCTTGCCGTTGTACGTGACGGTGGTGAAGTCCTTCAGTGAGGCCCAGCCGTTCGCCGGCTGCGCCAGCGCGTCCGTCGAGGTCCACCGGTACGTCGACGGAAGAGCGCACGTGGCGCTCGGCGCCCCGGTCGTGGCACTCGTCGGCGTAGCCGTCGTGTCGCTCTTCGGCGCCGCGGCCGGCTGGAAGGTCCAGCGCTGGTTGGCGCCGCTGTTGGTGTCCCAGATCTGGACGGGGGTGCCGTTGGCGGTCTTGCCGCCGGGGAGCTCCAGCGCGCGGCCGCTGGCGACGTTGGTCAGCGTGTAGGTGCCGTCGCTGCTCTTGGTGGCCTTCCAGTGCTGGTGGGAGCCGCCGTTGGCGTCCCAGACCGTCGGTCTCGTCCCGTTGGCCGTCCGGCCCGCCGGCTCGTCCAGGACCCGGCCGCTGGCGATGTTCGTCAGGGTGTAGGAGCCGTCGCTGTTCTTGGTGGCCTTCCACTGCTGGTTGGAGGCGCCACTGGCGTCCCACACCTGGAGCTCGGTGCCGTTGCCGTTCTGGCCCGCGGGCTCGTCGAGCACACGTCCGGCGGCCGCGTTGGAGAGCGTGTAGACGGTACCGGAGGTGATCTCCCCGGCCTGTGTGCCGGTGCCGCTCGTGCCGCCGGTGCTGCCCGTACTGCCGACACTGTTCAGAGTGCTGAGCACCGCGCTGTAGGCGGGCTTCTTGTTGCCGCTCGCGTCGAACAGCAGCGCGTTCTCACCGGTGCGCCAGGAGTCGCTGTCGCGGATGCCCCACACCGTGATGCCGGTGCAGCGCGCGACGTCCACGCACGCCTGGACGGCGTTGGTGTACGCGGTGGCGGACGCCTGGGCGATGTCGAGCTCGGTGATCTGCACGTCCACGCCGAGTGCGGCGAAGTTGGACAGCGTGGTCCGGAAGCTCGCCGGTGGGCCGCCGGCGCCGAAGTGGGACTGGAAGCCGACGCAGTCGATGGGCACACCGCGGGACTTGAAGTCCTTGACCATCTTGTAGACGCCCTGGGTCTTGGCGTCGGACCAGTTCTCGATGTTGTAGTCGTTGTAGCAGAGCCTGGCGGCGGGGTCGGCGTCCCGGGCGGTGCGGAACGCCTCCTCGATGAAGCCGTTGCCCAGCACGTCGTGGAACACCGAACTGCGCTGCTGGCCGCTGCCGCCGTCGGCGAAGGCCTCGTTGACCACGTCCCAGGCGTAGATCTTGCCCTTGTAGTGGGTCATCTCCTGCGTGATGTGGTTCTTCATCACCGTGCGCAGGGTGCCGGCGTCGGTGATGGACTTGACCCAGGCGGGCAGTTGGGAGTGCCAGACCAGGGTGTGGCCGCGCAGGCGCTGGCCGTGCGCGGAGGCGTGGTCGACGATCCGGTCGGCGGACCCGAAGGTGAAGTTGCCGCGGGAGGGTTCGATGGCGTCCCACTTCATCTCGTTCTCCGGGGTGATCATCTTGAATTCCCGGTCGAGAATGGCGGAGTACGTGGAGTCGCCGAGCCTGCCCGCGGCCACCGCGGTGCCGAAGTAGCGGCCGCTGTCGGCCGCCGCGTCGGCGGCCGTGGCCGGTGCCGCGGAATCCGGCGTGCGTGCGGCGAGCGCGACCAGCGGTACGGCGGCGCCCGCGGCGGCGAGGACCACGGAGGCGGCGATCACGCGGCGGGTCGCCGGGCGGCGGCGATGAGAACGGTTCTGATCTGACAACGGCATGTCCTTCTGGCGCAGCGGGACTTGATCCCGTCCCGGTCATCCGCCAGTTGCCGCCACGTGCCCAGAAGTTGCCGCGATCGGGGGAAAAGTGCGCACCGCCCCCGTCATCGCCCCGCCGCCGTCGCCTCCGCCCCTGTCATCGCCCCGCCGTCGTCGCCCCGCCGCCGTCATCTTCTGCCGTGCGGCGGCGTTCACCGTGCCGGGACGAACCCTCCCCGGACCGACGCGGAGCCGCCCGGACCCTGTGCGTCGACGCGGTAGCCGTCGCCCGCGGCGCTGCGCTTGCCGGCGCCGTTGTTGAACTGCGCGGCGAACTCGTGGTTCCCGGCCGGCACGGTCGATCCCGGCTTGAGGACCCAGCGGTAGACCAGCGCGCCGCCGGTCTCCTGGACGGTGACCGTGAAGTCGTCGCCGGGCAGGGTCTGCCAGGTGCCGGTGCTCTTCGCCTCGCCGGTCTGCACGATCCGGATCTCGACCGTGAGCGAGCTGAGCGGCTGCTTCGTCTTGAGGACGAGGTTGCTCTGCGTCCAGTAGACGGTGCTTTTCGCATCCAGCGAGCCGACCGACGACAGCGGCCCGTCCTGGCTCTCGTCTGCGGTCGGCGAGGGACTGGCACTGGTGGCCGACGGGGTCGGGTGCGAGCTGCCCGGGGTGGTGGCCGGAGGCGGTGCTTTCGGAGTGGGGCGGGCCGAGCTCGGGGGCGGGGAGCTGACGGCCGGGGCCAGGGTGGTGGGCGTGGTCACGGTGGGCGACGGCGACGGCTTCGCGACGATGGCGGCGACGGCGAGGCCGCCGGTCGTCAGGATGCCGCCGGCGGCGAGCCCGGCGAGGGCGACCCTGGTACCGGACCTCGCGAACGGTCGCGCGCGGTGCCGGACGGCGGGACCGGCCATGCCGCGTTCCACCCGCGCCAGTATCCGCGCACGGTCCGGCCTGTGGGCCTCTGCGGCCTCGCGCAGGCGACGGTCGATTTCCTCGTTCACCGGTTCCTCCTCCTCCCTGGCACCAAGTCCCCGGCCGCGTGTGCGCCCAGGAGCTTTTCCAGCTCCGCCATTCCCTTCGAGGTCTGGCTCTTCACCGTTCCGACCGATATGCCCAGTGCTGCCGCCGTCTCCTTCTCCGACAGATCCATGGCATGTCTCAGCACCACGCAGGCACGCTTGCGGTAGGGCAGCCGGGCGAGCGCGGCGCGGACGTCCAGGACGGCCGCCGTGTCCGGCCCCTCCACCTTCTCGGGGCTGCGGGACCAGAACAGCGTGATCCTGCGTCGCTCCCGGACCGTGCTGCGGATCCGTCCCCGCGCCAGGTTGGCCACCACACCGCGGGCATAGGCGACCGGATGGTCGGCCTGCTGCAAGCGGTCCCAGCGTTGCCACAGGGCGACCAGGGCATCCGCCGCGAGGTCGTCCGCCGCGTCGCTCTCGCCGGTCAGGAGGTATGCCAGACGGGCAAGCTCGGCATAGTGGCGTTCGAAGAATTCGTGGAACTCCACGGACGCGTCATCGAGGACCATCCCCCGGTCGCCCTCTCCTTGCCATGATGGGTGCGTTAGTTGCGCATTAAACAACAACGGGGGGCGCAGCCTAACAGTTCCTGTGCCACGGTCGCCGCGCGGCGTCGTTCGTTGCCCTCATGCCCGTCCATCCAGGTTGTTCGAATCGGACTTCCGGCTCCCAGTTGCCGCGGAGGAAGACAAGGTTGCCGCCCCGATGCCGGTTTTTTTCCAGCCGCCCGGCGGCCGGCGGCATGACGGCTGAACACCTGCATCCGGGACGGCCGGTCGAACCGAAGGACGAGGTGGGCAGGGCGCCGGGCTCGGGAGCCGCGCGGTACCGCCGCGCACCCACCCGCGGTTTCGGGTGGTACGGAGACCAATCCGTCCGCGCGTCCGGCTCGGATTACGTCCGTAGACGTCCCGACCGCGGAGGCCACCCAGTGAAAGAAGCCGTGCACATCGGCACGAACCCCTCGTCGAAGCCAGGCCTCCAGGAGCTGGTGGGCCGGGTGGCCCTGGGTGACGAGGAGGCGTTCGCCGCCGTGTACGACGCCGTCGCGGGCCCCGTTCTCGGGGTCGTCCGGGCTGTCCTGCGGGACCAGGCGCAGTCGGAGGAGGTCGCCCAGGAGGTGCTGGTGGAGGTGTGGCGTACCGCTCCGCGCTACCGGCCGGACCGCGGGACGGCCATGAACTGGATCCTCACGCTGTCGCACCGGCGGGCCATCGACCGGGTGCGGTCGGTGGAGGCCGCGGCCGCGCGGGAGCACAAGGCCGCCCTGCTGGACCGGACGCCCGAGTACGACGAGGTGACCGAGCAGGTCGAGACCCGGCTGGAGCGGGAGCAGGTGCGGCGCTGTGTACGCACGCTGACCGAGATCCAGCGCCAGGCCGTCACCCTCGCCTACTACCGCGGGCTCACCTACCGCCAGGTCGCGGAGGCGCTGTCGCTTCCGCTGGGCACCGTGAAGACCCGGCTGCGGGACGGACTCATCCGGCTGCGCGACTGTCTGGGGGTGACCGCGTGACGACCACCGATCTGCACCGGCTGACGGGCGCCTACGCCCTGCACGCGCTGTCCGACACGGAGACGGCCGCGTTCGAGCGGCACCTCGCGGGCTGCGAGGCGTGTGCCCAGGAGGCCGCCGAACTGTCCGCCACCGCGGCCCGGCTGGGACTGGCCGTCACGGTGCCGCCCCCCGGCGCCCTGCGTGAACAGGTGCTGCGCCGGATCGGCTCCGTCCGGCAGCAGCCACCGGACGGAGCCGGTCCGGCCCGCCCGGGCCGGGCCCCGCTGCGCGGCCGGATGCTGTCCCGGTGGGCGCTGGCCGCCTGCCTCGCGGGCGCCGCCGCGTTCGGCGGTACGGCGGTCTGGCAGCACCAGCGGGCCGAGGACGCGGACCGTCAGGCCCGCCGGGCGGAGCAGGCGACGGACGAGATCGCCGCCGTACTGGCCGCACCGGACGCCAGGACACGGGCCGCCGCGTTCGGCGACGGGTCCACCGGCACGGTGGTCGTCTCCCGCAGCAGGGACGAGGCCGTGTTCGTCGTCGCGGGCATGCCGCATCCGGCGCGCGGCAAGGTCTACCAGCTGTGGTTCGACGACGACGGCGCCATGCGGTCGGCCGGTCTGATGGACCCCGGCCGGACCGACCAGGCCGTCCTGCTGCGGGGCGGGATCGACGGGGCCTCGGGCGTGGGGGTCACGGTCGAACCGGCGGGCGGCAGCGCGCAGCCCACCTCCGCCCCGCTCGCCCTGCTGACCTTCCCGGCCTGACCTGGGAAAGGGCGGCCGCACGTGCGGCCGCCGTCACAGCAGCGGCGCGTCGCCCGGCCCGTAGCACTGCCCGGGCAGCGGGTCCGGGTGGGCGGTCGGGTCCAGGAGGTGGGCCACGACGGAGGCGGCGGTGCGGTGCCAGAAACGGTGGCGCCTGAGCATCGCATGGTCGCCGTCGCGGACCACGCCCATCGCCGCACCGGCGGCGGTGCCCCGCGCCCGCCGCACGCAGTCGGCGGAGTCGACGGGTGAGGTGACCCGGTCGTCCTCGCCGTGGAGCACCACGACCTGACGGCCCGCCAACTGGTGCACGGGCTCCCCCGACGGCCACCACGGCGCCAGCGCCAGCACCGCGCACACCTGCGGATGGCCGGCGGCGTGCAGCGCAGCTCTGGCCCCCATCGAGTGGCCGACCAGCACCGTGGGCACCGGCCCCACCAGTTCGGCGAGCCGGTTCAGCGCGTCGAGGGTGTCCGGTACGGGGTCGGCCCGGACGTCGTTCCAGCCGCGCAGCCGGTAGCGGACCCGGGCGAGGACGACGTCCCCGTGGGGCAGCGCGGCCTCGATCGCCCGGTGGAAGGGGCGCATGCGCAGCACCGCCGGGTGCCAGGGGCGGGACGGGGTGAGGCCGGCCTCCCGTCCGCCGTGCAGCAGCAGCACCGCGGCCCGGGGGCGGGCCGGGAGGAGGCGGGGCACGAGAGGGCTGACGGGCGCGCGCAGGGAAGCCTCCTGGTCATTTCGGTTCCGCCGCACGGTGACGCTCCTTGCTCCGACGGTCGACGGTCGACGGTCGACGGTCAGCGGCGGGCCGCTGCCCCCAGTTCACCGCGACTTGGGCGGGCGGGGGAAGAAGCCACTGGTACGGGCCGTGTACTCGGCATAGCCCGGGCGGTCGCGCAGGTGCCGTTCCAGCAGGCGTTTCCCGCTGCCCTTCGTCAGCAGCAGGCTCATCACCACCGGGGAGACGAGGGACACGGCCGCCGCCGCGGGCTCGTCGCAGGCCAGCAGGTACAGGCCCCACCAGACGCAGAAGTCGCCGAAGTAGTTGGGGTGCCGCGTCCACGCCCACAGGCCCCGGTCCATGATCCGGCCGCGGTGGGCGGGATCCGCCTTGAACCGGGCGAGCTGGGCGTCGCCGACCGCCTCGAAGCAGAGCCCGACCGCCCACAGCGCCGTACCGGCGAGGGCGAGCGGGGACAGGTCGCCGGGCACGTACTGCGCGGCCTGGACCGGCAGGGACACCAGCCACACCAGGCCGCCCTGCAGGAGGTAGACGGACCGCAGGGCGTACGCGTTGCGGCTGCCGGGGGCCTTGGCCAGCATCGCCTCGTAGCGCGGGTCCTCGCCGTGGCCGCGACCGCGCCGGGCGATGTGCACGGCCAGCCGCAGCCCCCACACGGCGGTCAGGGCGGTGACCAGGGTCCGGCGGGCCGGGTCCCCGTCCCCGGAGGAGGCGGCGAAGGTGACGACGGCGACGGCCGTGAAGGCGACGCCCCAGGCGACGTCCACGATCCGGTGCACGCCCCTGCGGACGGCCACCGCGAACGTGCCGAGCATGACGGCGAGCGCCGCGGCGGCGGCGAGGGCGAGGTTGAGGGCGAAGGCGCCCCACGGGAAGTCGTTCATGGCTTGGCGAGCAGGTAGTGGTGGACGTCGAGGTAGCCGGAGCGGAAACCGGCCTCGGAGTAGGCGAGGTAGAAGGTCCACAGGCGGCGGAACGTCTCGTCGAAGCCCAGCGCCTCGACCTCGTCGGCCCGCTCGGTGAACCGCTCCCGCCACAGGCGCAGCGTCTCGGCGTAGTGCGCGCCGTACGCGTCACGGCGGGCGACGGTCAGCCCGGTGTGGTCGCGGACGCACTCCTCGACGGCCCGCGTGGACGGGAT
This sequence comes from Streptomyces sp. NPDC057280, assembly GCF_042668605.1. Classification (NCBI taxonomy): domain Bacteria; kingdom Bacillati; phylum Actinomycetota; class Actinomycetes; order Kitasatosporales; family Streptomycetaceae; genus Streptomyces; species Streptomyces sp. NPDC057280. The sequence continues at coordinate 25,971 of NZ_JBHUYR010000007.1, forward strand.
CTGACCGCCGGGGAAGACGTACTTGTGGATCCAGGTGAAGCCGTCCCGGGTCGCGAGCATCCGCTCGTGCGGCATGGTGATGGCCTGGAGCGCCGCCCGGCCGCCGGGGACCAGCCGCTCGTCCAGGGCGCGGAAGTACACCGGCCAGAACTCGGCGCCGACCGCCTCGATCATCTCCACGCTGACGACCGCGTCGTACTCCCCGCGGGCCTCGCGGTAGTCGCACAGCTCGATCGAGACCCGGTCGGAGAGGCCCGCCGCGCGCACCCGCTCCCGTGCGAGGGCCTGCTGTTCGCGGGAGAGGGTGAGCGAGGTGACCCGGGCGCCGCGTGCCGCGGCGCGCAGGGCCAGTTCGCCCCAGCCGGTGCCGATCTCCAGCAGCCGGGTGCCCTCGCCCACGGCGGCCAGGTCGAGGAGCCGGTCGATCTTGCGGTGCTGGGCCGCCCCGAGCAGGTCCCAGTTGGCCGGGAAGCCCCGGAAGAGGGCGGCGGAGTAGGTGAGGGTGTCGTCGAGGAACAGGGCGAACAGGTCGTTGGACAGGTCGTAGTGACGGCCGATGTTGGCGCGGGCACCGTCCGGGGTGTTGCGCTCGCCCTCCGGCTGCCGCAGCGCCCAGAGGCGGCGCAGGCGTTGCAGCGGGGCCGGGACGAGATCGGCGGTGTGTGCGGCGAGCACCGTCAGCACGCCCACCAGGTCGGGGGCGTCCCACTCGCGTGCCATGTACGACTCGCCGAAGCCGACCAGGCCCTGTGCGCCGAGCCGGGTGTGGAAGGCGTTCGCGTCGCGCACGTCCAGCAGCGGGCCGCCCCGGCCGAGCGTGGGCCCGCCGGCGAACCTGGCCCGCAACGGCAGTTCCCGCAGCGCCCTGCGGACGACGGCCTCGGTCACCGCGACACGGGGCCACGAGACGCGTGGGACGTGCGCGACGTCCGGCCAGCGGACGGGGTCGACGGCGAGGGCGGGCCTCTGCGGGGCCGTGCGGGGTTCTGCTGCTCTCACGGGGCGTTCTCCGGTGTGCGGTGGTCATGGGGGCGGGGCTGGACGGGCAGCCCTCGCAGGTAGAGGCGTATGCCGTGGACGCGGATGGCGGCGGAGGCGAGGAGCGGGGCCCAGGGGTGGCGCAGCGCCAGTCGCAGCAGCGCCGCGCCGCTCGCCGCGCGCCGGGTGCCGCGCACCGTCGCGGTCAGGGCCCGGCCGCCCTCGCGGTCCAGGTGCACGGTCAGGTCGAGGCGGTGGTCCGGCGGCGGGACGCGCATGCGGTAGCCGCCGTCGACCGGGAAGAACGGCGAGACGTAGAAGCGCTTGTCGGCGCGTGCGGTCCCGGCCGTGTCCGGGTGCAGCAGGTAGCAGTGCCGGCCGCCGTAGGTGTTGTGCACCTCGGCGACCACACAGCGCAGGCGGCCGTCGGGGCCGTGGCACCAGTAGAGGGTGAGCGGGTTGAAGACGTACCCGAACACCCGGGCCTGCGTCAGCATCAGCACCCGCCCGCCGTCCAGGCGGATGCCGTGGCCGGCGAGGAAGTCGTCGAGCCCGGCACGGACCGAGGTCCGGTCCCCGGTGAAGTGATCCCGCGGATCGAACCGGGCGAGCCCTCGCAGCGCCCGGGGCAGCCGGGGCGGCCGGTCGGGATCGATGAGCCACAGATAGGTGCGGTGCCGCAGCGTGTAGCGCCGGGGGGTGGTGCGGACGTGGGTGATCGTGCAGGGGTACAGGGCGGGTACGGGGCTGGCGCGGGCGGGGGATACCGGGGCGGCGGACACGCGGTCGGCAGGTGCGGGGGTGGTGGAGGTGGGGTCCGGGATTACCACGGCTCCCCCAGGGTCGCCGCCGCCTCGGCGCCGGAGCGGCAGCCGTCCTCGTGGAAACCCCAGCCGTGGTAGGCGCCCGCGAACGCGCAGACCGGGCTGTTCAGTTCGGGCAGCCGGTGCTGGGCGGCCACCGACTCCGGGGTGTAGACGGGGTGCTCGTACACCATCCGGGCCAGCACCCGGCCGGGGTCGACACGGTCGTCGCCGCCCAGCGTGACCACGTATGTCTCGGCGGCGTCGAGGCGTTGCAGCCGGTTCATGTCGTAGCTGACCCGCACCCGGTCGGCGCCCGCCTCGCACGCCGGCATCAGGTAGTTCCACGAGGCCCGGGCCCCGCGGGCGCGCGGCAGCAGGCCGGTGTCGGTGTGCAGGAGCGTGGAGTTGCGGGAGTAGCGGAAGGCGCCGAGGACCTCCTTCTCCTGCGGGGTGGCGTCGGCGAGCAGCCGCAGCGCCTGGTCGGGGTGGACCGCGATCACCACGGAGTCGTAGGACGCGGTCGTCCCGTCGTCGGCCGTCACCTCCGCCCCGTCGGCGTGGCGGCGCACGGCCCGTACGGGGGTGCCGGTGCGGATCTCGGGGAGGCGTTCGGCGATCCGGTCGACGTACGTGCGCGAGCCGTCGCGCACCGTGCGCCACACCGGTGAGCCGCCGACCGACAGCATGCCGTGGTGCTCCAGGAACCGGAACAGATAGGCCGCCGGGTAGCGTTGCGCGGTCGCGGCGTCGCAGGACCACACGGCCGACACGACCGGGGTCGTGAAGTGGGCGCGGAAGTAGGCGGAGAAGCCGTGCCGGTCGAGGAACCCGCCCAGGGTCAGGGTGTCTTCACCACCCTCGGCCAGCAGTCGCCGGGCCGCCCGGTGGAAGGCCGGGACCTCCGACAGGAGCCGCAGATAGGGGCCGCGCAGCAGGTTGCGGGGCTGCGCGAACAGCCCGGCCGGGCCACGGGCACCGGCGTACTCGAGGCCGCACCCCTCGCACCGCACGGACATGCTCATCTCCGACTCCTGCGTGGTGACGCCGAGTTCGTCGAAGAGCCGCAGCAAGTGCGGGTAGGTGCGGCGGTTGTGGACGATGAACCCGGAGTCGACGCGGCGCGTCCGCCCGTCGTACGCCGAGGTCAGCTCGTGGGTGTGGGCGTGCCCGCCGAGCCGGTCGTCGGCCTCGTAGAGGGTGACGTGGCGGGTGCGGGCCAGGAGGTGGGCGGCGGTCAGTCCGGCCACCCCGGCACCCAGCACGGCCGTACGCCGCACCCCCCTCGCCCTCTCCGGCGCAGGGGACACCGCCGGGGATGTACGCGTCATCTCTGTCCTTCCGCGAGCCGTCATCAGGGCTGTCACCTGTGATCCGGAGCTGCTCGGGCGATGGATTGGCCCGACCGGCGGTCATCGCGTCAGGCGCCGCATTCAGGTGAATTCGGTCAAGTGGTGATCTTGTGGCCACTTAACATCCCGTCTCGTGACAGACAGGAAGAACGGCGGTACGGCCGAGGTCCTCGTCCTCGGTGCCGGGCCGGCCGGGCTCGTGCTCGGCAATCTCCTCCAGGACGCCGGGATCGACTGCGTCGTCCTGGAGCGGGCCGGGCGCACGCACGTCCAGACGCGGGCGCGTGCCGGGTTCCTGGCCGCCCACACCGTACGGATCCTGGAGCGGCACGGGCTGGCCGAGGGGCTGCGCCGGCACGGACAGGCCCACAGCACCTGCGAGTTCCGCACCGAGGACGGCCGGTTCCGGCTGGACTACAGCGGGCTCGGACGCGGCGAGCGGCACACCGTCTACCCCCAACAGCTGCTGGTCACCGACCTGTTGACCCGCTTCCTGGACCGGGGCGGCCGGGTCGAGTTCGGCACCGAGGCGGTGGCCGTCGTCGACCCCGACACCGGCAGCCCCTCGGTGACCGTGCGCGAGGCCGACGGCCGGCCGGGCCGGCGGCGGGCGCGGTACGTCGCCGGGTGCGACGGGCGGCACGGTGCGGCCCGGCGGTCGCTGCCGCCCGGCTCGGTGCGCCGCTACGACTGCGCCCACGGCGTCACCTGGCTCGGACTGCTCGCCGAGGCGCCGCCCAGCCTGGACGCCGTCGGATACGCGGTGCACGAGCGCGGCTTCGCCGGGCACATGGCGCGCACCAGCGAGATCACCCGCTACTACGTGCAGTGCGAGCGCGGGACCCCGGCCGGGGCCTGGTCCGAGGAGCGGATCTGGGACGAGCTGGCACTGCGGATGCGGACGAAGGAGTACGGCCCGCTGCACCGGGGGCCGGTCGTCCAGCGGACGGTCGTCGACCTGGAGTCCGACGTGCTCGAACCGCTGCGCCACGGATCGCTGTTCCTGGCGGGCGACGCCGCCGCCCTCATCAGCCCGTCCGCCGCCAAGGGCGCCAATCTCGCCGTACTGGAGGCGGAGCTCCTCGCCCGCGCCCTGATCGACGACCTCCGCCACGGTGACGCCGAAGGGCTCGACGCCTACTCCGCACGGTGCCTGACGCACATCTGGCGGGCGCAGGAGTTCTCGCACTGGATGATCGCGCTGCTGCACGGCCCGTCCGGTGCGGACCGGCCCTCGCCGTTCCATGAGGCGCTACGGCAGTCCCGCCTCTCCTCGCTGCGTACGTCCCGCAGCCGACAGGACTGGTTCGCCGAGCACTACGTCGGCGTGTGACCCCGCCCGTTCCTTTCCCCTCCCCTCTCCCCTCTCCCCTCTCCCCTCTCCCCTCTCCCCTATTGAGGACTCCCCCCATGATCACGACGTTGTCAGGCGAAACGTCCCGCCTGTCCGCCACGGTCGACTTCGTCCAGGAGCACGACACCACCACGCTGCTCCCGCTCCTCCTTCCCGGCCTCGACGGCCCCGAGCTGCGCAGCGTCGCCGAGCAGTGCCGCTTCTCGCACGCCGCGCTCCTCGTCTTCCCCTCGGACGACAGGGAGTTGGCGGCGATGCTCGCCGACTGCGGGCTGGCCGCCGGGGCACCGCCGCGGCCGAGTGTCGTCGTACGCGAGCGGCTGGCCCTGCGGCACCGGCGGCCGGCCGCCGAGCTGGACGTCGGCATCCTGCGCCCCCGGGTGACCGGCGGGGACGGAGCGCGCCGGACGGTCGAGGTGTTCGCGCTGACCGTGCCGCCGGGCTCGGGGCTGGAGGCGATCGCCGCGGCCGAGCGGGAGGGCCAGCACGAGGCGCACGTCGCCTTCGACGTCGTAGCGCCTGATCCGCTGGTGCTGCGCGGGCTGTGCGCGAGCTTCGCGCGGTACGGGGCCGTCCCGGACGGCGGCGGCTACAACCCGCACGAGAACGGCACGGTCTTCTATTTCGGCACGCCCGCCGAAGGCAAGACCGGGTACCGGCGCATGGAGCTGTACGTCCCCGGCGACCACCGCGACCTGCTGGCCGCGCATCTCGACGAGTACCGCGCCCGGCACCCCGCGGAAACGGTCCTGCGCCTGCTGACCGGGGCATGGACGACACAGGCCCTGGCCACGTTCGTCCGGCTCCGGGTGCCCGACGCGATGGACGGCGAACGGGGCACGCCGACCGGGGAGTTGGCGCGGAGGGTCGGCGCGCGGCCGGAGAACCTGGCGACGCTGCTGCGCTATCTCGTGATGCTGGGCGCGGTGGCGGAGGACCGCGACGGCTTCCGCCTCACCGGTCCGGGCAGGCTGCTGCGCGGCGACGCCCCGGGGTCGATGCGGGCGCTGGCGCTGATGTACGGCGGCCCGTTCTACCGGTCCTTCGGCGAGCTCGGGCACACCGTACGCACGGGCGAGCCCGCCTTCGAGCACGTCTACGGCGAGAACCACTTCGACCACTTCGCGCGCGACCCCCACCTCGCCGACCTCTTCGACCAGTCGATGGCCGCCGGCTCCGCCATGTTCGACCCGGTCCCCGCGCACCCGGTGCTCACCGCCGCGGCCGGGTCCGCCGCCGGGGCGACGGTGGTCGATGTCGCGGGCGGCAACGGGGAGTTGCTCGGCCGCGTCCTGGCCGCGCACCCGCGCCTGAGGGGGATCCTGCTGGAGCGGCCGCACGCCGTGGCGGCCGCCCGCCACCGGTTCGAGCAGGCCGGCCACGACACCCGGTGCACCTTCCTGACCGGTGACTTCGCGGACGTGCCGGCGGGCGGTGACGTCTACGTCCTCTCCCGCGTCCTGCACGACTGGGACGACGAGCGCTGCCGCGAGATCCTCCGCCACTGCGCCCGCGCGATGCCCGCCCACGCCGATCTGCTCGTCATCGAGCGCGTCCTGCCCGACGACGGCTCGGTGTCCCTGGCCACCGCCTGGGATCTCCACATGATGTGCAACGTCGGCGGCCGCGAGCGCCGCTTTGACCACTACGCCCGACTGTTCGCCGACGCCGGCCTCACGCTGGTGGACCGCTCCCCGCTGCCCCTGGACGGCTATGTGCTGCACGTCCGCAAGGCGCAGGCGGTGGCGGCACCGGCGACGACGTCGTCCTCGGCACCCCTCGGTTGTCCGTGAACTTCCCCGGAATTGTCCGTGATCGGTAACGGACGGATCCTGGGGCCGCCGTTGCCCGTCCTGCCATGCGAGGGTCGGGCGAGCAACTGCGGGAGAGTGGGGCGGACATGGCGCGGCACGGTGCTGGGCGGGGCTGGTACGGCAAGGTCGTCGGGGCGGCGCTCGGGGTGACGATCCTGGCCACCGGCGCCTCGATGTGGACCGCGCAGGCCGGTGCCGTGGGCTCGTCGCCGAAGGCGAGCGCGCCCGCGAAGCCGGCGGCCGTGAAGCCGGTGGACGTGACCATCGTGCACGCCTCCGACAAGGGCCCGCGCGGCGTCAACATCACCATCGACGACGGCCCCGACCCGGAGTGGACCCCCCAAGTGCTGGACGTGCTCGCGCAGTACGGGGTGAAGGCCACGTTCTGCATGGTGGGGACGCAGGCCCAGGCCCACCCGGACCTGGTGAAGAAGGTCGTCGCGGCCGGCCACCGGCTGTGCGACCACTCGGTGTCCCACGACACCACCATGGACAAGAAGTCCGAGGCCTATCAGTCCCAGCAGATCCTCGACGCCGAACGCATGATCACCGAGGCGTCCGGCGGTGTACGCCCCATGTACTACCGCGCTCCCGGCGGCGCCTTCACCCCGTACAGCCGCAAGCTCGCCGCCTCCCACGGCATGCGCCCGCTCGGCTGGAACGTGGACACCAAGGACTTCGAACGCCCCGGCACGGCGGCCATCGTCACCACGGTCCAGCAGGAGATCGCAGGCGGCCCGACCGTCCTCTTCCACGACGCCGGCGGCGACCGCTCCCAGACGGTGGCGGCCCTGCGCCAGGTCCTGCCCTGGCTGAAGGAGCAGGGGTACAGCTTCGGCTTCCCGGTGCGCTGAACCGGCACTGAACCTGCGCTGAACCCCTTACGGAGTCATGACGTACCCGCGCGCTCCCCTGGCCGCGTACCCGTGCGGACCTAGCGTGGCCGTATGCGTGTACTGGTCACCGGCGGTGCCGGGTTCATCGGGTCACAGGTTGTCGCGGCGCTGAGCGCGCGCGGGCACGAGGCGGTCGTGTACGACGTCCGGGTCGATCCGGGTGCCGATGTGCGGGACCCGGACGGTGTCCGGCGGGCGTTGCGCGGTGTCGACGCCGTCTGCCACCAGGCCGCCATGGTCGGGCTCGGGAACGGGGTCGCCGACGCCGCGGACTACGTCTCCCACAACGACCTCGGCACCGCCGTGCTGCTCGCCGCCATGGCGGAGACGGGCGTGCGGCGGCTGGTGCTGGCCGGGTCGATGGTCGTGTACGGGGAGGGGCGGTACGAGTGTCCCCGGCACGGGGTGGTGCGGCCCGGGCCGCGGGCCGTGAGCGACCTCGACGCGGGGCGGTTCGAGCCGCTGTGCCCGGTGTGCGGGGCCGACCTCGTGCCCGGGCTCGTCGGGGAGGACGCGGCCGTCGATCCACGGAACGTGTACGCCACCACCAAGCTCGCGCAGGAGCATCTGGCCGCCGCGTGGGCCCGGTGTACCGGTGGGTCGGCGGTTTCCTTGCGCTACCACAACGTGTACGGGCCGGGGATGCCGCGCGATACGCCGTACGCGGGCGTCGCCTCGTTCTTCCGGTCCGCGCTGGCTCGTGGTGAGGCGCCCCGCGTTTTCGAGGACGGGCTCCAGCGGCGGGACTTCGTGCATGTGCGGGACGTGGCCGCCGCCAACGTGGTTGCTCTGGAAGGGGGTTCGGACTCGGGGGTGCTCGTCGCGTACAACACCGGCAGTGGTGAGCCGCACACCGTGGGGGAGATGGCCTGTGCGCTCGCCGACGCCTGCGGTGGGCCCGCGCCGGTCGTCACCGGGGAGTACCGCCTGGGGGACGTCCGGCACATCACCGCGGACTCGGCGCGGCTGCGGGGGGAGTTGGGGTGGAAGGCGGAGGTCGGGTTCCGGGAGGGGATGGCGGAGTTCGCGGCGGGCAGAAACGGTGGGTGAAGACCGTTTTCGAGTGCGGGTTCGCTGTGGCTGGGCGCGCAGTTCCCCGCGCCCCCAAACGGCGTTGCAGTGCCCCGACTCAGGAAGTCGCCGTCGGTAGTGTTACCTCGAAACGGCAGCCCCCCGGGATGTTCTGTACAGTTGCCCGGCCCTGGTGGGCCTCCACGATCCCCCGCACGATCGCCAGGCCCAGGCCCGCCCCCGCCGGAGGCGTGCGGGCGTGGGTGCCGCGCCAGCCGGTGTCGAAGACGCGGGGCAGGTCCTCCTCGGGGATGCCGCCGCAGCCGTCCGTGACGGAGACGACGACGGCGCCGTCGGGGGCGCGTTCCGCGGCCACCGCGACCGTGCCGTCGGCCGGGGTCCGGCGGATGGCGTTGACCAGCAGGTTGCCGAGGACCCGGCTCATCTCCTTGCCGTCCACCTCCACCGGCACCGGCTCGATGCGGTCGCCCACCAGCCGTACGCCCAGCTCCCGGGCCAGCGGGTCGGCGCCCGCGAGGGCGTCGCCGATCAGGTCGTAGAGGGAGATCCGGGCGTACGACAGCGGCAGCGTGCCGGCGTGGATGCGGGAGAGCTCGAAGAGGTCGCCGACCATGTCGTTGAGGCGCTCGACCTCGGTGCGGATCTGGCGGAGGTAGCGGTCGGGGTCGGCGGCGACCCCGTCCTCCAGCGCCTCCGACATCGCGCGCAGACCGGCCAGCGGGGTGCGCAGGTCGTGCGAGATCCAGGCGACCAGTTCACGCCGGGACGTCTCCAACGCCCGCTCACGTTCGCGGGATTCGGCCAGACGGGCGCTGGTGGCGGCCAACTCCCGGCTCAGCGACTCCAGTTCGGCCGTCGCCGGGACGGAGGGGGCCGCGAAGCTGCCGCCGTCCCCGAAGGAGCGGGCCGCGACCGCGAGCTCGCGGCTGCGGGCGACGACCCATCGGCCCAGCAGGAACGCGGTGGCGAGGGAGACCACGGCCGCCATCGCCACGACCGTCGTGACCACGGTCAGGTCGTGCGGGGACAGGAACATCGCCCAGGCGACGGCGAGGGTCCCGGCCAGCATCGCCACCACTCCGACGGCCGCCACCACGGCCATGGACACGGTCAGCGAGCGGTGCCGGACCACCCGCAGCACGACGGCCCCGGCCAGCCCGGTGCCCGCGGCGCCGAGGAACGCGTACAGGGCGATGAGGAGGGTGTCGTTCACGAGGCCTCCTCCGTGCCCGTGGGGTCGAAGCGGTAGCCCACGCCCCACACCGTCTGGATCAGCCGGGGGCGGGCCGGGTCGTCCTCGATCTTGCCGCGCAGGCGGCGGACGTGGACGGTGACGGTCGACAGGTCGCCGAAGTCCCAGCCCCACACCTCCCGCATCAGGTCCTCCCGGGCGAACGCCCGCCCGGGGTGCCGCAGGAAGAAGGCCAGCAGGTCGAACTCGCGGAGAGTGAGGGCGAGTTCGGAGTCGTTCTTGGTCGCCCGGCGGGCCTCGGGGTCCACGGCGAGACCGGCCGCGCCCAGCCGCTGCCCCGAGGGCGCGGGCCTGCTGCGGCGCAGCACCGACTCCACCCGCAGCACCAGCTCACGGGGGCTGAAGGGCTTGGTGACGTAGTCGTCGGCGCCGACCTCCAGGCCCAGGATGCGGTCGTCCTCGTCGCCCCGGGCGGTGAGCATGATGACCGGCACCGGGCCGTGGCCGCGCATCCGGCGGCACACCTCCAGGCCGTCCATGCCGGGCAGCATCAGGTCCAGGACGACCAGGTCGGGCCGGTGGGCGGCGGCGCGGGCGAGGGCCGTGGGCCCGTCGTCGGCCCGGTCGACCAGGTATCCCGCGCGGTCCAGGTACCCGGCGACGACCTCGGCCACGGTCGGATCGTCGTCCACGACGAGGATCCGGGAGGGACCACCGTCCACATTCGGCTGCTGCATGCCTCCAGCCTGGCACCACGCGCCCGCCGATGCCGTGTCCGAGGGTGCCCCGGCCTCGGACGTCCGCGTTTCGTAAGGAGCAGGAGTCCGATATGCCTGATTCGCGTTCGTAGGGTGAAACCGTGACGACGACACCTTCCGACGTCGACGTGGTGCTGCCCTGCCTGGACGAGGCCGAGGCCCTGCCCTGGGTGCTGAGCCGGATTCCGGCGGGCTGGCGCGCCCTCGTCGTCGACAACGGTTCCACCGACGGCTCCCCCGACCTCGCCCGCAGTCTCGGCGCGACCGTCGTGCACGAGCCGCGCCGCGGCTTCGGCGCCGCCTGCCACGCCGGCCTGACCGCTGCCACCGCCGAGGTGGTCTGCTTCTGCGACTGCGACGCCTCCCTCGACCCCGGCCTCCTCATCCCCTTCGTCCGCGAAGTCCAGGAGAAGGAGGCCGACCTGGTCCTCGGCCGACGGCGCCCCCAGGCCCGCGGCGCCTGGCCCGCGCACGCCCGCGCCGGCAACCTCGCCCTCGCCCGCATGCTGCGCCGCCGCACCGGCCTGCGTCTGCACGACCTCGGCCCCCTGCGCGCCGCCCGCCGCGAGCCCCTGCTCGCCCTCGGCCTCACGGACCGGCGCAGCGGCTACCCGCTGCAAATGGTCGTCCGCGCCGCCGACGCCGGCTGGCGGATCACCGAGCACGACGTGCCCTACCTGCCGCGCACCGGCGCCTCGAAGGTGACGGGCACCTGGCGCGGCACCTGGCAGGCGGTACGTGACATGAGCCGCGTCCTCGGCGAGGCTCCGACCGCGGGGAGGGCCGTACGGTGACCACGCTGCTCGTCATCGCCAAGGAACCGGTGCCGGGCCGGGTGAAGACCCGGCTGACGCCACCGTTCACCCCCGAGGAGGCGGCCGCCCTCGCGGAGGCGTCCCTCGCCGACACCCTGCACACGGTGGCGGCGACCCCGGCCGACCGCAGAGTCCTGGTCCTCGCCGGCGAGCCCGGGCCCTGGCTGCCGCCCGGCTTCGAGGTCGTCCGCCAGTGCGCGGGCGGCCTCGACGAACGCCTGGCCCACGCCTTCGCCCGCGCCGACGGCCCGACCCTGCTGATCGGCATGGACACCCCGCAGGTGACGCCGCAGCTGCTGACCGTGGACTTCGCGGACTGCGACGCGTATTTCGGTCCGGCGGAGGACGGGGGCTTCTGGGCGCTGGGCTTGGCGACTCCCGATCCGGGGCTGCTCCTGGGGGTCCCGATGTCGACGCCGAGGACGGGGGCTGTGCAAAGGGAGCGGCTGGTGGCGGCGGGGTTGCGGGTACGGGATCTGCCGCCGCTGAGGGATGTGGACACGGCGAGAGATGCAGAGGCGGTGGCGGAGCTGGCTCCACACGGCCGGTTCGCGGCGAGGCTGGCGGGCTACGGGGCTCTTGCGCCGGGTGGCTCATCGGCCGGCGACCACCGCAGCGCACCTAGGGGCGCGGGGCTGTATCAATCTGCGGCTCCGCCGCGGGGCGCGACCAGCCCCCACCGACCCGCAGCCAAACGATGACCAGCCCGCCCACCACCCTCGCCTGGGCCACAGCCGACCCCTACGCACAAGCCCTCCGCACCGGCCACGGCCCCCTCTTCCTCCGCCGAACCGACGGCTGGCTCCTCCCCCTGGAAGTGGAACGCTGGTGCGCCCGCGCCGACGCCGTGGACCTCGACGTACTGGCCCACTGCGAAGGCACCGTCCTGGACGTCGGCTGCGGCCCGGGCCGCCTCGTCGCCGAACTCGCCGCACAAGCCCGCGCAGCGCTCGGCATCGACGTCAGCGAGGCCGCCGTCGCCCACACCCTCCGCCTCGGCGGGCAAGCCCTGCGCCGCTCCGTCTTCGAGCCGCTCCCCGGCGAGGCCCGCTGGGACACGGTGCTCCTCATGGACGGCAACGTCGGCATCGGCGGCGATCCGAGCGCCCTGCTCGACCGAGTGGCCCAACTCCTCAAGCCCGGCGGCCTGTTGATCGCCGAAACGGCACCGGTGGACGTCGACGAGCGCGTCCACGTCCACCTCACCGACGCCCGCACCACCACCGGCGCTCCCTTCCCCTGGGCGCGCCTGGGCACCCCGGCGTTGCTGCGCCACGCGCGCGGCTGGGAGCGGGAACGTCAGTGGTCGGCCGGCGGACGCAGCTTCGTCGCCCTGCGGACCCGCAGCGCGAGCAGCAGCGCGGAACCGCCGAACAGGACGGCCGTGATCAGCAGCCAGCGCCCGAGGAAGCCGTCCGGGGACAGCGCCGTCGCGGACCGGTAACGCCGGTCCACCATCCCGCTGATCAGCGGGAACCACACGAGGAGCAGCAGCCCGGACAACGCGGCCGGTACCCGGACGTACATCGTCCACTCCCGGCGACCGGCCGCGCCGAGCCCCCGTACGACCACCCGGTCCGCGACCGCGTAGACCGGCAGCAGCACGAGGTCGTGCAGCAGCGCCGCCCCCACCAGCCACAGCGCCACCCCGAACCAGTCGTCGGCGAGCAGCCGTACCCCGGCGTAGGCGGCGAGCGCGAACGAGCAGGCCAGCAACAGGATCTGAAGCGGGCTGCCGACAACCAGCTTGCGCATCACAGGTCTCCGAAGGTCAGCCGGGCCACCCACTTGGTGTTCAGCACACCGGGTGCCGCGGGCACGATGACACGGGCCGGGTGGCCGTGGTCGGGGGACAGTTCCTCGCCGTTGACGTAGAGGGCGAGGAGGGATCGCGGGTCGGCGACCTGGTTGGCGCGCAGGGCGGCGCGGCGGAAGGCGCCGTGGCGTTGCAGCGACTCCACGAACACGTCCGGCGGATCGTCACGGTCGTAGCCGACCAAAGCCGCGAGGTCCCGCAGCCGCACCCCGCGCCACCACTGGTCCGAGGTCGACCAGCCCTCCACGCAGGCGATGGGCAACGCGGCGCTGTGCAGCGGGAGTTGGAGCAAGTCGGCGCGGCTCAGCCGGACGGTGCCGGTGCGGCCGGTGACGACGAGGCGCCATGCCTCCGCGCTGGTCTCGCTCGCGGAGATCCCGGCGTAGGCGGCCGTCTTGTTGATCTGGAAGCCGTTCGGGCCGGTGCCGGGGTCGCTGCCGCCGTGCGGGGCGAGGAGGGCGGTGCGGCGCAGGGGGCCGCCGAGGGTCTGGCCGACGGTGGTGACGAAGAGCAGCAGCGAGCCGCCCCCGACGAACCACAGCGCACCCCGGCGGGAGACGGTCGGCGCGGCGGGACGCGGGGAGACGAGGTCGCTGCCGGGCCGCTCGTCCCGCAGGTGTCTCAAGGCCCGTAGCGCCGCAGGGAGTTTGAGGCAGGCGTGCGCGACGAAGGCGGCGAAGAAGACCCAGGCGCCGTAGAAGTGCAGGGGGTAGAAGGAGCCGGGGAAGACGTAGTCGAGCTGGACGTTGAGGACGCCCGTGACGAACTCGAACAGGCCGCCGCCGACCAGGAGGAGCAGCGAGATCCGCTCCAGGGCGTGGGCGAGTGAGCGGGCGGGGGGCAAGGTGAACAGTCTCGGCACCACCGACCACAGCTTGGCCAGCAGCACGGGGATGAGCGTGATCCCCAGCGTGACGTGCACGCCCTGGTTGAGCCGGTACAGCCAGTGCGGATGGGTCGGCCAAGCAAAAAGATAGAAGCCGAGAACACCCTTGTCCGGGGTCTTGTCGTTCACCGGCGACAGGTCCGGGTTGTAGGCGGCGTACGAGAGCAGTCCCGTCACGAACAGCACCGTGATGCCGACGAGCAGGACCAGGCCCAGCACCGAGGTGAACCAGGGACCGCGCAGCGGGCTGCGCCAGAAACCGGGAGTGGAAGGAAGCCGCGGATCGTCTCGCATGGGCCGACCGTAGGCCGGGACCACCCCAAGAAAGGGTGCGCGACCCATGACGAAACGCTGACGTCCGGCCCGGGAGACGGGTCACGGGCCGCCACCCCGCCTAGCGTCTCCGGCGTGACCCGCTCGCCCTCCCGCGCCCTCCGCCGTGATCTGTACGCCGCCGGTGCCGCGGCCCTGCTGGTGACGGCCGCCGTACTGGTCGGCCGCCACATCCAGGACACCCGCCACACGCTCTTCGTGAGCTGGCCGCCGCTGTTCGCCAACGGGGACCCGCACCTCGGCCCCGGCACCCCGGCGGCCGTCCTCGTCGCCGCCGCGACCATCGCCTACGGCCCCGCCCTCGCCGCCCGGCTCCCCTGGCGGGCGCTGCTGCCCGCGGCCTGGGGCACGGCCACGGCGTGGATCTTCTCCCTCGCCCTGATCGACGGCTGGCACCGCGGCATCGCCCGCCGGCTGACCACCCGCTACGAATATCTCCAGGTCATCGACCGCTTCGACGACATCCCGGCCACCCTGCGCACCTTCACCGACCACATCCTCCTCGGCTCCCCCGACCACTGGCCCGCCCACATTGCCGGCCACCCGCCCGCCGCCACCCTCACCTTCGTCCTCCTCGACCGCATCGGGCTGCGAGGCGGCGGCTGGGCCGGGGTGTGGTGCATCGTGGTCGGCGCGACGGCGTGCGTGGCCGTCCTGGTCACGATCCGCGCTCTCGCCTCCGAGACCCTCGCCCGCCGGGCGGCCCCCTTCCTGGTCCTGGCCCCGGCCGCGGTCTGGATGGGCACGTCGGCGGACGCGTACTTCGCCGCGGTCGCGGCCTGGGCAGTAGCGCTGCTGGCGCTGGCGGTGACACGGGGCTCGCTGTGGTGCGCGGGCGCGTCCGGCCTGCTCTTCGGCCTGACCTGCTATCTCTCCTACGGCCTCACGCTCGTCGCCCTGATCGCGGCGGCGGTGCTCCTGCCGGCCCGCCCGCGCCCCGCGCTCCTGCTACCGCTGCTCGCCGGACTGGCCGTGGTCCCCACCCTGTTCACGCTCGCCGGGTTCGACTGGTGGGAGGCGTACCGCCTGCTGGTCACCCGCTACGACCAGGGAGCGGGCGGCATCCGCCCGTACGGCTACTGGGTGTGGGCGAACCTGGCCTGCACGGTCTTCATCACCGGCCTGGCGACGGTGGCGGGCCTGCGCCGGACCGGTGCCGTGCTGCTGGTACGACGGGAGGGCGGCGACCGCTCCGGAGCGCGGCGTCTCGCGCTCCTCGTGGCCGCCGCCCTGCTCGCCCTGCTGGTCGCCGACCTGTCCGGCATGAGCAAGGCGGAGACGGAACGCATCTGGCTGCCGTTCGCGGTGTGGCTGCTCCCGGCGGGTGCCTTTCTCACCCACCCGCGCGCGTGGCTGGCCGCGCAGGCGGTGCTGGCGCTGCTCCTCAACCACCTGCTGCGCACGGGGTGGTGATCAGTGGTCGGTCTCCAGGTGGAGCTTGAGGAGGTCGACGCCGTAATCGTTGCCGTTGGGGGTGCGGATGATGGTGTGGATGTGCTGCTGGGTGGGGGTGCCGTTGGGGCCGCCCGAGCTGGTGTCGCCGTCCTCGTGGTAGGCGAGCGGGGACTCGGCGTCGTACTCGATCAGGACGACGGGGCTGTGGACGCGGTAGTAGAACGCGGAGTCGTCCTCGGACTCGCCGATCCAGTAGAAGTACGTGTCGTCGAGGTGCTCCTCGATGTCCCGCAGCCAGACGCGGGAGTGGCCGTCGTCGATGGTGCCGGTGTAGACCTCGACGAGGTCGAGGAGCAGCTTCTGCTGCTTGCGGTGCCGGGGGCGGCGGTGGCGAGCTGGGTGTCGGTGAGGGAGCGCAGCAGCTTGAGGCCGGCGGCGGTCTCCTCCCTGAACAGGTGGTAGTCGACGCCGTCGTACGTGATCTTCGTGGGCTCGGAGCCGCGGAAGGTCGGGGTGGCGACGACCTGGTCGCCGAGGACGAAGTAGTTGATGACGAGGTCGTGTCGCCACTGGCCTCGCCGAGGTAGTGGTTGAGCTTGCGGATCTGGGTGGCGTTCTCGAGTCCGCGCGCGGAGAGGGCAGCCTTCAGCAGCTTGATCGCGAGCTTGTACTGCTTCTCCGTCATGTCGCGCAGGGCAAGGCCGTCGCGGTCGTTGGAGTCGGTCGTCGATGACGGTCCCGTCCGTGGTGACGCCGACGAAGTCGTCGTAGGCGATGGTCTGCCCGAAGCCACCGCCGGGCCGTCGTCTCGGCGCCCGCCTGGCTTGCGGCGTAGCCGCCCATCACCGCGACGGCGGAGACGCCGCCGGCGAGGAGCGACTTGTTCAGGAACCAACGGCGCGAGCGGTGCGCTGCGGGGGTGCGGGGCTTGTGTCCGTGCGTTGAGTTGGCCATGGCGGAGACGATTTCGCCGCCGCTTAAAGCCAACGTGGCAGGGAGCTGTGGATCGCCCTAGAGGGCGCCGCGCGCAGTTGCGGCCACGAAGGCGGTGAAGGTGGCGGGGGTGACGCGGAGGTGGCCGAGGGTGGGGTGCTTGGAGTCTCGGATGGCGATGTGGGTGGTGGGGATCTGGGCAACCTCCAGGCAGTCGCCGCTGGTGCCGCTGTACGACGACTTACGCCACGGTGCTCCGGTCAGGTCCTGGTTGGTGCCCATAGCGATCCTCCATGACGCGCCCGATCAGTTCCGCCGAGTCCTCCGGGGAGAGGGCGCAGGCTTGCAAGCGAGCGTAACCGACCGAACGCTCCCTGATCACTTGCGGGTTGGCCGTCATATAGCCCTGGTCGTAGCCGTCGGCGTAGAAGAGGTCCGGGTCGCGATCGAAGCGCAGCAGGTTGAACGAACCCATCATCCCGGGGTGTTGACCGACCGAGAACGGCAGCACCTGGATCTGGACCCACGGGTTCTTCGCGAAGTGCAACAGGTACTCCAGTTGCTCCCGCATGACCTCAGAGCAACCGACCTGCTGATGCAGCACCGCCTCTGACAGCACCACCCACAGCGGTGGCGGCACTTCCCGCCTCAGGATGCGCTGGCGCTCTAGCCGCGCGGCCACCTGTTCATCCACCTCGTCCGGGTGCCCGACGCTCAGCAGAACCCGGGCGTACTCCTCGGTCTGCAACAACCCGTACACCACCTGACACTGGAACGTGGAGATGTACGTCGCCTTCGCCTCCATCGCCGCGTACGGCTGGAACCAGCTCGGCAACTGGCTCTGCAACACCAGCCCCACCAACCCCGAGAAGAACCCCTCCGTCCCCAGCGCCGCATCCACCCGCTCACTGAACTCCCGCGTCGGCACCTTCTGCGCGCACTCGATCTGGCCCACCAGCGACCCCGTGCAGAAGATGATCGACCCCAGCTCACCCAAGGTCAGCCCCGCGCTGTCGCGGCGTCGCCGCAACTCGTAGCCGTAGTAGTCCAGCGGGGACGCGCTGGGATCAAGGTCTCGGCGGACGTGTGCCATGGGCGGTCACCCCTCGCATGCTCGACTCGTAGCCGAGCGTAGCCACTCGGTGACACTCCGGCGGCGGGAAGCACATAATCGTCCTCCAAATAAAGTCAGCCCGGGCCCCTGGAGTGGGCCGCTGTTCGCTCGTCGAATGCGTGACCTGCGAGGGCAGCGGTCGTTTGATGCGATGGGCGAATCTTCGGACTGAGGGGGCGGGCGGTCGGCAACGTGAACGGCGGACGGCGCTATCGGCGTGGAGTTGTCACCTGCAACGAGCTGGCCACCACGGACTCATATCGCATCACCACCACAGAGGGCACGATCACAGCCTCGGCCGCCCGTGGGAGCCCGAGAACACCCGCATTGCCGGGTGGTTGGCAGGGGTACCGGACGCCGACGGTCACGCCTTCGCGGGCGGGCGGCGCGGGCCGACCAAGGTAATTCGCCGCGACTACACCAAGCGCAAAGCGAAACGACTGCTGCCAGCTGCCGCGCGGATGTGGGAGGGCTCCGTCGTGGGCAAGACGACAGGCGACGCAACCATTCTCCACGGAGAGCACGTGGGCCCCCAGCCCATCGCAGCGCTCTCCACGGACCGCCTCTGCCATGCCACTCACGTCGTCCCGTGATCGCGCGGTGAAAGCTCACGGGCTTCTCGTGAATGATCAGAGCGCCCGCAGGTACGGCAACCCCTTCTGATCATGTGCCGGTTACGATCAAGCCCGCTGCATGACGACGCGCGCAGGGCGGTCACGCCCGAGGTACTCCCCCAACCTCCTGTGCAGCGAGTGATCCCCCCATGCACCGAGAAAGGCCCCCCCATCATGCGCAAGTTGAAGCGCGCCACGTCCGCCGCGGTTGTCGTGGCCGCGCTCGCGGGCACCACGGCGATCACGGCCGCGACCCCGGCTGCCGCCGCCGACTACAAGTGCACCACCAGCACGAAGTCCGTCGACGACCCCTCGTACTCGGGCCCGTGGGCCGACAACTGGGACTTCACCGTCAAGGTGTGCGCCAAGCGCTCCGGTTCCACCGTCTACAGCTACGCCAAGATCAGCTGGGACGGCCCGGCGTACGGCCAGGTCGACGACGACACGATCTTCGACTCGGCCTACTTCAAGGTCCAGATCAAGAAGTCGCAGTCCGGCACGGACCCGGTGAAGACGTCGAAGAACTTCCACGGCATCGAGGCCAAGCTGGAGGACAGCACCTCCAACGGCAACTACAACAACTCGTACACCACCGGCACGATCAGCTACAGGATCGGCTCCGGCAAGGGGCTGGGCGACGGCGAGCTGCACCTCGACTGGGACAGCGACGGCGGCGGCGACCAGAAGCACCTGTTCAGCGCCTCTCCGACGGTCTGACGCCTCAGGCGGTCAGGCGCCGACGCCACACCTCCAGCGCCTCCTCCGCCACCCCCGGTGCGGCGAGCAGCAACGGCTCGCCGTACGAGGGGAGTTCGGGCACGGCGACCGCGCCCGCCTCCCTCGCGATCAGCAACGCCGGCAGTCCGTCCACATGGTGGAAGGAGCCGATTCCCGCCGCCGTCGCGCGGCCCGCCGCCACCTGGACCAGGGACAGGGCCGTGGAGCCCATGACGCGGGCCGTGCAATGGCGGTCGGCCAGGTCGGACAGCAGGGTGTCCAGGCCGGGCCAGTGGGCGTGGGCCGCCCACTCGGTGAGGAAGACGTGGCCGGTGAGGGTGGTGTGCGGGGCCGCGTGGACCGGGGTGCCGTTGAGGTGCGCGCCGCGGTCCTTGAGCGCCGTGAACGTCTCGCGGCGCCACGGGTCCGCGACCACGCCGAGGAGCGGGGTGCCGTCGGGGGCGGCCAGGCCCAGGGAGAAGGAGCACCAGCCGATGCCGTGGGCGTAGTTGGTGGTGCCGTCGACCGGGTCGACGACCCAGTGCGGGGCGTCGGGGGCGCCCGCCGTGACGCCGTACTCCTCGCCGACGATCCCGTGCCCGGGGAAGGCCGCGGCGAGCGTCTCGCGGACGTGGCGCTCCACGGCCTCGTCGGTGTCGGTGACGATGTCGGCGGGGCCGTCCTTCTCCCGGACCGCGTCGGGGCGTGGGCGGCGGATCAACTCCGCCGCTTCGTCGGCCAGTTGAGTCGCGACCGCCAGGGCGCGGTCCAGGTCCACGCGGGCCGTCATCTCATCCCGCTTTCCGCGTCGCCATCGGGACCACCGCCGCCAGGATCTCCTGCACCCGGTCCGCGATGTCCGCGCGGTCGTTGAGGACCCAGGAGATGTGCTGGGCGCCGAAGAAGGCGGAGACCAGGACGCGCGCGGTGGCCTCCGGGGAGGTGCCCGCGGGGAGCTGGCCCGCCTCCTGGGCCTGGCGCAGCCAGACCGTCAGGGACTCGGTGTAGCCGAGGTAGGGCATGGGCATCTCGGCGCCGATCAGGGAACGTTCGATCTGGAGGCGGGCGCCGGCCTGGACCATCGTCTCGTCCCGGAACGCCCTCGCCGTGCGCTCCAGCAGCTCGGTCACCGCCCGCAGCGGCGAGAGGTCGGCCTCCTCGACCTCCTGCCCGATGACGCCGATCCGGTGGTAGAACTCCTCGGCGCAGGCCTGCGCGAGGGCCTCCTTGTTGGCGTAGTGGAAGTAGACCGCGCCCTTGGTCACTCCGGCGAGTGCGGCCACGTCCTGCACGGTCACCGCGGGGAACCCCTGGGTGGCGAAGGCCTCCGCCGCCGCGTCGAGGACCTGGGCGCGGGTGCGCACGGCCCGCTCCTGCTTCAGGCCCGTGTCCCGGTGCCGGGGGGCGGTGTCCCGGGCGGGCCGGGGCCTGGCTGCGCTGCGTTCCACGGCCATGCTGTCCATCCTCTGCCGATCCTCTGGCGTTCCTTGAAATATACCTTCGGGAATGTATTGTAAGTCCCGGCCCGACCGGCGGACGTCCTGTGCCGGTGTTGTGCCGGTGTTGCTGTCTGCGTGAATCGTTCACTGGGGGTACAGACCATGCATCAGCCTGTCGTCACACCTGTCTCCACGCCCATACGCGCCACGGTCGGCTCGACCGCCGCACGAGCGGAATCCCGCGGTCCGCTGCTTCTCGCGCCGGGCCCCGAGGCCCCCGCACACCCCGCGCACCCCCAGCTCAGCTACCTCCAGCCGGTCCCGCGCCACATGGTGCACCGCGCCGCCATCGCCGAGGTCTTCCTCACCGACGCCGTCCGCACCGACGAGCACTCCTTCCTGGTCGCCGCCCAGTGGCCGCGCGACCACGCCCTCTACTCGCCGGGCAGCGACGGCACCAGCGACCCGCTGCTGTTCATGGAGACCATCCGCCAGGCCCTGGTCTACCTCGCGCACGCCTACTACGACGTGCCGCTCACCCACCGCTTCATCGGCTTCGGCTCGCAGTTCGAGATCACCGACCCGGCCGCCCTGCGCATCGGCGGCGAACCGGTCCCGGTGGTCCTGGAGGCCGAGTGGGCGTGGGTCGGCAACCGTCCGCCGCATCGCTTCGGCATGCGCCTCGACGTCGTCCTCACCGTGGGCGGCCGGACCTGCGGGCGCGGCGCGCTGCACGTCGTCGCGGTCGACGACAAGCGGTACGCCATGCTGCGCGGCCGGGGCGCCAAGCCGCGCGGCGTCGCCGTCACCGGCCCGGCGCCGCGCGCGCTGGAGCGGGTGCACCCGGCCGCGGTGGGGCGCCTGCGTGCCAAGGACAGCGTGCTGGTGCGCGAACACACGGACACGCCCTGGCAGTTGCTCATCGACGTCGAGCACCCGATCTTCTTCGACCACCCCAGCGACCACGTCCCGCTGATGGTCACCCTGGAGGGCTTCCGCCAGCTCGGCCACCTCCTGCTGCACCCCGGTGACATGGCCCGCGGCGCCGGACACGGCCTGCTCGGCATGGAGGTCGACTGCCAGGCCTTCGGCGAACTGGACGCCCCCATCGACCTGGTGGTGCGCGAGCGGCAGCCCGACACCGGCTCCGGCACCACCCGGCTGACCCTGGACGCCGTGCAGAACGGCACCTCGGTCGCCACCTGCCGCACCCTGTGGGGCACCCAGGCGGCGCACCGCGCCGCTCGCGCCGATCACCGGGCGCCCGTTTCTTCCACGGCCTGACGCCCGTCCACCGCCTCCCACAGCCCCCGTACCCGCTCGGCCAGTCCGCGCCGTTCCGGATCGGGGGCCGTGTAGTACGCGCCCACCAGGATCACCAGGGCCAGATCGGCCAGCGACTCCGCTGACAGTGCCCGCAAGTCGGCCGGGAGCCGCGGGGGTTCGGGCGCCGACTGGGCCTCGTCCATCACCAGGCGCAGCGCCGCGTTGAACCGTACGTCCGACTCCACGCGCTCCGCGAGGGCGCAGCACACGGCACGCAACTGCTCGTTCGCCGGGAGGTCCGTGTCCTTGTACCGGGCGAGGAGTTCGTCGACGACCTGGTCGAGGTGGTCGGTGAGCGCCCGCGCCAGGTGCTCCTTGGAGGCGAAGTGGGCGTACAGGGCGCCCTTGGTCAGCCCGGTGCGGGCCGCCACGTGCTGGAGGTTGGCGCGCGGATAACCATGCCGGACGAACTCGGCCGCGGCGGCGTCCAGGACCAGCTCATGGGTGCGCAGCGAGCGCGCCTGTTTCGCCATCACGGGCCCCTTCGTCCGTTTGCCTCGAACAATACCTTCTTGAACGCACTTTTTTTACCTGATCCTGACAGAGATGACTAGGAGCAGCCACATGCCCCCCACACCCTCCGCGTTCGACACCATCGCCCGACAGGCCCGTACCGCCGACAGCGACCGCCGGTTGGCGCGCGAGGCGGTCGCCGCGCTGGCGGCCTCCGGCCTGGCCCGGCACTTCGTGCCCGCCCGCTGGGGTGGTGCGGAAGGCACGTTCACGGTCCTTCTGCACGAGGTCGCCGCGGTCGGCGAGGCCTGTACGTCGGCCGCCTGGGTCGGCATGCTGTGGGCCGCGCACGGCCGGTTCGCCGCGCTGCTGCCCGAGGAGGGGCGGCGCAGACTGTGGGGCTCCTCCCCCGACGTACCGATATCGGCGGCCCTGATGCCACCGGCCGGCCGGGCCGAACCGGCCCCGGACGGCTGGCGGTTGACCGGCACCTGGGGCTGCGTGAGCGGCGCGGACAGCGCGGAGTGGGTGCTGGTCGCCGCGCCCGTCGCGGACGACGGGGAGACGCGGGTGTTCGCGGTGCCGGGCGCCGCCGTCGACGTGCTCGACACCTGGGACGCCACCGGACTGCGCGGCACCGGCAGCCACACGGCGGTCGTACGGGACGCCGTTGTCCCGCACGAACTGTCCTTCCCCATGGCGGAGTTGATGCGCGGGGCCACCGCCCCTGACCTCCCCCGCTGTCACACCGCGCCCGCCCAGCTGGCCGGCGGGCTGATGTTCTGCGCGCCCGCGCTGGGCGCGGCCCGCCGGGCGCTGGCGGTGTGGTCTCAGTGGGCGGCTTCCAAGGCGCCCGGCAGCGGCCGCCCGCAGCACGACAGTGCGGCGGTGCGCGAGACGCTCGCCGTGGCCTCGGCCCACATCGACGCGGCCGGACTGCTCCTGGAGCGGGCCGCGCGGCGCGCCGACACCGAGCCGGTCACCCCGGCGCTGGTCACCGGCAACCAGCGGGACGCGGCCGTGGCCGCCGGCCTCCTCGCCGACGCCGTGGACCGCCTCTTCCGCACCGGCGCCCACATCCGCGACGCCTCCGGCGACCTCACCCGCCTGTGGCGGGACGTCCACACGGTCGCCTCGCACGGTGTGCTCCGCCTCGAGCCGACCGCCGCCGCCTACGCCTCCACCGCGCTCGCCGCGGCGGACCGGGCGAGCACGGCCTCCCGCTCCGCGTAGAACCCGATCTTCCAGTCCAGGTAGCGGAGCGTGGCGGCGAACTCGGCCGCCCGCGGGAGCAGCAACTCCCGGTGCGCTGCGAGCAGTTCACGGCGGGCGGCGATGGTCGAGTCGCCCGCCCGGTACAGCTCGACGTAGTGGTTCATGTCGGCCGGGGACATCCCGGTGCTGCGCAGGTGGTTGAGGAACTCCAGCCAGCGCAGATGGATCGGGCTGTAGGCGCGCACCCCGTACGGGTCCTCCTCGGCGCTCTCGATGAGCCCCTGCCGCTCGTACCAGCCGAGGGTGTCGGCGTCGAGGCCGCTGATGCGGACGACCTCCTCCAGGGAGTAGGTCTCGGCGTGGGTGGTGACGTAGGCGGTGGGCCGCTTGCGGTCGTATCCCGCGTACTCGGTCGTGGTGTCGCTCACGGACATGGTGATCCTTCGGTCGGGAGAGTCGGGACGGTCGGGACAGCCGACGGGGTCTGGAAGGCCTGGAAGGCCGGGCGGCTTCAGTGGCGCCAGGACGCGGCGGCGCGGTGTGCGGTGAGGGCCGGCCGGTACCAGGTGGGTGCGGCGGTCCGGGCGGGCGCGGGCTCCTCCGCGGCAGGCGCCCGCCGGGCCACTTCCAGCAGGACGGCGGTGGCGGCGGCCAGCTCCTCGGGCGACGGATCGCCGCGCACCACCTTGAGCAGGGGCTCCTCGGTGCCGCTCATACGGGCTGGTTCCCGTGCTTGCGGGAGGGCAGGTCGGCATGCTTGGCCCGGAGCATCGCGAGCGCCCGGACGAGCACGGCCCGGGTGTCGCGAGGATCGATGACGTCGTCGACGAGACCGCGCTCGGCGGCGTAATAGGGGTGCATGAGCTCGGACTTGTACTCCTTGATACGACGCTCGCGCACCGCCTCCGGATCGTCCGCGGCGGCGATCTCCCGCCGGAAGACGACGTTCGCGGCCCCCTCGGCCCCCATCACGGCGATCTCGTTGGTGGGCCAGGCGAGGGCGAGGTCGGCGCCGATGGAACGCGAGTCCATGACGATGTAGGCGCCGCCGTAGGCCTTGCGCAGCACCAAGGAGATGCGCGGCACGGTGGCGTTGCAGTACGCGTACAGCAGCTTGGCGCCGTGCCGGATGATCCCGGCGTGCTCCTGGCCGACGCCCGGCAGGAACCCGGGCACGTCCACGAGCGTGACGAGGGGAATGTTGAAGGCGTCGCAGAACTGCACGAACCGCGCGCCCTTTTCGGACGCGGCGATGTCCAGCACCCCGGCGGTGGAGGAGGGTTGATTGGCCACGACGCCCACGACATGCCCGTCCAGCCGGGCGAGCGCGCACAGCAGGTTGGTCGCCCAGGTGGCCTGCACCTCGAAGAAATCGCCGTCGTCGACGATCTCCTCGATGACGCGATGGATGTCGTAGGCCTGGTTCGGCTCGGCCGGCACCAGGTCGAGCAGGGCCTCGCAGCGCCGGTCGGGATCGTCCGAGGGCGATTCGTAGGGCGGCAGTTCACGGTTGTTGTCCGGCAGCAGGGACAGCAGATGCCGCACGTCCTCCAGGCAGCTCACCTCGTCGTCGTAGGCCGCGGCGGCGACGCCGGAGACGTCGGCGTGCACGTCGGCGCCGCCGAGGCCGTCCTGGCTGACCTGCTCGCCGGTGACGGTGCGGACGACGTCGGGGCCGGTGATGAACATCTGGGAGATGCCGCGGACCATGAAGACGAAGTCGGTGAGCGCGGGCGAGTAGGCGGCGCCGCCGGCGCAGGGGCCGAGCATCACGCTGATCTGCGGGAGGACGCCGGAGGCGGCGACGTTGCGGGTGAAGATGCCGCCGTATCCCGCGAGGGCGGAGACCCCCTCCTGAATCCGGGCGCCGGCCCCGTCATTGAGGCTGACCAGCGGAGCCCCGGCGGCCAGCGCGAGGTCCATCACCTTGTGGATCTTCGTGGCGTGCGCCTCACCGAGAGCGCCGCCGAAGATGCGGAAGTCATGGGCGTAGACGAAGACGGTCCGTCCGTGCACGGTGCCCCACCCGGTAACGACACCGTCGGTGTAGGGGCGGCGGGCCTCCAGCCCGAACCCGGTGGCCCGGTGCCGACGCAACGCCTCGACCTCGGTGAACGAGCCCGGGTCCAGCAGCAGTTCGATGCGCTCACGGGCGGTGAGCTTGCCGCGGGCGTGCTGCTGCTCGGTGGCGCCGGGGGCGGGGCCGTCGTGGGCGAGCTCGCGAATGAGGTGCAGTTCGGCGAGGCGGGTGCGGGTGGTGTCGGGGGTGGGAGCGGGGGTGGAGGTCGCGGGTGTGGTGTCCGGTGGGGGCTGGGGAAGGGTGCGTTCTTCCATCACGGTCATGGGTCCATCCTGCCTGCTTTAAATTCCTTCGTGAAGGTATTTTAACGGGGCTTTGCGAAGGGGTTTGCGCGGGGGCGCTCACGGGGGCGTTTTCGCAGGGTGTCTTCGCGGGGGTGTAAGCGTCCCCTCACCACGACGAAGACCCCGGCGCCGGGTGTGGAACCCGGGCCGGGGTCTTCGCGTGTGGCCGGTGCGGTGGGCGGGGGGCGTCGGAGCCGACCGGCCGTCCAGGGGTACGTCCGGTACCCCTAGGCCTTGTCGCCCGGCCTGTTGGTCAGGCGGGGCAGGAGGACGGCCGTGGCCGCTGCCGTCGCCAGCAGCATCACCACGCTTGCCACGAAGCTCGTGTCGAAGCCCCGCTGGAAGTGCCCCGTGTCCGCGATCAGTGCGCCGAACGCCGCCACCGCGATGCAACTGCCCACCTGGCGGAAGGTGTTGAGCACCGCCGCCGCCGTGCCGGCCCGTTCGCCGTCCACGTTCTCCAGGATCGCCGCCGTCAGGGACGGCACCGCCAGCCCGCCGCCCAGGCCGATCGGGACCAGCAGCAGCACCGGGACCCAGTACGAGGTGGAGGACGTGACCGTCAGCATCAGCAGTGAGCCTGCCGTCATCACCAGCTGCCCGATCGTCATCGGCACCCACGCCCCCTTGCGGGCCGCGAGCTTCACGCCCGCCATGTTGACGATGGAGATCAGCGCGCACATCGGGATGAACATCGCGCCGGTGCTGACCGGGGAGGCGCCGCGGACCTGCTGGAAGTACATGCCGAGCAGGAAGATCGCGCCGTAGAAGACCGCGTTGATGGTGAAGCCGGCCGCGAGGCAGACGAGGACCGTGCGGTTCTTGAAGATGCTCAGCGGCACCATCGGCTGCTCGCGCCGCGACTGCGTCACCACGAACACCGCGATCGCGACCGCGGCGAGCGCCAGCGTGCCCAGCACGTCCACGCTCGTCCAGCCCGCGCGCCCGCCCTCGATCACGGCGTACGTCAGACCGGCCAGGGACGCCACCACCGACAGCTGGCCGACCAGGTCGACCGGCGCCGACCGGCGCGGCGAGGGCGTGATGCGGGTCAGCAGCGCGAGACCGAGGGCGCCGACCGGGAGGTTGAGGTAGAACACCGCACGCCAGCTCAGCCCGCTGGTGAGCATGCCGCCGATGACCGGCCCGACCGCGACGGCCACGGAACCGGCGGCCGTCCAGATCGCGATGGCCCGCGCCCGCTTGCCGGGGTCGGTGTAGGTCTGCCGGATCAGCGCGAGCGAGGCCGGGACCATGAGGGCCGCCGCGCCGCCCTGCACCATGCGGGCGCCGATCAGCGTCCCGAGGTTGGGGGCGATTCCGCAGGCCAGGGAGGCGACGGTGAAGGAGGCGAGGCCCCAGGCGTAGGCGCGGCTGGCACCGATCCGGTCCGAGAAGGTACCGGCCGACAGCATGAACGCGGCGAACATCAGGGTGTAGCCGTCGACGATCCACTGGAGGTCGGCCATCGTGCCGCCCAGGGAGTGGGAAATGGCCGGGAGGGCCACGTTGACGACCGAGCCGTCGAGGGAGATGACGAAGAAGGCGAGGAGGGCGGCGGCGAGGACGGTGGTGGGGGAACTGGACCGGGGGGCGGCGGGCGGTGCGCCGGCCGGTTCGACCGGGCGCCGGTCGGTCCGCGCGGACCGGGTCAGGATGGCCATGGGAACTCTCTCCTTGGAGATAAGGGGTGGGGGGAGGGGCGTGGCGTGCGGTCAGGCGTCCACCGGCGCGGCGCGGCGGCGGCTGAGCTCGGCGAACTCCGGGTTCGTGCCGAGCACCCCGCCCTCGCCCCAGCGGTTCTGCGGGATCTCCTGGATGTAGACGGTGATCTTGTCGAGGGGCGCCCCGATGACGCGGTGCACGGTCGCGGTGAGTTCCTCGATCAGCTCCTGGCACTTCTCGTCGGTCTGGTTCGGCCAGGTGGTCATGGAGAGGATGGGCATGGCGAAGCTCCTTGTGGCGTACGGGGGTTGAGGATCGGGGAGGCGCGCGGGGTCACAGACCCGCGGACGCTCCGCCGTCGAGGGTGAGGGCGGCGCCCGTGATGTGGCGGGCGGCGGGCGAGAGGAGGAAGGCCGCCACGCGGGCCACGTCGGCCGGGTCGGCCAGCCTGCCGAGCGGGCTCTGAGCGGCGACCTGGGCGGTGACCTCCACCGCGGTGGCGCCGGTGCGGTCGCCGATCGCCTTGGCGATCTCGTCCCAGAGGGGTGTGCGGACGGCACCGGGGTCGAGGACGTTGACCCGGACGCCGGAGCGGCCGAGGTCTTTGGACACCGCCTTGGCGAAGGCGGCGAGGGCGGCGTTGACCGCGCTGTTCACCGGGAAGAGCGGGTCGGGGTCCTTACGGAAGACGCCGCTGACCAGCACGACCGAGCCGCCGTCGCCCTCGGCCAGCGGTCCGGCGAGCGCCCGGGTGAGCCGTACGGCGCCCATCAGCTTGCCGTTGAACGTGGCCTGCCACATCGCGTCGTCGGCTTCGGCGAGCGGGGCGAGCGGGCCGTCCCCCGCGGTGTGCACCAGGCCGTCCACCCGGCCGAGCTCGGCGACCAGGGCGGCGACGCAGGCGTCGACCGAGGCGGCGGAGTTGATGTCGGTCTCGTAGGTCACGAGCCGGCCCGCGCCGCCCGTGCGGGCGTCGATCTCCTGCCGGGTCCGCTCCAGGCGGCCCGCGTCCCGGCCGAGCAGGACCACGGTGGCGTCCGAGCGGGCGAGCTCCTGGACGACGGCCGAACCCATGCCGCCGGTGGCGCCGGTGACGACGACCACGGGGGCGAGGGAGGTGGCGGAGGTGGTGGCGATGGGGGTCATGGCGTCCTCGATTCACGGGCACGAGACGGGGCTTGACGATGCGTCAGATACCACCGGCGGCCCGAGCGGAGCGGGTCCGGCCTGGTGATGAAGACGGTAGCCCGGTTGCGGAACACGCGCAACCATCTAGTTGGTTTTTAAGAACCAACTAGATGGTTGAACCCCTCCCCCACCCCTGCGACCAGCAAAAAGGGAGCCCGGAAAATATCCGGACTCCCTCAGCCCACCCAGACCCGACGGACGTCAGACGGTCGTCAGACCGCCCCCTGGAGCACGTTGTCGATGATCGAGTGCCCGTGGGCCACCACGCTCGCCCGCAGCAGCGCCCACCCGCTCTCCGTCTCCCCGTCCGGCCCCAGCATCAGCCGGCGCTGCTGCGGCACGATGAACGGCCAGGACGCGATACCGATCAGGGCGATGAGCACGCGGGCGGCCGTGGCGGGGTCGTCGACGCCGAGCGCGAGGCTGAGCGCGGCCGTCTTGTGGACGTAGTACGCCTCGCGCTCCTTCTCGTCCGGGATCGGCTTGTCGCGGTAGTGCAGACCCTCCCAGGCCAGCAGCCGTACGAGGTCGGACTGGCGGTGATAGTCGAAGACCTCGCCGACGTACGAACGCAGCCCCTCCTCCGTGACGGGGATGGGCACCGCGTCCGACATATGGGCGTAGACCTTCGTCATCACGGCGGCGAACAGGGCTTCCTTGTTGCCGAAGTAGGCGTAGATCCGCTGCTTGTTGACGCCGGAGCGCTCGGCGATGCGGTCCACGCGCGCACCCGCGAGCCCGTGCTCGGAGAACTCCGCCTCGGCGGCTTCCAGAAGCTTGGCGCGGGTCGCCTGCGCCTTGGGTGTCTCAGCCATGAGGCAAGCGTAGTCCACCGCACAACCAACTGGATGGTTCAGAAAAACCAACTAGATGGTTGCACTCTCGTCGCGACTCCTCTACGGTCTTTCACATCGGCCCCGCCACCCCGGAAAACCCGGTGCGGAAGAGGCGGCAGGCCCCTCATGTCAGCTGAGGAGAAACGCATGTCAGCCACAGCCACCCTCCGGACTCTGCTGCTCGTCGGTGACCGTTTCGCCGGATTCGCCGCCCAGCAGGACGTCCTCACCGTCAGCCAGTTCATCGAGGAGATGCGCCTCGGGGTCTATTCCTGGGACAACCGACCGGTCCGGGTCCGCGCGGGTCAGGGCATCACCGCCGAGGACGCGGACATCGTCAGGGACGCGGCCCTGCTGCTCGGTCTCGGTGACCGTCTCGACCTCGACTTCCGGGCGCCGGCGCTGGCCGGCCGCGGCGAGGCCCACAAACACCGAAGCTGCAACACCCTGATAGCCGACCTCCGGCGGGACGGGGCGGACCTCTTCTCCGCCACCCTCCGGGTCCACAACGACAACGAGCTGCTCATCGACCACCAGACCGGCGAGCACGTCCAGGGCATGGTCGCCGTCGAGGCGGCCCGGCAGATGTTCCTCGCGGTCAGCGAGCGCTACCACGCCTGCCGCTACCTCGACCGCTCGTACTACTACGTCATCGAATCGATGAACACCGACTTCGAGAACTTCCTCTTCCCCGTCGACGCCACGATCGTCTACCACTCGCTGCGCGCCGAACTCGACGACCCCGACCGGCTGTCCTTCGCCGCGGAGATCTCCCTCCACCAGGCCGGCCGCCGCGCCTCCATCACCACCGTCACCTACACGGCCTTCGACGCCCCGGTCATCGAGGCCAAGGAGCACCGCCGGGCCCAGTTCGCCGTCGAGCACACGGTGCGCAACGCCCGCGTGACGATCACGCCCGCGGAGCCGGTGCCGGCCGCCGTCTGAGCACCTTACGAGCACGTCAGGAACGTACTCACGCACTCACGCACTCACGCACTCACTCACTCACGCAGTCACTCACTCACGCAGTCACTCACCCGAGGAGAAACGCCATGTCCGCTTCCGCCGCCCTCATCACCGCCACCGAGCTGTTCGCCAAGCCCGAGCAGATCGACGCCGTCGCCGAGGCCTGGCAGGCCCACAACGACGCGTCCGGCTTCGACGGCCGCATCCTCTACCGCGGCCTGGAGAGCAACTCCGTCCTCGAACTCGCCCCGCTGCACAACGGTTTCGAGCAGATGGAGGAGCTGCGCGCCGACTGGTGGAAGCTGTGGGAGGCCGTCGGCCCGCTGGGCGAGGGCGACTTCCGCCGCCAGTTCCTGCAGTTCGTCGAGGCGCCCAAGCCGGCCGCCGGCGCCCTGCCCGACACGCACTACGTGCAGATGCGGCACGTCGAGGTCGTGCCGCGGGTCTACCGGCAGTACCGCGCCTGGCGCGAGGAGACCATCTTCGACGTCGTGCGCACCACGGACGAGGTCAAGAGCTTCCAGGCGTTCCACTCGCTGGCCAGCACCGAGCCCGGCGTGATGTTCGTGTCCGGCTTCGACGCCGACCCCGCGAAGTACATGGAGGCCTTCACCTCCCCGCGCTACCAGCAGATCGTCCGCGAGGCGGGCGACACCTACATCACCGGAGGCGACAACGGCCTGTACACCCGCATCTACGAGCGCGTCACCGCCTGACGCCCACCGGCCCCGCTCCTCCCCTCCCACGGCCGGCCGCGGAACCCCTGTGCACTGAGCGCGGCGTTGCGCGGCCGGCCGTCTCCGGCTCTCCCCCCGTCCATCCACCTCTCCACCTCGCGTCCGCGAAGGAGCACCGACATGACCCTGACCCCCGTGGCCCCCGCGCCCGTCGCGGCCGCCCCCATGACCCGGACCTACGACCTGAGCGTCACCACCCAGGGCCCCCTCTACCCGCCGAGCGAGATCGTCGACGAGAACGGCGACTTCGTCGTCATCGGCCGCGTCAACCGGCCCGGCCCCGACGGCGGCACCGTCTCCGCGTGGGGCGGCGCGGTGGTCTCCCCGGACAGCCCGCTGCCGCCGCTCGGCCAGAACCTGCCGTACGACATCGTCCGCGAGCTCGACCTCACCGACCCGACCGGTCCCGACGCCCAGGTCCAGCTCTTCACCCTCCCCCTCCCTCTGCCCTGCAACAACTACCCGATGCTGTTCGCCCCGGAGCAGCGCCCCGACGCGCACGACGTGCGCCGCCCGAGCTATCCGCTGCACGGGGCGCCCATCCCGGACCTGCGCGAGGAGGACGGCCCGAAGGTGCGGGAGCCGATCACGCTCGGCCAATGGACCAAGGCGCGCGGCCAGTTGGAGGTGCATGTGCCGGCGCACCGGCGCAGCGCCGACTTCTCCTTCGCCTTCACCGGCCTGATCCCGGACAGCCTCTACACGGTCATGTCGCTGCGCGAGCACGACCTCGACCCGGCCGGCCCGACCCGCCCCGGCCCGCTCGGCGTGCCGAACGCCTTCATCAGCGACAGCAACGGCATGGCCCACTACCGGGCGACCCTGCCCAACCCCTTCCCGGCACCGGGCACCCCCGGCTCCAACCGGGTGATCAACGTGGTCGTGCTGTGGATGAGCTACCAGCAGAACTACGGCGGCGCCATCGGCCACTTCGGCCTCGGCGGCGACATCCACGCCCAGCTGAAGCTCCAGGGCCCGAGCTTCGGCGAGTTCACGACCGAACCCGCCGGCTGACCGTCCCACTGACCGGAACTGACCTTTCTGCCATGCCACGTGACCCTCAGGAGAGACCATGGACGGCAATCCGATCGGCATCATCGCCACCGGCTCCTACCTGCCCGCGACCGTCGCCCACAACGACGAGGTCGGCGCCGCGGCGGGGGTGACCGCCGAATGGATCGAACGCAAGACCGGCATACGACGACGACACCGCGCCGCCCCGCACGAGGCCACGTCGGACCTGGCGGCGCACGCGGCCCGGCAGGCGCTGCTCCAGGCGGGCCTGACGGCCGACCAGATCACGTACGTCGTCGTCGCCACCTCCACCCCCGACCACCCCCAGCCCGCCACCGCCGCCATCGTCACCGACCTCATCGGGGCGCGCCGGGCCGCCGCCTTCGACGTCAACTCGGTGTGCAGCGGCTTCATGTTCGCGCTGACGGCCGCCGACCGCATGCTGCGCGCCGAGCCGCGCACGGCGTCGGAGCAGGGACCGTACGCCCTGGTCATCGGCGCGGACATCTACTCCCGCATCCTGGACCCGGCCGACCGCAAGACGGCCATCCTGTTCGGCGACGGGGCGGGGGCCGTCGTCCTCGGGCCCGTGCCGGCCGGGACCGGCGGCATCACCACCAGCCTGACGACCCGGGGCGACCAGCACCGCCTGATCAGCGTCCCGGCGGGCGGCAGCAGGCGCCCGGCGTCGGCGGACACGGTCGCGGAGGGCGCGCACTGGTTCACGATGGACGGCCGCGGGGTGCGCGGCTTCGTGCACGACAACCTGCCCGGCGCGATCGGCGAGTTGCTGGCCAAGGCGCGCGTACCGGGCCGCGCGGTACGGCACTTCGTCCCGCACCAGGCGAACGGGGTGATGCTCGCCGAGGTGTGGCCCGCGCTCGGCCTCGACACCGCCCGGATGCATCTGGCCCTCGCCCACCACGGCAACACCGGTGCCGCGTCCGTCCCGATCACCCTCGACGTGGCGCACCGCCGGGGCCTGTTCACCGAGGGCGACCTGACGGTGCTGTCGGCCTTCGGGGGCGGCATGTCGGTCGGCTCGGCCCTGTTCCGCTGGGCCCCGACGGCCCACGCCCGCCCGGCACGCGATGGTACGACGGCCGAGGTACGGGAGCCGGTGCTGGCCGGGGCGAGGTAGCGGACGGGGACCATCACCCGGCCGGCACGGACGCGCCCACGACGGAGAAACACCACGCGTGCACAGACCACTGACGTCACCGACGCCCCTCAGGAGCAGCAATGATCACCCTGCAGAAGACAGCGAGCGCCCAACGCCCCCGGCTCCCCCGCCTGTACGTCCTGGCCAACGGCACCCTGGCCTCGGTGCAGCACGGCGGCGCCTGGTACCTGCTGGACACCGGCCCCGAGGCACGGCGGCCCGTCCTCCACCTCGCGGGGGACGCGGACGACGCGGAGCTGGAGCCCCACATCTGCCGGAGCATCGACTGACCCCGCACACAGGTGGAGGGGCGGAGGCCGTCCGGGCCCTCCGCCCCTCCACCCCTGTGTGCTCAGCAGAGCGGCAGGGCGCAGCCCCCCGAGCAGCCCTCGGAGTGCTCGTCGCGGCCCATGGACCAGCAGGCGAGCGCGCACCCGGAGACGGCGGCCGCGGCCCGGTCCGCACGCCGGGCGAGATAGCCGCGTACGACGGGGTCGTCGCCGACGCCACGGGGGTGGCCGACGCAGTCGAGGAGGGGGAAGTCGGAGGGGTGGTCGCCGTAGGCGAAGCAGTCGCGCGGGTTGACGCCCGGGTGCTCGGCGAGCATCCGCAGGGCCGCCGCCCGCTTGCCCTCGCCGATCACGGGCTCGGCGAGCTCACCGGTGTAGCGGCCCTCGCGCACGACGGGCGAGGAGCACAGGACGTGCCGGGCGCCGACGCGCTCGGCGACCGGGTCGAGGCAGGGCGGGAAGGACCCGGAGACCAGCACGATCTCGGCGCCGGCGGCGCGATGGCGGTTCAGCTCGTCGACGGTGGAGGTGATGAAGAAGCCGGGGTCGGCGGCGGCGAGGGCGATCCACTCCCGCCCGAGTGCGGCCATCTCCTCGACGCTCTCCCCGGCGTAGGAGCGGTAGTAGGCCCGGTTCACGTCCTCCCGGGGCACGCCGGCGGCGGAGCGGCCCTTGAGGTCGGCCTCGACGAGGCGGTACCGGTGCTCTCCCTCCTCACCGAACCGCCGCACGAGCTGAAAGCGCAGGAACTCGAACATGCTCTTGCAGTTGATGAGCGTCTCGTCGACGTCGCAGAAGACCAGGTAGGCCGGCCGATGCGCCGCGTCGGTCCGCACGCCGCCGGCTATGTCCGCTACCACCGTCATTCCCAGAACCTCCCCCTCGGGGCCCGGCACGGTACCGGGCGCTAAAAAAAATTCCTTCGTGAAGGTATCACTCACCGGATGCTGTTGTCAGTGGCCCCGGCTAGCCTCCGAAGGAGTACCGGCACCCCATACCGGGAGGTTTCCATGGCCTCGCGCCTCAACCCGTACCTCAGCTTCGAGGGCACCGCTCGACAAGCGATGGAGTTCTACCAGGAGGTGTTCGGCGGCACGCTGGCGCTGAACACGTACGGCGACTTCGGCCAGGCGGACACGCCGCTGGCCGACAAGATCATGCACGGCATGCTGGAAACCCCGTCCGGCTTCACCCTCATGGCCGCCGACGCCCACCCGGACA
The DNA here is from genome assembly GCF_042668605.1 of Streptomyces sp. NPDC057280. Lineage (NCBI taxonomy): Bacteria > Bacillati > Actinomycetota > Actinomycetes > Kitasatosporales > Streptomycetaceae > Streptomyces > Streptomyces sp. NPDC057280. The sequence goes on from NZ_JBHUYR010000007.1 coordinate 60,649, forward strand.
TGCCGAACACCGTGGGCACCAACTACTCGATCAGCCTCAGCGGCGACGACGACACCGAACTGCGCGGCTACTGGGAGAAGCTGTCCGCCGACGGCTCGGTGTCGGTGCCCCTCGACAAACAGATGTGGGGCGACGTCTTCGGCATGTGCACGGACCGGTTCGGGGTGCCGTGGATGGTGAACATCACGGCGGCGGCGCAGGGCTGAGCGAGCCCGCGCGGCCGGACCCTGAGCACCCCGGCGCCCTACCCCAGCCCCCGTACCCGCGTCACCGCCTCCGCCAGATACTCCCGGGTCCAGGCGACGTGCCCCGCGTCGTCCGTGGCCCGGGGGCCGTCCTCGATGACCAGGATGAGGCCCAGGTAGAGCTCGTAGAGGGCGAGGCGGTGGTGGAGGGCGGGGGTGAAGTCGAGGGTGCCGCCGGCTTCGACGTAACCGGTGACGACGTCGCTGTCCGGGGTGACGTCGCCGCCGAAGGCGAGAGAGATCAGCTCGGCCGCCGGGTCGCCCCAGAAGGCGCGTTCGTGGTCGATGAGGCCGGTGATACGGGGGTGATCGCCGCCGTCGACGAAGACGTTGCCCGGCCACAGGTCGAAGTGGACCAGGCGGGGTTCGGTGACCTCGTCGAGCGCGTAGCCGCCCTCGGCCACCAACTTCCGTATCGTGTCCGGCTCTTCGGGGAGCGCCGAGTTCCAGCGGGCCGCGTCCTCCAGCAGCGCGTCCACCATCACCGTGAACGCCGTCCGCCAGTCCGGTGCCGACAGCCCTGACGCGGCCGCCGGGTAGCCGAACCGGCCGTCCTCGGACACCAGGGTGTTCAACCGGGCGGTGACCGCGCCCAGTTCGCGACGCAGGGTACTGGTGGCGGCCGGGGAGAGGGTCTTGGCCACCTTGTCCCAGGGGGTGCCGTCCAGAAGGGAGACCATGAGGAACTCGTCGTCGGCGTAGAGGAGTTCGGGGCCCGGCACCTGTCCCCGCGGGAGCTCCGCGAGCCTGCGGTAGACCATCGCCTCGGTCGCCATGATCCCGCGCTCGTACCGCAGCACCGGCACCTCCGGCGGCGGAGCGAGCTTCACGATCGCGGGGCGGCCGTCGTCGAGACGGACGCGGTAGGCCGTGTTGTAGCAGCCGTCGGTCAGTTCGGCCTCCGGCCTGCCCCCGATCCCGGCCGAGGCCCGCAGCAGGGCGTCGAGATCGGCGGGGGACAGCCGGCGTTTGGTCTGACTCTGCATGGGCCACGCTTCCAATCCGGGGTGCTGTCGGACAGCGGAGGGGCCAGCCGTCTGGGAGCGCTCCCAAGATGCCGCCCGCCCAGGACGGCGTCAAGGGTGACCGCGCGACGCGCAGCCACGTCTCTCTCCGCCACGTCAGGGGTCACCGCGCGACGCACAACAACCGCCCTGCCCACCACGCCAAGGATCACCGCGCGACGCACAACGACCGCCCTGCCCACCACGCCAGAGTCACCGCGCGACGCACAACAACCGCCCTACCCACCACACCAAGAGTCACCGCGCGACGCACAACAACCGCCCTACCCACCACACCAAGAGTCACCACACGACACACAACAACCGCCTGGGGCACTAAGGCAGTTCGACCGTCACCTGGCCCGCCAGCGCTCGCAGGAAGTCCGTCGCGTCGAACATCTCCCCGGCCGACACCACACCCGCCCCCACCTCGGTCCGCCCCGTCAGTACCCGTTCCGCCGCCTCCACCACCAGCGGCGCCGTGACGGCGTAGATGTCCCGGCCCCGCGCCACCGCCCGCCGCTCCGCCCCACCCGACCGCACGACCACGTCCACCAGGAAGGTCTGCGCCGAGCGTCCCGCCTCGTCCTCGTCCGCCGCGACCGGTGCCGGGGTCTCCGGTGCCGAAAGGTCCCGCGCCGCCTCCACCGTCATGTACGTCCGCACCTCGGGGATCGGCAGATGGCTCGGGACCGTCACCACGTCGGCCATCGTGAACTCCCCGATGACCTCCCGCGCCCCCAGCGGCTCCGGGAACACCCACTCCAGCACCGGCGCCGCGTCGTCCCGGTACTCCAGCCGCCCGCCGCTGAACCGGACGCGTCGCCCGTCCCGCCGCCCCCGCGACACCTCGCCCGCGATCCGGGTGCCCGGCGTCGGGTGCCAGCTGTTCAGGCCGTACGCGACATGCGCCTCGTCGGCCGCCGTCCACTCCCCCATCGCGGCCGTGGTGAGCAGGTCGCCGAGTCCGCCGTAGAACGCCATCGCGGGCACCACCGGCACGCCCGCCGCCCGGGCACGGTCCGCGAAGTGGGCGAAGGTGTCGACGTTGGCCTCGATCTCCGCCGCCACGTCCAGGTAGGGAATCCGGGCACGCAGCGCCGCCTCGATCACCGGCGCGGCCGTCGTCGCGAACGGCCCGGCGCAGTTGATCACGGCCGCCGCGCCGGCCAGCGCACGGTCCAGCGCGGCCGGGTCGTCGACCGGCGCCGGACGCGCCTGAACGTCGTACTCGACGGCCATCGCCTTCAGGCGCACGGCGTCGCGGCCGGAGAGCAGCGGCACGAAGCCGCGTGCGATCAGTTCCGCCACGACGAAGCGCCCGGTGTGCCCGTACGCGCCGAAGACCGCGACCGTCCGTCCGGCTCCCGCTCCCCCACCCGCTGCCATGTCCGTTCCCCGCTTCCCGGCCGGCTGTTCCGTTCCCATGACGACCATCCTGGGCGGCCCGCGGACCGCGGCGTGAGCGTCCGGAACGACACGCCCCATACAATTACGGACATGACCACGGTCGCCCTCGCCGTCACCGACGGCATGCTGCACTTCGAGCTGTCCCTGGCGTACGAGGTGTTCGGCGCCGTGCCGGACGGGGTGACCGTCCCCTGGTACGAGGTCACCGTGTGCGGCTCGGCGCCGGTCCGGGTGGGCCGGTTCCGGCTCGCACCCGATCACGGTCTCGATCGTCTGCGTGAGGCGGACACCGTGATCGTGCCGGGCTGGGCGGACGTCGAGGTGGATCCGCCCGCCGAGCTGGTCGAGGCGGTGCGCGCGGCGCACGCGGCGGGGGCGCGGGTGGCCTCGCTGTGCACGGGCGCGTTCGTGCTGGCCGCGGCCGGTCTGCTGGACGGCAGGCGCGCGACCACGCACTGGGCGCACACCGACGAGCTGGCCGCCCGCCACCCCGAGGTGGAGGTCGACCCGGACGTCCTCTACGTCGACAACGGCAGCGTGCTCACCTCCGCCGGGAAGGCCGCGGCGATGGACCTGTGCCTGCATCTCGTACGACTCGACCACGGATCGTCGGTCGCCAACGCCGCCGCCCGCCGGCTCGTCGTACCCCCGCACCGGGCCGGAGGCCAGGCCCAGTTCGTCGCCGCGCCCGTGCCCGCCCGCGACGACCACCCGCTCGCCGAGCTGCTGCCCTGGGTGATCGAACGCCTGGACCAGCCGCTGACCGTGACGGACCTGGCCCGCCGGGCCGGGATGAGCTCACGCCACCTCACCCGCCACTTCCGCGCGGCCACCGGGACCACCCCCTTGCAGTGGCTGCTGACCCAACGCATCCGCCGCGCCCAGGAGTTGCTGGAGTCCACCGACGACGGCGTCGACACGATCGCGACCGCGACGGGCATGGGCACGGCCACGACGCTGCGCCGCCACTTCCACCGCACGGTCGGCGTCCCCCCGGACACCTACCGCCGCACCTTCCGCACCCGGCCCGCCGTCGCCCGGACGCCACCTCCGGGGACAATGGGCGCATGAGCATCGTGAAGATCAACGTCCTCACCGTTCCCGAAGAGCAGCGCGAGGTCCTGGAGAAGCGGTTCGCCGCCCGGGCCAGTGCGGTGGAGGGCTCGGACGGCTTCGAGTGGTTCGAGCTGCTGCGCCCGGTGGAGGGCACCGACACCTACCTCGTCTACACGCGCTGGCGTGACGAGGAGTCTTTCCAGGCCTGGCTCGAGGGCCCCATGCGGGCGGCTCACCAGAGCGGTGGTGAGAACGGCGGCGAGAAGCCGAAGCCGGCCGCCACGGGATCAACGCTGTGGTCCTTCGAGGTCGTCCAGCAGACCGAGCCCAGGCAGGCCTAGGCGGGCTTGCCGGGGGTCCCGTTCCGCGGCCAGTAGGAGAAGCCGTTGCCGGTGTACCAGTCCAGGCGGGTTTTGCCGCAGGAGCCGCTGTGCACGTCCAGGAAGTCGTAGTTGACGGCCTTGATGGACTTCTTGGGGAACGTCACGGAGATCTCCGTGGTGACAGTGCCGCGCGCGGGGATGGTGCCCACGGCCAGGGACTGTGAGTTCCACAGGGGCAGTGAGCCGTTGGTCCTGCTGTTCCAGTGCAGCGTCATCGAGTGCCAGGAGCCCCTGCCCACGCGCCAGCGCACGTGCGGCGCGGGGCCCCGGTTCTTCATGAGGTTGCCGATGGCGAAGACATACGAGGCCTTGGTCAGCGCTGTCTTCTCGGTGTTGTGGAGCCGGAGCTTGGCGTGGAGGGGAACGCCGGGCTTCTGTGCGGTGGGTACGACCGATCCGGCGGGGTCCGAGACCGATACGGCTCCGTACCGGCAGTCGTACTCCGTCGCGGCGTCCTTGGTCACCGCCACGGCACCGTGGGCGGCGAGCGCGCTCAGGATGCCGGCGGTGGCGGCGAGGACCGCGCCGTGGCGAACAGCAGTGTTCAACGTTTCCTCCTAGTCGCCTCGATGCGACAACGCCGCACGGCCTATCGTCAATGATCTTTGCGGGATCATTGCGATGGTCTTGGTATCCCGTTCTTCGAGTTCATGGTCATGAACGGTAATCACATACACGTCTATTGACGCGTACAGAGCAGGCCCTTACGGTCCGGAGAAAGCGCTTTCCCCTTCTCTGGAACCCGCAACAGAAAGGGCACGGCTCCCATGACCACGTTCTCCGCTCCCCGCACGAGACCCCTGGCCGCCGCAGCGACCATCGGGCTGCTCGCAGGCACCCTGGTCGCCCTGTCCGGCACCACCGCGAACGCCGCCACCACACGCTACGAGGCCGAGACCGCACCCGCGGTCTGCACCGGCGCCGTCGAGACGGAATGGACCGGCTACTCCGGCAGCGGCTACTGCAACGGCACCAACGCCGCCGGCGCCTACAACCAGTTCACCGTCTCCGCCCCCGCCGGAGGCACCGCCACCGTCAGCGTCCGCTTCGCCAACGGCACCACCACCGCCCGCCCCATGGACGTCGTCGTCAACGGCACGACCGCCGCCTCGGCGTCCTTCGAGGGCACTGGGGCGTGGACGGCCTGGGTGACGAAGACGTTCACCGTGCCGGTGAACGCCGGCAGCAACACCCTCCGCCTCAACCCCACCGGCGCGAGCGGCCTGGCCAACATCGACTACATCGACGTGGAGACGTCCGGCACGACCACCCCGCCCTCCGCCACCGCCCTGTACGTCTCGCCCACCGGCACGGACGGCGCGGCCGGCACGGTGTCCGCGCCGACGACGCTGACGTCGGCGATCAGCCGTATCACGGCGGGCGGCACGATCTACCTGCGCGGCGGCACGTACACCTACGCGTCCACCATCACGATCCCGGCCGGGAGCAACGGCACGTCCACCGCCCGCACCCTCCTCTCCGCGTACCCGGGCGAGACACCGGTCCTCAACTTCTCCGCGCAGAGCGAGAGTTCGACGAACCGCGGCATCCAGCTGTTCGCCGACTACTGGCGGCTCTACGGCCTCGTCGTCGAGCACGCGGGCGACAACGGCATCTACGTCGGCGGCAGCAACAACGTCATCGAGCGCACGGTGACCCGCTACAACCGTGACACCGGCCTCCAGTTGGGCCGCATCGCCTCTACCACGCCGAGCAGTGCATGGCCGTCGAACAACCTCGTCCTCAGCGCCGAGTCGCACGACAACGCCGACTCCGACGGCGAGGACGCGGACGGCTTCGCCGCGAAGCTGACGACGGGCACGGGGAACGTCTTCCGCTACGCGGTGTCCCACAACAACATCGACGACGGCTGGGACCTCTACACCAAGACGGACACCGGCGCGATCGGCCCGGTGACCATCGAATACTCCCTCTCGTACAACAACGGCACCCTCAGCGACGGCTCCCAGGCCGGCAACGGCGACCGCAACGGCTACAAGCTCGGCGGCGACTCCATCGCCGTCAACCACGTCGTCCAGCACAGCATCGCCTACGGCAACGGCCACCACGGGTTCACGTACAACAGCAACCCGGGCTCGATGACCATCACGGGCAACGTGGCCGTCGCCAACACCGAACGCAACTTCAACTTCGAGACCGGAACCTCGGTCTTCCGCTCCAACACGTCCTGCGACAGCGGCGCCAACGACCGCTACACCGGCGACGCCGACAGCTCCAACCAGTTCTGGTCCGGCACGAACGGGTCGCGGTGTTCGTCGTACACGGGCGCCTTGGGCTGGTCCTTCGCGTCCAACGGAAGCTTGGTGGTCACGTTCGGCGGCAAGCAGGTCACGCTGTAGGTCTCTCGGTACCCCGGGACGGGAAGGTCAGGACGTATCTGACCTTCCTGCCCTAGATTTGGCGCCGTGCGGCACGCCGGAGGGGGCACGGTGGACTACGACTACGACGTCTTCATCAGTTACAGCCACAGAGGGCATGTCCGGGACTGGGTGAAGAACCACTTCAGCCGGGAACTCCAGCTGTATCTGGAGGACTTGCTGCCTTCCGACCCGCGCGTCTTCGTCGACTTCGAGATACCCGCGGGCTCGCCCTGGCCCCAGCGCCTCGAACAGGCGCTGCTGCGCAGCCGCTGCCTCGTGGCCATCTGGTCGCCGCCGTACTTCCGTTCGGACTGGTGCATGGCGGAGTGGAAGAGCATGCAGCTGCGCCAGGAGTCGCTGCCACAGGTCAACGGCCAGGTGCCGACGCTCGTCTACCCGATCAACTTCATGGACGGCGAGCACTTCCCCGAGGAGGCGCAGAAGATCCAGCAGTACAAGGAACTCACCAAGTACGGCTACGACGGCCCCCAGTTCCGGGACACCCCCGCCTATCTCGGCTTCCAGGACCGGATGCGTACCGTCGCCGAGGAGATCGCGGCCTGTCTCGCCTGCGCGCCGGAGTGGCAGGAGGGCTGGCCGATCGTCCGTCCCGCCGCGCACGCGGAGTCCCCCCAGCGTTCCGTCCCGAGGCTGTGATGACGATGGGCCAGGGCCGGATCGCGACCTTCTACTCCTACAAAGGCGGCGTGGGACGGAGCTTCCTGCTCTCCAACTCCGCTGTGCTGCTGGCCCGATGGGGCTACCGGGTGCTCTGCGTCGACTGGGACCTGGAAGCCCCGGGCCTGCACTACTACTTCCGCCCGTACATGGACGTCCCCGCCACCGGCCTGACCGACATGGCGCTCGCCGTACGCGAGGGGGAGCGCGTCGGCGCGCTCGACCACATCACACCGGTCACCCTGGAGGACGGGGCGCGGCTCGACCTGATCGCCGCCGGCGGCGTCGGCAACGACTACGTGCCCAAGCTGCAGAGCATCGACTGGGAACAGCTGTACCTGGAGCACGACTTCGGCAACGTGCTGGAGGGCTGGCGGGAGCGCTGGCTCGACTCCTACGACGTGATCCTCATCGACAGCCGTACCGGGATCTCGGACTCCGGCGGCATCTGCACAGCCCAGCTGCCGCACATCCTGGCCTACACGTTCACGGCGAACCAGCAGAACGTCGACGGCGTGCTGGACGTCGTACGCCGAGCCTCCGCCACCCGCAACACCCTCCCCTACGACCGCTCACGCCTCCTCACCCTCCCGCTCCTCTGCCGCTTCGACATGAGCGAGGAGTACGAACGGGCCGCCGAATGGCGGGAGAAGCTGCGCGGCGAACTCAAGTCCAGCTACGACGCCTGGGTCCCCGAAGGCTCCCCCGTCGAACGGGTCCTCGACAACTGCACGGTCCCCTACTCCGCGTACTGGTCCTTCGGCGAGGACCTCCCGGTCGTCACCGAGGACTTCCGCAACCCCCAGCTGATCAGCCACAGCATCGCGTCGATCGCCGCGCTGATCGCCCGCAACCTGGAGGACGCGCGGCTGTTCACGGAGAGCCGCGACGCGTATGTGGACGCGGCGATCAGAACGGGGCGTCGGGGCGGGCACTACCAGTACGACTTCTTCATCAGCGGTACGCCGAAGACGGAGAGCGCGGCCACCAGGCTCGCGGCGCTGCTGGCGGAGGCGGGCCTGTCCAGCTTCTCGGCCCAGCAACCGGACGCCGGCCCGCGCGAGAGCCTTCGGCCGGTCATCGACAGCAGCCGCCATCTCCTGCTCCTGGCCCGCGACTCGGTGGACTCCTGGCACCGGGACGAGCTGAACTACTTCCTGCGGCAGACGCTGGACGAGCAGTCGGACCGCACCGTGTTCCCGGTGGTCGGCTCGACGCGGGTGCTGCGTGACCTGCCGTCGCTGGTGCAGGCACTGCCGTCCTACAGCCTTGCGGAGGACCAGCTGGGGGAGGTCGCGCGGGGGGTCTCGGCGCGGGTTCGGTCGGAGGCTTCGCAGCCCGGTTTCGAAGTGGCGTCTTCGTCGGGACGAGGGCGCGTGTTCGTGGTTCGCTCGTGGCCCGACCGGGCGTGGGAGGAGTGGGTCACCTGGATCCTGCGGGAGGCGGGGTACGAAGTCGCCCAGGGGTGGCCGGGGCGACAGGAGGACAGCGTCCACACGTCTGTGACGAGCCTCCCGCCCGAGGACCGGATCGTGGTCCTGTACTCCGCCGCGCTCGCCAACGAGGGCCTGATGTCCGACGCATGGACGGCGGCGCTGCTGGCGTCTCCGGAGAAGTTCGTTCCGCTGCGCGTCGAGGAGGTCGAGGTGGCGGGACAGCTCCAACGGCACGGGTACACCGACCTGTTCGGTGTCGACGAGCGGGAGGCACGGGAGGCGCTGCTGCGAGCGGTCGCCAACCCCCGCAGCACACCCTCGGCTCCGCCCGCGTTCCCGGCGGCGGATGCGGCGGGCGCACGGGCGGACCAGCCGACCGTGTGGAACGTCCCCACGCGCAATGCCGGCTTCATCGGGCGGGACGACCTGCTGCCGCAGATCAGGACCAGGCTGGCGGACTCCACGGCGCCGTTGGTGCTGACCGGGCCGTGCGGGGTGGGCAAGACCCAGTTGGCCTTCGAGTACGCGCACTGGTTCAGCGGTGAGTACGACCTGGTCTGGTATGTGCCGCCGGGCGAGGACCGGGTCTACCATCTGGCGGAGTTGGCGGTGGCCCTTGGCTGCGCGCAGTTCGACACTTCACCTCCCGCGGCCGTGCGCGCCCTCCAACAGGACCTGCGCAAGCGGTCGGGATGGCTGTTGATCTTCGATGGCGTCGAGAACCCGGCCGACCTGGCCAGGGACCTGCCGAGCGGCGACGGGCATGTGCTGATCACCTCCCGCAACCCGCACTGGCATCAGGTCGCGAACACGCTCGACGTCGGCACCCTGCCTCCCCCGGATGCGGTCGCGCTGCTGACGGCTCGCAGTCGCGACCTGCCCGAGCGGCTGACGTTCGTACTCGCCGACGAGTTGGACCATCTGCCCCTGGCGCTGGTACAGGCCGCGGACGCCCTGTACGTCTTCCCCCCGGAGGAGTACCTGCTCCTGCTGCGACAGCACGCCGCCGAAGCACTGGCCGACGACGGGCCACCCGACTACCGGGGGTCCCTCGCCTCCCAACTGGAGTTGAGCCTGACGAGACTGGCCGCGGAGAACACCGAGGCCGCCCTCCTGGTGCGCGCCTGCACGCTGCTCGCCCCCGCCCCGCTTCCTCTGAAAGCCTCCGACCTGGGGTCCAGCCCCCGCGCGTTCCGACAGATGGTGATGACGGTCGAGCGGATCGGGCTGGCCCGGGTGTCCGGCGGCAGCATTCGGATCCCCCGCCTGGCCCAGGCCGTGCTACGCGACCAGCTCGCCTCCGAGGAGCGGGCCCCCGCCGCCACCCTCGCCTGCCGACTGCTGGCCGCCGTCGTCCCCGGCGACACCGACCCGGACGCCTGGCAGCGCTGGCGTGACCTGTTGCCCCACTACCTGGCCATCGACCCGGGCGACCTCGTCACCGAAGCCGCGCGGCTCGCGACGCTCGGGGCCTGCTGGTACCTGATGGACCTCGGCGACAACGCGGGGGCACGGCGCAGGCTGGAGGAACTGTACGAGACCTGGAAACGGGAGCTGGGCGTGGAGGCCGTGGAGACTTTGGCCGCGGCCGGCTATCTGGCGCACGCCTATTCCGTCACGGACGACCACGAGAAGGCGTACCTGCTGGACACGGAGCTCCACGGCCGGCAGCGGAACCTCTTCGGTGTGGAGCACCCCGACACACTGCGTACCGCCACCAATGTCGCCGTCGACCTGTCGGCCCTCGGCCGGTACCGAGAGGCAGCCGACCTCGGGGAGAAGACCCTGATCATCCAGCGGGGGGTGCTCGGCCCTGAACACCCCGACACCCTGCACACCGCCCACAACCTCTCGATGGACCTCGAGCCCCTCGGCCGGCTCGAGGACGCGGAAAACCTCCGCGCGGAAACCCTCGACCGCCAACGCGCGGTACTCGGTGACAACCATCCGGCCACCCGGCAGACCATCGAGGTCCGCAAGTGGCGCCGTCCCCCCAAGGGCGCACCGAAGCTGACTCACCCCTGAGCCGCACGCCCACCCGTACAACCCGTTCACGCAGAGGCGGTGTCGAACGCGCGCCCCCCGGCCGGCTGCCCCACGACCTTCCGCCGCCGCACCGGATACATGACCGGCTTCGCCACCGACCAGTACGCCGCCTTGCAGATGAGTTCCTTGTAGCGGGCGGCGCCGCGGCCCGTCCACGCTCGGTCCTTCACCGTGTCGTCGGGGGTCACCATCTGGATGAGGCCCTGGTTGCGGCCGAGGCTGACGCACTGGTGGGTGTAGCCGATCACGGTCTGCGGGACCTTCGTGCCGGCGAGGCGGGCGGCCATCACATCCGCCGCGAGCCAGGCGGCCGGGATGCCCGAGGCGCAGGACATGCGCAGGGGCTTGTCGCTGTGGCCCAGGGCGTAGGCGGCGTCGCCGACGGCGTACACGTCGGGGTGCGAGACCGAGCGCATGGTGGCGTCGACGACGATCCGGCCGGTGTCCGTGACCTTCAGGGAGGTCGCCGCCGCGACGGGGTGGACGGCGAAGCCCGTCGTCCAGATCGTCGCGGCCGCCGGGAGCGGGCCGGTGGAGGTGTGGACGGCGTCGGCTTCCACCGAGGTCACCGTCGTGTGCTCGTGGACCGTGATGCCGAGGTCGGCCGCGACCTTGCGGACGTGGGCCCGGCCCTGCGGGGACAGCCAGTCGCCGAGGCCGCCGCGGGCGACGAGCGCGATGTCCAGGTCGGGCCGCGACTCGGCGAGTTCCGTGGCGAGTTCGAGGCCGGTGAGGCCGCCGCCGACGACGACCACGGGGGCACCGGCGGTCAGTTCGGTGAGGCGTGCGCGCAGCCGGAGTGCGCCGGGGCGGCCCGCGATCTGGTGGGCGTGCTCGGCGACGCCGGGGACGCCCTGGTCGGTCCAGCCGCTGCCGAGGGCGTAGACGAGGGTGTCGTACTCCAGACGGCCCTCGGCGCCGTCGGCGCCGTCGGCGACAAGCGTCACCGTCTTCGCCTCGGTGTCGACCGACGTCACCCGGGCGACGCGGACTTCGACGCCCGTGCCCTTGAACACGTCCGCCAGCGGGCGCGGCTTCAGCTCCTGGCCCGTGGCCAGCTGGTGCATCCGGACGCGTTCGACGAAGTCGGGCTCGGCGTTGACGAGGGTGATCCGGACGTCCCCGCGGCGCAGGCGGCGGGCGATGCGCCCGGCGGCGGTCGCTCCGGCGTAGCCGGCGCCCAGGACGACGATGCGGTGCTTCATGGTTCGGGCTCCTGTCCGGTTCAGGGTGGCGTTCCTGTTCGGTTCCGCACCTTGAACCGGACAGCCCGTGGATTCCTGACAGTTTCCGGAAGTGACCTGCGTCACTGCTCTCGCACAGGTGTGTCAGAAGGCCTGGAACAGGGGTTTCCCGTGGTCCACCGCCGCCCACCGCTCGGTCGCCCGCGTCAGCTTGTCGGGGTCGACCTGGTTGCGGACCGCGACGATGCCGTCGGCGGTGACCTCCAGGCACATCACCCCTACGACCCGGCCGTCCACCACCGCCACCGCGGCGGGCTCGCCGTTCGCCGTCCAGGCGTACATCTCGGGCCGGCCGCCCGCGTGGTCCCGCTTGATCTGGGCGGGCCTGAACAGGCTCCACAGGAACTTCGCGACCGCCACGGCACCGCTGAACGGCGTGGCGCGGACCGGGATCTTCCCGCCCCCGTCACCGACGCTGGTCGCGTCGTCGGTGAGCAGCCGGATCAGGGAGGCCGTCTCACCGCTGGTCGCGGCCGCGAGGAACTCCTCGACGAGCCGGCGGGCGGCGGCCTCGTCGATCTCCTCGCGGGCCGTGCGGGCCCTGCCGTCGGCGACGTGCTTCTTCGCCCGGTGGTAGAGCTGCTGGCTGGCGGCCTCGGTCAGGTCGAGGATCTCGGCGATCTCGCGGTGCGGATAGTCGAAGGCCTCGCGCAGCACGTACACCGCGCGTTCGTTGGGGGTCAGGCGTTCCATGAGGGTGAGTACGGCGTACGACACCGACTCGCGCTGTTCGACGGTGTCGGCGGGGCCGAGCATGGGGTCGCCGCCGAGGAGGGGCTCGGGGAGCCACTGGCCGACGCAGGTCTCGCGGCGGGCGCGGGCCGAGGTCAGTTCGTTGAGGCACAGGTTGGTGAGGACCTTGGTCAGCCAGGCCTCCGGCACCTCGATGCGTTCGGTGTCCGCCGCCTGCCAGCGCAGGAACGTCTCCTGCACGAGGTCCTCGGCCTCCCCGACGGACCCGAGCAGACGGTAGGCCAGCGCCTGCAGGCGATACCTGGAGGCCTCGAAACGATCGACGTCCGTCACGGTCGGAGACATGTCCCCGACCCTAGGCGGCGGTTGTGGATCAGACCAGGGCGCTCACTCCGCGCTGAACGCCGCGGTGTCCAGGGCGGGGTACGGCGCGGGGAGGGGGAGGGTCTGACCGAGGCTGACCTTGGTGTCGGTGTCGTAGTAGGCCTCGGTGGGGTCGTCGCCGGGGAGGACCGGGTGGGTGTAGCAGTGGGCCGTCTTGGAATGACGGTCGATGAGGACGTAGGTGGGGACCCCGGCGGCGGCGTACGCGCGGAGCTTCGGGCCGGTGTCCGTTTCGTGGTTGGTCGAGGTCACCTCGCCGACGAGCTCGATCATGTCGATGGGATACCAGCCCTTGTGGGCTTTGCGGTACGACTCGTCGAGTTCGGTCGGCTTGCGGCGACGGACGTAGAAGTCGGGGATGAGCAGAGCCGCGGTCGCGCCGTCCTTGAGGACGGCCCGGTAGCCGTTGCCCATGCCCACGAGCCGGAAGCCCGCGGCCCGGAACTGGAAGCTCAGCTCGAAGGCGCCTTCGTTGTGGTTGTCGTTCGGCGTCGGCGGCACGATGGCCATCCCCTCGATGTACTCCGGCCGAATCGGCGTCTTGGACGCCTTTTCGAGCGCGGTCAACAAATCGATGGGGTCCTGCGGCTTCGGCTGCTCCATGACCGGCTGCTCCCAGATGGGTTCGGCACTCATCCCTGGTTCTCCTCATCACGCTGATGCCAGGCTAAGCCCGCGGCGGGTGCCCCGGCAGAACGATGGGGCCCCGCCCACGCCCCCTGCGCCGCGATGCCCCACGCTTCACTCGAACGAGCGTGCTGAACCGTTACGCCCTCCCCGACCCGGCCGAGAACCCCGTCCGACGACTACGTGAGACCGATCGCCGCACACCGCGCCGCATAAGCCGCCGTACAGATGTCCTTGACCGTGTAGACGCCGTCCTTGATCACCGTCTCCTTGATGTTGGCCTGGGTCAGGGCCACCACCGGGACCAGCATCGAGGGGATGTCGTTCTCGGTCGGGCTGTCCACGGTGTCCTGGGTGAGGGCGTCGAACATGATGTCCTGGCCCTGGATCTTGGCGACGGCCATGTCCGCGGCGCCGTTCGCCTCCTCCAGGAACGACTTGTAGACGGTCATGTACTGCTCGCCGGAGACGATCCGCTGGACCGCCGGCAGGTCGGCGTCCTGGCCGGTCACCGGCGGGATCTTCGTCGCGCCCGCCTTCTTCAGGGCGTCGATCGCCGCGCCCGCCATGCCGTCGTTGGCGGCGTAGACCGCCGCGATGTCGTTGAGGCCGATGGCCGCGACGGCCTTCCGCATGTCCGCCTCGGCGATCTTCGGCAGCCACTCCTCGACGTCGTAGGACTTGGCGATGGCGACCTTGTTCTGGAGCACGCCGAGAGCGCCCTGCTTGAAGCGGGCGCTGTTGGGGTCGGCCGGTGAGCCGTTCAGCATGACGATCTTGCTGCTCTCGGCCTTGTCGCCGAGCGCCTCCATGAGGGCGCGGCCCTGCACCTCGCCGACGAGTTCGTTGTCGTGGGATATGTAGGCGTCGATCGGGCCCTGGGCGAGGCGGTCGTAGGCGATGACGGGGATGCCCGCGTCCTTGGCCTTCCTGACGTCCGTCTCGATGGCCTTGGAGTCGACCGCGTCCACGAGGATGGCGTCGACCCGTGCGGAGATCATCTGCTCGAACTGCTTGCTCTGCCGCTTCGCGCTCGCCTCGGCGTTGGCGGAGCGGACCTTGCCCTTGCCGTGGGTGAGGGCGGCGACGCGGGCCGCGATGAGGGGGTGGTCGAACTTCTCGAAACGCGTCGTCTCCTTGTCCGGCAGGAGCAGCCCCACCGTGAGGTCGTCGCGCTTCGCCGGGCTCTGCGTGCTGCCCCCGCCGTCCGCGGCGTCGACGACACCGCAGGAGGTGAGCAGGAGGGCGGAACCGATGGCGAGGGCAAGACGAGCGGCGGTGCTGTGGGGGGTACGAGCGTTCACGTTCCAGGGCCTTCCGGGCGATTGCACGGCAGGGCGGCCGGATCACGTCACGGCGACATCGGCCCTGCGGGATCCCGAGCCTCTCGCGCGCAGGCCGCTCCCAGCAGTCGGGCGCGGAATCTCCCCCACCCGTCACGCCATGTTTCACAATTCCCGTGCACAGCGGGAGTGCGGGCCCCCGAGGGAGGCCCGCACAGTCGCTCACGCCCGCGTCAGGGCGCGTTGACCAGGTCGATCGGCGGGACCTGAACCGTGCGCTTGCCCGGCTCGCCGCCCAGGATCACCTTGCGCAGGGCCACGTTGTTCTTCAGGTTCGTCTCCTGGAGGCGCTTCTCCGGGTTGGCGATGACCTCGATGTAGTACGTGCCGTTCGGCAGGTCCGTCACGTCGAAGGACTGACCGGGGCGGTACTGGGTGTAGGTGTCGCCGGAGCCGACGTCGAGGACCTCACGGACCGAGATGGAGTTCTGCTGGCCGCAGGCGGTCGACAGATCGGTGTTGTACGGCTTGAAGTTGGCGTTCTTCACCGTGTAGTCGATCGCGTCGGTGTTGGCGAGACAGAACGCCTCCTTGCCGCTCTTGACGATCTCGTGCTGGTCGGCGGCGAGCAGCCGGTAGCTGGCGAAGTCGGTGAAGTGCCAGTGCTCGTGGCCGACGCGCGGGTCCCACTCCATGGTGCCGGTGGGCGCGTAGCCGACCTGCTTGCCCTTGGCGTCGTAGAAGTACTGGTAGGCGTCCATCAGGTCGGCGCCCGGCTTGCGGAAGCCGTCGACGACCAGCGGCGCCGGTCCCGCGTTCCAGACGTTGGCGCTGAAGGCGAGGTAGTCCTTGCCCGGCGCGTCGCCGTCCTCGCCGTCGGTGATGGCGATGTCCCAGGCGGGCAGCGACCGCAGGTCGGGCTTGGGCACGCCCGCGGGGGCGCCCGCCCGGCCGGTGGGCCGCTGGCTCGCCGGCTTCAGCGCGGGCGCGATGCGGGAGCCGTCGGTGTGGCCGGTGCCGTCGCCCAGGTGGTGGGCGAGGCCGCGGTCCTCCAGCGCGTGCGAGAGGGCGCCCGGGGTGGGCTCGTCGGCGCCGCGCGGGCCGTAGTGGTGGGCCATGGAGTGACCCGCCATACCGCTCATGCCGCTCATGTCGTGGCCGCCGTGCAGGGCGGACATGCCGCGGCCCTCGCCGCCGCCGTCGCTGTACTGGCGGACGGTCACCTTGATGGTCCGCTGGTCGTTCGGGATGCCGAAGAGCTCGCGGTACTTCTTGGCGACGCCCACCTTCGCGGTGTACTCACCGGCCGGCAGATCGACCGGCTTGTCGTAGTCGACGGTCGAGGAGTTGGCCGCCCAGCCCTTCTCGACACCCCACACCGAGCCGAGGGTGAAGGGGTTGGTGGGGCAGCTCTCCGGGTAGTGCGAGGTCGCCGGGGCGTCCGGGCGGAGCCGGCCGGAGGCGTTGTTCGGGCAGAACGTGCCCTTGGGCCTGGCCACCTCCTGGCCCTGCGCGTTCTTGATGGACACCTCCAGGAAGTCGGGCAGTCCGGAGAAGTCCTTCACCAGCCCCGCGGGCAGGGCCTTGCTCCCGATCTTCTTGCCCTTCGCGTCGCGCAGGATCTGCCGCGCGACGACCGGGTCCTTGTACGACTTGCGCTTCACCTGGAACTCCAGCGGCGCGTTGTCGACGGTGACGTACGTCCCGAGGTCGAGGTAGACCCCCGGTTCCCCCTCGTACCGGTCGAGCGTCACGGCGTTCGACGCGGCGATCAGCTTCAGCTTCGGCTTGCCGGGTGTGGCGGCCTGCGCCGCACCCGCTCCGGGAGCGGCCCCGGCGCCGGTGGCGACGACGGTGAGTGCCGCCGAGGCGGCGAGCGCCACGCGTCGGGCGCGGCTTCGATGGTGCTGACTGGTCATCGGTTCCTCGTCTGCGAGTGCCATGGTCAGTGGCATCGGACTGGACAGCTCACCGGACGGCCGCTGATACGGGCGCGCCCCAACGCGCCTGGGCCGGTTCTGTGAGCAACCTGTGAGACTGGTAAATGGTGTGTCGAGGTTGCCTGTTGAACCGAAAGTCCCGCCCGGGTTCCTCCGAAGGAGGGACGGTTACGTTTTGCTCAACCCCTGGTTGCGAGGCGGTGAGCAGGCGACGATGGGCGCATGACGCTGGCCGAGCGCGCCCTGGAGCGCCTGCGAGTCTGGCCCGACCTCCGCACGGGGCAGGCCAGTTGCGGCACCGGAAGCGCGCTGCGCGCCGGTCGCAGCGAGATCGTGCACTTCCACTCCGCCCACGAGGTGGACCTGCATCTCACCGACCGGGCACTCGACCGCTTCGGGGTCGACCTCGCGGAGTCGACGGCGATCCGGCTGGTCCCCGGCTCCCGCTGGGTCACCGTCCATCTGGACTGCGACACCGACGTCGACCTGCTGATGAGCCTGGTCAGCATGGCCCTCAAGGCCCATCAGGTGCCGCAGGCCGACACCACGGACGTGTGCAACTTCCGTCGGGTGACGGTCATCCCGTCGGCGTCCGCCAGGCCCGGTGGTGGTCGAGGATCGTCTCCTCGAACGGGCGGTAGGTGACGCCGAGTTCGGTGCGGCTGCGGCTGTTGTCGACGCGGAAGCGGATGCCGAGGTGCTTGCGGATGTAGTCCTGGGTCAGCCCGAAGGCGGGGCCCAGCAGCCGAACCGGCCAGTGCGGCAGGCGGGTTCGGGGCAGGCGCAGGTCACGGGGGTGGGCGGTGCGCAGGACGCGGGCCATGTCGTGGAAGGAACTCATGGTCTCCGCCGCGAGGATGTACCGGCCGTGCGCGGCCTCGTTCTCCGCCGCCGCGATGTGCGCGTCGGCGACGTCCCGGACGTCGACCGTGGTGAAGCTGAAGTCCGGGGCGCCGTAGAAGAAGTAGCCCTTGAACAGCTCCTCCAGGAGGAAGAGGCTGCCCGACTCGGAGGCGGGGGTGAGGGAAGGGCCCAGGATCAGGCCCGGGTTGAGGGCCACCATCCGCCAGCGGTCCTGCGCCTTCGCCGCCTCCCAGGCCGCCTGCTCGGCGACCGTCTTGGCGTAGTGGTACGGGTTGTTCGCCACCGTGCTGGTGGTGTTGACGTACTCCTCGGTGAGGACCTGGTCCTTCATCGTCTCCAGTACGTCGATGTAGTCACCGAAGATGGCGCCGACCGTGGACGTGAACACCAGGCGGCGGACGGCCGGGGTGCGTTCGACGGCGCCCAGCACATTGCGGGTGCCGAGCAGGGCGGGTTCGACGACGTCCCGCCGGCCGTCCTTGATCTTCTCCGGCATGAGGAACGGGGAGGCGACGTGGAAGACGGTCGCGCAGCCCCGCGCCGCCTCGTCGAAGGAGCCCTCGACGAGCAGGTCCGCCGCGAACAGGTCGAGCCTGCCCGGGAATCGGTCCTGCAACGCGATGAGCGGCCTGGTCTTGGCCGAGGGGGCGGTGGAGCGGACGGTGGCGTGCACCCGGTAGCCGCGTTCCAGCAGCCGTTTCACCAGATGGCTGCCGACGAAACCGCTGCCCCCGGTCACCAGGACCGGCGCCGCCGTGTCCACGTCGCCCACCCGCGCTCCTCCCGCCGGTCAGAGTCGTCGGCGTCCAGTATGGCGAGCGGGCGCGTGCTGCGCGGGTGCTCCGCGGAATCCCCGAATCCCGGGCTCCCGGGGTCCCGGAGGTCCGGAGGCCCGGACTCCCCTTTTCGGCCGTTTCGGTGATAATTGCGATATGAGTACGGCAGCGTTCGTAGTCGCGGCCGCGGGGAGCGATGTGCTCAACGTGATCGCCGCATTCGTCGGTGGCGCGGTCATCGCCGGGGCACTGATCTGGGCCGTACAGTTCGGGATGCGCGTCCGGGACCGGGAACTCCCCCGGCCGCGCCCCGAGGAACAGCCCAGTCTGCCCAGCACCGGCGCGATCCGTGAGATCAGGGAGATGCGGGAACC
Organism: Streptomyces sp. NPDC057280; assembly: GCF_042668605.1. Lineage (NCBI taxonomy): Bacteria > Bacillati > Actinomycetota > Actinomycetes > Kitasatosporales > Streptomycetaceae > Streptomyces > Streptomyces sp. NPDC057280. The sequence goes on from NZ_JBHUYR010000007.1 coordinate 79,473, forward strand.
GGACGAGCTCCCGCTCGCCGAGCAGGAACGGCTCATGCCGTACCAGCTCCATCACTCGGGCACCAAACGCGGAAAGGACCAGAACCGCAGACGCTGGCTTCCGGGCTCCAGCGGCGGCTTCGGCAGCGGCGGACTCGGCCACGTCTGACAGCCGGCACCCGGCAGGGGCTGCGCCGCCGGTCAGGCGGGGCAGCCCCTCTTCACACGGCCCGGCTCAGGCCGCTCAGGTCATGCCGCGCCGGGCGCCGGAGGTGTCGGGCGCCGTGGCGAGGGCCCAGATCACGAAGAAGTCGACGCCGATCATGAGCCCGGACCAGACGGGCGAGTACGGCAGGAACAGGAAGTGCAGCACCATCGCCGCCGACGCCAGGAAGATGCCGGTCATCCGGGCCCACCAGGCGCCCTTGAGGACGCCGTAGCCGGCGCCCACCAGGACCACGCCCAGGACCAGCATGATCCAGCCCCAGCCGGTGAGGCTGATCTTGTAGACGTAGTCGCCGATCCGGTCGTAGATGTCGTCCGCGGCCAGCGCCGAGATGCCCTGGAGGATCGCCAGCACACCGTTGACCAGCATCAGCACACCGGCGAAGACGACTCCGCCGGTGGCCCAGCCGCTGCCGGGGCGGTCGGGCGGCGGAGCGGGCTCGGCCTGCTGCCGGCTCTGGTCCCACCCGGGCGGCGTGGTGGGCGTGCTGGGCGGTGTCGTGTGCGGCTGCTGGGTCATGTCCGTACCCCGTCTCTCGCGCGGGTCCGCGCGTCGGTGTCGGTGATGCTTCGACCATCCGCGCGGTGCGGGGGCGGCGCCCGAGGGGCTGCGCCGTTCGGGTGACGGCCCGAGTGCGGCGGCGGGCGCGAGGACCTTCACTGGAGGACATGACCGGTAACCGGACGCACCGCGCCCCGATCACGCTCGTCGCGATCGCCGCGCTGACGGCCCTGACCACCTTGACGGGCTGCTCGGGCGACGACACCCCGTCCTCGGTCGCGAGCAAGGCGGCGTCCGCCGCCTCCCGGGCGACGGAGGTGTTCGCGTCGGCCACGGCGGCGGCGGGGAAGAAGTTCGACGACGTCAAGAACGGCGTCGACGTCAAGGACGACGTGACCCTGGGCACCCCGCGGACCGGTTCCGACGGCCGCACCACGGTCGAGATCACCGTCAGGAACTCCGCCGGCTCGCAGAAGTCGTTCCTGGTGCAGGTGAACTTCAGGAACGCCGACGGCGACCTGGCCGACGCGGCCGCGGTCACCGTCTCCGGCGTATCGGCGGGCGGCACCCAGAAGGCCACCGCCCGCAGCAACCGCGACCTGTCCGGCACGGTGAAGGCCGAGGTGGCGAGGGCGGTCCGCTACTGAGCAGGCCCCGGCGGCCACCCGGCGTGACGGCTCAGGCCATCCAGAAGAACACCGCCGTCATCCGCTTCTCCTCCAGCGTCGTACCGCAGTAGCCGGTCGCGCTGTGCACGAGGTTGGCGTTGTAGAGCAGCAGCCGGTTGAAGCGGTGCGGGACGCGTACGTCCTCCTCGAACGCGTCGGGCGCCACGAACCGGGTGCCGAGCGCCTCGACGAGGTTGTTGTGCGGGGCCTGCACGACATTGCCGCCGAGCCGGCCGCCGGGCAGGGACTGGCGGTAGAAGCTGGTCCCGCAGTCCTTGGGGACGCCCGGGTTGAGGTAGAGCACCGCCGCGTACCGGCACAGGGCGCGGGAGTCGGTGTGCGGGCGGGGTGTGCTCTCGCCCTCGCCGACGACCTGGACGCAGTTGTGGTTGAGGGTGCCGCCGCCGGGCGCCGACTGCACCCACAGCTCCTTGGCGCCGGTGGCCTGCCGCACCAGCCGCTCGACCCGGGCCAGCTCCCCCGGCTCCAGACCGGGCATGGCCCGCAGCCCCGGCCAGGTCTCCGGCCGGTGCGGGTATCCCTCCACCCAGTCGTCCTTGGCGAGACACCGTTCCCGTACGGCGTGCGCGTCGGGCAGGACATCGTCCAGGACCCAGTAGTCGCGGCCCTTGGTGGGCTTGCGGTACGGGAGAACGGGCAGCGTTCCGGAGGGGTGTGGGGGCATGCGCCGAATCTAGGGCCGGGCCGGTTCTGGACTCGCCCGCGAACCGGTCTGGACTCCCCCGCGAACCGGTCAATGAACGGTCAACGTGCAGACGGAATACGGGAGGTCACGCACTGAATCGTCCGCATTACGAACCCCAAGACTCAGTAATTCGCCAGTCACGCTCACTGCGTGAGGTCGTCCCCGCCCTGACGGCCCCCGGCCCGCCCGGCGCCGCCGACCGCCACATAGATCTGCTCGCTCACCGCGGTCACCCCGTTGAAGGTCGCCGTCGCCTGCAACCGGCCCGGGCCCGTCGGCAGTGCGGTGGAGGGGACGCAGGTCCACCTGCCGTCCCGGCCCGCCGTCGCCGTGCACACCTCGGTGCCCGGCTCCGGGCCCTGCCCGGTCACGCCCTCGTCCTTCGTGTCCTCGTACCGGACGGTGATCTGCGCCCCCGGGTAGGCCGTACCGCCCGTCACCGGCCGCGCGGCGAGCGCGATCCCGGACGCCGGGCGGGTGAGGGTCGGTTCGGGCAGGCCGACGGTGACCGCGCAGGTCCCGACGTCCTTGCGGGTGCCGCGCGCGTCCGTGAGACGCACCACGCAGCCGGCGAGCCGGGTGCCGGGCACCGCGTCGGCGGGCACGGCCAGCACGAACGGGAAGGAACGGCCCTGCCAGGGACGTCCGCTCGCCGGACCGGACCAGGTGTACGACGCGCTGTCGCCGTCGGCGTCGACCCGGCCCCGGTAGTCCTGGGCGCGCAGGGGCGTCTGCGTCACCTCGGCGCCCTCCGGCGCGGTCAGGGTCAGCCGGGACCCGGCGCCGAGCGCGCCCCCCTCGTACCCGGCGATCTCGACGATGCCCTCCCGGCCGGGCAGGACCGTGACGTCTCCCCACAGTTCACGTGCGCTTTCCGCTCCCTGAGCGGGCGTCATCACGCCGAGCGCGGCGAGGGCGGAGGCGATGCCAAGGGCGACGGTGTTCCTGGACCTGCTCATCGTGTGCGGGCTCCCTGTGCGGACGAGGTCGGTCGGGCCCACCCCCTGGTGCGATTGTCGCGGGGTGCCGTGCCGGGGCACGTGCGCTGTGCGGCCGTATGGCGGAAGCGGTCGCCTGATGGGGGGCATGACCTCAAGTGGCAGACCCCGCGTGGCTCCTGTCACAGCATGAACAACCGTGGCTCCTCGTCCGTACAGAGGGTCGTACGACCCCCGACCGGACAGGAGCCACGGTGCGCTTTTCGCGGAACGCGACGGGAACGCTCTTCGTGGGCGGTGCGCTCAGCCTGACGATCGTCGCGCTCGCCTATCCCACGATGCTCGGAGTCAGCAAGACGGCCACGGCCCAGGACCGCGTCATCGCACAGACGCAGTGGGGGCCGTTGACCGAGCAGGACCGCGACTTCGTGGTCAAGGTGCGGGCGGCGGGACTGTGGGAGTACCCGCTGGGGAAGGTCGCACTGGAGAAGGGCACGACCCCCGAGGTCAAGGAGGCGGGCCGGCATCTCATCGACGGTCACGCCGCCCTGGACGCGGCCTGCCGCAAGATCGCCCCGATGCTCAACGTCACGCTGCCGAACGTGGCGAGCCCGCAGCAGCAGGGCTTCGTCAACACCATCGAGACCAGCAACGGCAGGGAGTTCGACTCGAACTTCGCCAACATCCTGCGCACGACGCACGGTTCGATCTTCAACGCGATCGCCAAGATCCGCTCCACCACCAAGAACTCGCTGGTGCGCTCGCTGGCCGACATGGCCAACAACACGGTCCTCGACCACATCACGGTCATGGAGAAGACCGGCTTCGTCAATTTCGACCAGGCCCTCTTCCAGCAGACCACCCCGCCGAAGCTGCCGGACACCGACCTGACGCCGCCGGCCCCGCAGCCCGGCGCCCCCATGGTCGTGCTGACCCCGCCGCCGAGCCCGACGTCCACCCCGATCGCCATCCCGGGCGAGCAGGGGGGCGCGGGCGCGACGCCGAGCCCGACCATCGGCTGACCGCTACGCCAGCCACACCGTGGTGTCCGGTCCCAGCAGCCCGCCCTCCAGCGGGCCGCTGGCGACCAGCACCTCACCCTCCGGCAGCGCGACGGCCGTGTCCGACAGGTTCGTCACGCACCGCCAGCCGTCGTGCCGGGCGAACTCCAGCACGCCCGGCGGGCCGTCCGCGGCCCAGGTGAGCGTCTCGCCCTGAAGCAGCTTGCGGCGCAGCTTCAGGGCGGTGCGGTACAGCTCCAGGGTCGAGCCCTCGACGCCCTCCTGCGCCTCGACGGCGTACGCCGCGAAGCTCTCCGGCTGCGGCAGCCAGGCGCCGCCCGCCCCGAAGCCGTACGAGGGGCCGGTCCGCGTCCACGGCAGCGGCACCCGGCAGCCGTCGCGGCCCTTGCGGACCCGCCCCGTCTGCTCCCAGACGGGGTCCTGGAGCACCTCGACGGGCAGGTCGGCGACCTCGGGCAGGCCGAGTTCCTCGCCCTGGTAGACGTACGACGAACCCGGCAGCGCCAGCATGAGGAGGGTCGCGGCGCGGCCCCGGCGCAGGCCCCGTTCCGGGTCGATCCCGGGGGCGTGGCCGCCGGACAGCAGCCAGGCGTTCTCGTCGGTGCCCGGCGGGAGCAACAGGCGTGAGGTGTGGCGTACGACGTCGTGGTTGGAGAGCACCCAGGTGGCCGAGGCGCCGGCCGCGCGGGCACCCGCGAGGGAGTCGGTGATGACCTGGCGCAGCGCGTCGGCGTCCCAGGGTGTCTGCAGGTAGGCGAAGTTGAAGGCCTGGCCGAGTTCCTCGGGGCGGGCGTAGAGCGCGCGCCGCTCGGCGCTCGGGACCCAGGCCTCGGCGACGGCCATGCGGGGCGGGCGGTAGGAGTCGAGGACCGTGCGCCAGTCGCGGTAGATCTCGTGGACCTCGTCGCGGTCGAAGAACGGGTGGGTGCCGGGGGCGAACTCGGTGAGCGCGTCCTCGCCGCTGAGGGCGGGTGCGCCCAGGTCGCGCAGGGGTTCGGCGAGGTCCTTGGCGAGGGCGTGGGCGACGTCGACGCGGAAGCCGTCGACGCCCCGGTCGGACCAGAAGCGCAGGGTGGTGCGGAAGTCGGCGCGGACCTCCTCGTTGCCCCAGTCGAAGTCGGGCTGCTCGGGGGTGAACAGGTGCAGGTACCACTGTCCGTCCGGGACGCGTTCCCACGCGCTGCCGCCGAAGACCGACTGCCAGTCGGTGGGCGGGAGTTCGCCGTGCGCGCCGCGGCCGTCGTGGAACACGTACCGGGCGCGGGCGGCCGAGCCGGGCCCCGCCGCGAGCGCCTCCTGGAACCAGGCGTGCCGGTGGGAGCTGTGGTTGGGAACGAGGTCGACGATGACCTTGAGGCCGAGGCGGTGGGCCTCGGCGGCCAGCGCGTCGAAGTCGTCGAGGGTGCCGAGCCGGGGGTCGACGTCACGGTAGTCGGCGACGTCGTAGCCGCCGTCGGCGAGTTCGGAGGGGTAGAAGGGGCTCAGCCACAGGGCGTCGACGCCGAGGGCGGCCAGGTGGGTGAGGCGGGCGGTGATGCCCTTCAGGTCCCCGAGGCCGTCACCGTCGGCGTCGGCGAAGCTGCGGGGGTAGATCTGGTAGATGACGGCCTGTCGCCACCAGTTCGGGTCCTTGGACGAGAGGTCGGGGGTCACGCGGCGCTCCTGGCTGATCCGTGCGGACGGAAAAGACATACAAAGGGGAATCTGTCCCCAGCTGTGCACGGGCGAACCCCGTGCATTTCGTGGAGCAGCGCGTTCCCTGTGTGGCGAAATTGTGATGACCGCCGAACCAACCTTGTATTCCCGCAGGTTGACAGGGTTCCGGCGGGAGATCCACGATGTCCGAACGCTGTTGTGCGTGTGACTCGTGTGACCAATGGGTCCAATGTTTCCGAGCGCCCTTTTGCGCTCCGCAGCGCTCCACAGCGCCTTTCGGTTCACTCCACCCTGATGGGATACGCATGTCCATAGCGAGATCTGTCACTGTGCGCCGCCTGCTGGGGACGGGCGCCGCGACGCTCGCCATCTGCGCCTTCACCGCTTCCGTCGCCTCGGCCACCGACTGCCCCGGCGGAAAGGGCTGGGACGACGGCGGCAGCTACAAGCCCGGCACGGGCGCCGGCACCGAGACCGGCACCGAGCTGTGCGAGTTCTCCCTCGACGGCAAGAACTTCTTCCCCTCCGTCAAGGTCGACGACCAGAACCTCAAGCCGACCGACGACGGCAAGGTCCACGTCACGGTCCGCACCGCGGGCAACGCGTCCACCTGCACGGCCTCGCTCGCCTCCTACCGGGCGCACGGTCCGACCTTCGCCACCTCCGGCGAGCAGGTCTTCCACGACTTCGACACCGTGACCGTCAAGGCCGGCGGGACCGACACCCTCGACATCGCCATCCCGGACCAGGGCTGCTACGCGCAGATCGACCTCTACCGGGGCAACACGAAGTTCGACGGCAAGCTCGACGCCAACGACGGCTTCCAGCACGGCGACCTGCCCAAGGGCCCGGACCACCCGGTCATCAAGGACAAGCTGATCGCGGCCTGGAACGGCGGCACCAAGGACTGCACGGCCCAGCCGTCGCCGACCCCGACGCCCACCCCGTCCGCCTCGGAGTCCACCCCGGCCGAGGAGACCACCCCGCCGGCGTCCGAGTCCGAGACCCCGACCCCGTCGGCTTCGGAGTCCACCCCGGCGGGCGAGGACACCCCGTCGGCGTCCACGTCCTCCACCGCCCCGGCCGCCACCCCGAACGGCGGCGGTGGCGACCTCGCGGAGACCGGCGCCAGCAGCAACACCCCGATCATCGCGGGCGGCGCGGCCGTGCTGCTGGCCGGCGGTGCGGGCATCGTCCTGGCGACGCGTCGGCGCAAGGCGACGCGCGCGTAAGGGATTCCGCCAAGGGAATCGACCGTCATCTGGACGCCGGGCAAGGGGACCTGCCCGGCGTTCAGTGCGTCCAGTGCGTTCTGGGCTGCCTAGCCCTCCACCGCACCCAGCCACAGCTTCACGTACCGCTCGACGTCGACGTCCAACGCCACGTCCACCAGGCGCAGCTCGCGCTCGCCCTCGTGGATCTCGGCCTCGCCGGGCCGCGGGCGGCGGTCGACGATGGTCTGGCCGCGGGTCGGGCCGGGGGCGAGGGAGACCTCGACGGGCAGGAGGCTGGTGGTGAGACCGCCGGGGTCGGCGACCGCGCACACCGCGCCCGCGTCGCCGAGGCCGCCGGTGGGCGTGGGGTCGCCGGAGGTGGCCGGGTCGCGGTGGGCGAGCAGCTCGCCGGCCAGCCGCAGCCGGGGGTCCGAGCTGCCGCGCAGCCGCTGCACGTCCGCGGCGGGCACGATGACCCGCCGGAAGACGTCGAGGCCGTACATGGTGATCGGCACCCCCGCGGTGAGCAGGATCGCGGCGGCCTCCGGGTCGTGCCACACGTTGAACTCGGCGACCGGCGTGGCGTTGCCGACCTCCACCGCGCCGCCCATGAACACGATCCGCTCGATGTTGCGGGTCACCTCCGGGTGGGTCCGCAGCAGCAGTGCGATGTTGGTCAGCGGGGCGGTGGGGATCAGGGTCACCGGGCGCGGCGAGGCGAGGATCTCGCGCCGCAGCAGGGCCACCGCGTCGAGGTCCACCGAGCGCCGGGTCGGCGCGGGCAGCCCGAGGTCGCCCATGCCGTCCTGCCCGTGCACGTGCGAGGCCGTGCGCACCGGCTCGATCAACGGCCGCTCGGCGCCCCGCGCGACGGGGATGTCCCCGGCGCCGGCCGTCTCCAGGACGGTCAGCGTGTTGCGTACGACCCCGTCGACGTCGGTGTTCCCGGCCACGCAGGTGATCGCGCGGACGTCGAGACCGGGGTGCCGTACGGCGAACAGCAGGGCGAGCGCGTCGTCGACGCCGGTGTCGCAGTCGATGATCACGGGGAGGGGCTGGGCGGTCACGGGGACTCCTTCCGTCGTGTCACCGACCTTACGCAGCAGCCCATAGTTCGGCGCCACGATCCTCGACGACCGACCGGACGCGGTGCAGCAGCTCGTCCACCCGCACCGACCCAGGCTTGCGGCCGTCCCGCAGCCGTACGGCGGCCAGCTCGCCGTCGGCCTCCCGCTGCCCGACCACCGCGACGTACGGCACGAGCCGCGCCTCGCGCACCCGGGCGCCGAGGGTGCCGTGCTCCGGACCGGCGAGCTCGGCCCGCAGCCCGAGGTCGAGAGCCCGCCGTACGACCTTCTCCGCCTGCGCACACTGCTCCTGCGCCACCGGCAGCACGACCAGCTGCACCGGCGCGAGCCAGGCCGGGAACGCCCCGCCGTGCTCCTCGACGAGATGCGCGACGGCCCGTTCGACGCTGCCGATGATGCTGCGGTGCACCATGACCGGGCGGTGTTTCGCGCCGTCGGGGCCGATGTAGTGCAGGTCGAAGCGTTCGGGCTGGTGGAAGTCGATCTGGACGGTGGAGAGGGTGGACTCGCGGCCCGCGGGGTCGGCGATCTGCACGTCGATCTTCGGCCCGTAGAAGGCGGCCTCGCCCTCGACGGCCTCGTACTCGACGCCGTCCAGGACCTGTTCGAGCAGTGCGGTGGCCCGGCGCCACAGCTCCGGGTCGGCCACGTACTTGTCGCCCTCCCCCGGCAGGGAGAGCCGGTACCGGGCGGCGCGGATGCCGAGGTCGGCGTAGGCGCGGCGGATGAGCGCGAGGGCGGCGCGGGCCTCCTCGACGGCCTGGTCCAGGGTGCAGAAGACATGGGCGTCGTTGAGCTGGATGGACCGCACGCGGGTCAGCCCGCCGAGCACCCCGGAGAGCTCCGAGCGGTACATGCCGCCCAACTCGGCGATGCGGAGGGGAAGTTCGCGGTACGAATGGGACCGTGACCGGTAGATGAGGGCGTGGTGCGGACAGAGGCTGGGGCGCAGCACGACGTCCTCGCCGCCCAGTTTCATGGGCGGGAACATGTCCTCGCTGTAGTGGTCCCAGTGCCCCGAGATCTCGTACAGCTCCCGTTTCCCGAGCACCGGCGAGTACACGTGCCGGTACCCGGCGCCGCGTTCCGCCTCCCTGACGTACTCCTCCAGGGTGTGCCGTACGACGGCCCCGTCCGGCAGCCAGTACGGCAGCCCGGCGCCGATGAGGGGGTCGGTGTCGAACAGGCCGAGGTCACGGCCGAGTCGGCGGTGGTCGTGTCGGGGGTTGTCGGCGTTCATGGCGTTGTCCTCCGTATCGAGAGACGAGCGCCGCCGCACAGCACGAACCCCGGGGCACTCGCCCCGGGGTTCGCGTCAGCTCAGGTGTCAGCGCGCCGGGACCATGTCCGGCGTCGTCGTGGAAGACGGGTTGGCGCGCTTCATGGGGGGACCGTAACAAGGGGTCGGCCCGAGGGCGACGGCTTTTTCTCCCGCTCTTCGGCGGCCGTCGCGTAACCCATACAGCCCGGACCAGTGGTGCCCCCTCAGCCGCGGTGATCCCTTGGGGGCATGACCCGTCGCGTCCTTCTCGCCGTCGCGCTCGTGCTGCCCCTCGCGACCACCGCCTGCTCCGCCATCCGGACGGAGAAGGCGGCTCCGGCCACCGCCACCCCGTCCGCCGCCAGGACCTCGGCGCCCGCCGCCTCCGCCCGGCCCACCCCCGCGTCCGTCCCCGCCCTCACCCCCGCCCAGGCGCAGGCCGCGCTCGTCACCTACACCGACCTCGGTGAACCCTGGGCGCCCACCGAGGGCGCCGCCACCTGGCGGGACGGGCTGCTCAAGGCCACCGCCAACGCGCCGGACTGCCAGAAGCTGCTCGACTCCCTCTACTCCGAGCGGCTGTTCGGCGCGGGCGCCCAGGTGCGGGCCGCGACCGGGCTCGACGACACCTGGAACGACTCCCAGCTGCACCACCAGATCGTCGCCGTACGGCCCGCCGACGTGGACAGGACGCTGGCCTGGCTGAAGACCCTGCCGAAGAAGTGCGGGACGTTCACCGCCGCGACCGCCACCGGCGCCGTCCAGAACGCCGCCGTCAGCGATCCGCGGCTGCCGGGCATCGGCGACGCCCGGCAGGCGTTGCGGCTCACCCTCACCGGGGAGAACGCGGACGGCGACGAGACCGTGCTCACCCTCGACGTGGCCGCCGTACGCGTCGGCGACGACGCGCTGATCCTCACCAACGGCGGCCTGGGCGACGTCTACCCCGAGGTCACCCAGGCGGTCACCGAACTGGCCGCGCAGCGACTGGCGGACGTGCGCAAGCAGGCCCGCGTGGAGGTCTGAACGTCTCGCCGCGGCCCCCTTGCCCCGCCCGGCATCAGCGAAAGGGCGTTCCCGAAGGGGGCTTCACACGGCGGGGGGCGGCTCGCTACCGTCGGTCGTGGTGCGAGTCAGGAAGCGGCCGCCCACGACGTCCATCCCGTGCCGGAGCCGCTCCCGGCGCTGTCCTCGTGCCGCCTCACCCCCGTGGCCTGGGCGATCCGACCCGGACCTTCAACACCCGTCAACAGCCATCGACACCTGTCAGCACCCGTCTCGCCATGACCTGTCCCCGATCCCGCGACGCCGACCGGGGCGTCTCCCGCCGCTCCGAGCGGGGCCGGGGATGTCGGGCGAGGACCCCGCAGGGATCCGCGGTCCTCGCAAGGGGCGGCCACCCCCGGCCACCTGGGCGGTGGCCGCCCCACCAACGCGGGGCGCGCGAGCACGAGACCGGGGCCGGTCACAGAGGGGGTGGTGCGGGGTCCCCGAGGGGCTGTGCGGGCCGGTCACAGAGGGGGGCTGGGCCGGGGCCCGAGGAGGCTGCGCGGGCCGGTCACAAAGGGGGCTGGGCCGGGGCCCGAGGAGGCTGCGCGGGCCGGTCACAGAGGGGGCTGGGCCGGGGCCGGGCCCAGGGTTGTGGTGCCGGGGGCCGTGCGGTGGCCCAGGCCGGTGCGGTAGGCGTCCAGGGCCGCTTCCACCCGGCCCTCCCTGCGGAGCAGGTCGCCCAGCAGGCGGCACAGGTCGGCCAGGTCGCCCGCGGCGCCCGCGCGTTCCAGGAGGCTCAGGGCACGGACGTAGTGTTCCTCCGCGGTCTCCGGGTCGCGGGCGTCCTCCGCGATGATGCCGAGCAGGCGGTGCGCGGCGGCGGAGTGGACGGCGCCGCGTTCGGAGGAGAGGTCGCCGAGGACGTCGTGGAGGAGGGCGGCGGCTTCCTCGGACTTGCCGCGGCGGTGCAGTACGTCGGCCAGTTCGACCGCGGCCTGGCTGGAATAGAGCGCGGCGCGCTTCGCGGACAGCATGGCGAGCGCCTGCCTCAACTCCGCCTCCGCCCGCTCCAGTTCGCCGTTCTGGGCGCACACGTACCCGCGCATCCAGTGGCAGTTGGCCAGTTCCGTACGCAGTTGCAGCCCGCGGTAGAGCTCGGCCGCCTTGGCGAGGGAGGCGTCGGCCTCGGCGACGCGGCCCTCGGCGATGAGGGTGCGGGCGACCGAGCGGTGCATGCGGGCGACCAGCGCCGGGTCGCCGGCCTGCGGGGCGAGCGCGAGGGCGAGTTCGGCGGCCTGGGCGGCGCGGGCGTGGGCGCCCATGTCCATGTACGGGCCGATGATGCTGGCGTACAGGAGGAGCAGGGCGTCCGGGTCGTGGAGGCCGCCGCGGTTGAGTTCGTCGAGTGTGGTCTCCAGCAGGTAGACGGCGTACCGGAGTTCGCCGGCCAGGTAGTGCGCGAGGGCGCGGCCGCGCAGGGCGGGCACCCGGGCGGGCAGCGGCGCGTCGGCGAGGACGAGTTCGGCCCGCTCGAAGTACCGCCGCCCCTCGACGAGTTCACCGCTCTCCACGGCCGCCTCGCCGAGCCCGATCAGCGCGTCGTACTGCGCCTCGGCGAGCTGGAGTTCCTCGGCCTGGGCGAGCAGGGCGGCGTAACGGCGGGCGGCTTCCTCGGTGTCGCCGGTGGCGAGGGTGCGCTGGGCCTCGATGAGCCGCAGCCGCAGATCGGTGACGAGCCGGGCGGGGCGGCCGGTGGCCAGCTCGTCGAAGGCGACGCCGAGGCGGTCGGCGAGATGGCGCAGCGCCTGGTCGGAGGGGCGGACCCGGCCGGACTCCAGCGTGGAGATGTAGGCGGCAGTGTAGGCGGGTTCGGCCAGCTGCCGCTGGGTCAGGCCGCGTTCGACCCGGAGGTGCTGCACCCTGCGCCCGATGATCTCCGGGTCGTCACGGTCGGACATGGGCCAACTCCCCTTGCACCTCTTGCCGTTAGGCTGCGCCGGGCTCTAGGTTAAACGGCGTATTAAGCCTGCTTAATAGGCAGTACGTAAATAGGCGGGGAAAACACCGTCACCGCATTCGTCACCGTCGTCACTGCGAGGTCGTCGTGCTCGAACGCACCAGCACCACCGAGCGTTACGCAAGGGGCGTCATCGCCGCCGTGGTCGCCGTGGCGGCCCTGGTCCTGGCGGCGAACGCAGGGCCCGCACGGGCGGTGGAGCACGGACCGAGCCAGCGGGCCGACCAGGTGCAGCAGGTCGAGCACGGCGGGCGGAGCTGACCTCGCATCAGCCGCCGCACACCGTGCGGTACGGCACGTCCCGCACGTACGTCCGCCACTGCGCCCGCGTCAGCTCGCGCGCTCCCGCCCGCGCGCACACCGAGGCGACCGCCCGGACCGGGTCGATGACGTAGCGCTGGAGCGGCACATGCGCGCTCCCCGCGTACACCGTGCCGCTGTCCGGGCCGAACGCGACCGTGTCGATCGGGTCGCCGGGGGTGGACAGGAGGCCGCCGAGCGGCTGCTGGGTGGCGATGTCCCACAGCTGGAGGCTGCCCGCCTCGCCGCCCACCGCGAGCGTGCGGCCGTCGGGGCTGACGGCGAGGGCGCTGACGGCCTCGGAGGTGTCGTCGCTGATCGGGTCGGGGCCGCCGTCCGGCCAGCCGGTCTCTCCGTCGGACAGCGGTGGGAAGACGTTCGGCAGGATGCCCTCGCGCTGCCGGAGCGCCGCGTCCCACAGCCCCACCCGGCCCGTCTGGTCCCCGGCCGCGAACCGTGAACCGTCCGGGGCGAAGGCGAGGGCGCCGATCTCGTCGCCCTGCACCAGGTCGCGTCCGGTGGTCCTGCCGCCCGGCAGGGTCGCCGTCCGGTTGTCGCCGGCGAGGAGGCGGCCGTCGGGGCGGACGGCCAGGTGGCTGCTGGCCAGGCCGGTGAGGACGGCCGTGCGGCGGTGGCGGGTGAGGTCCCAGGTCTCGTTGGTCAGGTCGCCGACGGTCGTGGTGCGGGTGAGGTGGAGGGTGCGGGCGTCCGGGCCGAGGGCGATGGTGATCACCGCCTTGGCCGAGGTCTTCTCCGCCAGGTCGAGTGTCGTGCGGACCCGGCCCCGGGTGACGTCCCAGACGGTGAGGCGCTGCGGGGAGGCCTCGTAGCCGGGGGCCGTCACGGCGTAGGCGAGCTCCTTGCCGTCGGGGGTGAAGGCCAGATGGGGGAGGGTGTATTCGGGACGTACCGGCCGGGACGGGTCGTGCGACACGCCGAGCGGGGTGGGCGGCAGGGTGCTGAGCAGGCGTCCGTCGCCGGTGGCGCGCAGTTCGAAGCGGTAGGTGTGGCCGGTGCGTCGCGCGGTGGCGAACGTGCGGCCGTCCGGGCTGATCAGCACCTTGTCCAGCGGCCGGTCCCGCCAGGCGGGCGTCACGGCCGTCGCCACGTCCAGGGTGTGGACCGTGCCGGCCTCCAGATAGCGCAGGACCGGGCGGGTGGGGTCCCAGGCCAGACCGCCCAGGTGCTGGTTGTCGAGGGAGTACCGGAACACCGGGGAGCCGTAGCCCAGCCGCCACAGCGTGATCTCCTCCCCGTCGGCGAGCGCCAGGAACTTCCCCTCCGCGTCGAAGGCCGCGTACCTGACTCCGGTGCGGGCGAGGTCGGGCAGCCGTTTCCCCGACCGGACGTCCCACAGCCGCACGCCGCCCGGCAGCACCACGGCGAGCCGGCGGCCCCCGCCGCCGAGCACCAGTTGCAGGGTCTTCCGGCCGCAGATGCCGCCTGCGCGCTCCCAGGGGCCGTGCACCGTGCTCCGGTCCGTGAGATCCCGCAGTTGCGGCGCGTCGCCTGTGCCGCGGGGGCAGGCCGCGATCAGCCCGCCGTCCTCGCTCGGCGCCGCGGTGTCCGCCGCCTCGAACAGCGGCTTCCCGTCCGCGGCCGAGTGCACCGCCGCCCGGGGCTCGTCCAGGCCGCGCACGGTGTACGTGCTGCTGCCGAAGTCCACGACGGACGACGCCGGCAGCTGGTCGCCGGTCCATCGTCCGGCGGCCGTGTCCCACAGCCGCACCCCGTCGCCCGGGCCCCGTCCGTAGACGGCCAGCAGCCGCCCGTCTGGGCTCGCCCCGACCGTGATGCCGGCCTCCGGCAGCCGCCCCTCGGCGATCCGCCGGTGCCGTGCCACGTCCCAGGTCCGCCAGGTGCTCCCCTCGACGCTGAGCAGGGTCCGGCCGGAGTCCGTCAGCCGGCGGAAGGGGCCGTCGCCCGGTGCCCGGTCGCTGAACGCGTCCAGTTCCTGCTGGTCGAGCGCGCCCAGCAACGCCTCCCGGGCCTCCGGCAGCCGGGACACGCGCCAGGCGGCGACGCCCAGCAACTGCGCGGTGCGCGGATCGGTGGTGGCCAGGCTCTCCGCGACGGAGGAGATCCGGCGGGCCGCGTCGTCGACGCGGTGACGCTCGTTGTCCCGGCCCTGCCGCCACGCGGCGAGACCGGTGATCAGCGCCACCGCGAGGACGGCCGACAGGACGCCCACCGCGGCCCGTGCCCGGCGTGCGGCGCGGGCGGCGGCCCGGCGTTCCGTCTCGCGGGCGGCCAGCGCGGCGGTGAGGAACTCGCACTCGGGCGCGGTCAGGAAGCGGTCGTGCTCGTGGTCGGGGAACAGCTCCGCCACCCGGTCCAGGCGGGTTCCCCGGTACAGGGCGCCGGAGTCGCGGTCGTGCTCCAGCCAGACCCGGGCGGCCTCGGTCAGCCGGCGGTGGTGGCGCAGCCGCTCCCGGTTCTCCTCGATCCAGCCGCGCAGCCGCGGCCAGCTGGTGATCAGCGCCTCGTGGGCGAGCTGCACGGTTTCCTCGTCGACCGTCAGCAGCCGGGCGCGGGCCAGCCGTTCCACCACCACGGGCACGTGCGGGCACGCCCACTCCCGGCACTCCGCCCGGATCAGCGGGCGCCGGGTGTCGGGGGTGCCCTGGCCGGGCTCGACCATCCGCAGCAGCAGCCGCCGCGCGGCGTCCGCCTGCTCCTCGGTCAGCTGCCCGTACGCCTCCTCGGCGCTCGCCGCGATGGCGCCGCGTACCCCGCCGGCCGCCTGGTACGCGGTCAGGGTGAGCACCCGGCCCTTGCGCCGCCGCCAGGTCTCCAGCAGGGCGTGCGAGAGCATCGGCAGCCCGCCGGGCTCGTCGAGGACCTCCTCCACGATCCGCGCGGTCAGCTCCCGCTCCACCAGGAGCCCGACCTCCTGCGCGGGCTTGACCACCGCCTCCCGCAGCTCCTGCGCGGTCATCGGACCGACCAGCAGCCCGGCGCCGCTCAGCGTGTCCGCGAGGCCCCGGTGCTCGCCGCAGCGGGGGTAGAAGTCGGCCCGTACGGCGATGAGCACGCGCAGCCGGCTGCCGGGGTCCCGGGCGGCGAGCAGCAGGTCGATGAACCGGGTCCGCTCGGCCCGGTCCCGGCACAGGGTGAAGACCTCCTCGAACTGGTCCACCACCACCCAGCTCTCCGGCTCGTCCGGGGCCGGGGTCAGCAGATGACCGTAGGTGGCGGCGGGCCGGTCGCCGGGCGTGAGCACCCGCAGCACCGCCGGACGCCCCCGGCCGGCGATCTCCTTCTGGAGCCGGGGGATGAGCCCGGCCCGCAGCAGCGAGGACTTCCCGCTGCCGGAGGCGCCGAACACCGCGGCGAAGCGGTGCCCGCACACCAGCCGGAGCAGGTCCTCCGTCAGCCGGGCCCGCCCGAAGAACAGCCCCTGGTCGGCCGGCTCGAACCGGGCGAGACCCCGGTACGGCACCACGTCCTCGTCGTCGTCGCGGACCTCGCCCGCCACCTCCGCGTCGGCGTCCTTCCACCGCGGCTCCCATGCGTCCGGGTCGCCGCCGCAGGCCTGTACATAGCCCCGGACGACGGCGAGGGACGGCAGCCGTTCACCGGCCGCGGCCTGTGACAGCGTTGTCGCGGAGAAGCCCGCCGCCTCGGCCATCCTCCGGTACGAGGGGCTGCCCGCGGCCTTGCGCAGCTCGCGCAGCTCATGCGCGAGCCGCGCGACGGGACCGGCCGTCGGGTCCAGGGGTCTTTCCGGGCGCCCCATGCGCTCACCTCCGTACAGCTCGCGAACGGGACGACGAGCGCGACGAACGTACAAGTCACGCGGTGACGGCCAGGTTGCCGACAGGTGACATACCGGCGATACGGCATGTGACGTCCATCAATCCCCTTCCGCCACGAAGTCGATCGACCCGGCATACGGGACAAGTCCCTCGGCGTTCGGCACCACGCCCTGACCCGACCTGCATTGATTGCCCTGATCAGACGGGCTGCCGATCAACTCTCCGGCTGCCAGTCTTGAGTCCGTGCCCCTCATCCCCCCGAGGTGCACACGCCGGCGGACGCCCCCCGTCCGCCGGCCCGCCGCCGGTGGACGCCCCCCCGTCCGCCGGCGGCCTTTTTGCGTGGCGCGGGCGCCGTCCACAGCTGTGGACGAAGCCCCGAAAATGTTTGAACGACCTGGTCAGAGCATGCCGCCGATCAATTCCCCGTACTCCAGTCTCGGTGTCGTCACCGCCGGAGTCCCGGCAGAACGACCCTCCCGAACAGCTGGAGCACCCACATGCCGCAGACAGCCACGTCCCGCCGCCGGTCCCGCCTCGCCCGGGCCGCCCTCGTCCTGGGCAGCGCCGCCGCCCTGACCGTCGGTCTGACGGGAAGCGCGAGCGCCGAGATCCTGAACCCGCTGCCGTGGAACGCGAGCACGTTCCAGAACAAGTACATGCCGGAGTTCGACTACGACAACGACGGCTGCTACCCCGCGGCTGCCGTGGACGCGAGCGGACACCTTAACGGCGGCCTCAACCCCAGCGGCTCGATCACCGGCGGCTGCCAGAGCAACCACCTCGGCCGTGCCAACACCTACGCACAGTCCCGGTGCGAGAACGGCTGGTGCGCCTACGTGTACGCGCTGTACTTCGAGAAGGACCAGACGCTCAACGGCGCCGACGCCTTCGGGCACCGCCACGACTGGGAATCCGTCGTGGTCTTCCAGAAGCAGGGCGAGGAACGCCCCCGGTACCTGGCCGCCTCCCGGCACGGCGACTACAGCACCCACCCGATCAACGAGGTGCCGATGGACGGCAACCACGTCAAGATCGTCTATCACAAGGACGGCGCGAGCACCCACGCCTTCCGCTTCGCCGGATGGGGCGAGGACACGGAGGCCTGGGGCCCGGGCAACCACTGGGACACCCCGGCCCTGGTCACCATGGAGCAGATGCCCCAGGCACCGCGCGACGCCCTGTGGAACTCCCAGTGGGGCAGGGCCAACTTCCCGCTGACCAACAACCTCGTCAACAACATCAACAAGGCCCGGCCCTCTGCGGTCCCCGCCTTCTGACGCACGTCGCGGCCGGCGACGCCTGCTCTCCTCTTCGCGTCGCCGGCCGCTTCGGCGTCAGAGCTGGAACTCCGCCGGGTCCAGGTTCAGTGCCGCGCACGCCTCGCGCAGGACCATCTGCTCGGCCTGCGAGAAGTGGCCGTCGGCGCCGGCGATGACGATGCCGGTCTGGACGACCGCGCGGGCCTCCGTCGGCTTCTTCGCGGCCTTGGCGATGTCCTGGAGCGCCTCGGACTTGCCCTGCGCGAAGTTGCGGGTGAGCTGCTCCACGTGCTTGTGGAACCGCGTGCGCAGCTGCTCCGGCGGGAAGTTCTGCAGCACCTCGTTGGTGAGGATCATCGACTCCATCTGCTGCATCTCGGACGCGTCCACCTGACCGTCCGCCGCCGCGACCAGCGCGCACATCGCCATGCTCGCGTCCCGGTACGCACCGCTCTTCAGCTCGGCCTTGATCGACCCGAGCTGCGTCTTGAACAGCCCGACGAGCTGAGAGCGCGAGCCGCCGCCCGCACGGCCACCGCCGTGGCCGCCCCCATGGCCGCCGCTCGTGCCGCGCCCGCCCTGCACCTGCTGCTGCAGGCCCTTGGCCTGGTCCTTGAGCCGGTCGAACAGTGCCATTGACGTCACCTCGGTGCTCGTACTCGTCTGACGGATCCCCACCGCACAACGCCCCTGCCCCGGTAAAGGTTCCATCAAGCCGGGGGGCTACGTTGCCGCCATGAGTGATCTAGGACCCGTCACCTGGCCTCCCGCACCGATCCAGACCGAACGGCTCGTCCTCCGCGCCCCCGAGGCCCGGGACCGCGCGGCGTTCATCGAGCTGCTCGCCTCGCCGGATGTCCACACCTACCTCGGTGGGCCTCGCTCGCGCGACGAGCTCGAACGCGGGACTCCCGAGGTGCCCGAGCAGTGGCCCGGGAGTTTCGTCGTCGAGGCCGACGGGGCGATGATCGGACAGCTCCTGCTGAGGCGGGCGCCGGAGCACGTCCGCCCGGCCGCCGCGGGGAAGGTCGATCTCGGCTACCTGTTCCTGCCGCGCGCGTGGGGGCACGGATACGCCGGCGAGGCGTGCGCCGCGGCGCTCGACTGGCTCGCCGGCGCGCTTCCCGGGGAGCCGGTCGTGCTGCACACCCAGACCGCCAACGCCCGCTCCATGCGGCTCGCGGCGAAGCTGGGGTTCGCCGAGGTGGAGCGGTTCGTGGCCTGGGACGCGGAGCAGTGGCTCGGTATGCGGTCCCAGGACACCCAGGACGGACCCTGAGGACGTTCCTCGGCATACGCTGCCCCGCATGACCTCCGCCGCCGCTCGTACCGCGCTGGATCTGACCGCTGAGCTCGGGCTCCCCGAGCTGGAGGAGTTCTACCGGGATCTGCACCGTCATCCCGAGTTGTCCGGGCAGGAGCACCGCACGGCAGGGCTGCTCGCCGGGCGGCTGAAGGCGGCCGGGTACGACACCGTCGAGGGCGTCGGCGGCACCGGTGTCGCCGGGGTGCTGCGCAACGGAGACGGACCCGTGGTGCTGCTGCGGGCCGACATGGACGCGCTGCCGGTGACCGAGGAGACCGGGCTGCCGTACGCCTCCCGGACGCCCGGCGTGATGCACGCGTGCGGGCACGATCTGCACGTGACCTGGCTGGCGGGCGCGGCCCGGGCGCTGGCCGCCGGGCGGGACGCCTGGAACGGGACCCTGGTCGTCGTCGGGCAGCCCGCCGAGGAGACCGGCAGCGGGGCCGCGGCGATGGTCGCGGACGGGCTCTACGCGCGCGTGCCCCGGCCTGACGTGCTGCTCGGGCAGCACGCGGCGCCGGGTCCGGTGGGGCTGTACCCGCATGTTCCGGGGCTCATCCTGTCCGCGACGACCGACGTGGAGATCGTCGTGCACGGGCGCGGCGGGCACGGGTCGCGGCCGGAGACGACCGTGGACCCGGTGCTGACGGCCGCGTATCTCGTCACCCGGCTCCAGAGCGTCGTCAGCCGGGAGATCGCGCCGCGCGAGTCGGCCGTGCTGACCGTCGGCCGTATCGAGGCGGGCACCGCGCCGAACATCATCCCCTCCACCGCGCGGATCTCCCTCAACCTGCGGACCCGGTCCGAGGCCGTCCGGGACCGGATGGTCGCCGCGATCCGCCGGATCGCCGAGGGCGAGTGCCATGCCGCGGGCTGCCCGCGCGAGCCCGAGGTGAGCGTCGGCGCCTCCTTCCCGGCGACCGTCAACGACGCCGAGGCCGACCGGCGGGTGGCCGCCGTGCACCGCGAGGTCTTCGGCGACGGCACGGTCCTCGACCCGGGCCCGGCGATGGGCAGCGAGGACTTCTCCCTGCTGGCCGCGGACGGGCAGCCGTACGCCTACTGGTTCGTGACCACGACCCCCGCCGCGACCTGGGACGCGGCGCCGGGCGGCGACGACCTGTTCGCGAAGCTCGACGCGATCCCCAGCAACCACAGCCCCCACTTCGCACCGGACATCTCGGCGGTGGGCCCGGGGGTCCGGGCCCTCGTCGCCGGTGCGCTGGCCCACCTGTGACCCCTCCGGCGTCGTTGTCGGCGGCATGACTTACTCTTCGCTCACTCGCCACACGCGACGCACAGGTCCCGCACGTGACCGGCCGCGTGCGGTCTCCACATTCGTTCCGGGGGGTTCGAAACAGAAGTGCGTATGCGCTCCCTCGCGGCCGCCACCACGCTGGCGGTCCTCTTCAGCTCGGCGGCTCTCACCGCCACTCCGGCGTTCGCCGACTCGGTCAAGCCCGTCACGGCCCTCGAGGACGCGTCCGACACGGTCGTGGACGGCACCCACCAGCGGGTCTTCATCAGCGACCCGTTCACGAACCAGATCGCCGTCGCCGACGGCACCGGCGC
Source organism: Streptomyces sp. NPDC057280 (assembly GCF_042668605.1). Taxonomy (NCBI): domain Bacteria; kingdom Bacillati; phylum Actinomycetota; class Actinomycetes; order Kitasatosporales; family Streptomycetaceae; genus Streptomyces; species Streptomyces sp. NPDC057280. Next base: position 99,937 of record NZ_JBHUYR010000007.1, read on the forward strand.
CGTCGTCGGCACCCTCACCGGCCTGCCCCAGGTCCGCGACCTGACGCTCAGCCCGGACGACAGCACGCTGTACGCCGCGGTCCCCGGCGCCGACAAGATCGTCGCGTTCGACACGGCGACCCTCGCGCAGACCGCCGAGTACCCGACCGGCACCGGGACGATCCCGTCCCGCCTCGCCTGGGCCGACGGCAAGCTGTGGTTCGGCTACGGCGACCAGTGGGACTCCGACCTCGGCGTGGTCGACCTGACCGCCGAGACGCCGACGGTCACCCTGGGCCTCGCGGTGGGCCACGACTTCTCGAGCCCGCCCGCCCTCTACGCCGACCCCGACAACCCGGGCACGCTGCTCGCCCTCGACACGAACATCAGCTCCGGCCCGATGGTCGTCTACGACATCTCCTCCGGCACCCCGGTCCTCAAGGTCACCGAGGACAAGGACGGCTTCTACAAGGACGCGGCGCTCACCCCCGACGGCCTGAACGTCGTCGTCGCCGGACCCGGCACCCGGGCCCTCACCGAGTACCGTCTCTCCGACCTGGCCGAGGTGCGCACCTACCCCGTCCCGTCGAACCCGCTGACGGTCTCCGTCGCCCCGGACGGCACGGTCGCGGCCACGGTCCTCGACACCGACGACGTGGGCGACACGTACGTGTTCCCCACCGACGCGAGCAAGCCGGTCAACGTGCGCAACCTGTCGCACGACTGGATGCCGGGCGGCCACCTCACCAACTGGTCGGCGGACGGCGGCAAGCTGTTCCTCGTCACCGACACCTACTACACGCCCCAGTTCCGGGTCGTGGACGAGCCCCGCAAGTACGCCGCGACGCTCAAGGTCAACGCACCGACCTCCGCGCCCCGGGCCAAGACCCTGACGGTGACCGGCACGCTCACCGCCGACCTGGCGCTGCCCGCCGGTACGCCGATCACGGTCACCCGCACCGACCTGGAGTCGCCGAACGGCACGTCCCTCGGCACCAAGTCCCTCGGCACGGGCGGCAAGTTCAGCTTCACGGACGTCCCGCCGGCCGGCGCCAAGGTCACGTACAAGGTCGCGTACGCGGGCGACGCGGAGCACACCGCCGCCACCGCCTCCGACACCGTCGACGTCTCGCGCGCGACCCCGACCCTGACGCTGAACAACAACGGCAAGGTCTACGCGTACGGCCAGGACGTGAAGTTCACCGCGCACCTCGGTACGACGTACAAGAACCGCACGGTGGAGATCTGGGCCGACCCCTACGGCGCGGACAAGCCCAACAAGCTGGTGAAGACCGGCACCGTCAACGCCGACGGCAATCTGTCCGTCGTCGTGGACCTCAAGCGCAAGACCAAGCTGACGGCGAAGTTCGCGGGCGACGCCCGCTACGCGCCGAAGTCGACGCAGAGCACGGTCGGCGCCAAGGTGTCGATCTCCACGTCGGTCAGCGGCGCCTACAAGTCCAAGTCCACGTGGGGCCACACGTACTTGTTCTTCCGCCAGTCCAAGGACCCGGTGGTCACGGCGAAGCTGCCGCCGTACGGGGGCCGCAAGCAGTTGCTCCAGATCCAGTACTGGTCGGGCACCAGCTGGGTGACCACGTACCGCGAGTACTTCAAGCTCGACTCGGCCGGCACGTCCGCCGTGCAGCTCACCGGCACCCCGCCGACGGGCGTCCGCTTCCGGGTCCGCAACTCCTATGTCAGCGGCTCGGGCGACAGCGTGAACACCACGACGTACGGCTCCTGGAAGTACTTCACGTTCACGAAGTGAGCGTCTGCAACTGACTGAGGTGCCGGTGCACATGGTCCAGGGCACCCTCCCGGCGCCCTGGCACCCGGGCTCTCAACTCCGCCAGCGCGGGCCCCAGTTCGCGGGCCCGCGTTGGGTCGTCGATGCGGCCCCACTGGTGGTGGGCGCGGTCGACGGCGGCCTCCACGGCGGGCGCGTCCGGTGCCTGCCCGGCCGTCAGGCGCGTGGTCGCCACCGCCAGCCAGGCCCGGCAGCTGCGCACCGGGTCCCCGGCGAACATCGCCAGGTCTGCCCGGACCTCACTCCAGTGCAGGGCCTCCTCGGAGGCGGGGCCGTGCGCCCGTACGGCGTTCAGCTCGTGGTGTGCGGCGAGAGCGTCCGCGTCACCGTGGCGCCGGGCGGCGACAGCGGCCGAGATCAGGGCGTGCGGATCTCCGGCCTCGGGGCCCTGCGCGCTCAGCACATAGCCGACGCTCTCCTGCGGGAGGCGGCCGAGCGCCTGCTGGTGCAACTGGTCGAGGGGCGGCCGGTGTCCGCTGCGCAGGATCGTCGCGACCGTCTTCATGTACGCGGGCGTGCCGAGGCTGCGCCGGGACGGCGGCGGGGCGATCCGCCCGTACACCGCGTTGTTGCGGCCGGTGTCCAGGGGGTTGGCGCGCAGCCACTCCCAGGTCTCGGGGTCGGCGTGCAGGTCGAGGACGAAGGCCGTCGCGCCGGCCGGGCGCAGCCGCAGTTCGTCCTTGAACCAGTGCCAGGGGAACCCGTTGTAGCGGACGGTCGCCGGGGTGGTGCGGGCCAGCGCGAGGTGCGGCAGCCGTTGGCGGCGGTCCAGTTGGAGCTGGCCGGTGACGAAGACGGTGAGCGGTCCGGGGGCGGCCGCGGCGGCGCGCAGCCGGGTCAGCACGGCCTGCGGGTCCAACGGGTCCGCGAGTTCCACCACGTTGGCGGTGTCCGCGCCGGAGAGCACGGCGGGCGGCACGGCCGCGAGGACGGGCAGGACGGACGCGGCGTCGACCAGACACCCCTTGCCCGCCGGTGCGGCGGCCAGCAGCAGCACGGTTCCGGGCATCGGTCCCTCCCCATCCCCCGTCGATCACGTACGTCAGCACCGTAACGGCTGCGGCTGCAAAGGTGGACCTCAGGACTGCGAACGTCCCTTTCGGCCGGTTCCGGTCGGTGCGCGGCGGACCGCGAACACCGTGGTGTCGTCGGCGAGAAGACCGCCGCTGTGCCGGAGCGTGCCGTCGCGGACGTGGGCGACCAGGCGGCGGGGTTCGGCGGCCCGCGGATCGGCGGCGACGGCCCGGGCGACGTCCGCGGCCAGCGGATAGAAGACGCCGTCGGCGTCGCGGGCCTCGGTGACGCCGTCGGTGGTCAGCAGCAGGGTCTCGGTGTCGGCGAGGGGGACGCGCTGCACGGGCGGCGGCCCGTCGGCCGACAGCTCGCCGAGGCCCAGCGGGAGTCCGCTGCCGACCGGCAGCTGCCGTACCCCGTCGGGGCCGACGGCCAGCGGGGGCTCGTGGCCGAAGACGACGACGTCCACCACGCCGGAGGTGTCGTCGGGGAAGCCGAGCAGGACGGCGGTGGCGAAGCGGTCGCCGTCGTCACGGCCGAGGGCGGCGAGGTGCCGGCCGTGGCGCAGCATGCGCAGCTCCAGGCGCTCGGCCACGGTGCCGAGTTCCTCGTGGTACCCCGCCTCGCGGAACGTGCCGAGCAGCGCGGCGGCCGCCTCCACCGCGCCGAGGCCCTTGCCCTGCACGTCGCCGACGAGGACGCGGGTGCCGTGCAGGCCCTGCTGGACGTCGTAGAAGTCGCCGCCGACCCGGGCCTCGACGTCGGAGGCCAGATAGACGGCGGCGTGGTCGAGGCCGCCCCAGTCCGGCGGCAGCGGGCGCAGCACCGTGCGGCGGGTGGTCTCGGCGACGTCCCGCATGTGCAGCATGTGCCGCTCGCCGCGGACCCGGACCACACAGGCGAGGACGGCGAGCGCCCCGCCGATGCCGACGAGGAGGAAGTCGGCCAGTCCGCTCCGGTACCAGGTCGGGTAGGAGGAGTCGGCGAGGACGTAGGTGAGCAGGGCGAGCACCGCGAAGCCGGCCGTGCCCCACACCCCGCAGATCGCGGCGGCGATACCGGGCACCAGCACCACCCAGGTGATCATCCGGAACTCGCCGGCGGTGTAGAAGTCGATCAGTGCGATCCCGGCGAGCATCAGCAGCGGCGGTACCCAGGCGAGGCTGTGCCCGCGGACCCGCAGCAGCTGCTGCCGGCGCAGGACGTCGCTCTCCTCGGCGGGCCGGGGCAGCCGGGCCATCGGACCGCGTCGCCCGCCGACCGGCCTCAGCCCGTGCTTCATGCGATTCAGCGAAACACGGGGAGACGGGGGCCGCACTCCGACTTGCCAGGCCCCTCTCCCCGGTGTGCTCTGGTAGGCGGGGGCGAGGAGAGAGAGGAGACCTCTCATGGCTCATGCGGCACCCGCGTCCGGCGCCAGGTCCGGACTCGCCGGACGGTCGCCCGACGTCTTCAGCCCGCAGGTCCACACGGCGGCCCGGTACGGGATTCCCGTCGTCCTGGGGCTGGTCTACGGCTACTGGGCCGCCGCCAACCGGCGCGGCGGCGGCGAGATCACCGGCTGGAACATCCTGTTCGGCTTCGTGACCGCGCTGGCGTTCATCGTGCTGTGCCTCGCGGTGGCGACGTTCGCGCCGAAGCTCAAGCGCGAACTGCACTCGCTGGTGAAGTCCGCCTTCGCGGGCGCGGCGATCGGCTTCCTCTACAGCCAGACCGGCGAGAGCGTGCTCAGGTCCGTTGCGCTCGGGGTGGCGGTCACGGCGGGCATCTTCATGGTGTTCTTCTACCGCTACTACACGCGCGAGGACGCCGAGGGCAACCGCATCCGCTGACGCCCGGACGTGGTCGGCAGAAGGGCCCGGCAGCCGCTGCCGGGCCCTTCTGTCTCCCTCTCTCACCAGCCGGCCGAGGAACTGGTCACCGTGAAGCTCCACGAGCCGGAGAAGCTCCAGGTGCCGGAACTCGACACGCTCCAGGAGTCGTTCATGTACGGGTCGTCCCAGTTGCTCCAGGAGCCGTCCTTCCACTCGGGACACGGGTCGGAGCAGGTCGGCACCCCGCGCCCGCCGGTGTCGACGAACGCGGCGCTCGCCCAGCCCTGTGCGCCGACGAGCCAGTACCAGTAGGGGTTGCCGTTGACTCTCTGCCCGAGGACCTTGCAGTCCACGCGATCCTGGCTCCACGGCGAGAGCTGGTCGACGACGGGCGAGTGTGTGGTGGGCGCGGCCCTCACGTTGAGGTCGACGCCGGAGACGATGGTGCCCCAGATCGGACCGCCGGATCCGCCGCCTCCACCGTGTCCGTCGGCAAAGGTCGGCGGGGTGGCGGCTGCGGCCGTGGTGCCCGCTGCCGCGGCGACGAGGGTGCCGCCGGTGAGCAGGGCCGCGGCCAGGGTCCGCAGGGCCGGAGTGGTGCGCATGGATCGGCCTCCTTCTCCCCAGATCCAGGAAACACCCGTTCGGGTGAACCCTCCACTGGAGAGCGAGAGGGCTTGGGGGGACTGGGGTGTGAGGCCGTGGAGGGTCGACCTCAGAGGCAGGCTCAGGGGGCCGTACACCCGAATGCACCGCCCCCGCTCGCGCCCCCACCCGCCGCGGCCTTGCCTGGAAGGGTGCGCCCACGCCTTCGCAACGCCCTCTCGGCCGCCCTCATCGGCCTGGCCTGTCTGCTCGTGCCGTTCAGTGTGCTGGCGTCCTGGGCGGCGTACTGGACGACCGTCGAGCTCGCCCAGGTCAGACGCCGACTCACCGACGCCTACGTGCCGTTCGACCTCGCCGGTTTCTGGCTGCCCGTCAGCGCCCTGGTGCTGGCCGCCGCCGGGATCGCCGTCGCCGCCTGCCGCCGCCGCGCGGTGACGGCCACCTCGCTGGGCACGGCGCTCGGCGGCGGACTGCTGGGCCTCGCCGTCGCCGTCGGCCGCCGGATGACCCTCGCCGACCTGCCCGACGCCGACCACCGCAGCGCCGCCGGTGTCATCTACGACGCCCTCACCGGCACCCTGCGCACGGTCTCCTGGCTGCTGGTCGCCCTCGGCCTCACGGTGGCCTGCGCGACCTGGCTCACGGCCCGGTACGCGCGACGCCGGCAAGTGTCCGCAGTGCCCGTCGCAGATCCGGCACCGCGGCCGACGCGAGCCCGAGCCTGACCGCGTCCGGGGTGCGGCCGGGGTCGACGGCGAAGGCGGGGCCCGGCGTGACCGCGATCCCGTGCGCCGCGGCGGCGGCCGCGAAGGTGTCGGCCCGCCACGGCGCGGGCAGCTCCCACCAGGCGTAGTACACCTGCGGATGAGCCCGTACGGCGAACCCGTCGAGTTCCTCGGCGACGATCCGCTGCCGCAGCGCGGCGTCCGCCCGCTTGGCCTCGACGAGCCGCTCCACCACCCCGTCCCCGATGACCCGCACCGCCGCTTCCAGCGCGAACCGCCCCGCGCTCCACCCCCCGGACCGGATCGCGGCGGCGACCGCGTCGGCCCGGTGCTCCGGTACGACGGCGAAGCCGGCCGTCAGCCCCGGCGCGACCCGCTTGGAGAGGCTGTCGACGACGTGGGTGAGGGCGGGCGCGTGGGCGGCGAAGGGGTCGGGGGCGTCGGGGTGCAGGAAGGACCAGATGCGGTCCTCCACGACCGGCAGCCCCAATTCGCCGATGACATAGGCGAGTTGCCGCCGCCGCTCGTCGCTCATGGTCCGGGACGTCGGGTTGTGGAGCGTCGGCTGGAGGTAGAGCGCGGACAGCGGAGCCGTGCGATGGGCGGCGAGGAGCGATTCGGGCAGCGGCCCGTCCTCGTCGTCGGCCAGCGGCACGAGGACCAGGCCGAGACGGGCGGCGATCTCCTTGACCAGCGGGTATGTCAGCGGCTCGACGCCGACCCGGCCGCCGGGGCGCACGAGGGAGGCGAGGGTGGCGGCGATGGCCTGCCGGGCGTTGCCGGCGAACAGGACCCGGCCGGGTCCGGGACGCCAGCCCGGGGTCGCGAGCAGGCTCGCCGCGGCCTGACGCGCGGGTGCCGTGCCGGTGGCGGCGGCCGGGAGAAGCGCCTCGGTGAGGACGTCGGGGCGCAGCAGGGGCGCGAGGAGCGGGGCGAGGAGCTCGGACTGCCCTGCCACGGCCGGGTAGTTGAGCTCCATGTTCACCGGCGCGGCGCTCGCCTGCTCGATGAGGGCCCGGCCGGTGGGGTCGTGCGCGGCGGCCCGTACGAAGGTGCCGCGGCCGACCTCGCCCACGACCAGGCCCCGCCGTACGAGTTCGGCGTACACCCGCCCCGCCGTCGACCCGGCGATCCCCCGCCGCCGCGCGAACTGGCGCTGCGGCATGAGCCGTTGGCCGGGTTTGAGGCGCCCGGCCGTGATGTCGTCGGCCAGCCGGTCGGCGATGGCCCGGTAGTCGTCCACGGTTCCCCCACGTGCTCCTTGCGATTGCACCGAGGGCAAAGATTTTATTGCACCGAGGAGCGGGGGCTGCCTAGGGTCGGGACCATGACCGATCCCGCACCCCTGGTGCTGATCCACGGCCACCCCTTCGACCACACGATGTGGACCCCGCAGATCGAGGCCTTCTCCGCCGGCCGCCGGGTGATCGCCCCCGACCTGCGCGGCTACGGCACCTCCCCGGTGCTCCCCGGCGTCAGGGAGTTCCCCGACTTCGCCCGGGACATCGCGGCGCTTCTGGACGACCTGCGGGTCGGGGCCGCCGTGCTGGCGGGCCTGTCGATGGGCGGGCAGATCGTCATGGACTTCCAGCGCCAGTACCCCGACCGGGTCCGCGGCCTGGTCCTCGCCGACACCTTCCCGGCCCCGGAGACCCCCGAGGGCGCCCGGGCCCGGAACGCGACGGCGGACCGGCTGCTGCGCGAGGGCATGCGCGGGTACGCCGACGAGGTGCTGGAGAAGATGGTCGCCCCGTACGCCGACGCGCGGGTCAAGGCGCACGTCCACGGCATGATGACGGCGACCTCCCCCGAGGGCGCCGCGGCGGCCCTGCGCGCCCGCGCCCTGCGGCCCGACTACCGCGACCTGCTGACCCGGGTGAAGGTCCCCGCGCTGGTGGTGGTCGGCACGGACGACGAGTACACCCCGGTCTCCGACGCGGAGGCGATGCACGCGGCGCTCCCCGACGCGGAGCTGCTGGTGGTTCCCGGCGCCGCCCACATGCCGAACCTGGAGCGGCCGGAGGAGTTCAACGCGGCGCTGGCGGCGTTCCTGACACAGGTGGACGAGCGCTCGTAGGGTCGGTCCCGTGACACACCAGTCCACCACCGGGGACACCGATGTACGCGCCGTGCCGGGAAAGCGAGGAGGCAGGCGGGCCGGGGCCTGGCTCGGGGGGCTGCTGTTCGCCGTCGTGAGCATCGTCGTCGGCTGCCGTACGGCCGACACGGACGGCATCACGCCCGTGCCCCAGCTGCTGGCCTTCCTGCCGTGGCTGCTGGTGCCGACGGGTGCGGGACTGCTGCTCACGCTGCTGTCCCGGTGGTGGGTGGGCCTGGTCTGGGGCGTGGCCCTGCTCGGCCTGCTGGCGTGGTTCATCGAGCCGTACGGGAAGATCAGCGAACCCGACGGCAAGGTCCTCGCCTCGCTCCGCGTCCTCACCTCGAACGTCGAGTTCGGGCGCGGTACGGGGGCCCTGGTGGACGTGGTGCGCCGGGAGAAACCCGATCTCGTCTTCGTCCAGGAGTGCGAGTACACCTGCGCGGCGGAGCTGAAGCGGACCCTCGGCGTCGCCTACCCGAACCGGCGGACCGTGCCGGGCGCCGGCTCCGAGGGCTCGGTGATCCTCAGCCGCCACCGCCTCACGGCCGCCGACCCGGTCCCGGGCACGATGGGGATGCCGGGCGCGGTGGCGGACGTCGACGGCCGGGCCGTACGGCTCCAGCTCGCGCACCCCATGCCGCCCCTCCCCGGCCAGGTGGGCGTGTGGAAGCGGGAACTGGGCACGCTCCGGGACTTCGCCGCCCGGCACCGGGGCGCACCGCTGGTCCTGGCCGGTGACTTCAACGCCTCCCAGGACCACGCGGCCTTCCGGCACCTCCTCGACGCCGGTCTCCGGGACGCCGCCCGGCTGGCCGGCTCCGACCGCACCCCGAGCTGGCCGGCCCGCACCGCGCCCGCGTTCGGCGCCCAGATCGACCACGTGCTGGTCTCGCCGGACTTCTCCTGCGAGAAGGCCCGCTTCCTGGACCTGCCCGACACCGACCACCGGGCGCTGCTGGTCGAACTGGACCTGCACCAGGGCGGATGACGTGTAATAGGCGCATGTCCCGAGAGTTCCCCATCAGCCTCACCCCTCCCGACTGGCTGGTCAGGAACCTCCAAACCCAGCCCGCCCCGGTCAACCGGGCGGCCGTGGCCCGCGCCGCGATCGCGATGACCCTGCCGCTGGCGATCGGTCTCGCGGTCGGCAAGGTGGAGTACGGGGCCCTGGCCTCGATGGGCGCCCTGTCCGGCGTCATCGGCGACACCGCGGACGCGTACCGCATGCGCATCCTCAACATCGCGATCCCGCAGCTGTTCGGGGCGGTGGGCGTGACGGTCGGGTCGCTGGTGTTCGGCCAGGGATGGCTGGCGGTGGCCGTGGTCACGGCAGTGGCCCTCGTCTCGGGCATGATCTCGACGATCGGCGCGGTGGCGTCGGTGTCCGGGCTGCTGCTGCTCCTCAACTCCGTGGTGGGAGCCGGGCTGCCGATGCCGGGCGAGTGGTGGCTGGCGCCGCTGCTGATGAGCGGCGGCGGGCTGCTGGTGCTGGTCCTGGCGCTGCTGGCCTGGCCGTTGCGCTCCGGAGTCCCGGAACGCTCGGCGGTCGCGGACACGTACCGTACGGTCGCGACCCTGATGTCGGCCTGTGGCAACGAGGCCTACGACCAGGCCCGCCACACCGTCACCCAGTCCCTGAACCAGTCGTACGACCTCATCCTGGCCCGCCGCACCCGCCACCACGGCCGCAGCCCCGACCTCACCCGCCTCCTCGCCCAGTTGAACGCCATCACCCCCGTCGTCGAGGCGGCCCCGGCGGCCCATGTCACCGGCGAGCCGCTGCCGCCGGAGGTCACCGAGGCGGTGCGCCACCTCGCGGAGGCGGTGGAGACGGGCTACACCGGCCCGATAGCCCTGAAGCTGCCCACCCCCACCTCGGAGACGACCCGGGCGGTGGACCACGCCCTGCGCCACGCGGCGGAGGTCGTACGTACCCCGGACCTCGACCCCGGCGGCCTCGACGACCGCCTGGGCCGCCCGGCCGCACTGCGCGTCCGCGCCGCGCGGGCGACCCGCAACGTGGCGCTGTCCGCGGCCTCCTGGCGCTACGGGCTGCGCCTGGCCCTGTGCATCGGAGTGGCCCAGGTCCTCGTCTCGATCCTCCCGGTACCGCGCTCGTACTGGGTGGCCCTGACCATCACCTTCGTCATGAAGCCGGACTTCGGCTCGGTGTTCTCCCGCGCCCTGCTCCGCGCGCTCGGCACGGTGGCGGGCCTGGTGATCGCGGCGGCGGTCCTGGCGGAGGTGCCGCGCGGCTGGTGGGACGTCCCGGTGATGCTGGTCCTGGCCCCCCTGATCCCGGCGCTCACGCCGCGGGGCTACGGCTACCAGACGGCGGCGATCACCCCGGTCATCCTGCTGCTGTCGGACATCCTGAACCACCAGGGCACCGCCCTCCTCGTGCCCCGTCTGCTCGACTCCCTGATGGGCTGCGGCATCGCCCTGGTCGCGGGCTATCTGCTCTGGCCGGAGAGCTGGCACACACGCGTCGGCGACCGCCTGGCGAAGGCGGTGGACGACACCGCGGCATACGTCGAGTCGGCGTTCGGCCGCGATCTCACCGACCCCCCGGCCCGCGCCCGCATGCGGCGCCGCCTCTACCGCGACCTGTCGGTGATCCGCACGGAGTTCCAGCGCGCCCTCACCGAACCCCCGCCCACCGGCCGCCGGGCGGCGGCCTGGTGGCCCCTGGTGGTCGCGGTGGAGCGGATCGTCGACGCGACGACCGCGGCCCGCGTCCGCACCAAGCACGGCGCCCCGCCGCCCTCGGAGGCGGAAGTGGCCCAAGTGGTCCTGCAACTGCGCGAACTGGCGGAGGGCGTACGCCAGGCGGAGACCCTGTACGCGGTCCGCACCGACCTCACGGGACCGTCCGGGAGCGTCCTGGAGCCGCTGCGCCAGGAGGTCGCGGCGGCCCGGGCGATCGCCTCACCCCGGTGACACGCAAGGCACCGGGGTGAAGCGATCGGCGATTCAGACGCCGATGTCCGAGCCGTCCTTGCGCCACACGGCCACCACCGCCGGGCGCACGATCTTCCCCGGGCCGTCCGGCCAGGTGCTGGCCGGGTTCTCCACGGTCGCGCCGGTGATCTCGCCCGGGTGCTGGACGGCCACCAGGACGCGGCGGTCCTGGATGATCGGCCCGCAGGTCTCCGCGCCGGTCGGCACGGTGAGGAACTGCTTCAGCTCACCGCGCCGGTCGCCCTTGGTGGCCACGCCGAACAGGCCGTCGTGGGAGCCGAGCTGGTTGCCGTCGGTGGAGATCCAGAGGTTGCCGTACGGGTCGAAGGCCACGTTGTCCGGGCAGGAGATCGGGCTGACCCGGTCCTTCGGGAACCCGGCGAAGTAGGTGGCCGGGTCGGCCGGGTCACCGGCGACCAGGAACAGGGACCAGGCGAACTTCTGGCTCTCCGGCCGGTTCCAGCGCTCGGTCAGCTCCAGGATGTGCCCGTGCTTGTTGGCGTTGCGCGGGTTGGCCTCGTCGGCCGGGGCGTTGCTGCCGACCCCGCGGTTGGTGTTGTTGGTGAGGGCGACGTAGACCTTGCCGGAGACCGGGTTGGGCTGGATGTCCTCGGGCCGGTCCATCTTGGTGGCGCCCACCTTGTCACCGGCGAGCCGCGTGAAGACGAACACCTCCTCGGCCGTCATCCCCTCCACGTGCGAGACGGCACCCTTGGCGGTCGCGGTGGCCAGCGGAATCCACTGACCACTGCCGTCGAACTCACCGTCGGCCGGGAGCTTGCCGGTGCCGTCGATCTCGATGGCGGGGGAGTCACCGCTGAGCTTGGCGACGTAGAGCGTGCCCTCGTCGAGAAGCGAGAGATTGTGCTCGCGAACGGCGCGCGAGGTCCCCTTCTTGACCCTCTTGCTGCTGACGAACTTGTAGAAGTAGTCGAACCGTTCGTCGTCCCCGGAGTAGACGACGGGCCGTCCGTCCGAGGTCAGCCGCACGGTCGCGGCCTCGTGCTTGAAGCGGCCGAGGGCGGTGTGCTTGCGCGGGGTGGAGGTGGGGTCGTACGGATCGAACTCGACGACGTACCCGAACCGGTGCACCTCGTTCGGCTCCTGGGCGACATCGAAGCGCTGGTCGAACCGCTCCCACTTGCGCTCGCTCGCGCCGGTGCCGATGCCGTACCGCTTGTCCGTGGCGCGGCTGCTGTTGGCGAAGTACTGGTTGAAGTTCTCCTCGCCGTGCAGCGTGGTGCCCCACGGGGTGGTGCCGCCGGAGCAGTTGTTGAGCGTGCCGAGGACCTTGGTGCCGGTCGGATCGGCGGAGGTCTTCAGCAGGTCCGAGCCGGCCGCGGGCCCGGTGAGCCGGAACTCGGTGGTGGCGGTGACGCGCCGGTTGAGCGGATGCCGGGACACGGCGGTGAGCTTCCCGCTCCTGCGGTCCTCCTCCACCACGACAGCCGACAGCCCGTGCGCGGCCCACGCGACCTCGACCTGCTCGCGGGTCGGGTTGGCGGGGTCGTACCCGCGGAACATGAGCACCTCGTCGGTGTACTCGTGGTTGGCGACGAGGAGCTGCTTGCCGTGGCCGAGGGGGAGCAGCGCGAGGAAGTCGTTGTTGTACCCGAACTGGCCGGCCTGCGCGGCGGCCGTCTGCCGCTCCGGGTCGAAGGCGGGCGCGCCGCGCAGGATGGGCTCGCCCCAGCGGATGACGACGTTCTGCGCGTAGCCGTCGGGGACGGTCACGGCGTCGGTGGTGTTGGGGGCGACGGGGCTGTACCGCAGCCCGCGGGCGGCCTTGCCGCTCTTCTGGTACGAGGGGGTCGGCGCCGTGCCGGTCGCGGCGTGGGCCTGCGGGGCGCCGACGACGGTCGCGCCGGCCGCGGCGGCCACGGTGACGACGGCGGCGGTCCGCATCAGGGAACGGCGGCTGAGGGCACCGGCGATGACGTCACCGACGTACTCGTTGGCGCTGGTGTTGGGCACCTCGTGGAAACAGGCGTTGCCGCACCGGTAGAGGCAGGTCATGGCGGAACGCCCGCCCTGGTGTCCGTCGGACGACGGCGTGCTGATCAACGGCAGCGGTATGCGCACTTTGTAATCCCCTTGCTTCCCCATGGACTCCCCTTGAATCCGCGCCACGGACGCTAAGGGCCGGTTTGTGCGGGAGCGGGGACTGGCGATGAACGCGCAGTGAATGCGGGGTAGCGGGGCGGGAGTCGGGGGCGGCCTGCGGGCGGCTTGCGGGCGGCTTGCGGGCGGCTTGCACGATAAGACCGAATACGGCCCTTGACGGATGCGGCTTGCGCTGCCCTCCCCGGCCCAAGATCCCTCTCCAGGGCCGCTAACCTTACGTGTCCGTCCTGGCCAGGGATTGACGGGCATCAACTCATGCGAAGGGTTGCGCACATGGGCATTCTCACTCTCCTGCGGAACGCATTCGGCCGCTCACGCAAGGGGCGTACCGCCGAGGCAGAGGGTGCGGAGGGGACGCAGCCGACAGCTCAGCCGACGGTACCGGCGCCCGCGTCGCCCGAGCCGGAGGCCAAGGTCGAGGTTCCGGAGCCGCGCACGTCGACGTCCCTGTCGACCAAGGACGAGCACGATCTGGTGGCGGCGGCGTTCGACAACGTGACGGTGCCCCGGCAGACACCGGCGGGCGAGGAGCCGACGGTTGGGAAGCCGGGGGAGGCGGGGGCCGAGGAGCCGGTGGCTGAGGAGCCGGTGGCTGAGGCTGAGGCTGAGCCGGTGACTGAGGAGCCGGTGATTGAGGAGCCGGTGGCTGAAGCTCCGGTTGCTGAGGCTGAGCCGGTGACTGAGGAGCGGGTTGTCAAGGCTGACGCTGAGCCGGCGGCCGAGGAGCCGGTGGCCGAGGCCGGCGCTGAACCGGTGGCCGAGGTCGAGGCTGAGCCGGTGGCCGAGGTCGAGGCTGAGTCCTCCGCAGAGGCTGAGGCTGAACCTGTCGTCGAGGCGGAGCCCGTTGCCGAGGAGACGACCGAGCCCGCGCCCGCTCCCGCGCCGGAGGCCGCTGAGGAGAGCGCCCCCGTCGAGGAGCCGGTTGCGGAGGAGCCCACCCCGGAGCCCACCCCGGAGCCGGTCACGGAGACCAAGCCCGAGCCCGAAGCCGAGCCCGTGGCCGAGGCTGCCGCGGAGGAGCCCACCGCGGAAGAGACGCCCGCCGCCGAGGCCACCCCCGAGCCGGTCGCCGAGCCCACGCCGGAGCCCGAGCCCGCCACCGCGGCCGCCGATGTCGAGCCCACCCCGGAGCCGGAGCCGGAGCCGGAGGCTGAGCCCGAAGCCAAGGCCGACCCGGAGCCGGAGGCCACCGCAGCCGCCACCCCGGAACCCGCAGCCGCCCCCGAGGCCGAGCCCACCCCCGAATCCACCCCGGAATCCACCCCCGTCGCCGCAGCCGCCGACGGCGAGTCCGCCCCGCAGGGGCCACCCGCAGACGACATCGAAACCGTCACGGGTGGTGCGGGTGGGAACACGGACGCCGAAGGCGAAGCCGAGGCGACCCCCGCGATCGCCGCCGCAGGCACTGGCGCCGCCGCCCTCGCCCTCGCCAAGGCCGGCCTCACCACCGCCCGCGCCAAGACCTACCTCGTCCTCGACCGCTCCGCGAGCATGCGCCCGTACTACAAGGACGGCTCCGCCCAAGCCCTCGCCGAGCAGACCCTCGCCCTCGCCACCCACCTCACCCCGGACACCGAGGACACCCCCTCCGTCCACGTCGTCTTCTTCTCCACCGAGGTCGACGGCACCCTCGACCTCACCCCGGCCTCCCCCAAGGACGCCATCGACGAGGCGCACGCCGGCCTCGGCCGCATGGGCCGTACCAGCTACCACGCCGCCGTGGAAGCCGTACTCGCCCACTACGACAAGACGACCGCCCCCGGCGCGAACACCCCCGCCCTCGTCGTCTTCCAGACCGACGGCGCCCCGGACGCGAAGACCCCCGCCACCCAGGCCCTGACCGAGGCGGCCAAGTCCCACCCGTCCGTCTTCTTCTCCTTCGTCGCGTTCGGCGAGCACGAGAACAAGGCCTTCGACTACCTCCGCAAGCTGAAGACCGACAACACGGCCTTCTTCCACGCGGGCCCCACCCCGAAGGAGCTCACGGACGCGGAGCTCTACGACGGCGTACTGATCGACTGGCGCCCGTAACCGCACCCGCAACCCGAGACACCCGGCCGCCCGCCTTCCACCCTGCAATACGGAAAGCGGGCGGTCCCCCCATGTCGGCTACGATTTCTTGGTTCGTAAAGCATCACGAAATCCAAATCCGACCTGGGAGCAGCCCCCGATGGCTCGACACCTCATCACCAGCGCCCTTCCCTACATCAACGGGATCAAGCACCTGGGCAACATGGTGGGGTCCATGCTCCCGGCGGACGTGTACTCCCGGTACCTCCGCCAGCGCGGCCACGACGTCCTCTACATCTGCGCCACCGACGAGCACGGCACCCCGGCGGAGCTCGCCGCGAAGGAGGCCGGCCTCAGCGTCGCCGACTTCTGCGCCCAGGCCCACGACGCGCAGAAGGCGGTCTACGACGGCTTCGCGCTCGCCTTCGACTACTTCGGCCGGAGCTCCTCCCAGCAGAACGTCGAGATCACCCAGCACTTCGCCCGCCGCCTCAACGAGAACGGCTTCATCGAAGAACGAGCCATCCGCCAGGTGTACTCCCCCACCGACGGCCGCTTCCTCCCGGACCGCTACGTCGAGGGCACCTGCCCCCACTGCGGCTACGACAAGGCCCGCGGCGACCAGTGCGAGAACTGCACCCGCGTCCTGGACCCGACCGACCTGATCAACCCGCGCTCGGCGATCTCCGGCTCCACCGACCTGGAGGTCCGCGAGACCAAGCACCTCTTCCTCCTCCAGTCGAAGCTCCAGCACGAGGTCGAGGAGTGGGTCGCCCGGCACGAGGCGGAGTGGCCGCAGCTCGCCTCCTCCATCGCCCGCAAGTGGCTGACCGAGGGCCTGCACGACCGCGCGATCACCCGTGACCTGGACTGGGGCGTCCCCGTCCCGGCGGACACCTGGCCGGAGCTGGCGGCCGAGGGCAAGGTCTTCTACGTCTGGTTCGACGCCCCGATCGAGTACATCGGCGCGACGAAGGAGTGGGCGGACGAGGACCCGTCGACGCGCGACTGGAAGTCGTGGTGGTACGAGTCGGACGAGACGGTCCGCTACACGGAGTTCATGGCGAAGGACAACGTCCCCTTCCACACGGTGATGTTCCCGGCGACGGAACTCGGCGTCCGCGAGCCGTGGAAGAAGGTCGACTACGTCAAGGCCTTCAACTGGCTGACGTACTACGGCGGCAAGTTCTCGACGAGCCAGAAGCGGGGCGTCTTCACGGACCAGGCCCTGGAGATCCTGCCCGCCGACTACTGGCGCTACTTCCTGATCGCCAACGCTCCCGAGTCCGACGACTCGTCCTTCACCTGGGAGCACTTCACCGCCACGGTCAACAAGGACCTGGCCGACACCCTCGGCAACTTCGTCAACCGCGTCCTGTCCTTCTCCCGCAAGCGCTTCGGCGACGACGTCCCCGAGGGCGGCACGCCGGGGGAGGCGGAGGCGAAGCTGGGCGAGGAGATCGCCCGTCTCCTCGCCGAGTACGAGACCCAGATGGAGGCCCTCCAGTTCCGCAAGGCGGCGGCCGCCCTGCGTGCCCTGTGGTCGGCCGGCAACTCCTACCTGGAGGAGAAGGCCCCCTGGCTGGAGATCAAGACCGACAAGGACGCCGCGGCCCTCACCCTCCGCACGGCGATGAACCTGATCCACCTCTACTCGGTGGTCTCGGAGCCCTTCATCCCCGCGACCTCGGCCGCGATGCGCCAGGCCTTCGCGCTCAAGGACGACACGGCCACCTGGATCAGCGAGGCCGAGGCGAAGTCCCTGACCTCCGTCCCGGCCGGCACCCCCTTCACCGTCCCGCCGGTCCTGTTCGCCAAGCTCACGGACGAGGACCTGGAGACGTACAAGGAGCGCTTCGGCGGCACGGCGGAGTAACCCGACAAGCCACGAGGGGCCCGAAACCGACACCGGTCTCGGGCCCCTTGCGCTGAGAGTCAGTCACACCAAGTACACCCTGGAACGGTGGCATTTGGTGACGCTAAGATGACTTATGGTTACCGGGCTGGTTGTGGACGCCAGCGGATTTGAGCTGGTCGTCGACGGCCAACATGTCGGTTCCCGCCGGAAGTTGCAGACCTCCGACATCGGCCTGCTCAATGACGTCGCAGGCCAGTATGTGGATGCCGTGCGCGGCGGCTCCAAGGAGCCGGCGCTGCTCGCGGTGGGGCGCGCGTTGTACCGGTGGCTCGACGGCGACCTGGGCCAGTTAACGCGCCTGCTTGATACGGCGTCGGCGCCGCTGGTGTTCGAGGTCAGGGCGCCGGCGAGACCGTCCGCGGCGGCGTGGGCATTGTTGCGGGCTCCGTACGAGCTGCTGGCCACCCCTGAGGGCGGGTTCCTCGCTGCGGCGCCGGAGTTGTTCGCTGTGGCGCGTCGGCTCGGTGCCCCGGGCCCGGCGCAGAGCCCGGACCGGTATCGGCTCGGGGTGGCGTTCATGGCCTCGGCACCCCGGGGCCAGCACGATCTCGACTTCGAGGCCGAGGAGATGGCCATCCTCAACGCCGTCGGGGAGACGAGCCTTGATCTCGTCGTCGAGGACTCCGGCAATCCCGAGCATCTCGGCCTGCGACTGTCCGAGCTCGGCGGGATGCCGGTGGTTCATCTGTCGTGTCACGGGTTGCACAATTGGCGCCCGGGGCCGGACAGGCCCGCCACTCCCGTCCTGCTGATGGAAGATGATCTCGGGGACGGGTGTCCGACGAGCGCGGACGAGCTGGTGGGACTGTTGACTCCGCGCCCGAGGCTGGCCTTCGTGTCGGCCTGCCTGACCGCCACCGGTGCCGACGTGGCCGGGCACGTTCCCGCCGGCGCCGGCCGCCGAGGCGGTCCGGCAGCCGAGCCCGGCGTTACGGTGGCGCACTCGATGGCCACGGGGCTGGTGGCCGCCGGGATCCCCGCGGTCATCGGCTGGGACGGCTCGGTCAGCGACCAGGCCGGCACTCGTTTCGCCGAACGCCTGTATCGGCAGCTCAGCCGCCGTGTCGAGGTGGCCTTGGCCGTCGCCGACGCCCGCCGCCATTTGCTGGCCTGTTCCGATGAGCACGTGCGCGCCGACTGGCATCTAGCGAGGCTGTGGCTGGGACCGGCGGGTGGTGGCCCGCTGGTCGCGGGAAACCATAAGCGCCATTTGGTGCCTCCACACCATGTGACCAAGACATTCCTGGACCGCAAGCACCAACTGCCGGTCGCGGCCGCCGAAATGTTCGTCGGCCGCCGCCCGGAAATGCAGCACACGCTGCGTGCCCTGCGCGGCGGGCAGAAGGCCGGGGTCCTGCTCCACGGGCAGGGCCGGTTGGGCAAGTCAAGCCTCGCCGCGCGCATCGCCGACCGTCACCCCAACCGAGCCGTCGCAGTCGTGTTCGGCGACTACACCCCGGCAGCGATCCTGGATGCCATCGCCGACGCCGTCGCCACCAACCCTGATGCCCGCACGCTCATCGAAGGCAGGCGCGCCGAGGTCCGCGAGCAGCCGGACCGTCTCAAACCGCTGCTGATCGATCTGCTGGCCGGACCGTGCGCCCAGGAACTCGACGACGTCCGCAAACCCCTACTGCTGATCATCGACGATCTCGAACAGATCCTGACCGCCAGCCCCGACGGCCCGCACCGGCTCGACGCCGAACACGCGACCGTGCTCGCCGACGTGCTCTCCGCGTTCGACCCGGCCATCACGGACAGCCGACTACTGGTCACCAGCCGCTACACATTCACCCTCGACGGGCTGGAGACCCGGCTAGAACCGGTCCAGTTGCAACCACTGTCGACGGCGGCCCAGCTCAAGCTCCAACGCCGTCAGCAAGACCTCGCCCCGGTCGAGTACCGGACCCAGCGCGCCGACCTGGCCCAACGGGCCATGGACGTCAGTTGCGGCAACCCCGGGCTTCAGGATCTCATCGGGCTGCGCCTGGTCTACAGCAGCCAGGTCGACCAGGCTCGCGCCGAGGCCGCCGTCGCCGACATGGAGGCCTACCTGCACCAGGGTGACCCCCCAGCCGACAACCCAGACATCAGCAAGTTCTTGGAGAATCTGGCCCTTGACGCTCTCGTCGACCAGGCCGGACCCACCCACCGCGACCTGTTGCGGGCCTGCACCCTATTCAGCGTCCCGGTCCCGCAACCCGTCATCGACGCCCTCGCCGCCGCGGTCGGCGGATCAGCATCCCGCCTGTGCGGCCTCGGACTCCTCGACGCCTTCCCCGACCAGTACCGCCCCGATGTCCCGGCCCTGGCCGTTAACGCCCTCGCGGCCGGACGTCTGACCCCTCTCACCCCCGACGAACAGGCCGCCCTAGCCACCCTGGCCGCCGAACCGCTCTACGCCCAGTGGGGCGGTGCCTCTCCCCGCCCCGCCCGCGGCACCCACCTGAACCTGCAACTGACCCGACTGGCCCTGGCCGTAGACAACCCGACCATCACCGCCGACTGCGCCGCCGCAGCGGTGTCAGCCCTGCGGCAAGGCCCGGCCGCCACTGCCGCCGAGCTCGGCCACCACGCGATCGCCCTCCTCGACCGCCACCACCACGAGGTCCCCCTCACCCTGCTACGGACTGTCGCCGACGCGGCCGTCACCAGCGGCGACGGTGACCACGCCGACATCCTGCTCCGCCGTGCCGTCCAGCAGACCCAGAACAGCGACTGGCAGACCGACCCGGCCGGCCACGCCGCAGTCCTCTACGACCACGCCAACCGCCTGATCACCCGCGGCGAGGTCGACCAGGCCGAGGACCTGCTCCACCAAGCCCGCCAACTGTTCACCGACGCCGGTGACACCCGCCAGGCCGCGGTCGTCTGGGGAAAGATCGCCGACATCTTCGAGCGGCGGGGCGAGGTCAACGAGGCCCTGCGGATCCACCGCGAGGTCGAACTACCGGTCTACGAGCGGATCGGTGACACCCGCTCGGCCGCGGTCACCTGGGGCCAGATCGCCGACGTCCTCGAGCAGCGGGGCGAGGTCGACGAGGCCTTGCGAATCCGCCGCGAGGTCACCCTGCCGGTCTACGAGCGGATCGGTGACACCCGCTCGGCCGCGGTCACCTGGGGCCAGATCGCCGACATCCTCCAGCAGCGAGGCGAGATCGACGAGGCCTTGCGAATCCACCGCGAGGTCGAACTACCGGTCTACGAGCGGATCGGTGACACCCGCTCGGCTGCGCTCACCTGGGGAAAGACCGCCGACATCCTCCAGCAGCGAGGCGAGATCGACGAGGCCCTGCGAATCCACCGCGAGGTCGAACTACCGGTCTACGAGCGGATCGGTGACACCCGCTCGGCCACGCTCACCTGGGGAAAGACCGCCGACATCCTCCAGCAGCGAGGCGAGATCGACGAGGCCCTGCGAATCCGCCGCGAGGTCACCCTGCCGGTCTACGAGCGGATCGGTGACACCCGCTCGGTTGCGGTCACCTGGGGAAAGATCGCCGACATCCTCCAGCAGCGAGGCGAGATCGACGAGGCCCTGCGAATCCGCCGCGAGGTCACCCTGCCGGTCTACGAGCGGATCGGTGACACCCGCGAAGCCGCGATCACCTGGGGAAAGATCGCCGACATCCTCCAGCAGCGAGGCGAGATCGACGAGGCCCTCGAACTGCAGCTCAAGCGCCTGGAAGCCAATGAAAAGCTAGGCGACATGGACGGCATCGCGGCAGCCAACTGGGACCTTGCACTACTCGATCTGAGTCGCCAGGATCTCGACGCGGCCGCGCCAAGGCTGATCACCTCGTTTCAGCTCTTCCTAAAGCTTCAACGGCCGGATGGCATCGCGATTGTCGGGACTACCTTCAGC
The DNA here is from genome assembly GCF_042668605.1 of Streptomyces sp. NPDC057280. Lineage (NCBI taxonomy): Bacteria > Bacillati > Actinomycetota > Actinomycetes > Kitasatosporales > Streptomycetaceae > Streptomyces > Streptomyces sp. NPDC057280. Next base: position 120,864 of record NZ_JBHUYR010000007.1, read on the forward strand.
CAACTTCTGCTGGCCGCGGGTGAAAGCGGGCAGGCCCGACAGGTGCTTCAGACGAGCCGAGCCGCTGCCGCCAAGATCGGTCTGTCGGATGTTGTTGACCAGCTCGATGAGCTACTGAATGCCACTGACGACGGAAACGAGGAATGATGATCATCGAGTTCGTCGGAGCGGACGCCGAAGCCGCCGGGAAGAGCGTCGCCGCGTTGACCGCGAGCTGGGGCTTCTCACCTGAACCAGCCCCGGCAGCGGAACCAGCGACCCGTCCGGACACCAAGGGCATCGACCCCATCGCGCTGACGTCCCTGATCGTGTCCATTCCGTCGGCCATGCTCGCGGTCGCCGACATCGCCGACCGTATCCACAAACGACGCCGCGCCAGTGAACTCATCGAACGCGCACAACAGCTCAGGGCGCAGCAGGCGGCGGCACGACTCGTGTGCGAAGACCGCTCCGTCGACCTTGCCACGCTCACCCCAGACCAGCTCCTGGACCTCATCGCCGACGAGGACTCAGCAACCTGAATCCAGGGACCCCCATTCGCCCTGGCGGCGGGTCTGGAGCCGCTGCGAATGAAGCATCGGCAGCCGACCCGCTGACCGGCGGAGTGAGTCAGTTCCCAGACGCGTACGCCACGAAGTCCGCCCATGCCTCGGGAGCCAGCGCGAGGCGCGGGCTGGTGTCGCGGTACTTCGAGTCGCGGACGTGAATCGTCGCCGGGGTGGTGGCGATCTCGACGCAGGAGTCGCCGTCGGGGCTGCTGCTGTAGCTGCTCTTGAACCACGCCAGTTCGAAGAGGTCACCGGCAGTGGGCTTGCGCATCATGTTTCTCCCAGGAGTTGCTCAATCAGGGCCAGTGACTCGCCCGGTGGCAGAGCCAGGGCACGGATAGTGCCATACCTCAGTTCGAGAATGCGCAACTGCCTCAGGTCGGTGACCGGACGGCCGTTGAAGGCTCCGTCGGACCGCCCGACTGCGGTCCCGTCCTCGAACTTCAGCAACTCGATTCTGCCGATCATTCCCGGGTGGGCCGGACTCTCGATCGGCATCACCTGGAGCGTGACATTGCTCAACCGCCCCAACTCCAGCATGTACTCGAACTGTTGTCGCCGCACCATTGTGTCTCCTACCTTGCGGCGCAGCGTGGCCTCTTCCATGACAAACCCGAGGGCGGGAGCAGGCGTTCGCTCGAACACAGACTGCCTGGCAACGCGCGCCGCCACGCGCCGTTCCAAGTCCTCAGGGGCATACGCGGGCTGCGCCGCTTGCAGCAGGGACCGCACGTACTCGGGCGCCTGCAGAAGCCCGGCAATGTTGCTGCACTCATAAACCCCGATCTCGACCGCCTTCTCCTCCATCTTCGCCAAGTCCCGCACCTTCTTCGGATACCGGACCCTCTTCACGTCCTCCCAAGCCGCCGAGACAAGCCCATCCGCCCCCAACACCTCGTCGGCCTTGTCCAAATACTCCTGCCGCGGAATCCGCTTCCCACCCTCGATCTTGTAGACCAGGTCCTCCCCGTACCCGACCGCCTTCGCGAACTCGGGCACCCGCATCCCCGCCGCCTCCCGCCGCAGCCTCAACTGCCGTCCCACCGTGGCGATGACGGCCACACCCCAGTCATCGTCCGGGTCCACCTCCCAACCCGGCTCATCCGCCTCCCTCGCGAGCCGTCCCGCCTCCGCCTCCGACTCCGCCGACACCGACATCCCGCACCCCTCCGCCGTACGACCGTGCCGCAACGCCCCCACCCGCACGCACCCTCTGGACAGCCTGGACACGTCTGGACAAGTCCTGGACAGTCGCTCTACGTACCGGCGTGATCACTCCACACGGTAAGCGCACATGGCCACGCTGAGTGACGTGACTCAGAAACCCGCCGACAACCCCATCCGCAACTTCAGCGTCCTGCTGTCCCCCACCCCACGCGGAGCCCGCCTCGTCCGCCTGCTCGCCACCGAACAACTGCGCAGCTGGCAAATCCCGTTGGACCCGGCGGCGAACATCGTCGCGGAACTGGCGAACAACGCGGCCACGCACGGCCGTGTCCCGGGTCGAAACTTCCAACTGCTGCTCTACGTCGTGGGCGACACCCTCCGCATCGAAGTCACCGACACGCACGGTGACCGGCTGCCGCACCCCCAACCCACCACCCCCGACAGCGAAGCCGGCCGCGGCCTGGCCCTCGTGGCCGCCCTCGCCGACCGCTGGGGAGTGAGACAGGGCCTGCCCCCACGCAAGACGGTCTGGGCCGAACTCGAACTCCCCGCCCCGACACCGGAGTCACCGAAGCCCGCCGCCCCGCACTCCGGTCCGACCGGCGCTCCCTATGAACCACCCACTGGGGAGAAAGCACCCCACCAAGCCCCACCCCTCCCTCCCGCTGCGCAAACTCACTCCCGCGAGTGAATATGCCCAACTCGGCTGGATTTGGGGCTGGTTGCCTGCCTTACGCTCAGCGCGAGCAGCACCACGCAACCGCAGACAGCAGACATACGACGGCCCCCGCCGGGACTGGCATCCCAATGCGAGGGCCTGACCACCAAGGAAGAAGACAGCTTCCCGATGGACACCGAAAACCCTAGCGCGCCCCTGCGCGCCCAGTCCCGTATCGCGGGCAAAAACCACTCCCACGGGCAGCCGCACTCCGGCGTCGTCCACGACAACGCCCGCCACACCGAGAACTTCACGGTGATCGGCAACGACCTCATCCAGCACCAGGAGCTCTCCGGACTCGCCATCGGCCTGGCGTGCTACATCCAGTCGGTTCGCGCGGGCACCGCCGTCGACATCAAAACCCTCGCCGATCGCTTCCCAGAAGGCCGCACCCGCATCGCCGCCGCCCTGCGCGAGCTCGAAACCCACGGCTACCTGCGCCGCACCCACGAACGCACCTCAACCGGCCGGGTCGTCACCCGCACGGTCTCCTGCAACCGGCCAGGACACCGGGCGACCCGGTCCGAGCCCTCCGGCAGAGGGTCCGCCCGGCGCACGCCGACCCCGGACAAGCCGACCCCGGACAAGCCGCCCCCGCGCAAACGCCTCCCCGCCGTACCCCAGCCCTCACACCCCCACCCCGCCCTCCTCCGGACCGCCGTCGACGTCCTCGCCGGCCTCCGCCGCCGCGACCCCCGCCTCCTCCTCTCCGCCGCCGACGCCGAGCACCTCGCCCCCGGCGTCGCCGCCTGGCTGGAGCGCGACGTCGCCCCCACCGCCGTACGCCACGCCCTGACCGAGAACCTCCCGAACGAACCCCTGATCCGCCCGGCCGCTTTCCTCGCCCACCGGCTGGCCGCCCAGCTGCCGCCCCCACCTCCGGTCCGGCCCCCGGCGCCACCGGCCCCGGAGCCCAGACATCCCTTCCAGACCTGCGAGGGCTGCAACCGCGCCTTCCGAGCCCCCGCTCCCGGCCGCTGCCGCGACTGCAGAACCGATCTCCCGGAGGCCACCTAGCATGGACGTGACGGGGCCGACAAGGACGGCACGGCGGAGTAGGCGAGGGGCGGGGCGTGCTGAAGATCTTCCTCTGCCATTCGTCGGGGGACAAGGAAGAAGTACGGCGCCTGCGGACACAGCTGCTGTCCGCGGGCTTCCAGCCCTGGCTCGACGAGGAGGACATCCTCCCGGGCCAGGACTGGGACCGTGAGATCCGCCGTGCGATCCGCGCCTCCGATCTGGTCCTGGTCTGCCTCTCACGGGCTTCGGTCACGAAGACCGGATACGTGCAGAAGGAGATCCGTATCGTCCTCGACGAGGCCGATCACCAGCCCGAGGGCACGATCTACGTCATCCCGGCCCGCCTGGAGGACTGCGAGGTCCCGGAGCGGCTGCAGAGGTGGCACCGGGTGGACCTGTTCAAGCAGGACGGTTACGGCAGGCTGCTGCGGTCGCTGGCGGCAGTGGGCAGGAGTCCCGTAACCGAGCAAGGCGTCCGGTACGACGGGCTGTACGCGCAGGTCACCGAGCAGTACACGCAGCTCCTCAGGTTCTACGCCGACCGCAGCGTGCTGAGTACGACGACCACCGGACGGGGTCCGGAGATCGCCCGGTGGTTCACCAAAGAGAATCCGATGCCGTATTTCGGCAAGGGGACGTACGAAATCAGCGGAAACCTCATCAAGTTCACGACCAAGATCGACATCGGCACCATCGAATACGAAGGCACCCTCCACGAAGACGGTACGGAACTCCACCTCCACACCCACAGCCGCATCAACGGCCACCAGTCCGACGGCGTCTGGCGGTTCCTGCCGGTAAATCTTTACCCCAGTCCGTGATCAAGTTGTGGGCAGGGGGCGGAACTTGCCAGGAAACATACGTATGGTTTGCGCCATGGCAGTACCTGGGATCATCCCGATCGCCTACGAGCCGCACGGCCGTACCGAGGCCATCGGGCTTTACGCGGAAGGGCAGTTCCTGGGGTCGGTCACCTACGCCTTCCCCAAGGGCTTCCGGCCCGACGACGGCTGGGAGGAGCAGAAGCGCCTCTACTCCGTGCTGCACACCTTCGACGCCGAGGGCGGTTACCGCGACTCGGAGATCTGGTGTGCCGGGACCTGGGCCGAGCAGCAGCGGGACGGGTCCGTGCTGGCGCGTGCCCGCGCCCACCTGGCGACCCGGCTGCGGAGCCTGCCCCGGCGGACGTACACCGACATCGCGGTGCGGCCCTTCGAACTCGTCGTGGACGGCGTACTGTTCGGGCTCGTCACCGGGGAGGAGGACGGCGAGGGGTGGGCCGAGCTGTATCCGGACCGGCTGGGCTTCGGGCCGCCCTGGGACGGGAGTTACGACGCCTGACGATCACGGTTCCTTCACATGATCTAGGCAGAGGCCCCGGCAACGCGCTATACATGCCCGAAGATCACTAGTGGGGGGTTTCATCCATGGCACTTTTCGGCAACGCGCACACCATAGACCCGGGCAAGGCCGCCTCGGACTTCGCCAAGCTGCTGGGCTCCGGCGAGGGTGTGCAGGCGGCGTACCAGCTGGTGCGTGACGTCATCATGTTCACCGACCGGCGGCTGATCCTGGTCGACAAGCAGGGCATCACCGGCAAGAAGGTCGAGTACCACTCCATCCCGTACCGCAGCATCACGCACTTCGCGGTGGAGACGGCCGGCACCTTCGACCTCGACGCCGAGCTGAAGATCTGGGTCTCGGGCCAGTCGGTGCCGATCCAGAAGACGTTCACCAAGGGCGTCGACATCTACGAGGTGCAGGCGATCCTCACGCAGTACGTCGCCCGCTGACGCAGGCCCCGCAGTCCGACGCCCCCCGGAGACGACTCCGGGGGGCGTCGGCATGTCCCCTGTGCGACCGTGCCGAGGACCCTGCAGCGACTTTAAGAACCCTTGGTAATATCCGCGCACTTGTGCGAGAGCAGGGGCTCTCGCAGGGGAGGGAACCTCACGTGGGCAGACACGCCCTGAGACGGGGCGGTCTCGCCGCTGCCGTCTCCTCACTCGCGGTCGCCGTCGCGGCCGCATCGGTGGTCGTCCTGTCGGAGGGCGGCGATTCCGCGGAGGCGGCCGAGGCCGCCGACACCACCATGGTCACCCTGACCGACCCGAGCAGCACCACACCGCGCACCGACCGCCCGTACGTCGACGGCGATACCGGCTTCCTGCACCGGCAGACCGGCCGGGACGGGCTGCTGTGGACCGACTTCGCGACCGGTGCGACGGTCACGGTCGAGAACGCCGACGGCGTCTACACGCCGGGCACGGGCTGCACCGTCATCGGCTCCGAGTGCCGTACGGCCTGGTACGGCGTGGACGGCGACCTGGTCGCCCTGCCGACGACGGCAAGCGACGCGTACGCCACCCTCTGGGACCCGGCGACGGCGACCTCGAAGAGGGTCAGCTGGAACAGCTCCCTCCAGTACGGCCAGGGCTACTACCGGGCGCTGGCCGGGGACACCATCGTCACCACCAACTCCCTGATCGACCGGGTCGACGGCGAGTGGCACACCCGCAAGGTCACCGGGGACACGGTGAACATCCAGTCCGAGGGCGTCCTCGCGGCCGACGCCTCCGGGCTGCTCGTGCAGAACAGCACCTTCGGCTCCCTCCACTACATCGACCTCGGGTCGGCCGTGGGCACCCAGGTCTTCGAGGGCGCCACCGGAAACTCGTCGTACCTGATGAGCACGGACCGCGTCGGCTGGTACTACAACGGCACCGCCGAACTGCACCTGAAGTCCCGCACCGACCTCACCGCCGCCGAGCAGGTCATCACGCTGCCCGCCAATCCCGGCGCCCTCGACGGCGACCCGGTCCTGGTCGGCGACTGGCTGCTGCTGCCGCTGTCCTCCAGCGGTCTCGGCTCGAAGCTGATCGCGGTGGACATCACCGACCCCACCCGGCAGCGGACGCTGCTGGAGAGCGCCGGCGCGTACACGCTCGCGGCCGGTGACGGCACCGCGCTGGTCAGCGGCGGCACCGACGCCACCGACTGGTGGGTGCAGCGGGTGAGCCTCGCCCAGGACGGCACGCCCACCCTGGAGAAGGTGTCCCAGGCCCCGGCGCTGGAGAACGCCAAGACCGGCATCGCGCTCAGCCGCGGCAGCCTGCGGGTCGCCGAGTCCGACCGCACGACCTCCGTGCGTGAGCTGTCCACCAACGGATCCACCGCGTTGAAGGCGTACGACGCGACCGCCGACGCCTCCTACAACTCCATGGTCGTCTGCCCGTACGCGGACACCACCTGTGCGGCGCTGTGGGGCAACGTCGACGGCAAGGACGTCTACCTCGACACCAACGGCGGCACCGACGAGGGCGAGAGCCTGGGTGACGACCGGCTGGTCGCCATCGGCGGCCCCGACCTGGACTTCGGCGGCCGGGACGGCGCGATCGTGGACGTCTCCGACGACTACGCCGTCTACAACTCCGGTGGTGCGTCGCCGGTGCAGTACGTCGGCGAGTTCGGGTGGGGCGAGAAGCTGAAGCGGTCCGTGCGCGCCGCCGCCCTGAGCGGCTCCACGCTCTGGAGCGCGACCACCACGGCCGGCAAGCTCACCTCGTACAGCATGCCGCTGGCGAAGACGCTGGCCACGGTGACCGTGCCTGGCCTGGCCTGTGTGCCGAGCGAACTGCAGGCGGCGGGCCGCTGGGTGTACTGGGCGTGCGGCACGGACTCGGCGGGCGTGTACGACACCCGGGCGGGTACGGCGACGGCGGTCACCCCGGGTGACGTCCTCCTCGGCGACGGCTTCACGGTCCGCCATGACCACACCGCGGGCACCCTGGTGCTCACCGAGGCGGCCACCGGCACCACCCGCACGGTCGCCTCCGGCCTGCCCGACAACGGCCTGTCCGTGGACCGGCGCTACCGCTGGACGGTGGACGAGTACTCGGGCCTGGTGGCCTGGTTCGACGAGTACGAGCGCACCCATGTCGCCACGGCGGGCGTCACCGCGTCCGCGCTGACGGTCTTCGACACACAGGCGAGCGGCTATGTGGCCGCCGGGACGAAGTTCGAGGGCCTGTGGCTGCTGTCCCGCCCGGTCAGCTCCTGGTCGGTGACCTTCACCTCGGTGCAGAGCGGCGCGAACGGCAAGGTCACCACCACCGTCAAGGGCGCCGGGGCCAAGGCGTGGGTGGGGACCGACTGGTACGGCACCACGGTGACCGGGGACCGTTTCCCCAACGGAGGCTTCACCTGGACCCTGAAGGGGACGGCGCTCGGCACCTCGACGGCGGTCACGGCGGCCACCGGCACCGGCTTCCTGCAGAACGGTGCGGCGGTCCGGCACGACTTCGTCAGCCCCGACGGCCCCGACGGCCGTGGCGACCTGCTCACCCTGAACTCCTCCGGCGGCCTGACCCTCCACTCGGGCACCGGCACCGGCAAGTTCGGCGACAAGTACACCGGCACCGGCTGGGCGACCAGCGTCAAGGCGATCCCGTTCGGTGACCTGAGCGGCGACCGCTGCAACGACGTCCTGGTCCGCTACAGTTCCGGCGCCCTGCGCCTGTACAAGCCGGGCTGCGGCAAGGCGGTCAAGCCGTCGACGTCGTACACGACGCTGGCGAGCAGCGGCTGGACGCAGTACGACGTGCTGACCTACCCGGGCGACGTCAGCGGCGACGGCCGCCCGGACCTGATCGCCCGCAACTCCGCCACCGGCACGGTCTACCTCTACAAGGGCACCAGCACCGGCAAGCTGTCGTCGCGCGTGAAGCTCTACGACGACTGGAAGGGCTACAAGAAGATCGTCGGCGCCGGGGACCTCGACGGCGACGGCATCGGCGACCTCCTCGCCCAGGACAAGTCCAACGTCCTCTACCGCTACGGCGGCAAGGGCGACGGCACGTTCAAGGCGCGGGTGAAGCTGTTCGCCGACTGGGGCGGCTCCTACGACGCGGTCGTGGGCGTCGGCGACATCACCGACGACGGCAAGGCCGACCTCGTCTCCCGCGACACGAGCGGCAACCTGTACCGCAACAGCGGTGACGGGAAGGGGTCGTTCGGGGCGCGGGCGAAGATCGCGACCGGCTTCGGCGGATACAAATCCCTGTCTTAGTAGGCCAGTTGATGAAAAGAGGCGTCCGGGGTCCGTGCGACTCCGGACGCCTTTACGCTGTGCCCGTGACGCCAAGACATGGATGGGTCCTGGCCGCAGTCGCGGTCGTGGGCCTGATGGGGGGCACCCTGCTGTCGGCGGTTCCGGCGGCGGCGGTGCATGGTGGGGTCCCGGGGGACTTCAACGGGGACGGCTACAAGGACGCGGTGCTGCCCGCGCCGGGGGCGAACGTGTCCGGCAAGGAGGCGGCGGGGGCGGTGGTCGTGCTGTACGGCTCGAGGACGGGCCTGGCCGCGAGCCACCGGAAGACGATCACGCAGAACACCTCGGGAGTGCCGGGGACGGCCGAGAAGAACGACATGTTCGGCTATGCCACCGCGACGGCCGACCTGAACCGGGACGGATACTCCGACCTGGTCGTGGGGGCTCCGTACGAGGACACGGCCAAGGGCACCGACTCCGGTTCGGTCACGGTCCTCTGGGGCAGCGCCGGCGGGCTGACGAGCGGTACGGAGCTGTCGACACCGGCCGACGACCCCGGCTACTACGGGCACGACATCGCCGCCCTCGGCACAGGCGGGGGTGCGAAGACACGGGTCGCCGTCTCCGGGTGGGACGGAACGGTGATCTTCAGCGGACCGTTCAGCCAGACAGGCACGTTCGGTTCGGTCCACTACAACCAGGAGACCCCGTCCACCGAGTCGGTCGCGCTCGGCGACTTCAACGGTGACGCAGTCCCCGACCCGGCCGTGGCCACCTCCCGGCTGGACGGCCTGACCGGCGGCCAGATCTACACCGACCTCGCGTACGACAAGGACCTGACGGGCAACGGCCTCATCGTCGCGGCCGGCGACCTCAACGGCGACGGTTACGCCGACTTGGTGGCCGGCGATCCCGACGAGCCCGAACAGGCGGGCCGGGACGGCGCGTCGGGCGGCCGAGTGCTGGTCTGGTACGGCTCGGCGGCGGGCGTCACAACCGACACCGCGCCCGCCGTCATCACCCAGAACACCGCCGGTGTCCCCGGCGCGAGCGAGAAGTACGACGCCTTCGGTGGCGCGCTGACCGTGGCCGACCTCGACCGGGACGGCCTCGCGGACATCGTCGTCGGCTCGCCCTTCGAGGACCTCGCCGAGGGCCGTGCCGGTCAGGTGACCGTCATCCCCGGCCGGGCCACCGGCGCCCTCGGTACCGGCTCGTACTCCTTCTCCCAGGACAAGGCGGGGGTGCCGGGAGCCTCGGAGACGGACGACTTCTTCGGCACCACGGTCTCGGTCGGGGACGTGAACAAGGACGGCAGGCCGGAACTGTTCGTCGGCGCGGCCGGCGAGAACAACTACACCGGCGCGGTGTGGGTCTTCCCCGGTGGTTCGTCCCGTCCGACGGCCACCGGCAGCAAGCTGTTCACGGCCGCGTCCGTCGGCCTCAGCCAGCAGAGCAGCACGCTTTTGGGCGGCAACGGACTGCTCTGGGTGATCTGAGGAGGAGCGACGTCTCGGCCGGCAAGGCACCTTCAAGGCGGCAACCTGTACCGCAACAGTGGTGACGGCAAAGGGTCGTTCGTGCCGCGGGCGAAGATCGAGACCGGCTTCGGCGGCGACAAGTCTCTCTCGTAGCAGCCGCCTTGGACATGAACAAAAAGCGAAGGGGCCCGGAACCGTGTGGCGGTTCCGGGCCCCTTCTCGGGGGTGGGGATACGGACTAGGACCAGCCCGGGTCGGTGACCTTCGCGGTCGCCACGGTGGTCGTCCGGGCGTCGGCGCCGGAGTCGCTCGCGCCGAGGACGGCGATCAGGGCGGCGGCGGTGACGGCGACGAGCGTGGCGAGCGTGCGGCGCATTTGGTTCCCCCAAGTAGTGGCGTTTTAGCTGGAGTTGGACCGTTCCGGGCGGTTCGGCGTGACTCCATAGTGGGGTTCGAGTGATCCTCGAGTCGCGTGTTTTCCGTGGCACGAAACGATCTGGCACATGTGTGCCAGCGCGCGGCCCGGAGGACCGGACGGGCGGGCACGGGATCTTCACAGTCGTTCGGGGTGATCTTGCGAAGTCGCCACTAGCGTGATCACGTCACGCTGCTGACCTGCGCGTCCGCTCCCCGGACAGGGTTGTGGTGAGACCCCGTCCAGCGGCACAATCCCTCCGCATGACTTGACCCACGGAGTGGCCGCGCCGGGGCTGGGACGGGCCCGTCCCCCATGTGCCGCCAGCGTTGTCGGGACCCGCCGCCGCTCCGTGACACGAAGCTGGGGGGCTTGCGTGCTGGTTTCTCTCGGACTGACCGAGCAGTCCGACCGTCTGTATCGGGCCATTCTCAGACGGCCGGATCTGGCCGTCGCGGATGCGGCGAAAGAACTCGGTGTCACCGAGGAGAAGGTGCGCGAGGAGCTGGAGGAACTCACCCGTCTCTCCCTTCTCACCCCTACCTGGCGCCGGGACGGCCGGCTGCGCGTGGTCGCTCCCAAGGCGGCGCTCGACTCCCTGCTCGCCCACCAGCAGGCCGAGATCGTCGAACGGCAGCGTGCCCTCGCCGAGAGCCAGGCCGCCGCGGACGCGCTGCTGACCCAGTACGCCGAGCTGCACCCGGAGGAGCCCGAGCAGGGGGCGGAACGATTCCTCGGAGTCGAGGCGGTCCGCGCCAAGATCACCGAGCTGACCGCCGACGTCCGCACCGAGATCATCAGCTTCCACCCCGGCGGCCCGCAGCCCGCGGCCCAGTTCGAGGCCAGCGAGCCCATCACCACCGGCCTCCTCGACCGCGGGGTCAAGGTCAAGGGCGTCTATCAGGACTCCCTCCGCAACGACCCGGTCAGCGTCGAACACGCCCGCTGGCTCACCGAGCACAGCGGCGAGCTGCGCACCGTCCCCTCGCTGCCGATGCGGATGATCATCCTGGACCGGCAGAAGGCCCTGGTCCCGATCGACCCGGCCGACAGCTCCCTGGGCGCCGTCCTGCTGCGCGAACCGGGTGCCGTGGCCGCCTTCTGCGCCCTCTTCGACGCCGTGTGGGCCACGGCCACCCCCTTCGGCGAACCGGCCCGCCGCAGCCTCGACGACCCCGGTTCCCAGCCCCGCGAACTGCTCCGCCTGCTCGCCCAGGGCTACACCGACGAGGCCGCCGCCCGCCGCCTCGGCATCTCGCTGCGCAGCGAACGGCGCCTGATCTCGGAGCTGATGGAGAAACTGGACGCGCAGAGCCGCTTCCAGCTGGGGCAGCGGGCTGTGGAACACGGGCTGTTGTAGGGGGACTTCAGCAGGCGCAGGCGATTCCGCTGACCGGTGCCGTCAGCGGGTCGACCGCCTGCTTGCGCAGGCCGGCCGCGTCCTCGACCTCGAATCCCTCGCGGGACCAGTACTCGAAGCCGCCCAGCATCTCCTTGACCGGGTAGCCGAGTCCGGCGAAGGCGTACGCGGCCCGGGTGGCGCCGTTGCAGCCGGGCCCCCAGCAGTAGGTGACGACCAGCGACCCGGCCGGGACCACCTCGGCGGCCCGTTCGGCGATCTCGTCCGTCGGCAGATGCACAGCCCCCGGGATGTGCCCCTGCTCCCACGCCTCGGTGCTGCGCGTGTCGATCAGCACGAACCCCTTCGCGCCCGACTCGATGTCGGCGTGCACGTCGGAGGCGTCGGCCTCGAAGGACAGCCGCCCGCGGAAGTGGGCGAGCGCCTCGGCGGGGTCAGCGGCGGGGACGCGCAGCACCTTCGAGGGGGCGGTGGTGGTCGTGGTCATGAGTTTTCTTCTCCTTCGATCGGTTCGATCGGTTCGATCGGTTGGTGAGGTGGCGTGCGGCGGCTACGGCGACGACCGCGAGGATCGCCGCGGTCGCGCTGCCGGGCAGCAGGAGCAGAGCGGCGGTGGTGCCGCCCGCGAGATGGGCGAGGGTCAGGGTGACGAGGGCGAGGGTGGCGGCGGTGGCGGTGCCCTCGGCCTGCGGGCGGCCGGTCAGTTCGTGCCAGCGGGCGCCGGTGGCCTGGAGGTTGGTGCGGCAGTAGAGGGCGAGGACGAGGGCGCTCAGCAGGGCGAGGGGGGCGAGGGGGAGGTCGGCGAGGGGGGCGGGCGGTCGCAGGAGTACGGCGTACAGGGCGGCGGCGGCCGTGACGCCGAGCAGCGTTCCGGTCAGGCCGGCCCGTCCGGGCACCGCGCCTTCGATGCCGACCCAGCCGAACAGCAGCGGGAGCAGCACCCACCAGGAGGCGGTGGCGTCGGGGGCCCCGCCCAGCGCCCACCATCCCCCGGCCGCCGCCAGCACGGCCGCCAGCCGCAGCCGCCGCACCGGCGCCGACAGCGGCCGGGGGCGGTAGGTGGCCCAGGTGGCGGCGGCCAGCAGGACCGCGACCGACCAGCCGTACGCGTCGCCTCCCAGCCGGGCCGCGAACTCCCCGGCTGTCAGCGCGACCGCGGCCTGCCCGGTGGCGAACCCGGCGAAGTACAGCCCGGTGACGGTCCGGGCGGCCCGGAACCCCAGTCGCCGCCGCACGAACCCGACGGCCCCGCCCTGCGCGGTGCCGCCGGCACCGGCGACGAGCAGGCACCAGATGATCACCACGAGCGCGACCACCACGGACGCCCCGACCGGCGCGGGAGCAAGAGCGGCGGGCAACAGCAGGACACCCGCGCCGAGGACGCCGACAAGAGCACGGCTCCCGGCGGCCACGAGGCCGCGCGCACCGGCCGCGGGGTTTCCGGCAGCCGACGCCCCGGCCCCAGCACCCGAGCCGGCCCCGGCGGCCGGTCCCGGACCGGCCGCCCGCACCCCCGCACCCCCGTCCCTCATGACAGCTCGTGGAAGAACAGCGGCGCCGCGTCCGGCAGTTGCGTGCCCGCCGGGACCAGGCGGCCGTCCAGCGCGGCCCACTTGGGCATCTGCGTCGTCATGTCCACCTGCACGCCCAGCTGTCCGGCGAGGTGGGCGGACCAGCCCGGCATCAGGGGGGCCGAGGTGACCGCGACCGCCGCGAGGAGCTCGAGGTGGGCGACGAGGCGGGCGGCGTACTCCTCGCGCGGGCCCGCGGCCCGGACCAGGGACAGCTGGCGCAGGTCGTCGACGGCGCGGTCGACGATCACGGCGAGTTCGGCGGCGGCCTTCTGCGGGGAGAAGGTCTCCGCGCCGAGCGCGGCGGCGATGCGGGCGGGCAGTTCGGCGCGGTCCTCGTCGAGGAAGGTGACGGACAGGGCCGTCTCCGGGACCACCGACTGGAAGTCCTGTGAGAGGAGGTCCAGGACCGTGTCCGTCCAGCGCTCGATGCCGCCCGCCAGGACCGTGCTGACGGTGTCGGCGAACTCCTTCATGGAGAAGTTGTTCTGCTCCCGCTCGGGGCCGGTCAGCGCGAGGTGGAAGCGGAGCGCGTCGGCGTTGACCCGGCGCAGGAACTCGCCGCCCCAGATGGCGTGGCCGCGGCTGGTGGAGAACTTGTCGCCCTCCAGGCGGTAGAACTCGTTGATCACGACCTGCGAGGGCAGCGTCAGCGTGCCCTGGGCGAGCAGCAGCGCCGGCCACAGCACCGCGTGCGAGAACGAGCAGTCGAAGCCGATGAAGTTGACGATCTTCGTGTCGGGGTTCGTCCACAGGCGCTCCCACTCCGCCTTGTCGCCGTGCGCCTCGGAGAGGCGGGCCGTGGCGGCGGCGTAGCCGAAGATGCCGCTGAACCAGGTGTCGAGGATGTGCCCCTCCCAGCCCTCCAGCGGGACCGGGATGCCGTAGTCGGCCTCGCGGGAGATCGGGGTGTCGGGCAGCGCGCGCTCGAAGAGGCCGTCCAGGTAGGAGATCAGGCGGGGGCGCCACTCCGCCTTCGACTGGGCGTCCGTGTAGTAGGCCTGGAGCCGGTCGCGGTAGTCGTCGAGCGGGAAGACGATCCGGCGCAGGGTGGTCAGGCCCGGCTTCTGCCAGCAGGACGTGCACTTGGGGTTGGCCAGGCCCGCGGGGTCCTGGGCGAGACCGCAGGCCTCGCAGTAGATGCCGTCGGAGGGGTCGGCGCAGAACTGGCACTCGCCGCGCACCTCGGCCTCGTAGAGGTAGCGGTCGCAGGGCTCGCAGCGGAAGACGGGCAGTTCCTCGACCTTCAGCGCGCCCGCGTTCCACAGCTCCAGGAAGAAGCGCTGCACGAACTCGGTGTGCGTGGTGTCGGTCAGCGGGCGGGTGAACCAGTCGTGGTGCATGGAGCCCAGCGACAGCGTCTGCTCCATGCGGTCGCCGAACAGCTTCGCGGTCGGGTACGCGGTGGAGCCGATCTCGGCGGCGCGGCGCGGGACGTAGCAGGAGTGCTCGTCGGAGTAGCCGACGTAGCGGACGTCGTGGCCGCGCTGGCGCAGATGCCGGCTGAGGATGTCGGCGCCGAGGAACGGGCCGGAGAGGTGGCCGAGGTGGAGGTCGCCGTTGGGGTTGGGCGGGGCGCTGGTGACGACGTACGAGGTCATGGTCTTCGAAGTCCTTACGATGCGAGCTGGTTCAGGGCGGGCTCCGGCACGGCGCCGGTGTCGAGCGCCGGGAGCACCTCGCAGGTCGGTGCCACCACGCGGCTGTGCGGCGGGAGGTCGTCCAGGACGATGGCGTGGGCGCCGACCCGGGAGTCGGAGCCGACGGTGACCGGGCCGAGGACGCTGGCGCCGGTGCCGATGATCACGCGGTCGCCGACGACGGGGTGGCGGCGGGAGCCGGCCGGGCGGCGCAGGTCCTTCCACCAGCCGACCGAGCCGAGCGTGACCTGGTGGTACAGCATCACGTCGTCGCCGATGCGGACGGTCTCGCCGATGACGACGGCGGTGCCGTGGTCGACGAAGAAGCGGCGGCCGATCCGGGCGCCCGGGTGGATCTCGATGCCGCTGACCGCGCGGGCCAGCAGCGACAGGGCGCGGGCGGTGAAGCGGTGCCCGCGCCGCCACAGGCGGTGCGCGACCCGGTACGTCCACAGGGCGTGGATGTGCGGGTAGAGCAGCACCTCGGCGCGGGAGGAGGCGGCGGGGTCCTTGGCGAGGACGGTGGCGATGTCCTCGGCGAGCAGCGCCCGCAGCCGCGGTCCCTTCTCACATGTGGTCATACGGCGCCTCCGGTCTGACCGGCCGGCCCGCGAGGAAGCGCTGCGGACGGTAGGGCTCGAGGAGTTCCTGGACGGCCTTGCCGGGGACGGCGCCGCCCTCGACGATCTCCTTCGCCGCCAGCTCCGCGACGGCGGGCGCCATCTTGAAGCCGCCGCCGCTGAAGCCGAGGGCGAGGTAGAGCCCGTCGGGTCCGGCGGCACCGACGACGGGCCGCTTGTCGGGGGTGTAGCCGTCGAGGCCCGAGCGGGTGCCGGCCAGCGGAGCCGTGGCCGCCTGCGGGACGCGGACCGCGATCGCGTTGATCGCCGCTTCCAGCTCGGCCTGCGTGAGTGGCTCCACGTCCCGGCCCAGCTCGGTGTCCGGCTTGCTGGGCACACCGAAGTAGAAGCGGTCCAGGCCGTCGGGCCGGAAGTAGGAGCCGGTGGTGTCGTCGATGCAGGTCGGCACCGAGGCCCGCGAGCCGCGCCGCCCCGCGCCCGGCAGCTCGGCCTGCGCGAGGCCGATGCGGCGGGCGGTCACCGGGATGTGCACGCCGAGGTACTCGGCGGGGCCGGACCCCCAGGCGCCGCCCGCGAGGACGACCAGCGGGGCGTCGATCCGCCCGATGGAGGTGAGGACCCCGGTGACGACACCGGCGTGCTCCAGGACCTTCATCGCCCGGATGCCCTCGGACGGGGAGACCCCGAGCCGGTAGGCGGCGGCCAGCAGCGCCCCGGAGGCGGCCATCGGGTCGGCGTAGCCGCCCTCGGGCTCGTAGGCGGCCAGCGCGATGTTCTCGGTGCTGAGCCCGGGATAGATCTCCTTCAGCTCGTACGGGTCGACGATCTCGACCCGCCGGTGCCCCGCGGCGTCGGTGGTGGCGGCGGCGTTGTGCCGCAGGTCCTCGGCGTGGTTGTCGCCGACGATCATCACGAACCCGGTGCGCCGGTAGCCGCAGTCGCCGCCGATGACGTCGGCCCACTGCTCGAACACCGGCAGGGAGCGCGCGGCCAGCCGGGTGTCGGCGACGGCGGTGTGGTGCAGCCGCAGCAGCCCGCCCGAACGGGACGTGGCCCCTTGGGCGTTGACCCGGCCCTGGTCGCACAGCACGATCCGGCCGAGCCCGGCCAGCGCGAGCTGGTGCGCGATGGCCGCGCCGATCACCCCGCCGCCGACGACCACCGCGTCGGCGTGCGCGTGCACGATGGGACTCATCAGACGGACACCCCTGCCCCTGTTCCGGCGCCGACACGGGAGTGGAGGGGGCCGGACGGGTCGTCGATCTCGAACACGGAGGCCCACTTGGCGCGTTCGCGGGCGATCGCCTCGGCGCCGCCCCACCAGATGGTGACGAACCGCAGCCGGGTCTCGCCGTCGTTGGTGAGGTCGTGGTCCTGGTACGGCGTGATGAACACCGTCTCCCCGGCCCGCACCCGGCGCGTCTCGTCGCCGATGCGCATGACGCCGCTGCCCTCGGTGATGAAGAACATCTCGTTCTCGTCGTGGTGGTGGGCGGTGGACGTCTCGCCGGGCGCCACGTCCACCCAGGCGCCGCCCCAGGTGGGCTCCTCGACCGCGCCGGGCCAGGGGAAGATGCGCCGGCCGCTGACGTTGTACGGCTCCTCGAAGACCATGTCCTCCTCGTGCGCGCTGAACACGTGCATCAAGCTCTTCTTCTCGGGCTGTTGCTCGCTCATGGGGTCCCCCGTTTCACGCGGCGACGGGCTGGCGCAGTCGGCTGCGCAGGTCGCGGTGGATGGTGTCGGCCTTGGCGGCCATCTGGCTGAAGGAGGTGGCGGAGCCGATGCCGTGCCGCCACTCGGTGAGGCCGTCGAGGTAGAGACCCACCTCGCAGTCGTCGGTGGTCTCGGCGCGGTAGGCCCGGGTGACGTCGGGGCGGCCCTGCGCGTCGAACTTCAAGTAGGGCTTGAACGCCTCCAGTTGACGCGGGAAGGCGGGCTCGCGGTAGCCGGTGCAGACGATGACGGCGTCGGCCTCGATGACGCTCCGCTCCCCGGTGAAGACCTCTTCAGTCTCCAGGCGTACGACGTCCCCCATGACGGAGACCTCGCGCACGTCGGTGCGGCGGTGCATGTGCAGCCGCTGCCGTCCGGTGAGCCGGTCCTGGTAGACGGCCTGGTAGAGCCCGGTGGAGACATCCGGGTCGACGGCGGCGTAGTTGGTGGCGCGGGCCTGGTCCAGGGCGCGCTCGCGCTCCTCGTCGCCGAGCGCGTAGAAGTAGTCGGTCTCGTCGGGGAAGTACACCTCGTTGCTGAAGTGGCCCAGCTCGTACATCCGGAAGCCGGCGTGCCGGACCAGGGAGTGGATGTGGGCGTCGGGGTTGAGCCCGGCGAGGTGCAGCACGATCTCACCGGCGGTCTGCCCGGCGCCGATGACGGCGACCCGGTCGAGCCGGCCGAGGCCGGCCAGGGAGGGCAGCAACCTGCTGGCGTGGAAGACGCGTTCACCGAGCGCGGGCCGGAACACCTCGGGGACGTAGGCCTCGTGACCGGTGGCGAGGGCGATGTTGCGTCCCTCGACCGTGTGCAGGGCACCGTCCCGGGGGTCCCGGGAGACGACCCGCGCACTGAGCACCCGCCCGTCATCCCCGACCACCGGCTCCACCGACAGCACCTCGCGGTGGTAGTCGACCTGGCCGCGCACCTGCCCGGCCGCCCACTGCACGTAGTCCGACCACTCCAGGCGGCTCGGGTAGCCGCCCATCAGCGTGAACGGGTAGAAGCGGCCGGTCTGGTGCAGATAGCTCGGGAAGCCGAACCGGGAGCGCGGGTCGCGGGGAGTCGCGAAGTCGCGCAGGAAGTGGTGCTGGATGTCGGTGCCGGGCAGCACGAGGTTGGGCTGCCAGGCGGAGTCGGGGGCCTTCTCCAGGTAGCGGGCGTCGAGGGCGCCCCCGTGCTGGTCGTCGTGGTCCTCGACGGCGGCGGCGAGCGCGATGCCGGAGGGCCCGAACCCGGCGACGACCAGGTCATGGACGTCGTGAGCGCTCATCGGAGGGCCTCCTCGGCGGCGGTGAGGGCCTCGCGCAGGATGCGTCCGGCGATGTCGATCTCCTGCTCGGAGCAGTTCAGGGGCGGCAGCATGCGCACGACGCAGTCGTCACGGCCGCCGAGTTCGAGGATCAGGCCGCGGCTGACGGCCTCCCACTGCACGCGCTTGGCGAGCCGGGTGGCGGGCTGCCCGGTGACGGGGTCGTTGAGCTCGACACCGGTCATCAGCCCGAGCCCGCGCACGTCGGCGACGTACGGGCTGACGCCCCGCAGCCCCTGGAGGTGCACCATCAGCTGCTCGGCCCGCGCCCGGACGTTCTCCAGGACACGGTCCCGCTCGACGACCTTCATCGTGGCGACGGCGGCGGCGAAGGCGGGCTGGTTGCCGCGGAAGGTGCCGGTGTGGGCGCCCGGCGCCCAGGCGTCCAGCTTCTCGTCGTAGAGGATGACGGCGGCCGGCAGGCCCATGCCGCTCAGTGCCTTGGACGCGCACACCACGTCGGGCTCGATGCCGTACTGCTCGAAGGCGAACCAGGTGCCGGTGCGGCCGCAGCCGCTCTGCACCTCGTCGACGATCATCGGGATGCCGAGCCGCTTGGTGACCTCCCGCACCCGGCGCACGAACTCCACGTCGGCCGGGATGACACCGCCCTCGCCCTGGACCAGCTCCATGATCACGGCGGCGGGAAGGGTGATGCCGCCGTTGACGTCGGTGAGGGCGCGCTCCAGGAAGGTGGCGCAGTTGACCTCGCAGTTCTCGCGCTTGAGGCCGAGGGGGCAGCTGTGGCAGTTGGAGTACGGGAAGAAGTGCACGCCCGGCATCCGGCCCCGCACCGGCTCCTTCTGCTCGACGAGCCCGGTGACGCTCATCGCGGCCATCGTGGCGCCGTGGAAGCCGCCCTGGAAGGTGATGATCTCCTCGCGGCCGGTGGCGGTCTTGCACAGCTTCAGCGCGGCGTCGACGGCGTTGGCCCCGGTCGGCCCGCAGAAGTGGATGCGCGTCCGCTCCCGCATCGGCGCCGGCAGCATCCCGATGGTCAGCTCGGTGAACTCGTCCTTGATGGGGGTCGGGAAGTCCAGCCCGTGCACGAACTCGTCGAGCTGCCGGTGCGCGGCGGCGAGCGGCTCGGGGTGGTTGTGCCCGAGGGACAGCACGCCGGCCCCGGAGAGGAAGTCGAGGAAGACGTTCCCGTCGAGGTCCTCCACATAGCTGCCCTTGCCGCGTCGTATCGCTATGGGAAGTTTCCGCGGATAGGAGCGTGAATTGGATTCGCGTGCGGCCTGCCGGTCGAGGAGCTCGGCGCTGCGGGGGCCCGGGAGGGTGCCGGAGACGTAGGGACCGGGGTAGCCGGAGGAGGTGGGGGCAGCGTGATCGATGGTTGCAGTCATCTCGGTTCCGTTGGTCAGGCGGCAGCCAGGACGGCGCTGCGGTCGGTGGTGGAGCGGGCGGAGAGGCGCTCGGTGAGGGCGTCGGTGAGGGTGGAGGCGCGCAGGGACAGGAGGCTGAAGGACCCGGCGTCACCGATCCCGTGACTCGACTCGCACAGCCCGTTCAGGAACAGCGGCGGCGTCCCGTCGACGACCG
Organism: Streptomyces sp. NPDC057280; assembly: GCF_042668605.1. Lineage (NCBI taxonomy): Bacteria > Bacillati > Actinomycetota > Actinomycetes > Kitasatosporales > Streptomycetaceae > Streptomyces > Streptomyces sp. NPDC057280. Next base: position 140,988 of record NZ_JBHUYR010000007.1, read on the forward strand.
GCTTGAGCGCGTAGTCGCCGGAGACCTCCAGCCGCCCGTCGCTCTCCTTCGCGAAGCGCCCCGCCAGCCCGGCCATCAGTGGCGGGCACAGCTCCTCGTGCGCCCCCGGCCCCATGTTCCGGAAGCCGGTGGCGAGCACGGCGAAGTCCACGGAGTCGGTCACCGTCTCGCCCGTGTTGCGCTCCCGGAAGTCGATGTCCACCCGGCCGTCCGCCTCGGCCACCGACACGGCCTCCAGGTTGCCGCGGACGAACAGCCGCTGGTCGCCGTCGAGTTCCTGCTCGTAGATCTCCAGGTACAGCTCGCGCAGCACGTCGATGTCGGCGGACGAGTAGTTCGTCGGGTGCATGTACGCGTCGAGCGCCTTCTTGCCGTCCCGCGAGGCCCGGAAGTAGTAGTCGGTGAACTCGGGGAAGTACCCCTCCTCGCTGAACGGGCTGGTGTCCTTCTGCCGCAGCGAGTGCGAGCGGGTGTACGTCGTCACCCGCGTCCGCGGGAAGCGCCGCCCCAGGTCCAGCGCCAGCTCCACCGCGCTCTGGCTGCCGCCGATGACCGCGACCGAGGCTGGCTCACCGGACGCGGTCAGCGAGGCGAGCTTCGGCAGGTACTGCGTCAGGTGGAACACCCGCTCGCCACGAAGGGAGTCGTAAGGCGCCGGAACGTAAGGCGTCCGTCCGGGACCCATGACCAGCGTGCGGCCGAGGTAGCGGTTGCCCGACATGGTCGTCACCTCGTACAGCCGCTCCCCGTTCTCCTCCACGACCTGAAGGCCCTCGGCGCGCTGGTTGCAGTCGACGAGGTGGGAGAAGAAGCCGGCGGCCCAGCGGATGTACCCGGCGTACTCCTTGCGCAGCGGGAACTCCGAGGGCAGGTTCAGGTGGCGCAGCAGCCGGCCCTGCTCGTGCAGGTAGTTGAGGAAGCTGTAGCGGGAGCGCGGGTTGCGCAGGGTCACCAGGTCGCGGCTGGGGTGGTTCTGGATGTCGGAGCCGTCGAGCAGCATCCCGGGCTGCCACTCCGGACTGGGCCGGGCCTCCAGGAAGCGTGCCGTCAGCGGTGAGTTCCGCTCCTCCAGGGCGATGGCGAGGGCGAGGTTGGCGGGTCCGAAGCCGATGCCGAGGATGTCGTACACGGGAGTTGTGCTCATCGCTGGGTGCTCCTTGCGGTCACGGTCGTGAAGGTCGGGTTGCCGTCGAAGTCGATGCGCAGGCCGCCGAGGCGGTCGGCCGCGTACACGCGTTGGTCGGTGCGGTACCAGAGGGGGATGAGGGCGAGGTCGCGGATCGCGATCCGGTCGGCGCGCCGCCAGGCGTCGACGCGTTCGGCGGGGTCGACCGCGGCGCGGGCGCGGGCCACCAGGGCGTCGAACTCGGCGTCGACGTACCGCCCTTCGTTGTCGCCGTGGGCGGTGCCCGCGGCGTCGGGGGCGGTGCAGGAGGAGTGCAGCAGCGGGAAGAGCATGTTGTCGGGGGTGGGGTAGTCGCAGGCCCACCCGGCCCGGCACAGACCGGCCGCCGCGATCGAGGTGCGGTGGTCGACGAGACCGCGCGCGTCGGTGCGCAGCAGCTCGACCCGCCAGCCGTGGACTTCCTCAAGCCCCTTGGCCAGGGCGAGCACCCAGTCGTCGTGCCCGGCGCCGGTGTTGTAGGCGAGGTCGACGCGGGTGCCGGGCCCGAGCCCCGCCCGCTCGGCCGCTTCCCGGGCCCGCTGCGGGTCGTACGCCGTCCAGTCGTCCTCGATCTCGGCGCGCGGGGTGTGCGCCTTGCCGAACCACGGGGAGAGCAGCGAGTGCGCGGCCGTGCGGGTGCCGTGGAAGTGGGTGTCGATGAGGCCCTGCCGGTCGATGGCGGCGGAGACCGCCCGGCGGGCGTCCACCGAGTCCATGGGCGCCTGGTGGCAGAAGGGGATGAGGTAGAAGAGCCCGGCACCCTCCTGCTCCAGGTAACCGTCCTTCTCGGACGCCTCCTCGGTCCGGGCCGGGGGGATGCGGGCGTAGTCGTAGGTGCCGTCGGCGAACCGGGCGTACTCGTCGTCGAGGGCGGTGACCGGGTCGAGGATGTCGAGCTGGATCTCCTCGATCTCCGGCCGCGGCCCGAACCACCTCTCGTTGCGCCGCAGCCGGATCGCCTCGCCGTGCCGCCAGGGTCCGTCCATCACGAACGGGCCGTTGCCGACCGGGAGATCGTTGTACGACGTCTCCAGCGCGGCCGGCGTCCAGGACGGCACCGGGAAGAAGATCGGCTGGAGTGTCTTGAGGTCGAACTGGACGTCCGGCTCGGCGAGTTCGACGACCAGCGTGGCGTCGTCCACGGCCGTGAAGTCCCGTACACCCGCCAGGTGGTAGGCGGTCTCGGTGTTGGCCTCGGGATCCAGCGCCCGCCGCCAGCCCCGTACGAAGCTGTGCGCGGTGACCGGCTCGCCGTCGCTGAAGACGGTGTCGGTGCGCAGCCGGAACGTCCAGGTCGTCGCGGTCGGGTCGGACTCCCATTCCCGGGCCGTCGCCGGGATCAGCCCGCCGTCCTCGTCGAGCGCGAGCAGCCCGGTGAACAGGGCCTTGCAGACGAGGATGCCCTCGCCCTCCTGGGCCTTGTACGGGTCGATGGCGGTGGGCTCGGTGATGCCCATGCGGAAGATCACGCGGCGCCCCTGACCACGGGCGGGACCATGACGACGTCGAGCTGCTCGTCCAGTTCGGCGGCGATCCGCTCCACCCGGTCGATGTCCTCGACGCCCCGGTAGGGCGCGGCGACGGCCAGCGAGCCGGCGATCTCGTACCAGCCCTCGGGGGCGCGGCGCAGCCGGTCGCCGGGCTTGGAGGCGGGGATGTAGGAGCGGAAGTAGGGGGAGTGGTAGGCGTCGCCGGGGTTGTTGCGGACCAGCGTGCCGGTCCGGTAGGCGAACTTGATGCAGGTCGCGGCGCGGGGCGTGGCCGCCCTGCGGACCTCGCCGTCGAGGACGGCGGCCCGCTGCTCGGTGTCGTCACCGGCGAGCACGGCCTTGGCGTACAGCCGTACCGCGTCGATGCCGTGCACCTCGCGCAGGTTGCGGTAGTTCTGGCCGCCGCTCATCCGGGTGGCGAACTCCACGACCCGGTACCGGCCCTGGGCGTCCTGCCGGAACTCGGCGTTGAACAGGCAGTGCTGGACGTCGAGTCCGGCGACGATGCCCTCGGCGACCGCGACCAGCTCCGGCTCCTCCTCCGGGGTGCGGAAGGGCAGGGTGTAGAAGTCCTCCTCGAAGTAGGGGCCCGGCATCTGCATCTTGTTGGTGACGCCGACGAGATGGAACTCGCCGTTGACCACGACCCCGTCGAGGGTGACCTCCTTGCCCGGCAGGAACTCCTCGATCAGCGCGATCTCGGGGCCGTCGCTCGGGAAGTAGCCGCCCCACTCCTCGGCGAGCCGCGCCACGTCGGCCAGCGCCCGCTCCAGCTCGTCGCGGTCGCGGACCAGGCTCACGCCGATGCTCGCGGCGAGCGCGCTGGGCTTGACGATGAAGGGGTACGAGAAGTCCTCGGCCGCCTTCAGACCCGCCTCGACGCCGGTCACCCCGGCGAACTGCGGTGCGGGAAGGGCGTGTTCGGTGAGGAATGTGCGCTGGAGCTTCTTGTCCCTGGAGATCGCGTCGGCCTGCGGGCGCGGCCAGGTGTGGCCGAGGAGCTGGTTGGTGCGGGAGGTGACGGCGATGTCGCTGTCGTAGAAGGTGATCGCGGTGGCGATGCCCTGCTTGCGGGCCGCGTCGGCGCAGAAGGCGGCCATCGACTCGCCCTCCAGCTCCTCCGGGACCGGGATCACGGAGGCGAACCGGCCGTCCGCGGCGGCCTGCTTCACACCGGTCGCCAGGTGGATCTCCAGGCCCATCCGCTCCAGCGTCTCGATGTGCTCGCGGTGCCACGCGTAGGTGTTCCGCATGATCAGCAGGATCTTGTTGCTCAGAGGCTTGTTGCTCATGCCGCGACCTTCTGCTCCAGCTCGACGGTGACGACGGTGATCTGCTCCAGCAGGGCCTCGGCGGTCTCGATCGCCGCCGTGGTGTCCGGACCGGTGGTCAGCACCTGGCCCGCGCGGTCCCAGTTGCCGCGCAGTTCGCCGAGGACGTCGCCCGGCTTGACGGTGGTCTCGACGTCGATGACGTCGGCCAGCTGCTTGGCCTCCTCGACGCCCTGCACCTCGACGACCGTGCCGGGGCGGGCGGACAGGAAGCGGGTGGCGGCGGAGCGCTCCGGCACCGGGCGCGCGTCCAGGGCCGGGATCAGCCCGAACTGCCAGGCCACGATCCACTCTTCGACATCGATGCCGTAGGCGGCGTTCAGCAGGTCGAAGATGCGGTCGCCGCCCATGCGGTTGTGGCTCTCGATGATCTTCGGGCCGGTGGGAGTGAGCCTCAGCTCGGTGTGGGCGGCGCCGTCCGTGAGTCCGAGGGCGTCCAGGAAGCGGGCGACCGTGTCCTCGATGCTCCGCTCCTGCGCGGCGGTGAGCCGGGCCGGCAGCGCGTGCCCGAACTCGATGAACCCGTTCTCGCCGCCGGTCAGCTTCTCCGTGACCGCGAGGACCACGTGCCGGCCCGCGAAGGAGAACGACTCCACGCTGAACTCCGGCCCGGAGATGTACTGCTCCACGAGGAAGCGCTCGATGTGGAAGAAGTTCCCCCACTGAAGGTCGGTGCGCGCCCGCAGCGCCTCCACGTTCTCCCAGGCCGCGGCGGCCTGCTCGGGGCCGTCGATGCGCTCGACACCGAGGCTCGCGGTGGCGTCGGCGGGCTTGAGCACGAACGGGTAGCCGTGCGCGGCGCCGAAGGCCACCAGGTCGTCGGCGTCCGTCACCTCGGCGGCGGCGACCGACAGGTCCCGGGTCTCGTCCGAGGCGGCCAGCAGATCACGCATCGCCCGCTTGTCCCGCAGGAGTTCGGCCGTGCGCTCGGTGGTCCCGCCGAGTCCCAGGTGGTCGCTGATCCGCGCGGCCGGCACCAGACCGGGCTCGGTGATCGACACGACCCGGGTGAAGCCGTACGCGGTGTGCGCGGCCTCGATCAGCGGGCGGGTGGTCTCCCAGTCCGTGTAGTCCGAGATGATCACGGCCTCGGCGAGCTTCGCCGCCTCCGGCACGAAGTGGTCCTGGTGCTGGATCAGCACGAAACGGATGCCGAGGGCGGCCGCCTTGCGCAGGGTCTGGATCCGGCCGCCCACCACGAGCAGCGTGTGGTCACCGGTTGATCGCGAGGTCGCTGATTGCTGGGTCATGGCGAAAACTCTGGGCCATGAATTCCGGCGGGAAAATACTTTCCGGCTGGCACAAGAATGCCCGGCACAAAAGACGCAGCGGGCCTTCGGAAAATCGCCCTGGCACGTTTGTGCCACGCACTTTGGTGCCCGCCTCTTCCCCTTCCTGCACGGCGGCCGCACCGGGAACATCGAGGTCATGCCAAGGATCGCGATGACTACGTTCGCCGTGCTCAAGCAGCCGTATCCGCACCTGTCGAACGACGACTTCAACGCACTCGAACCCCTGGTTTTCGGCGCCTCGGAAACCAGCCCCGGCTTCATCGCCCGCGCCACCGCGATCGACGTCGTCGCCACCAAGTGGACGAATTTCGGCCGGGACTACGGCGCGTGGGGGTTCTTCGACGCGCCCGCCTTCTACACCGGCGGCCGCACCGACGACACCGACACCCGCGCCTCCACCCTCTCGCTGTGGACCGACCTCGCCTCGGTGAAGGCGTACGCGTACGGCGGTCTGCACCGGCAGGCGCTGCGCGACCGCCGCCGCTGGTTCGCCCAGATCCCCCACAAGCTGTACGCGGCCTGGTGGGTGGGCGACACCGAGATCCCCACCTGGACCGAGGCCTGCCGGCGCCTCGAGCACCTGGACGCGCACGGTCCCAGCGCGCACGCCTTCGACTTCAGGCAGCCCTTCGACCCCGAGGGCCGCCCCGTGTCCTCGTCCCCCGCTCCCGAGGTGACCCATGTCTAAGCCCAACGTCCGGGCTCTGCTGCTGGTGCTGAGCGCCGCGGCCTTCCTGCTGACCCTCGCCGGTTCGGCGCTGAAGAACACCGTCCAGGTCTACTTCGTGCCGATGGCCGACACCTTCGGCGGCTCGCGCGGCGCCCTCGCCTGGGCGACCACGCTCTTCGCCGTCACCGTCGCCGTCGCCTCCCCGCTGGTCGGCGCGATCGCCGACCGGATCGGCGGTGCCGCCACCCTCGCCGTCGGCACCGCCCTGTCCGGCGCGGCCCTCGTCGGCTGCGCGCTCGCCGGCCGGCTGTGGCTCTTCGTCGCGGTGTACGCCGTCGTCGCCGCGCTCGCGTCCACGATGCTGTCGTACGTCCCCCTCGGCGTCCTCGTCGACGAGCTCTTCCGCGACGGCCGCAAGGGCCTGATGTACGCGCTGCTCACCAACGGCGCGGCCGTCGGCTTCGTCGTCCTGGTCCCGCTGTGGTCCTGGCTCGGCACCTGGGCGAGCTGGGAGAACGTGCTGCTCGTGGTCGGCCTGGTGTTCCTGTTCGTGCTGGCGCCGGTCGCGCTGCTGGTGGCGCGGGCGTCGGGCAGGGTGACGTCGTCCACGGCGTCGGCGGAAGAGGCCGGCTCCGAGGAGCCCGCCGTCCGGCTCTCCTTCGCCGAGCGGTTCCGGCTCACCACCCGCAACGCCGACCTGCGGCGGCTCGCGCTCGCCATGTTCGCCTGCGGCGCCACGATGGCCTTCATCGACGTGCACTTCATCCCGCTGATGCACGACCACGGGCTGGGCCACACCGTCTCCTCCACCGCCGTCGCCCTGCTCGGCGTCTTCGAGATCGCCGGCGGCCTGCTCGCGGGCTGGCTGTGCGACCGGGGCCGCATCAAGGCCGTGCTGCTGAGCGCGTACGCGGTGCGCGGCGTGGCGATGCTGCTGGTCGCCCTCACGCCGACCGGCACGGTCGCGATCGCCTTCGGCATCGTCTTCGGCATCAGCTACCTGGCCACCGTCATCGCCACCACCATGTGGGCGGCCCGGGTCCTCCCCGTCGAGGTGCGCGGCTTCGGCATGGGCCTGGTGTGGACGGTCCACGCCCTCGGCACCGCCCTCACCAGCGAAGCCGGCGCCCTGATGGCCGACGCGACGCACAGCTACACCCCGGTGACCCTCGGCTGCGCGGCCCTCGCGGCGGCGGCCTGTGTCCTGGTCCTGGCCAGCCGGGTGCCCCCGGCGGAGACCCCGGCGGTGCCCGAAGCCCCGCTGGAGGAAAAGGAGCTGGCCCCGGCAGCGGGCTGACACCCCGCAGCCCCTCCCGTCTCCCCCCCGTCCCCTCGTCCCCCGTCCCCCCGTCCCCCAAAAGAACCGGCGCCCCCGCCCCGCCCAAGGAACTCCCCTGTCATGTATGAGCCCCGCACTCGTCAGTTCCTCCTGGTGATGACCACCGCCGCCTTCCTGCTCACCTTCGTCGGAGCGGGGCTGAAGATCACCCTGGAGGCCTATTTCGTGCCGATGGGCGAGACCACCGAAGGCACCGGTGCCTTCCTCGACGGCGCGGCCACCTTCCTCGCCGTCACCACCGCCGCCGCCTACGCCCTGGTGGTCTGCGTGCTGGTGGCGGCGCGGCGGGTACCGGCGGCCGACGCCCCTTCCGACCTCCCCTCCTGAAGGAGCCCCACCCATGGCGGACACCGCCCCCCTGCACCAGCGCCTGCGCCAACTGCCGCGCAGCGCCTGGGTGATCTTCGCGGGGATGTTCCTGATCAAGTTCGGGAACTTCCTCAACGTCTTCCTCGTGCTCTTCCTCGTCTCCCGCGGCTACTCCGCCGCCCAGGCGGGCCTCGCGGTCGCCGCGGTCGGCCTCGGCACCTTCGTCGGCAACATGATCGGCGGCACGGTCGCCGACAGGTTCGGCCGCCGCAGCGCCATCGCGGTGTCCATGTTCGGCTCGGCGGCGGCCACCGCCACCGTCCCCTTCACCGACGGCCTGATCACCACGACCGCCCTGGTCTGCCTGGTCGGCATCTTCGCCCAGCTGTACCGCCCGGCGGCCGGCGCGCTGCTCGTCGACGTCGTCGACGGGGAGCAGCGGGTCATGGCGTTCGCCGTGCTCCGCCTCGCCGTCAACGTCGGCATGGCGGTCGGCCCGCTGGTCGGCGGCCTGCTCAGCGGCCACTCCTACACGTACGTCTTCGCGGGCGACGCCCTGTTCTCCCTCGCCTTCGGCACCCTGGCCCTGCTGCTCCTGCCGGCCGGCCGCCCGGTGCAGGCCCCGGTCACCGCCTCCGAGGCGGCGGGCAAGGGCGGCTACCGCGAGGTCTTCACCGACCGCCCCTACGTCCTGTTCCTGCTGTCGATGGTCGCCGCGACCTTCGTCTACGGCCAGACCACCGCGACCCTCCCCCTGCACGTCACCGACGCCGGCTTCTCCAACACCGTCTACGGCCTGCTTCTCGGCCTCAACGCCCTGCTGTGCGTGGTCATCGAGCTGCCCCTGACCCGGCACACCGAGCGCCGCGACCCGCGCCGCGTCATCGCCCTCGGCCTGCTGCTGCTCGGCGCCGGCATGGGGCTGACGGGCGCCATGAACGCGGTGTGGCTGCTGGCCCTGACGGTCGTCCTGTGGACGGTCGCCGAGACCATCTACACCCCGATCGCCAACGCCTACCCGGCCGAGTTCTCCCCGGCCCACCTGCGCGGCCGCTACCAGGGCGCCGAGGGCCTCGCCCACACCCTCGGCGGCACCCTCGGCCCGGCCGTCGGCGGCCTCCTCTACGGCATCAACGCCCCGCTGCACTGGACCGTCTGCGCCGCCGTCGCCGTCCTCGGCGCGGTCCTGGTCCTGGGCGCCAAGCCCGGCACACGGCAGACGGAGACTCCGGTGGCAAAGACGCCCGAGCCGGTGCCCGCCACCACCAACTGACCCTCCCGTACCCACCCCTTCACACCCGAGAGACCCCGATGACCGTCACCAGCACCGAAGTTCCCCGTATCGACATCCCCTCCGCGACCGAGGACCCGGCCGCGTACGTCACGGCGCTCCTCGAAGTAGCCGCCGAGCGCGACCCGTTCGACGTCCTCGCCAAGACGCCGGTGTGGGCCGCGCGGCTCTTCGCGGACCTGCCGACCGAGCTCGCCGAGACGGTCCCGGAGGAGGGGGAGTGGCCGGCCGCGTTCACGGTCGGGCACCTCTTCGACGTCGACATCGTCTACGGCTTCCGCTGGCGCCTGGTCGCCACCGAGGACGCCCCGGTCTACCCCGGCTACGACGAGGAGAAGTGGGCCCCGCTGCCCCGCCTCCCGTTCCGCCAGATGCTCGACGCCTGGACCGGTCTGCGCGCCTCCAACGTGGCCCTGCTCGCGGCCCTGCCGCCGGAGGCCTGGCAGCGCACCGGACACCACGGCGAGCAGGGCGGCGAGACCATGGAGGTCATGATCAAGAAGGTGGTCGGCCACGACATCGCCCACATCAACCAGATCTACCGCGCGATCCGCCTGGTCCGCCAGGCGGCCGGCCTGGACGTGGCGGAACTGGACGCGACGTACCTGTCGCTGGGCCTGTAACAACCGTCAGGCGCCCGGGACTTGACCGTCCCGGGCGCCTTCGCGCAGGTCCGTGACTACAGCGAGGTGCCGTCGTTCGTGGAGTCCGGGTCGACGCCCATGGTGATCGAACCGACGACCCCCTTGGCGATGTTCTTCTTGTCGTACTTCAGCTTGAGGAGACCGCCCGTGGTGCCGCTCTGGTCGTAGATGGTGTCCTCGGTGAGCGTGGTGCGCTCCGTGGTGCTGGTGGAGTACGGCTCGACCTCGGCGGAGGCGAGCACGGCCTCCTCGGCGAAGAAGAACTGGCCGGTGTGGCAGGTGTGCCCGCCCTCGTAGCCGGCGTCGGTCCACTTGCCGTCCACGTGCACCTTGGTGTGGATGTGGACGGTACGGCCCCGGTACCAGCCCGGGAAGATCGTCTTGAAGGCGACCCGGCCCTGCTTGTCCGTCCTCCACGTGCCGCGCAGGTAGCGCTCGTCGTCGGTGGGCTCCTCGTGGCCGCCGCCACCGCCGCCACCGGTGCCGCCGGAGGGCGCTCCGGACGGCGGTTCACCGGTCGGCGTGCCACTCGGCGTGCCCGAGGGGGCGTCGGTCGGGGCCGTGCCGCCACCGCCGGTCGACAGGCTCTCGTACCCGGAGTAGATGCCCAGCGCGTCGCAGTGCCAGATGTCCACGGCGGCGTTCGCGATCGGCTTGCAGGTCTCGGCGTCGATCACCTTGAGGTTCAGGACGAGCGGGATGCCCTCCTTGTCCTCGGTGATGTCCCGGCGGATCTTGTCGGCATCGATGTAGTAGGGCCCCTCGGTGGTCTCCGAGGTCAGCTTGTAGCACGCCTCGGACGTGGTGGACGTACCGGCGGTGCTCGTCTCGTCGGCGAACGCGCCCGAGGCGAGAGCCGTGCCCGCTCCCACGGCGACGGCGGCTCCCGCCCCCGCCACGACGACCTTGCGCCGTGTCAGATCCCGCTTGTGCCGCGGCCCGTTGTCCTGCTGGTGTTCTGTGTGGTTTCCCGTCATGGGCAGGGAAGTTAGGTAAGAAGCCTGGGAAGGCCACCGGTAAGAGCTGTGCCCTTCTCACAGGAAAGCGAAAGGGCTCGAAACCGACGCCGGTTTCGAGCCCTTTCCCCCAACTGCCTTACTTCGGCTGCGGCTTGCGCACCGTCAGGTGCAGCTCCTTCAGCCGCGCCTCCTCCAGCTCCGTCGGCGCGCCCATCATCAGGTCCTGGGCGTTGCCGTTGAGCGGGAAGGCGATGGTCTCGCGGATGTTCGGCTCGTCCGCGAGGAGCATCACGATGCGGTCGACGCCGGGGGCGATGCCGCCGTGCGGCGGGGCGCCGAAGCGGAACGCGCGGAGCATGCCGGCGAACTTCTCCTCGACGGTCTCGCGGTCGTAGCCGGCGATCTCGAAGGCCTTCAGCATGATCTCGGGCTCGTGGTTGCGGATCGCGCCGGAGGACAGCTCGACGCCGTTGCAGACGATGTCGTACTGCCAGCCCAGGATGTCCAGCGGGTCCTGGGTCTGAAGGGCCTCGAGACCGCCCTGCGGCATCGAGAACGGGTTGTGCGAGAAGTCGATCGCGCCGGTGTCCTCGTCCTTCTCGTACATCGGGAAGTCGACGATCCAGCAGAACCGGAAGACGTTCTCCTCGAAGTGCCCGGCACGCTTGGCGGCCTCGACCCGCACCGCGCCCATGATCTTCGAGACCTCGTCGAACTCGCCCGCGCCGAAGAACACGGCGTGACCGGCGGCCAGCGACAGCCGCTTGGTGAGCTCGGCGACGTTCTCCTCGGTGAGGAACTTGGCGATCGGGCCGGTCAGCGAACCGTCCTCGGCCACCCGCACCCACGCCAGGCCCTTCGCGCCCAGCGTGACGGCGAAGTCGCCGAGCTGGTCGAAGAACTTCCGCGGCTGCGCGGAGACGTCCGGCACCGGCAGCGCGCGCACGTGCTTGCCGGCGAAGGCCTTGAACTCCGAGCCCTCGAAGACGTCGGTGATGTCGACGAGCTCCAGCCGGGCCCGCAGGTCCGGCTTGTCGGAGCCGTACTTCAGCATCGCCTCACGGAACGGGATCCGCGGGAACGGCGAGGTCACATGCCGTCCGTTGCCGAACTCCTCGAACAGCTCGGTCATGAGCCTCTCGATCGGCTGGAAGACGTCCTCCTGCTCGACGAAGCTCATCTCGACGTCGAGCTGGTAGAACTCGCCCGGCGAGCGGTCCGCGCGGGCGTCCTCGTCACGGAAGCAGGGCGCGATCTGGAAGTAGCGGTCGAAGCCGGAGATCATCAGCAGCTGCTTGAACTGCTGCGGCGCCTGGGGGAGGGCGTAGAACTTGCCCGGGTTCAGACGGGAGGGCACCACGAAGTCACGTGCGCCCTCGGGGGAGGTGGCGGACAGGATCGGCGTCGCCATCTCGTTGAAGCCGAGGGCCACCATCTTGGAGCGGATCGAGGCGATGACCGACGACCGCAGCATGATGTTCTTGTGCATGCGCTCGCGGCGCAGGTCGAGGAAGCGGTACTCCAGGCGCCGCTCCTCGTTGACCCCGTCCTCGGTGTTGATCGTGAACGGCAGCGGGGCGGCGGCGCCGAGCAGCTCGACCTCGCTCACCTCGACCTCGATCTCACCGGTCGGCAGGTCCGCGTTCACGTTCTCGGTTCCACGGGAGACAACGCGGCCGTCGATACGGACCGTGGACTCCTTGGAGACCTTGTCCAGCGCCTCGTAGGCCTCCGTGCCCGGCCGGGCGACGAGCTGCGTGATGCCGTAGTGATCGCGCAGATCGATGAAGAGGATGCCGCCCAGGTCGCGCCGATTGTGCAGCCAGCCACTCAGCCGGACGTCGGTGCCGACGTCAGAGGAGCGGAGCTCGCCGCAGGTGTGGGACCTGTACCGATGCATCGTCGTTCATCGTCCTTACAGTGTGGGCTGTGTGCCGAGGGTCACTCCCCGACGTGAACGGGCCATGGTGCCCGGACCTCCCAAGGGTACCGGCCGCCCCAAGATCGGCTCTCCACCATTTCCGTCGCCTGCGTGCATGGGCCATCAGTGGCACGGTGCGATCGCCTGTTCTTACAGTGGGGCAATGCGCACTGGTGAGCCCCTGCCCGCCGTGGGGGAGGTACTCTCCGCCCTCGCCACCGGCCTGTGGCACTGGGACACCGCGACAGGCCTGGTCACCGTGGATGCCGAGGCCGCGCGGCTGCTCGGCCTGCGGGCCGAGGCCACCACCCTCACCGAGGTCCAGGCACGCGCCCGCATGCACCCCGTGGACTGGAACGAGATCACGGGCGTGATCCAGCTCGCCGTCGCCGAGGGCACCCTCGCCGAGGTCCGCATCCGGATCATGGACGAGCAGAACCGGGTGATCCGCGTCGTCCGCAGCCGCTCGAAGCCGTCGTACGACGCCGAACGCCGCGCCTTCGTCCTGATCGGCGCGATGCAGGAGGTCACCGAGCCCTCGCCGACCACCGCCGCCGCCCGCAGCAGCACCGCCGTCACCGGCGACTGGCGCCGCTCCCGCGAGGCCTTCCTGCTGGACGCGGGCCGCGCCCTGGCCGAGGCCCGCTCGACGGAAGAGGTCCTGCGGGTGGCCGCGGGCCTGTCCATGCCGGGCTTCTCCCCCGACGGCCTGGCGGTGTTCGGCGTCGAGGGCGACCGCCTGAAGATCATCGGCCACCACGGCCAGCAGCCCGGCGACGAGGGCCCGTTCTCCCACATGTCCCTGGAGACGGACTACCCGGCGGCGGAGGTCGTGCGCACCGGCCGCGCGGTGTACCTGTCGAGCCCCGACCACTACCGTGACCGCTACCCGGTCACCTGGCCGCTGGCCGCCCACTTCGGCCGCCAGTCCTGGGCCTTCCTGCCCCTGACCGTCGCCGGCCGCACCATGGGCGCCTGGATGGCGGCCTTCACCTACCCGGTGGCCTTCACCCCCGACGAGCGCTCGGTCCTCACCACCGTCGCCCGCATGCTCGCCCAGGCCCTCTCCCGCGCCGAGGCCGCGGAATCCGCCCGCGAGCTGACGGACGGCCTCCAGCGCTCCATGCTCCCCAAACTGGGCCCCGAGATACCCGGCATGAGCGTCGCCGCCCGCTACGTCCCCACCGGCGGCGGCCTCCAGGTCGGCGGCGACTGGTACGACATGATCCCGCTGCCCAACGGCCGCCTCGCCCTCGTCATCGGCGACGTCCAGGGCCACGACGTCCGGGCCGCCGGCCTCATGGGCCAGCTCCGCATCGCCCTGCGCGCCTACGCCTCCGAGGGCCACCGCCCCGACGCCGTCCTCTCCCGCGCCTCCCGCTTCCTGCACGGCATGGCCTACGACGACGACCAGGACCCCGGCGACCTGCGCTTCGCGACCTGCCTCTACGCCGAGGTCGACCCCGGCACCGGCGCCCTGGACATCGCCCGCGCCGGCCACCCCGACCCGGCGATCCGGATGGCCGACGGCACGGTCCTGGCCCGCCGCACCGACGGCGGCCTCCCCCTCGGCATCGACCCGGACGCCGACTACCCCACCACCCGCCTCACCCTCGAACCCGGCGAGACGATGATGGTCTGCACCGACGGCCTCCTGGAGACCGGCGGCCACGACCTCGACACCGGCTGGCAGCGGGTCCGCACCATCCTGGAGGAACACAAGGGCGACGACCTCGAGGAACTCGCCGACGCCCTGGTCCAGGCGGTCCACGGCCCCTCCTCCCACCACACCCCGGGCCCCCTCACCGACCGCCGCGAGGACGACATAGCGGTCCTGCTGCTGCACCGCGAGGGAGACGGCTGCGGCTGCGGCGAGACCGTCACCCGGCCCCAGGTCCGCCGCACGATGCTCACGGTGGCCCAGGCGGAACCGGAACGCGTCGCGGTGGCCCGCGCACAGCTCAGGGAACTCCTCCACGACTGGCCCTCCCAGGACCAGATCGACTCCGCGGTCCTGCTCCTGTCGGAAACGCTGACGAACGTCCTCGTCCACACGGACGCCGACGCGCTGCTCCTCGCCGAGATCCACGGCGACGGCCCCGGCACCCGCCGGATGCGCATCGAGGTCACCGACACCAGCGACGACCTCCCCCACAAACGCCGCCCCGGCGAACTCGCCTCCTCCGGCCGCGGCCTGATGCTCATCGAACTCCTCGCCGACGCCTGGGGAGTCGACCCGCGCGGCGAGGGCAAGAGCATCTGGTTCGAGCTCTACGAGTCCACGGCCGAGGCGTCCCGCGCGTAACGCTCCCGCAGCTCGTGTCCGACCGCGAACGCGGCGGCGGTGAGGGGTACGGCGAGCAGCATCCCGAGCACCCCGGAGGTGGACGCCCCGGCCGTGATGGCGACCAGCACCACGGCCGGATGCATCTGCACGGTGCGGCTCTGGATGGCCGGCTGCAGCACATGCCCCTCCAGCACCTGCACGGCGAGCACGATCCCGAGCGCCCACAGAGCGATGACGACCCCCCGGTCGGCCAGCGCGACGAGCACGGCCACGGCCCCCGAGATGAACGCCCCGAGGTACGGGATGTAGGCCCCGACGAACACGAGCGCCGCGAGCCCCACGGCCCCCGGGACATCAAGGACCAACAACCCGACCCCAATACAGACGGCGTCGATGAGGGCGATGATCGTGGTCCCCCGCATGAACCCCTCCACGGCCCCGAAGGCCCGCCGCGCCAGGGCCTCGACGAGATCACCGGAGGCGGCGGGGACCACTGCCCGCAACGCACCGACGGCCCGATGCGAGTCCCGCAGGAAGAAGAAGACAAGAAAGAGCGCGAGAACGGCCATGGCGATGACCTCCCCGACCACACTCACCCCGCTGATGACCCCGGAAGCGGCGGTCCCCCCGAACCGGCCCAGCAGTTCCTTGGCGTTGGAGGCCAGGTCATCGAGCGAGGTCCCGGCGGCCCCGAAATGATCGGCGATCCCCTGAGCCGCGTCCTTGAGCGAGGCGACGATCTGGTCCCCGGTGTCGATGAGCGCGGCGACGACGATATAGACGGCCCCACCGACCACCCCCACCACGGCCACACAGGTGAGCCCGGCGGCGAGCGACCGCCCGACCCCGACCTTGATGAGCCACCGGTGCAACGGCCCGAGCAACGCGGTCCCGAGCAACGCGAGCAGCACCGGCACGACAGCGGTACGGAACTCCCCGCACAGCCGGATCCCGACGTACCCGACCCCGGCGACGAGCAGGGTGACGGCACACCAGGCGGCGATACGGCGAACCGGGGCCGGAAGCAACGCTGTCGACGGTTCCTGCATGCTCCCATCTGGCCATACGCCAGTTCCGGTGTCGCGCAGTCGCAGCCGAACGAGGCGCGGGACGATCACTTTTCGCAATCGGCTGCGACACTCCGTAATGATCGCTTAGCGTTCCTGGTAACAAACAACCCCGGCCAGGTGTTCGCAGCACCCGCCGGGGTCTCACCACAGGATCGAACGGACCGATCTCATGGATGGAAGCGACTCTAACTCCGCCCTGCCCGCCACCGCACGCCCCGCAGCCGTAACCGGCATGGCAATCCACGTAGGGGTGTACCTACGCCAATCCGAGCGGCGCACCAGCGGCAGCGAGGCCAGCACCGCGGCTCAGCTCGGCGAGTGCATGAAGGCCCTGACTCAATGGGACGTCCCTCCGGCCCACATCGAGGTGTACGAGGACCTGGGGATCAGCGCCTACAAGAACGTGGAACGCCCAGCGTACGAACGCCTGCTGCGCGACGCACGAGCCGGCCGCATCAACGTGATCATGGTGCATTACATGTCCCGCCTCAGCCGGAAGCACGCCACGGAGACCTATGCCGAACTCCTGCCGCTCCTCACCAACCGTGTACGCATCATCAGCGTGGGCGAGCACCGCGAGTTCCACGCCGACAACCCGCACGCCCTCACGGAGTTGCTGTTCAAGCTTCAGGCCAATCATGAGGAGAGCCTGAACAAGAGCCTCGCCGTCAAAGCCGCCAAGGCCCTGGAAGCGAGCCTGGGCGGCTACACGGGAAAGGTCCCCTTCGGATTCACCCTCGTCCACGAGACACGGAGGTCGGCCGACGGCAAACCGGTCAGCGTCAAGATCCTCACACCTGACGAAGAGCACGAAGCCCCGATCGTCCGACGCATCGTGGACATCATCGAGGAGTGGGTCGCCACGGACGACGCCTCCGGCTCCTGCTGGAAACTCGCCCGCTGTCTCGAAGCGGAAGGACATTTCACACGCGGCAAGAGGGCGGCACAGCAGCAGGCGGAGGCCTCCTGGGACATGGCCACCGTGAAACGCATCCTGATTGACCCCCGCATCGCCGGATTCGCCTGTGAAGGCGTGTACGGCGTCCGCCGTGACGGCACGTCAAGCAGGAAAATCGCCGAGTACCGGATTGTCCGGGACGACAACGGCGACCCCGTGACGACGTACGAGCCGATCATCAGCCCCGAGCGTTGGTACCGCGTGCAGCAATGGGTGAAAGGCCGTCATCCCAGTGGTGGGGACTGGCAGAGCGAACCCAAAGGAATTCTGTCCACGATGAAAATCCTGGCCTGTGAGTGCGGTTCGTACATGACGCACGGCGGAAGCGGCTCGAAGAAGCACTACCGCTGCCGCCGCCGGGTCATGAAACCGGGCCAGCACCTGGGCACGGTGTCCATCGGCTCGAAAGGCATCGAGGAGTACCTGGCCCGTCGGATCCTCGCCATGATCGCCACACCCAAGGACGACGAGCCGACGACGACCGTACTCGCGCACGCGTCAGCAAGGTACGCACAAGCACAGGAGCAACACGAACCCCCGCACATCACCCGGGAACGGGATCGCCTCCTGGCCGAACGCGCGAACCTGCGCCACTCCCTCCAGCAGCACCACGGGGACGAGCAACGCGCCCGCGATCTCCCCCAGCACATGGCGGCACTGGACGCGCGTATCGCCGGACTCGGTGACGGCAAGCAGTCTGAATTGCCTTGCTCCACCTGGCTACCGCAGGACGGCCCGGATCCCCTCGGCCCGGGCTCCTGGTGGCATCGGGCCACCCGGGACGACAAACGCGCCTTCTTCCGCCTCTTCCTCGACCGCGTCGAGGTCCGCAAGGCGTATCGGAACGCCGGACGAGGGGTTCCCACCGCGAGCCGTCTCAGCATCACCTGGGCAGGCGGCGTGATTGTCGACGCCTTGGCGAACAGCGAGAAGTTGCCCAAGTCCGCCTGAGCAGTGTCCCGCAGTACGGCATCGTCGGCCGGCAATCGACCGGCCGACGATGTGGGACCGACTGGCTACAGTCCGCCCTCGGACATCCCGTGCACGGCCGGGACCGTCCCCAGCCGTCCCTTCTGGAAGTCCTCGAACGCCTGCTGGAGTTCCTCACGGGTGTTCATGACGAACGGACCGTAGTGGGCCATCGGCTCACGGATCGGCTGTCCGCCGAGGAGGACAACCTCGAGGTCCGGGGTGTGGGAGTCCTGCTTCTCGTCCGCGCGGACGGTCAGCGAGGAGCCCTTGCCGAAGACCGCCGTCTGGCCGAGATGGACCGGGCGCCGGTCCGCACCGACCGAGCCGCGGCCCGCCAGGACGTACGCCAGCGCGTTGAAGTCCTCACGCCACGGCAGCGTGATCTCGGCCCCCGGCGCCAGCGTCGCGTGGATCATCGTGATCGGGGTGTGCGTGATGCCCGGCCCTTCGTGGCCGTCGAGCTCACCCGCGATCACCCGCAGCAGCGAACCGCCGTCCGGCGAGGTCAGAAGCTGGACCTGGCCACCGCGGATGTCCTGGTAGCGCGGGTCCTTCATCTTGTCCTTGGCGGGAAGGTTGACCCACAGCTGAAGACCGTGGAACAGGCCTCCGGACATCACGAGCGACTCGGGTGGAGTCTCGATGTGCAGCAGGCCCGAGCCCGCCGTCATCCACTGGGTGTCGCCGTTGGTGATGGTGCCGCCACCACCGTTGGAGTCCTGATGGATGAAGGTGCCGTCGATGATGTAGGTCACGGTCTCGAAGCCCCGGTGCGGGTGCCAGGGGGTGCCTCGCGGCTCGTTGGGACCGTAGTCCACCTCTCCCATCTGATCCATCATGATGAACGGATCCAGATGGCGGTAATTGATCCCGGCGAACGCACGGCGCACCGGGAAGCCCTCACCCTCGAACCCGCTCGGCGCGGTCGTGACGGCGAGCACGGGACGGGCCACGGCGTCCGCGGGGGCGGCGACGCGGGGAAGCGTCAGTGGGTTCTCGACGGTCACTGCAGGCATGTCGGTACCTCCTTGGTGCGACCAGTTTAGTTGAGCATTGAACTTTCTGCCACTCCTAACGGCAGAAGCCCGGAGGACATTCCCTCCGGGCTCCACCACGCGGGCCTGACCCGCGTCAGTTGCTGAAGTACAGGTACTTCCACGACCCGTACGTCGTCGAGTTCACGCTGTCGCCGGACGAGCCGTTGACGTACACCGACCGCATCCGCGCCCGGATGCCCGACTCACCGGGCGCCCCGAGGGACACGGCCGACTTGCCGTTCGAACCGAGCGGGAAGTACTCCGAGTCCGTCGAGTACCAGCTGCCCTGGTAGTAGACCTGGAGGTCGAAGCGCTGCTGACGGCCCGGGTAGTACGACATCGTCGTCGTGAGCAGCGGGTCCGTGCTCTTGTGGAACCAGTAGTACGTCGTCGAGCCGATCTTCGCCGTCTTGTAGTGCTTGGAGACGGCGGTGGAGATCTTGACCTTGGCGTAGGCCGTGGACTTGACGGTCTTCGGCTTGTAGCGGGAGTCGCCCGCGAAGACCGCGGTGACGGCCGTGTCCCGGGTCATGTCCACCCAGGCGCTGATGTTGCCGTCGGAGTTGACCGTGCCGGTCTTGATCAGCTTCTTGCCCTTGTCGCTGCCGAAGGGGTCGGCGTAGATCGAGACCGAGCGGTTCTTGTACGTCTTGCCCAGGTGCGCGGTGAACTTCACGTCGGCGCCG
This sequence comes from Streptomyces sp. NPDC057280, assembly GCF_042668605.1. NCBI lineage: Bacteria > Bacillati > Actinomycetota > Actinomycetes > Kitasatosporales > Streptomycetaceae > Streptomyces > Streptomyces sp. NPDC057280. Next base: position 160,409 of record NZ_JBHUYR010000007.1, read on the forward strand.
TACGAGTACAGCTTGCCGTTGTTGTTCAGGCTCAGCGAGGTCGCGGCACGGGAGACGTCGACGGTGTCCGAGGCGCTCACGGCCGTGTGGGCGGTGTCGCCCGCGTACTTCACCGTGTACTTCACCTTGCCGCCGGCCGGCGGGGTGTTGGTGAAGGAGTAGGTGCCGTCCGCCTTGACCGTCACCGGTGCCAGCGCCTTGCCGTTCGGGCTCTCCAGGTCGGTGCGGGTGACCGACAGCTGGACGCCGGCCGGCAGCGGCACCGACGCCGAGATCTTGCCGGTGACGGTGAGCGTCTTGGCGCGGGTCGCGGTCGACGGGGCGTTGACCTTGAGGGTGGGGACGTTGAGCGTGGGGTCGGTGAGCGCCTTGAGGGTGTAGCCGGCGGACGTGCCGACCAGGGCGAAGATCCGGGAGGCGTCCGGCGCCCAGGTCACGTCCACGGTGCCGGACGCGGTGTAGGTGCGCAGCGGCTGGGCGGCGTTCGGCTGGTAGACGGCCACCTTGCCGCCGGTGATCTGGGCGACCAGACCGTTGGCGGCGATGTCGGCGCGCTGGCCGGAGGGGTAGGAGCCGGCGAGGGTGAACTTCCCGTCGGCGTACTTGGCCCGGTCCTTGCCGTTGAACAGCACCTGCGGGGCGCCGGGGACGAGGTCGATGTCGCCGATGCCGTTGTTGAGCGAGTAGTCGCCGTTGTGCCAGGCGAGCTGCTGCGGGGTGCCGGTGGAGACGTCGAGGACGGCCATGGAGTCGGTGGACAGACCGGTCTCGCCGACGGCCAGCAGGCCGGGCGCGCTCGGGTCGGTGTCGAGGAGGGCCTGGCCCCAGACCTTGCCCGAGAACTGGCCGAGGGTGACCGGGTCGGTGCCGCTCGCGGGGTCCACCGCCGGGTCGACGGAGCCCAGGTCGCCGGACCACTGGTCGCCGTAGCTGAACCAGACCTTGCCGCCGGCGAAGGCGACGTGGCGCGGGCCGTCGGTGGTGGCGACGGTGTAGCGGGTCTTGACGTCGAGGGTGGCGGCGTCGAGGGCGACGATCTCGTGCAGTTCCGGGGTGGCGGCGTACAGGGTGCTGCCGTCGGCGGAGAGGGCGAGGTCGGTGATGCCGGGGATGCCGGTCGCCGAGTCGAGCACGGTGCCCGAGTGGTTGGCGGCCAGGACCTTGCCGGAGGCGTTGTCGCCGAGGAAGACCCGGGTGCCGTCGGCGACGATGCCGGCGGGCGTGGTGACCACGGCGGTGGCGGCCGAGGCCGGCCCGGCCGTGACGACGCTCAGCGCCGCCGAGCTGAAGAGGACCGCGAGCGCCGTCGCGGTCGAGGTGCTGCGCATGCGCACAGTGATGAACCCCCACAGAGAGACCCGGCGGTGCCGGGAGAGCTGGAAGCGCCGCGCGGCGCCCGGACGCGGACCGCGGGAAACTGCGGTGGCGTGCGGGGCGCGGCTGCCAGAGGGCACTCTATGGCATGCCTGTGACAATCACGTGGAGGTTCTTCCTCCGCCGGGCAGCGGCTAGCCGTACATCCTTCGCATCGCGAACTCGACCATCTGCTCGACCGCCTTCGCGTCGAACACCATCCGGTGCTCGCCCTCCATGTCGAGGACGAAGCCGTACCCGGTCGGCAGGAGGTCGATCACCTCGGCGCCGGTGATCACGAAGTACTTGGACTCCTTGCCCGCGTACCGGCGCAGTTCCTTCAGCGAGGTGAACATCGGGATCACCGGCTGCTGGGTGTTGTGCAGGGCGAGGAAGCCGGGGTTGTCGCCGCGCGGGCAGTACACCTTGGACGTGGCGAAGACCTGCTGGAAGTCCTCGGCGGCGAGCTGCCCGGTGGTGAAGGCGCGCACCGCGTCCGCGAGGGACGGCGGGGACGGCTCGGGGTACAGCGGCGGCTGCTGGCCGTACCCGCCCGGCATCTGCTGCTGTGGCGTGGCGTACTGCTGCTGCGTACCCGCGCTCTGGTCGTAGCCGTACATGGGCGCAAGCGTACCGAGCGGGGTGGAGTGGCGGTGGCCCGCAGGGGGCGGGAAACCGACAGCGACTCGACAGCCGTCGGCTCTGGGTTCCGGAGGCCGCCGCTTCTAGCGTCGTTCCCATGCACCGAGACGCACAGGACGAGGTCCATGAGCACGACCGGGGGCTGTCCTACGACCTTCCCGTCCTCGCCCGCCGCCGGATGATCCGGCTTCTGGCGGGAGCGGGCCTCGTGCCGCTGGTCGGCTGTTCCGCGGACGAGGACGCCGCCGGCTCCGCCGCGACCCCGGACTGCGCGCCGATCCCCGAGGAGACGGCCGGTCCGTACCCCGCCGACGGTTCGAACGGGGTGAACGTCCTCAAGGAGAGCGGTGTCGTGCGCGGCGACATCAGGAGGAGCTTCGGCGACTCGGCGGGCGGCACGGCGCAGGGTGTCCCGCTGACCGTGACGCTCACCGTCGTCGACGCGGACTCGGGCTGCGGGACGCCGAAGAAGGGCGCCGCCGTGTATCTGTGGCACTGCGACCGGGAGGGCGCGTACTCCCTCTATACGGAGGGCGTGAGGGACGAGAACTATCTGCGGGGCGTGCAGGAGACGGACGCGTCGGGGCGGGTCACCTTCACCACCGTCTTCCCGGGGTGTTACACCGGCCGCTGGCCGCACATCCACTTCGAGGTCTACGGCAGTCTCGCGGACGCCACCGCCGCGACGGCGATCACCAGCACCTCGCAGCTGGCCCTCCCCAAGGACGTCTGCGACACGGTGTACGCCACGGAGGGCTACGAGGCGAGCGTGACCCACCTCGGCAGTCTCTCGCTGGAGGGCGACGGCATCTTCCGGGACGGGTACGAGCGGCAGCTGGCGGTCGTGGCGGGGAGTACGGGCTCCGGATACACCGCCACTCTCACCATTGCGGTGTGAACCGTCACAGATGGCCGGATCGGGGTTGCGGCTTATTACCGGCGGGTAGCATCATCGTATCGAAGCTACTTGTCGGTACGTGAACTAGCGCGAGGATCCAGTGCCTCGCCCGTCTCTCCAGGGAGCCGTCGCCATGGGGCACTACAAGTCGAACCTCCGTGACATCGAGTTCAACCTCTTCGAAGTGCTCGGCCGCGACAAGCTGTACGGCACGGGTCCCTTCGAGGAGATGGACGCGGAGACCGCGAAGAGCATCCTCGACGAGATGAAGCGCCTGTCGGAGAACGAGCTGGCCGAGTCCTTCGCCGACGCCGACCGCAACCCCCCGGTCTTCGACCCCGAGACCAACACCGCGCCCGTCCCGGCGTCCTTCAAGAAGTCGTACAAGGCCTTCATGGAGTCCGAGTACTGGCGGCTCGGCCTGCCGGAGGAGATCGGCGGGACGACCGCGCCGCCCTCCCTGATCTGGGGCTTCGCGGAGCTGATCCTCGGCGCCAACCCGGCCGTGTGGATGTACTCCTCCGGCCCGGCGTTCGCCGGCATCCTCTACGACGAGGGCAACGACGTACAGAAGAAGATCGCCCAGATCGCCGTGGAGAAGACCTGGGGCTCGACCATGGTGCTCACCGAGCCGGACGCCGGTTCGGACGTCGGCGCCGGTCGCACCAAGGCGATCCAGCAGGAGGACGGCTCCTGGCACATCGAGGGCGTGAAGCGCTTCATCACCTCCGGTGAGCACGACATGGAGGAGAACATCCTTCACTACGTGCTCGCCCGTCCCGAGGGCGCCGGTCCCGGCACCAAGGGCCTGTCCCTCTTCCTGGTCCCGAAGTACCTCTTCGACTTCGAGACCGGCGAGCTGGGCGAGCGCAACGGCGTCTACGCCACGAACGTCGAGCACAAGATGGGCCTGAAGGCCTCCAACACCTGCGAGATGACGTTCGGCGACCAGCACCCCGCCAAGGGCTGGCTGATCGGCGACAAGCACGACGGCATCCGCCAGATGTTCCGCATCATCGAGTTCGCCCGCATGATGGTCGGCACGAAGGCGATCTCGACGCTGTCGACCGGTTACCTCAACGCGCTGGAGTACGCCAAGGAGCGCGTCCAGGGCTCCGACCTGGCCGCCTTCGGCGACAAGGCCGCGCCCAAGGTCACCATCACGCACCACCCGGACGTGCGCCGCTCGCTGATGACGCAGAAGGCGTACGCGGAGGGCATGCGCGCGCTCGTCCTCTACACCGCCTCGATCCAGGACGCGATCGCGGTCAAGGAGGCCGCGGGCGAGGACGCCAAGGCCGAGCACGCGCTCAACGACCTGCTCCTGCCCATCGTGAAGGGCTACGGCTCCGAGAAGGGCTACGAGCAGCTCGCCCAGTCGCTGCAGACCTTCGGCGGCTCCGGCTTCCTGCAGGAGTACCCGATCGAGCAGTACATCCGGGACGCCAAGATCGACACCCTGTACGAGGGCACCACCGCGATCCAGGGCCAGGACTTCTTCTTCCGGAAGATCGTCCGCAACCAGGGCGCGGCCCTGAACGGTCTCGCCGAGGACATCAAGAAGTTCCTCGCGCTCGGCACCGGCGGCGAGGAGCTGGCCGGTGCCCGCGAGCACCTCGCGAAGGCGGCCGTCGAGCTGGAGGCCATCGTCGGTCTGATGCTGACCGACCTCGCGGCCACCGAGCAGGACGTCAAGAACATCTACAAGGTGGGCCTGAACACCACCCGCCTGCTGCTGGCCTCCGGTGACGTCGTCGTCGGCTACCTGCTCCTCAAGGGCGCCGCCGTGGCCGCCGAGAAGCTGGAGACCGCCTCCGCCAAGGACAAGGCGTTCTACACGGGCAAGATCGCGGCGGCGAAGTTCTTCGCGGCCAACGTCCTGCCGGGTGTCACGGGTGCGCGCAAGCTCGCCCAGAACGTCGAGCTGGACCTGATGGAACTGGACGAGGCCGCGTTCTAGGACACATCAGCACAGCTCTCCTGAGGGCCCGCTTCCTTCGCCGGGAGCGGGCCCTCGTCCGTCGTCCAGGTGAATCCCTTCGTCGTTAAGGTGAACCCCATGAGCGAACCCTCCCGCTTCGACCGCGGCCACACCGACGACCTCATGTCCTTCCTGGCGGCGAGCCCGTCGCCGTACCACGCCGTGGCGAACGCCGCCGAGCGGCTGGAGAAGGCCGGCTTCCGGCAGGTCGCCGAGACGGACGCCTGGGACGGGACGAGCGGCGGCAAGTACGTGCTGCGCGGTGGCGCGATCGTGGCCTGGTACGTCCCCGAGGGAGCCGAGGCGCACACGCCGTTCCGGATCGTCGGCGCGCACACCGACTCCCCCAACCTGCGGGTCAAGCCGCTGCCGGACGCGGGAGCGCACGGGTGGCGGCAGGTGGCGGTGGAGATCTACGGCGGACCGCTGCTGAACTCCTGGCTCGACCGTGATCTGGGCCTGGCCGGCCGGCTGACCCTGCGGGACGGTTCGACGCGGCTCGTGAACGTGGGCCGGCCGCTGCTGCGGGTGCCGCAGCTCGCCATCCACCTGGACCGCTCGGTGTCGGCGGAAGGGCTCAAGCTCGACAAGCAGCGGCATCTGCAGCCCATCTGGGGGCTCGGCGATGACGTCCGCGAGGGCGATCTGATCGCGTTCCTGGAGGCGGAGGAAGGGCTCGGCACGGGCGAGGTCACCGGCTGGGACCTGATGGTCCACTCCGTCGAGCCGCCCGCCTACCTGGGCCGCGACCAGGAGCTGGTGGCCGGGCCGCGCATGGACAACCTGCTGTCCGTGCACGCAGGGGTGGCCGCGCTGACCGCGGTCGCGGCCGGCTCGGACCTGGGCTTCATCCCCGTACTCGCCGCCTTCGACCACGAGGAGAACGGCTCGCAGTCCGACACGGGTGCGGACGGGCCGCTGCTCGGCAGTGTGCTGGAGCGTTCGGTGTTCGCGCGCGGCGGGTCGTACGAGGACCGGGCGAGAGCGTTCGCGGGCACCGTCTGTCTGTCCTCCGACACGGGCCACGCGGTCCACCCCAACTACGCCGAGCGGCACGACCCGACGCACCACCCGCGGGTCAACGGCGGCCCGATCCTCAAGGTCAACGTCAACAACCGCTACGCCACGGACGGTTCGGGACGCGCGGTGTTCGCCGCCGCCTGCGAGAAGGCGGGCGTCCCCTTCCAGTCCTTCGTCTCCAACAACTCCATGCCCTGCGGCACCACCATCGGCCCGATCACCGCGGCCCGGCACGGCATCAAGACGGTCGACATCGGTGTCGCCATCCTCTCGATGCACAGCGCACGCGAACTGTGCGGCGCGGACGACCCTCATCTGCTGGCCAACGCGTTGGTGGCGTTCCTGGAGGGATAAGTCGCGAGAACGGGAGGGATAGCTTCCCCCGGTTGGGTACCCGCCCCTGACGGAAACGTCATGCAGGGGAGGCGACACACATGGGCCTCGGCGGATGCATCATCCTCATCGCCGTGGGAGCCATTCTCACGTTCGCGACGGACTGGGACATGCAGGGGGTCAATCTCGATCTGGTCGGGGTCATTCTGATGATCGTCGGTCTGATCGGGGTCGCCACCTTCAGCAGCATCGCGCGGCGCAGGCGGGTCGTGGTGCCGCCCACCGCGCCGGTCGTCGACGAAGAGGTACGGCGCAGGGAGTACTGACAGCGGCTGAACAACGGCCGACAGCGGCCCCTTTCTGACAGCTCGCCACGAATGGGGCTCGCAGGAAATATCCAGACAACCGTGAGCAGTCCGTTACCCCGGACTGCTTGTCGGCTTGTATGGATTTCGTGAAGACTTGTGAGGACTCAGGGGCTCGGGGGGTGAGTGGTACCGAGCCCTGTCCTCGCAAGACTTCGCACCAGGGGGCCCGGCGTGCTCGACCTCGCGGCGCCGAGCGGTCCGAGACCGCACCAGGTGGCCCGCCATGCGGCCCGCCGCGCCCACGCGGCCCCCGAGGAGCCGCCGGCCCGCCCCCGGCTCGCCGTCCTGATCCCCGCGCACAACGAGGCGGACCGCATCGGCGCCGCCATCGACGGCCTGCGCGACCAGACCCGGCGCCCCGACCTCGTCGTGGTGGTCTGCGACAACTGCACCGACGACACCGCCGAGGTCGCCGTCGCGCACGGCGCCCAGGTGTTCCGCACCCAGGGCAACACCCACAAGAAGGCCGGCGCCCTCAACCAGGCCATCGCCTGGATGCTGCCCCACCTCGACGACCGCGACCTGCTGCTGGTCCAGGACGCCGACACCGTCCTCGACCCGACCTTCGCCGAGACCGCGCTCGCCACCTTCAACCGCAAGGTCGGCGCCGTCGGCGGAGTCTTCTACGGCGAGGACGGCGGCGGCCTCCTCGGGCTGCTCCAGCGCATGGAGTTCCACCGCTACGCCTGGGAACTGGAGCGCACCGGCGGCAAGGCCCAGGTCCTCACCGGCACCGGCACCATGTTCCGCGCCCGGGTGCTGCGCGAGGTGCGGGCGGCCCGCCGCGCCGGGGTGATCGGCGGCGGCAGCAGCTACTACAGCCTCGCCTCGCTCACCGAGGACGACGAGATGACCAAGGCGGTCAAGACCCTCGGCTACCGGGCCATGTCCCCGGCCGGCTGCGCGGTCACCACCGAGGTCATGCCGACGCTGGGCAAACTCTGGCACCAGCGGCTGCGCTGGCAGCGCGGCGCCCTGGAGAACCTGCGCGACTACGGCTGGACCAAGGTCACCGCCCGCTACTTCGCCCAGCAGGTCCTGATGGGCTTCGGCGCGCTGTCGTTCCTGGTCTACCTCGTCTACATGACGACGTTCACCACGCTGTACGGCTGGCCGGGCTTCTCCCCGTTCTGGACGGGGATCGGCCTGATCTTCGTCGTCGAGAAGACGGTCTCCGTACGGCGGGCCGGACCCAAGGCCGTCCTGGTCGCGGCGCTGATGGTCCCGGAGATGCTCTACGACCTGTTCCAGCACGCCGTCTACTTCACCTCGCTGTGGGGGATGTTGCGCCGCAGCGAGGAGAAGTGGGTCGCAACCTAACCCTCAACCGAGAGAAGCGAGAAGCACGATGTACGGACGAGTGATCGGCGCGGGCACCACCGGTGCCGGAGGCGCCACCCTGGCCGCGACCGGCCTGTGGATGAACAGCATGGCCCTGGTCGTCACGGCGACCACCCTGGCGGCCGCGGGCGTGGCCCTCTACAAGCTGGCCCCGCGCCCGCGCCGCCGGTAAGGCCCTTACCGGCCTAGTGGTCGCGTTGGTCGGGGTCCATCCCCGCCAGCACGAGGGGCAGCCGGTCCGCCGCGCCTTCGACGAGGCGGACCGGGACGCCCCAGTCCTGCTGGTGGACATGGCAGGCCGGGTAGGCGTTCTCCGGGGCGTCGTCGCACGATGCCGCCATCGCGGAGACATGCAGCACGCCCTCCCCGACAGCCGGGTCGAGGCGCAGGGTGCGGGAGAGGTCGGTGCCCGCACCCTCACCGCCGGCGAGCAGCTCGGGCGGGGTCGAGGAGACCAGCAGCCGGGTCGACGGCCCGTACCGGGTGTCGAGCTTCTGCCCGGCCGGCGCCTGGAAGACGACGTCCAGCCGGAGCGCGCCGGGCGCGACTTCGGTGGCGGCCCGCTGGGTGCGATGGGCGACCGAGGCCACCTTCACGGCCTCCTCCGGCAGCCGCAGCCGGGTCAGCCGGTGCCGGGCGGACTCCACGACCACGATGTCCTCGCCGACGAGCACGGCGTCACTGGGCTCACGCAGGTCGGTGGCGAGGGTGGTGACCTCGCCGGTCGCCGGGTCGAAGCGGCGCAGGGCGTGGTTGTAGGTGTCGCTGACGGCGACCGAGCCGTCGGGGAGCGCGGTGACGCCCAACGGGTGCTGGAGCAGCGCCTGCTCCGCGGCACCGTCCCGGTGCCCGAAGTCGAACAGCCCCGTCCCGACGGCGGTGCGGACGGTGCCGTCGAGGTCGACCCAGCGCAGGGCGGACGTCTCGGAGTCGGCGAGCCAGAGCCTCTCCGGGGTGGCGGCGAGGCCGGAGGGCTGGGCGAACCAGGCCTCTTCGGCCGGGCCGTCCACGAGACCCTCGTTGGTGGTGCCGGCGGCGACGGAGACGGTCCCCTCCTCCGGGTCGTACGTCCACAGCTGGTGGATGCCGGCCATGGCGATCCACACCTTGCCGTTCCAGTGGGCGACGTCCCACGGGGAGGAGAGGTTGACGTCCCGCGCGGGGCCCGAGGTGGCGTCGGCCTGCATCCACTGCCGTCCGGTGCCGGCGAGGGTGGTCACCTCGCCGGTGGTGGGGTCGAGCCGGCGCAGGGCGTGGTTGACGGTGTCGGCGACGACCACGGAGCCGTCCGGCAGCGGCGCGAGCCCCTGCGGCTCGTTGAAGGAGGCCGCGTCGGCGGGCCCGTCCGCGAAGCCGCGCCGCCCCGACCCGATCCGCCGCACGACGCTCTCCCCGTCCGCCGCCAGCTCGACGAGCTGATGCCGGGTGGTGTCGCTGACCAGGAAGTGCCCCGAGGGCAGCACGAGCGCCTTTCCGGGGAACCGCAGCACGGTCGGCTCCGGCTCCGGCGCCACATAGGGCCCGTCCCCGCGCCGCAGCGTCCCCTTCGCCTCGTGCTCCGCCTCCAGCTCGGTCACCAGGCGTTCGATGGCGTGCACATGGCCCTCACCGGCGTGCTGCGCGACGACGTACCCCTCCGGGTCGATCACGACGAGCGTGGGCCAGGCCCGGACCGCGTACTGCTTCCAGGTGGCCAGCTCGGGGTCGTCCAGCACCGGATGCCCGACCCCGTACCGCTCCACGGCGTCCACCACCGCCCCGTGCTCCGCCTCGTGCACGAACTTGGGCGAGTGCACGCCGATGACGACGACGGTGTCGCGGTGCTTCTCCTCCAGCTCGCGCAACTCATCGAGGACATGCAGGCAGTTGATGCAGCAGAAGGTCCAGAAGTCGAGAAGGACGATGCGTCCCCGCAGGTCGGCCAGGCTGTACTGCTTGTCGCCCGTGTTCAGCCAGCCGCCCCTGCCGATCAGCTCGGGGGCGCGGACACGGACGCGGCGGGGTGCGGAGTCGCTCATGGACCAAGGGTGCCACCCGCCACCGACAGCCACCTCAGCGCCTGCCCGGTCAGTCACCTCAGCGCATGCCCGGTCGTCGCGTCCACGTGGTCCGGTACGTCGTCATGGCGGTCGCCGACGGTGAGGGTGCCGGTGGGTTCGAACAGGAGGATCGCGGTGGGGGCGGGAGCATAGGGCTTGTGCTCGGTGCCGCGCGGGACGGTGAAGACCGAGCCCTTCGGCAGGACCACCGTGCGCTCACCGCCCGGCTCCCTCAGGAAGATGTGCAGTTCGCCGTCCAGGACCAGGAAGAACTCGTCGGTGTGGTCGTGGACGTGCCAGACGTGGTCGCCCTCGACCTTGGCGACGCGGACGTCGTAGTCGTTGACGGCCGTGACGATGCGGGGGCTCCACTGCTCGGTGAAGGAGGCGAGGGCGGCGGAGAGTGCGACGGGTTCGGGTTCCATGAGGTCATCGTGCGGGGTACCGCCGGCGGTTCACGAGTGCTAGGAATCGCGTATGCCGCAAGGATCCTCTCAGCGCCCGCATCGGGTGGTTCTCGTCGTCGACGAGAACTCCAACCCCTTCGAGATGAGCTGCGCCATCGAGATCTTCGGACTCCGGCGGCCCGAACTGGGTCGGACGCTCTACGACTTCGCCCTGTGCGGCACCGAGCCGCGCACCCGTATGCGGGACGGCTTCTTCACGCTCACCGACATCGCCGGTCTGGACGCCGCCGAGGAGGCGGACACCCTGATCGTGCCGAACCGGCCCGACACCGACACCCCGCGCTCACCCCGCGTCCTGGACGCCGTACGCCGGGCACACGCGCGTGGCGCCCGGCTGCTCGGCTTCTGCTCCGGCGCGTTCACGCTGGCGGAGGCCGGGCTGCTCGAGGGGCGACGGGCGGCCTGCCACTGGATGTGGGCCGACTCCTTCCGGGCCCGGTTCCCGCAGGTACGGCTGGAGCCGGACGTGCTCTTCGTCGACGACGGCGACATCCTGACCGCGTCCGGCAGTGCCTCCGCCCTCGACCTCGGCCTCCACGTCGTCCGGCGCGACCATGGCGCCGAGATCGCCAATGCCGTCTCCCGCCGCCTCGTCTTCGCCGCCCACCGCGACGGCGGGCAACGCCAGTTCGTGGAGCGGCCCATCCCCGAGGTGGCCGACGCGTCGCTGGGGCCGCTGCTGGCGTGGGCGCAGGAGCGGCTGGGCGAACCGCTGACCGTGGCGGACCTCGCGGCCCGCGCCGCCGTCTCCCCCGCCACCCTGCACCGCCGCTTCCAGGCCCAGCTGGGGACGACACCGCTCGCCTGGCTGACCGGGGAGCGGGTGGCGCTGGCCTGCCGGATGATCGAGCGCGGCGAGGAGCGCCTCGACGTCGTGGCCGCGCGGAGCGGACTCGGCACGGCGGCCAACCTCCGCGCGCGCGTGCGACGCGAGACCGGACTCAGCCCGTCGGAGTACCGGCGGCGTTTCGGCCCGGCGTCCGGGGAACCGCTCATGGCATGAGATTCCTCGTACGCGACCGGCTGCTCGGCTTCGGCGACGACTACTGGATCGAGGACGACCAGGGCAACAAGGTCTTCCTCGTCGACGGCAAGGCCATGCGGCTGCGCGACACCTTCGAGCTGAAGGACACGCGCGGGCGCGTCCTCATCGACATCCGCCAGAAGATGTTCGCCCTGCGCGACACCATGCTCATCGAGCGGGACGGCGAGCCGCTGGCCACCATCAAGCGCAAACGCCTGTCCCTGCTGCGCAACCACTACCGGGTCTCCCTGGCCGACGGCAGCACCGAACTCGACGTCAGCGGCAAGATCCTCGACCGCGAGTTCGCCATCGAGTACGACGAGGAGCTCCTCGCCGTCGTCTCGCGCCGCTGGCTGCACGTCCGGGAGACGTACGGCGTGGACGTCGTACGGGAGGACGCGGACCCGGCGCTGCTGATCGCGGTGGCGGTGTGCGTGATCCACCTGGCGGAGAAGGAACGCGAGGAGGACTGAACGGGCTCTAGGAGGCCGGTCGGCGCGGGGTCTCCAGGCCCAGCACGCGGTCCTTGAGGGCCGGGAACTGCTCGCGGGTCGTCGCGACTTTCCCGGGGTCGAACTCGACCGTGAGGATCTCCTCGCCGGCCCCCGCCTCGGCCAGCACCTCGCCCCAGGGATCGACCACGATCGAGTGACCGGCCTGCGGAACTCCCGCGTGTGTCCCGGCCGTTCCACACGCGAGCACGAACGCCTGGTTCTCCACCGCCCGCGCCTGGGCCAGCAGCGTCCAGTGCGCCCGGCGGCGCTCCGGCCAGCCCGCGGGGAGGACCAGGGTCTCGGCGCCGTTGTCGACGAGACCGCGGAAGAGTTCGGGGAAACGGAGGTCGTAGCAGGTGCCCAGGCCGAGGGTCGTCTCGGGCAGCCGTACCGTCACCAGCTCCCGGCCCGCGCCCATCAGCACGGCCTCGCCCTTGTCGAAGCCGAAGCGGTGGATCTTGCGGTAGGCGGCGATCAGATCACCGGAGGGGGAGAAGACGAGCGAGGTGTTGTAGAGCGTCCCGTCGTCGGCGCGCTCGGGGATCGAGCCCGCGTGCAGCCACACGCCCGTGTCGCTCGCGGCCTTCGCCATCGCCTCGTGCGTCGGCCCGTCCAGCGGCTCCGCGTCGCTGTCGAACCCCTGGTAGGCGAAGGCGCCCACAGTCCACAGTTCGGGGAGGACGACGAGGTCGGCGCCCGCCTGTCCGCGCACCAGAGAAGCCACCCGCCGTCGACGCGACTCGACCGATTCGTCCTCGTTCACGTCGATCTGGATCAGAGAGGCGCGCACACTACCACCGTCCTGGCATTCGAGCCGTTCACACGGGCCTACGATCGTCACACGAAAGCACTGCCGGGGTGCCTCACAGCAGCGTAACTTAGCGTTTCGAGACACCCGCCGAGTGCAGCCACCTCCCGCTGGCAACGCCGCCGCCATCCGCCCGTGTACCGACCGCCGAGGGGTCCCGTTCCGTGAGTCTGCATCCCACCCTCCAGCCCTACGCCGACGCCTGGACCCACTCCATCGAAGCGATATCCGAGCTGGTGACCCCGCTCGTGGAAGGAGAGTGGAACCGGCGCACGCCGTGCCCGGCCTGGTCGGTCCGTGACGTGGTCTCCCATGTCATCGGTCTGGACTGCGAGATGCTCGGCGACCCGCGCCCGATCCACACGCTCCCGCGCGACCTCTACCACGTGACGAACGAACAGCAGCGGTACACGGAGATGCAGGTCGACGTCCGCCGTCACCACACGGCGCCGGAGATGACGTCCGAGCTGGAGTACGTGATCATCCGCCGCAACCGCCAGCTCCGCAACGAGTCGCGTGACCCCGGGACCAAGGTGCGCGGCCCCTACGGCAGCGAACTGACGCTCGAGGAGTCCATGCGGCGGCACGCCTTCGACGTCTGGGTCCACGAGCAGGACCTGCGCGCCGCCCTCGGCCGCCCGGGCAACCTCGACTCACCCGGCGCGCACGTCGCGCGGGACTACCTGCTCGCCGAACTCCCCGCCGTGGTCGCGGAGAAGGCCGACGCCCCGCGCAGTTCGGCGGTCGTCTTCGACGTGCACGGCCCCATCGAGTTCCTGCGCACGATCCGCGTCGACATCCAGGGCCGCGGCACCCTCGAGACGGTCCCCGCCCTGGGCCCCGCCGCCACCCTCACCCTCGACTGGGAGACCTATGTCCGCCTGGCCTGCGGCCGGGTGACGCCGGAACAGGTGGCGGACCGGGTGAAGGCGGAGGGCGAACCCCAGCTGACGGCGGCGATCTTGAGGAACTTCGCGGTGACGCCGTAAGGGCGCCTTTTCAGCCGGCCGAGTCGGGCGGCAGGCGGGCAAAGGCCCGGGGGTCTGGGGGCGGAGCCCCCAGGACCGCCCCCCCCACCAACGCGGCCCGCTCACGCAGGTACGTGCACCGCCTCCACCCGGCTCGCCACCAGCCGCTCCCGCTCCCGGCGGATCGCCCGCTTGCGCAGCCGCAGGATCTGACTGACCCCCACGGCCTGGAGCACGAACACCACGGAGAAAGCGATCCGGTAGTTGTCCCCGGTCGCGTCCAGCAGCACCCCCACCGCGAACAAGGTCGTCATCGAGGCGACGAACCCGCCCATGTTGGTGATCCCGGACGCCGTGCCCTGCCGCTCCGGCGGATTCGCCGGCCGCGCGAAGTCGAAGCCCAGCATCGACGCCGGCCCACAGGCCCCCAGCACCGTGCACAGCACCACCAGCAGCCACATCGGCGCGTGCTCACCGGGATACGCCAGCGTCACCGCCCACACCAGCGCGGTCGCCCCCACGGTCCCGAGCGCCAGCGGGGTGCGCGCCTCGTGGTGCCGGGCGACGACCTGACCGTAGACCAGCCCTATGAGCATGTTGGACAGCACGACGAGGGTCAGCAGCTCGCCGGCGGTCGCCCGGGACAGCCCCTGCGCCTCGACCAGGAACGGCAGGCCCCACAGCAGCAGGAACACCATCGCCGGGAACTGCGTCGTGAAGTGCACCCACAGCCCGAGCCGGGTCCCCGGCTCCCGCCAGGAGGCGGCGATCTGGCGGCGGACGTAGGCCGCGCCCTGGTGCGGGACGGGCTCGGGCTCGTGGCCCTCGGGGTGGTCCTTGAGGAACAGGAGCAGCAGCACCAGCACCACCACGCCCGCGAGCGCGCTGCCCGCGAAGGCGGCCGTCCAGCCGATGCCGTGCAGCAGCCGGGCCAGCACCAGGGTGGAGACGAGGTTGCCGGCCATGCCGACCAGTCCCGCGAGCTGGGCGACCAGCGGGCCGCGCCGGGCGGGGAACCAGCGGCTGCCGAGCCGCAGCACGCTGATGAACGTCATCGCGTCACCGCAGCCGAGCAGCGCGCGCGAGGCGAGCGCCATGCCGTACGAGGGGGAGAAGGCGAAGCCCAGCTGCCCCGCCGTGAACAGCACGACCCCGATGGTCAGCACCTTCTTGGTGCCGAGCCGGTCGACGAGCAGGCCGACGGGTATCTGCATGCCCGCGTAGACCAGCAGCTGGAGGATCGAGAACGTCGACAGCGCGGAGGCGTTGACGTGGAAGCGGTCGGCGGCGTCGAGGCCGGCGACGCCGAGGGACGTGCGGAAGATGACGGCGACGAAGTAGACGGAGACGCCGATGCCCCAGACGGCCATGGCGCGGCGGCCGCCGGGGGGATCACCGGGAAGGGTCTCGGACCTCATCGGACCTCACCCCGCGCGAGGTGGGAGAACCACTCGACGTGGCCGTGGACGATCCCGACGACCGCCTCCGCGTCACCGGAACGCAGCGCGTCGAGGATCTGCTCGTGCTCGGTGAGGGTCTTGGTGATGCGGTCCGGGTGGGCGTGCATGACCGCGACGCCCATCCTGAGCTGCCGGTCGCGCAGCTGGTCGTAGAGGCGGGAGAGGATCTCGTTGCCGGCGCTGCGGACGATCTCGGCGTGGAAGCAGCGGTCGGTGACCGCGGCGCCCGCCAGGTCCCCGGCTGCGGCCTGCTCCTTCTGCTGCGCGAGCAGCTCCTCCAGGCGCGCGATGAGCTGCGGGGACGCGGGTACGGCCTTGCGGGCGGCGTGCTCCTCGACCAGCTGGCGGGTCTCGACGACGTCCGCGATCTCCTGTGCGGAGACGGGCAGGACCAGGGCGCCCTTCTTCGGGTAGAGCTTGATCAGCCCTTCCACCTGCAGCCGCAGCAGCGCCTCCCGCACCGGGGTGCGGGACACTCCGACGGCCTCGGCGAGCTCGCCCTCGGTGAGCAGTGTCCCGCCCTCGTAGTGGCGCTCCAGTACGCCCTGCTTGACGTGGTCGTAGACACGGTCGGCGGCGGGTGGCTGTCTGGTGGTGGCGGTGGCTGCGGGTGGAGCGGAAGACATGCGCACAGCATAGATACAACACGTACGCATGGGGGATCCGTTTCACGATACGGACCGCCCTCCGCTGTCCCAACATTCACCCCAGCCGCCGCACAACCTTCTGTGGTAGTTACGTGTCACACCTATGCGGCCCCTTCGTCACCCCCTCCAACTCGGCCGCATAAAAGGCGAATTCGACGTATTCGGGGTATTTCAGTTGACAACCGCTACCAAGGGCCTCCGTGTCCGCAGAGCCGCTGCCGTCGCCCTCACGACCGGCGCGATGCTCGCCACCGGAGCTCTCACCGCGGCACCGGCGCAGGCCGTGACCACGCCCACCATCACCGCCAAGGGCGGCTACCTGATGAACGGCGCCACGGGCAAGACGCTCTTCACCAAGGCCGCCGACACCAAGCGGCTCACCGCCTCCACCACCAAGGTCATGACGGCGAAGGTCGTGCTGTCGCAGTCGAACCTGAACCTGGACGCCAAGGTCACGATCAAGAAGGCGTACAGCGACTACATCGTGGCCAACGGTGCCTCGTCCGCCGGTCTGATCGTCGGCGACAAGGTCACCGTCCGTCAGCTCCTCTACGGGATGATGCTGAAGTCCGGCTGCGACGCCGCGATGGCGCTGGCCGACAAGTACGGCTCCGGCACCACGGTCGCGGCCCGCACCAAGAACTTCATCGGCAAGATGAACACCATGGCCAAGAACCTGGGCATGACGAACACGCACTTCGACTCGTTCGACGGCATCAGCAAGGGTTCCAACGCCTCGACGCCGCGTGACCTGACGAAGGTCGCCCGCAGCGCGCTGAAGAGCTCCACCTTCAAGACCGTCGTCAAGACCAAGTCGTACACGGCCAAGACGATCACGAAGACCGGCTCCACCCGCACCATGGCGGCGTGGAAGAACACCAACACCCTGCTCGGCTGGAACGGCACGCTCGGCGTGAAGACCGGCTCCGGCACCGAGGCCAAGTACTGCCTCGTCTTCGCCGCCACGCTCAACGGCGAGTCGGTGATCGGCGCGGTCCTCACCGCGCCCGACGAGGCCAGCCGCACGGCGGACGTGAAGAAGCTCATCAACTACGGCTACGCGAAGATCAGCTGACGCGTGGACAGGTGACGAGGGGGCCCGCGACGGCGGGCCCCCTCTCGCATGTCAGCGCACCGGCAGGAAGAACCGCCGCTTGTCCTTGGACGTGGCCCCGATCCGCCCGTAGAACCGGATGGCCCCGTCGTTCCACACGGGCGTCTGCCACTGCACATGCCCGAGCCCCAGCCGCCGCGCCTCGCCGCGCACGGCGTCCATGAGCAACTCCCCGATACCGAGCCCCCGGTGCCCGTCCCGCAGGAACAGGCAGTCCATGTGCAGGTACTCGGCCCCGTCCCAGGTGGACACCTCGGCGGAACAGGTGGCGTACCCGACGAGCGGCCCGCCCTCCCCCAACTCGGCGACGAGCCCGATCAGCCGGGGCTCGGGACTCCCGAACAACAGCCCCTCCAGCCGCCCGGCCAGCCCGCCGGCGGGCGGCTCGGCCTTCTCGTAGACGGCATGCTCGGCGATGAGGGCGATGAGATCCGGAAGGTCCCCGACACGAGCCCGCCTGACGTTGGTCATCGGACCATGATGCCTGGCCGGAGAATCGTTCAAGCTCACTCCTGAGGTCAGAAGTACGGGTTGAACTCCCCGCCGGAGTAGCAGTTGACGGTGATCCCGGCCTTGTTCACCTCGGTGCTGCCGTCATACAGCTGCACCTCGACACCGGCGTGCTTGATGCCGCGGCTGTCCTCGGCGGAGGTGTTCCACGTCTCGGAGGCGCCGTTGCCGCCGTAGACGTGGTGCCAGGGCCACTGCTTGACCGTGCTGCCCGTGTACGTCACCAGGCGGACGGCAGGGTGGAACCCGTCGGCCTTGGTGTCCTTCACGGTGATCCTCAGCGGGTCGATCTTGGTCCTGCTGACCCAGGTCCAGCTGGCGGACCCGGTTCCCCCCGTGACCGAGCAGGAGGCGCTCGCGCCTGCCGCCGCGGCCGGACTCGCCGCAAGGGGGATCAGGACCGCCGCAAGTGCGCCTGCGGTGAGGAGTCCTGCCTTGCGTGTACGCATATGTCTCTCCCAGCTCTCATGATTGACATGCGCACATTAAGTAAAATGATCATGAGGTGCAAGGAGGTTCCGGATCACGCCGGGTTGCCGGACGACACGTCGAACTGCATCTCCGGCGGATCCTTCGGATCGAAATCCGTACCCGCCTTGGGGAACTGCTTCATCACGGTGCCCTCGCCCCAGGTGTTCTCATCCACGGGATTCGGGTCGTAGTGCCAGCCGGCAGCCTTCAGGCACTCGAGCACCGAGTCCCAGTTCTTGTACTGGAAGTCCGGCATCTCGACCTTGTCCGGGTCGTTGTACGACTCCTGCGGCTCGGTGCACTCGGTCTTCTCGACCGTCCGGGTCGCGTCACCCGTCCGGTATCCCGTCGGGTGAGAAGAAGCCGACGTGCTCGCCCCGTCGCTCCCCTTCGCGTCGTCGTCCGAGCCGCCGTTCATCAGCAGGGCCGCGATGAGGCCGCCGACCGCGATGACCGAGACGATGATCGAGCCGAGGATCACGGGCTTGTTGTTCTTGCCGCCGCCGCCCGATGACGCGGGAGCCTGCTGCGGCGTGATGTTGTACGGCGGCGGGGTCGACGCGTACGCGTTCGGCGCCGGGGTCTGGTAGCCGGCCTGCTGCGGGTAGCCGTACGCGGGCGCCGGGGTCGGGGTGCCGTACGGGTTCGGCGTCGGGGCCGGCTGGTACGGGGTCTGGACGTTGTTCGTGGGCGGCGGGGGCGTCTGGCCGACCGGCGGGAACACCGCCGAGCCGACACCGGCACCGCTCGCGGTCTGCGCGCCCGGGACGATGCTGGGCGGCGCCGCCTGGAAGGACGCCGCCACCCGCAGGCACTCGTCGCGCATGGCCTCGGCGCTCGGGAACCGTTCGTTCGGGTTCTTCTTCAGGGCGCGGGCGACCAGCGCGTCCACGGCCGGCGGCAGCGATCTGTTGATCGAGGAGGGCGCCACCGGCTCCTCCTGCACATGCGCGTACGCGATCGCCAGCGGCGAGTCCGCCTCGAACGGCAGCCGCCCGGTGACCAGTTGGAACAGCATGATGCCGACCGAGTAGAGGTCGGAACGGGCGTCCACGCCACGGCCGAGGGCCTGCTCGGGGGAGAGGTACTGCGGGGTGCCGACCACCATGCCGGTCTGCGTCATCGACGTCACGCCCGACTGCATGGCGCGCGCGATGCCGAAGTCCATCACCTTGACCACGCCGCGCTTGGTCATCATCACGTTGCCCGGCTTGATGTCGCGGTGGACCAGGCCCATCTCGTGGCTGATCTCCAGGGCCGCCAGCACATCCGCGGTGATCTTCAGCGCCTTGTCGGCGGGCATCGCGCCGAACTGCCGTACGTCCTCGTCGAGCACCGAGCCCAGCGGCCGGCCCTCGACGTACTCCATGACGATGTACGGCATCGTCGACCCGTCGAGCGTGTCCTCGCCGGTGTCGAAGACCGAGACGATGTTGGTGTGCGTGAGCTTGGCCACCGCCTGGGCCTCGCGGCGGAACCGCTCGCGGAAGGCCTGTTCCCGGCCCAGCTCGGTGTGCAGCGTCTTGATCGCGACGGGGCGGTCCAGCATGGTGTCGTGCGCCAGGTGCACCGAGGCCATGCCGCCTTCGCCGAGCAAGTCGCGCAGCTGATAGCGGTTGTTGGCGAGCGCCCGCCCCGCGTACCGGCCCTGTGCGCCGTCCTGGCTCATCTTCCGCGTCCCCCATCGGCCATCAGGCGCCGGCCCGACTGTCGTTGATCGAATGGCTCATTCCCGGCCAAGTCTGCCCCACGGCACTGACAGGTCAAGCCGGGTGCCCGTTCCGTGACCGTACGCGAAAGAAGCGTCGCGGAAGCGTTACAGCGGCCGTACGGCCGGTACACAGAATTTGCACGACAGCGCGTGCTACCGCTTTGATGACCGGTCCGTCTCGGACCGGCCCCCGGGCGCATCCCGGACCGGAGGCTTGCGCGGAGGCTGTAGCGTGGCCGACGGAGACCGTAACAACACCGCGCGCACCGCGGGCAGAAACGACGGCGAGGACTGATGGCACAGCAGCAGCGCGCCCAGGGCCCGTCCGACCCCGAGGCGACTGGCGGCGGAATGTCAGATGCGCCGGAGCTGTGGGGTAACGGCGGACTGGTCGGCGACGGCCGTTACCGACTGACGCACAGACTCGGCCGCGGCGGCATGGCCGAGGTGTTCGCCGCCGAGGACGTACGGCTGGGCCGCACCGTCGCGGTCAAGCTGCTGCGCGCCGACCTCGCCGAGGACCCGGTCTCCAAGGCCCGCTTCACGCGCGAGGCCCAGTCGGTCGCCGGTCTCAACCACCACGCGATCGTCGCCGTGTACGACTCCGGCGAGGACCATGTGAACGGCCAGGCCGTTCCGTACATCGTCATGGAGATCGTTGAGGGGCGGACGATCCGTGATCTGCTGATCAACGCCGAGGCGCCGGGCCCCGAGCAGGCCCTGATCATCGTCTCCGGGGTTCTGGAGGCGCTCGCCTACTCGCACCAGCACGGCATCGTGCACCGCGACATCAAGCCGGCCAACGTCATCATCACCAACAACGGTGCCGTCAAGGTGATGGACTTCGGCATCGCCCGCGCCCTGCACGGCGCGCAGTCCACGATGACGCAGACCGGCATGGTCATGGGCACGCCCCAGTACCTGTCGCCGGAGCAGGCCCTCGGCAAGGCGGTGGACCACCGCTCCGACCTGTACGCGACGGGCTGTCTGCTCTACGAACTCCTGGCCCTGCGCCCGCCGTTCACGGGTGAGACCCCGCTGTCGGTGGTCTACCAGCACGTCCAGGACATCCCGACGCCGCCCTCCGAGGTCTCCGACGCCACGCCTCCGGAGCTCGACGGCCTGGTCATGCGCTCGCTCGCCAAGGAGCCGGACGACCGCTTCCAGACGGCCGAGGAGATGCGCGGGCTCGTCCAGTACGGGCTGCAGATGCTCTACGAGCAGGGCGGCCACACCGGCACCTGGAACACCGGGCCGGTCGCGATGCACGAGGGCCGGCACACCCCGGCCGCGGGCTTCGCGAACACCACCGTCATGGGGCACCCGGACGCCGGCGCCTCGGGTACGACCCAGATCCCGCAGCCGATCCTGCCCCACCAGGGCTACGGCGGGGACGACGGCGGCTTCGAGGGGCACGGCAACCGGGGCAGCGGTCGCGGCAAGCTGTGGATCCTCGCCGTCCTCGCGGTGATCGCCATCGCGGCGGGCGTCGCGCTGGCGCTGAACGGCGGCGGCGGAAACGGCGGCGGGGGCGGCACCACGCAGTCGCCGACCACCTCGCAGACCAAGGACGACGAGACCGCCAGCGAGTCGCCGACCGACGAGCCGACGGACGAGGCCACCGAGGAGCAGACCAACGACGGCACGAGCAACGGCGGCACCTCCTGGACGCCGTCGTCGCAGCCCTCGTACACGCCCTCGGCGACACCTTCGGACACGGCGACGGAGCCCACGGACGAGCCGACGACCGAGGAGCCGACGGACGAGCCGACGGACACCGCCGAGCCGACCGCCACGGCGGAGCCCACGGACACGAGCGGCGGCGACACGGGCGACCCCGACGGCACTTGAAGGCCTGGCCTGCCGACCGGGGGCCTGTGACCTCGGCTGGTGGCCTGCGACCTGCGCGCGCGTGCGGACCGGAGACGGACCGTACGCGCGCGTGCTGCTTCCCGAGCACCTTTTTCCCGGGCCCGGTGGTCCTCCGTGGCCCTCCGTGGTTCTCCGCGGTCCTCATCCCGCGAACGCGTCGCACACCGTCTCGTACTCCCGCGTCCACCACACCGCCAGCGCCGACGCGGCCGGGAACTGGGGGTCCGCGCGGGTGTCGCCGCGCTCGTAGTGCCAGCGCAGCATCCAGAAGTCGTTGAGCCGCTCCCACCACACCCGGTGCACGGCCGCCGCCAGCTCCGAGGGCGTGGCCCCGGCCGCGCGCCGGTACGCGCGCGCGTACGCCCGCACTTTCGGCAGGTCGAGCGCCCCCGCGGGCCGTACGAAGAAGATCGCGGCGGCGCGTACGGCCTCCTCCGCGCGGGGCTGCACGCCGAGCCGGTCCCAGTCGACGATCGCGGCGGGGGCGTCCCCCTGGTAGAGCAGGTTGAAGGGGTGGAAGTCGCCGTGCACCCAGCCCACGCGGGCCCCGTTCGGCGGCCGCCGGTGGGCGTGCTGCTCCAGCAGGGCGCGGCGCTCCAGGAGGCGGTGGCGGGCCAGTTCGTCGAAGGAGTCGGCGGGGCGGTGGCGGCGCACGCGCGTGAGGAGCTCGTCGATGAGGGCGAACGTGGCGCCGGGGTCGGCGCTGCGGACGGGGTGGGGGCTCGTGGCGGGGCGGGTGCGCCCCTTGGGCGGCATGACGCGCTCCAGGGCGGCGTGCACGGCCCCCAGCAGCGCCCCGAGCCGTGCGCACTGGTCCGGGGTGAGCTGGCCGCCGTGGCGGTGCCGGCCCTCGATCCAGGGGTGCAGGGCGTAGGCGTGGCCGCCGACGACCGCGACCGTACGGCCGTCGCGGCCGGCCAGCGGAGGGGCCACGGGGACGCCGATGGCGGCCAGGCGCTGGGTGGCGCGGTGCCGGCGCTCGATGGCGGCCGGGTCGGCGGTGTCGGGGTCGAAGTGGTGCTTGAGGAAGTAGCGGCCGCGGGTCGTGCGGAGCCGGTAGCCGCGGTTCAGCAGCCCTTGTTCGACGGGTTCGCAGGCGACGGCGGACCCGGCGGCGTACTGGCTCAACAGGGCGCTCAGCGGGGGCGCGTGGGGCATGAGGGGTGGTACACAAGGGCGCGGCACGCGCCAGATGCTAGGGCACGCGACGGGGCCGTGAGCTGGGCGTTGTCACAGACAGTCGCATTCGATCACGGCATGTGCGCGAAGTGACTTTCCAGGGCGCCGTCGGTGGAGTGCACGCTCCCGAACTGCGGCTCGACGCGCAGATAGACGGGTTCGTACGGCTTGCCGTCGACGACGCGGGGTGCGGGGCCGAACCGTTCGAGTTCGGCGGGCGTCGGCTCGTGCTGCGTGCACGCGCCGACCACCTGCACCGACCAGAGCCCCTCGCCCGGCCGGGCGGAGCTCAGGTTGTCCGCGCCGTAGGCGACGACATGGCCGACGCACGCCCGGTGGTAGCCGACGTTCGCCGGCAGCCGCAGCAGGACCCGGCCGTCGGCCACGACGTGCCGGGCGAAGGCGAGGAAGGGCAGCGCGCGCATGCTGGTGGCCACCCGGCCGTAGTCGGTGCGGGCGAGCAGGTCGACGGCGAGCTGTTCGTCGGAGGGCATGTAACCAATGTCGGACCTCGGCGCCTCGGAGTGCAGAGGTCTTTGGTCCTCAATGCCGCTGCTGTTCCGCCTGCATGCGCGCCACGTACGCCGCCGCCTGGGAGCGTCGCTCCATCCCGAGTTTGGACAGCAGACTCGACACGTAATTCTTGATCGTCTTCTCGGCCAGGTGCAGCCGCTCACCGATCACCCGGTTGGTGAGGCCCTCCCCGATCAGATCGAGGATCTTGCGCTCCTGGTCGGTGAGGTGCGCGAGCCGGTCGTCGCCCTTGGCGGTGCCGCCGTCCCGCAGCCGCTCCAGCACGCGCGCGGTGGCCACCGGGTCGAGCAGGGACTTGCCGGCCGCGACGTCCCGTACGGCCGACAGCAGCTCATGGCCGCGGATGGCCTTGAGGACGTATCCGGCGGCGCCCGCCATGATCGCGTCGAAGAGGGCCTCGTCGTCGGCGAAGGAGGTCAGCATGAGGCACTTGATGTCCTCGTCCCGCGACCGGATCTCCCGGCAGACCTCCACGCCGCTGCCGTCCGGCAGCCGTACGTCGAGGACCGCGACGTCGGGCCGGGTGGCCGGGATCCGCACCAGCGCGTCGGCCGCCGTACCGGCCTCGCCCACCACCTCGATGTCGTCCTCGACCGAGAGCAGCTCATGGACGCCTCGACGGACCACCTCATGGTCATCGAGAAGGAATACGG
Source organism: Streptomyces sp. NPDC057280 (assembly GCF_042668605.1). Taxonomy (NCBI): domain Bacteria; kingdom Bacillati; phylum Actinomycetota; class Actinomycetes; order Kitasatosporales; family Streptomycetaceae; genus Streptomyces; species Streptomyces sp. NPDC057280. The sequence continues at coordinate 184,296 of NZ_JBHUYR010000007.1, forward strand.
TGATTTTTCCGTCTTCGCGCACGCGGCAAGTCAAACACAGAAAGTCTTCCGGTGACCTGGGTAGCCGGGATAACGTGCCGTTGCTCCGGCCTCCTGCAAGGCTGTGACCAGCGGCTGTTCCCGATTGCGCGATCTACTAGGAAATCCAAGCATCGAATTACTTGGAAATCCAAGCAAAATCGCAGGTCAGGAGGGGTTTCACAGAATTGTGCAGCACTGGGTAACGTGCCTTTTGCAGGGCGCTCGCCGGGGCACCTTGTCACGCCTGATCCCGACCGGTCCGCACCCACCCCGTGCGTCGGCAGGGCCTCAGGTGAGCCGCACTGGCACCCGGCGAACCCGGGATGCCGGACCGACGGAGGAGCACACGTGACCGTGGAGAGCACTGCCGCGCGCAAGCCGCGACGCAGCGCCGGGACCAGGAAGTCCCCGAGCACCGAGCCCGAACTGGTTCAGCTGCTGACGCCCGAGGGCAAGCGCGTCAAGAACGCCGCGTACGACAAGTACGTCGCCGGCATCACCCCTGATGAGCTGCGCGGTCTGTACCGCGACATGGTGCTCACCCGCCGTTTCGACGCCGAGGCCACCTCCCTGCAGCGCCAGGGCGAGCTGGGTCTGTGGGCGTCGCTGCTCGGCCAGGAGGCCGCCCAGATCGGCTCGGGCCGCGCCACCCGCGAGGACGACTACGTCTTCCCGACCTACCGCGAGCACGGCGTCGCATGGTGCCGCGGCGTCCCGCCGGAGAACCTGCTGGGCATGTTCCGCGGCGTGAACAACGGCGGCTGGGACCCCAACAGCAGCAACTTCCAGCTCTACACGATCGTCATCGGCTCCCAGACGCTGCACGCCACCGGCTACGCGATGGGCGTCGCCAAGGACGGCGCGGACAGTGCGGTCATCGCCTACTTCGGCGACGGCGCCTCCAGCCAGGGCGACGTGGCCGAGTCGTTCACCTTCTCCGCGGTCTACAACGCGCCGGTGGTGTTCTTCTGCCAGAACAACCAGTGGGCGATCTCCGAGCCGACCGAGAAGCAGACCCGCGTCCCGCTCTACCAGCGCGCCCAAGGCTTCGGCTTCCCCGGCGTCCGCGTCGACGGCAACGACGTGCTGGCCTGCCTCGCGGTGACCAAGTGGGCGCTGGAGCGCGCCCGCGCCGGCGAGGGCCCCACCCTGGTCGAGGCGTTCACCTACCGGATGGGCGCCCACACCACCTCCGACGACCCCACCCGCTACCGCGGTGACGAGGAGCGCCAGTCCTGGGAGGCCAAGGACCCGATCCTGCGCCTTCGCCGGTACCTGGAGGCCTCAAACCACGCGGACGAGGGATTCTTCGCGGAACTCGAGGCCGAGAGCGAGGCGTTGGGCAGGCGAGTGCGCGAAGCGGTCCGTGCCATGCCGGACCCGGACCACTTCGCCATCTTCGAGCACGCGTATGCGGACGGACATGCGCTGGTCGACGAGGAGCGAGCCCAGTTCGCCGCCTACCAGGCGTCGTTCGCTGACGGAGAGGGGGCCTGACATGGCGACCGAGACTTCCAAGACCATGGCTCTGGCCAAGGCGATCAACGAATCGCTGCGCCGCGCCCTGGAGGCCGACCCCAAGGTCCTCGTCATGGGCGAGGACGTCGGCAAGCTCGGCGGCGTCTTCCGGGTGACGGACGGCCTGCAGAAGGACTTCGGCGAGAGCCGCGTCATCGACACCCCGCTCGCCGAGTCCGGCATCGTCGGCACCGCGATCGGCCTCGCCCTGCGCGGCTACCGCCCCGTGGTGGAGATCCAGTTCGACGGTTTCGTCTTCCCGGCCTACGACCAGATCGTCACCCAGCTCGCGAAGATGCACGCCCGCTCGCTGGGCAAGGTCAAGCTCCCGGTCGTCATCCGCATCCCCTACGGCGGCGGCATCGGCGCGGTCGAGCACCACTCGGAGTCGCCCGAGGCGCTCTTCGCGCACGTGGCGGGCCTGAAGATCGTCTCGCCGTCCAACTCCTCCGACGCGTACTGGATGATGCAGCAGGCCATCCAGAGCGACGACCCGGTGATCTTCTTCGAGCCCAAGCGGCGCTACTGGGACAAGGGCGAGGTCAACACGGAGGCCATCCCCGGCCCGCTCCACAAGGCCCGGGTGGTCCGTGAGGGCACGGATCTGACGCTGGTGGCGTACGGACCGATGGTGAAGACCTGCTTGGAGGTCGCGGACGCCGCGGCCGAGGAGGGCCGGAACCTGGAGGTCCTGGACCTGCGCTCGGTCTCCCCACTGGACTTCGACGCGATCCAGGCCTCGGTCGAGAAGACCCGCCGCCTGGTCGTGGTCCACGAGGCGCCGGTGTTCTTCGGCTCGGGCGCCGAGATCGCCGCCCGCATCACGGAGCGCTGCTTCTACCACCTGGAGGCCCCGGTGCTCAGGGTCGGCGGCTACCACGCCCCGTACCCGCCGGCCCGCCTGGAGGAGGAGTACCTGCCGGGCCTGGACCGGGTGCTCGACGCCGTCGACCGTGCCCTGGCGTACTGAGGAGAGGGTCGTGACGACGATGACGGAAGCGTCCGTACGCGAGTTCAAGATGCCCGACGTGGGCGAGGGCCTCACCGAGGCCGAGATCCTCAAGTGGTACGTGCAGCCCGGTGACAAGGTCACCGACGGCCAGGTGGTGTGCGAGGTCGAGACCGCCAAGGCGGCCGTCGAACTGCCCATCCCCTACGACGGTGTCGTCCGGGAACTCCACTTCCCCGAGGGCACCACGGTCGACGTGGGCACGTCGATCATCGCCGTGGACGTCTCGGGCGGGGCGGCCCCCGCCGAGGCACCGGCAGCCGCGGCCGCACCCGCAGCCGAGCCCACCACCGAGCCCGAGAAGAAGCCCGAGGGCCGCCAGCCCGTCCTCGTCGGCTACGGCGTCGCCGCGTCCTCGACCAAGCGCCGCCCCCGCAAGGGCCCCCAGATCCCGGTCCAGGAGGCCTCGACGGCGATCCAGACCGAGCTGAACGGCCACGGTCCCGCCGCACCGGTGGCGCCTGCCGCACCGGTGGCGCCCGCCGCACGGGTGGCCACGGAGCGCCCGCTGGCCAAGCCGCCGGTGCGCAAGCTGGCCAAGGACCTCGGCGTCGACCTGGCGACGGTCACCCCGACCGGCCCGGACGGCATCATCACGCGCGAGGACGTCCACGCGGCGGCGGCCCCGGCACCGGAGGCCACACCGGCACCGGAGACTGCCGCGGCACCGGCACCCGCCCGGACGCCCGTCCCCGCGTCCGTGCCGACGTACGACACCGCGCGCGAGACCCGCGTCCCGGTCAAGGGCGTCCGCAAGGCGACGGCTGCGGCCATGGTCGGCTCGGCGTTCACGGCGCCGCATGTCACGGAGTTCGTGACGGTCGACGTGACCCGGACCATGAAGCTGGTCGAGGAGCTCAAGCAGGACAAGGACATGCAGGGGCTGCGGGTCAACCCGCTGCTGCTGATCGCCAAGGCCCTGCTGGTCGCGATCAAGCGCAACCCCGAGGTCAACGCGTCCTGGGACGAGGCCAACCAGGAGATCGTGCTCAAGCACTATGTGAACCTGGGCATCGCCGCGGCCACCCCGCGCGGCCTGATCGTCCCCAACATCAAGGACGCGCACACCAAGACGCTGCCGCAACTGGCCGAGTCGCTCGGCGAGTTGGTGGCGACCGCGCGCGAGGGCAAGACCTCCCCGGCCGCGATGCAGGGTGGCACGGTGACGATCACCAACGTCGGCGTCTTCGGCGTCGACACCGGCACCCCCATCCTCAACCCCGGGGAGTCCGCGATCCTCGCGGTCGGCGCGATCAAGCTCCAGCCGTGGGTCCACAAGGGCAAGGTGAAGCCGCGTCAGGTCACCACGCTGGCGCTCAGCTTCGACCACCGCCTGGTGGACGGGGAGCTGGGCTCCAAGGTGCTCGCGGACGTGGCGGCGATCCTGGAGCAGCCGAAGCGGCTGATCACCTGGGCGTGAGACATGAGTGAAGGGGCCGGCGTCCGCTGACGCCGGCCCCTTGTCGCTCTCGTGGGATTTACAGGTACGGCCCGCCGGAGCGGCCGCCCGGGTGCCCGTCCTCGCCCTCGTGCCCCACGCCCGGCGGCAGCGCCCGGCGCATCTGCTCCAACTGGGCCCGCGCGGCCATCTGCTGGGCGAACAGCGTGGTCTGGATCCCGTGGAAGAGGCCCTCCAGCCAGCCGACCAACTGGGCCTGCGCGATCCGCAGTTCGGCGTCGCTCGGGGTCGCCCCCTCCGTGAAGGGCAGGGAGAGCCGCTCCAGCTCCTCGACCAGCTCCGGCGCCAGCCCGTCCTCCAGCTCCTTCACCGAGCTCCGGTGGATCTCCTTCAGCCGGACCCGGCTGGCCTCGTCCAGAGGAGCCGCGCGCACCTCCTCCAGCAACTGCTTGATCATGCTGCCGATCCGCATGACCTTGGCGGGCTGCTCCACCATGTCCGTCACCGGAAGCTCGCGGGAGTCCTCGTCCCCGGTGCCGCCGAGCGCCATCCCGTCCTGGCCCACGACCAGAATCTGCGGCTGCTCGGACGACCGTTCGTTCCTCGGCATCTCCATGCCGCCATTCTCTCGCACCCGTACACCTCATCACTGGGGTGCCCCCGGTGGAGGGTGATCCACCGTTTACGGGGCGCAGGATTCCGTCAGCCGCAGAGGCGATGGTGCGGCCGCTTCGACCCGGCGGCGGTACCCGTGATGCCGGAATCGCGGGGTGATGTGACGCTGGTGCTGTGACGGGATGGCTGCGCACCGTGCGCACGACGGGACTGCTGATCGCCCTGGGAGCGAGCGCGGCGCTGCTGCCGTACGACGTGATGGCCGCGCCCGCCGGTCCGACGCCGGGCGTGCACACGTCCGTCGCGGCGAGCTCCCCCGCGGGGCAGCGGCACGAGCGAGGAGAAGGGCGCGGGGGTGCGACGGCCTCCACGGGACGTCCCGCCGAACGTCCCACCGATGGTGCCGCCACCGCCGTACCCGACAGCCCCCGGGGAACCGCGTCACCACGGCCCTCCGCCGCACCGCCGCGCCCCGGACAGCCGGTCGTCCCGCGCACCGGGCCGTCCCGGGCCGGGAGCAGCGCGGGGGAGGGGCGGGAGCGGCCCGGACGCCAGGAGGACGCCGAGGCAGCGGAGACGGAGGCAGCGGCGGAGGCGAGTGCCGACGCCGGTGCGGATGAGGACGGGGAACGTCAGGACTCCGGGGCGCCGGACGAAGGCAACGCCGACGACGGCGTGACGGAGGAAGGGGCGAGCCGGGCGACCGGCGGCACCGCCACGGCCGTACCGGAGGCCCCGCGACGGCCGGTCGGGCAGGCCGTCGGCGAGGAAGGGCCGGCCACCGAGCCCGTTCTGCGCATCCTGCCGCTCGGCAGCGGACTGGTGCTGATCGGGCTCGGCCTGGGGCTCGCCCTGCTCGGGGTGCGGCTGCGCCGCGCCTGACGACCGGGGCTACCCCACGACCAGCAGCACCTTCCCCACGTGCCCGCTCTCCTCCACCACCCGGTGGGCCGCCGCCGCGTCGCTCATCGGCAGTTCGCGGTCGACGACCGGCCGGATGTGACCGCCCTCGAGCAGGGGCCAGACGTGTTCGCGCACGGCCGCCACGATCGCCGTCTTCTCGCTCAGCGGACGGGCGCGCAGGGTGGTCGCGCTGATGGCGGCGCGCTTGCCGAGCAGCGCGCCGATGTTCAGCTCGCCCTTGGCGCCGCCCTGGAGGCCGATGATCGCGAGACGGCCGTTGACGGCGAGCGCCCGGACATTGCGGTCCAGGTACTTCGCACCCATGTTGTCGAGGATGACGTCGGCCCCCGCGCCGTCCGTGGCCGCCTTGAGCTCGGCCACGAAGTCCTGCTCCTTGTAGTTGATCAGGATGTCGGCGCCGAGCCGCGCGCAGTGCTCCAGCTTCTCCTTCGTACCCGCCGTGACGGCGACCTTCGCACCCACGGCCTTCGCGAGCTGGATCGCCATCGTGCCGATGCCGCTGGAGCCGCCGTGCACGAGCAGCGTCTCTCCGGGGCGCAGGTGGGCGATCATGAACACGTTCGACCAGACCGTGCAGGCCACCTCGGGCAGCGCGGCGGCGTGCTTCAGGTCGACGCCCTTGGGCACCGGCAGCAGCTGGCCGGCCGGAACGACGACCTTCTCGGCGTAGCCGCCGCCGGAGAGCAGGGCGCACACCTCGTCGCCGACGGTCCAGCCGGACACCCCGGTGCCGAGCTCGGCGATCCGGCCGGAGCACTCGAGGCCGGGGTAGGGGGAGGCGCCGGGCGGCGGGTCGTAGAAGCCCTGCCGTTGCACGATGTCGGCCCGGTTGACGGCGCTGGCCACCACCTCGACCAGCACCTCGCCCTCGCCGGGCACCGGGTCGGGGACCTCGTCCCACGTCAGCACCTCGGGCCCACCTGATTCGGGAATCGTGATCGCACGCATGGGGGCGACGCTACTCCTCGGTCCCCGCCCCCATGTCGATCGGCCTTTCGACGGGGCCACCCGGAAATCCCTGTGCGTCACCGATGAGTTTGCGCGACCGTAAAAGTCTCCCCATGCGTAGCCCAAGCACGCGCCAGCGCCTCGCACGCGGAAGGACACCCAGCATGAGCCCCACCAAGAGCCGGCACACCTCCGGCCTGGCCATCGAGACCGCGGGACTGGTGAAGACGTTCGGTGAGACCCGCGCCGTCGACGGCGTCGACCTCGCCGTCCCGGCCGGCACGGTCTACGGCGTCCTCGGTCCGAACGGCGCCGGCAAGACGACCACCGTGAAGATGCTCGCCACCCTGCTCCGCCCCGACGGCGGCGAGGCCCATGTCTTCGGCCACGACGTGGTCCGCGAGGCCGACGAGGTGCGCGCCAGGGTGAGCCTCACCGGCCAGTACGCCTCTGTCGACGAGGACCTCACCGGCCTGGAGAACCTGATCCTGCTCGGCCGCCTCCTCGGCCACCACAAGAAGGCCGCCCGGGTGCGGGCCGGGCAGCTCCTGGAGGCCTTCGGGCTGACGGACGCGGCCGCGAAGCAGGTCAAGCACTACTCGGGCGGCATGCGGCGCCGTATCGACATCGCCGCCTCCATCCTCAACACCCCCGACCTGCTGTTCCTCGACGAACCGACGACCGGTCTCGACCCGCGCAGCCGCAACCAGGTGTGGGACATCGTGCGCGCGGTCGTAGCCCAGGGCACCACCGTGCTGCTGACCACGCAGTACCTGGACGAGGCCGACCAGCTGGCGTCCCGGATCGCCGTCATCGACCGTGGCAAGGTGATCGCCGAGGGGACGAAGGGCGAGCTGAAGGCGTCCGTCGGCGCCGGGTCCGTGCATCTGCGGCTGCGCGATCCGGGGCAGCGGCCGGAGGCGGAGCGGGTCCTGAGGCTCGCGCTCGACACGGACGTACAGCTGGAGCCGGACCCCGTGGCGCTCACGGCACGGCTGTCGGGGGCGAACGACTCCGCGGCCGAGCAGGCCTCCCGCGCGCTCGCGGAACTCGCCCGCACCGGCATCACCGTCGACAACTTCTCGCTGGGCCAGCCCAGCCTGGACGAGGTCTTCCTCGCCCTCACCGGACACGACACCCATGAACCCGACGCGAAGGAAGAGGCGGCGGCATGAGCACCGCGACCACCACCGAGGCCAAGGACCTCGCCCCCGTCAGCGCCGAGTCGCTGGCCGCCCTGCTGGTGGCCGGGGATCGGCCGCCGCGCCCGAGCGCGCTGTCGGCCTCCCTCACCTTCGGCTGGCGGGCGATCCTCAAGATCAAGCACGTCCCCGAGCAGCTCTTCGACGTGACCGCGTTCCCGATCATGATGGTGCTGATGTACACGTACCTGTTCGGGGGCGCCCTGGCCGGCTCCCCGAAGGAGTACATCCAGTTCCTGCTGCCGGGCATCCTGGTGATGTCGGTCGTGATGATCACGATGTACACGGGCGTCTCCGTGAACACCGACATCGAGAAGGGCGTCTTCGACCGGTTCCGGTCGCTGCCGATCTGGCGACCGTCGACGATGGTCGGCTATCTGCTGGGCGACGCCCTGCGCTACACGATCGCGTCGGTCGTGATGCTCGTCGTCGGCATGATCATCGGCTACCGCCCGGACGGCGGGGTCGGCGGGGTCCTCGCGGGGATCGCGCTGCTGGTCGTGTTCTCGTTCGCGTTCTCGTGGATCTGGACCATGTTCGGGCTGCTGCTGCGCACCGAGAAGTCGGTGATGGGCGTCAGCATGATGGTGATCTTCCCGCTGACCTTCCTGTCCAACGTCTTCGTCGACCCGAAGACCATGCCGGGCTGGCTGCAGGCCTTCGTCAACAACAGCCCGATCACCCATCTGTCCTCGGCCGTGCGCGGGCTGATGGGGGGCGACTGGCCCGCCGACGAGATCGCCTGGTCGCTGGGGTGGGCGGGCCTGTTCGTCGCCGTCTTCGGCCCGGTCACCATGCGGCTCTACAACCGCAAATGATCACTCCTGTACGAGGGGCCGGACGTCGGGTGCGATCTGCGAACCCGGCGTCGCCCGCACGATCGTGATCAGCCGGTCGGTCAGCTCCAGCGTCCCGACGTCCGGGTCGTCGTAGCCGAGCACCCGATGACCTCGTACGACACTCACCACCAGGTCGTCGGTCTCCCGCGGTCCGAGACCCACCTCGGCTTTTATGACCGGCCGTTCGATGATGTCGAGCCCGCTGCCCTGCTGGATGAGGTCCTCCATCACCATGCCGGCGGCCGGGCTCAGCACCGACAGCCCGAGCAGCCGTCCAGCCGCGCTCGCGCTGGTGATGACGGCGTCCGCGCCGGACTGCTTCAGCAGGGGCGCGTTCTCCTCCTCCCGCACCGCGGCCACGATCTTGGCGCCCTTGTTGAGCTGCCGGGCGGTGAGCGTGACGAGGACGGCGGTGTCGTCCCGCTGCGTCGCGATGATGATCTTCCGGGCCCGGTGCACCTCGGCCCGCTTGAGCACCTCGCTGCGCGTCGCGTCCCCTATGACCCCCGCGTACCCCTCCGCCGTCGCGGCGTCGATCACCTTGGAACTGGGGTCGACCACGACCACCTGCTCTTTCTTCAGCCCCGTCGCACAGACGGTCTGGATCGCCGACCGCCCCTTGGTCCCGAAGCCGACGACGACGGTGTGGTCACGCAAGGTGGACCTCCAGCGGTTGAGCCGCCATTCCTCACGGGTGCGTTCGGTGAGGACTTCGAGCGTGGTGCCGACCAGGATGATCAGGAACAGCACGCGCAGGGGCGTGATGACGAAGATGTTGGTGAGCCGGGCCCCGTCACTGACCGGGGTGATGTCGCCGTATCCGGTGGTGGAGAGGGTGACGGTCGCGTAGTACCAGGCGTCGAGGAAGTCGACCGAGCCGTCGGAGTTGTCGTTGTAGCCGTCGTGGTCGAACCAGACGAGCAGCGCGGTCAGCGACAGCACCAGCAGCGCCATCAGGACCCGCTTGGCGACCTGCCGGAACGGGTGCTCCACCACTTTGCGCGGCAGCTTCACCCGGTGGGTCACGAGATGTTCGTCCGCCTGGCGGGCGATCGCGTCATGGCCCGGAAGTTTCACGTGAAACACACCCCGATTCCGGCGGACGCCCAGTGCAGGTCGAGGAGTTCCAGCTCCTGACCCGCACGGGCACCGCCAGGCGGTACGACCGCCAGGGCGTCGGCCGCCGCGATGCCGCGCAGCATGGCCGGGCCGTTGTAGTGCAGCGGGACGGCGCTGTCACCGCGCAGGACGACGGGGATGAGCCGGGTGTCGTGCGGATGGCCGTGCACCTCGTCCCGCAAGGGCAGCGCGTACGGCTCCGGGGCGGGGTGGGCGGCAAGGGTCCGCAGCAGCGGCTCGGCGAGGGTGAGCAGCCCGGAGACGGCGGCGAGGGGGTTGCCGGGCAGGCCGACGAGGTGCTGGTTCTCCTTGATGCGGGCCAGCAGCATCGGGTGCCCGGGGCGCACCTTGACGCCGTCGACCAGGAGTTCGGCGCCGATCCGCTGGAGCGTGGGGTGCACGTGGTCGACGGGGCCGGAGGCGGTGCCGCCGGTGGTGACGACGAGGTCGGCGTCGGAGGTGGTGATCGCCTTGTGCAGGGCCGCCGCGTCGTCGCCGAGCCGGCGTACGGCGATGACCTCGGCGCCGAGTGCGCGCAGCCAGGGCGGCAGCATCGGGCCGAGCGCGTCCCGGATCAGGCCCTCGCGTGGGAGGCCCTCGGTGAGCAACTCGTCGCCCAGGACGAGGACTTCGGCGCGGGGGCGGGGGACCACGGTGAGGGCGTCGTACCCGGCGGCCGCGGCGAGCCCGAGGACGGCCGGGGTCACCACGGTGCCGACGGGCAGGAGTTGGTCGCCGTTGCGGCACTCCTGGCCGCGCGGGCGGATGTCCTGGCCGTGCTTGGTCTCGCGGGTGGCGTGCAGCCGGCCCTGGGTGTCGGTGCGGCCGTGCTCGCTGCGCAGGACCGCGGTGGTGTCCGGCGGGATGCGGGCGCCGGTGGCGATCCGGACGGCCTCACCGTCGCTGAGCGGCTGCGGCTCCGCGTGCCCCGCCAGCACGCCCTCGTCCCGTACGTCCCACGGGCCCGGCCCGGCGACCGCCCAGCCGTCCATCGCGGAGGTGTCGAAGGAGGGCAGATCGGTGAGGGCGGTGAGAGGGGCGGCCAGGGTGAGGCCGAGGGCGGCGTCGAGGGGGACGGGGGCGGGGGCGCGGTGGGCGGCACGGCTGCCGGGGCGGGTGGCCCGGGCGGCCCGTTCGGCGACGGCGCGGGCCTCGGGCCAGGGGGTGGCGCGGTGGTGGGCGTCGGGCCTGCCGGGGGCGTCGCTCCGGGTCGGCGCGGTGGGCGGGGGCACCTGTTCGCCAGAGGCGCGGCCCGGGGTCCCCTCTGCGGTGCGGCCCGTGTCGCGGCGGTCGTTCACGAGGGCGAGCACCTCCTCGACGTCCAGGTCCTCGGCGTCGGCGGCATCCGGACGGGCGGTCATCCGGCGTCCGTGCCCGGCTCGGCGTCGCCCGGCTTGGCGCCGGAGGCCTCCTCGTCGGGCCAGGCGAGGGCGAGGGCGGTGGCCTTGCGGGCGGCCTCGGCGACCGCCTCGGGGCCTCCCCCGGCCTGCGCGGCCGCATAACCGACGAGGAACGTGGTCAGCGGCGCCCCGGGCCTGGCCACGTTGTGGGCGGCGTCGCGGGCGAGGTCGAGCAGGACGCCGGTGTCGACGTCGAGTTCGATGCCCAGCTCGGCCTTGACTGCGGAGATCCATTCATCCAGCACGGGTCCATGCTCCCTGATACGTGCCCTGGCGGCGGCGATGTCGTCCCAGGTGTCGCAGTCGAAGGACGCGACGGGGTCCGGGACACGGGTGAGGTGGAGTCCGGCGGTGAGCCGGCGCAGGGGCAGCCCGGTGAGGCCGTCGTGCGCTGTGGTGAGCGTGGTGAGCTCACGGCGCAGTGCGGAGGCGCGGTAGGCGGCGACGAGGGGTTGGTCGCGGCCGTCGGCGTCGGTGAGCAGCGCTCCGTCGGTCCCGGCCGCGCGCAGCGCGGTCAGCAGACGGCGGACGGTGTCCGTGGTGAGGAAGGGCAGGTCGGCGGAGAGGACGACGACGTCCCGCGCGGTGGTGGGGTGCAGACCGGCGCCGAGCGCGGCGACCGGGCCGCCGCCGGGCGGGTCCTCGCGGGCCCAGGTGACGGGCCGGGCGGTGGGCCGGGGGTCGGCGACCACCACGGTGGTACGGGCGTCGGCGCAGGCGGCCAGAACCCGCTCCAGCAACGCCCGCCCGCCCACGCGCACGCCGGGCTTGTCCGCGCCGCCGAGCCGCCGGGCGGCACCCCCGGCGAGCACGACGGCGTCGTACGCGAGGTCGGCACCGGCGGCGCCCGCGGGCTCGTACGAGGTCACCCTTCGAGTATGCGGGCCGCCGCGATCACAGGGAACGCGTGGGGGGGTGCCGCCCTGGCGGAGTGCGCGACGGAATCGCCGCGAGCGCCAAGCACCCTGCGGCGCCGCCCTTTCACAGCGTGCGCAGCAGCACCGCCGGTTGTTCGACGCAGTCCGCCACGTACCGCAGGAAGCCGCCCGCCGTGCCGCCGTCGCAGACACGGTGGTCGAAGGTGAGCGACAGCTGGACGATCTGCCGGACCGCCAGCTCCCCGTCGTGCACCCAGGGCTTGGGGACGATGCGGCCGACGCCCAGCATCGCGGCCTCGGGGTGGTTGATGATCGGCGTGGAGCCGTCGACACCGAAGACGCCGTAGTTGTTCAACGTGAAGGTCCCGCCGGTGAGTTCGCCGGGTGTGAGGGTGCCGGTGCGGGCCGCCTCGGTCAGCCGGGCGAACTCAGCGGTCAGTGACTCCGCGTCGCGCGCGTGGGCGTCGCGGACGACCGGCACGACGAGCCCGCGCTCGGTCTGGGCGGCGAAGCCGATGTGAACGTGCTCGAACTGGACGACCTCCCTCGCCGCCATGTCGACCGTGGAGTTGAGTTCGGGATAGCGGGCCAGAGCCGCCGTGCAGATCCGGGCCAGCAGGGCGATCAGGGAGATCTTCGGTCCCCCGGAGGCGTTCATCGCGGCACGCGCACGCATGAGTTCGGTCGCGTCGGCGTCGACCCAGCAGGTGGCGTCGGGGATCTCCCGCCGGCTGCGGGACAGCTTGTCGGCGACGGCACCGCGGATGCCCTTGAGAGGGGTGCGGATGCCTCCGGCGACAGGGGCGGTCGAGGCGGGCGTCGGTTCCGGAGCCGACGTAAGTGCCGACGCGGCCGTCGGCTGGGAGGCGGTGCGCCCCTGTGCCGTGGCCGCCCGCAGCGCGTACTCCACGTCCGCCCGCAGGATCAGGCCCTCGGGGCCGGAACCGGTCAGCTCCCGCAGGTCCAGGCCGTTCTCCCGGGCCAGCTTGCGCACCAGCGGCGAGATCACCGGAACCGGCCCTTCCGCCGGTTCGGGAACCGCCGGCCGCCCGTTGGCCACCATGGGCGCCGCGGGCCTGCGCACCCTTCTGCGCCGCGCCGGTGCCTCCGAAGTGCCGTATCCCACCAGCACGTTCCCGGAGCCCTCGGTCACGTCCCCGGAGCCCTCGGTCTTCGCGCCGGTCTCCTCCGCCGAACCGCCGGAGGCAGGCGCCCCCACCGCGACGGTGATCAGCGGCGCGCCCACGGGCAGTTCCGTGCCCTCCTCGCCGAAGCGGGCCGTGACGACGCCGCCGTAGGGGCAGGGCACGTCGACCAGCGCCTTGGCGGTCTCGACCTCGACGACCGGCTGGTCGACGGCGACGACGTCACCGACCTCGACCAGCCAGCGGACGATCTCCGCCTCGGTGAGCCCCTCCCCGAGGTCGGGGAGCTTGAACTCCAGCACTTGTGCCATCAGCTCTCGGCCTCCCACTGCAGACGCCCCACGGCGTCCAGGATCCGGTCCACGCCGGGCAGGTGGTGACGCTCCAGCATCGGCGGCGGATAGGGGATGTCGAACCCGGCCACGCGCAGCACCGGCGCCTCCAGATGATGGAAGCAGCGCTCCGTGACGCGGGCCGCGATCTCCCCGCCCGGGCCGCCGAACCCGCCCGACTCGTGCACGACGACCGCACGTCCGGTCCGCCGTACGGAGGCGCAGACCGTCTCGTCGTCGAACGGCACCAGGGAGCGCAGGTCGACGACTTCGAGGTCCCACCCCTCGGCCCGGGCCGCCTCGGCGGCTTCGAGGCAGACGGGTACGGACGGCCCGTACGTGATGAGCGTGGCGCTCCGGCCGGAGCGCCGCACCACCGCGCGGCCTATCGGTTCAACGCTCTGCGGTTCCTCGGGGTTCCAGGAGTCCTTGGACCAGTACAGGCGCTTGGGTTCGAGGAAGACGACCGGGTCGTCGGAGGCGATCGCGGCACGCAGCAGGCCGTAGGCGTCGGCGACGGTGGCGGGCGTGACGACATGGAGTCCCGGGGTCGCCAGGTAGTACGCCTCCGAGGAGTCGCTGTGGTGCTCGACGCCGCCGATGCCGCCGCCGTAGGGGACGCGGATGGTGATCGGGAGCGGCATGGCGCCGCGCGTGCGGTTGCGCATGCGGGCGACATGGCTGATGAGCTGCTCGAACGCCGGGTAGGCGAACGCGTCGAACTGCATCTCCACGACCGGGCGCAGCCCGTACATCGCCATGCCGACGGCGGTGCCGAGGATGCCGGCCTCGGCGAGCGGGGTGTCGGTGCAGCGGTCCTCGCCGAACTCCTTGGCGAGGCCGTCGGTGACGCGGAAGACGCCGCCGAGGGTGCCGACGTCCTCGCCCATGACGTGGACGGTGGGGTCGGCGGCCATCGCGTCGCGCATCGCGCGCGTGAGGGCCTGCGCCATGGTGGCGGGCTTCACCGCGACGGTGGTCATGGAGTCTCCCCCTCGGCTTCCAGCTCGGCCTGCAACTGGGCGCGCTGCTCCAGCAGTTGCGGGGTGGGTTCGGCGTAGACGTGGGCGAACAGGTCCATCGGGTCGAGGACCGGGTCCTGGTTCATGCGCTCGCGCAGATCGGCGGCCATGGCCTCGGCGGCGTCGCGGGCCTCCTGGATGCCCGCGTCGTCGAGGAGGCCGCGCGTGGTCAGCTCGTGTTCGAGGAGCTTGATCGGGTCGTGGTCGCGCCAGGCGTCGACCTCGGTGTCGCCGCGGTAGCGGGTCGCGTCGTCGGCGTTGGTGTGGGCCTCCACGCGGTACGTGATGGCCTCGACGAGGGTGGGGCCGCCGCCCGCGCGCGCGTGCCGTACGGCGTCGGCCAGGACCTCGTGCACGGCCGCCGCGTCGTTGCCGTCCACCAGCCGGCCCGGCATGCCGTAGCCGACGGCCTTGTGGGCCAGCGACGGGGCCGCGGTCTGCTTGGCGAGCGGCACGGAGATGGCGAAGCCGTTGTTCTGGACGAGGAAGACGACCGGCGCCTGCCAGACGGCGGCGAAGTTCAGCGCCTCGTGGAAGTCGCCCTCGCTGGTGCCGCCGTCGCCGACCAGGGCGAGCGCGACCACGTCGTCGCCCTTGAGGCGGGCGGCGTGCGCGAGGCCCACGGCGTGCGGGAGCTGGGTGGCCAGCGGGGTGCACAGGGGGGCGATCCGGTGCTCGTGCGGGTCGTAGCCGGTGTGCCAGTCGCCGCGCAGCAGCGTCAGCGCCTCGACGGGGTCGAGGCCGCGGGCGACGGCGGCGAGGGTGTCGCGGTAGCTGGGGAAGAGCCAGTCACGGTCCTCCAGGACCAGCGCGGCGGCGACCTCGCAGGCTTCCTGGCCGGTGCTGGAGGGGTAGACGGCGAGGCGGCCCTGCTTGGTGAGGGCGGTCGCCTGCGCGTTGTACCGACGGCCGCGCACCAGTTCGGCGTAGAGGCGGCGCAGCAGGCCGGGGTCGGCCTTCGCGGCGGCCTCGGTGCCGAGGACGCGGTACGGCTCCGCGTCGGGCAGCAGCGGCGCGGGGTCGGTGCGGGGCTGCCAGGCGGGCGGCGGTGATGGCCGGTACGCGCCCCGCTGCTCCATGACCGTCATGACGGCACCTCCTCGTGGGAGCGGCTTCAGACGCGTCACGGGTTGTGATGCGCCTCACCTACCGATTGTTCGGTCGTCGGCACATTTTGGCTACAGGCCCCCTCAGGCTGTGGACAAACGGTTCTCCACAGCCTGCAATGAACGCAGTACGTCCATGGTAGGGAGGCGGGGGGACATGGCACCTGAACAAATGGCCGAAGGACCGGAGGGCGGCGTGCCCCTGCCGCCCCCGCGCCCGCTCGACGCCATCGATCAGGACATCCTGCAGATGCTCCAGGTCGACGGCCGCGCGTCGATAAGGTCCGTCGCCGAACGCGTCCACGTCTCCCGCGCCAACGCCTACGCGCGTATCAACCGCCTCATCGAGGACGGCGTCATCCGTGGCTTCGGGGCCCGCGTCGACCATGAACGGGCGGGCCAGGGCACCTCGGCGTACATCACCCTGAAGATCGTCCAGAACACCTGGCGCACGGTCCGCGAACAGCTCCGCCAGCTGCCCGGCGCCTCCCACATCGCCCTGGTCGGCGGTGACTTCGACGTCCTGCTGCTGGTGCACACGCCGGACAACAGATCCCTGCGCGAGCTGGTCCTCACCCGCCTCCAGGCCATCCCGGAGGTACTGAGCACCCGCACGCTGCTGGTCTTCGAGGAGGAGGACCTGGAGCCGCAGGGCTGAGTCAGCCGGCGTTCCTGAGCCCCCCGAAGACCAGCTGCGCCACCGCGTCCGCCACTTCGCGCTCGTTCATCCCGCGACCGTCCGGGCGGTACCACTCCACGATGGAGTTGATCATCCCGAAGACGAGCCGGGTCGCGAGGCGGACCTCCACGTCGCCGCGCACGTCCCCGTCGGCGGCCGCGGCCTTCAGCAGCTCGGCGACCCGGTGGTCGAAGTCGCGGCGGCGCTCCAGCGCCCAGCGCTCGGTACCGGTGTTGCCGCGCACGCGCAGCAGCAGGGTGACGTAGGGGAGTTCGGCGATGAGGACCTCGACCATGCGCCGGACCACGTACTCCAGACGCTCGGCGGCGTGCCCCACGCGCGCGTGCTCCTCGTCGAGGATGCCGAACAGACCGTCCAGCGCACGGCTGACGGCCCGGCGCAGCAGTTCCTCCTTGCCCGCCACGTGGTGGTAGATCGAGGACTTGGAGATCCCGGCGGCCTTGGAGAGGTGCTCCATGGAGGTGCCGTCGTAGCCGCGCTCGTTGAAGACCTGGACGGCGACGGACAGCAGCGTCTCGGGGGTGTACGTGTCGCGCTTGGCGGTGGTCATGACGTACTGCCCTCCCTCTTGTCGGTGGCGTACGCGTGGCGGTACAGCGCGAGGGACGGGGCGTACCGCCCGGAGGGGTCGCGCAGGTGCAGGTCGTCGAGGAGCGCGTAGGCCCAGTTGCGGCCCAGCCGGCGGCTCCATTCGAAGGGGCCCAGCGGGTAGTTGACCCCGAGCCGCATGGCCGTGTCGATGTCCTCCTCCGTGGCCACGCCCTTGGCCACCGCGTCGTGCGCGAGGTCGACGATCCGGGCGACCGTGCGGGCGACGATCATGCCGGGGACGTCTCCGATGACGCTGACGTCCTTGCCGAGCGCCTGGAAGAGGCCGATGGCCTCGGCGAGGGTCTGCGGGGCGGTGTCCTGGGAGGCGGACAGGGCGATGCGGGTGGCGCGGCGGTAGTCGAGGGCGAGGTCGAAATAGACCACGTCGCGGAACTCCACCGACGTCTGCCCGTCGGCGAGCGCGAGCTGGCCGCCGCTCGGCAGCACCAGCCGTGTGCCGTGGTCCTCCTCGTCCTCGCGGACCTGGATGCCCGCCTCGCGGATCAGGGCGAGCAGCTCGGAGGCGGGGCCCAGGTCGCCCTCGGCGGTGACGTGGGCGGGCGGCTGGGAGGGTTCCGCGGTGTGCGGCTCGGCGGGCTCGGCGTCGGGGCCGTGGTCGTACCAGCCGTGTCCGCTCTTGCGGCCGAGGCGGCCGGACTCGACCAGGCGGCGCTGGGCGAGCGAGGGCGCGAAGCGGACGTCCTGGAAGAAGGACTGCCAGACCGAGTGCGTGACGGACTCGTTGACGTCCTGGCCGATCAGGTCGGTCAGCTCGAACGCGCCCATCCTGAAGCCGCCGGACTCGCGCAGCACCGCGTCGATGGTGGCGGGGTCGGCGCCCTGGGCCTCATAGACCGCGAACGCCTCGGCGTAGAAGGGCCGGGCGATGCGGTTGACGATGAAGCCGGGGGTGTCGGCGCAGGCGACCGGCGTCTTGCCCCACGCGCGTGCCGTCTCGTACGCGCGCGTGGCCGACGTGACGTCGGTGGCGAACCCGGAGACGACCTCGACGAGCGGCAGCAGCGGGGCCGGGTTGAAGAAGTGCAGGCCCACGAGACGGCCGGGATTGCGCAGGGCGCCGCCGATCGCGGTGACCGACAGGGACGAGGTGTTGGTGGCGAGCAGACAGTCCTCGCCGACCACGTCCTCCAGCTCGCGGAACAGCTCCTGCTTGACGTCCAGCCGCTCCAGGACGGCCTCGACCACCAGGGAGCAGTCGGCGAGGTCGGCGAGCGTGCCGGCGGCCGTCAGACGCGCGCGTGCCGCGTCCCGGTCGGCGCCGGTGAGGCGGTCCTTCTCGACGAGCCGGTCGAGGCGGGCGCCGATCGCGTCGGCCGCTTCCTGGGCGCGCCCGGGGGCGGTGTCGTACAGCCGTACGGGGTGGCCGGCGACCAACGCGACCTGGGCGATGCCCTGGCCCATGGTGCCGGTGCCGACGACGGCCACGGGGCTGCTGAGGTCGAGTGCTGTCATGTGCGCGATCCTCCCGCACGGGGTTTTCCACAGATGCGGCGGACCCCCTTGTCCCGACCGATCGTTCGGTTACTCTAACTCTGACTGGCCGTTCCTGCCCATGGTTCCGACCATGGTTGTGCCCAGGTCATGAGCTCGACGCAGAGTTCTCCAGACGAGGAGTTGGTCCCGCATGGCCGCCGAACTGACCGCCCACGAGCTGATCGCCCAGCACCGGCCCACTCTCGACCAGGCGCTGGAAGCGATCCGCACGCGTGCGTACTGGTCCCCGCACCCCGAGCACCCGAAGGCCTACGGCGAGAACGGCAGCCTGGACGCGGCGGCGGGCAAGGCGGCCTTCGACGCCCTCCTCGGCACCCGCCTCGACCTCGGCCAGCCCGGCACGGACGGCTGGGTGTCCGGCGAAGTGTCCCCGTACGGCCCGGAGCTGGGCGTCGAGTACCCGCACGCGGACGTGGACGTGCTGCTGCCGGCCATGAAGGCGGGCCAGAAGGCGTGGCGGGAGGCCGGAGCGGAGATCCGCGCGGTGGTCTGCCTGGAGATCCTCAAGCGCATCAGCGACCGGACGCACGAGTTCGCGCACGCGGTCATGCACACCTCCGGCCAGGCCTTCATGATGGCGTTCCAGGCGGGCGGCCCGCACGCGCAGGACCGCGGCCTGGAAGCGGTGGCGTACGCGTACGTGGAACAGGTCCGCACCCCCGACACCGCCGAGTGGTCCAAGCCCCAGGGCAAGCGCGACCCCCTGGCCCTGACCAAGCAGTTCACGCCGGTCCCGCGCGGGATCGCGCTGATGATCGGCTGCAACACCTTCCCGACGTGGAACGGCTACCCGGGTCTGTTCGCCTCCCTCGCCACCGGCAACGCGGTCCTGGTCAAGCCCCACCCCCGCGCGGTGCTCCCGCTGGCGCTCACCGTCCAGGTCGCCCGCGAGGTGCTGGCCGAGGCGGGCTTCGACCCGAACCTGGTGGCGCTGGCCGCCGAGCAGCCGGGCGAGGGCATCGCCAAGACCCTCGCCACGCGCCCGGAGATCCGGATCATCGACTACACCGGCTCGACGTCGTTCGGCGACTGGCTGGAGGCCAACGCCCGCCAGGCGCAGGTCTACACGGAGAAGGCCGGCGTCAACACCGTGCTGGTCGACTCCACGGCGAACTACAAGGGCATGCTCTCCAACCTGGCGTTCTCGCTGTCCCTGTACAGCGGCCAGATGTGCACCACCCCGCAGAACCTCCTCATCCCGCGCGACGGCATCCGCACCGACGAGGGCCCCAAGACCTTCGACGAGGTCGCCGCCGACCTGGCCCGCTCGGTCGACGGCCTGCTCGGCGACGACGCCCGGGCGAACGCCCTGCTGGGCGCGATCGTCAACCCGGACGTCAAGGCCCGCCTGGAGGCCGCCGCCGGGCTCGGCGAGGTCGCCCTCGCGTCCCGGGAGGTCACCAACCCGGAGTTCCCGGACGCGGTCGTGCGCACGCCGGTCATCGTCAAGCTCGACGGAGCCAAGCCTGACGACGAGGCCGCCTACATGAGCGAGTGCTTCGGCCCGGTCTCCTTCGCCGTCGCGGTCGACTCGTCCGCGGACGCGGTGGAGCTGCTGCGGCGCACCATCCGCGAGAAGGGCGCCATGACGGTCGGCGCGTACACGACCGACGAGGACGTCGAGCGGGCGGTCCAGGAGGTCTGCTTCGACGAGGCCGCGCAGCTGTCGCTGAACCTCACGGGCGGGGTGTACGTCAACCAGACGGCCGCGTTCTCCGACTTCCACGGCTCGGGCGGCAACCCGGCGGCCAACGCGGCCCTCACGGACGGCGCGTTCGTCGCCAACCGCTTCCGGGTCGTGGAGGTACGCCGGGAGGCCTAGGCCTGCCCGAGCAGTCCCCGGGAGGCCTGGAACCCTCCCTGGAAGTCCGCCGTGAGGCTCCAGTGGTACAGCGTCATCCCCACGCTCGTCGCGAGGTTGTAGCTGGAGACCTGGGGCCTCATCGGCAGCGCCACCAGATGGTCGGCACGCGCGCGCAGCTGGGCGGACAGCCCGCTGCGCTCCGAGCCGAACGCGAGGACGGCGTCGTCCGGGAGCTTCACGCCCCGGATGTCGTCGCCCTCCGGGTCGAGGGCGTAGAGCGGCCCCGGGGGCAGTTCCTCGACCGTGACCCGCTCCACCGCCGTCGCGAAGTGCAGCCCCGCGCCCCCGCGCACGACGGTCGGGTGCCAGGGGTCGAGCGTGCCCGTGGTGACGACACCGGTCGCCCCGAATCCCGCCGCCAGCCGGATCACGGCCCCCGCGTTGCCGAGGTTGCGCGGGTTGTCGAGGACCACCACCGGCGCGGGGCGGGGCAGGCGCGCCAGCGCCTGAAGGTTCGCCGCGCGGGGCGGTCGCACGGCCAGCGCGGCCACCCCCGTCGGATGTGGGCGCGGCACGAGCTTCTCGTACGTCCCCGGCGCGACCTCCGTCAGCAGCGCGTCCAGCGTCTCGCGCACGTCGGAGGCCAGCTCACCGGCGAGGGTGAGCGTGGCCGCGCGGTCGGTGGTGACCGCCACCGGGACCTCGGCTCCGAAGCGCAGCGCGTGCTTGAGAGCGTGGAAGCCGTCGAGCAGGACGGCGAAGTCGGCGAGCCGGTGCCAGACGGCCACCGGACCGGCGGGGGCGGCGGGGTCGGTCATGCCGTGAAGCCTACGTGCGTCTCCTCGGCGCTCTCGGGGGCGCGGGGCTGCGGCAGCGTCGTACGGCCCCGTCCGGCCGTGAGCCGCCCACGCGCGCGTGCCGCCCAGCCGCCGAGCCGGCGCAGGAACGGCGTGGGCAGGAACACCGCGTCAGCGGCGATCATCGCCAGCGAGAAGAACGGCAGCCCCAGGACGACGGCGATCACGGCGTGCTCGGTCATCATGGCCGCCAGCAGGACGTTCTTGACCCGCCGGTTGAACAGCGTGAAGGGGAAGGCGACCTGCACGGCGACGGTGCCGTAGGTGATGAGCAGCACCATGGTGGAGCTGGAGGTCAGCGCGTCGGCGAGGCCGGGCCAGGGTGAGAAGTAGTCGAGGTGCAGCGGGTAGTAGACGGCGGTGCCGTCCTGCCAGCGCGAGCCCTGGATCTTGTACCAGCCGGCCGTCGCGTAGATCAGGCAGGCCTCGGCCATGATCACGAGCAGGGCGCCGTTGTGCACGATGTCGGTGACGACGTCCAGGAAGATGCGCGGCTGGTCGGTCCGCGCGAGACGGTCGACCGCCCAGCGCACACCGAGCGCCAGCCACACCGCCCACAGCAGCGTGGGGACGAACGGGTCGCCCTCGAAGAGCCGGCCCGCGCCCGTCGCCGCGATCAGCACCAGCCCGAGCACCACCCACAGCACGGGCCCGACCCGGTCCGCAACCTGCTCCCCACGCGCGCGTGCCCTGCGCGCGTCCAGCGACCACACCTGGCCGCACCGCGTGAACACCAGGTAGATGCACATCAGGTGCAGGACGTTGTCGCCGCCGTCGCCCATGAAGATGCTGCGGTTCTGCAGCGAGAGCACGCCGACCATGAAGAGCACGGACATCGTGCGGGTGCGCCAGCCCAGCAGCAGCAACGCGCTGGACAGGACGGCGAGGCCGTAGATCAGCTCGAACCAGAACCGTCCGTCGGACCACATCAGCGCGGTGAACGCGCCGTTGCCCGCGATCAGCTGCTCGGCGAGGTCCCAGCTCCACGGACCGTCGGGGCCGTACATCTCATTGCGGTGCGGCAGCTCGCGCAGCAGGAACAGCAGCCAGGTCGCGCTGAAGCCGATACGGACCACGGCGGACTGGTACTGACCGAGCGCCGAACCGGTGATGCGGGCGATGGCCTGGGAGACCGCGAGGGAGAACCGGTTCACCGTGCGCCTCCCGTGCGGTCGGCCGGGCCGACCGCCCACCAGGGCAGCTCCCGGTAGGCGGGCTTGTCGGAGACCTGCTCCTGGCTCCAGCCGGGCGGCCGGACGTTGCTGGACACGGACCGTACCTGCACCCGCTCGACGCTCCCGCCGGACCCCGCCGCGTCGTCCCGGTCGAGCCGCATCACCACGATCCGGCGCAGATACGTCTCCGACAGCGCGCCGCGCAGCCCGACCGGCCGGTTGTCGGTGCCGTGCGTGGCGGTGAAGAAGTCCCAGGCCCGGCGCAGCTCGTTCTGCTGGGTGTGGCTGGGCAGCGGATTGCCGTCGATGGCCCGGCCGTCCTCGGCCGACAGGTCGTACCAGCCGGTGGTGCGGACGGTGCCGTCCGCGGCCAGGACCTGGGCGCGCACCTGCACGGCGATGTTCTGCTGGAGCGGGTTCGGCGCGAACAGCTTCCAGTTCTGCTCGAACTCCGGGTAGACCCAGTCCTCGATCGCCCTGCCGTGCTGCTTGGTGACCGCGTTCGCGGGCGCGACGTGCAGGAAGGTCATCCCGAGGTGCACACAGACGGTGACCGCCACGATGGCGAGGGCCAGCGCGGCCCCGATCTGGTACCCCAGGGACAGCGCGGCGACACCGGTGCGGGGGTCGGCGGATGCGGGCGGGGCGGCCGGGGCGGGCGGCGGCGACGGAGGAGCCGAAGGCAGCAGGGCGGCCGGCGGCAACGGGGCAGCCGGCTCGGCCGGCGGCTCGGGGGCACGCGGCTCGTCGGCCCCGCGCCGGGCCTCCGAGCCTGTGTCGTACGCGTCCATTCCGCCCCGTTTCCCGATGTCCGCACCGTGTCCGCGGCCTGTCACTCGGCCCCTGCCGCGCACAGGGACCCCGGCAGGTTATCCACAGCGGTTGACACCTTACGGCGCCCGGCACACCATGGATGCGACGAACCGAACGATCGGTCGGGAGCATGCTCCGGACGGGAACGGGGTCGAGGGGGCCACATGGCAACAGCAGCACAGGCGTACGACAGGACGGACACCGCCGGTCAGGACGCGTACGAGCGTGCCTTCGACGCCGCCGTGGCCGCCGACGAGCGCATCGAGCCGCGCGACTGGATGCCGGACGCCTACCGCGCCACGCTCGTCCGCCAGATCGCCCAGCACGCCCATTCCGAGATCATCGGCATGCAGCCGGAGGCGAACTGGATCACGCGCGCGCCCAGCCTGCGCCGCAAGGCCATCCTGATGGCCAAGGTCCAGGACGAGGCGGGCCACGGCCTGTATCTGTACAGCGCCGCCGAGACCCTCGGCACCGGCCGCGACGAGCTCCTCGAAAAGCTCCACTCCGGCCGCCAGAAGTACTCCTCGATCTTCAACTACCCGACCCTGACCTGGGCGGACGTCGGCGCGATCGGCTGGCTCGTGGACGGCGCCGCGATCACCAACCAGGTCCCGCTGTGCCGCTGCTCCTACGGCCCGTACGCGCGCGCGATGGTCCGTATCTGCAAGGAGGAGTCCTTCCACCAGCGCCAGGGGTACGAGCTGCTGCTGGCCCTCAGCAAGGGCACCCCCGAGCAGCACGCGATGGCGCAGGACGCGGTGGACCGCTGGTGGTGGCCGTCGCTGATGATGTTCGGCCCGCCCGACGACGAGTCCTCGCACTCCGCGCAGTCGATGGCGTGGAAGATCAAGCGGCACTCCAACGACGAACTGCGCCAGCGCTTCGTCGACATCTGCGTCCCGCAGGCCGAGTCCCTCGGCCTGACCCTCCCCGACCCGGACCTGAAGTGGAACGAGGAACGGGGACAGCACGACTTCGGCCCGATCGACTGGACCGAGTTCTGGGACGTCCTCAAGGGCAACGGCCCCTGCAACGAACAGCGGATCACCCAGCGCAGGCGCGCCCACGAAGAGGGCGCCTGGGTCCGGGAGGCGGCCGCCGCCTACGCCGCCAAGCACGGCAACGGGACAGGAGAGCAGCAGGCATGACGAACACCGACTGGCCCCTGTGGGAGGTCTTCGTGCGCTCGCGCCGCGGCCTGTCCCACACCCACGCCGGCAGCCTGCACGCCCCGGACGCGGAACTCGCCCTGCGCAATGCCCGCGACCTGTACACCCGGCGCGGCGAGGGCGTCTCGATCTGGGTCGTCCCGTCGGCCGCGATCACCGCGTCCTCCCCGGACGAGAAGGACCCGTTCTTCGAACCGGCCGCCGACAAGCCGTACCGCCATCCCACGTTCTACGAGATCCCGGAGGGGGTGAAGCACCTGTGACCGCCGACATGACCCTGGACGCGACCACCCGCACGGCCGCCCTGGCCCTCGGCGACGACGCCCTGGTGCTCTCCCACCGCCTCGGCGAATGGGCCGGCCACGCGCCCGTGCTGGAGGAGGAGGTCGCCCTCGCCAACATCGCCCTGGACCTGCTCGGCCAGGCCCGGGTGCTGCTGTCGATGGTCGGCGACGAGGACGAGCTGGCGTATCTGCGCGAGGAACGCGCCTTCCGCAACCT
Source organism: Streptomyces sp. NPDC057280 (assembly GCF_042668605.1). Classification (NCBI taxonomy): domain Bacteria; kingdom Bacillati; phylum Actinomycetota; class Actinomycetes; order Kitasatosporales; family Streptomycetaceae; genus Streptomyces; species Streptomyces sp. NPDC057280. The sequence continues at coordinate 208,901 of NZ_JBHUYR010000007.1, forward strand.
CCAGCTGGTCGAGCAGCCCAACGGCGACTTCGCCCACACCATCGCCCGCCAGCTGTACTTCTCCACCTACCAGCACCTGCTCTACGCCGAACTCGCCGCCGGACAGGGCCCGTTCGCGCCGCTCGCCGCGAAGGCCGTCAAGGAGGTCGCCTACCACCGCGACCACGCCGAGCAGTGGACCCTGCGCCTCGGTGACGGCACCGAGGAGAGCCGCGAGCGGATGCGGCGGGCCTGCGCCGCTCTGTGGCGGTTCACCGGCGAGATGTTCCAGCCGGTGGCGGGCCTCGACGTCGACGGGACGGCCCTAGAGGCGGCCTGGCTCGCGTCCGTGACGGCCGTCCTCGATCGCGCCACGCTCCCGGTCCCCGAAGGGCCGCGCACGGGCGCGTGGGCGGCCGGAGCGGGCCGGCAGGGCCTGCACACCGAGTCGTTCGGACGCATGCTCGCCGAGATGCAGCATCTGCACCGCAGCCACCCGGGGGCGTCATGGTGACCACGACCCCGCTGGAGGCGGAACTCCTGGAGATCGCCGGCGCGGTCCCCGACCCCGAACTGCCCGTGCTCACCCTCCAGGAGCTCGGCGTCGTCCGCGCCGTGCACGCCCACGACAGCGACACCGTCGAGGTCGAACTGACCCCGACGTACACCGGCTGCCCCGCCATCGAGGCGATGTCCCTCGACATAGAGCGGGCCCTGCACGCCCACGGCGTCCGGGACGTCACCGTCCGCACCGTGCTCACGCCCGCCTGGTCGACGGACGACATCTCGGCCGAAGGCCGCCGCAAACTCCAGGAGTTCGGCATCGCGCCCCCGCGCGCGCAGCGGACCACGGGACCGGTCCCCCTGACCCTGGGCGCGACCCGCACCCGCACCGTGCCCCCCGTGCACTGTCCGCACTGCGGCTCCGCCGACACCGAACTGCTCAGCCGCTTCTCCTCCACCGCGTGCAAGGCGCTGCGCCGCTGCCTGGCCTGCCGTGAACCGTTCGACCACTTCAAGGAGCTGTGATGGCCCGCTTCCACGCGCTCCCGGTGGCGGCGGTCGACCGACTCACCGACGACTCCGTGGCCCTCACCTTCACCGTGCCGCCGGAACTCGCCGAGGAGTACCGCCACGCCCCGGGCCAGCACCTCGCCCTGCGCCGCAGGACCGACGGCACGGAGATCCGCCGCACGTACTCCATCTGCTCCCCGGCCCCGCACGGCGAGGCTCCCCGCCGGCTCCGGGTCGGCGTAAGGCTGGTGGAGGGCGGCGCGTTCTCGACGTACGCGCTGAAGGAGATCAACGTCGGCGACGAGCTGGAGGTGATGACCCCGGCCGGCCGCTTCACCCTGGAACCCGCGCCCGGGCTGTACGCGGCGATCGTCGGCGGCAGCGGCATCACGCCGGTGCTGTCGATCGTCTCGACGCTGCTGGCCCGTGAACCGGCCGCCCGCTTCTGCCTGATCCGCAGCGACCGTACGGCCGCCTCGACGATGTTCCTGGACGAGGTCGCCGACCTGAAGGACCGCTACCCCGAGCGGCTGCAGCTGGTGACCGTGCTGTCCCGGGAGGAGCAGCAGGCGGGCCTGCCGTCCGGGCGGCTCGACCGGGAGCGGCTCACCGGGCTGCTGCCCGCGCTGCTGCCGGTGGCGGAGGTGGCGGGCTGGTTCCTGTGCGGGCCGTTCGGCCTGGTGCAGGGCGCGGAGCGGGCCCTGAAGGAGCTCGGCGTCGCGCGCACCCGGATCCACGAGGAGATCTTCCACGTCGACGCGGGCACCCCCACCGCCCCGACGACCCCGGCGCCCGTCCACAGCACGGTCACCGCCCGGCTCGACGGCCGCGGCGGCTCCTGGCCCGTCCAGGACGGCGAGTCCCTCCTGGAGACGGTCCTGCGCAACCGCCCCGACGCCCCCTACGCCTGCAAGGGCGGGGTCTGCGGCACCTGCCGCGCCTTCCTCGTCTCCGGCGAGGTCCGCATGGACCGCAACTTCGCCCTGGAGCCGGAGGAGACGGAGGCCGGCTATGTGCTGGCGTGCCAGTCGCACCCGGCGACGGAGAAGGTGGAACTGGACTTCGACCGGTAGCCGTCGGGTCAGGAGACGGGCGGCGCCACGCCGTTCCCTTCTTCTAGAACCTGTTCTATCTTGACGACCCGTCAGCTCGGACCGGTCGCAGCGACCGTGGGCCGATCGGCCACCCGTCGGGAGGACAGGACCGTGGACTTCAGCTTCACCGAGGAGCAGCAGGCGGCGGCCGAGGCGGCGCGCGGGGTCTTCGCCGGGGTCGCACCGGACGCGGTCCCCAGCCCCGCGCTCGCCGTGGGCGCCGTCGCCGACACCTTCGACCGCGCGCTGTGGCGGAAGCTCGCGGACGCGGACCTGCTCAGTCTGCTGCTGGACGGCGCCTACGGCGGTGCCGGCCTGGACGCCGTCGCCCTGTGCCTGGTGCTGAGCGAGTCGGCGAAGGTGCTGGCCCGGGTGCCGCTGCTGGAGAGCAGCGCCGCCATGGCCGCCGTACAGGCGTATGGCGGCGAAGAGTTGAAGTCCGCCCTGCTGGAGCGGGCGGGCCGCGGTGAGCTGGTCCTCACGGTCGCCGCGAGCGGCCGCACCGGCCATGACCCGGCCGAACTCGCCGTGACCGCACGGCAGGAGGGCGCCGAGTGGGTGCTGGACGGGATGCAGACGGCGGTGCCGTGGGCATACGACGCCGACCTCGTCGTCGTACCTGCGCACACGGCATCCGGTCACCCGGTGCTCGCGCTGGTGGCGCCGGACGGTGCCGGGGTGGTCCTCGCCGAGCAGTTCTCCACGACGGGGGAGCGGCTGGGCGAGCTGCGCCTGGAGTCGGCGCGGATCGCGGCGCGGGACGTGCTCGACGCCGAGGGCGCCTGGGAGTGGCTGCGTCATCTGCTGGCCGTGGGGACCTGTGCGCAGGCGCTCGGGCTCGGGCGCCAGGTGCTGCGCATGACCAGCGAATACACCGGCAAGCGGGAGCAGTTCGGGTTCCCGGTCGCCACGTTCCAGGCGGTCGCCGTGCAGGCCGCCGACCGCTACATCGACCTCAAGGCCATGGAGGCCACCCTGTGGCAGGCCGCGTGGCGGCTCGGTGCCGGGGCGCAGGGGACGCTGCCGGTCTCCGGTGAGGTCGCCGTCGCCAAGATCTGGGCCTCGGAGGGCGCCCGGCGGATCGTGCAGACGGCACAGCATCTGCACGGCGGCTTCGGCGCCGACGTCGACTATCCGCTGCACCGGTACCACGCCTGGGCCAAGCACCTGGAGCTGTCGCTCGGCCCGGCGGCGGCCCACGAGGACGCCCTCGGCGACCTGCTGGCAGCGCACCCGCTGGGCTGACGCCGGCCCCGGCTGTTACAGGACGAAGGCGGGCGAGCCGTTGTCCGTCACCATCGGGCGGCCCGCGCCCTCCCAGGCCAGCATGCCGCCCTCGATGTTCACCGCGTCGATGCCCTGCTGCACCAGATACTGCGTGACCTGCGCGGAACGGCCGCCGACGCGGCACATCACATAGGCGCGCCGCCCCTCCGCCACCGCCTCGGTCACCTCACCGAACCGGGCCACGAAGTCGCTCATGGGGATGTGCAGGGCGCCCTCGACATGCCCGGCGTCCCACTCCTCGGCCTCACGGACGTCCAGCACGAGCGCGTCGGCCGGAACACCGGCGACGTCCACCGAAGGCAAAGCAGCTCCAAAACTCATGGCCCGAGGCTACCTGAGCCCGGCCGAAGCCCTGCTGCTCGGCAGACGTCCGCCCCTCACCCACGCCTCGGCTACCCGCCCAGCAGCTCCGCCAGCTCCCGCTCCCGCTCCGCGACCTGCGCCAGCAACTGCTCGGCGATCTCCTCCAGGAGCCGGTCGGGGTCGTCCGGCGCGAGGCGGAGCATGGCGCCGATCGCGCTCTCCTCCAGCTCCCGCGCGACGACGGTCAGCAGTTCCTTGCGCTGGGCGAGCCATTCCAGGCGGGCATAGAGCTCCTCGCTCTCCGACGGCCCCTGCTCGGGCGGCTTGGGTCCGGCCGCCCACTCCTCGGCGAGCTCCCGCAGCAGCGGTTCGTCACCGCGGCCGTAGGCGGCGTTGACGCGGGTGATGAACTCCTCGCGCCGGGCCCGCTCGGTGTCGTCCTGGGCCAGGTCGGGGTGGGCCTTGCGGGCCAGCTCGCGGTAGAGCTTGCGGGCCTCGTCGCTGGGCCGCACCCGCTGCGGGGGCCGCACCGGCTGGTCGGTGAGCATCGCGGCGGCCTCCGGGAACAGCCCGTCGCCGTCCATCCAGCCGTGGAACAGCTCCTCCACGGCCGGCATCGGCATCACCCGGGCCCGGGCCTCGTCCGCCTTGCGCCGGTCCTCGGGATCACCGCTGCGGGCGGCCCTGGCCTCGGCGATCTGCGCGTCCAGCTCGTCGAGGCGGGTGTACATCGGGCCGAGCCTCTGATGGTGCAGCCGCGAGAAGTTCTCGACCTCGACCCGGAAGGTCTCCACCGCGATCTCGTACTCGATCAGCGCCTGCTCGGCGGCCCGCACGGCCCGCTCGAGCCGCTCCTCGGGCCTGGGCTCATCGCCCTCGGACCGGGGCGCAGCCTCCTCGGGCACCGCCCGCGTCCCGCCGGCGACACCACCCTGCTCAGCTTCCGGGGTCGTCACCCGACCAGCGTAGGCCACGGCCGGGGCGCCGCCTCCGACCCGGCGTACACCGGCCCCCACGCCCACCAGGCACCGCGCACGCCGGAAGCCCACCCGGCACCGCGCACGCCGCAACCCGACCCCGCACCCATCTCTCCCCGGTCCCCCGCAGACCCCCGGTTCTCACCCGTCCCGCAGACCTCCAGCTCTCCCCGGTCCTTCGCAGACCCCCGGCTCTCCTCTCCCCCCCCCGGCTCAGACCCCCATCTCTCCGGCGATCCGCCCCGCCCGCACCGCCGCCACCAGCTCCGCGTGGTCCGCCTCCGTGCGGTCGGCGTAGGTGACGGCGAACGTCGCGATCGCCTCGTCGAGTTCCTCGCTCTTGCCGCAGTACCCGGCGACCAGGCGCGGGTCGGCGCTGTGGGAGTGGGCGCGGGCCAGGAGGGCGCCGGTCATGCGGCCGTAGTCGTCTATCTGGTCGGCGGCGAGCGCGGCGGGGTCGACGCTGCCCTTGCGGTTGCGGAACTGCCGTACCTGGAAGGGCCGGTCCTCGACCGTCGTCCAGCCCAGCAGGATGTCGCTGACGACCTGCATGCGCTTCTGCCCGAGCACCACCCGGCGGCCCTCGTGCCCGGCGGCGGGCGTCTCGAAGCCGGCGGTCACCAGGTGCGGCAGCAGCGCCGAGGGACGGGCCTCCTTCACCTGCAGGACCAGCGGTTCGCCGCGGTGGTCGAGGAGCAGGACGACGTAGGAGCGGGTGCCGACGCTGCCCGTGCCGACGACGCGGAACGCGACGTCGTGGACCGCGTGCCGGGACAGGAGCGGCAGGCGGTCCTCGGAGAGCGTGTCCAGGTACTCCTCCAGGGAGCCGGCGACGGCCGCGGCCTCCGCGTCCGGCACCCTGCGCAGCACCGGCGCCGCGTCGACGAAGCGGCGCCCGCCGTCCTCGGTCGACTCGGTCGACTTCGCGGCGAACCGGCCGCTGGTGTTGGCCCGCGCCTTCTCGGAGACCCGCTGGAGGGTGCCGACCAGGTCATGGGCGTCGGTGTGGGAGACGAGCTCCTCGTCCGCGATGGCGTTCCACGCGTCCAGCACCGGGAGCTTGGCGAGCAGGCGCATGGTCCGGCGGTAGGCGCCCACCGCGCCGTGCGCCGCCTGGCGGCAGGTGTCCTCGTCCGCGCCCGCCTCCCGGCCGGCGAGCACCAGCGAGGCCGCGAGCCGCTTGAGGTCCCACTCCCAGGGGCCCGGCACCGTCTCGTCGAAGTCGTTGAGGTCCATGACGAGGTCGCCGCGCGCGTCACCGTAGAGACCGAAGTTGGCCGCGTGGGCGTCGCCGCAGATCTGGGCGACGATCCGGGTCATGGGGGTGCGCGCCAGGTCGTACGCCATGAGTCCGGCGGAGCCGCGCAAGAACGCGAAGGGCGTGGCCGCCATCCGTCCGACGCGGATCGGGGTGAGGTGGGGCAGGCGTCCGCTGCTGGACTCCTCGACCGCGGCGACCGCGCCGGGACGGGAGCCGTCCAGGTCGAGCGCGGCGTGCGCGCCGCGCGGGACCTTGCCCCGCAGCGACTTGCCCTCCCCCTTGGGCGACCCCTGCACGGGCCATGCGGCGAAGCCGCGCACCCGGGGCAGCCTGCGCCCCGCCTCCACGGAAACCCGCACGGCAGCTTCTGCTCCGACCTCGGTCATCCCGACCGCCTCCCCCGAACACGCACGCGCCCGAACATCAACTCGTGCAGACCGTACAGCCGGTGGCCGAAACGCGTCAGACCCTGTGGACAACTCCATCGCTGTGGAAAACCCACCGCCTGACCATGCGGCTCAGCATCCGCCCCCTGACCATGCGGCTCAGCATCAGCCCCCTGATCGTGCGGCTCAGCATCCGCCCCCCGGCAGGTACTGCTTGGCCCACCGCCCCAGCTCCGCAAACGCCGGCTCCAGCGCGGCCCCCGCCTCCGTCAGCCGGTACGACACCCGCAGCGGCGGCCCCGCGTCGACCTCGCGCACGACGAGTCCCGCGGCGGCGAGCTCGGTGAGGCGGTCGGACAGCATCCGTTCGCTGATGCCGGGCACCGCCCGGCGCAGATCGACGAAGTAGGCCGGTCCCGGGGTGAGGACGGCCACGATCGGCCCGGTCCAGCGCTTGCCCAGCAGCTGGAAGACACGGCTGATCCCGTCGTCGACCCGCTTGCACGCTTCGGTGCCGTGACTCAGCTCGCCCGCCATGCCCCCAGAGTACTGCTCTGGCCGCAGGGGGATGAAAAAAAGTAAGTCCCTGTGTTATTCATAGTCGAGTACGAATTATTAGCTGCTCACGGGAGCCTCTTCCCTCAGCCGCTCACGCGAGCCTCTTGCCTGGAGGGCCCATGGCCACGCTGCTCCACATCGACTCTTCCGTGTTCCCGCACGGCGCCTCCGCCTCCCGCTCCGTCACGGATGCCTTCCGCAGGACCTGGGAGGAGCAGCACCCGGAGGGCACGGTGATCTACCGCGACCTCGCCACCGACCCCGTGCCGCACCTCACCGCCGACGCCCACCTCGCCGGCTTCTCCGATCCGTCGACCCACACCCCCGAGCAGGCCGCCGCCTTCGCCGCGCGCGTGGCGCTGATCGAGGAGCTGGAAGGGGCGGACGCGGTGCTGATCGGCGCCCCTATGTACAACTACGGGATCCCCTCGACCCTGAAGGCCTGGCTGGACAACGTGATCCTGGGGGGCCGCACCTTCATGACGGAGGACTCGAAGATCAAGGGGACCCCGGTCACCGTCGTCGCCAGCCGCGGCGGCTCGTACGCGCCGGGCACCCCGCGCGAGGACTACGAGTACGTGCAGACCTACCTGCGGGCGGTCCTCGCCGACACCCTCGGCCTGGACGTCCACTTCATCGTCCCGGAGCTGACCATGGCCCCGCAGAACCCGGCGATGACCGAACTGGTCCCCCTCTACGAGGCCTCCCGCGAGCGCGCCCTCGAGGACGCGACGACCAGGGCGAAGGAACTCACCGAGCGCCTGGCCGCCTAGCCCCGTCACCGGCCGCACATCACGTGCCCATCACCGGCCGCACATCATGTGATTGTCCTCACCACCGACACTCGCGGGATGTGCGTCCGGACAACGCGAAAGCCCCCAGGTCTCAAGACCTGGGGGCTTTCGGCTGGTGCGCGAGGGGGGAGTTGAACCCCCACGCCCTTGCGGGCACTGGAACCTGAATCCAGCGCGTCTGCCTATTCCGCCACCCGCGCATTGGGTGTGTCTTCGGGCCCTGCTCCCTTTCGGGCCTGGCGCCTTCCGACACCCAGAACATTAGCACGCTGACCGGGGTGGGTTCACATCCCTTTCCCCGGGGCAGCAGCCGACCAGGACGTTCGTCGGACGGCACCGAACCTCCGCCCCTCCGGCTACGTATCAACGTCGACCGCTTCACGTATCAACCTCGTACCGGTCCCGTCCGTCTCCCCAGGAGCCGGTCGGGGTCCACAGTCAGGTGCGGGACACTTGTCTGCGGCCGCCTCTACGATCCTTGACAAGGAGGAGCCGGCCGCGGGAGTTCGAAGACGAGCTCCACAGGGAACTTCGGAGGCGTCGACACCCGTCGACGAGGCCGACAGGGGGAACCAGCCGATCCACCCGCGCGTGGATACGATCAGTAAGCAGTACCAGGTGCAGTACCAGGTAAGGCAGTACCCGCTCTGCGGGGTGCAGGACGGCAGCAGCTACGGAGGAGGTGCCCCATGGGAGTCCTGAAGAAGTTCGAGCAGCGTCTCGAAGGTCTGGTCAACGGCACCTTCGCCAAGGTGTTCAAGTCCGAGGTCCAGCCCGTGGAGATCGCCGGCGCGCTCCAGCGCGAGTGCGACAACAACGCGACGATCTGGAACCGCGACCGGACCGTCGTACCCAACGACTTCATCGTGGAGCTGAGCACGCCGGACTTCGAGCGGCTCAGCCCCTACTCCGGCCAGCTCGGCGACGAACTCGCCGGCATGGTCCGCGACTACGCCAAGCAGCAGCGCTACACCTTCATGGGCCCCATCAAGGTCCACCTCGAGAAGGCCGACGACCTCGACACCGGCCTGTACCGGGTGCGCAGCCGTACGCTCGCCTCCTCCACCGACCAGCAGGCCCCCGGAACGCCGGGCGCACCGGCCGCGCGGCCCACCGCGCCGAGCGGCTACGGCTACCCGCCGGCCGCCGCGCCCGCCGGCGCCCCTCCCATGCCGGCCGCGCCGCCCCCCGGCGGACGCCCCGGCGGCTACGGCTACCCGCAACCCGGCCAGGCCCCGCGCGCCGGCGGTCCCGTCGGCGCCCCGGCGCCCGGCGGCCGCACCCGCCACTGGATCGAGATCAACGGCGCCCGCCATCAGATCTCCCGCGCGACGCTCGTGCTGGGCCGCAGCACCGAGGCCGACGTGCGGATCGACGACCCCGGCGTCTCCCGCCGGCACTGCGAGATCCGGACCGGTTCGCCCTCGACGATCCAGGATCTCGGGTCCACCAACGGCATCGTGGTGGACGGACAGCACACCACCCGCGCTACGCTCCGCGACGGCTCGCGGATCGTCGTGGGCAGCACCACCGTTATCTATAGGCAAGCCGAAGGGTGAAGCGGGGGCAATGTCAGAGCTGACCCTCACGGTCATGCGGCTGGGTTTCCTGGCCGTACTGTGGCTGTTCGTGATCGTGGCCGTGCAGGTCATCCGCAGCGACCTGTTCGGTACGCGCGTCACCCAGCGCGGCTCCCGGCGTGAGGCCGCCCGGCCGCAGCAGGCCCAGCGCCAGCAGGCGCCTCCGCAGCAGCGCCAGCAGAGCGCCGGCGGCCGCCGCGGCCGCAACGCCCCCACCAAGCTGGTCGTCTCCGAGGGCACCCTCACCGGCACCACCGTCGCGCTCCAGGGCCAGACCATCACGCTCGGCCGGGCGCACGACAGCACCATCGTGCTGGACGACGACTACGCCTCCAGCCGCCACGCCCGGATCTACCCGGACCGGGACGGCCAGTGGATCGTCGAGGACCTCGGCTCCACCAACGGCACGTACCTGGACCGAAGCCGGCTGACGACCCCCACACCGATTCCGCTGGGCGCGCCGATCCGCATCGGCAAGACCGTCATCGAGCTGCGGAAGTAGTGCTACATCATGAATAGGCGCGAGCGGAGCGAGCACGCAGCGGCCCCCACCCCGGGCCCCGGCGCGCTCCCGACCGGAGGGTGGGCACCGTGCGGATGTATCCGGAGCCGACGGGCGAGGTGCGCATGAGTCTGTCACTGCGCTTCGCCGCCGGATCGCACAAAGGCATGATCCGGGAGGGCAACGAGGACTCCGGGTACGCCGGTCCCCGACTGCTCGCGATCGCCGACGGCATGGGCGGCGCCGCCGCCGGTGAGGTCGCCTCCTCCGAGGCCATCTCCACCATCGTCGCCCTCGACGACGACGTCCCCGGCTCCGACGTCCTCACCTCCCTCGGCATCGCCGTGCAGCGCGCCAACGACCAGCTGCGCTCCATGGTCGAGGAGGACCCGCAGCTCGAAGGCATGGGCACAACGCTCACCGCCCTCCTGTGGACCGGCCAGCGCCTCGGACTCGTCCACGTCGGCGACTCCCGCGCGTACCTGCTGCGCGACGGCGTCCTCACCCAGATCACGCAGGACCACACCTGGGTGCAGCGCCTGGTCGACGAGGGCCGCATCACCGAGGAAGAGGCCACCACCCACCCCCAGCGCTCCCTCCTCATGCGCGCACTGGGCAGCGGCGAACACGTCGAACCCGACCTCTCCATCCGCGAGGTCCGCGCCGGCGACCGCTACCTGATCTGCTCCGACGGCCTGTCCGGCGTCGTCTCCCACCAGACCCTGGAAGAGACCCTCGCCAGCTACCAGGGCCCGCAGGAGACCGTGCAGGAGCTGATCCAGCTCGCGCTGCGCGGCGGCGGCCCCGACAACATCACCGTCATCGTCGCCGACGTCCTCGACCTCGACACCGGTGACACCCTCGCCGGGCAGCTCTCCGACACCCCGGTCGTGGTCGGCGCGGTCGCCGAGAACCAGCACCAGCTGCACGACAACGGCATCATGCAGACCCCCGCCGGCCGCGCCTCCGGGCTCGGCCGCCAGGTGCCCGGACAGGGCGGCGGGGGCGGCGAGTTCGGCCCGCCCGGCTCCGGCGACGTCACCGGATTCATCTCCACCGACGGCTTCGGCGGCTACTCCGACGACGACTTCGTCAAGCCCCGCAAGGGCCGTAAGTGGCTGAAGAGATCCTTCTACATCGCGCTCGCCCTCGGCGTCATCGGCGGCGGGCTCTACGGCGGCTACCGCTGGACCCAGACGCAGTACTACGTCGCCGCCAACGGCGACCACGTCGCCCTCTACCGCGGCATCAGCCAGGACCTCGCCTGGGTCTCGCTGTCGAAGGTGGAGAAGGACTACCCGAAGATCGAACTCAAGTACCTGCAGCCGTACCAGCAGGAGCTCGTCGAGAACACCATCGCGGAGGGCGGTCTGAAGACCGCTCAGAAGAAGATCGACGAACTCTCCGTGCAGGCCTCCGCGTGCCGCAAGGTGGCCGAGGCGCAGGCGACCGAGAGCAAGAAGAACTCCAAGACCGGTGAAGGCGAGGCAGGAGGGACCACGGGAACCACCCGCTCCTCCCTGACGTCCAAGGCATCGCCCAGCCCGAACACCTCGACCTCACCGACCCCGAACGCGTCCGCAACCCCGACCGCGCCCACTCCCACCCCCGGCCCCACGCTCTCGGACGAAGAGAAGCAGGTCGCGGGCAAGTGCGGTACGTGAGAGGCCCCGTCACACGATGAGCAGTACCACCAACTCGCCGACGCACCACACGTCTACGATCGGCTCGATCGGCACGCCGAGCCGACGCAACACCGAGCTCGCGCTGCTGGTGTTCGCGGTCGTCATCCCGGTGTTCGCCTACGCCAACGTGGGCCTCGCCATCAACGACGAGCTGCCTGCCGGGCTCCTGGCCTACGGTCTGGGCCTCGGCCTGCTCGCGGGGGTCGGCCATCTCGTCGTACGCAAGTTCGCGCCGTACGCGGATCCGCTGCTGCTGCCGCTGGCGACGCTGCTGAACGGCATCGGGCTTGTCGTCATCTGGCGACTGGACCAGTCGAAACGACTGCAGCAGAGCCGCACCTTCGTGGAGGCGGCACCGCGCCAGCTGCTCTACTCGGCGATGGGCGTCGCCCTGCTGGTGGTCGTACTGATCTTCCTGAAGGACCACCGCGTCCTGCAGCGCTACACCTACATCTCCATGGCCGGAGCCATGCTCCTGCTGGTGATGCCGTTGATCCCCGGTCTCGCCGCGCCCACCTACGGCGCCAAGATCTGGATCAAGATCCCCGGCCTCGGCACGCTCCAGCCCGGTGAGTTCGCGAAGATCGCCCTGGCCGTGTTCTTCGCCGGCTATCTCATGGTCAAGAGAGACGCCCTGGCCCTGGCCAGCCGCCGCTTCATGGGCCTGTACCTGCCGCGCGGCCGCGACCTCGGTCCGATCCTCGTGGTCTGGGTGATGTCGATCCTCATCCTGGTCTTCGAAACCGACCTCGGCACATCCCTGCTGTTCTTCGGGATGTTCATCATCATGCTGTACGTCGCCACCGAGCGGACCAGCTGGATCATCTTCGGTCTGCTCATGTCCGCGGTCGGCGCTGTCGGCGTGGCGAGCTTCGAGCCGCACATCCAGACCCGTGTGCAGGCGTGGCTCAACCCGATGCACGAGTTCGAGCTCAGCCGCTCCGGCGTCCAGGACGGCATCATCCACTCCGAGCAAGCCATGCAGGCCCTCTGGGCCTTCGGCTCCGGCGGCACCCTCGGCACCGGGCTCGGGCAGGGCAACTCCGACCTCATCGGCTTCGCCGCCAACTCCGACTTCATCCTCGCCACGTTCGGCGAGGAGCTGGGCCTCGCCGGCGTCATGGCGATCCTGCTGCTCTACGGGCTGATCGTGGAGCGCGGCATCCGTACCTCGCTCGCCGCCCGCGACCCCTTCGGCAAGCTGCTCGCCGTCGGCCTGTCCGGCGCCTTCGCGCTGCAGGTCTTCGTCGTCGCCGGCGGTGTCATGGGCCTCATCCCGCTGACCGGTATGACGCTGCCCTTCGTCGCGTACGGCGGTTCGTCCGTCATCGCCAACTGGGCCCTCATCGGCATCCTGCTGCGCATCAGCGACACCGCACGCCGTCCCGCGCCGGCCCCCGCCCCCAACCCCGACGCCGAGATGACCCAGGTGGTCCGCCCGTCATGAACAAGCCCCTGCGCCGGATCGCACTCTTCTGCGGCTTCCTCGTCCTGGCCCTGCTCATCCGCGACAACTGGCTCCAGTACGTCAAGGCGGACGAACTGCGGACCGACACCGACAACCGCCGCGTCGCCATCGAGCGGTACGCCACCCCGCGCGGCGACATCATCGTCGACGGCAAGGCCATCACCGGGCACAAGGAAACGACCACCGGCGACTTCAAGTACAAGCGCACGTACAAGAACGGCGCCATGTGGGCGCCCGTCACCGGCTTCGTGTCCCAGGCCTACGGCGCCAACCAGCTCGAGTCCATCGAGGACGGCATCCTCACCGGCAACGACGACCGGCTCTTCTTCCGCAACACCCTCGACATGATCACGGGCAAGGCGAAGGAGGGCGGCAACGTCGTCACCACCCTCAACGCCGCCGCCCAGAAGGCCGCCTACGAGGGCCTCGCCAAGCGCGGCAAGGGCGCTGTCGTCGCCCTGGAGCCGTCCACCGGCAAGATCCTGGCACTGGCCTCCTACCCGTCCTACGACCCCGGGACGATCGCCGGCGGCGGCGACTCGGACGCCGAGGCCTGGAAGAAGCTCGACAAGAAGAACAACCCCGACGACCCGATGCTCAACCGGGCCCTGCGCGAGGTCTACCCGCCCGGCTCGACCTTCAAGGTCGTCACCGCCGCAGCGGCCCTGGAGAACGGCCTGTACTCCAGCGCCGACGAGAACACCAAGTCGCCGCTGCCCTGGACCATGCCCGGCACCAGGACCGAGCTGAAGAACGAGGGCAACATCCCCTGCAAGAACGCCACCCTGCGCGTCGCCCTGCAGTGGTCCTGCAACACCGTCTTCGGCAAGGCCGGCTACGACCTCGGCAACGACAAGATGCTGGACGAGGCCAAGAAGTTCGGCTTCACCGAGGAGCAGTTCACCCCGGTCCGCTCCAGCGCCTCCGTCTTCTCCGACGACATGAACGACTCCCAGGTCGCCCTGTCCTCCATCGGCCAGTTCAACACCGCCGCCACCCCGCTCCAGATGGCCATGGTCGCCTCCGCGGTCGCCAACGACGGCAAGCTCATGAAGCCGTACATGGTCGACGAACTCCAGGCCCCGAACCTGGACACCATCGCGAAGAACGACCCGGCGGAGCTGAGCCAGCCGCTGTCTCCGGACAACGCGCAGATCCTGCAGTCGATGATGGAGACCGTGGTCGAGAAGGGCACCGGCAAGACCGCCCAGATCGGCAACGGAGTCACGGTCGGCGGCAAGACCGGTACCGCCCAGCACGGCGAGAACAACAGCAAGAACCCGTATGCCTGGTTCATCTCGTACGCCAAGCTCAGCGACGGCAGCAAGCCGGTCGCCGTGGCCGTGGTCGTCGAGGACGAGAACGCCGTCCGCGAGGACATCTCCGGCAGCGGCCTCGCGGCACCGATCGCCAAGAGCGTCATGGAGGCGGTCATCAACTCCAAGAAGTGACCCCCATCACGTCCCCTTCACATCGGTGCACGTTGCGATACCGGTCCTGTATCGGGTGACGGGCTTGGCCAGGTCACACAAAGCCAGCCGGGTACGGTAGGCCCGGACGGCAGCCCCCGACCGCACACCAGTGCCGGTCGGGACCGACGGAGAGGGCTGGTAGGGAACTATGGAAGAGCCGCGTCGCCTCGGCGGCCGGTACGAACTGGGCCAGGTGCTCGGTCGTGGTGGCATGGCGGAGGTCTACCTCGCGCATGACACCCGTCTCGGCCGCACCGTGGCGGTGAAGACGCTGCGCGCCGACCTCGCGCGCGACCCGTCCTTCCAGGCCCGGTTCCGCCGGGAGGCCCAGTCGGCCGCCTCGCTCAACCATCCCGCGATCGTCGCGGTCTACGACACGGGCGAGGACTACATCGACGGGGTCTCGATCCCGTACATCGTCATGGAGTACGTCGACGGCTCCACTCTCCGCGAGCTGCTCCACTCCGGCCGCAAGCTCCTGCCGGAGCGGGCCATGGAGATGACGATCGGCATCCTCCAGGCCCTCGAGTACTCCCACCGCAACCAGATCGTCCACCGCGACATCAAGCCGGCCAACGTCATGCTGACGCGCAACGGCCAGGTCAAGGTCATGGACTTCGGCATCGCCCGCGCGATGGGCGACTCCGGCATGACGATGACCCAGACGTCCGCGGTGATCGGCACGGCACAGTACCTGTCACCGGAGCAGGCGAAGGGCGAGCAGGTCGACGCGAGGTCCGACCTCTACTCGACGGGCTGCCTTCTCTACGAGCTCCTGACGGTCCGCCCCCCGTTCGTGGGCGACTCCCCTGTCGCGGTGGCCTACCAGCACGTCCGCGAAGAGGCCCAGCCCCCGTCGGTCTTCGACCCGGAGATCACTCCGGAAATGGACGCCATCGTCCTGAAGGCCCTGGTCAAGGACCCGAACTACCGCTACCAGTCCGCCGACGAGATGCGCATGGACATCGAGGCATGCCTCGACGGCCAGCCGGTCGCGGCGACGGCGGCGATGGGTTCGGTCGGCTACGGCGGCTACCCCGACGACCAGCCGACCACCGCGCTCCGCTCCACGGACGCCGGCGCCACGTCGATGCTCCCGCCGATGCCCCCGGGCGACGACGGCTACGGCTACGACGACCGCCCCGACCGCCGCCGCCAGAAGAAGAACAACACCTCCACAATCCTGCTGGTCGTGGCGGCCGTCCTGGTCCTGATCGGCGCGATCCTGATCGGGAAGTGGGCGTTCAGTGGCAACAACGCGGCCGATGACAAGGTGGCGGTGCCTACGTTCGTCGGCGAGACGCAAGCGAACGCCAAGACCATGGCGACGAACAGCGATCTACAGCTGACCTTCACCAAGAAGGAGTGCGAAGACCAGCCCAAGGGCAACATCTGCGACCAGAACCCCGACCCGGGCACCAAGGTCGAGAAGAAGTCCACCGTCGAGCTGGTGGTCTCGACAGGCGCCCCGAAGGTCACCGTGCCGAGCGTGATCGGCGACCAGTTCGACGATGCCAAGGCGAGGCTCGAGGGCCCGGACTTCGGGCTGGTCGTCAAGAAGAAGGAAAAGGAGTCCACGGAGGAAGCAGGCTCCGTCCTCGACCAGGACCCGGTCTTCAACAAGCAGGTGGAGAAGGGCTCCGAAATCACCCTCACGGTCGCCGTCGAGGTCAAGAAGTCCACGGTCCCGGACGTCGCCGGCAAGTCGTGCGACGAAGCCAAGGCCGCGATGACCGAGAACGACCTCACCGGCAACTGCGTCACCGACACGGAGACCGACGACGCCAACCTGGTCAACAAGGTCATCAGCACCGACCCCGGCATCGGCAACTCGGTCGACAAGGGCTCCACGGTGACGATCCACATCGGCAAGGCCAAGGAGAACCAGCAGGTCCAGATCCCGCAGGACATCGCGGGCAAGAAGCTGAACGACGTCAGGAACACGCTCCAGGGCCTGGGCCTGCAGGTTCAGGTCCAGGGCTCCCAGGACGGCAACGCCACGGTCGTCACCTCCAACCCGCAACCGGGCAGCACGGTCAACAAGGGCGACACCGTCACCCTGTTCACCACCGACCAGGGCGGCGGCAACAACGGCGGCGGAGGCTTCTTCGGAGGCACCACCGGATAGGCGCCCGCACGACTGAGCCCCGGTTCCCTGAATCTCAGGGGGCCGGGGCTCGGTCGTGCTCGTGCCCTTACATACGACAACTCGTTGATCAGTCCACACCCCGAACGGAAAGGCGAGTCATGATCAACGAATCCGCGCTGCTGGAGTCGAAGAGCCTGCGCAACAGCGTGCTGGAGCGCACGGACGTACTCGACAGAGTCAAGGCGTTGTCGCTGCTGCCGGATGGGATGCATGTGGCTACGGCGATGGTGGCGGCGTACTTCGAGGTCACCGTCAAGACCCTTGAGTCACTCGTGGAGGATCATCGGGAGGAGCTGGCAGCCAATGGCTACCAAGTTCTCACAGGTACGCGACTGGCCCTCTTTAAGAGGGCCAGTGGGATTCAGTCCCGCTCCAAAGCTCTCGCGCTCTTCTCCCGCCGAGCCGTCCTCAACGTCGCCATGCTCCTCCGCGACAGCGAAGTCGCACGTCAGGTGCGTGTGTACCTCCTGGACATGGAGTACCTGGCCCGCACCCAGCTTGTGGAAAACCCGGCCCCCACAGCACCCACAGCCCCCGACGAACTCGACACCCGCATCGACCAACGCATCACCCACATCCTCGGCAAGACGGTCGTCCCCATGTTCAACGCCCTGATCGAAACCTCGGGCGAACACCGCAAGGAGCTGATCGCCCTGCGGTCAGGAGTCCAGCGCATCGAGCGGCGGCTCCACCAGCACCACGAGCGACTGAAGCGGCTCGAAGGGGTACGGGACGACCGGCCCGCCATCGGCGTCATGGCCGCCATGGACGCCATGAACGGCCAGACATTCGAGCGCCACATCGCCAAGCTGCTGATCAGGGACGGCTGCACCAACGTCGTCGTACAGGGTGGTCAGGGAGACAGAGGCGTCGACCTCATCGGGCTCACAGCCGACGGACGACGCATGGTCGTCCAGTGCAAGAGGCGCGCCCCCTACCTCAGCATCGCCAGCTCCGACATCCAGAAGTTCATCGGCTCGGCAAAGGTGCTGTACAGCGCGGAAGTGGCCCTCTTCGTCGCAACGTGCCCCTTCACTCCCGAGGCCCTCGCCCTCGCCGCCGAGACGGGCATCACCGCCGTACACCGCGGCGTGCTGGAGGAGTGGAGCACCGGGGAACCTCTGAAGGCCCTGGGGGTAGGCACGAAGACGTGACAAGGCCCGAAGCCGCAAAGGATAGTTGCGGCTTCGGGCCTCCGTCATGCTAGGCGACTGGGCTCCTTCAAGGAGCTCAGTCAGCGCAGTTCCTTCGGCAACGTCCGCTCCCCATCCACCTTCTCCACCCGCACCAACTCCCCCCACACCACATACCGATACCGCGACGTGTACACCGGCGTGCAGGTCGTCAGGGTGATGTACTTGCCGGCCTTCTTCTTGCCGGACTCCTTGGGGATCGCGCCGAGCACCTTGACGTTGTACTTCGACGTCTCCGGGAGGATCGCGTACGCCTTGTAGACGTACCACTTGTCCTTCGTCTCGAAGACGATCGGGTCGCCCTTCTCGATCTTGTCGATGTTGTGGAACTTGGCGCCGTGGCCGTCACGGTGGGCGGCCAGGGAGAAGTTGCCGTCCTTGTCGGACATGGGAAGCGTGGCCTTGACCGGGTCCGTGTAGTAGCCGGCCACGCCGTCGTTCAGGATCTTCGTCGACGTGCCCTTCTCGACCAGGACCTCGCCGTTCTTCATCGCCGGGACGTGCAGGAAGCCGATGCCGGCGCCGGTGTCCAGGGCTCCCGGACCCGTGTCCTGGGCCCAGTTGTCGCGGACCCTGTCGGCCTGCTTGTCGGCCGCGCGGTCGGCGATGACGTTCGTCCACCACAGGGAGTAGACGACGAACAGGCCCAGGACCAGACCCGCCGTGATGAGGAGTTCACCGAAGACACTGACCGCCGTCGCGATCGGGCCCATGCCGCGGCGGCGGCGCGGAGCAGGGGGCGTGTCGGTGTGCTCTTGGTGGTCGGTGGTGGCTGCCACTTGGTCATCTGCCCTTAACTGACGAGCGCATCCGGCTTGCCCTTGCTGCGCGGCCGTTCCTCGACCATCTTGCCCCAGACGATCAACCGGTACTTGCTGGTGAACTCCGGCGTGCACGTGGTGAGCGTGATGTAGCGGCCCGGCTCCTTGAAACCGGACTGCGGCGGCACCGGATTCAGCACGCTCGTGTTGCTCGGCGACGTCACCGGAAGCGATGACGTCATCTTGTACACGTAATAGTCGTCCTGCGTCTCTACGACGATCTCGTCGCCCTTGGACAGGCGGTTGATGTACCTGAACGGCTCGCCGTGCGTGTTGCGGTGGCCCGCCAGCCCGAAGTTGCCGCTCTTCGCACCCGGCATCGCCGTCTTCAGCGGGCCCTCCGAGTAGTGACCCACCATGCCCCGGTCGAGCACCTTCTTGTTGCTGACGCCCTCGGCTATCGGCACGACAACGTCCAGCTTGGGGATGTGGAGCAGAGCGAAGCCCTGGCCCGGCGCGAACTCACCCGGCGCCCGCTTCCCGCTCTCCCACTCTTCCTGAAGGTTGCTCGCCTCCTTGCCGGCCTGCGCGTGCGCCCTGACGTTCGTCCACCACAACTGGTAGGTGACGAACAGCAGCATCAGCACACCCGTGGTGATGAACACCTCACCGATCGCCCGGCTGACGAGCACCCCGGGACTGGGCTTGCGGGCCTTCGCCCGCCGACGGGCCTCCACACGGGAGAGCGGCGCGGAGGACACCTCGCCAGCCGAAGGCTCCGAAGGCTCCGCGGGCCCCGTGGAGGAGCTCGCTCCGGCCCCATGACGCCCGCCACGCCGCTTGGCGGCCTTTCTGCGGGCCGCACGGCCACCCGTGGGGCTCTCCGTGACTCCTGTTGCGGACGAGGCGCCAGAGGCCGACGTAGCCTCTCCTATTCGCTCCGACAGGTCGGAGAGCCTGAGTGCCACCGTCTCGTCATCGAGGGGCGGCACATAAGGCTCGTAGGGCTCGTACGGCTGCTGCTCCCCGTACGAGGCCTCCGACTCGCGCTCGGGGCGCAGTGCGGTCACGCCGTGGCCCTGCCCACCACCGGGGCCAGCCCCGCAGATCGCGCCACCGCACCCTGGTCGCCGCACTCCACCAGCCAGTTGGCCAGCATCCGGTGACCGTGCTCGGTGAGCACCGACTCGGGATGGAACTGGACGCCCTCGACGGGCAGTTCACGGTGGCGCAGGCCCATGATGATGCCGTCGTGCGTCCGGGCGGTCACCTCCAGCTCGGCCGGCACCGTCTCCGGCTCCGCCGCGAGCGAGTGGTACCGGGTCGCCGTGAAGGGAGTCGGCAGGCCCGCGAAAACGCCCCTGCCCTCATGCTCCACCAGCGACGTCTTGCCGTGCAGCAGCTCCGGCGCGCGGTCCACGACCCCGCCGTACGCCACCTGCATCGACTGCATGCCGAGGCAGACGCCGAAGACCGGCACCCCGGTCGCCGCGCAGTGACGGACCATCTCGATGCAGACGCCCGCCTCCTCCGGCGTCCCCGGGCCCGGCGACAGCAGGACCCCGTCGAAACCGTCCTGAGCGTGCGCCGTCGACACCTCGTCGTTGCGCAGCACCTCGCACTCGGCGCCCAGCTGGTACAGGTACTGCACCAGGTTGAAGACGAAGCTGTCGTAGTTGTCGACGACGAGAATCCGCGCACTCACTGGTTGTCCACCGTCACATCGTTGAAGGGCAGCAGCGGTTCGGCCCACGGGAAGACGTACTGGAAGAGGACATAGACCACAGCAAGCGCCAGCACGAGTGAGAGCAGCGCTTTCACCCACGCGTTCCCTGGCAGATGCCGCCAGATCCAGCCGTACATGCCGTCCCTTCCGTCGCACCACGGCACCAGACTCACGCCGTACAGCCACCAGACTAACGGCGCAGCGCCTCCGGTCTCCCTGCCTCCACAGGCTGTGTGGAGTCCAGATGCGCCCACACGATCAACCGGTGGCTGTGACCCCACTCCGGATCGCACGTGGTCAGGGTCAGATAACGACCCGACCGCGTATACCCGGAGTTACGTGGCACAGGATCGATCACCTCAACGTCCGTGGGTACGGTTTTGTAGGGCCCTTTGTCGATCCGATACGTGAACCAGGTCGTCCCGTCCGTCAGCACCACCGCATCCCCGCGCCGCAGCTTCGGGAAGTCCTTGAACGGGTCGCCGTACGTCCGCCGGTGCCCCGCCACCGAGAAGTTGCCCTCCTGGCCCAGCTGCGCGGTCCGCACGTAGTGACCGAGCCCCTTCTTCAGCGTCCCGACCCCGGTGCCCTCCAGCACGGGCTTGTTCCACGTGAAACCAAGACGCGGGATGTACATGATCGCGAAGGGCTTGTCCTTCCTGTACGGCGCCGGAGCGGACGGACTCACGGAGGCCTCGGCGCCCCCGGTGGCCCTCGGCCGCTCCATCTGCCCCTTCGACCACTGCTCCTGAAGCTGGTCGATCTGCTCGCCCATGACGTTGTCGGCCTTCACGCCGGTCCAGAAGAGCACGTAGACCACGAAGAGGACTATGACCGCGCCGACGGTGATGCAGAGTTCGCTGAGGGTCCTGACGACGAGACGTACTCGCACCGGCGGCTCCCGGAGAGACCTACTCCACAGGCTTGGCGTACTGCAGATCCACTGTGCCCGAGTAGCCGGGCAGAGTCACCGCTCCGTCGTCCTCGACTTTCCATCCGAGGCCGTAGACGTTGACGTAGACCATGTAGTTCTGGATCGCCTTGCTGGCGGCCAGCGACTGCTTCAGCTTGTCCGGGTTCCCGACCGCCGTGATCTTGTACGGCGGTGAGTAGACCCGGCCCTGCAGGATCAGCGTGTTGCCCACGCAACGCACGGCGCTGGTGGAGATCAGCCGCTGGTCCATGACCTTGATGCCCTGGGCGCCGCCCTGCCACAGCGCGTTGACCACGGCCTGGAGGTCCTGCTGGTGGATGACGAGGTAGTCGGGCTGCGGCTCGGGATAGCCGGGGAGCTTGGCCGTCGCGTCCGGCGGGGCGTCGTTGAGCGTGACGCTGATCGCCTCGCCCTTCAGCGGCTGGGTGCCCGCCTTCTTCTCCAGCGCCGCCAGCTTCTCGTCCTCGGCCTTGGTCGAGCCGTCGTCCCGCTCGGCCAGCGCCTCGACGTCGTCACGCAGGGCACCGTTGGACTCGTCGAGCTGACCGTTCTTGTGGCTGCGCTCCAGGATCAGGTCGGACAGCTTCAGCAGCGAGGCGTCCGTGCGGATGTTGGTGCCCTTGGCCGTGTTGAAGCTGGTGAAGAAAATGAGCCCCGCGAGCGCGAAGACGGCCACCGTGAGCAACCGCACGGGCCGGAAACGTCGGCCGCGGGCAGGGCTGGATCCCATCCCCTGGGGGTTGGCAGAATTGCTCAACGTACCCTTATCTCCTTCGGCGCCGCGGAAGCACTACGCTAACGGACGCCCGGGGGAGCACTCAGTGTCCCCTTGTACGCTGCCCCGAGCCCGACCCAGCTACCTGCGCGGCCACGCAGCGCATCGACAGGAGAGACCCTCGTGCCGAAGTCACGTATCCGCAAGAAGGCCGATTACACGCCGCCGCCGGCGAAGCAGGCGACCAGCATCAAGCTGAACAGCCGCGCCTGGGTCGCGCCCGTGATGCTGGCCCTGTTCGTCATCGGTCTGGCCTGGATCGTCGTCTTCTACGTGACGGACGGCTCCCTGCCCATCGACGCGCTGGACAACTGGAACATCGTGGTGGGCTTCGGCTTCATCGCCGCCGGGTTCGGCGTCTCCACCCAGTGGAAGTAGCTCTGCCCCGAGCTGTTCGCTGAGTTATCCACAGATCACGAAAGTATCCACAGGCTACCTGGGGACAATAGAACGACGATCTGTGGATAACTCACAGAGGGTTGACGCCGGTACGACTGCCACACCGCCGCCACACCGCCCTACGCATACCTGTTCGCCCCCTGCCTGACCTGCGGAAACGCGGGTCAGCGACAGGGGGCACAGTTGTTCGCGCACACTATGCACAAGATTCGCAACCCGCTGTGGACAACGGGGCTTTTCGCGCTCAGGTGAGCTGGGCTGTGCGCAGCAGAGTCATGGCGACGAGCACGACGAGGACGATCGCGCAGGTCCCGTACTGGACGAGGGCGCGGCGCTCGCGCGGGGCGTGGACCATGGCGTAGCCGATGACGACGCCGCCGACGAGGCCGCCGATGTGGGCCTGCCAGGAGATGTTGAAGCTCGGGTTGAAGGTGAAGATCAGGTTGATCACCAGCAGGGCGATGACCGGCCGCATGTCGTAGTTGCGGTGGCGCATGAGGACGGCGGTGGCGCCGAAGAGGCCGAAGATCGCGCCGGAGGCGCCGAGAGTGGCGGTGGTCGGGGAGGCCGCGAGGTAGGCAAGGACGCTGCCGCAGAGGCCGGAGACCAGGTAGAGCGTGAGGTAGCGGGCGCGACCGAGGGCGGCTTCGAGGGGGCCGCCCAGGAACCACAGGCTCAGCATGTTGAAGCCGATGTGCCAGTACTCCTGGTGAGTGAACATCGAGGTCACCAGGCGGTACCACTGGCCGTCGGCGACGCCTTCGGTGGGGGTGAAGGGGGCCGGTGGCCAGGAGCCGATGAGGACGAGGTCGCTGAGGAGCGAGTCCGAGTACTGGACGGCGATGAACACGGCGACGTTGATGCCGACGAGGAACTTGGTGATGAGACGGGGATCGGCGGCGACCGTGCCTCCGGCGAGCGTGCGGGGCATCGCGGCGTCCGGGGCGTGGCCGGTGCCGGAGCCGGTGCGGACGCAGTCGGGGCACTGGAAGCCGACGGAGGCGCTGATCATGCACTCGGGGCAGATGGGGCGTTCGCAGCGGGTGCAGCGGATGCCGGTCTCGCGGTCGGGGTGGCGGTAGCAGCCGGGCAGGCCCTGTTCCTGCTGCGGGCTGCCTGGCGCCTGGTCCATGAGGTCGTCCCCTACGTCGTCGTATGCAATGAAACCGCCCCGTCCATCCTTACGGACGGGCGGGGCGTTTGGTTCCCTGCGGGTGCGGGGGTCAGCGGGCACGGGTCTCGACGATGACCGTCTCGATGACGACGTCGTTGAGGGGACGCTTGGTGTTCGGGTTGGTCGGGGTGGCGGCGATGGTGTCGACGACCTTCTGGCTGGCGGTGTCGGTGACTTCGCCGAAGATGGTGTGCTTGCGGTTCAGCCAGGTCGTGGGGCCGACGGTGATGAAGAACTGCGAGCCGTTGGTGCCGGGGCCGGCGTTGGCCATGGCCAGGAGGTAGGGCCGGTCGAAGCGCAGGTCGGGGTGGAACTCGTCCTCGAACTGGTAGCCCGGGTCGCCGGTGCCGTCGCCGAGCGGGTCGCCGCCCTGGATCATGAAGTTGCTGATCACGCGGTGGAAGACTGTGCCGTCGTAGAGCTTGGCGGTGGACTTCTCGCCGGTGGCGGGGTGGACCCACTCCCGCTCGCCCTGGGCGAGTTCGACGAAGTTGCGGACCGTCTTGGGGGCGTGGTTCGGCAGCAGCCGGATTTCGATGTCGCCTTGGTTGGTCTTCAGGGTGGCGTAGAGCTGCTCTGCCACGGCGTGCCTTCCGTTGTCTTTCTGTGACCCTCCGATCCTCGCACGGCCCGGACGCTTCGGCGCCCGTCGCCTCCGTGGAGGTCTCGTTCAGACGCTGTTCAGAGAAAAAGGGGCGAGTCCTCCCGGGCCGGGCGCGCTCTCCGGCGATCCGTGGCATTGTCGACGGCAAGCTCCCGTTGCCCCGTATGCCCGCCCTCGCATGCCTCTCCTGCTGTTGGCATGCATGATCCGTAAAAGGGTGGAAAGTCGAATTACCGTACGCCACCGAGGAGGAGGATTCCCGTGACCCGCATTGACAGCGTGCGCGCCGCGACCGGTTCGGCGAAGGACAGCGTGCTGCACGCCGCGGAAGTGGTGGCGCCCTACGCCGACACGGCCAAGGACAGGGCCTCGCAGTACGCACACGAGGCGCGCGTACGGCTCGCGCCGAAGGTGTCACTGGCAGCCGAGCAAGCCCGCGTCCAGTACGGCGCGCATGTCGCGCCGCGTCTGGAACAGGCCCGTACTCATGTGCCGCCGAAGGTCGACCAGGCCGCCCATGAGGCCGCCGAGCGCACCCGTAAGGCTGCCCGGCAGGCCGCCGACTATTCACGGCCGAGGATCGAGCAGGCCGTGGCCGCGGCCGGGCCCGTGAAGGACGAGGCTGCTTCGCGTGGGGTGGCCGCTCTGGCCGCGTTGCGTGGCCAGGTTTCACCGAAGGAGATCGAGAAGCTGGCGCGTAAGCATGCGCGGCGGGCGAGGGCCGGCCGTCTTGCGAAGGCGTTGGCGGTTGCCGGGCTGCTCGCCGGCGGCGCGTTCGCCGCGTGGAAGTGGTGGGACAAGCAGGCCAACCCTGACTGGTTGGTCGAGCCGCCCGCCGCGACGGAGGTGCCCGAGTCGGGTCGGCTGACGTCGGTGGACGGCAGCGGTCAGTCCGTTCTCGACCCCGAGGTGCAGGCCAAGCAGGCTGAGGAGGAGGCGGCGCACCGCGACGAACAGCGGTGACAGCTGATTCCTGAGCCGAGGGGTTCATTCGGATTCATTCGGATTCATTCGGCTCTTTGTGAGTAGTGCTGTGGGGCGGGAGGTGTGAAGGCACCTCCCGCCCCACAGCGACGTTTCACGTGAAACGTCAACCGAAGAGGCTCCCGGCCTCCGCCGTGTCCTGGGCGCTCTCGGGTGCGGTGAGCTGGAGGGTGACGACGCCCGCCCCGGCGACATCGGGGCGGGCGGTGATGACCGCCTCGGCCTCCTGGAGGTTGGTACGGACGCGCACCTTGACCTGCCGGTCGGCGCGTCCCTCAAGGCCTACCGGACGGTGAGTTGAGGGCCCAGCGCGGTCTCCCGCGCCCCGTACATCAGCCGGGCAGTGGCCACGGCTCCACGGCGCGACCCCTTCGGCGACGAGCTTCTCGAGGAGGCCCATAGCTTCAGACGTCATCGCCCCCTAAACCCAGGGGGCTTGGCTGGAGCACGTCGCTGTCGTCATCCAGACGTCGTCAGGTCTCCGCGCACTCCGCCGGGCGAGCTCACCGACGCGCTCACCGCTGTGCACACGGAAAACGGACAGAAGAACCCCCTGACCGCGTTCCCGCAGGTCAGGGGGTTCCTCATGGTGGAGCCTAGGGGAGTCGAACCCCTGACATCTGCCATGCAAAGACAGCGCTCTACCAACTGAGCTAAGGCCCCGGAAAAGGAGCGTCCGTCCGGCAGAGTCACATCACCGGCGGGCGCCGCAGACCAGAGTACCGGGTCACCCGGGGTATCTCGCAAAAAGATTGGGGGTCCCGGTGAATGACCACTCTCCGTAAGATGCTCGGCGTGGTTCGCTACAGCGAACCGCCGTATTTGGGGAAGCGATGGGGAGACGCAATGGACGCCGCACAGCAGGAAGCCACCGCAAGAGCGCGGGAACTGCAGCGGAACTGGTACGGGGAGCCGCTGGGGGCGCTCTTCCGTAAGCTCATAGACGATCTTGGCCTCAACCAGGCTCGTCTCGCGGGGGTACTGGGACTGTCCGCACCGATGCTGTCGCAGCTGATGAGCGGACAGCGGGCGAAGATCGGCAACCCGGCCGTGGTGCAGCGCGTGCAGCTGCTCCAGGACCTGGCGAGGCAGGTCGCGGACGGCAGCGTCAGCGCCGCCGAGGCGACGGAACGGATGGACGAGATCAAGAAGTCCCAGGGGGGCTCGGTGCTCAGCAACGCCACGACCACGACGAGCAGTTCGGGAGCGCCGACGGTCAAGCGGGTCGTCCGCGAGATCCAGTCGCTGCTGCGCTCGGTCGCGGCCGCCGGCGACATCATCGACGCCGCCGACACCCTCGCCCCGACCCACCCGGAACTGGCAGAGTTCCTCCGGGTCTACGGCGCCGGCCGCACCTCCGACGCCGTCACGCACTACCAGTCCCACCAGAGCTGACACGGTGAGGCGCGAGGGGGTCGCGCCTCACCACGGGGGGACCGGAGAACGACACGTGGGGGCGTGTCCTTCCACCGGGCCCGCCCGGGCCTCAGCACCGGGTTCTCATCGCGCGGGCTCTCATCTCCCGTGCGTGAGGGGTACATGAGGGGTGTCACTCATCTCCGGGGGATGCGACGGGAGTCGTATCCCCCGCAGTGGGGGAAGCAAGGGGGGAGACCGAAGGGGGAGGAGCGACGCACAGCCATGGGTGAGGTCTTCGCCGGCCGGTACGAACTCGTCGACCCGATCGGGCGCGGTGGCGTCGGCGCGGTCTGGCGTGCCTGGGACCACCGACGTCGGCGCTATGTCGCCGCCAAGGTGCTCCAGCAGAGCGACGCGCACTCCCTGCTGCGGTTCGTCCGTGAGCAGGCGCTGCGGATCGACCATCCTCATGTGCTCGCGCCCGCCAGCTGGGCCGCCGACGACGACAAGGTCCTGTTCACCATGGACCTGGTCCGCGGCGGATCGCTGGTCCACCTGGTCGGGGACTACGGCCCGCTGCCGCCGTTCTTCGTCTGCACGCTGCTGGACCAGCTGCTGTCCGGGCTGGCCGCGGTGCACGCGGAGGACGTCGTCCACCGGGACATCAAGCCGGCCAACCTGCTCCTGGAAGCCACCGGCGCGGGCCGCCCCCGGCTGCGGCTGTCCGACTTCGGCATCGCCATGCGGCTGGGCGAGCCGCGCCTGACGGAGACCGACCTCGTGGTGGGCACGCCGGGATACATCTCGCCCGAGCAGATGATGGGCTCCGAACCGGACTTCCCCGCCGACCTGTTCGCCGTAGGACTGGTCGCCCTCTATCTCCTGGAGGGTGCGCGGCCCGACACCAAGGCGCTCGTGCAGTACTTCGCGGCGCACGGCACACCGGGGGCGCCCAAGGGCATACCCGAGCCGCTCTGGCAGGTCGTGGCCACCCTGCTCCAGCCCGATCCACAGGCGCGGTTCCGCACGGCCACGGGGGCGCGCAAAGCGCTCGCCTCGGCCATGGAACTCCTTCCCGAACCGGGCCCCGACGACGAGCTGATCGAGATCTTCGACCAACTCGGCCCCCTGCCACCGGGGTTCGGCCCCGAGGGACCACTCAAGCCGGCACCGGGCGTGGAGACGACCCGGGGGGCGAGGGCAGCGCGGGAGGCGCGAGAAGCCCGGGAAGCCGGGGAAGCTGGGGAAGCCGGGGAAGCGACAGAACCGCAGGGAGCGACGGGGACGCAGGGCATCAGCGGCCCAGAGGCTCCACGGGGCGCGCCCCGCAAGCCGACGGACTCTTCCTGGCCGGACAGCTCCTCCGACTCCGTATGGCCCGGCACGGGTTCGGTCACGACCGACCCCCGCCACGCCGCCGCGGGTCCGACGACGAACGATCCGCATCACGCCGCGTCGAGTTCGACGACGACGGACCCGCATCGCGCTGCCGCGAGTCCGGGGACGGCTGACCCGCATCTCTCCGCCGCGAGTCCGACGACGACCGGCCCGCGTCACACCGC
Organism: Streptomyces sp. NPDC057280; assembly: GCF_042668605.1. NCBI lineage: Bacteria > Bacillati > Actinomycetota > Actinomycetes > Kitasatosporales > Streptomycetaceae > Streptomyces > Streptomyces sp. NPDC057280. The sequence goes on from NZ_JBHUYR010000007.1 coordinate 236,881, forward strand.
CGCCCCCGGAGTCGTACCGCCCGATCCGCGACAAGGCACCTCCACCGGCCCCACGGCGAACATCACGCCACCCCGCCCCCTGCACCCTCCCACCACGGACCCGTCCATCGGAGCCCGGCCGTCCTCCATGTCGGACACCGGCAGCTTCCACCTCCCGCCGCCACAGACGACTGCCCCAGAACCACAGCACAGCGGCACACCACAGCAGCCCCCACGCCCAGCCTCGATCGCCCCCCACGACCCCACGCACGTCCTGCCCACCCCCCGTCCCGAAGCACTCCACCAGCCCGACCACCACGATCAGCCCGGTCAGCCACACCAACCGCACCAACCGCACCAGTCACCCCACCCGGCACCGCCCCTGACCCCACCGCTCCCGCGTCAGCCCGCCGATGCCTCTACCGCTTCATACACCGCTCGAGTCCCGCAGGTTCCGCCTCCGGCCCAGGCAGTCCCCCGCCGCCGCGGCTCAAGGGCCCGACGCCGCCCGGGCCCCCCGGCCAAGGTGGCGCTCCCCCTCCTGCTCCTGGCACTGACCTGCTACGCCGTGGGTTTCTGGGCACTGACCCGCATCTGATCAACCCACCACTCACAGGCAACCGAGGACGCCGGCCCCGCCGGCCAGCCCCCTCGCTCCCGGCGCATCCCTCAGCCACACCCCCGGCTCACCGCCCGACCAGCCGCCGCGCGGCCCAACCAAGCACCCACCGCCTCCGGACCCACCGGCCCCCGGCAACCCCAGACCCAAACGGCCACTGACGCCCCTCAGTGCCAGCACCCGCCACCGTCCCAACGCCCGCCCCCCCAGGCCCAACGCCCGCCCAGCCACCCCAGGTCCAACTCCCCGCCCAGCCACCCCAGGCCCGGCCCCCTTACGCGGCACCCCCCGCCCGCCGCCGAGCCACCACCGTCCACACCCCGAGCACCGCCAGCACCACCGTCCCGCCCCCGATCCCGGTGACTGCGACCACCGTCATCACCGCATCGCCCCCCGCAGCCCCGCCACCTCCCCCGGCAACCCCAGCCCCAGCCCCCGGTCCCTGCCCCTGCGCCGCTACCTCGAAAGGCCCCGGAGGCCGGAATCGCCCCGCATACGCGGGCCCCGCCTCGGCCGAGCCGTCGACCCGTACGCGCAACGTCACTCCGAACGGCCCCGCACCGAACTCCTCGCCCATCTGCTCGGAAAGATGGAGGACGAGGTAGTACGACCCGGCGAACCGCATGCCGCGCACCGCGCCGGAGGAGTCGTAGCGGTTGGCGTAGGCCACGGGCGGCACCGGGCGGAGGGCGGCCGTCTTCTGGCTGCCGCTGTAGCCGAAGCTCACGTCGGTGACGGGACCGCGCGCGGGGTTGTAGAGGGACATGGTCAGGGCACCGCCCACATAGGCGCCGCGTATCGTGCTGCCCAGCTCGGCTGTGGCGCCGAGCCGTTGCCCCCAGGCGACCGGTACCGCGTAGAAGAGCGTCTGGCCGGGGGAGATGTCGGCCCTCCAGACCCCCTGGTGCACCGGCGCGGCCGAGCCGAAGCCCGCGCCTCCGGAGCGGGGTGTGGCCGCGCCCGTCACGCCGCCGGGGGAGTCGGAGTCCGGGTCCGGGCTCGACGGCGGAGTGGTGCCCACGGCCTTCTCGAGCCGTGGTTCCAGGAACGGCGCCAGCTCCAGATCCCAGTCGTCCGGCGTCCCGCCCGTCCCGGCGATGCGGTGGACGATCACGTAGTAGGAGCCGTCGTCCTGGCACGCCGTCCGCCGGGGGGAGATCTCCCGCGTCCCCGACACCACGACCGGCCGCGGGCTGCGCCCCGCACCCATCAGATCGCTGTCGATGGAGCAGTTACGGCTGTCGGCGTCCTGCACGGTCACCCTGATGCCGTCCGACGCGGTCACCGTCGCACCCGCGCGCGGGACGGCGGTGACGGAGACGTAGGCGTCGGAGGTGTCGTCGAGGTCGAGGCGGTAGTAGACGTCGCCGTCCGCCGGAAGGGAGCTCTTGTAGGTCTTGCCGGGGACGAGGAGCTCGGCGTCCCCGGTACCCGCGGCACCGTCGACCGGCTGATCATCGGACGAGAAGCCGTACGACCCGTCGGCCTTCGCCCCCTTCGCCCCCTCGGCCGCAACCGACGCCGTCTGCCCCATCAGGGTGACAGTCGCCACGACCACTCCCACGAGTGCCGGACGCAGAGCGGTCCACGGCCGAGAACGCCACCGCACGGTACGCCGCCCCACCGCAACCCGCCACCTTTCCTCATCACCGGACCGTCATCGGACCGTCGCCGGACCGTGGCCCATCCTGCCCAGCCGGGGCGGCGCTCACCCCCGTGTTCCGGCCACCCCGTAGGCCGGGCAACGCAAAACCCCGACCGCAACGGCGGCCGGGGTCTGTTCAGAATCGGGTGTCGGTGCTCACGAACCCGTGGGCACGGAGTCAGTCGCCTCCGTCCACAGATCCTGCTCGGCGCGATCCGCCTGGATCTGGCGGTACACGAGGAGCCCGCCGATGGCGGCCAGTGCGACCAGGAGAAGCTTCTTCACCGCGCGACCTCGTCTTTCCTTGACGTAGGGGACCTCTGGCGCCCGACTATACACACCGTCCGATACCGATCGGTGACCTGCGTCAGCCCCTCAACTTCCGCCTTCCGCACCGCAGTAGAAGTGGATGACGCCGCTCCGATCGGAGGGTGATCACACCTCCACACACGGTGATTTTGACGCGATCCCTCCCCTCTGCTCCGGTTTTCGGGCCCCTTGCGCCCATCCGGGTGGTGTTCATCTGAAGATCGACGCGCCATGGGCGTCGGTCCGTGCTTTCGCGACCCACATACACATCATGAGGAAAGTACGCAAATCGCCCAAGCCGAAATACCCAAGGCGAAATACCCAAGGCGAACCACCCAACCCGAAAGCAGAGGGACCATGGACCGGAACAAGGTCATGAAGCTGTGGACCGCGATCGTCACCGCCTTCCTGGCGCTGTGCACGACGCTCGGACTCGTCACCACCAGCGCCGCGGCGGCCGTGCCGCAGGCCGACACCACGCGCAACAGCACCGCGCCGGTCACGACCCCGGAGCTCACCCCGTGGGCCGCGGCCTGGTCCTGGTCCCTGACCCATGCCAGGTCCCTGCCGCCCACGATGAAGCAGCGCATCCGGGCCGAGGCCCACGGCAAGACCCCGAGCTGCCGCCACCGCTCCCCGTCGGACACGGAGTCGGCCGACGAGGCGACGGCCCTCTGCGACGACACCGCCGCCGCCCCGCAGGCCGAGCCGGCCGCCCCGCACGGCCGCTGAACACCCGGCCCACGCGCACGACCCCGACGTAACAGCAGGACCCACGTACCACTCGACACAGCAGGACCCACGCACCACTCGACACAGCAGGACCCACGCACCACTCGACGCCACGGCTGTACACGCCCCCTGCCGGCTACCCGCCGGAGGCCTACCGCTCCCACTGCGAGCAGCGGTTGCCCCACGGCCGGGAAGGGCACTGGGCACCAGACGACGACCGCTCCACCGAAGAACCGACGACTTCCGCGCACCGTCGCCCCACGACGCTCCGCGCACACACGCCCCGCACAGGGACCCGGTCGAACGTGAGGCCCGTATGTCCGTCATACGAGGCCCGTATGTCCGTCATAGAGGAAAGAGCGCGCGCACGCGCCGCCTCTCCATGGCGTACGACACCGAGGGCCCTGCTGCCGAGGTCCCCGCTCGACGACGTCATCCGCTGACGCCTTCCGCCTATGGGGAGCACGCCGGACCGTCCCATCGTCCGGCACCGGTCCCTCCCCTCGTGGGGACCGGTGCCGAACCGTGGGGCAGCGTCGGCCTGCGCCAGGGCGGCGTGGGCCGGGCGATGGCCGGAACATGGCAGTCCGGATGCGGCCGGTGATTACTCCGGCGGAAGTTCAGGCAACACACAGTCAACGCGTTGCGGTGGCTTGATCCTGCCCCCTGGTGTCGCCGACGGGGAGGTTCCGGACCTGAAGGGTCGACTTTTCCGCAGGTCAGCCCTATAGAGTGAGTTTTCCGGTCCGGATGTCCAGTGGCGAGGGAAGTAAGGGGTGGAGGCCTTGAGTTCCGACTCAGGGGCACGCACGGTCTTCGCCGAACGCCTCGCGCTGCTGTACCGGGAGGCCGGAAACCCGCCCCTCAAGAGCGTGTCCGAGGCGGTCGGCCGACTCCAGCGCGTCGATGAGCGGGGGCGTCCCGTACGGGTGTCCGCGCAGCGGATCAGCGACTGGCGCCGGGCGAGGAACGTACCCGCACAGTTCACCGCGCTCGCGGCCGTCCTGCACATCCTGATACCCCAGGCGCGCCGCGCCCAGCCCACCCCGGTCTCCGCCGGGCTCTACGACCTCACTCACTGGCAGCACCTGTGGGAGCGGGCGATCAGCGGCGCCGACGACGAGGAGCGCCCCCCGGCCGAGTCCCCGCCCCCGCCCGCGGCGGGCGTGTGTCCCTACCGCGGCCTCGCCTCGTACCGCCGCGAGGACGCCCGCTGGTTCTTCGGCCGCGAACGCAGCACCGACGCCCTCCTCGCCCAGCTGCTGTGCGCGGAGCGGACCGGGGGACTGATCATGCTCGTGGGCGCCTCGGGAGCGGGGAAGTCCTCCCTGCTCAACGCCGGTCTGGTGCCCGCCCTGGCGGACGGCGGCCGGGAGGTGGTCCAGCTCGTGCCGGGCGCCGATCCGCTCGCCGAGCTGACCCGTCGTATCCCCGCCCTCGCCGCGGTCCAGGACCCGCCCGATCCCACACTCGCCGCCGCCCCGGCCCCCGCCCTACCGGACCCATCCGACCCCGCATTCGCCCGGACCGTACGGGGCGCCGTGCGCGCGTGGGCCGGCGAGGGCTCGTCCGGCGCGGGCCGGCCTGTCCTGATCGTCGACCAGTTCGAAGAGACGTTCACTCTCTGCGGCGACGAGGCGGACCGCCGTACGTTCATCCAGCTCCTGCATGCCGTGTCCGCACCCGGCGACGGCCCGGACGATCCGGATGATCCGGACGATCCGGCTCCGTTGCTGGTCGTCCTCGGTGTCCGCGCCGACTTCTACGAGCAGTGCCTCTCCCATCCCGAACTCGCCGACGCGCTCCAGCACCGGCACATGGTGCTCGGCCCGCTGACCGCCGCCGAACTGCGCGAGGCAGTGACCGCCCCGGCGAAGGCCGTGGGGCTTGAGCTGGAGCCGGGGCTCGCGGAGCTGATCGTGCGGGAGGTGAGCGCCGACGGGCCGCGCGGGGCACACGACGCCGGCGTGCTGCCGCTGCTCTCCCACGCGCTGCTGGCCACCTGGCAGCGCCGCAAGTCGGGGCGGCTGACGCTGGCCGGGTACAGAGCGGCGGGCGGCATCCAGGGCGCCGTGGCGGCCACCGCCGAGCGTGCCTGGTCCGGGCTCGACCCGGCCGCCCGTACCGCCGCGCGGCTGCTCCTGCTGCGGCTGGTGCGGCTCAGCGAAGACACCCAGGCGACCCGCAGGCGCGGCACCCGGCGTCAGCTGGCGGCGGAGTCGGCTGACCCCGACAAGACCGAGGAGTCCCTGGAGGCGCTGGTCCGGGCCCGGTTGGTGACCCTGGACGCGGAGACCGTGGAGATCACCCACGAGGCGCTCCTGCATGCCTGGCCGCGGCTGCGCGAGTGGATCGACGAGGACCGCAGCGGCAACCTGCTGCGCCAGCGCCTGGAGGAGGACGGCAGGTCCTGGGAAGCCTCCGAGCGTGACTCCGCGCTCCTGTACCGCGGCTCGCGCCTCGAACAGGCCCACGCCTGGGCCAAGTCGGCCGGCGACACCTTCCTGACCCGCAGCGCGGTGGAGTTCCTGGCGGCCTCGGTACGGCTGCGCCGGCGCACGGTGTGGATCAGCCGGGCCGCGATCTCCGCGCTGCTCGCGCTCACGCTCGTCGCCGTCTGTGCGGCGGTCATCGCGTGGAAGCAGCGGGACGACGCCGTCTTCGAGCAGGTCGTCGCCGAGACGGACCGCTTCGAGGACACCGACCCCTCGCTGTCCGCGCAGCTCGCCCTGGTCGCGCACCGGCTGCGCGGGGACGACGAGGGCGCCCGCAGCCGCGTGTTGTCGGCGGCGAACGCCCCGCTGGCCACCCCGCTGCTCGGCCACACCGGCGCCGTCTACCTCACCTCGTTCAGCCCCGACGGCCGCACGCTGGCCACCGCCAGCTACGACCGCACCGTCCGCCTGTGGGACGTCGCCGACCCCGGCCGTCCCAAGCCGCTCGGCAAGCCCCTGACCGGCCACACGAGCTGGGTCAGCAGCGCGGTCTTCAGCCCGGACGGACACACTCTCGCCAGCGCCTCGGATGACGGAACGATTCGCCTGTGGGACGTACGGCGGCCGGGCCACCCGCGTTCCCTCGGCGCCCCGTTGACCGGCCACAGCGGCACGATCTACCTGGTCGCCTTCAGCCCGGACGGCCGCACCCTGGCCTCCGCCGGCGACGACCACGCCGTCCGCCTGTGGAACGTGACCGACCCCGCCCGCCCCGAGCCGCTCGGCAGACCGCTCACCGGCCCCACCGAGGCCGTGCGGTCCGTCGCGTTCAGCCCGGACGGACGGACCCTGGCGGCCGGTGGCGACGACGACACGATCCGGCTGTGGGACACGAGCGACCCGCGCGAACCCGAGCCGCTGGGCAGCCCGTTGACCGGGCACACCGGAATCATCCACTCCGTGGCGTTCAGCCCGGACGGCCGCACCCTCGCCAGCGGCAGCACGGACGACACCGTACGCCTGTGGAACGTGGCAGATCCGCGGGCGCCCGAGCCGCTGGGCACCCCGCTGGCCGGGCACACCGGCCCCGTCTGGTCGGTGGCGTTCAGCCCCGACGGCACGCGTCTCGCCGCCGCGAGCGCGGACTCCACGGCCAGCCTGTGGAACGTCGCCAACCCCGCGTCCCCGTCCCAGATCGGGAAGCCGCTGTCCGGCGCGAGCGGGGAGATGTACGCACTCGGCTTCAGCCCGGACGGCCGTACGCTCGCCACCGGCAACGGCGACAACAAGGTCCGCCTGTGGTCGCTCCCCACCTCGGACATGACCGGCAGGCTCGGCGCGTTCCGCCCGGACGGCCGTGTCCTCGCCACGGCGGCCCGCGACGAGAACATCCGCCTGTGGAGCGTCACCGACCCCGACCGGCCCAGGCGGCTGGCGGCGCCCTTCAGGCCGGGGGAGGGAGACATCCGCGCGCTGGCGTACGCCCCCGACGGCCGCACCCTCGCGGTCCTGACGGGCAGCCACGCGGTGCAGCTGTTCAATGTCACCGACCCCCGCCACCCGGTCCCCTACGGCCGCCCGGTCCCCCTGCGGACCCGTTTCCCGGGCCCCGAGGCGCTGGCGTTCAGCCCGGACGGCCGCCTGCTGGCAACCGCCCACGACGACCGCACGATCCAGCTGTGGAACGTCACCGACCCCGCCCGCCTCACCCGGCTCGGCGCCCCGCTGACCGGGCACAAGGGGTACGTCAACTCCCTGCTGTTCAGCCCCGACAGCCGCACCCTGGCCAGCGGCAGCGCCGACGACACCGTCCGTCTGTGGGACGTCACCGCCCCCGGGCACGCGGCCCCGCTGGGCGCCCCGCTCACGGGTCACTCCGGACCCGTCGACACCCTCGCCTACAGCCCGGACGGCCGCACTCTCGCCAGCGCCGGCGACGACGACACCGTCCGCCTGTGGAACGTCGCCCACCCCGGCGACACGTCCGAGGTCGGCCCCGTCCTCACCGGACACACCGAGGCGATCGTGTCCCTCACCTTCAGCAGGGACGGCGACACCCTCGCCAGCGGCGGCAACGACAACACGGTCCGCGCCTGGGACGTCACCGACCCGGCGCTCGCGACACCCATCGGCCAGGCGATGAACCCGGGCGGCAAGACGGGCAGCTTCCTGTCCTTCAGCCCGCACGCCGACCTGCTCGGCATCTCCAGCGGCGTCGACACCGTACGGCTGTGGAACCTCGACACCGACACGGCGGTCCGCCGCATCTGCGCGGCCACGCGCGGCGTCCTGACGCCGGGGAAATGGCACGAGTACCTGCCGCGACTCTCCTATGAACCCCCGTGCGAGGACTGACGGGATCACGTGATCCCCATCACAACACCTCACCGGTCCCGAGCAGCCGCCTCCCCCAGCACCATCACCGTTGTTAGCCTTGGCCATAGCCCGGTCGCTGGTGCATCCCCCGTCGCCAGCGACCGGGCGTTCGCATGCCACCCGCACGACGACTTCCGCACATACGAAAGACCCCCAGTCGAATCGACTGGGGGTCCTCGTTCTGTGGGGCTAACAGGATTTGAACCTGTGGCCTCATCCTTATCAGGGATGCGCTCTAACCAACTGAGCTATAGCCCCGCCGCGCTCTGCGGTGTGTGTCCCGCGCGCTGACTCCTGAAGATTAGCGCACGACCGGGGCAGTCCCAAAATCGATAGTCAGGGCCGCTTACCCGTCCTCTTACTCGTCCTCGGCGAGCGTCAGCTCGACGCCGCCGACGAAGCCCGCGGAGAGGTTGTAGATGAACGCGCCGAGCGTCGCGAGGGCCGTCGCGAGGACGACGTCGATGACCGCGATGATCGTCGTGAACATCAGGACGTTGGGCAGGGAGAGGAACGACTGCAGGTCGAAGCCGTTGGACTCGTTCGAGCCGGTCGCCTCGGAGATGGTGCCGCCGACCGTCGAGAAGACGCCCATCGCGTCCATGACCATCCACAGCACGGCGGCCGCGACGATCGTGCAGATGCCGAGCGCGATGGAGAGCAGGAAGCTGACCTTCATCACCGACCACGGGTCGGCCTTGGCCACCCGCAGCCGCGCCTTGCGGGTGCGCGGCATGGTGCGCGCGCCGGTGCGCGGCCGGCGTACGGCGCCGGTGGCGGCGGCCTGCGCCGGGTAGGCCTGCGGCGGGTGGTAAGGGCCCGCGGCCTGTTCCGGCCGGCGTTCCCCCGGCAGCGGCGACGGCGGCTGCTGGGCCGGCGGCTGCGGCTGCGGGCCCGGAGCAGCCGGGCCCGCGCCGGCCGCGTACTGCTGGGTCTGCGGGCCTCGGGTGTCCGTCACAGTTCCCCCCTGTGATCCAGGTGCGTCGGGCGAGGGAGAGTCCTTGGCGGGCACCTTGATCGCCTTGAGCTGGGTCGTGTGCGAATCTGTCGCCCGCCCGTCCGTGCCCCGCCCGTCCGTGGCGTGCGCGTCGGTCGTACGCGCAGCGTTCGTACGCGCGGCGGAGCCACGACCGCCGTCGTCCGTGTCCGTACCGGAAGGGGTACTGGACGGTCCGGCGCCCGTGGCTCCGCTCACGTGACTCACTCCTCGTGCTACTCGGCCGAGGGCGCCTCACCCTCGTCCGTGCCGGTGGTCGCGGCGTCTTCGGCGGTCTCGTCGACGGCGTCCTCGCCGTCGACCTCCTCCGCCTCGCGCCCCGCCTCGGCGTTACGTGCGATACCGACGACGGCATCGCGCTTGCCCAGGTTGATCAGTTGGACGCCCATGGTGTCACGGCCCGTCTCCCTGACCTCGTTGACTCGCGTACGAATCACACCGCCGCCCAGTGTGATGGCGAGGATCTCATCGGTCTCCTCGACCACCAGCGCGCCGACGAGAGAACCCCGGTCCTCCACGATCTTGGCGGCCTTGATGCCGAGGCCGCCGCGACCCTGGACGCGGTACTCGTCGACGGCGGTCCGCTTCGCGTACCCACCGTCTGTGGCAGTGAACACGAACGTACCGGGTCGAACAACATTCATCGAGAGCAGCTCGTCTCCCTCACGGAAACTCATGCCCTTGACACCCGAGGTCGCGCGGCCCATGGGACGGAGTGCTTCGTCCGTGGCCGTGAACCTGATCGACTGCGCCTTCTTGCTGATCAGAAGCAGATCATCGTCGGCCGAAACGAGTTCGGCTCCGATCAGTTCGTCGTCCGAACCGTCGTCCGTTTCCCGGAGGTTGATCGCGATGACACCTCCGGAACGCGGCGAATCGTAATCCTTCAGAGCCGTCTTCTTCACCAGACCGCCCTTGGTGGCCAGGATCAGATACGGCGCCACCTCGTAGTTGCGGATGGCGAGGATCTCGGCGATCGACTCGTCCGGCTGGAAGGCCAGCAGGTTGGCGACGTGCTGTCCACGCGCGTCACGCCCGGCGTCGGGAAGCTCGTACGCCTTCGCCCGGTAGACGCGGCCCTTGTTGGTGAAGAACAGCAGCCAGTGGTGGGTGGTGGAGACGAAGAAGTGGTCGACGATGTCGTCTTCCTTGAGCTTCGTGCCCCGCACGCCCTTGCCGCCGCGCTTCTGCGCCCGGTAGTCGTCCGTCTTGGTGCGCTTGACGTAGCCGCCGCGCGTGACGGTGACGACGATGTCCTCCTCGGCGATCAGGTCCTCGATGGACATGTCACCGTCGTAGGGCACCAGCATGGTCTTGCGGTCGTCGCCGTACTTCTCGACGAGCGCGGCGAGTTCCTCGCTGACGATGCCGCGCTGGCGGACCGGCGAGGCCAGGATCTCGTTGTACTCCGTGATCTTCGCCTGGAGTTCGTCGTGCTCCTGGATGATCTTCTGGCGCTCCAGGGCGGCGAGCCGGCGCAGCTGCATCTCGAGGATGGCGTTGGCCTGGATCTCGTCGATCTGGAGGAGGTCCATCAAGCCCGTGCGCGCGATGTCGACCGTGTCACTGGCCCGGATGAGCGCGATGACCTCGTCGATGGCGTCCAGCGCCTTGAGCAGACCGCGCAGGATGTGCGCCCGCTCCTCGGCCTTGCGCAGCCGGAACCTGGTCCGGCGGACGATGACCTCGATCTGGTGCGTCACCCAGTGGCGGATGAACGCGTCCAGCGAGAGGGTGCGCGGCACGCCGTCGACCAGGGCCAGCATGTTGGCGCTGAAGTTCGACTGCAGATCCGTGTGCTTGTACAGGTTGTTCAGGACGACCTTGGCGACCGCGTCCCGCTTCAGGACGATGACCAGGCGCTGGCCGGTGCGCGAGCTGGACTCGTCGCGGACGTCCGCGATGCCGCCGACCTTGCCGTCCTTCACCAGGTCGGCGATCTTCTGCGCGAGGTTGTCGGGGTTGGTCTGGTACGGCAGCTCCGTGACCACCAGGCACTGGCGGTTCTGGATCTCCTCGACCGCGACGACCGCCCGCATGGTGATCGAGCCGCGGCCCGTGCGGTACGCCTCCTCGATGCCCTTGCGGCCGACGACCAGCGCGCCGGTCGGGAAGTCGGGGCCCTTGATGCGCTCGATGAGCGCGTCCAGGAGCTCCTCGTGCGAGGCCTCCGGGTTCTCCAGGTACCACTGGGCACCGGCCGCGACCTCGCGCAGGTTGTGCGGCGGGATGTTGGTCGCCATGCCGACCGCGATCCCGGCCGAGCCGTTGATCAGCAGGTTCGGGAAGCGGGCCGGCAGGACGGTCGGCTCCTGGGAGCGGCCGTCGTAGTTGTCCGTGAAGTCGACGGTCTCCTCGTCGATGTCACGGACCATCTCCATCGACAGCGGCGCCATCTTGCACTCGGTGTAGCGCATGGCGGCCGCCGGGTCGTTGCCCGGGGAGCCGAAGTTGCCGTTGGAGTCGACGAGCGGCATGCGCATCGACCACGGCTGGGCGAGACGCACCAGGGCGTCGTAGATCGAGGAGTCGCCGTGCGGGTGGTAGTTGCCCATGACGTCGCCGACCACGCGGGCGCACTTGTAGAAGCCGCGCTCGGGGCGGTAGCCGCCGTCGTACATCGCGTACAGGACGCGGCGGTGGACGGGCTTGAGACCGTCCCGGACGTCCGGCAGGGCGCGGGCCACGATGACGGACATCGCGTAGTCGAGGTACGAGCGCTGCATCTCGGTCTCGAGCCCGACGGGCTCGATCCGCATGACGACGTCGCCGCCCTCTTCAGGGGTGACAGGAGTGTTCTCGTCGGCCATTGCTGGTGAAGATCCTTCCTGGTGCGGTCAGCTGAGACCGACTCAGATGTCGAGGAAGCGGACGTCCTTGGCGTTGCGCTGGATGAACGCGCGGCGGGCCTCGACGTCCTCGCCCATGAGGACCGAGAACAGGTCGTCGGCCTGGGCGGCGTCGTCGAGGGTGACCTGGCCGAGGACGCGGTGCTCGACGTCCATGGTCGTCACGCGCAGCTCCTCGGCGTTCATCTCGCCGAGACCCTTGAAGCGCTGGATGGAGTCCTCACGGACCCGCTTGCCGCGCTGGCGGCCCATCTCCAGCAGGGCGTCGCGCTCGCGGTCCGAGTAGGCGTACTCGATGTCGTCCCGGCCCCACTTGATCTTGTAGAGCGGCGGACGGGAGAGGTACACGTGCCCGGCCTCGACCAGCGGCCGCATGAAGCGGAACAGGAAGGTGAGCAGCAGGGTGGAGATGTGCTGACCGTCGACGTCGGCGTCCGCCATCAGGATGATCTTGTGATAGCGGAGCTTCTCGATGTCGAAGTCCTCGTGCACACCCGTGCCGAAGGCCGAGATCAGCGCCTGGATCTCCTGGTTCTGCAGGATCTTGTCGATCCGCGCCTTCTCGACGTTGAGGATCTTGCCTCGGATCGGGAGGATCGCCTGGTACTGCGGGTTGCGGCCGGACTTGGCCGAGCCGCCGGCGGAGTCACCCTCGACGATGAAGATCTCGCACTTGGTCGGGTCGTTCGACTGGCAGTCGGAGAGCTTGCCCGGCAGGGACGCCGACTCGAGCAGGCCCTTGCGACGGGTCAGGTCGCGCGCCTTGCGGGCCGCCACGCGCGCGGTGGCCGCCTGGATGCCCTTGCGGATGATGTCCGCGGCCTCGACCGGGTTGCGGTCCAGCCAGTCGTTGAGGTGCTCGTAGACGGCCTTCTGCACGAAGGTCTTCGCCTCCGTGTTGCCCAGCTTGGTCTTCGTCTGGCCCTCGAACTGCGGCTCGCTCAGCTTCACCGAGATGATCGCCGTCAGACCCTCGCGGATGTCGTCACCCGTGAGGTTGTCGTCCTTCTCGCGGAGCAGCTTCTTGTCGCGCGCGTACTTGTTGATGAGCGAGGTCAGCGCCGCACGGAAGCCCTCCTCGTGCGTACCGCCCTCGTGGGTGTGGATGATGTTCGCGAAGGAGTACACGCCCTCGCTGTAGCCCGTGTTCCACTGCATCGCGACCTCGAGGGACAGGCTCTTGTCCTTGTCCTCGGCCTCCAGGTCGATGACCGTGGGGTGCACCAGGTCGCCCTTGCGGGAGTTCAGGTACTTCACGAAGTCGACGATGCCGCCTTCGTAGTGGTACGTGACGTGCTTGACCTCGGCCTTCTCGTCGGCGCCGGCCTCGTCCGCACCGGAGGTGGCCTTCGCCGACTCGCGCTCGTCAGTGAGTTTGATCGTCAAACCCTTGTTGAGGAACGCCATCTCCTGGAAACGCCGCGACAGCGTCTCGAAGGAGTACTCCGTGGTCTCGAAGATGTCGCCGTCGGCCCAGAAGGTGACCGAGGTGCCGGTCTCGTCCGTGGCCTCGTGCTTGGCGAGGGCCGCGGTCGGGACGCCCATCTTGTAGTCCTGCGTCCAGCGGTGGCCGTCGGTCCTGACCTCGACGGCGACCTTCGACGACAGCGCGTTCACGACGGACACACCCACGCCGTGCAGACCACCGGAGACGGCGTAACCGCCGCCGCCGAACTTGCCGCCCGCGTGCAGCACGGTCAGCACGACCTCGACGGCGGGCTTGCCCTCGGACGGGACAATGCCCACCGGGATGCCACGGCCGTTGTCCACGACGCGCACGCCGCCGTCGGCCAGGATCGTCACGTCGATCGTGTCCGCGTGCCCGGCCAGCGCCTCGTCGACGGAGTTGTCGACGACCTCGTACACGAGGTGGTGCAGACCGCGCTCACCGGTGGAACCGATGTACATACCGGGTCGCTTGCGGACCGCGTCCAGACCCTCGAGGACGGTGATGGCGCTGGCGTCGTACGAAGCGGTGACCTCGCCGTTCGCGCCGGCGTCGGTGGACGGGATGTTCTCGTTGGGGTTGCCGGAATCGGCCACGAAGCGCCCTTTCTGGCACAGCACGAGCCAAGCTCGGCGGCGGGTTGCCGGAGCGGCTGCGGCATGTTGCGTTGGTAAGCCTTGATCAGCGTTGCTCAGCTTGTCCCGGCGGTCCCCACGAATGGGGCGGGATTGGCTTCCAGTCTACCGGTAGCGCTGACAGTGATGGGGGTTTGCCGGTACCTGAGTCCTCATGTGCCGCCCGAAATACCGCTCCGCCGGGTCCCCATATACGGAGCGGGGCTCCAAGAGGCTCACGGAGGCACTCAGCGCTTCCGGCTGTCAACCCTTGGCTACTTGGGAGTCAGGTCGCAATTCGCAACCGCGTGCGGGTGTACGACACGACGGCCGCCGAAGGTCCCGGAGGACCGCCGACGGCCGTCGATGTGATGTCTGTCACCCACAGGTTTGCGGGCTCATCCGTAGGTGTCACCAGGGCCTGTGCTGCCCGGGGCACGCAAGGGGCCGTAGCGCCGCGGGGGCCCGCCGGGGTTGAGCACTTTGATCATCCGCACACTGCCCTGGCCCAGATCCTCATTGAGACGGGCGACCAGGGCGGGCGCGAGGTGACGCAGCTGGGTCGCCCACGCCGTGGAGTCGCACTGCACGACCAGCACCCGCTCGTCCTCGTCGTACTTCTGCGGCACGCAGTGCTTGGCGAGGTTCTCTCCGACGATCTCCGGCCAGCGCCCCATCACCCCGCCGACCGCCGCCGGCGCCTCCCAGCCCCGCTCACTGATCAGCCGGTTGATCGCCGACCCCAGCGCCATCGGGTCGCGCCCGTCGGCGCGCGCGCCGGAGCGCAGACCGCCCCGCCGCGCCTGCTTCTTCTGCTGCGCCGCGTCCCCTCGCGCGCGTGCCTGCTCCTTGGCCGCGCGCAGCGCCACGCGCGCGAGGTCGATGCCGGACGGCTCGGGCGCCTGCTTCTTCGGCTCCTCGGCGTTCACGCGCGCTCCACCACCCCACCGGACACCGCATACCGCGCCCCCACCAGCAGATGCGGTACGTCGTCGTCGACCGCCGCCGTCACCAGCACCTGCTCCCCGGGCGCCACCAGCTCCGCCAGCCGCTCCCGGCGCCGGGTGTCCAGCTCGGCGAACACGTCGTCGAGGATCAGCACCGGCTCGTTGCCCTCCGCGCGCAGCAGGTCGTACGACGCCAGCCGCAACGCCAGCGCGTACGACCAGGACTCCCCGTGCGAGGCGTAGCCCTTGGCGGGCAGCTGACCGAGTTTGAGCAGCAGATCGTCCCTGTGGGGGCCCACGAGGGTGACACCGCGCTCGATCTCCTGCTTACGGGCCTCCGCGAGCGCCGCCATCAGCTGCTCGTAGAGATCCTCACGCGTGTGCGCCTCACCCGGAGCCGACGGCTTGTACTCCAGGGCGATCGGGCCGCCGCCGGGCGCCAGCTGCTCGTACGCCTTGTCGGCCAGCGGCTGGATCGCGGCGATCAGGTCGAGCCGCTGGGCGAGCAGCTCGGCACCCACGCGCGCGAGGTGCTGGTCCCACACGTCGAGCGTGGACAGGTCCATCGAGCGGCCGCCGTGCCGACGCGCGAGCGCCGCCGACTTCAGCAGGGTGTTGCGCTGCTTGAGGACCCGCTCGTAGTCCGAGCGCACGCCCGCCATGCGCGGGGAACGGGCGGTGATCAGCTCGTCGAGGAAGCGCCGCCGCTCCCCTGGGTCGCCCTTCACCAGGGCGAGGTCCTCGGGGGCGAACAGGACCGTCCTGAGGATGCCGAGCACATCACGCGGCCTGACCTGCGACGACCTGTTGATGCGCGCGCGGTTCGCCTTGCCCGGGTTCAGCTCCAGCTCGATCAGCTGCTGCCGGTCGCCCTGCCGGACCTGCGCCCGGACGATCGCACGGTCGGCGCCCATGCGGACCAGGGGAGCGTCGGAGGAGACGCGGTGGCTGCCGAGGGTGGCGAGATAGCCGACGGCCTCGACCAGGTTCGTCTTGCCCTGCCCGTTGGGGCCGACGAAGGCCGTGACGCCCGGGTCGAGCGGAACTTCGACCCGGGCGTACGAGCGGAAGTCGGCCAGCGACAGATGCGTGACGTGCATGGTCGGGCGCCGACCTCCCCCAGCTTGTGGACCGTTCTCAACAGCCCTGTGGATTACTTCTTCTCGACCGCGTGGCCGCCGAACTGGTTGCGCAGCGCCGCGATCATCTTCATCTGCGGCGAGTCGTCCTGCCGGGACGCGAACCGCGCGAACAGGGACGCGGTGATCGCCGGCAGCGGTACCGCGTTGTCGATGGCGGCCTCCACGGTCCAGCGGCCCTCACCGGAGTCCTGTGCGTAGCCGCGCAGCTTGTCCAGGTGCTCGTCCTCGTCGAGGGCGTTGACGGCCAGGTCCAGCAGCCAGGAACGGATGACCGTCCCCTCCTGCCAGGACCGGAAGACCTCGCGCACGTCGGTGACGGAGTCGACCTTCTCCAGGAGCTCCCAGCCCTCGGCGTAGGCCTGCATCATCGCGTACTCGATGCCGTTGTGGACCATCTTCGCGAAGTGCCCGGCGCCGACCTTGCCGGCGTGCACCGAGCCGAAGTCGCCCTCGGGCTTGAGCGCGTCGAAGACCGGCTGCACCTTGGCGACGTTCTCCGCGTCGCCGCCGTACATCAGCGCGTAGCCGTTCTCCAGGCCCCACACGCCGCCGGAGACACCGCAGTCCACGAAGCCGATGCCCTTGGCCGCGAGCTCCTCGGCGTGCTTCTCGTCGTCCGTCCAGCGGGAGTTGCCGCCGTCCACGACGACGTCACCCGGCTCCAGGAGCTCGGCCAGCTCGTCGACGGTCGACTGGGTCGGGGCGCCGGCCGGAACCATCACCCAGACCACGCGCGGTCCCTTGAGCTTGCCCACAAGCTCTTCCAGGCTGTGGACATCGGCGAGGTCCGGGTTGCGGTCGTATCCGATGACGGTGTGGCCTGCGCGGCGGATCCGCTCGCGCATGTTGCCGCCCATCTTGCCGAGGCCGACGAGACCGAGCTCCATCAGTTGTTCCTTAGGTTGCTGTGGCGTGTGTGGCACCTTCGTACCTACGTCCGAGCCTAAACCCGGACGCTCACGCACACCTGTGGGCATACGCGCTCATACGTACGCCCCCACCTGCGGATTCTCCCCAGGCCAGGGTCCTCGCGCCCACAACCTGGGGATAACTTCCGCCGACTCAGCCGCTCAGGCGCACCGGCATGATCAGGTACTTGTAGGCCTCGTCCGCCTCCGCGTCCAGGGCCGGCTTGCCGCTGAGCAGCGCGGGCTTCGTGGACGTCGTGAAGGACAGCTGGGCGACCGGGGAGTCGATGGCGCTCAGGCCGTCCAGCAGGAACGTCGGGTTGAAGGCGATCGAGATGTCGTCGCCGTCGAGGTTGGCGTCGACGCGCTCCACAGCCTGTGCGTCGTCGCTGGAACCGGCCTCCAGGATCAGCACGCCCTGCTCGAAGCTCAGCCGCACCGGGGTGTTGCGCTCGGCGACCAGGGCCACACGCTTGACGGCCTCCACGAAGGGGGCCGTCTCGATCACGGCGACGGAGTTGAACTCGGTCGGGAACAGCGTGCGGTACTTCGGGAGGTCGCCCTCGAGCAGACGCGTGGTGGTACGCCGGCCCGCGCCCTCGAAACCGATGAGGCCCTCGCCCGCGCCCGAGCCGGAGAGCGCCAGGGTGACGCTGTCGCCGCTCGTGAGGGCCTTGGCGGTGTCCAGGAGCGTCTTGGCGGGCACCAGGGCCACCGCGGACGCCTCGGGGTTCTCCGGCTTCCACAGGAACTCGCGGACCGCGAAGCGGTAGCGGTCGGTGGAGGCCAGCGTGACGGTGTCGCCCTCGATCTCGATGCGCACACCGGTCAGCACCGGCAGCGTGTCGTCGCGTCCGGCCGCGATGGCGACCTGGGCGGCGGCGGAGGCGAAGACCTCACCGGGGACGGTGCCGGTCGCGGTCGGCATCTGCGGCAGCGCCGGGTACTCCTCCACCGGCAGGGTGTGGAGGGTGAACCGCGAGGAGCCGCAGACCACGGTCGCCCGTACACCGTCTGTGGAAATCTCCACCGGGCGGTTGGGCAGGGCGCGGCAGATGTCGGCGAGCAGGCGGCCGGAGACCAGGACCGTGCCCTCCTCCTCGACCTCGGCCTCGACGCTCACCCGCGCGGAGACCTCGTAGTCGAAGCTGGACAGGCTCAGCTGGCCGTCCTCGGCCTTCAGCAGAAGGCCGGCGAGGACAGGCGCCGGCGGACGGGCCGGGAGGCTGCGTGCCGCCCAGGCCACTGCCTCCGCGAGTACGTCGCGTTCCACCCGGATCTTCACTGTTGCCGCCTCCTGCTGTTGCCGGCGCTTCGCTCTGCCTGGCCTCGTCGTCTGTCTCGGTGTCGTCGGCCCCTGTGAGGGGAAGGACACCGGGGAACAGTCTGACGCACCCCACTGACAGTAGGTGCCTCTCGGGGTCAAGTCGTGACGAGGGGCAGTCGGGAGCCGGACAGCGAGTTGTGCACAGGACCCCCTTCGAAACGGATTCCCAGCTCTCTCTAGTTGGGAGTAGTAGTAGGGGCTGTGGATACCGTGGATAACTTCGTTTTCGCAGGTCAGACCGGAAATTTTGTCCACGGGCCCTGTGGGCGGAGGCGGTGGACAACTCGGGGTGTCTGTGGAGAACAGAAAGTTCTGCACACCCCGTGCACAGGTTGAGCCGAGTTCTCCCCAGCTGCGTCCCCAGCTTTACCCGCGTTTCCCACACCCCAACCCGGCACCTTCGTGTGACGCCTTTCACTCGACACGGTGAGCAGCCGCGTCGCGTTGCCGAACAGTGGATAGCCATGTGGAGAAGCTGGGGATCGCTGGGGACAACCTGGCTCAGCCTGTGGGTTGCCGGTGGACAACTCGATGCACAGCCTGTGGATCTTTTCGTCGTCCACAGTCTGTGGAGATCGCTCGTCCACGAATCCACAACCACTTGACCTGGCCTGATGGCCTTTCAACAGCCCTCCTGTGGACGGCGATCTGGACAACTTCACAGTCCCCAGGATGTGGACGGCAGAAAGTCGGTGAATCTGTGGAGGGAGGCCGTAACTCGGCAGGTAATCGAACGTGCGGCTACGAGGACGTGACGGCGCGGACGGCGTCCGTGGGCGTCGCGGCAGGACGAGCGCCGTCCTGGGCCTCCTGGGGCGGCATGACGAACGCTCTCCTGGACCTCCTGGGGCGGCATGACGAAGGGCGCCCCGGGACCGTGTCCCGGAGCGCCCTGAGCGCCGTGCGTACGCCTGCGCCGACCTGTGTCAGCCGTTCTTGATGCGGTTCGTCAGCTCCGTCACCTGGTTGTAGATGGAGCGCCGCTCGGCCATCAGATTGCGGATCTTGCGGTCCGCGTGCATGACGGTCGTGTGGTCGCGGCCGCCGAACAGCGCGCCGATCTTCGGCAGCGAGAGGTCCGTCAGCTCGCGGCACAGGTACATGGCGATCTGCCGGGCGGTCACCAGCGCGCGTCCGCGCGAGGTGCCGCACAGGTCCTCGACGGTCAGGCCGAAGTAGTCCGCCGTCGCGCCCATGATCGCCGTCGAGGTGATCTCGGGCGCCGAGTCCTCGCCGCCGGGGATCAGGTCCTTGAGGACGATCTCGGTCAGGCCCAGGTCCACCGGCTGCCGGTTGAGCGACGCGAACGCCGTCACCCGGATCAGCGCGCCCTCCAGCTCACGGATGTTCCGCGAGATCCGGGAGGCGATGAACTCCAGCACCTCCGGCGGGGCGTTGAGCTGCTCCTGGACCGCCTTCTTGCGCAGGATCGCGATCCGGGTCTCCAGCTCGGGCGGCTGGACGTCGGTGATCAGACCCCACTCGAAACGGTTCCGCAGCCGGTCCTCCAGCGTCACCAGCTGCTTCGGCGGCCGGTCGCTGGAGAGCACGATCTGCTTGTTCGCGTTGTGGAGCGTGTTGAAGGTGTGGAAGAACTCCTCCTGCGTCGACTCCTTGTCCGCGAGGAACTGGATGTCGTCGACGAGCAGGATGTCCATCTCCCGGTACCGCTTGCGGAAGCTGTCGCCCTTGCCGTCGCGGATGGAGTTGATGAACTCGTTGGTGAACTCCTCCGAGCTCACGTAGCGCACGCGCGTGCCGGGATACAGACTCCGCGCGTAGTGACCGATCGCGTGCAGCAGGTGCGTCTTGCCGAGTCCCGACTCCCCGTAGATGAACAGGGGGTTGTACGCCTTCGCGGGCGCCTCGGCGACGGCCACCGCGGCCGCGTGCGCGAAGCGGTTGGAGGCGCCGATGACGAACGTGTCGAAGAGGTACTTCGGGTTCAGTCGGGCGGTGGGCTCACCGGGGCCGCTCGCCGGCGCGGGCTGCGCGGCCAGCGGGCCGGGGGCGCCGCCGGCCGAGGGCAGGGTGGAGCCGCCGGCACCGCCGCGGTGGGAGTGCCCGCTGCCGGAGGGGGGCTCGGGCAGGTCACGGCGGCGACCGGGCTGGTCGTAGTCGTCGCGGCGCGGGCCCTGCTGGTCGTAGTCGTCACGCCTGGGGCCGGGCTGGTCGTAGTCGTCGCGCCGGGGCTGGTCGTAGTCCGCGCGCTGCTGCTCGTAGTCGGATCGCTGGCCGTCGTAGGACGGGCGGTCCATCGGCTGCGGGCGGTAGTCCTGCGTCGGCGAGGCGTAGGAGTCCTTGGGGTAGGGCTCCTGGCCGTACGCATCCTGCGCGGGCGGGGTCGCGTAGGGGTCCCGCTCCGGGAAGCCGAGCCGTGGCTGCTGCCAGCTGTACTCGTCCTGCTGCGGCCGGGGCCAGGCGCCGGGCTCGGGACGCTGGTACTCGCCCGGGTAGGCGGGGCGGGCGCTGGGCAGCTGGTCGCCGGGGCCGCCGGGGAGCTGTTCGGGGCGGCCCGGCTGGCGGTCGTCGCCCCGGTGGCGGTCGTCCGCGCGGTGGCGGCCGTAGCCCTCGTACTGGTTGCCGTTGTCGTACTGGTTGTCGTACGGGCCGGCGGGGAGCTCGGGCTCCTCGTAACGCGGCTGCTGGGGGCGCGCGGGCTGGGGTGCCGGCGGGGACGGGGGCTCGCCGGCGGAGTCGTCGACGGTGATCGCGATCCGGATCGGGCGGCCGCACTCGCGGCTCAGGGTGTCGCTGACGATCGGGGCGAGGCGGCCTTCGAGGACGCCCTTCGCAAACTCGTTCGGTACGGCGAGCAGCGCGGTGTCCGCGACCAGCGCCAGCGGCTGGCAGCGGCGGATCCAGTGCTCGTCCTTGACCTCCACGCCCTGCCCGCGGCCTTCGCCGAGGAGTTGCTCCAGTACTCGTGGCCACACTGCGGCAAGATCGGCAGGTACGTCAGCCACAGGGCACGCTCTCTCACAGGTCCCACGAACGTGTGATGGTGGGACGGGTCGGGATCTACACCGCGGGGCGCGGGGGACAAAGGAACGAATCGGAGTTCAGCCACGGTAGTCAGGGCGACGGGTGCGGTTCAAGTTGTTGTCCCCAGGCTGTGGATAGTGTCTCCCGGAGGCGGCTGGTTTGACCGGATGGCGTAGCCGCGCGTACCGTAACCAGGTCGAGTTGTCGATGGCTGCTGCCGCCTGCCTCCGATGGGCACAGATCGCGTCAGGTGATCGGGAAGCGGTGCACTCGGGCGTAAGCGAGAGCTACTCGTGGGCGCACGGTGACAGCCAGGACGGCACCCGCCACCACCGATTTGATTTCTGGAGCCCCCGAGTGAGCAAGCGCACCTTCCAGCCGAACAACCGCCGTCGCGCCAAGACCCACGGCTTCCGCCTGCGGATGCGCACCCGTGCCGGTCGCGCGATTCTCGCGAACCGCCGTGCCAAGGGTCGCGCCAGCCTGTCCGCCTGATTCCGGTCAGGTCATGCCGTCGTGCTGCCCACCGAGAACCGGCTGAGGCGGCGCGAGGACTTCGCGACCGCGGTACGACGAGGGCGCCGGGCCGGCCGCCCGTCCCTCGTAGTCCATCTTCGTAGCGGTGCAACGGACCCGCACGCGCCTGGGGAGAGCGCTCCCCCGACGCGTGCGGGTTTCGTCGTGAGCAAGGCTGTGGGCGGTGCGGTGGTGCGCAACAAGGTGAAGCGCAGGCTTCGCCATCTGATGCGCGACCGGGTCGACCTGCTGCCCCCCGGTAGCCTGGTAGTCGTACGAGCGCTGCCCGGTGCGGGTGACGCCGACCATGCACAGCTGGCCCGAGACCTGGATGCCGCCATCGAGCGGCTGCTGGGAGGGGGCGCGCGATGAAGTACCCGCTGCTGGCTCTGATCAAGCTGTACCAGTGGACGATCAGTCCGCTGCTGGGGCCCGTGTGCAAGTACTACCCGTCGTGCTCCCACTACGGCTACACGGCCATCGACCGGCACGGTGCGATCAAGGGCACGGCGCTCACCGCCTGGCGCATCCTGCGCTGCAATCCGTGGTCGTTGGGAGGCGTGGACCATGTCCCGCCCCGCAAGCGCCCGCGGTGGCACGAAATGCTGCGTGACGCCTGGCGTGCACGCAGGGGCGGGCACTCCGCCGCCGAAACGGCCACCGAGGAGAATCCCTCTTCGACCACCGAAGAGAATCCTCCTTCGAGCCCGGCCGCAGAGACTCCGTCCCATGCCCAAGGAGCATGATTAGTGGACACGATTGCCAGCCTGTTCAGCTTCATCACGACACCGGTCTCCTGGGTCATCGTCCAGTTCCACAAGGTGTACGGCGCCATCTTCGGCCCTGACACCGGCTGGGCCTGGGGCCTGTCGATCGTGTCCCTGGTGATCCTGATCCGTATCTGCCTGATCCCGCTCTTCGTGAAGCAGATCAAGTCGACTCGGGCCATGCAGACGCTGCAGCCCGAGATGAAGAAGATCCAGGAGCGCTACAAGAACGACAAGCAGCGCCAGTCCGAAGAGATGATGAAGCTGTACAAGGAGACGGGCACCAACCCGCTCTCCTCGTGCCTTCCCATCCTGGCGCAGTCGCCGTTCTTCTTCGCCCTGTACCACGTGCTCAACGGCATCGCGAACAACGACACCATCGGTGTCATCAACGAGAGCCTGCTGGCGAGCGCCCAGAAGGCGCACATCTTCGGTGCCCCGCTGGCGGCGAAGTTCACCGACAGCGCCGCCGACGTCTCGGCCCTCGACGCCTCGCTGACCACGGTCCGCATCGTCACCGCGGTCATGATCGTCATGATGTCGGCCTCGCAGTTCTTCACCCAGCGCCAGCTGATGACGAAGAACGTCGACACCACGGTGAAGACGCCGTTCATGCAGCAGCAGAAGATGCTGATGTACGTCTTCCCGGTCATGTTCGCCGTCTTCGGCATCAACTTCCCGGTCGGTGTCCTCGTCTACTGGCTGACCACCAACGTGTGGACCATGGGCCAGCAGATGTACGTCATCCACAACAACCCGACCCCGGGTTCCAAGGCCCAGGCCGCCTACCTGGAGCGTCTGACCAAGCACGTCACGCACCACGGCAAGGTCCGCCGCCGCAGCGAGAAGACCATCGTCAAGGCGATCGTCGCCAAGGGCCGCGACCGCAACGAGTTCGAGCGCAAGTTCATCAACGCCCTGAGCAAGGCCGGTCTCGCCGCCCAGGCCGACGGCGCTGTGATCAAGAGCGAGAGCCAGGCCGCCGCCCAGGCCGAGGACGGTACGCCGACCACCGGTGGCACCGGCACT
The DNA here is from genome assembly GCF_042668605.1 of Streptomyces sp. NPDC057280. Taxonomy (NCBI): domain Bacteria; kingdom Bacillati; phylum Actinomycetota; class Actinomycetes; order Kitasatosporales; family Streptomycetaceae; genus Streptomyces; species Streptomyces sp. NPDC057280. Next base: position 260,504 of record NZ_JBHUYR010000007.1, read on the forward strand.
GCGAAGCGCCAGCAGCCCAAGCGGCAGAGCAAGTCCCAGCGGCAGTCGGGCGGCGCCGCCGGCGCCGGTGCGGCGAAGCCTGCCGGTGAGCCCACCTCGCTGAGCAAGTCCGACGACGAGCCCGAAGACGCCAAGCCCGCCCCCGCCAAGAAGGCCGCTCAGAAGCAGCAGCCCGGCGCCGGTACCCGCAGCAAGGCCCAGTCCGGACAGCGCAAGGGCCCGCAGCGGCCCAAGTCCCCGTCCAAGAAGTAAGAAGGAGTCCAACCCGTGACGGAAGGCACCACCTCCGCCGCTGCCGAGGGTGCAGACACCCTGACCCGCCTGGAGCAGGAGGGCGAGATCGCGGCGGACTACCTCGAGGGTCTGCTGGACATCGCCGATCTCGACGGCGACATCGACATGGACGTCGAGGCCGACCGCGCCGCTGTCTCGATCATCAGCGACGCCGGCAGCCGCGACCTGCAGAAGCTGGTCGGCCGGGACGGCGAGGTGCTCGAGGCCCTCCAGGAGCTCACCCGCCTGGCCGTGCACCGGGAGACCGGCGACCGCAGCCGCCTGATGCTGGACATCGCGGGCTACCGGGCCAAGAAGCGTGCCGAGCTCTCCGAGCTGGGTGCCAAGGCCGCCGCCGAGGTCAAGAGCAGCGGCGAGCCCGTGAAGCTCAAGCCGATGACGCCGTTCGAGCGCAAGGTCGTCCACGACGCCGTCAAGGCTGCCGGTCTGCGCAGCGAGTCCGAGGGCGAGGAGCCGCAGCGCTTCGTCGTCGTACTGCCTGCCTGATCGGACCGTAGGTTCCTCCGGCCCCGTCTGCCCGGCAGACGGGGCCGGACTTTGTCAGCCTGATAGTTCATGGTGGTTGTGGTGATCGGCGCCGTGAGCGCCCATCGCGGTACGGAAGGACGGTTCCCGTGACGGAGGCAGCGGAGCTCCCCCCTGCGCCCGAGCAGGCGCGCACGGTGTTTGGTGATCGCTACGCGGACGCGGTCCGGTACGCGGAACTGCTCGCTGAGGCGGGCGTGCAGCGCGGTCTGATCGGCCCGCGCGAGGTGCCCCGGCTGTGGGAACGGCACCTGTTGAACTGCGCGGTGCTCTCTGAAGTCGTCCCCGAGGGCGTGACCGTCTGCGACGTCGGCTCGGGCGCCGGCCTCCCGGGCATTCCCCTGGCGCTGGTCCGGCCCGACCTGAAGATCACGCTCCTGGAGCCCCTGCTGCGGCGTACGACCTTCCTGACCGAGGTCGTGGAACTGCTCGGCCTGGACCATGTGACCGTCATGCGGGGCCGAGCCGAGGAGGTCATGGGCAAGCTGCCGCCGGTGCACGTGGTGACGGCACGGGCCGTGGCGCCGCTGGACCGGCTGGCCACGTGGGGCGTTCCGCTGCTGCGCCCGTACGGCGAGATGCTCGCCCTCAAGGGCGACACCGCCGAGGAGGAGCTCAAGGCGGCCTCCACGGCGCTGAGCAAGCTGGGTGCTGTGGAGACATCTGTGCTCCAGGTGGGTGAAGGTGTCGTGGATCCCCTGTCCACGGTCGTCCGTGTCGAGGTCGGGGAGAGCCCTGGCGGGGTCCGGTTCGCGGCCAAGCGGGCGAAGGCGGCCCGTACGGGGCGAGCGCGGCGCCGTCGCGGATAGCTGAGTCGCTGTCGCGAGCGGGTGGGGACGCGGTCGTCGCTGATCCGTCCTGACGACGAGACGTACTCCACACAAGCTGCCAAACCTACGCATGCCGGAGTGTCGCGACAGTTCGGCTCCCAGTGCTGTGCATCGTGTTTCACGTGAAACGTCGCTCATTGCTGCACGGCATCATCAGCCGTGGCCGCGCCGCGGCCGAACCTCGCGAACGTAAACCCCTAGGTTCTCTCGGGGAGGACCGCTCAGATGACACTCCGTCCCCTTTGAGGGGCACGGAGTTGTCCACAGAGGTGGATTTCTCCACAGAACACCAGGCCTCACTGGTTCACGACCCCGAAGACATGGGAGGCTCTGTTCATTGCGAGCCTGAAGTCGAGGAGAGTGAATCCTTGCGGTCCGACGCCAACATCGCGGGACCGATGACCGATCCGGTCCCCGGTCCCCGTACCGAGTCGATCGGGGACGATGTTTCACGTGAAACACCGCCCCCGATGGACGACACTCCCATCGGTCGCGCTGCCCAGCTGGCGGTAGAGGCTCTAGGCCGCGCCGGCGAGGGCCTGCCGCGGCCTGAGCAGACGCGTGTCATCGTGGTCGCCAACCAGAAAGGCGGCGTGGGCAAGACGACGACAACCGTCAACCTTGCCGCTTCGCTGGCTGTGCACGGTGGCCGGGTCCTGGTGATCGATCTGGACCCGCAGGGCAATGCGTCCACGGCCCTGGGGATCGACCACCACGCCGAAGTGCCGTCCATCTATGACGTGTTGATCGACAGCAAGCCGCTGGCCGAGGTCGTTCAGCCGGTCCCGGATGTGGAGGGGCTTTTCTGTGCGCCCGCCACCATCGATCTCGCCGGTGCGGAGATCGAGTTGGTGTCGCTGGTGGCGCGCGAGAGCCGTCTCCAGCGGGCGATCCAGGCGTACGAGCACCCCCTGGACTACATCCTCATCGACTGCCCGCCTTCGCTCGGCCTGCTGACGGTCAACGCTCTGGTCGCGGGAGCCGAGGTCCTCATCCCGATCCAGTGCGAGTATTACGCGCTGGAGGGGCTGGGCCAGCTGCTGCGCAACGTCGATCTGGTGCGGGGGCACCTCAACCCCGCCCTGCATGTCTCGACGATCCTGCTCACCATGTACGACGGCCGGACGCGGCTCGCGTCCCAGGTCGCGGAAGAGGTGCGCACGCACTTCGGTGACGAGGTGCTGCGGACGAGCATCCCCCGCTCGGTCCGTATTTCGGAGGCACCGAGCTATGGGCAGACGGTGCTGACTTACGATCCAGGATCGAGTGGTGCCCTCTCCTATCTTGAGGCGGCACGTGAAATCGCGCTGAAGGGCGTGGGCGTCAGCTATGACCCGACCCAGGCCCACATCGGCGCCCAGAGCAACCCGAGCATGGTGGAGGGCATTCAGTGAGCGAGCGACGGAGGGGTTTGGGCCGTGGTCTCGGCGCACTGATCCCCGCTGCCCCGACGGAGAAGACACCGACTCCGGCCGCGATGGGTGGCGCGGGTTCCGCGTCCCCGGCAGCTGTCCCGGTGTTGACGACCGACCGTGGGGTGGCCGCGGCGAAGGTGGCCACGTTGCCGCCTGTTTCACATGAAACGGAGGAGCCGTCGCTGAACGGTGCCGTGGAGGCGTTCGCGTCTCCGGTAGGTGCCCACTTCGCCGAGCTCCCCCTCGACTCCATCACGCCGAACCCACGCCAGCCGCGTGAGGTCTTCGACGAGGACGCCCTGCAGGAGCTGGTCACCTCCATCAGGGAGGTCGGCCTCCTCCAGCCGGTCGTCGTACGGCAGGTGGGCCCCGCCCGCTACGAGCTCATCATGGGCGAGCGGCGTTGGCGGGCCAGCCGTGAGGCGGGCCTGGAGGCGATCCCCGCGATCGTCCGGGCGACGGAGGACGACAAGCTTCTCCTGGACGCCCTTCTGGAGAACCTGCACCGGGCGCAGCTGAACCCGCTGGAAGAGGCGGCCGCCTACGACCAGCTCCTGAAGGACTTCAACTGCACGCACGACCAGCTGGCGGACCGCATCGGCCGTTCCCGCCCGCAGGTCTCCAACACCCTGCGTCTGCTGAAGCTTTCCCCGGCCGTCCAGCGCCGGGTGGCCGCCGGAGTTCTCTCCGCCGGGCACGCACGGGCGCTGCTCTCCGTCGAGGACTCGGAGGAGCAGGATCGCCTCGCCCACCGGATCGTGGCCGAGGGACTCTCGGTGCGTGCCGTCGAGGAGATCGTGACCCTCATGGGCTCGCGTCCGCAGACGGCTCAGCGCGCCAAGGGGCCGCGGGCCGGCACCCGCGTCTCCCCGGCACTGAGCGACCTGGCGGGCCGGCTCTCGGACCGTTTCGAGACGCGGGTGAAGGTCGACCTGGGTCAGAAGAAGGGCAAGATCACGGTCGAGTTCGCCTCCATGGAGGACCTCGAGCGCATCCTCGGCACACTCGCCCCGGGCGAGGGGCCGGTCCTTCAGAAGAGCCTTCTGGACGGCGACTCCGAGGACACGGAGGACTGAGCCTCCGGCCGATGGGGCGAGAGTGTCCGTCGGCCAGGAGAGCGGGCCGTGTTCAACGGCAGAGCGGGCTGGGTTCGGCAGCGACCGGACACGGCCCGCTCTTTGCTTTCATGCGGTGTCGATGCCCTCGCATCGTGGATACGATGCGATCGGTACGGCGCATCCACCCGGCAGCACCTCTCAGGGGAGGCAGGTGTCATGCGAACGGTGAGCCGCAGCGGACTGGTGAGCGCGGGTCTGGGACTGGGCGCGGTCGGCGGCTTCGTCGGCAGCCTGCTCCGGGAACGGAGCGCTTTGACAGCCGCCCGCGATGCTGCGGGCGAGGGAAGCGAGGAACAGCCTTCATGGGGCGTCGGCTCGTACCGCTCACGCTGGACAACCTTCAGGACATTCCCCAGCGCTGCCGCTCGTGCGTCTTCTGGGAGTTGGACCCCGTCAGCGGCGAAGCCGCGGTAAGAGGGGGCACAGCAGCCCTGGAGAAGGAAGCCTGGATCTCCGCCGTCCTGCTGGACTGGGGATCGTGCGGCCGGGTCGTCTATGTCGATGACGTGCCGGTGGGCTTCGTGCTGTACGCGCCTCCGGCCTATGTCCCGCGATCGACGGCGTTTCCCACGAGCCCCGTCTCACCCGACGCGGTGCAGCTGATGACGGCGTTCATCATGCCGGGCTACCAAGGACAGGGGCTGGGCCGGGTGATGGTCCAGACGGTGGCCAAGGATCTGCTGCGACGGGGCTTCAAGGCCATCGAGGCCTTCGGCGACGCCCGTTGGAAGGAACCGGCCTGTCTGCTGCCCGCCGATCATCTGTTGGCGGTGGGCTTCAAGACGGTCCGTCCCCACCCGGTGCACCCGCGATTGAGGCTGGAGCTGCGTACGACGCTCTCCTGGAAGGAAGACGTGGAGATGGCGCTGGACCGGCTCTTGGGCGCGGTACAGAAGGAACCCGCTCTCCGTCCCCTCTGACCACCCGCTCCTCTGACGACAATGGGCCGACCCTCTCGGGTCGGCCCATTCGTGTTTCACGTGAAACATCTGCCATCGACTCGATGGCTCAGTGCGTCACTCGGCGATGAAGTCCTCGAGGTCGCGCACGATGGCGGCCTTCGGCTTCGCACCGACGATGGTCTTGGCGACCTCGCCACCCTGGTAGACGTTCAGGGTCGGGATGGACATGACGCCGTACTTGGCGGCCGTACCCGGGTTCTCGTCGATGTTGAGCTTCACGATCTCGATCTTGTCGCCGTACTCGGCGGCGATCGCCTCAAGGGACGGAGCGATCTGGCGGCACGGGCCGCACCAGGCAGCCCAGAAGTCCACCAGGACGGGCTTGTCGCTCTTGAGGACGTCCTGCTCGAAGGAGTCGTCGGTCACGTTCTTCAGGGTGCCGGCCACGGCGGGCTCCTTAACTCTTGTTGCGTGGGGTGGTGGGTGGGAGGGGATCAGACAGAGGTCTTCTCGGGCTCGGCCTGCTCCTCGTCCGCGAGGGCGGCGAGGTAGCGCTCTGCATCGAGGGCGGAGGAGCAGCCGGTGCCGGCCGCGGTGATCGCCTGGCGGTAGGTGTGGTCGACCACGTCGCCGGCGGCGAAGACACCGGTGACGTTCGTCCGCGTGGAGGGCGCGGCGACCTTCAGGTAGCCCTCCTCGTCGAGGTCGAGCTGGCCCTTGAAGAGCTCGGTGCGCGGGTCGTGGCCGATCGCGATGAACAGGCCGGTCACCGGCAGGTCCGACAGCTCACCGGTCTTGAGGTTCCGCAGCTTCAGGCCGGCCAGCTTCGGGTCACCCTGGATCTCGGCGACCTCGCTGTCCCACACGAACTTGATCTTCGGGTCGGCGAAGGCACGCTCCTGCATGGCCTTGGAGGCACGCAGGGTGTCACGACGGTGGACGATCGTCACGGACTTGGCGAAGCGCGAGAGGAAGGTGGCCTCCTCCATCGCGGTGTCACCGCCACCGATCACGGCGATGTCCTGGTCCTTGAAGAAGAAGCCGTCACAGGTGGCACACCACGAGACACCGCGGCCGGAGAGCGCGTCCTCGTTCGGCAGGCCGAGCTTGCGGTGCTGCGAGCCGGTGGCGACGATGACGGCCTTCGCCTTGTGGACCGTGCCCGCCGTGTCCGTGACAGTCTTGATCTCACCCGTGAGGTCGACGCTGACGATGTCGTCCGGGACGAGCTCGGCGCCGAAGCGCTCCGCCTGGCCGCGCATGTTGTCCATGAGCTCGGGGCCCATGATGCCGTCCTGAAAGCCCGGGAAGTTCTCCACCTCGGTGGTGTTCATCAGCGCACCACCCGCGGTGACGGCGCCCTCGAACACCAGCGGCTTCAGCGACGCGCGCGCGGTGTAGAGCGCCGCCGTGTAGCCGGCGGGCCCGGAGCCGATGATGATCACGTTACGGACGTCGCTCACGGCTTGATTCCTCGTCTCTGGACTGCGTCAGTACGACCGGTGGGAGCCCCTCTCAGAACTCTCACCCCACCCAACGGATCCTACGGGGCGCGCATTCCCGGTGTGTCCGGGCACACGGAGAGGCGCCACCGTACGGGATACCACGGCGGAGAGAGACGAAGCGTCAGTGCGAGGAACGCGCGTAGGAATGCGTCAGCAGAACCTTCGCGGAGGAGGACGGGTCCTTCTCACAGGCGGCGTCGACCACGTAGGCATCGACACGGCTGGTGTCCTTCGCGTTGAGCATCAACACGAGGTACGCCGGGTCACCGTCGTAGGTGCCTTCCTTGGCGGCCAGTGCCGTGTCATCGTCGCGACCGATGCCTTTCAGTACGCAAGAAGGAACCTGTGGCACGGGCTGGTTCTTGATGTGGTTCTCGGGCACGTTGTTGGCCCCGAAACTCTGGGGAGACCGGGCGACCTTACCGGAACCCTGGGCCAGAAGCTCGGAGACCTGAGTCTCGACCTTCTTGCCGGAGAAGGCGTCGGCCTGCGCGGTCGGGTCGGACGGCTTGCCGTCGTTGAAGGACGACACCAGCACAGAACCGAGTCCGAGAGCGGCGACCGTGAATACGGTGCCCAGCACGGCAATCCTGCGTCGCCCACCACGGGCACGCCCCTTACGGCCGGGGCCGGTGCTGGAGGTACGGGCGCGGCCGGCGGGACGGTCCGCCGACGCCGATGTTTCACGTGAAACATGCGTACCGGCGAGTGCGTGGGTCGTCACAAGATCGGCGGCGTGATCCGAGCCGGGAACATCGGCGGGCTCGGGAGCCGTCGCGCTGAGCAGAGCCTCAGCAGCGAGAGCGGCGTCGATACGGACTGCGACATCGTCGGGCATGCGCGGCGGACCCGGCAGTGAGCCGAGCAGGCCCCGGATCTCCTCCAGCGAGGCGTGCACGTCGGCACAGAGCTCGCACTCGTCGAGGTGTCGTCGTACGTCCGCGCTGCGGGTCGGCGTGAGCAGGCCCTCGGTGAGCTCGGAGAGCTCCGCGACGTCCGGGTGCCCGGTCGTGTCTGTCGTGGATGTCACGCTCGCCCACCTCCGCCCTTCACAGCAGCTGAATCGCCTGGACCTGTCTCATGGGGACCCGGGTCAGGGGATCCCGCTGCCGGTGGGACGGATGTCCCGTGCATCCGGTTCCGTCCCTCGCCCGGTTCTCTGCTGTCACCGGTCTTTTCCGGTCGCAGATGCGTGAGGAGGGGGAGGAGTCTGGCGCGGCCGCGGGCGCACCGGCTCTTCACGGTGCCGGTCGGCACGTCGAGCATGCGGGCGGCCTCGGCGACGGGATAGCCCTGCATGTCCACCAGGACGAGAGCGGCCCGCTGGTCGTGCGGCAGCGTGCCGAGGGCTTCCAGCAGCTGGCGGTGCAGATCGTTGCGCTCCGCCGGCGCCGAGGCCGATTCGTGCGGCTCCAGGAGTTGTTCCAGGCGCTCCGTGTCGTCGACCGGTGAGGTCTTGCGGGAGGCGGCCTTGCGGGCGCGGTCGAGGCAGGCGTTCACCGTGATGCGGTGCAGCCACGTCGTGACCGCCGACTGGCCGCGGAAGGTGTGTGCGGCGCGGTAGGCGGAGACCAGGGCGTCCTGAACGGCGTCAGCGGCTTCCTCGCGGTCTCCGAGCGTGCGAAGGGCGACGGCCCAGAGCCGATCACGGTGACGTCTTACGAGTTCGCCGAACGCGTCGGGGTCGCCGTCCACGTGCGCGGCGAGGAGGTCCTGATCGCTTGCGTCGCCGTATGCGGTGCCATCTGCCATCGGACCCCCTCCCCTGGGATGCGGTGAGTTGTCAGCCGGTGAACTTCACATCGGTGATGGCCTGCTTGTAGCCGGCGTTGCTGTAGTTGGCGGAGTCGTTCCCGGAATAGGGCATCGCGGTCAGCCAGACCAGTACGTAACGGCTCTTCACCGGCTTGTCGACCGACACCTTCGCCGAGGTGTCACTCGTGGTCACCGTGCCCAGCTTCTTCATCGAGCTCAGCGGTGTGGACGACCTGGGTGAGTCGGCCGCGTACAGCTCGACGGTGGTGTGATCGCCGCCGTACCGGAGTGCGAGCGTCGCCGCCGACACCTCCTGAGCGGAGCCGAGGTCGTAGATGATCCCGACACCGGGCTTGATCACTATCTTCGGGCCGTCCTTGTAGCTGTTGGTCCGCCATCCCGTCGATGTGCTGCTGTCGTACGTCAGGCCTACATCGCCGGGGTGTTGAGCTTCACCTTCGGCCACGTACTCCTGGGCGCCGGCGATGCTGAGCGGCTTGGCCGGCTTGGTCTTGTCGCCGCTCTTGTCGTTGTCGTCCGTCGTCTGGGTCTTGTTGGTCTCGTCGGACTTGTTGTTCTGTTCCATGAGGGCATCCGCGAGTTGCCAGCTGCCGAGGCCCAGCGCGGCGATGAGCAGTGCCGACACGGCCCACTTGAGCACCTTGCCAGTCCGGCTCTGCAGCGGTGGCGGAGGGGGCGCCAGCGGCTGGGTGACGCCCGGGTGCGGCGCCGGCCGGCCGTACGTGCCCTGCTGGTACGTCGTGCGTTGGTACTCGGGCGGTGCGGTGAACGCCGGCTCCGGCGGGCGGATGCGGGGCATCTCGCCGATCGCCTTCACCAGCTCCTCCGGTGTGGTGCACGCGGATTCGTGGCGGGACGCGGTGGCTCCGTCGTTGACGAGCGCGCGCATCGACAGTTCGGACAGGCCGCGGTGCACGCCCGCACGCACCTGGTCGGGTGCGATGAGCCCGATGTCCTTGGGCAGGCCGGACAGACCGTAGGCGTCGTCCTCGTACGGCCAGCGCTGGGTCAGGCCCGCGTACAGCAGGGCGCCGATGGCCTCGGTGTCCGTGCGCTGCGGAGTGTCGGACGTGATGCCGCGCAGCGCGGCGTTCACGGCGAGGCCGCGGATGCGCCACTGGCCGCTGGAGGTTCGCAGGACCGCGTTCGGGTTCAGGCGCAGATGCGCGAGCCCTTCGCGGTGGGCGGCGGCCATGGCGGAGGCGACCTGACTGACCATCTGGTAGGCGTCGTGCGGCTCCAGCGGACCGGGGGCCAGGAGGGTGGTCAGCTCTGTGGCGTCGGGCAGCCACTCGTGGACGACGTAGACGAGGTCGTTCTCCTCGACGGCGTCCAGGACCTGGACGAAGCGCGGGTCGCCGAGCAGCGCGGACGAACGGGCCGCGGCCAGCACGGAGCGAGCGCGCGCGTGGTCCGCGGGCAGGATGTGCACACCGACGGCGCGACGGAGCTTCTCGTCGACCGCACGCCAGCTGCTGAACCCGTCCAGCCGGGTGACGCACTCCTCGAGCCGGTAGCGTCTGGCGAGCTTGTGGCCGCTGTGCAGCTCGGGCGGTGAGGCCTTCCCGGGACCCTCGGTCCCGCCACTCCCCTGTGCCTCGTCGATGTCCGTGTCCCGCTCCCGGTTAGTGGCCACCCCGTCGGCCGTGGCCTGGTCCGCCTGTGCGGTCAGCGGCTCGTCGCCGCTGTTGTCTGCCACGTCGACGGCAGCCGTGCTCCGTTCCGCCACCGTCGTTCCTGCCTCCCCATTCATTGCGCGCCGACCGACATCCGTGCGCGCCGTCCGACGCCGAAACCAATTGTGCCCACAGTCCGCCGCTATGCACGACACACGGTGGCGGGCGATGGTTGTGCGCGTACCCCCTTATCAGCGCCCCAGCCGTCCGCGCACCATGCCGACCAGGGAGTTCAGCTCCTCGATACGCATCTTGCGGGCCGCCACGAAGAAGATCCCGAGCAGGACCGCTCCGCCGACGATCAGAGCGGCGAACGAGCCGATGACGCCTTGGCCGAGGGTTTGCGCGATGCCGTAGCAGGCCGCGCCGCTGAGGATCGCGGCCGGTACGGAGGCAATGCAGAGCCGGGCGTACGTCCGCATGACGCGGGCGCCGTCCAGGTCACCGCCCAGCTTCTTGCGCAGGCGACTCCAGGCGACACCGACGCCGACGGCGTAGGCGAGGCCGTACGAGGCCGCCATGCCGACGACCGCCCAGCGCGCCGGGATGACGAAGTAGCAGACGGCCGAGGCGGCGGCGTTGACGGCCGCCACGATGACCGTGTTGTAGAAGGGAGTCCTGGTGTCCTCGTATGCGTAGAACGCGCGAAGGACGACGTACTGCACGGAGAACGGGATCAGGCCGAGGCCGAAGGCCATCAGCATGTAGCCCATGTTCGTGGCCTGGTCGGCACCCGAGGAGCCGAAGATCAGGGTGCACATCGGGATGCCCAGGGCGACGAACCCGAAGGCGATGGGAACGATCGCGACAGCCGTGGTGCGCAGGCCTTGCGAGATGTCGTCGCGCACGGCTCCGCTGTCCTCCTCCGCGGCTGAGCGGGAGATGCGCGGCAGCAGGGCTGCCATCAGGGAGACCGTGATGATGGCCTGCGGCAGGCCCCAGATCAGCTGGGCGTTCGCATAGGCGGCGAAACCGGTGCCCTCGACACCAGAGTCGAAGCCGGCGGCGGTGGACAGCTGGGTGACCACAAGCGCGCCCGCCTGGTTGGCGAGGACGAACAGGATCGTCCACTTGGCGAGCATCGCGGCCTTGCCGAGGCCGTGGCCCTTCCAGTCGAAGCGGAGTCGCAGGCGGAAGCCGGTCTCGCGCAGGTAAGGGATCATCGCCAGGGACTGGACGACCAGGCCGAGCAGCACACCGACACCGAGGAGCCGCTGGCCCTCCGGCGGGATGCTCGTGACCCTCATCCCGGAGTGCTCCGAGGTGCCGTAGACCCACAGGAACATGCCGAGCGTCACGATGATGACGATGTTGTTCAGGACCGGGGTCCACATCATCGCGCCGAAGCGGCCGCGGGCGTTGAGGATCTGGCCCATCACCACGTGGACGCCCATGAAGAAGATCGAGGGCAGGAAGTAACGGGTGAAGGTGATGGCCACCTCGTTGGCGGCCGGGTCATTGGCGACCTTCGCGGACAGCGCGCGGACGAGGAGAGGTGCCGCGAACATCGCCAGGGCCGTGAGTGCGGCCAACGCGACCATCACCAGGGTCAGCAGGCGGTTCGCGTAGGCCTCGCCGCCGTCCTCGTCGTCCTTCATGGCCCGCACGAGTTGCGGCACGAAAACGGAGTTGAGACCGCCACCGACGGTCAGGATGTAGATCATCGTCGGCAGTTGGTAGGCGACCTGGAAGGAGTCGCCGAGGAGGCCGAGACCCAGAGCGGAGACGATCATGGCGGAGCGCACGAACCCGGTCAGCCGCGACACCAGCGTCCCCGCCGCCATCACCGCACTGGACTTCAGGAGGCCCCCGGCCTTCCCGCCCTTTTTCGCCGAAGCCGCGGCAGCCGCCGGAGCCGGCGATGCCGGAGGCGGTACGGGTGCCGTGCCCAGGTTCATGGTCCTGTCCGCGGACGGCGGCACGGGGGGCTCGGCGCCCGGCGGGGCCGGAGACGGAGCCGGCACCGACGCGGGCTGGTACGGCTCCTGGCCGCCGCCCTGCTGCTGGTCCCGGAAGAGGTGGGCGAACGCGTCCGGCTCGTGGCGCTCCTCGGCGGAGTGCGTGACGAGGTCGTCGACGCCCACGTACTGCGTGGTGCGCGGATCGTCGCCGTACGGCAGGTACTGGGTCGCGCCGTCCGGCTCGGGCGCCGGGGTCTGGGCCCACACATGCGGGTCGGGGGCGTACGGGGACTGCGGAGGCTGGGCGTACAGCGGCTGCTGCGGCTGGTACGTGCCCGGAGGCGGCGGGGGGTGCGCGGCGCGGTCGTAGAGCGCCTCGGCGACCGGGTCCTGGGCAGAGATGTCCTGGGCCCGGTAGGGGTCCTGGGCGTAGGCGTCCTGGAGGTACATGTCCGCGGGTGGCTGCGGCGGTACCTGGCCGTGCTCGGGCGGCGGGCCCTCGGGGTGACCCGAGCTGCCCGCGGCCTGGCCGCGGTCACCGTCGTACGGCGCGTTCATGGTTACCCCACCTCATCGTCCCGGGCCCACCGGCCACGACATCCTCAACGGTCCACTCTCTCACCCGTGCCGGAAGGGTCGGTGCTTTCCGCTGCGGTGTCCGGTGTCGGGTCACTCGGCTGCTGCGGGTCGCCTGCCCCGGGCCGGGTGCCGGACTCCTCAGAGAGACGGTCTTCGGGCCCTTCGGGGTTCTCCGGACCGTCCGCCGACTCCCCGGCGTCATCGGGGCCGTCGGATTCGCCTTCCGCCGCCTCGCGCTCGGCGGCCTGCTTGCGCCGCTTGTACATGCGGAAACCGGCGAGGACGAGAAGGAGGAAACCGCCGCCGATGACCAGCATCACGGTGGCCGTGAACTCGGTGACCTTCACGTCGAACCGGACGGGATCGCCGTACGCCTGGCCGTCCTCGGTGAAGAGCTGGGCGACCACCGTCGCCTGGCCGTTGGCCTGGGCCGAGGTGGTGAACTTCACGGTCTGGCTGTGGCCCCCGTTGACCGTGACCGGCTGCTCCTCGTAGTCGCCGTCGTCGATCTTCAGACGGGTCGGGTTCGTGGAGGTGAGACGCAGGATGAGGTGGTCGACGCCCTGCACCAGGTTGTTCTGCACGGTCACGGGGATCGTGGCGCTGCGCCCGGAGAGCTTGGTCTCGGACTTGTCGATCAGCTTGACCTGGCTGGTCAGCCTGTCGAGGTAGTTCCTCACACCGTCCCGGTAGCTCTGCGCCTCGGCGGGGCGGCCGCGCCACGACGTCGACATCTCACGGTTCATGGCCCGCCCGAAGGGGGTCACCACGCGGGACTGCTTGGTGAGGATCACCTTGAACTTGTCGAGCTTGTCCTGCACGGCCGCGATCTGCTCGAAGGCCGGCTTCGACAGCTCCTGCTTGCGCAGCTTGGCGGGGTAGGCGGAGGCCGGCGGGACCTTGGTGGTGGCGCTCGCGTCCGGCTTGGCGGCCGCCGCCGACGCCAGGGTCTGGGTCTGCGTCCAGTCCCCGCCCTGAAGGGCGGCCACTGCCGCCGCCATCGTCTGCGCCTGGCTCGCCGTCGGCGTGCGCTGCGGGGCGACGACGATGCTTCGCTGCTTGTCCACCTGCTGGTTCAGCGCCAGGCTCGAGGCAAGGAACTTCTGCACGGCGAGAGTGGACGCGGAGGCCGAGGTCAGGTCGCCCTCGAACGCCCTGGACAGCCGGGCGTCCGCGACCACCGCGGTGGTGCCGCCGCCGATGGGGCGGGCAGCGGAGGGCGTGTACGGCAGCCCGGCGGTCTCTTCGAGACTGTCACTGCGCGCGATCACCTTGTCGGCGCCCGCGGAGGTGGCGACCTGGACGATCGACGGGTCGACGGCGCCGTTCACGGGCCAGGCGAAGTCCGTGTCGGGCGTCACGTGGAGCACCGTCTGCACCGTGGTGGCCGCGGCGTCGGTGGCTTCCTTGAGGTGGCTCAGGGAGCCGGTGACGGTCGTGCCGTTGTGGGCGAGGGAGGCGAGGTCCGGGTCGGCGAACGGAAGGGCGACGACCTCCTTGTCGGTCACCGCGTCCTGAAGATCGGCCAGCCACTGCTTGGCGACCTCCTGGTGCGTACCCGCCACCGTGCCGGTGCCCGACTCGACGCGATAGGCGCCTGCCATCGCGTCGACGGAGGCGAGCAGGTCCGGGTCGATCACCCAGGTGACGTCCAGGCCCTTGCCCAGCGACAGCATCTGCTCCAGCCGGCCCCCCGGCGAGATCTCCTTGGCCAGGTCGTCGTTGAGGAAGACCGGCGTCTGCTCCGCGTTCGACCCCGTCTCGGCCGTCATGTGGGCGGTGGAGATCAGCGGCCACAGGACCGTCGTCTTCGTCTTGGTGTCGGCGCCTTCGGGCTGCCAGGGCAGATATGTCCGCTGGATGCCGAGGACCTGCTGCCACTGCTGTGCGGAGGTCTGACCGGTCAGGGAGACACCGAGCTGGTAGACGCCGTCCGAGCCGAGGTCCAGCTCGTCGACCGGGACGGCGATGCTGAAGCTCTGGGCGACGCCGGGTGCCAGCTTGGCGAACTTCTTGACGTACTTGCCGCCGACGATCGTCCCGTCGAGACCCGGCTGGAAGTCGGTGCGCTGCGCGACGCTGTCGACATCCGAGCGGGTGCTGAGCTCGGGGCCGACGCGCAGATCCACCTGGGCATCCGTGACCGTCTGCTTGCTCTCGTTGGTCACGGTGCCGGACACGGTCACCGTGTCGCCGTCCGTGGGGACGCTGGGCGTGAGCGTGTTGATGTCCACGGACACGGTGCTGGAGCCGGACGCGGCGCTGGCGGGCGCGGCGGCAGGCAGCTGGAGCAGTCCGGCCAGCAGAGGCGCGCCGGCGAGCAGTGCTCCCGTGCGCCGGAGCCACCGGCGGGCAGGTGAGGGACTCATCCCCTGGAAGTCTGCCGCCTCGGCCACGCGCTCGCCCGTCCCTCGTCGTCAGTGGTCGTCAGTGGTCGTCGCAATGTGCGTCCACGCATGGTAACGATGCGCGCTGAGGGGAAGTGCCGCGGTCTGCTCCACAAGATCGGGAAGCGGGGCCGGGCCGTCCTGTATGTGTGCGTATAAAGGGGAGCGAATCCGTACGTCCTCCAGGTGGTCCTTGCCTGCGACCCGGCGTACGGGTCTGTGCAGATTTAATGGAGGCGCTCTCGGTCGCCGGGGCCACGTACCCTTTTCTGTTGTGCCGAACGCCAACGAAGACAAGCCCAGCGCCCTGAATCAGGTGCAGCACCGCGCGGTCACCGAACTGCTGCGGGTCGCTCCTGTCGCCGACGACCTCGCCCGCCGTTTCCAGGAGGCCGGGTTCTCTCTCGCCCTGGTCGGCGGCTCGGTGCGGGACGCGCTGCTCGGCCGGCTCGGCAACGACCTGGACTTCACGACCGATGCCCGCCCTCAGGACGTGCTGAAGATCGTGCGCCCGTGGGCGGACGCCGTGTGGGAGGTCGGGATCGCCTTCGGCACAGTGGGTGCGCAGAAGGACGGCTACCAGATCGAGGTGACGACGTACCGGTCGGAGGCGTACGACCGGACTTCGCGCAAGCCGGAGGTGTCGTACGGCGACTCCATCGAGGAAGACCTCGTCCGGCGTGACTTCACGGTGAACGCGATGGCGGTGGCGCTGCCGGAGAAGGAGTTCATCGACCCGCACGGCGGTTTGGAGGATCTCGCGGAGCGGGTGCTGCGCACTCCCGGCACTCCCGAGGCCTCCTTCTCGGACGACCCGCTGCGGATGATGCGTGCCGCGCGCTTCGCCGCCCAGCTCGACTTCGAGGTGGCCCCCGAGGTGGTTGCGGCCATGAAGGAGATGTCCGGGCGTATCGACATCGTCTCGGCCGAGCGCGTCCGGGACGAGCTGAACAAGCTGATCCTGTCCGCGCACCCGCGCAAGGGCCTGACCCTGCTGGTCGACACGGGCCTCGCGGACCACGTCCTGCCCGAGCTGCCGGCGCTGCGTCTGGAACGCGACGAACACCACCGCCACAAGGACGTCTACGACCACACACTGATCGTCCTGGAGCAGGCGATGGCACTGGAGGAGGACGGCCCCGACCTGGTCCTCCGCCTCTCCGCTCTCCTCCACGACATCGGCAAGCCGCGCACGCGGCGCTTCGAGAAGGACGGCCGTGTCTCGTTCCACCACCACGAGGTGGTCGGCGCGAAGATGACCAAGAAGCGCATGACGGCGTTGAAGTACTCCAACGACCTGGTGAAGGACGTCTCTCGCCTGGTCGAACTCCACCTGCGCTTCCACGGCTACGGCACGGGCGAGTGGACGGACTCCGCGGTCCGCCGCTACGTCCGTGACGCCGGCCCGCTCCTCGACCGCCTCCACAAGTTGACGCGCTCGGACTGCACGACCCGCAACAAGCGCAAGGCGACGGCGCTCTCTCGTGCCTACGACGGCCTGGAGGAGCGCATCGCCCAACTCCAGGAGCAGGAAGAACTGGACGCCATCCGCCCGGACCTGGACGGCAACCAGATCATGAAGATCCTCGACGTCGGCCCGGGCCCAGCGGTTGGCCGTGCGTACAAGCACCTGCTGGAGCTGCGGCTGGAGAACGGGCCTATGGGCGAGGAGGCTGCGGCCGCAGCACTCAAGGAGTGGTGGGCCGAGCAGGGCTGAGGCTGTGAAACGGGGTCATGTTTCACGTGAAACATGACCCCGGAGAGCATCGAGGGGCGACGTTTCACGTGAAACGTCGCCCCTCGATGTGTCTGCGATACCGCAGGACCTACTACTTGTCCTTCAGGCAGAGCAGGAAGTCGGTGCCGTCGCCGGACTCGGTGTAGACGTACTGGAAGTCCTTGGCCTCGGCCGCGCACTTGGTCTCGGCAAGGGAGCCGCTGAACGTGCCTTCGATCTTGGCCAGCACCGTGAACTGGGCCTTCGAAGAGCCACAGTCGACGACCTCAAGGTCCGGGTTGTTGTCGTCAGTGCTGCCGCGGTGCATGCAGTCGCCGACCGCCGCAGTGTTGGCGTCGTCGCGGCTGGCGATCCAGCCGCCGATAGCGAAAGCGGCGACGACCACGACGATGACGATGTTCTTGATCGTCTTGAAGCTCAGCTTGCGCTTCGGCTGCGCCGGCGGGACCGGCGCGTAGGGGACGCCACCCTGCTGCTGCGGGAAGCCCGGCTGCTGGCCCTGCGCGTAGGGGTTGCCGTCCTGGGGCGGGTACGGGGCCTGGGCCTGCGGCTGGCCGTAGGGCTGCTGGCCCTGGGCGAACGGGTTCTGGCCCTGGGGCGGCGGAGTAGACACTTGGGGGTCCCCCTAGAACATGGGTGAGTGATGCGCAACTAGGCGCGAGTAAGACGCACGTAAGTTACCGGGCCCCACTGACACCCCTGTACCCCAGGGGGACTCTGTGTCATTGATGTGACACTTACTGGCGTCCAAAGCGGGTCATAGCTACAGCAACTGCCCCGTAGATAACGGCCACTGTGACCACCAACACCACAGAGCGCCCGTCCGGCGGCAGCATCAGGGCGGCGACAGCGGCGGCGCCGACGAAGGCGATGTTGAACAGGACGTCGTAGACGGAGAAGATCCGGCCACGGAAGCCGTCGTCGACCGAGGACTGCACGAGGGTGTCCGTCGCGATCTTCGCGCCCTGGGTGATCAGTCCCAGGACGAACGACGCCACGAGCATCGGCGTGACGGCGAAGGGGAGGCCCAGAGCAGGTTCCAGGATTGCGGCGGCTGCCGCGCATACGACGATCCAGCGGCCGGGGCCGAGACGCCCTGCTGCCCACGGTGTCACCACAGCCGCCACGAAGAAGCCCGCGCCCGAGATGCCCAACGCCAGCCCCAGCAGGGCGAGTCCGTCGTCGGTCGTCGAGGAGAACTCGTAGCGGCACAGCATCAGGAGCATCACCAACAGGGCGCCGTAGCAGAAGCGCATCAGTGTCATCGCGGAGAGCGCCCAGGTGGCTTCCCGGCGGGGTTTCCCGGCGAGGTGGCGGACGCCCGCCGCCAGGTCGCGAGCGGTGCTGGTGAAGGCTGCTGCGAGGCCGGGGTGCGCCAACGCGCGGTCGGGGCCGAGCAGTTCCTTCGAGATGCGCAGCGCTGCCAGCGCCGCACACAGGTACAGGGCCGCCCCCAGGAGCACGACGGCCGCGTCGGAGTCGGCCACGACCAGGCGTACGACGAAGGCGAGGCCGCCGCCCGCGGTCGCCGCGAGCGTGCCGGCGGTCGGGGAGAGGGAGTTGGCGATGACGAGGCGCTCGGTGTCGACCACGCGCGGCAGAGCGGCGGACAGGCCCGACAGCACGAAGCGGTTGACGGCGGTGACGGACAGCGCGGAGACGTAGAAGAGCCAGTCGGGCGCGTCGCTGACCATCAGGACGGCCGTCGCCGAAGCCATCGCCGCACGCACCAGGTTGCCGTAGAGGAAGACCTGGCGGCGGCGCCAGCGGTCCAGCAGGACGCCGGCGAAGGGGCCCACCAGGGAGTAGGGGAGCAGCAGGACGGCCATGGCGGAGGCGATGGCGGCGGCCGAGGTCTGTTTCTCCGGGGAGAAGACGACGTACGCGGCGAGCGCGATCTGGAAGACGCCGTCGGCGCCCTGGGAGAGCAGGCGTACGGCGAGAAGGCGTCTGAAACCCTGGAAGCGGAGCAGGACGCGCAGGTCACGTACGACGGCCATGGGGCACAGCCTCACACAAGGGAAGGGTCCCCGGGCGGTACAAACCCGGGGACCCTCGACACAGCCCTGGCAGGAGCGTTTTTGAGCGGGGGTGAGCTTTAGCGCTCGACCTCGCCCTTGATGAACTTCTCGACGTTCGCGAAGGCCTCGTCGTCGAAGTACTGGACCGGCGGGGACTTCATGAAGTACGAGGACGCCGACAGGATCGGGCCGCCGATGCCGCGGTCCTTGGCGATCTTCGCGGCGCGCAGGGCGTCGATGATGACACCCGCGGAGTTCGGGGAGTCCCAGACCTCGAGCTTGTACTCCAGGTTCAGCGGGACGTCGCCGAAGGCACGGCCCTCGAGGCGGACGTAGGCCCACTTGCGGTCGTCGAGCCAGGCCACGTAGTCCGAGGGACCGATGTGGACGTTCTTCTCGCCCAGCTCGCGGTCGGGGATCTGCGAGGTGACGGCCTGCGTCTTCGAGATCTTCTTGGACTCGAGGCGGTCGCGCTCCAGCATGTTCTTGAAGTCCATGTTGCCGCCGACGTTGAGCTGCATCGTGCGCTCGAGGCGGACACCGCGGTCCTCGAACAGCTTCGCCATCACGCGGTGCGTGATGGTCGCGCCGACCTGCGACTTGATGTCGTCACCGACGATCGGGACACCGGCCTCGGTGAACTTGTCGGCCCACTCCTTGGTGCCGGCGATGAAGACCGGAAGGGCGTTGACGAAGGCGACCTTGGCGTCGATGGCGCACTGGGCGTAGAACTTCGCCGCGTCCTCGGAACCGACCGGCAGGTAGCAGACGAGAACGTCGACCTGCTTGTCCTTGAGGACCTGGACGACGTCGACCGGCTCCTCGGCGGACTCCTCGATGGTCATGCGGTAGTACTTGCCGAGACCGTCGAGCGTGTGACCGCGCTGGACCGTGACGCCCTTGTTCGGGACGTCGCAGATCTTGATGGTGTTGTTCTCGCTGGCACCGATGGCGTCCGAGAGGTCGAGGCCGACCTTCTTCGCGTCGACGTCGAAGGCGGCGACGAACTCGACGTCTCCGACGTGGTAGTCGCCGAACTGGACGTGCATCAGTCCGGGGACCTTGGACGCCGGGTCGGCGTCCTTGTAGTACTCGACTCCCTGAACCAGCGACGCGGCGCAGTTGCCCACACCGACGATGGCTACGCGAACCGAACCCATTCCGGTTGCTCCCTGTGTGTACGAGTGAGGCCCTGACTGGGCGCTCACGTGGCGGTGTCGTCGGGCAGATCGGTCCGGGGGGTGTCCCCGGGCCGTGGCAGGTTGCCCGTCGCTCCAGTGGTGTTGTTCTGCTGAGAGGACTGAGCGGGCCCCCCGGTGGAACCACGAAGGTCCCGTCCGGCCCGCTCGCTCTCGATGAGCTCGTTCAGCCAGCGCACTTCGCGCTCCACGGACTCCATTCCGTGGCGCTGGAGCTCAAGCGTGTAGTCGTCGAGGCGCTCCCGGGTGCGCGCGAACGAGACGCGCATCTTGTCCAAGCGCTCCTCCAGCCGGCTGCGCCGGCCTTCCAGCACCCGCACGCGCACATCGCGCGACGTCTGCCCGAAGAAGGCGAAACGCGCGGCGAAGTGCTCGTCCTCGTACGCGTCGGGGCCGGTCTGGGAGAGCAGCTCCTCGAAGTGCTCCTTACCTTCCGCCGTCAACCGATAGACGATCTTGGCGCGGCGCCCCGCGAGTGATGCGGCGAGGGCGTCCTCGGGAGCGTGCCCCGACTCCTCGATCAACCAGCCGTTGGCGACCAGCGTCTTGAGGCAGGGGTAGAGCGTGCCGTAACTGAACGCACGGAACACGCCCAGTGACGTATTGAGTCGTTTGCGCAGCTCGTAGCCGTGCATCGGGGACTCGCGCAGGAGACCGAGTACGGCGAACTCCAGGATCCCGGAACGCCGGCTCATGGTCGCCTCCTCTCGGTCTTCCGCTCGCTTATGCCGCTCTGATGTATCGACTCGATACATCACGACGATAGAACGGCCTTCCGGATGCGACAAGTGCGGGAACGGTGAACGGGATCACATCACCGATTCGTTGGAGGCAAGTTGCCTGATTTGGGGTGAACTTCGGGGCTAGGCGGGTTTTGACGGTGCGTAGTCTGTGCGGCATGCACACCACCGGGAACCGAGTGACGCATGGGGGCGTCGTCGTCCTCGGTGCAGTACGGGTGAATGCGAAAGCGACCACATCCGTACTTCGGGGGGACCGGAAACCAGCAGCCGCCGTTTCCAGGCGCGCAAAGGTGCGCCTGCCCTAGGAGTAGTCGTTCGATGAGCGAGCACCGTCGCAAACCGCCGCAGCCGCAGGGAGGCGGACGTGCCGCGGCCCGACGCGGCCAGTCCGGCTCGTCCTCCGGCCGCCGTGCGGCACCGCGTGGCGCCACCGGATCTCCTTCCGACGCGTACGGGTCGGGTTCCCACGAGTCGGGTGCGGAGGAGCGGTCGTACGGCGGCCGCGCCGAGGCCCGCCGCGCGGCGCAGAGAGGTGGGGGCAGCCGACGCAGAGCGCCCGAGCCCACGGCCCGCGGCGCGCGTCGCGGCTCCACCGGCCCTGGACGCGGCCGAGCCGCCACCTCCACCAAGAACCGGTTCATCGACTACCCACGCGCCGGCAAGTACGGCTGGCAGCGCTGGGTTCCTTCCTGGCGCCTCGTCTCCGGACTGAGCCTCGCCTTCTTCGGCAGCCTGGTCGCCATCGCCGGCATCGGGTACGCCATGGTTGGCATCCCCAGCGAGAACGCTGCCGCCAAGTCCGAGAACAACGTCTTCTACTGGGCCGACGGCAGCCAGATGGTGGCGACAGGCAGCGGCGCGAACCGGCAGAACGTCGACATCTCCAAGATCCCCAAGGCCATGCGGTGGGCCGTGATCTCCGCGGAGAACAAGAGCTTCTACCAGGACAAGGGCGTGGACCCCATGGGTATCGCCCGGGCTCTGGCCAACATGGCTCGAGGCGGCGACACGCAGGGCGGTTCGACCATCACCCAGCAGTATGTGAAGAACACCTACCTCAGCCAGGAACAGACCGTCTCCCGGAAGTTCAAGGAGATGTTCATCTCCATAAAGGTGGGGACGAAGCTCACGAAGGACGAGATCCTCCAGGGTTACCTGAACACCTCGTACTACGGCCGTGGTGCCTACGGCATCCAGGCCGCCGCGCAGACGTACTACGGCAAGAACGCCGAGGATCTCTCGGTGTCCCAGTGCGCCTTCCTGGCCGCGCTGCTCAAGGGGCCGACGTACTACGACCCTATCGACAACACGGGCATCGATCCGTCGGCGACCAAGGCGAAGAACCTCGAGCGTTCCAAGGAGCGCTGGAGCTGGATTCTCGAGCAGATGCACGACGACAAGCGCATCACGGACGCCGAGTATCAGGGCGCCATCAAGGAGTACCCCACGCCCCAGGGCCTCAAGGCGACCAAGGGCATGACCGGCCAGATCAGCTACCTCGTCGACACGGCCAAGAAGTACGTGCTGGCCCACTCGGACATCTCGCGGGCAGACCTCGACAAGGGTGGCTACCAGATCTACACGACCTTCGAGAAGGACAAGGTCAACGATCTGGCCAAGGCCGTCAAGAAGATCGAGGACGCGCGCATCGACCCGAAGAAGCGGGAGTTGGACAAGCACGTCCAGTTCGGCGCCGCGTCGGTGAGGCCCAATGACGGTGCGATCGTCGCGCTGTACGGCGGTGCGGGGTACGAGAACGGCCACTTCAACAACAACGCGGACTCCTCGGGTGTGCCCGTCGGTTCCACGTGGAAGCCGTTCGTGCTGGCCGCGGCGATGGAGTACGGGACGTACAAGAGTGAGGGGGAGGGTGTCTCGCCCCTGAGCAAGTACAACGGCAACGACCATCTCAAGGTCAGGAAGCCCGACGGCACCTACTACCTGCGCAAGGACAACTCGATCTTCTACCAGGAGAACGAGAGCGACTATCCCTGGGGATACGTCACCTTGCGCAAGGCGATGGAACAGTCGATCAACACGCCGTTCGTGCAGCTCGGCGTGGACGTGGGGATGGACAACGTCGCGAACGTGGCCGAGAAGTCCGGCATTCTCAAGGACAGTTTCGCCCCCGACTTGAACCCTTCCTTCGCTCTCGGTACGTCGACCCCCAGTGCCATCCGCATGGCCGACGCCTACGCCACCTTCGCCGCGTCCGGGAAGCACGCGGACCCGTACTCGGTGACGCAGGTCAAGAAGAACGGTGAGCCGGTACCCGGTTTCAGCAAGCCGAAGGTCACCCTGGCGATGCCCGAGAACGTGGCGAACAACGTCACGGACACCCTCGAGAACGTCATCAAGAACGGTACGGGTAAGAACGCGCTGGCCCTGGGCCGTAGGGCTGCCGGCAAGACCGGTACTACCGACAGCAACAAGTCCGCCTGGTTCGTCGGCTACACCCAGCAGTTGTCGACGTCGGTCGCGATGTTCCGAGAAGACCCCAAGACCAACAAGCTGCTCTCCATGAACGGCACGGCGGGTGTGGAGTCCATCCACGGTGGTGACATCCCGACGTCCATCTGGACCGAGTACATGAAGGCCGCACTCAAGAACGCCAGCGACACCGGGTTCCCGGAAGCCGAGAAGATCGGTGAGATCCAGGACGAGGAGGGTGCGCCGTCTCCCACGCCGTCCGTCACCGCGACGCCGAGTGAGACGCCGAGCGCGACGCCGAGCCCGACGCCCAGCGAGACCGAGGTCCTTCCCTCGCCGTCGGTCAGCGAGTCCTGCAAGTTCAGCTGGCAGTGCAGCACTGACACCGGAGGCACAGACACCGGCGGTGCGGACGGAGGCGTGACCTCCTCACCGACCGCCACGGCGACGGACAGCAACAGCAGAGGAAATCAAAACGGAGGCATCTTCGGAGGCTCAACGGGTTGATTAGTCGAGCACCACGGTCGTCCAAGCGAATCTGACATAAGAAAGAACAGGCCCCGGTTCAGCGCCGGGGCCTGTTCGGATTACGAACCTCGCGAGAGGCTACTATTGCTTGGGTGTTACGAGGCGCTGTCTTCGCAATAGTTCAGCCGTGTGCTGCCTTCGAACGTCGCAGCCTGAATTGCGAACCCGACAAGGTCTCGTCCTGTAGTGGCCGAAGTTTCCCAGGAGCCTGTGCCACCGTTTCCGCCGTAGTAGTGGTGCCATGGCCAGTAAACGACATCATCCGGTGCGAAGCCGTACGTTACGAGGCGGATAGCTACATGGTGTCCGTCTGCGGCTGAGTCACTCACTACGAGGCTGATGTAGGGGATCTTCTCTTCGCCGTAATCCCACCCGGTGGAGTAGAGGCTTCCGTTCACGCCAGTGGCGTGGCAGGCTGCAGTGTAGGTTGCGGCACTTGCAGGAGATATCCCCATAACCATGAAGACTCCAGCGCCCGCCGCGAGTAGCCCAGCTTTCATTCTCTTGTTCATTACATCCCCTCGAATGAGACGCCGAGCCCGACGTCCAGCGAGACCGAGACCCTTCCCTCGCCCTCGGCTAGCGAGTCCTGCAAGTTCAGCTGGCAGTGCTCAAACAAACGGAGACGGACACCACCCGAGGCAACGGCAACGGCATCTTCGGAGGACCCGCAGGCTGATGATCCCCGGGACCCTTCGCTCGGCCGGCCCCGAGGTCACTCAGAACTTCGTACTGCACTTCAGGGGGTACTCGTTGCCCTGGAAACTGATGCACACGCGGTAGTAGTACGAAGCGCCGCCCAGCATGTTCGACCAGTCGTTTCCGGAGTCCGGCACTGCGACGGAAAGCGACTTGAGAAGTGTCCCGGACGAGTTGTACTTCTCTATGTACCCGAAGGCGTTGTAGGTCGGATTACTCGACGTGTTGTGCACGCGGACCCAGGCGGCGTCACAGGTGCTCGACCATCTGAGCTCGGCGATCCGCTCGTTGTTGTTCACGGTCCGTACCGTAGATGTGTACTGGTCGTCGCAGTTCATGGACACAGGGCCCTTGTTGTCGCATCCCGTGCTGTTGCAACCTGCCGCGTACGACGTTCCGCCCAGTGGAATCAACACGGCGGTCATCGCCGCTCCGGTGACGGCAGCGGCCTTGATCATTGAATTCTTCTTCATGGATCCCTCTTTGGCTATGTGGTCTTCGGTCATACGGATTCGTCCAGCAGTCCGATCTCGCTGACGCGCAGGCCCAGTGCGAATCGCCCACGTGCCTCCAGCTCTTCCATCAGCCTGTTCACGCGGCGTTGGACAGTCCTGTGGCCGAGGGCGAGATGCTGAGCAATGGCTTTGTCCGGGAGGCCGCTTCGCATAAGCCGAAGGATCTCCATATCCAGGTCATCGGTAAATAATTTGCGGCCCAATGAGGACCCCCGTTTGCGTGTTCTTTACCGCTTTAGTGTGCTGCCGATTGCCGGTGCGTGCACTTCACTTTATGTGTTGCGACGGAGGGCGAGCAAGACGTTTAAAGCCAACCTTCTGTGCATAACGGGCGAAAGTTTGGCGTAATTGCGCCATGTCATTCGGTTTTTCCGGGCCCGGATCTGGGTATTTTTCCGGCTTCCGGTGGATTTGCTTGCTTCCTCGTTCGTATTCCTGGCGACTGGGCGCAAATACGCCAACGATATCTGTGTTTTCGGGAGTTCCCTCATGGTGTCATGTCGATGATTCGCCTTTGCTGGGTTCACTCGGTGAACGTCGTTCCGTTCCCTTTGGGGCGAATGAAGTGGAATTAACCGCATCATTCGGAATCGGCGGCCGAGTGTGAACTGCGCAGCAATCCACCTTCGAGGGAGTTGCGTTGACACATAGAAGACGCAGGATGGCCGCCGCGGTCGCCGTGGCGGCCATCGCGGCCTTGGCGGGGTTGATACAACCGCCCGCCATGGCGTCCGACCGGACACTTGCCCCTGCGGCCGACGCCGCGGACAGCGGGCACACCCCGTTCTCGGTACCGGCGGACAGGCGTTCCGAGCTGCTGGGCAAGAACTGGAAGAAGTCGGACGACCTGGCGTGGACCACGTCCGGGGACGCCGACGGCTTCCATCTCCTCACCGCCTGGAAGAAGGACGGCTACACCTGGCGCACGGCCGCGTCGCTGTCCGAACCCGGGGTCGACGCGGACGCCTGGATCGGCAACGTGTGCGTCACCGGCTCGGGCCGGCGGGCGGTCGTGGTCTACGCGCCGCGTACGTTCACCAACAAGCCGCAGTTGATGGCTCGAGGCGGCTTCACGGCGATCGTCGACCTGACAAGCGGCCGAGTCAGGAAACTGGGGCTCAAGGCCTCGCTGTCGTACTACAACCCGGGCTGCGGCACGGGGGAAACAGCCGTCCTCACCCAGTCCGGTGGCGATGACCTGGGCGGCACTCGGCTGATCAAGCTGAACACGTCTACGGGCAAGCTCGGCAAGGCGATCACACTCAAGGGGCAGTACACGTCCGCGGTGCCCGTGGCGGACGGTTCCATAGCCGCGGCCTCGGGAGCGGAGGTCGTACGCGTGACGGCGGACGGCGGCCGCAAGGCCCTGGTCCGGACGGACGGGGTGCCCTACCGGCTCAGCCCGGACGGCCGGGGCGGGCTCACCTTCCTCGACAAGCGGGGCCTCATATCCAAGGTCAAGCGCGTCGGCGCTGCCGCCCTGGCCCATCCGGACGCACGCCGGACGCGTGCGGCGGTACTGGCCCAGGGACGTGCCACCGAGACGGGACTGACGCGCAGCGCCGGGACCGTGTACGTGACCGGCACCACGAGGCAGTCGGTGAAGGCCGGCCACCTGCCGTCGTCGGTACGGTGGTTGGCGGCCACCCCGAAGGACGTCACCGTCTCCACACGCGGCGAGGCCGTCCTGACCCACACGGAGTGGGCCGACGGCAAGGGCACGCTGCTGCAGCCCGGCGAGGCCACCAGGGCTCGTACGGTGAAGCTGTCCCTGACCACGCGCGCCACCGGCCGCAAGGCCTCGTTCACCGTCGACCCGGCCCGGCAGGTGTTGGCACCCGCGGGCCAGGACCGTGCCGTGTCGCCGGGGCTGTCGACCGGATCCGGAGACGGAGCCAGGACATCGGAGGCGGCCGCCGCCGGTGATCCGAACGACCCCGTCGAGGCGGAACGCACCTGCTCCGTGCCCCGCAACGACCCCCACAACCAGGCGATGCAGCCCAAGCCGCGCCAGGTGGAGTGGGCCGTGGACATGGCGGTCAAGGGACTGCTGAACACGCACATCTCGCGCCCGGCCAACTGGAAGAACCTCGGGATGCCGGCCTACCAGCCGCAGACCCTCTTCCTGAACCCGGCGCTGGAGGGCGGCGGCCGTGCCATGGCGCAGGTCATGCTCGGCGTGACCACCCAGGAGTCGAACATGTGGCAGGCGGGCCGCGAGGCCGTCCCCGGTGTCACCGCCAACCCGCTGATCGGCAACTACTACGGCATCGACCTCTACGACGGCAACACCAGCAACGACTGGGACATCAACTTCGCCAAGGCGGACTGCGGGTACGGCATCACGCAGATCACCGACCACATGCGGATGGCCGGTCGTGAGGACGGCCACGGCGGCGAGGCCTGGCCGTACGAGAAGCAACGTGCCGCGGCCCTGGACTACACCGCGAACATCGCTGCGGGCCTGCAGACCCTCGTCTCCAAGTGGAACGAGACGCGCGCGGCGGGCATGATCGCCAACCACGGCACCACCGGTCGCCCGGAGAACTGGTACTTCGCCCTGTGGTCCTACAACTCCGGCTTCCACGTCAACGCCGGTGACGGCTCACCGTGGGGGCTCGGCTGGGCCAACAACCCCGCCAACCCCGAGTGGGACGCCGGACGGCTGCCCTTCATGGAGAACGCGGCCGGCGGCGAGGACGCCAGCGCCGCCGCCCGTCCGCAGAACTGGCCCTACCAGGAGAAGGTCCTCGGCTTCGCCGCACACCCGCCCTCCTTCCTGGAATCCCCCGGCACACTGGTCCCCGCCTTCCGCCCCGCCACCTGGAACGGCACCAACTCGGCCGTCACCGTCAAGGGCAGCGCGCTCTACAACCGCGCCCACCTGAAGGCCCCCGAGGACGCGTTCTGCGACTCCTCCAACAGCTGCAACCCGAGCCGGATCTCCGACGGCGCCTCCAACGACACCGCGTCCAGCGGCCCCTGTGGCCGCGACGACCTCAAGTGCTGGTGGAACAAGCCGGTGACCTGGAAGAGCGACTGCGTCGACACCTGCGGATACGAGTTCGTCCGCTTCGGCGACACGTCGCCGGAGGAGCCCGACGGCACCGCCTATCCGCCCAGCTGCACCACCAGCGGCCTCCCGGACGGCGCCCTGATCGTCGACGACGTTCCCGCGGGAACGCCCGTGGTCCGTGCGGGGTGCACCAACTCCTGGACGAACTCCGGCACCTTCACCCTCGGCTTCGCGAACAACGGGGTCGAGACCGTGTACCCGGCCAAGGTCGACCTGCATCAGCTGGGGGCCGGCTTCGGCGGGCACTTCTGGTTCGGCCACACCCGGGCCGACGACGCCAAGGGCCAGCGCCTGAAGATCACGGGCACCTGGACCCTCAACAAGTCGCTGAACAGCACGGCGAAGGTATGGGTCCACATCCCCGATCACGGGGCACAGACGAAGTACGCACAGTACGAGGTCGACAACGGACGGTGGACCAGTCGGCGGACCGTCTCCCAGGTCGGCTCAAGCAACCGTTGGGTCTCCCTCGGAGCGTTCCGATTCAGCGGCGTACCCAAGGTTCGGCTGACGACGATCACACCGGACGGGACTGGCGATCAGGACATCGCCTTCGATGCCGTGGCCGTTCATCCGGGCGACTACGCGGTCAACGGCACCGAACTCTCTCTGCCTGCCGCGAACCCCAACGCCCCGAACATCGACTACACCCAGCAGGAGGTCGAGGAGACACCGCACGCAGGTCCGACCGCCCTGGCACGGCAGCAAGGAACTCCGCCGAGCAAATGCACGTCCGTTCCGTCACAGAAGGGCGTTCGGATGTGCCTCGGATTCGGCAAGCCGAGTTCGGGTAGATCCCCCTTCACGCAGGAGACCTCCAGCGTCGGTACGACCGAGCTCGATCTGGTCCCGTGGTGCAAGAACCGCGTGCACAACTCGTTCAACCGGTTCGAGGGGTGCATGCAGGACAGCAGCCCCCTCATCGCGACTTTCATCGACGGCGATGGGGAACCGATCGGTGAGGTCCACTGGGCCATGCAGCGGCAGATCAAACTCTATCCGGACGACGATCTGATCCGGGAAGTCCTGAAGATCATTCCGGTACGGATGGATCCCGGGATCAAAGCCGTCTCCCTCCAGTGGCTCACGGACTGCTACCCGGCATGCACGTCCGACCCGCCGCTCTTCAACGGTTCCACTACGTGGACGCAGGGGGACCAGCACACTACGGAGGCCCTCTTCACCCACGAGTGGACCGGCTCCACCTCCGACGCCATGACGGTCGACTGGCTCATCACCGGCTCCTCGCCCGACGCGGCCAACCAGTCGACGGTATGGATCCAGGACGAGGACTTCGACATCCGGTGCGACGCGAAGGTGGGCTCCTATCGCGGATGCGTGTTCCCTGCGTACGTCCCGTCCTTCACCGTGAACACGGAGAAGTACCCGGCCGCAAGCGCCCTGTACTGGGTGCTCAAGACGAAGCTCAGGACTCACCCGGGCAGTAAGGCGGACAACAGGCCGCTGCACCGTCTGGAAGACACCTCCGCCCAGGACGGCAACCGGCGTCGTATGTGCCAGAACGTGAGCGCCAAGTTCGATCCCCATCCCGACACACCCGATGCCTCGTGCGACGAGTACCCCTTCGCCGCGTCGCGGGAGAGTGGGGGCCAGATCTCCGGTCTGACGGGGGACCAGTGCGCGCAGTTCTACGCGTTCACTGACAACGGGCGTTGGGTTCTGCGCGACGACGACAGGGTCGGTCCGCCGACTTGGGACGAGCCCTGCGGGCGAGGGAACATTCCGAGCGAGCAGAACGAGGGCGCTGGCGGCGACCTCGGACGGTTCACGCAGGAAGCCCGTCTGCTGGACGGTGATCCCTACTGGGTGGAGACACCAGGGTTCGCGGACTGCGGGACGAACACCCTCTGTGAGATTCGGCTGCCTTAGCCGAGGCTGAGCCGGGGCAGCCCTGCCCTGCCCCGGCTTGCTTCGGCCGGTACTCAATCGCCTTTCATGCTCAGGCTGACCGGCGTTCAGACGGTGACCCTGGTACCGATCAGCTCGCCCTTCTCGACAGGACTCCGCGGGAGGGCGAGACCGAAGGCCTGCTCGGCGACGGCCAGCATGGCCAGTCGGGTGTTCACGTCCTCGGTCTCCAGCGACATCAGACCGACGCGCTCCATATGAGGCAGCAGGAAGTCGCGGTCGGTTCCCGACCGGATATGAGGCGTGTCCGCGTCGAAGCGGCAGACGACGTTCCCATCGCGCGCGTAGGTCAGCATTTTGGTCGCCTTCGCCGTGATGGCCACGACAACGGCTTCAGTGCCGGCGGAAACCCTGCAGACGACGGCGCTCCTGCCGCCGTGGCTTCCCCAGCTCTCCACTCCGAAGACCCAGTCCCCGGATTCGCCGAAGCGGACGACCGGTCCGGCATCGCGGTCCCCGAGCTCCAGCTGCTCGGCCTTGACACGGGTGAGAGGAGAAACGGAACGTGGGTCGCCACCCATGCGCGTCACCAGTTCATTCTTTGTCAGTGCACGTGCGAATGTAACGGAAAAACCCAGTTTGAAGACGTCTGGCAGCCACTGGATGCCGTCGTTGGTCATAGTTTCCCCAGGGGGCGCTGTGAGTCTGGCTCCCCCCTGAGGGAACTCGTCGGAGATCCACGATGTCAAGTGATCCTGGCCCGTGACCGACGGCCCCGGGCGGGAGGCGCCGCGGGTTTTCCGGTCGTGCGCCCACACAGCCACGTACGGCAGGATGACCCCCATGACGAGCGTGCGCGACGAGCGAACGGTGCGGCCGACCAAAGAGGACGAGGTCGCCACGACCGGCAGTGAGCTGATCGGGGGCCCCATCGGGCGGCTCGCACTGCTCGGGACGTCCTGGTGGACCCCCGTGCGGGTCATCGCGCTCGTGGCGATCGGCATGTTCGCCCTCGGCCTGATCCAGAAGGCGCCCTGCTACAACGGCGGCTGGTTCTTCGGCGCCAGCTCGCAGTACACGCACGCCTGCTACTCGGACATCCCGCACCTCTATGCGGGGCGCGGCTTCGCCGACGGGCTCGTGCCGTACTTCGACAAGCTCAACGGCGACATGGAGTACCTCGAATACCCGGTGCTGACCGGTGTGTTCATGGAGGTGGCCGCCTGGCTCACGCCGGGCAGCGGCAGCATCCAGGACCAGGAGCAGTGGTACTGGATGGTCAACGCCGGGATGCTGATGGCCTGCGCGGCCGTCATCGCCGTCTGTGTGACCCGTACGCACGCCCGGCGCCCCTGGGACGGTCTGCTGGTCGCCCTGGCGCCCGCTTTCGCGCTGACGGCCACCATCAACTGGGACCTCCTGGCGGTCTCCCTGACGGCCGCCGCGATGCTGATGTGGTCCCGGGGCCGTTCGCTGGCGTTCGGCGTCCTGCTGGGCCTCGCCACGGCCGCCAAGCTCTACCCCGTCTTCCTGCTCGGCCCGCTGTTCGTACTGTGCTGGCGCGCCGGCAAGTGGCGGGACTTCGGGAAGGCGTTCGGCGGTGCCGCGGTCGCCTGGCTCGTCGTGAACCTTCCGGTGATGCTGCTCGCCTGGGACGGCTGGGCGAAGTTCTACGAGTTCAGCCAGGAGCGGGGCGTCGACTTCGGGTCCTTCTGGCTGATCCTCGCCCAGAACTCGTCCGACCCGCTGACCACCGACACCGTGAACACGCTCGCCACGCTGCTGGTCCTGCTGTGCTGCGTCGGCATCGCCGCGCTCACCCTGACCGCCCCGCGCCGACCGCGCTTCGCCCAGCTGGCCTTCCTGATCGTCGCGGCCTTCATCCTCACCAACAAGGTCTACTCGCCGCAGTACGTCCTGTGGCTGGTCCCGCTGGCGGTGCTGGCCCGGCCCAAGTGGCGGGACTTCCTGATCTGGCAGGCGTGCGAGGTGGCGTACTTCCTGGGCATCTGGATGTACCTCGCGTACACGACCAGCGCGGACGCCCACAAGGGTCTGCCCCAGGAGGGCTACCACTGGGCCATCGGCCTGCATTTGCTGGGCACGCTGTACCTGTGCGTCGTCGTCGTACGCGACATCCTCATGCCGGAGCGGGACGTCGTACGACGAGCGGGCGACGACGACCCCTCGGGCGGTGTGCTCGACGGGGCGGAGGACGTGTTCGTGCTCGGCCCCGCCGCCCATCCCCCGCGGCACGCGGCCCACTTCGCGGGCCCGCAGGTCGAGTGGGGCGAGCGCGGAGACTCCCCTTCCGGGGGTAGTTCGCTCTGAGCGAACGGGGGTTGATGCCCCCCGGCAGAACCAAGCGAAGGCCGTACACGGGCAGTCCGTGTACGGCCTTTCGGCTGTCTGCTTACGGCTTCTCAGGTGGCCGTACGACCCTCAGCGGTCGACGATCCGGTCGAACTGCGTGGTGGTGTGCCGCAGATGGGCCACCAGCTCTTCGCCGACCTTCGGCTCGGGGGCGTCGGAGGGCACGAACAGGATCGACACCTGCATGTGCGGCGGCTCGGCGAACCAGCGCTGCTTGCCGCCCCAGACGAACGGAGAAAGGTTCCGGTTCACCGTGGCCAGGCCCGCGCGGGCGACGCCCTTGGCGCGCGGCATGACGCCGTGCAGGGCCTTCGGGGCCTCCAGGCCCACCCCGTGCGATGTACCGCCCGCCACGACGACCAGGAAGCCGTCCGAGGCGGCCTTCTGCTGCCGGTAGCCGAAGCGGTCGCCCTTGACCACGCGCGTGACGTCCAGGACGGCCCCGCGGTACTCGGTGGCCTCGTGGTCCCCCAGCCACAACCGCGTGCCGATCCGCGCGCGGAAGCGGGTCTGCGGGAACTGCTGCTGGAGCCGGGCGAGATCCTCGGCCTTGAGGTGGCTGACGAACATGGTGTGCAGCGGCAGCCGGGCCGCGCGCAGGCGGTCCATCCAGCCGATGACCTCCTCGACGGCGTCCGAGCCGTCGGTGCGGTCCAGCGGCAGGTGGATGGCGAAGCCCTCCAGGCGGACGTTCTCTATGGCGGCGTGCAGCTGCGGCAGGTCCTGCTCGCTGATGCCGTGCCGCTTCATCGAGGACATCACCTCGATGACCACTCGTGCACCGACGAGGCCGTAGACCCCGTCGATCGACGACACCGAGCGGATGACGCGGTCGGGCAGCGGGACGGGCTCCTCGCCGCGCCGGTACGGCGTCAGCACCAGCAGGTCACCGCCGAACCAGTCCTTGATGCGCGCGGCCTCGTACGTCGTGCCGACGGCGAGGACGTCCGAGCCGAGCCGCGTGGCCTCCTCCGCCAGCCGCTCGTGCCCGAAGCCGTAGCCGTTGCCCTTGCAGACCGGGACGAGCCCTGGGAACTGGTCCTGCACGTGCTTGTGGTGCGCACGCCAGCGCGCGGTGTCGACGTAGAGCGTGAGCGCCATGGCCGGACCTGGAACCTTTCTCGTGGCTGCGGTGTATCAGAGGTATGAAAGCGAATTGTGGCGGCTCAGCGACGCGACATGTAGATGTCGAGCGCCTTGTGGAGCAGCTTGTTGAGCGGGAAATCCCACTCGCCGAGGTACTCGGCGGCCTGACCGCCGGTGCCGACCTTGAACTGGATCAGACCGAAGAGGTGGTCGGTCTCGTCCAGCGAGTCGGAGATGCCGCGCAGGTCGTAGACGGTGGCGCCGAGCGCGTAGGCGTCGCGCAGCATCCGCCACTGCATCGCGTTCGAGGGCCGGACCTCACGGCCGATGTTGTCGGAGGCGCCGTAGGAGTACCAGACGTGCCCGCCGACGATCAGCATCGTCGCCGCCGACAGGTTCACGCCGTTGTGGCGGGCGAAGTAGAGCCGCATGCGGTTGGGGTCCTCGGTGTTGAGGGCCGTCCACATGCGCTGGAAGTACGACAGCGGGCGGGGCCGGAAGTGGTCGCGCACAGCCGTGATCTCGTAGAGCCGCTGCCACTCCTCGAGGTCGTGGTAGCCGCCCTGGACGACCTCGACTCCGGCCTTCTCGGCCTTCTTGATGTTGCGGCGCCACAGCTGGTTGAAGTTCTTGTGGACCTCTTCCAGGGACCGGTTCGCCAGCGGTACCTGGTAGACGTACCGCGGCTGGACGTCACCGAAGCCGGCGCCGCCGTCCTCACCCTGCTGCCAGCCCATCCGGCGGAGCTTGTCGGCGACCTCGAAGGCGCGCGGCTCGATGAAGTCGGCCTCGATGTCGCGCAGCCGCTTCACGTCCGGGTTCTGGATGCCCGCCTTGATGGAGGGAGCCTCCCAGCGCCGGATGATCACCGGCGGGCCCATCTTCACGGAGAAAGCGCCCTGGTGCTTGAGGTGGGCGAGCATCGGTTCCAGCCAGTCGGTCAGATTCGGCGCGAACCAGTTGATGACCGGGCCCTCGGGCAGATAGGCGAGATAGCGCTTGATCTTGGGCAGCTGGCGGTAGAGGACGAGGCCCGCACCGACCATCTCGCCAGTCTTGTCGTCGAACCAGCCGAGGTTCTCCGAGCGCCACTCCGCCTTGACGTCTGCCCAGGCCGGAACCTGCATGTGGCTCGCCGACGGCAGGCTCTGGATGTACGCCAGATGCTGCTCGCGGCTGATCGTCCTCAGGGTCAGGCTCATTCGGGGCGCTCCTCGGGCTGGTGTGTCCCCATGGGTACAGGGGCTCCGGCTCTCGCGCCGAAGCCTACTGCGCCTTGCGAGCGCCCCGTCTGGGCGTACGGAACCTGCGCCCCGGCTCGAAGGGCCGCCGAGGTGTTCCGTGGTGCTTTGGGTGATGTGAAGAGGGCGGTGCCCCTGGCGTCAGCTGATCACTCCGCCGAACAGACCGCCGTGGGCCATGCCGAGGAAGAAGCCGACCGCCGAGGCGCCGAGACCGAGGATCAGTCCGAAGCGCTCACGGGTCGTCTCCGAGATCCACTGGCCGTACGCGCCGGTGCAGATCCCGACCAGGCCGGTCCAGGAGCTGAGCAGGTGCAGGTTGTGGAACATCGCCGTGACGAACGCCGTGATGCCCAGCACCAGGGTCACCGCGAGCAGCGTGTCCTGGAGGGGGTGGGGTTTTCCGTCCGTGGCGAAGAGGCCTCCGACGGTGTTGGGTCGCATTGCCTGTGCCATAGGGCACCTCCTGCGGAAGGCGGCGCATCGTAGCGCCATACACACCCGATGTGTACAGATTGTCGCCGTCGGCGGCCGGATTTCAACCGGAAGCCGGTGTGCGGGTAGTCTGTACCGTCTGCACTGGTGTCTGCCCATGCCACGACCGGGACTACCGCGAGGAAGCCCCGATTGTCAGTGGCGGCCGATACCGTTGCGTACGCATCACAACCCTCCTGCCACGGAACGACCGTGGCCGCTGAGTCCAAAGGAGGTGGGTTCCACATGCGTCACTACGAGGTGATGGTCATCCTCGACCCCGATCTGGAGGAGCGCGCTGTCGCCCCCCTGATCGAGAACTTCCTCTCCGTCGTCCGTGAGGGCAACGGCAAGGTCGAGAAGGTCGACACCTGGGGCCGTCGTCGTCTCTCGTACGAGATCAAGAAGAAGCCCGAGGGCATCTACTCGGTCATCGACCTGCAGGCCGAGCCTGCGGTCGTCAAGGAGCTCGACCGCCAGATGAACCTGAACGAGTCGGTCCTCCGGACCAAGGTCCTCCGCCCCGAGACCCACTGAGCTCTCCCGCTCAGCTGATCTCGGGATTCGAGTAGCAGCACCACAAAGCAGCCAGCAGCAAACCCGCCGAGAGGTTCCCCCATGGCAGGCGAGACCGTCATCACGGTCGTCGGCAATCTTGTCGACGACCCCGAGCTGCGCTTCACCCCTTCCGGTGCGGCGGTCGCGAAGTTCCGTGTCGCGTCCACCCCCCGCACCTTCGACCGTCAGACCAACGAGTGGAAGGACGGCGAGAGCCTGTTCCTGACCTGCTCGGTCTGGCGTCAGGCGGCGGAGAACGTCGCCGAGTCGCTCCAGCGAGGCATGCGCGTCATCGTGCAGGGCCGGCTGAAGCAGCGGTCCTACGAGGACCGTGAGGGCGTCAAGCGCACGGTCTACGAGCTGGACGTCGAGGAAGTCGGCGCCAGCCTGCGGAACGCCACGGCCAAGGTCACCAAGACCGCCGGCGGTGCCGGCCGCGGTGGCCAGGGTGGTTACGGCGGCGGTGGCGGCCAGGGTGGCGGCGGCTGGGGTGGAAACTCCGGCGGCGGCCAGCAGGGCGGCGGCGCTCCTGCCGACGACCCGTGGGCGACCGGCGCTCCCGCCGGTGGCCAGCAGGGCGGCGGCGGTGGCGGCTGGGGTGGAAACTCCGGCGGCGGCGGTGGCGGCGGCTACTCGGACGAGCCCCCCTTCTAGACCTTCGGGCCCGGTTCCCGGGCTTGATCGGTCGAGGGCGGGTCGTACCCAAACTTCTTGATCACACAGGAGAAACACCATGGCGAAGCCGCCTGTGCGCAAGCCTAAGAAGAAGGTCTGCGCTTTCTGCAAGGACAAGGTCACGTACGTGGACTACAAGGACACGAACATGCTGCGGAAGTTCATTTCCGACCGCGGCAAGATCCGTGCCCGCCGCGTGACCGGCAACTGCACGCAGCACCAGCGTGACGTCGCCACGGCCGTCAAGAACAGCCGTGAGATGGCGCTGCTGCCCTACACGTCCACCGCGCGCTAAGGGAAGGGTGACCGACAAATGAAGATCATCCTCACCCACGAGGTCTCCGGCCTCGGTGCCGCCGGCGACGTCGTCGACGTCAAGGACGGCTACGCTCGCAACTACCTGATCCCGCGGAAGTTCGCTATCCGCTGGACCAAGGGTGGCGAGAAGGACGTCGAGCAGATCCGTCGCGCTCGCAAGATCCACGAGATCCAGACCATCGAGCAGGCCAACCAGATCAAGGGCCAGCTCGAGGCCGTCAAGGTCCGTCTGGCCGTTCGCTCCGGCGACGCCGGTCGTCTCTTCGGTTCCGTCACCCCCGCCGACATCGCCTCCGCGATCAAGGCTTCCGGTGGCCCCGAGGTCGACAAGCGCCGCATCGAGCTGGGCTCGCCCATCAAGACCCTGGGCGCCCACGAGACGTCCGTGCGTCTGCACCCCGAGGTTGCCGCCAAGGTCAACATCGAGGTCGTCGCGGCCTGATCGCTGCGCTCGGTTTGAGTAGTCGTGAGAGGGGCCGTACCCGCATCGGGTACGGCCCCTCTTGCTTGGCTGTTTCACGTGAAACACGTTCGCCCGCGACGTTTCACGTGAAACACCGCAGAACCCGGCACCCCGCTCGAGCATGTTTCATGTGAAACGTCAGCGGGTGGCTCCCGTGACGATCCAGCGTCCCGACCGGGCGCGCATCCACAGCGTCAGCATGCGGACCGCCATCATCAGCGTCATGGCTCCCCACAGGGCGGTGAGACCTCCGCCGAGTGTCGGGACGAGCAGCGCCACGGGGGTGAAGACGGCCAGGGTCAGCACCATCGCCCAGGCCAGATACGGGCCGTCGCCCGCCCCCATCAGCACACCGTCCAAGACGAAGACGATCCCGCAGATCGGTTGTGAGAGTGCCACGACGAGCAAGGCCGGCAGGGCGGCGTCCTTCACGGCGGAGTCGCTGCTGAACAGCGGTAGGAACGCGGGCCGGGTCACCACGACCGCCAGGCCGAGGATGACTCCGACCGCGATGCCCCACTGCACCATGCGGCGGCAGGCCTCGCGGGCGCCCTGCGCATCGCCCGCACCGAGATAGCGGCCGATGATGGCCTGCCCCGCGATGGCGATCGCGTCCAGGGCGAAGGCGAGCAGGCTCCACAGGGACAGGATGATCTGGTGTGCCGCGATGTCCGCGTCGCCGAGGCGGGCCGCCACCGCCGTGGCGATCATCAGGATCGCGCGGAGTGAGAGGGTGCGGACGAGAAGGGGGACACCGGCCTGGGCCGAGGCCCTGATGCCTGCCGCGTCAGGACGCAGGGAGGCCCCATGGGCACGCGCCCCGCGTACGACCACGGCCAGATAGACGGCGGCCATGCCGCACTGGGCGATCACGGTGCCCCAGGCGGAGCCGGCGATGCCGAGGTCGGCTCCGTAGACGAGGACTGCGTTGAGGGCGGCGTTGGTGACGAAGCCGCCGATGGCGACGTACAGCGGCGTCTTCGTGTCCTGCAGGCCGCGCAGGACGCCTGTGGCGGCGAGGACGATGAGCATCGCCGGGATGCCGAGGGACGAGATCCGCAGATAGGTGGTCGCGTAGGGGGCGGCGGTGTCCGAGGCGCCGAAGAGCTCCACCAGGGCGGGTGCCGTGGGCAGCACGACGGCGATGACCGCGGCGCCGAGCAGGAGGGCGAGCCAGATGCCGTCCATGCCCTGGCGGATGGCGGCCTGAAGGTCGTCGGCGCCGACCCGCCGGGCGACGGCCGCGGTGGTGGCGTAGGCGAGGAAGACGAACACGCTGACCGCGGTCGTCAGGAGGGCCGAGGCGACGCCCAGACCGGCGAGTTGTGCGGTGCCGAGGTGACCCACGATCGCGCTGTCCGCCATGACGAAGAGGGGCTCGGCGACAAGCGCGCCGAAGGCCGGAACGGCCAGTGCGACGATCTCTCGGTCGTGCTGTCGACGTGCGGCGCGCGAGGTCGCGGGAGCGTGTGTCATGAGCATCAATCTAATCGTCCACAGGTAATAGATGCAATTGATTAGTGACCCTTACTCGAAGTCTTGTGCCGCGCGCTTGTGGACGTCGCGAGGCCTGATCTTGGTCCGACTGAGAAAGTTTTTCTTCTGCACAGCCGGTGGACGGGAAGTGTGCAGGTCAGGGCGGTTCCTTCGAGAGGAGGGCGAGCTTGTTCACAGGCCTGTCCACCGGGTCGTGCACAGGTTTCGCCGAGTTCTCCACAGCATCGGGGCCGTCGTCCACATGGCCTGTGGATAACCAGATTGGCTGACGGTGCCGACAGGCCTACCGTGGTCCGGCGCCCGCTCCGTCCGTCGGCCCGAAAACCATCACAAAACCGACGCGCCGCAAACGGAGTTGGGCCTCTTATTTGTCAGTGCCGTGCCGTAGAAAGAGAGGCACGGCGAGGTCCGCTCGGCGGACGGGAGGAGGTGGCTCGGTGAGCATTTCCGAGCCCTTGGACGATCCGTGGGCCGACAGCGGTCCCAGTGATCGCCTGCCTGCCTCGCGCCGACGCGGCGACGCAGGCCGGGGCCGCGACGAGCAGCACGACCGCGGCCGGGAGAACGGTGAATGGGACGGTGGGGGCTCGTCGTTCGAGCGTGTGCCACCGCAGGATCTCGACGCGGAGCAGTCCGTGCTCGGCGGCATGCTCCTGTCGAAGGACGCCATCGCCGACGTCGTCGAGGTCATCAAGGGCCACGACTTCTACAAGCCGGCCCACGAGACGATCTTCCAGGCGATCCTCGACGTCTACGCCAAGGGCGAGCCGGCCGACCCCATCACGATCGCCGCCGAGCTGACCAAGCGCGGCGAGATCAACAAGGTCGGCGGCGCATCGTATCTGCACACCCTCGTACAGACGGTCCCGACGGCGGCGAACGCCGAGTACTACGCGGAGATCGTCCATGAACGAGCGGTGCTGCGACGGCTGGTGGAGGCCGGCACGCGCATCACCCAGATGGGATACGCGGCCGACGACGACGTCGACGAGATCGTCAACCGCGCCCAGGCCGAGATCTACGCGGTCACCGAGCAGCGCACCAGCGAGGACTACCTCCCGCTCGGCGACATCATGGAGGGCGCGCTCGACGAGATCGAGGCGATCGGCTCCCGCACCGGTGAGATGACGGGTGTGCCGACCGGCTTCACGGACCTCGACTCGCTCACCAACGGGCTGCACCCCGGCCAGATGATCGTCATCGCGGCCCGTCCCGCCATGGGTAAGTCCACGCTCGCGCTCGACTTCGCCCGGGCGGCGTCCATCAAGAACAACCTGCCGAGCGTCATCTTCTCCCTCGAAATGGGGCGCAACGAGATCGCGATGCGTCTGCTGTCGGCCGAGGCGCGGGTGGCCCTGCACCACATGCGGTCCGGCACCATGACGGACGAGGACTGGACGCGTCTGGCGCGCCGGATGCCGGAGGTCTCGGCGGCGCCGCTCTACATCGACGACTCCCCGAACCTGTCGATGATGGAGATCCGTGCGAAGTGCCGTCGGCTCAAGCAGCGCAACGACATCAAGCTCGTGATCATCGACTATCTCCAGCTGATGCAGTCCGGCAAGCGCTCCGAGAGCCGTCAGCAGGAGGTCTCGGACATGTCGCGAAACCTCAAGCTGCTGGCCAAGGAGCTGGAGGTCCCGGTGATCGCGCTCTCGCAGCTGAACCGTGGCCCCGAGCAGCGCACGGACAAGAAGCCCCAGGTGTCCGATCTGCGTGAGTCCGGCTCCATTGAGCAGGACGCCGACATGGTCATCCTGCTGCACCGCGAGGACGCCTACGAGAAGGAGTCGCCGCGCGCGGGCGAGGCGGACATCATCGTGGGCAAGCACCGTAACGGCCCGACGGCGACGATCACGGTCGCCTTCCAGGGCCACTACTCACGCTTCGTGGACATGGCCCAGACCTGAGCCGCCCGGCCCGGGCGGAATGAACTCGACGCCCGGGTACCTGGCGGGGTGGACTGGGGCCATGACGACATCTCAGGAACTGCTGCTTCCCGGCACGCGTCGTGCCCTGTTGCACCGGATCGCCGTGGCGCAGGCCGAGGGACGGGCGCCGTCGTTGGTCGCGGCGGTCGTGCGGGACGGCCGGGCCGTCTGGCACGGCTCACGGACCTCGGTGGACGGCCACGGCCCGGACGAGAACGTCCAGTACCGGATCGGCTCGATCACCAAGACCTTCACCGCCGTGCTGGTGCTGAGGCTGCGTGACGAGGGACTGCTCGACCTCGGCGACCCCTTGGAGAAGCACCTTCCGGGCACCGGCGCGGGGGAGGCGACGATCGCCGAACTGCTCGCGCACACGGCCGGGTTGGCTGCCGAGGCACCCAGCCCGTGGTGGGAGCGGACCCCGGGGGCCCTGCGTCCCGAGTTGTCCGACGTTCTCGGCGAACAGCCCTTCCTGCATCCGGCCGGCCGCCGCCATCACTACTCGAACCCCGGCTACACCCTGCTGGGCGCTCTGGTGGAGAAGGTGCGCGGCGCCTCATGGGAGGAGGTCCTGCGGCGTGAAGTGCTCGAGCCCCTGGGCCTGGACCGCACGAGTGCCCATCCGTCGGCCCCGCACGCGGGCGGCTGGGCCGTGCATCCGTGGGCCGATGTGATGCTGCCGGAACCCACCGAGGACCTAGGAAGGATGGCGGCGGCGGGCCAACTCTGGTCCACCACCGACGACTTGGCCAAGTTCGCGGCCTTCCTGGCGAAGGGGGACGACCGGGTGCTGAGCGCGGAGTCGGTGCGGGAGATGCGCACGCCCGCCGCACCGGCCGAGGCCGCCGATGTGGTCGACGGCGCCACTTACGGTCTCGGGATGCAGATCCAGCACCGGGACGGCCGGCTGCTCGTGGGGCACTCCGGTTCTCTGCCGGGGTTCCTGGCGAATCTCACCATCAGCGTGGCGGACGATGTCGCTGCGGTGGTGCTGGCCAACTGCACGTCCGGCCCGGCACTGTCCGCCGTGGGCGCCGACCTGGTCCGGATCGTCGCGGACGCCGAGCCGTGCTTTCCCGAGCCGTGGCGCCCGCTGCCCGAAGTCGACGCGGACGTCCTGGAGTTGGCGGGTCAGTGGTACTGGGGCACCCATGTCTTCGCCCTGCGGCTCACCTCCGAGGGGGGCGTCTCGATGGGGCCGCTGTCCGGCGGCGGCCGACGCTCGCGCTTCCGCGCCAACATCGACGGCACCTGGACCGGGCTGGAGGGTTACTACGCCGGAGAGCTTCTGCGGGCCGTACGGCGGCCTGACGGCAGCGTGAGCCATCTGGACCTCGGGTCGTTCGTGTTCACGCGTGAGCCGTACGACGAGGGGGCGCCTGTGCCTGGTGGGGTGGACCCGGAAGGGTGGCGCGGCATCGGTTGAGCGATGCGCGGGCCTGTTTCACGTGAAACAGGCCCCCGCCGCTGTGTGGAAGTCAGAGCGGCAGTTTGAAGCCCACGTGCGAGGCCTCGAAGCCCAGTCGCTCATAGAAGCGGTGGGCGTCGATGCGGGTGGCATCAGAGGTCAGCTGCACCAACTGGCAGTTCTGGCGCCGGGATTCCTCGATGGCCCATTCGATGAGCTGGGTTCCCAGTCCGCTGCCGCGCTCATCGGCATGCACACGGACGCCTTCGATGATGGACCTGGTCGAGCCGCGCCGGGACAGCCCGGGAATGATCGTGAGCTGAAGGGTGCCGACGACACGGCCCTCGCGGACGGCGACGACCAGATGCTGGTTCGGGTCGGCGCTGAGCCTTTCCAGCGCGGTCAGATAGGGCGCGAGGTCGTCCGGCGACTCGCGCTGCGCACCCAGCGGATCGTCGGCGAGCATGGCGACGATCGGGGCGACGTCGTCGGCACCGGCGGCGCGTATTTCAAGATCTCCCATGCCGTCAGCCTATGCGGGCACCTTCAGCGACTCGACGACCTTCACCAGAGGTTCCAGCTCGGGGTTCTTGGCCGCTTCGTCCAGTGCCTCGCGCAGGGCGGAGTCATTGGTCGGTCGCGCCTCCTCCAGCAGAGCCAGGCCTTCCGCGGTGACGTTGGTGTAGATGCCGCGGCGGTCGGTGGGGCACAGGTACCGGGTCAGCAGGCCGCGGTCCTCCAGACGCGTCACCAGTCGGGTGGTGGCGCTCTGGCTCAGCACGACCGCGTCGGCGACCTGCTTCATCTGGAGGTGCCCGCCGTCGCCGTCGTGCTGCCGGCTGAGGACGTCGAGCAGGGAGTACTCGCGCACGCTGAGGTCGTGCCGGGCCTGGAGGGCCCGCTCGATGTGGGCCTCGATCCTCCCGTGCAGCAGGGAGAGGGCGCACCAGCCCTGGGCGAGGGCGGTGAGT
Organism: Streptomyces sp. NPDC057280; assembly: GCF_042668605.1. Lineage (NCBI taxonomy): Bacteria > Bacillati > Actinomycetota > Actinomycetes > Kitasatosporales > Streptomycetaceae > Streptomyces > Streptomyces sp. NPDC057280. The sequence continues at coordinate 303,225 of NZ_JBHUYR010000007.1, forward strand.
GCGGGGTCCGTCGCTGTCATTGGCGCTTCCTTCGTCCCGGAACGGCTGAAACCAGGATAGGGCAGGCCCGCAATAGCCTGCGCTTGCAATTAGCGCGCGTCTGCAAGTATTGTCATCGAACGTAAAGCGCTCATGCAATCAACCGGGAAGGTGCAGACCTCCATGCCTCTCGCGCTCCTGGCCCTCGCGATCGGGGCCTTCGGCATCGGAACCACCGAGTTCGTGATCATGGGCTTGCTGCCCGAGGTCGCGGGCGACTTCGGTGTCTCGATCCCCACGGCCGGCTTCCTGGTGACGGGCTACGCGCTCGGCGTCATGTTCGGTGCCCCGCTCATGACGGTGCTCGGCACCAAGGTCTCCCGCAAGCGCATGCTGATGGCGCTGATGGGCCTGTTCATCGTCGGCAACCTGCTCTCCGCCCTCGCCCCCGCCTTCGGCGTCATGCTCATCGGCCGGATCGTCGCCTCGCTCGCCCACGGCGCCTTCTTCGGCATCGGGTCGGTCGTCGCCGCCGACCTGGTAGCCCCGGACAAGAAGGCCGGCGCCATCGCGATGATGTTCACCGGCCTCACCGTCGCCAACGTGGTCGGCGTGCCGCTGGGCACCCTCGTCGGACAGACCGTGGGCTGGCGCGTCACCTTCGCCATCGTGGCCGCCCTCGGCGTCCTCGGCCTGGCAGGCATCGCCAAGCTCGTCCCCGACATGCCCAAGCCCGAGGGCGTGCACCTGCGCCACGAGCTGGCCGCCTTCAAGAACGCCCAGGTCCTGCTCGCCATGGCGATGACCGTGCTCGGCTTCGGCGGCGTCTTCGCGGCGATCACCTACATCGCACCGATGATGACCCATGTCACCGGTTTCGCCGACGGCTCGGTCACCTGGCTGCTCGTCCTCTTCGGGCTCGGCATGGTCGGAGGCAACCTCGTCGGCGGCAAGTACGCGGACCGCGCCCTGATGCCCATGCTGTATGTCTCCCTGGGTGCTCTCGCGATCGTCCTCGCGCTGTTCACCGTCACCGCGCACAACAAGGTGCTCGCGGCCGTCACGATCGCGCTCATCGGCGCCCTCGGCTTCGCCACCGTCCCGCCGCTCCAGAAGCGCGTCCTGGACCAGGCACACGGCGCCCCGACGCTCGCCTCGGCCGTGAACATCGGCGCCTTCAACCTCGGCAACGCGCTGTCCGCCTGGCTCGGCGGCCTGGTCATCAGCGCGGGCCTCGGCTACACCGCCCCCAACTGGGTGGGCGCCGCCCTCGCCGCGGGTGCTCTGGGCCTCGCTGTTCTCTCGGCGGCCCTGGAGCGCCGGGACGACAGGTCCGGCACGCCCAGCGCGGTCGTCGCCGGAGCCGTGCCGACGGCCGAACAGCGAGCCGCCGCTCACCACTGATCCGAGACGGAAGCGTCGGTCCCACGAGGAGTTCGGGGGGCCGACGCAGTCGTATGCCGGACCCTCTCACCCCGAGACCGGGGCCACCTCAGCCCGCCGCCACCGTTACCGGCGCGAACCGCCGGCTCCAGTCACCCGGCAACTCCGGGATGCCGTAGGTCATGACCGCGTTGTAGGCGACGGACTCCAGGCCGTGTGCCCGCGCCCACGCCAGCAGCTCTTCGTGTCGTACATCGATGTCGGTGCGCAGTGGTCGGTCGGTGTGGGCGGCGAGGGAGGCGATCAGAGCCTTCGCCGTGTCGGTGTCCCGGGCGACGAGCGGTCCCACCACGTGGGTGTCCATGTTGGGCCACGCGGCCGCGTACCCGATGATCCGGCTGTTCTCCTCCGCGACCCGCAGATGGTCGGCGAAGGCGGGGAGCCGCGTGACGATGTGGGTGCGGTCGGCGCCGAACACCTCTTCGTCGAGCCGGAGAATGGCGGAGAGGTCCCCACCGGTGGCCGCCCGTGTCACGACGGTGGGCCGGTAGCCGGCGGCCCTGAAATGCCCACGCACCATTTCCGCTCGCCCGGTGGCCTTGAAGCCGAGTTCCTCATAGAGGGGGCGGCCGTTGGGAGTCGCGTGCAGGGTCAGGGGCGTGGTGCCCATGGCCGCGAGCACATGGCGCATCAACCGGCGCCCGATCCCCTGGCGGGCGTGCCGTTCGGCGACCAGGACCATGCCGATGGCCCCCAGATCCGGGCGCTCCTGCGGTCCGTACTCGGTGACGACACAGGCACTGACGAGACCACCCTCGGGGTCGTCGATGCCGTATCCCGTCCCGGCGGCGAGGAGGAAGCCCCACTTGTGCTCCTCTCGCGGCCACCCCCGGTTCTCGGACAGGTCGGCGCAGGCGGCGAGATCGCGATGCGTCAGACGGCGGATGGGCAGAGCGGCGGGGGAAGGTGTCGACACGCAGGTCAGGCTGTCTGACGGGCACCCCTGACGTCCACCCGTTTCCAGGGAGAGGTACGAGCTTTTGGCCATGCCGTAGCCGCCTGCACAGCCCGGCGACAGCTGCCCGTTGTTTCACGTGAAACATGGGCGAACCGCAGGCAGCCGCCCCGTTCGCGACACCGCACGAAAGCCGACCGGGCAGCCTCGGGCCTCAGCCAACCCCGTTAGCCTCGGGTTCCATGGCCAGACTTCATCTCTTCGATCTCGACGGCACGCTGTTGCACGGCACCTCCGCTCCGGTCGAGATATCCCGGCAACTCGGCTTGGAGGCCGAGACCGTGGCCCTCGATCAGGCGGTTTCGTCGGGGCTTATCGAGCCGGCCGACTATGCGGCGCAGGTCTACACCCTGTGGGCGGATCTCACGGACGCCCATGTGACGGCCGCATTCGAGGGCGCGCCGTGGCTGGCCCGTATTCGTGAGGTCTGGGAGGAGATCCGGGGCAGCGGGGACTACTGCGCCGTTGTGTCGCTTTCTCCCTCCTTCTTCGTCGAGCGGCTCATGGCCTGGGGTGCGCATGCGGCATACGGATCGCGTTTTCCGGCCGTGCCGTTCACCGAGCCGGTGGATCCGGCCGGAGCGCTCAACGCCGCGGCCAAGGTGCTGATCGCCGATCGGCTGTGCGAGGAGTTCGGGGTCACCCGGGCTGAATGTGTCGCGTATGGAGACTCGTCGTCGGACAAGGACCTCTTCGGCGTGGTTCCGGTCTCCGTCGCGGTCAATGCCGACCGTCATCTGGCCGGTCTCGCGACCCACTCCTACGCGGGGAAGGACCTGTGGGAAGCCTATGAACTGGTGCGCCGCGCAAGGTAATTGCGTGCATCCATGATGCGCGCCCTTGCCTGTCCATGGGGACCGAGAACGAGGCGACGCAGCCTAACGCGACGGAGAGATCGAAGACCCGCATTTTCGGTTATGCGGCCGGGGTGTCCCCGCACGATGCGATGCTGCGCTGAGCGCGCTGCGGCCAATGAAGATGTTCGAGGCGAGGCACACCATGGACGCTCCGACCACCACATCGGCCGAGAACGGCACTTCCGGTGGCCGGGGCGGCTGGTTCACGCCGCACCAGCAGCCGGCGACGCCACCGGGCGACGAGCCGGCGTCTCCCGTGCCGGTCCCCGTGTCACCGGAGACGGCCGCGCCCGCCGAACAGTGCGTGCCCCCTCAGTGGGCCGCCCCCGCGAGGGCCCAGGAAACCTCCCCGGACGCGGTTCTCATCCGCAGGACCATGGCGGAGGTCGCCCCGGTCGCCGACAAGGTCACCTCGTACTTCTACGCCCTGCTCTTCGTACGCCACCCCGAACTGCGCTCGCTCTTCCCCGCGGCGATGGCCACCCAGCGGGACCGGCTGCTCAAGGCGCTGCTCACCGCGGCGGAACACATCGACAACAGCCCCGTCCTCGTCGACTACCTCCAGAACCTGGGCCGCGGCCACCGCAAGTACGGCACGCGTCCCGAGCACTATCCGGCCGTCGGCGAGTGCCTCATCGGCGCCCTGCACCAGTACGCCGAGCCCATCTGGGGCCCGGAGTTCGAGGCGGCCTGGGTCCGGGCGTACACGACGATCTCGCAGATGATGATCGACGCGGCGGCCGCGGACGAACGGCGGGCGCCCGCCTGGTGGTGCGCGGAGGTCGTGGCGCACGACCTGAGGACCCCGGACGTCGCCGTCGTCACCGTCCGCCCGGACCAGCCCTATCCCTTCCTCGCCGGGCAGTACGCCAGCCTGGAGACGCCCTGGTGGCCGCGGATCTGGCGGCACTACTCCTTCGCCTCGGCGCCCCGCTCCGACGGCCTGCTGTCGTTCCATGTGAAGGCCGTCCCCGCGGGCTGGGTCTCCGGCGCCCTGGTGCACCGCGCCCGGCCCGGTGACGTCCTCCGCCTCGGCCCGCCGGCCGGCTCGATGACCGTGGACCACACCACCGACAGCGGTCTTCTCTGCCTGGGTGGCGGCACCGGCATAGCGCCCATCAAGGCGCTGGTCGAGGACGTGGCCGAACACGGCGAGCGGCGGCCGGTCGAGGTGTTCTACGGCGCGCGCACCGACGTCGACCTGTACGACATCGACACGATGCTCCGCCTCCAGCAGTCCCACCCGTGGCTCTCCGTGCGCGCCGTCATCGATGAGCAGGCGCGCCTCCAGCTCCCCGACGCGATCCGCCGGTACGGCCCCTGGAAGGAGTTCGACGCCTATGTCTCGGGCCCGCCCGGGATGATCCGCAAGGGTGTGGACGCGCTGAGGGACAGCGGCGTCCCCTCCGAGCGCATCCGCCACGACTCGGTGGAGGAGCTCGTCGTCATCGGCGACTGAGTGCCCGCAGCCGCCTCATCCCAGGTCCGGCGCGTGCATGGCACGTACGCCCTCGATGTTGCCGTCCAGGTAGTGCCGCAGCGACAGCGGCACCAGATGGACGGAGGCGATCCCGACCCGGGTGAACGGCACCCGCACGATCTCGTACTCCCCGACGGGCTCGTCCACCTCGGGGCCGTGCCGCAGTGAGGTGTCCATGGACTCCAGACGGCAGACGAAGAAGTGCTGGACCTTCACTCCGCTCGCGCCGCCGTCCTCGCCGATGTGCTCCACGGTGTCGACGAAGCAGGGCACCACGTCGGTGATCTTGGCGCCGAGTTCCTCGTACACCTCGCGGTGCAGGGCGTCGACGACGGTCGTGTCGCTCGGCTCCACGCCCCCGCCGGGGGTGAGCCAGTAGGGATCCACACCGGGCTTGGTGCGCTTGATCAGGATCAAGTCGTCGCCGTCCAGGAGAACGGCACGTGCGGTGCGCTTGACCACGGGTCGGACGGTCATGGGTGAAATGTGGCCCGCTTGGTTCCACGTGAAACATCGCATGCGGTCATTGATCGAGTGCACCCGGTGACCCATGGAGAACCGCAGGTCAGCCCCAGTCGTCGGCCGCCCTCAGCAACCAGTCGTGGGCCCGTGCGACATGTGGCATGGCCAGGGTGCCGGTGCGGACCACCAGGAAGTACGTGCGCAGCGGTGGCACCGCGGGATGGTGCAGCGCGACCACGTCCCCCCGCTCCAGGGCCTCGGCGCACAGGTATCTGGGCAGCACCGCCAGCCCCGCCCCCGCCACCGCACAGGCCAGCACCGCACGCAGATCGGGGACGATGACCGTGCCCGGGGCGGCCGGACGGGAGTCGAAGACGGACGCCCAGTAGCGGGAGACGAATGGCAGTGACTCGTGCACCTCGACCACCGGGACGTCCTCCAGGGCGTGCGCTCCCTTGCGGCGCAGCAGGCTCGAGCCGATCTGCTCCGCCCGGCGGGGGGAGGCGACCAGGACGTGCACTTCGTCGCAGAGCGGAGTCGCCGTGAGCAGGGCGCCGCGTGGACGGGCCGTACTGATGGCCAGATCGTGATGCCCGGCGGCCAGCCCTTCCAGCGTCTCCTCGGCGTTTCCGAACGAAGCGCGCAGTGCGAAGCCCTGGCCGTCCTCGCCGGTCAGCTCGGTCAGCGCGGGCAGGGCCCGTTCCGCGGTGAACTCGGGTGGCCCGGCGAGGTGCAGGGTCCGTAAGGAGGACTCGTCGTCGAGGCCGGTCTCGGCGATCTCCACGAGGGCGTCCAGATGAGGCGCCGCCTTGTGGGCGAGCTCGTCGCCGATGGTCGTCGGGGTCACGCCGCGGGCCTGCCGCAGGAACAGGGGCCGGCCCAACTGCCGTTCCAGAGTGCGGATCTGCGAGGTCACAGCCGGTTGCGACAGACCGAGCAGTGCGGCGGCGCGGGTGAAGGAGCCGGCCCGGTGCACGGTCACGAAGGTCCGCAACAAGGCCAGATCCATGCCACGCCCTCCGCATCCGAGCCCTGTGCCGGCCCCCGGCCGGGCCCCAACTATAAATATGTCGATAGGTCTCTGTCGCTACTGTGATTGGACACTGACACAGAGTCAACTAGCCTTGTTCGCGCGGTTCTTCGCGCGCGGAACCGAGGACGGTCCGAGCCACGAGGGGGGAGGCTCGGACCGTCCGTTGTACGTAGCCGGACACCGACCGGCGGGTACGTGTACGGCTCAATCGGCCGACTCACGCAGGGCTCGCCGCACATCCGCCACCAGGTCCTCGGTGTCCTCGGCGCCGGCCGAGAAGCGGACGAAACCGTCCGGCACCGCGTCGCCGCCCCAGCGCCCCCGACGCTCGGCCGTCGAACGCACCCCGCCGAAGCTGGTCGCGTCGTCCACGAGCCGCAGGGCGTCGAGGAAACGCTCGGCACGCGCGCGCGTGGGCAGCGTGAAGGAGACGACGCACCCGAAGCGGCGCATCTGCCGCGAGGCGATCTTGTACGACGGGTCGCTGGGCAGCCCCGGGTAGCGCACTCCGAGTTCCTCGGGCCAGTCGCGCAGCGTCTCGGCGACGGCCAGCGCATTGGCGCTCTGCCGCTCGACGCGCAGCTGGAGCGTGGCGATCGACCGGTGCGCGAGCCAGGCCTCCATGGGACCGGGGATCGCCCCGACGAGCTTGCGCCAGCGTCGTACGGCCGTCATCGTCTCGGCGTCGCGGCCGCTGACGTATCCCAGCAGGACGTCTCCGTGTCCCGTGAGTTGCTTGGTGCCGCTCGCCACGGAGAAGTCGGCCCCGAGCTCCAGCGGGCGCTGTCCGAGCGGTGTGGCGAGCGTGTTGTCGACCGCGACGAGGGCACCACGCGCGTGGGCCGCGTCCACGAGCCGACGGATGTCGCACACGTCGAGCCCGGGATTCGACGGCGTCTCGATCCACAGCAGCCGCGCGCCCTCCAGCACGGCCGACTGGGCGTCCCCGCCCGTCGGCGCGGTCCGCACCTGGATGCCGTACGCCCGCAGCTGCTCATGGACCAGAGGCAGCGCCTGGTAGCCGTCGTCCGGCATGACGACCGCGTCGCCGGCGCGCAGCTGCGAGAACAGCACCGACGAGATCGCGGCCATGCCGGAGGCGAACACGAGCGTCTCGACATCGTCCTGCCCGGGAGCCTCCAACTCGCCGACGGCCCGTTCCAACAGGGTCCAGGTGGGGTTCTCGTCGCGGCCGTAGGTGTACGGCCCCTCGACGTCGCCCGGCAGATGGAAGTGAGCGGCGAAGACCGGGCCGGGAAGGGTGGGCTCGTTCTTGACGGGCTCGGGCAGCCCGGCCCGCACCGCGCGCGTGCCCTCCCCTGTGGTCCCGGTCGTCTCCGTCATGCCGCCTGTCCTTCCACGTCCTCACGTACGGCGTCGAGCAGGCTCGTGCTCGCCGTCTCCACCATCTCAAGGCACTCCTCGAAACCGTCCATGCCTCCGTAGTACGGGTCCGGGACGTCGAGATCGTCGCCCGCCGACGCGTCGTACGAGCGCAGCAGGCGCACCTTCGCCGCGTCCTCCGGCGTCGGCGCGAGGCGTCGCAGGGCCTTGAGGTGGCCGTGGTCGAGGGCGATGACGAGATCGAGGCGGGCGAACCACGACGGCTGGAACTGGCGGGCCGTGTGGGCGCTGTCGTACCCGTGCTCCTCCAGGACGGAGACGGTGCGCGGGTCGGCGCCGTCGCCCTCGTGCCAGCCGCCCGTGCCGGCGCTGTCGACCTCGATCCGGTCGTCGAGCCCGGCCTCCGCAACGCGGGCGCGGAAGACGGACTCGGCCATGGGCGAGCGGCAGATGTTGCCGGTGCACACGAAGCAGACGCGGTAGGTCATCCTCGGGCTCAGTCCCCGTCGGGAAGGACGACGTTGAGCGCCCAGGACACGATCGAGATGATCAGGCCACCGACGACGGCGGTCCAGAAGCCGTCGACGTGGAAGCTCAGATCGAGCTTGTCGGCCAGCCACGACGTCAGCAGCAGCATCAGCGCGTTGACGACCAGGGTGAACAGACCGAGCGTGAGGATGAGCAGCGGGAGGCTGAGCAGCTTCACGACCGGCTTGACCAGGAAGTTCACCACGCCGAAGAGCAGCGCGACCAGGATCAGGGTGCCGATCTTCTTGCCCGTGCTGTCACCGGTCAGGGTGATCTTGTCGAGCAGCCATACGGCGACCGCCAGGGCGCCCGCGTTGGCGATCGTCTTGACTACGAAATTCTTCATGTGTCTGATCGTGGCAGAAGAGATCGGTTACCAGCAGTGTGACGAGGGTGGACAACGGCGATGAAGGCATTCCGGCTGGACGAACTGGAGGCGGAGCGCGCTTCCAACGAGGGCGCCTACCTGCAGTTTCTGCGGGAACGGAACATGTCCGTCGGCCTGTACGCGCTCGATGCCGGTGCGCATGATCCACAGAAGCCGCACAACCAGGACGAGGTCTACTTCGTCGTGAGCGGCCGTGCCGCGATCACGGTGGGTCTGGAGACGACCCAGGTGGCCCGTGGCAGCGTCGTGTACGTGCCGGCCGGTGTCGCCCACAAGTTCCACCACATCAGCGAGGATCTGCGGGTTCTGGTGGTCTTCTCTCCCCCGGAGAGCTGAGCCGTCGCCTCGGGGTTCCCTAGGGGTTCGATCAGGGGAGGACGAGGGGTGCGAGGCCCCCGTTCGGGCCCTTGCCCGTCCTAGCATCGAAGCAGGACATCGGAAGATCCGGTGACAAGAGAAGCCAGGACGAGAGAGGTAAGGGCGATGCGTGAGATCTTCGCGGGACTGCCGTGGTGGGTGAAGTGGGTCGCGGTGCCCGTCATCGCTCTGGTCGTGTTCGGCGGGCTGATAGCCAGCGTCCTGCACTTCGTCGTCTGGCTGCTGTTCAAGGCACTCGTCTTCGTGGCCCTGGTCGGCGGGCTCATCTACGTCGTACGGAAGTTCACGACGAGTTCCTCGTCGCGCAGCGACTGGTGAGGTCCGAGGGGGCATCGGTGTGACGGGCATCGGTGATCGGTAACAGGAATCACCGGTTCCCTCGCGAGAGGGAAGTTTTCGGCTCAGGCCGTCTGTGAGCGGTGGCGGGCGGTTAAAGTCCGGAATTCGACGCGGGGACGATCCCCCGCGAGCGGCGTACACCCCCTCCCGTGTCCCCCCGCACGGGCAGCCCCCTCGCGCTTCGGGAGTGACCCTTGGCCACGGTTGACACCGCACCCGCAGAACTCCACGTCCCCGTACAGACGGCGCCTCCGCCACGACCGGCGACTTCCGCTCGACAGGCCACGCCTGTACGACCAGAAGCTCCTCCCGTACGACCAACGGCCCCCGTGCGACCGGCAACTTCCGTCGGGCGGCACCCGGCGACGCCTGCCGAACGGCCTGCCCAACGGCAGGAGCAGGCGGAGCACGCCGACCAGCGGGAGCAGACCCACTCCACGACCCTGATCGGCTCCGTCCAGCGCGCGATGCGTCTGCTGGAGTCCGTCGCCGGGCATGAACACGGCGCCCCCGCCAAGCAACTGGCCCGCGAGACCGGCCTGGCCCTACCGACCGCCTATCACCTGCTGCGCACCCTCGTGCACGAGGGCTATCTGCGCCGGGACAAGGGCCTGTTCTTCCTCGGCGAGGCAACCGAGCGGCTGAGCAGCAGCGGGGCCAAGCAGAAACGTCGCAGCACGGTCGTCGAGGCGCTGGCCCACTGGCGGGACGTCATCGGCGTACCCGTGTACTACGCGACGTACCGCGAGGGCGAGATCGAGGTCATGTGCGTCTCCGACACCCCGGGCAACCCCGCGGTGGAGGAGTGGGCCGACTTCCGGGAGACCGGGCACGCGCACGCCATCGGTCAGTGTCTGCTGTCCCAACTCGACGAAAGCGCCCGCCGTGACCACCTCGAGCGCTACCCGGTGCAGGCGATCACCCCGTACACCGTGCACGACAACCACACCCTGCTCCGGCGCCTTGACCGGGTGGGGCGGATGGAGCCGGTCTTCGAGCACCAGGAGTACGCGCTCGGCACGGTGTGCGCGGCGATCCCGATCACGATCGGACCGACCGCTGCGACCCTGGCCATTTCTCTCCCCTCCCATCAGGCGGATCGTCTGATGGACGCCACACGTCAGTTGCAGAGCGAGATCGGACAGCTTCTGGGGTCGCTCGCGATCTCTATCAGTATCTGAAAACTCACTCCTTGTGATCTCTCGTATACGTTCAGCAAGATTCCATCAGAGTCAGAGGGATCATTCCCGGCCAGTCGACCGCAGATGACGGGGTAGACGATGGACGAGTCCGTACAGGCAGAGGTCATGATGAGCTTTCTCGTGTCCGAGGAGCTGTCGTTCCGTATCCCGGTGGAGCTGCGCTACGAGACCTGTGATCCCTACGCGGTGCGACTGACCTTCCACCTCCCCGGGGACGCCCCTGTGACCTGGGCCTTCGGCCGTGAGCTGCTGATCGACGGCGTGGGGCGGCCGAGCGGCGACGGGGACGTGCGCATCGCGCCGGCCGAGCACGAGACGCTCGGTGAGGTGCTGATCCGGCTTCAGGTCGGCGTCGACCAGGCGCTGTTCCGCTCGTCGACGGCGCCGCTCATCGCCTTCCTCGACCGCACCGACAAGCTGGTGCCACTGGGACAGGAAGGGGCGCTCGCGGACTTCGACGCCCACCTCGACGAGGCGCTGGACCGCATCCTGGCGGAGGAGCAGAGCGCGGGCTGAAGCATCACACCGGCAGGGAGGCGGAACGCTTCAGCGCGAGTGTGGAGGAGCGCAGGAACGCTTCTTCTGGGGGAGGGGTGGCGTTGTGCGGGTGTCGCTCTGTGTGTTCTGGCCGGCTCGGGGCCGGCCCGGCGTCAGTGCTTGCGGCGACGCCCGCGGCCACCCCTTGCGGCGGCCGGCTGCGGAGCCTGGGCGCCCTGTGTGCCGTAGGACCCGGCCTGTGTCCCCGCTTGTGAGGAGGCCTGCGTGCCCGCCGGAGTCGGCTCGCCGCCCGCCGGATCCGTGCCGGAGCCAGGCCGGTCGGCCGAGACCACCAGCGCGGCGAGGGCCGTCGTGACCGGGACGGACGCCACCAGGCCGATCGAGCCGACCAGCGTCCGCACGATCTCCTCCGCGACCAACTCGCTGTTGGCGACCGTCCCCACGCTGCTCTGCGCGATCGAGAAGAGCAGCAGCAGGGGCAACGCCGCGCCCGCATAGGCGAGGACGAGGGTGTTGACGACCGAGGCGATGTGGTCGCGGCCGATGCGGATGCCCGCGCGGTACAGCCCGCGCCAGCCCATCGAGGGGTTGGCCTCGTGCAGCTCCCAGACCGCCGAGGTCTGCGTGACCGTCACGTCGTCGAGTACACCGAGCGAGCCGATGATGACGCCGGCGAGCAGCAGACCGCTCATGTCGATCGACGGATACAGGCCGTGGATGAGACCGGTGTTGTCGTCGGTGTTGCCGGTGAGCGCCGCCCAGCCGATGAACAGCGAGCCGAGGATGCCGATCAACAGCAGCGAGATCAGCGTGCCGAGCACCGCGACGGAGGTTCTCGCCGACAGCCCGTGGCACAGGTACAGCGCGATCAGCATGATGGCGCTCGACCCGATCACGGCCACGACCAGCGGGTTCGAGCCCTGGAGGATCGCGGGCAGGATGAAGAAGTTCAGGATCATGAAGCTGATCGCCAGCGCGACCAGGGCCATGACACCGCGCAACCGACCCACGATCACGACGGCCAGGGCGAAGATGCCGGCGAGCAGGGCCATGGGGAACCGGCGGTTCACGTCGGTGACCGAGTACTGCAGGTCCTTCGGGGCGGAGGGCTCGTAGGCGACCACGACCTTCTGGCCCTCGTGCAGCTGCCGCGACTGGTCCGGCTGCACGATCTCGGTGAACGTACGGCCCTTGTCCTTCCCGGTGTCGACGCGGATGGTGGCCTTCTTGCAGGTGCCGCCGGCTTCTTGCTGGGCGGAGGAGCCCTCGGCGGTAGAGGTGTCGCCGGTCGGCGTCTCGCCCGAGGCGTTGACGGACTTGCAGCTCACCTCGTCGACCTTGGTGACGGTGGCCTGTTGGGTCTGCCGGTCGAAGCCGACGCCGGTGCGCTCGTGCGCGGGGGCACCGCCGGGCCACAGCACGGCGAGGCCCACCAGAACGGCGGCGCCGAACGGGATGAGGATCGCCGCGATGACCTTGCGCAGGTGCTGGGAGACGGGGGCTGCGGGGCCGTGGCTGTGACTGTGGCCGTGCGAGTGACCGTGCCCACCGCCACCGCCACCGCCACCGCCACCTCCCGCGCCACCGCCACCTCCCGTGCCACCGGCATCCCCTGCGCCGCTGCCTTCCCTTGGGAGGCCGCCGTGCCCGCCACCCGTGTCGTGGGCGTGCTCGTGGCTGTGGCCGGGTGCGCCGGGAGAGCGGTGACCGGGGTCGTGACCAGGGTGGTATCCGCCGCCGCTTGCCGACCCGCGTTCGACCCGGCCGCCGGGTCGGGGGCCGTGCTCGAATCCCCCGCCAGGGCCGGGCCCGTTCCAGCCGCTCGACCCGGACCCGTTCCAGTCATCCGACCCGGACTCGTGCCATTCGTCCGACCCAGGCCTGTTCCAGTCATCCGGCCCGGGCTGAGCGCCGCCTCTGCGGCCGGGGCCACGGGGTGGCTCGGGCGGATACGGGGGCTGCGGTGTCGTGGTCACCGACCGATCATCGCAAGAACGGCAGGGGCCCCCTGTTCACCGCGCCCGAATTGACGCTAGCGTGGAGCCACCTTTGTACACGCGGGAGCTCGGAGCACCGGGCTGAGAGGGCGCTGACCTCCGTCCCAGCGATGTTTCACGTGGAACGTCGTCACCAGTGAGTGACGTTGCCCACGAAACATCGACAGACGGAAACCGCTGCGTCGACCGCCGAACCTGTTACCGGGTAATGCCGGCGTAGGGAGTAGGTCTCATGACCATCAAGGACGCACGCACGCCTGCCTCCAGCCAGGACGAACAGCTCATCGCGGGCGAACAGTCCTCGGAGAGCGGGAAGTCCATCGGCTGGCACAAGGGGTACGTCGAGGGCTCGCGCCCCGACCTTCGAGTGCCGGTCCGTCAGGTGCACCTCACCAACGGGCAGTCGGTCACGCTGTACGACACATCGGGCCCGTACACCGATCCGCTGGTCGATACCGATGTCCGCCGGGGCCTGGCCCCGCTGCGGGAGAACTGGATCATCGCCCGCGGCGACACCGAGGAGTACGCGGGCCGTCCCGTCCGTCCTGAGGACGACGGCATCAAGCACACCTCGCCGCGGGGCGGCAATCTGCGCAACCTCGACGCGGTCTTCCCGGGGCGGCCCCGGCTGCCGCGCCGGAGCCGTGACGGCGGGGCGGTGACGCAGCTGGCGTATGCGCGCCGTGGCGAGATCACGCCCGAGATGGAGTACGTGGCCATCCGGGAGAACGTGGCGCCCGAGGTCGTGCGGGAGGAGATCGCGGCGGGGCGCGCGGTGCTCCCCGCGAACGTCAACCACCCGGAGATCGAGCCGATGATCATCGGCAAGCGGTTCCTGGTGAAGGTCAACGCCAACATCGGCAACTCCGCGGTCACCTCCTCCATCGAGGAGGAGGTCGAGAAGATGACCTGGGCGACCCGCTGGGGCGCCGACACGGTCATGGACCTGTCCACCGGCCGCAACATCCACACCACGCGTGAATGGGTGCTGCGCAACTCCCCCGTCCCCATCGGCACGGTGCCGCTCTACCAGGCGCTGGAGAAGGTCGACGGCAAGGCCGAGGAGCTGACCTGGGAGATCTACAAGGACACGGTCATCGAGCAGGCCGAGCAGGGCGTGGACTACATGACGGTCCACGCGGGCGTGCGTCTGCCGTACGTCCCGCTGACCGCCAACCGCAAGACGGGCATCGTCTCGCGCGGCGGCTCGATCATGGCGGCGTGGTGCCTCGCACACCACAAGGAGAGCTTCCTCTACGAGAACTTCGAGGAACTATGCGAGATCCTCGCCGCCTACGACGTCACGTACTCGCTCGGCGACGGCCTCCGGCCCGGCTCGATCGCGGACGCCAACGACGAGGCGCAGTTCGCGGAGTTGAGGACGCTCGGGGAACTCAACACGATCGCCAAGCGTTTCAACGTTCAGACCATGATCGAGGGCCCGGGGCATGTCCCGATGCACAAGATCAAGGAGAACATCGACCTTCAGCAGGAGATCTGCGAGGAGGCTCCGTTCTACACGCTCGGCCCGCTGACCACGGACGTCGCCCCGGCGTACGACCACATCACGTCGGGCATCGGCGCCGCGATGATCGCGTGGTGGGGCACAGCGATGCTCTGCTACGTCACGCCCAAGGAGCACTTGGGCCTGCCCAACCGTGACGACGTGAAGACCGGCGTCATCACCTACAAGATCGCGGCCCACGCGGCGGACCTCGCCAAGGGACACCCTGGCGCACAGGAGTGGGACGACGCCCTGTCGGACGCCCGCTTCGAGTTCCGCTGGGAGGACCAGTTCAACCTGGCCCTCGACCCCGACACGGCCCGGGAGTTCCACGACGAGACACTCCCGGCGGAGCCGGCCAAGACGGCCCACTTCTGCTCGATGTGCGGTCCGAAGTTCTGCTCGATGAAGATCAGCCAGAGCATCACGGAGCGGTTCGGTGGTGCGGCGGCCGAAGGGGCCTCGCCGGAGGAGGTCGCGGAGGGGATGCTGCAGAAGTCGAAGGAGTTCGCGGCGAGCGGGAACCGGGTGTACCTGCCGCTGGCGGACTGACGTCCGTCAATTGGCGCTGCTCCGAAGGAGAGTGCCTTCGGAGCGGCGCCATAGTGCGCCAGGGGAAGAGGGGGTGGTGGGGTCTTGATCGTTCTCAAAGTGACGGCTGAGGCGCAGTCGCTGGTGTGGGACGGCGATGAACTGGTCGATGTGGTGGGTGGGGGCCGCCGATGGGGTCCCGACGGCGTGGAGCGGCCTGCTTCGGTCATTTACGGGTCTCCCTTCGACCGGAGTGTCGTCTCCCCGTCCGGTCGCTACTCCGTCATCTATGCCGAGCGCGGTACCAAGGCCCTGCTGCTCGATGGTGACCGGCTCGTCCGGGAGCTGAACCGGAGCTACTACCAGGCTGATGCCTACGACTATCCGGTGGCGCTCGGGACGTTGCGGGACGGCCGCGAGGTTCTGGTCCACTGCCCGGAGGAATACAACGTCCTGGAGATCGAGGACGCGGATTCGGGAGAGCGGCTCACCGATGGCGACCGTCAACCCAAGGACGTCTTCCACTCCCGGCTGGCGGTGAGCCCCGATGGGACTCACCTGCTGTCGGCCGGCTGGGTGTGGCATCCGTACGGGGTGGTCGAAGTCTTCGACCTGACCAGTGCGTTGACCGACCCTGCGGTGCTCGACGGCCGTGGTGTGCTGCCTGAGGACCCGGGCATCGTCGCGGAGGTCGCCTCGGCCTGCTGGCTCGACAGTGACCGCCTGGCTGTCGCGACCACCGGCGAGGAGCCTCTCGACGATGAGGAGACCCCTGCTCTCGGCCCACGGCAACTGGGGGTGTGGTCGCTCTCCGCAGGGCGGTGGATCCATCGCAGCACTGTCGATTTCTGCCTCGGCACTCTGATCCCACGCGGCGACACGGTCGTCTCGCTGTACGGGCATCCGCGGCTGCTCGACGTCACGACGGGTGCCGTGGTGGCGGAGTGGCCCTCCGTGGAGGTGCCCCGAAGAGACGGCAGCTACGGCGTCACTCACATTCCGACCCCCGTCACCGCCCTGCACCCGGACGGCACCCGCCTGGCCGTGGCCCAGCCGGACATCATCGCGGTCATCACCCTTCCGGGAAGGGAGGACTAGAGATCGCGGACGGGTTGCACCAGAAGGCAAAGGAGTTCGCGGCGAGCGGGAACCGGGTGGATCTGCCGACGGCGCTTCGCCGAGCAGCTCGGTGACGAAGCCACCGTAGGCTGCCGGCCTGATGCTGGATCGGTAGGAGCGGGTGGGCTGCGGGCATGGGCATATGGGATGTGAAGCCTGACGACGAGCGGTTGCGATGGGCTCTGGAACCACTCATGGGCATTGGACCTTTGAGGTTCGGGATGGACCCCGCCGAGGTCGCCGATGTACTTGGCGAGGCGGCGGCCGACCACTCCACGAGCATTCCGTGGGGCGACACCGTGACGCGTCAGGAGCGGTTCACCGGGGTGGGCCTGACGGTCTACTACGCGGATGAGGTCCGCTTGGCCGGCGCAACGGTGGACGCGCGCTTTGGACCTCAGGTCCTGTCCGACGGTACGGCGCTGGTTGGGCGGGCGCCCTCGGAGATGGAGCAGTGGCTCATCGATCGGGCCGAGGTGAGAGAGCCCTACACCGAACTCTTCTTCATGCCCGGGGCCGACCCCGGCTCACAGTCGCTCGGGCTCGTGATGTGCGGACAGAGGGCCGGAGACGTCGTCCTGACCCGGCCGGTCTTCCTCTCGCCTGAATGGATCGACGACGCCTACCACCGTCTCCCGGCCTCGGAATGGGCGACGTTCTGAAGCCGACCGCCGGACATCCGGCTTGCGCTCCCCCGGAGGCGTTGGTCGCGGCGAGGGGCGCAAGCCGGAGGTCACTCCGGCTGGTGTTCGGGGCCGCCGAAGTCCGGGCTGGTGTAGTCCGGGCTGGTGAAGCTGGGGCGGGAGCCCGAGGGGCCGTCGTCCGGGCTGCTGAAGCCCGGCCGGTCGTAGCCGAGGTTCGGCATGCGGCTGGGCGTCTGCGGTGGCGTGCGGTGCAGGGCGGCCGCGGTGCCGGGGTCCGCCAGGGCGTCCCGCAGGAAGGGCAGGACACCCCGCTCCAGCAGGGCGTCGTGCCAGGCTTCCCTGGCGCGGGCGACCTCCCCGGTCAGCTCGGCGTACGGCCCGGTGTCGACGAGCGAGGGGCGGTTGCGCAGAGCGGTGAGGAGGAGCCCCACGGCGGCGACCAGGATCGCCACCGCCGTCATCGCACCGAAGACCCAACCCGTGGTCAGCATCGTCTTCGCGAACGCCTGTTCGGGGTCGAGCATCTTGAGGATGTAGCCGACCAGCAGGAATATCGCCGCGGCGGTTCCGGCGAGGACGGGAGCCAGCACCGCGACGACGGCGACGGCGCCCGCGCCGGCGGTCTCGGCGACCTCTCCCATGGTGGCGGCGAGCCCCGCCGCGCCGGAACCGGACTCCGCGGAGCCGGTCTCGCGCACGGACGTCGGGGTGGACGGCGCCGGCTGGCGCAGTTCCTCGCGGACCTTCACGTAGTGCTGGTACTCGGTCGCCGCGGCCGCCGTGATGATCGCGGTGGCGTTCAGCGCCATGGTGCGCAGCTGTTCGGGATTGAGCCGCTGTCCCACAGCGGCCAGTTCCGGGCGGTGTGGGGCGGAGCGCAGCGCCTCATCGAGGATCCGCTCGTATTCCTGGCGGTCCTCGCTCAGCAGGTGCTGCGGAACGCTGTTCATGTGCATCCCCCGATGCTCCGTAGGGCTTGGGGCTCGCATGACTGTGAGCCGTCGGGCAGAAACGGAGGGGAGCCTGCTACGGATAAGCCGATGGTAGAGCGGTCACCGCACAGGTTGACAGGGGGTTTCCAGAAATTGGGCCCTGGCCTGCGCGGTCTCCGATCGCTCCGGCATGGGGGATCGTCTGCCCGCTGAACCTTCAGATATTCAGCGGAAGTTGCTGGACCAGCAGCTTTCCGGCCATGGTCACGCCGCCGTCCATCGCGATGGCCAGCCCGTCGGCGTAGACGTGCGGTCCCTCGACCACGGGGCCGCCCCCGTCCTCGCCGTCCTCGGAGCCGACTTCGCCCAGGAGGTAGGGAATCGGGCTGTGCCCGTGAACGATCCGGGTCCCGCCGTACGTATCGAGCAGGGAGCGCACATGGTCGGCGCCGCCCTCGTCGCGGAAGGAGAAGCGCTTGGTGAACTTGCGGAACAGGTCCCACACCTCGTCCGCGTCGTTGCGCGTGAGGGTCTCGCGGACCGTGTCGTTGACCGCCTCGATCGAGTCGCCGTAGTCGAGGTAGGCGGTGGTGTCCGAGTGGACGAGCAGATGACCGTCGACGGCCTCCATGGCGTCGAGGCGGGCCATCCACTGCAGGTGGTGGTCCTGGAGGCGGTCCATGTCGGTCTTCTGCCCGCCGTTGAGCAGCCAGGCCGCCTGGAAGGTGGCGGTGCCCGCGCCGGAGTTGACGGGGGTGTCGCCGAAGCGCTTCGCGCCGATCAGCAGCAGCTCGTGGTTGCCCATGAGGGCCTTGCAGTAGCCGCCGGCCGCGGCGGCCTCCGCGGACAGCCGCATCACGAGGTCGATGACGCCGATGCCGTCCGGACCGCGGTCGGTGAAGTCGCCGAGGAACCACAGCCGGGCGGTGCCGGCGCACCAGTTGCCCGCGGAGTCGATGAGGCCCTTCTCGTGGAGGGCCGCCACCAGCTCGTCGAGATAGCCGTGGACATCGCCTACGACGAACAGGGCGCCCGGTCCGTCCACGGGCTGCGGGACCACGGTCGGGTCGACGCTCACCTGAAGCGTGTCACCACGGTTGACGACCGGAAGGTTCCGTTCCGTCGGGGTGTACCCCTCCGGGTAGGCCTCGGGGTACGCCTCCTCGTGGGGCGGCGCGACGTCGCCGGGGTGCGTGCTGTGGCCGTACGGACCGGTCTCGTGGACGTACGCGGGCACCCGGAAGTCGCGCAACGTCGCCGTCCGCTCCGCCTCGGGTCCCTGACCGGCCCCCTGAGTCATCAGACCCCTCCACCATCGCGCCGCATCTGCACCGCTTCGGACTGCCTGGTCGCAGCGGCCCGCGGTGTCGTGGGCCCATCATAGGAATGCGGATCGCGCCATGTGATGACCCAGGGGTGGTGAATCGGCGCAAGAGTCCAGTTCACCGCGGCTTTCGCCCCGATTGGGCCGGGCTTCGGCCACCTGCTGACGACCCGGTGACGGCCGTACGACGTCCGCGTTCTACTTCTCCTCCGGTGACCGGGGCGGGCTGACGGTCGTCCGCGGCGGGCGGCGCTGGGACGACGTGCGCACGATCAGCTCGGTCGGTATCACCTGCTCGACCGGCTGGTCCGATTCGACCCCCTCGATGGCGTCGATGAGGAGCTGGACGACCGCGGTGCCGATGCGCCGCGGCTTCAGCGAGAGGGTGGTGATGGGCGGCTCGGTGCTGGCGTACACGGTGGATTCGCTGCAGCAGACCAGAAGCAGGTCCTCCGGTACGCGCAGTCCGTAGCGGCGGGCGGCGGCGAGCAGGTCGGTGCCGTTGGGGTCGAACAGCCCGTAGACGGCGTCCGGCCGGTCGGGCCGGGCCAGCAGCCGGTCGGCGGCGACGGCGCCCGCACACGGGTCGTGGGCCGGATAGGCCTCGTACACGGGGTCCTGGCCGACGCGTTCGCACCAGCGCAGGTACGCCGTCGTGGACAGATGGGTGTACGTGTCGGTCGAGGTCCCCGTCAGCAGGCCGATGCGGCGGGCGCCGGCGTCGGCCAGGTGGTCGAGGATGCCGAGCACGGCGGCCTCGTGGTCGTTGTCGACCCACGCGGTCACCGGGAGCTCGCCGGCCGGGCGGCCGTCGGAGACCACCGGCAGTCCTTGCCGGACCAGTTCGCTGACGACCGGGTCCTGGTCGGACGGATCGATGACGACCGTGCCGTCCAGGGCGACGTTCGACCACACGTCGTGGCGCGAGGTGGCCGGGAGGATCACGAGCGCGTAGCCGCGGGCGAGCGCGGCCGAGGTGGCGGCCCGGGCCATCTCGGCGAAGTACGCGAACTCCGTGAAGGTGAAAGGTTCATCCCCGTATGTCGTCACGGTCAGGCCGATGAGTCCCGACTTGCCGGTACGGAGGGTTCGGGCCGCCGCCGAGGGGCGATACCCCAGTCGGTCGGCGACTTCTCGGACATGGCGCCGGGTGGCGTCCGGGAGCCGGCCCTTGCCGTTGAGGGCATCGGAGACGGTCGTGATGGAGACTCCGGCGGCGGCGGCCACATCTCTGATGCCCGCCCGGCCCGGCCGGCTGCCTCGACGTGAGGTTTCCGCGCGGCTCACCTGGTGCTTCCCTGCTGCTGTCATGGCGAGCCGATAGTAGGGCTCATGCGGTGGGGTAGTGCGGACGCATATGCACGCGTTGACAGGCACGTTTCTGCATGGTCATTACCCGTCAATTCCCTTCGAATAAAAGGGAGTTGAGCGATTCAATGCCACTACGTGACTTGTCGGCACGCATGAGCCTGCCAAGTCCTCGATGTTTCGAAGAGGTCTCAACTCACCTTCACGAGGGATGCGCGCCACGGCGCGCACCACCGGCGCATAGATATATGTGAGAGCGCCCTGCGATTCGTCTGCCTTCGGGCGGTGATGCCCCTGATGCCTGTGTGGCTGGTGGGGTTCGAGATCTCCTGCGTCTCCCCTGTACGCACCGGCGCCGAATCCTCATAAGGTGTGGAGTATTGGAAGCCGGCGGCGGCGACGGGGCCGCCGGTGGTCGCGAGGAGGACTGCGGTGAGCGAGACGAGCCCCAAGCTGCGCGCCGAGCTGGAGGGTATCCCCACCTACAAGCCGGGCAAGCCCGCCGCGGCCGGCGGCCCGGTCGCCTACAAACTCTCCTCCAACGAGAACCCCTATCCGCCCCTTCCGGGCGTGATGGAGAGCGTCACGGCGGCGGCCTCGTCCTTCAACCGCTACCCGGACATGGCCTGCACGGGCCTGATGAACGAGTTGTCCGAGCGCTTCGGCGTCCCGCTCGCGCACCTGGCCACCGGCACGGGTTCGGTCGGCGTCGCCCAGCAGCTGATCCAGGCGACCTCGGGACCCGGCGACGAGGTCATCTACGCCTGGCGGTCCTTCGAGGCGTACCCGATCATCACGCAGATCAGCGGTGCGACCTCGGTGAAGGTGCCGCTGACGCCCGGTGATGTGCACGACCTGGACGCGATGGCCGCGGCCATCACCGACCGGACGCGGCTGATCTTCGTCTGCAACCCCAACAACCCGACGGGCACGGTCGTGCGGCGGGCGGAGCTGGAGCGCTTCCTCGACCGGGTGCCCAGCGATGTGCTCGTCGTCCTCGACGAGGCGTACCGCGAGTTCATCCGCGACAACGAGGTGCCGGACGGCGTGGAGCTCTATCGCGACCGTCCCAACGTCTGCGTTCTGCGGACCTTCTCCAAGGCCTACGGTCTCGCCGGCCTCCGTGTCGGGTTCGCCATCGCCCATGAGCCGGTGGCGGCGGCGCTGCGCAAGACCGCGGTGCCCTTCGGCGTCAGCCAGCTCGCGCAGGAGGCGGCGATCGCGTCGCTGCGTGCGGAGGACGAACTGCTCGGCCGGGTGGGCTCCCTGGTGTGTGAGCGCAACCGCGTGGTCGAGGGGCTGCGCGCTCAGGGCTGGACGGTGCCCGAGACCCAGGCCAATTTCGTGTGGCTGCGGCTGGGGGAGCGCACGGTGGACTTCGCGGCGGCGTGCGAACGGCACGGCGTGGTGGTCCGGCCGTTCCCGGGCGAGGGTGTGCGGGTGACGGTCGGGGAAGCCGAGGCGAACGACATCTTCCTGAAGGTGGCGGAAGGGTTCCGCAAGGAGCTCTAGTTCTCCTTTCGCAAGGAGTTCTAGCTCTCCGTCCGTAAGGAGCTCTAGCTCTCCACCCGTTCGACGCGGACGGGGTCGCCGTCCCGCACGGACGCCAACAGATCCGGGTCGCTGTCCAGCCGGCCCACAACATTGCACGGACTCGCGAGGCGGCACTCGTCGCCCCGCGAGATCGGCGTGGGCCCGTAGGGGAGCGCGAGGGCGTCGCCGTCGGTCCAGAAGGCCACGGTGCCGGGCTCCACGATCTGCCGGGCGCTTGTTTCACGTGGAACCGAGACGCCGGTGTCGAAGTAGACCTCCTGTCCCCAGGTGTGGGCGGTGGAGACGAGCGGCAGCGCCTTGGCGAGAGCCTCGGCTGTCGAAGTGTCGTCGAGGGTCGCGGTGAGATGGCCGGAGGGCCAGGAGATCCGTATCTGCATGGCCGGTCATTCAACAATATGTTGAAGTTGCTGCCAAGAGGTGCCGCGCGGCCCGTGTGTGCAGTGCCACACGGCCCAATCGGGGCCCCCGGGTCGGCGTCGAAAATCAGTGCGTCATAATTGCTTGTGAATGTGAACGCGTTCACAAGCGTGTCCCGGTTGCTCCATTGATGTGTGACATAAGGGGCAAACTGCCGATGTACCACGGCACGTAAGGAGACTGACGACGTGGACCTGGCTCTGGCGCCGGAGACACTGGCGCGATGGCAGTTCGGCATCACCACCGTCTACCACTTCCTCTTCGTCCCCCTGACGATCTCGCTCGCGGCCCTCACGGCCGGCCTGCAGACCGCCTGGGTGCGCACGGAGAAGGAGAAGTACCTCAGAGCGACGAAGTTCTGGGGCAAGCTCTTCCTGATCAACATCGCGATGGGTGTGGTCACCGGCATCGTGCAGGAGTTCCAGTTCGGCATGAACTGGTCCGACTACTCGCGGTTCGTCGGTGACATCTTCGGCGCCCCGCTCGCCTTCGAGGCCTTGATCGCCTTCTTCTTCGAGTCCACGTTCATCGGGCTGTGGATCTTCGGCTGGGACAAGCTGCCGAAGAAGATCCACCTGGCCTGCATCTGGATGGTCTCGATCGGCACGATCCTGTCGGCGTACTTCATCCTCGCGGCCAACTCGTGGATGCAGCACCCGGTCGGCTACAAGATCAACGAGGCGAAGGGGAGGGCAGAACTCACCGACTTCTGGGCGGTGCTGACGCAGAACACCGCGCTCGCCCAGGCCTTCCACACCCTGTCCGCCGCGTTCCTGACCGGTGGCGCCTTCATGGTCGGCGTCTCCGCCTTCCACCTGCTGCGCAAGAAGCACATCAGCGACATGAAGACCTCGCTGCGGCTCGGCCTGGTCACCGTCATCGTCGGTGGTCTGCTCACCGCGGTCAGCGGCGACACCCTCGGCAAGATCATGTACGAGCAGCAGCCGATGAAGATGGCCGCCGCCGAGGCCCTGTGGGACGGCGAGAAGCCGGCACCCTTCTCGGTCTTCGCCGTCGGTGACGTCGACAAGGGCCACAACAAGGTCGCCATAGAGATCCCGGGCCTGCTGTCCTTCCTGGCCAAGGACGACTTCACCTCGTACGTCCCCGGCATCAACGACATCAACAAGATGGAGCAGGAGAAGTACGGGCCCGGCGACTACCGGCCCAACATCCCCGTCGCCTACTGGGGCTTCCGCTGGATGATCGGCTTCGGCATGACGTCCTTCACGATCGGCCTGCTCGGACTCTGGCTGACCCGCAAGAAGTTCCTGCTGCCGCAGCACCTGCGGGTGGCCGACGACGAGGTGCCGCATCTCGTGCTGCTGCCCCGCGGCAAGAAGGCCCTCGGCCCGAAGCTCACCACGTGGTACTGGCGGATCGCCGTCCTGACCATGGGCTTCCCGCTGATCGCCAACTCCTGGGGCTGGATCTTCACCGAGATGGGCCGCCAGCCGTGGGTCGTCTACGGCGTCCTGCAGACCCGCCACGCGGTCTCCCCCGGTGTCTCCCAGGCCGAGGTCCTCACCTCGATGATCGTCTTCACCACGCTGTACGCCATCCTCGCCGTCGTCGAGGTCAAGCTGCTCGTGAAGTACGTCAAGGCGGGACCGCCCGAGCTCACCGAGGCCGACCTCAACCCGCCCACGAAGATCGGCGGCGACACCCGTGACGCCGACAAGCCGATGGCCTTCTCGTACTAGGCCGAGGGAGATCGAGTCATGGAACTTCACGACGTCTGGTTCGTGCTCATCGCCGTCCTGTGGACCGGCTACTTCTTCCTGGAGGGCTTCGACTTCGGGGTCGGCATCCTCACCAAGCTGCTGGCCCGCAACCGGCCCGAGAAGCGGGTGCTGATCAACACGATCGGCCCCGTCTGGGACGGCAACGAGGTCTGGCTGCTCACCGCGGGCGGCGCGACCTTCGCCGCGTTCCCCGAGTGGTATGCCACGCTCTTCTCCGGCTTCTACCTGCCGCTGCTGATCATCCTGGTCTGCCTGATCGTCCGCGGTGTCGCCTTCGAGTACCGGGCGAAGCGGCCCGAGGAGAACTGGCAGCGCAACTGGGAGACCGCGATCTTCTGGACCTCGCTCATCCCGGCCTTCCTGTGGGGCGTTGCCTTCGGCAACATCGTGCGGGGCGTGAAGATCGACGAGAACTTCGAGTACGTCGGCACCTTCTGGGACCTGCTCAACCCCTACGCCCTCCTCGGCGGCCTGGTGACGCTCACGCTGTTCACCTTCCACGGGGCGGTGTTCACGGCGCTCAAGACCGTCGGGGACATCCGGGAACGGGCCCGCAAGCTGGCGCTCCAGGTCGGGCTCGTCACGGCCGTGTTCGCGGTGATCTTCCTGCTGTGGACGCAGGTCGACAGCGGTGACGGCAAGAGCCTGGTGGCCCTGGTCGTGGCCGTCGCCGCCCTGGTCGCCGCCCTGGTGGCCAATCAGGCCGGGCGTGAGGGCTGGTCGTTCGCGCTGTCCGGCGTGACCATCGTGGCCGCCGTGGCAATGCTCTTCCTGTCGCTCTTCCCGAACGTCATGCCGTCCTCGCTCCATGAGGACTGGAGCCTGACGGTCACCAACGCCTCGTCGAGCCCGTACACCCTGAAGATCATGACCTGGTGTGCGGCGATCGCCACGCCGGTCGTCCTGCTCTACCAGGGCTGGACCTACTGGGTGTTCCGCAAGCGCATCGGAACGCAGCACATCGCCGAAGCCACGCATTGAGGTGTGTTTCACGTGAAACCAATCGATCCGCGTCTGCTCCGCTACGCCCGCGCCACTCGCCTCTTCATGGCGGCGGTCGTCGGTCTGGGCGTCGTCGGAGCGGCGCTGGTCATCGCCCAGGCGATGCTCATCGCCGAGGTGGTGGTGGGCGCCTTCCAGCACGGGATGTCGGCCGCTGAACTCCGCACTCCCCTGCTGCTGTTGGTCGCCGTGGCCGGTGGTCGCGCCCTGGTGTCCTGGCTCACCGAGCTCGCCGCTCATCGGGCGAGTGCGGCGGTGAAGTCCGAACTGCGGGGGCGGTTGCTGGAGCGGGCCACGGCGCTCGGGCCGGGGTGGCTGACCGGACAGCGGACCGGTTCGCTGGTCGCCCTCGCCACGCGGGGCGTCGACGCCCTGGACGACTACTTCGCGCGCTACCTGCCGCAGCTGGGGCTGGCCGTGGTCGTGCCGGTGGCGGTGCTGGCGCGGGTGGTCACCGAGGACTGGGTCTCGGCCGCCATCATCGTGGGCACTCTCCCGCTCATCCCGGTCTTCATGGTGCTGATCGGCTGGGCCACCCAGTCCCGGATGGACCGTCAGTGGCAGCTGCTGTCCCGGCTGTCCGGGCACTTCCTGGACGTCGTCGCCGGACTGCCGACCCTGAAGGTGTTCGGCCGGGCCAAGGCGCAGGCCGAGTCGATCAAGCGCATCACCGGCGAGTACCGGCAGGCGACCATGCGGACGCTGCGGATCGCCTTCATCTCCTCCTTCGCGCTGGAACTGCTCGCCACGCTGTCGGTGGCCCTTGTCGCCGTCACGATCGGCATGCGGCTGGTGCACGGTGAGATGGCCCTGTACGACGGGCTGGTCATCCTCGTGCTGGCGCCGGAGGCGTATCTGCCGCTGCGGCAGGTCGGGGCGCAGTACCACGCGGCGGCGGAGGGGCTGGCCGCCGCCGAGGAGATCTTCGAGGTGCTGGAGACGCCTGCGCCGACGGCGGGTACGGCTGTCGTGCCGGGCGGAGCGTCGGCCGGTGCGCTGGCCTTCGAAGGCGTCACCGTTCGCTACCCGGGGCGGTCCGGAGACGCCGTGCGGGACGTGTCGTTCGCTGTCGAGCCCGGGGAGACGGTCGCCCTCGTGGGGCCGAGCGGGGCGGGCAAGTCCACGCTGCTGAATGTGTTGCTGGGCTTCGTGCGGCCCGCCGAGGGGCGGGTGCTGGCCGGGGGAGTCGATCTCGCCGACGCCGACCCCGACCAGTGGCGATCACGGGTCGCGTGGGTGCCGCAGCGGCCTCAGCTGTTCGCCGGGACCATCGCGGAGAACGTGCGGCTGGCACGGCCCGACGCGGACGACGCCGCCGTACGGCAGGCGCTCGCGGACGCCGGGGCCCTGGACTTCGTCGGCGCGCTGCCGCAGGGCGCCCAGACCGTGCTCGGCGAGGACGGGGCCGGGCTGTCCGCCGGTCAGCGGCAGCGGATCGCGCTGGCGCGGGCGTTCCTCGCGGACCGGCCCGTACTGCTGCTCGACGAGCCGACCGCCGCGCTCGACGGGGCCACCGAGGCCGAGGTCGTGGCGGCGGTGCGGAGGCTGGCGGTGGGGCGCACCGTGCTCCTCGTCGTGCACCGGCCGGCGTTGCTGGGGGTGGCGGACCGGGTGGTGCGGTTGGCCGAGCCCGTGCCCGCGGTCCCCGCCGAGGCCGGCACGACTCAGGCCCCTGGTGAGGCTCAGGGCCGTCGTCAGGTCGAGGCGGCGACGCGTTCGTCCACAGAGGCCGCGGACGCCGTGGAGATTGCAGGCCCCTCGGGCGCCGCTACAGCCAGGACCGCCGACCCCGCCGACGTGGCCGTCCCCGCAGCCGAAAGCCGCCGTGTCCTCGCCCGCGTCCGTGCCATGTCCGGTCCCCGGCGCGGTCGGCTCGCGCTCGCCCTGCTGCTCGGGAGCCTCGCGCTCGGCAGTGCCGTCGGGCTCATGGCGACCTCCGGGTGGCTGATCTCGCGGGCCTCGCAGCAGCCGCCCGTGCTCTATCTGATGGTGGCCGTCACGGCGACGCGCGCCTTCGGGATCGGGCGGGCCGTGTTCCGCTACGCCGAGCGTCTCGTGTCGCACGACGCCGTGCTGCGGATGCTGGCCGACACCCGGGTCGCCGTGTACCGGCGTCTGGAGCGGCTGGCGCCCGCCGGGCTGCGTCGGACCCGCCGGGGTGACCTGCTGTCGCGGCTCGTCGCCGACGTAGACGCTCTCCAGGACTACTGGCTGCGCTGGCTGCTGCCCGCGGGTGCGGCGCTGACCGTGTCCGCCGCGTCCGTCGGCTTCACGGCCTGGCTGCTGCCCGAGGCCGGTGCGGCACTCGCCGTGGGGCTGCTGGCGGCCGGGGCCGGGGTGCCGTTGGTCACCGGTGCGGTGGCCCGGCGTGCGGAGCGCAGGCTGGCGCCGGCGCGCGGGGTGCTGGCGACGCGAGTGACCGACCTGCTGACCGGGACCGCCGAACTGGCCGTCGCCGGTGCCCTGCCCGCACGTACCGCCGAAGCGCGCGAAGCCGACGGCGTGCTCACCCGGATCGCCTCGCGCGGCGCCACCGCCACCGCCCTCGGTGACGGCCTCACCGCGCTGGTCTCCGGCCTCACCGTCGCCGCCACCGCGCTCGCGGGTGCTCAGGCGGTCGCCGCCGGACGGCTCGGCGGTGTCGCCATGGCCGTCGTCGTCCTCACCCCGCTGGCCGCCTTCGAGGCCGTCCTCGGCCTCCCGCTCGCCGTGCAGTCCCGCCAGCGGGTCCGCAGGAGCGCGGAGCGGGTGTACGAGGTGCTGGACGCCCCGGAACCCGTACGGGAGCCGGAGCGGCCGTGCGAGCTGCCCGCGTCGCCGTTCCCGGTCGTCGTGAAGGGGCTGTCCGCCCGGTACGCCGGGCAGGAGCGGGACGCCCTCGTGGATCTCGACCTGACCGTCACGGAAGGCCGCCGGATCGCCGTCGTGGGCCCGTCCGGGTCCGGCAAGACGACCCTCGCGCAGGTGCTGCTGCGGTTCCTGGACGCACAGGCCGGTTCGTACACGCTCGGCGGCGTGGACGCGTACGGCCTGGAGGGGGACGACGTGCGGCGGTTCGTCGGACTGTGTGCCCAGGACGCGCACCTCTTCGACAGCTCGCTGCGGGAGAACCTGCTGCTCGCGAAGAAGACCGCCACCGAGGCGGACCTCCGTGACGCCCTGCGGCGGGCCCGGCTGCTCGACTGGGCCGACGGACTGCCCGACGGGCTGGACACGCTGGTCGGCGAGCACGGGGCGCGGCTGTCCGGGGGGCAGCGGCAGCGGCTGGCGCTGGCCCGGGCGCTGCTCGCCGACTTCCCCGTCCTCGTCCTGGACGAGCCCGCCGAGCATCTCGACCTGCCCACCGCCGACGCGCTCACCGCCGATCTGCTGGCCGCCACCGAGGGGCGTACGACGCTGCTCATCACCCACCGGCTCGCCGGGCTGGAGGCGGTGGACGAGATCGTCGTGCTCGACGAGGGGCGGGTCGTGCAGCGGGGCTCCTACGCGGAGCTGGCCGCGGAGGAGGGGCCGTTGCGGGAGATGGCGGATCGGGAGTCGGATGCGGAGGCGCCGGCGCTCACGGCGTAGGCAGCGGGCGACCTTCAGCGCGGCCTCCCACGCGACCTGTCTCCGACTTTCTGTATCAAATAGGACTAATTACGCTCGGCTCATGTCCGACACCACGCGCCGCCTCGGCTCCGGTCCGCTGCCTCCCACGCTGTCGGCCGAGCTGACCGCGCGGGTGCCGCAGCTGCTGGAGGCCATGCGGTCCGTCGGCAGCGGGCTCGAACTGCACTCCACGCTGGACCGGATCTGCGAGACCGCGGCGGAGTTGACAGGTGCCCGCTACGCGGCCATCGGGGTCGTCGACGAGGACGGGCGGGGCCTGGCGGACTTCGTCTACCACGGGGTCGACGAAGCGACCGCGCGCCGTATCGGACGCCTGCCGGACGGGCACCGGGGTTTGCTGGGCGCCCTCGTCCGCGATCCCGAGCCGGTGCGGCTCGCGGACCTGACCACCGACCCGCGCTCCTGCGGCTTCCCCGAGCATCATCCGCCGATGCGCGGCTTCCTCGGCCTCCCGATCCGCGTCCAGGGGGAGATCTTCGGGAACCTGTACCTCACCGAGAAGCACGGCGGGCAGCCGTTCAACGACTACGACCTCACCATGGTCCGGGTGCTGGCGACCGAGGCCGGGATCGCGATCGGCAACGCCCGGCTGTACGAGGCGGCCCAGCAGCGCGAGCACTGGATCGACGGCTCGGTCGCCGTCACCACCGCCCTGCTGTCGGGCGGCGACGCCGATGACGCCCTCCAGGTGGTCGCCGAGCAGGCCCGCAAGCTGTCGGGTTCGGCCGCCGGCATCGTGCTGCTGCCCGCGGACGAGGGCGGTCTGGAGATCGCGGCCGTGGCCGCGGACCGTCCGTCGGCCATGCTGGGCACGGTCGTGCCGCCGGAGAGCGGGATCGTCGCCGAACTCCTCGACGGACAGGCGGTGTTCCTGGAGGACGCGGCCGGCGACCCCCGCATGATCACCACGCTGGCGCACGGCTACGGCCCCACCATGATGGTGCCCCTGCACAGCGACGGCCGGATCCTGGGCGCCCTGGTCACCCCGCGGGCGCGAGGGGAGCGGCCGTTCACGGAGACCGACCGCACGCTGGCGATCCAGTTCGCCTCGCAGGCCGCGCTCGCGCTGATGATGGCCGACGCGCAGCGCGACCGGGAGCGGCTCGCCGTCTACGAGGACCGCGACCGCATCGCCCGTGACCTGCACGACCTCGTCATCCAGCGGCTGTTCGCCACCGGGATGATGCTGGAGAGCGCGCAGCGCAGATCGGTCGTGCCGGAGGTGCGCGAGGGCGTCGGCAACGCCGTCGACGAACTCGACGTCACCATCCAGGAGATCCGCACCGCGATCTTCGCGCTCCAGCAGGGGCCGGCCGAGGCGCCCTCGGGGCTGCGCACCCGCGTGCTGCGGGAGATCAACACGGCCGCGGTGCCGCTCGCCTTCAGGCCCTCGCACCGATTTGTCGGACCCGTGGACGCCCTGGTCGGCGACCTCACCGGCAAGAACCTCATCGCGGCCCTGCGCGAGGCCCTCTCCAACGCCTTCCGGCACGCCCGGGCCTCCCGTATCGAGGTCGTCGTGGATGCCGACGTGATCCTGCCGGACGGCCGGAAGGGCGTCCGCCTGACCGTCGCGGACGACGGCGTGGGCATCCCGCTCGGCGGGTGCCGCAGCGGCCTGAAGAACCTCAAGCGACGCGCGGAGTCCCTCGGCGGCGACAGCCGGCACGGGCCGGGCATCGGAGCGGACGGAGGCGGTACGACGGTGGTGTGGGAGGCACCGCTCGCCTAGGGCCTGGCCGGCGGATCATGCCCGCAGACGCGGGGTCTGGCACGCCGGCCTGCCGTGTCGCATTCCAACGCGCCAGACCCCGCTCGCCGGCGCCAATGAGGCACCGCCGATCTCCTGCGACCTGATCGGCCGGTCAGGCCTGAGCCGCCCAGCATGACGGTCCGTCACTCCGCATCCCCACGGCGGCCGTTCAGTCGTACGACTGACTCGTCCGAGGCCGGCTGTCCCCCGGCCGTACGACTCCAACAGGACCGCCCGCGAGGGCCCGGGTCAGGATCGCTGGCATGCGACCGTCCCGCCGCCATCCGCTGCTCGTCCCGGCCCTGCTGTGCGCGCTCGCCGTCCTGGCGGCCCGCCCGACGGATGCCGCGGAGAAGCAGGCGCCCGTCGACGGCGGTACGGATGCCGGGATCAGCGCGCAGGTGGCGCGGTTGTACGAGGACGCGGCGGTGGCGACGCAGCAGTACGAGGCGGGGCGGCTGGAGGCGGAGGCGCAGCGGGCGAAGGTACAGCGGCTGGAGGCGCTGCTGGACCGGGAGCGCCGGGACATCGCCGCCCTGCACGAGGATCTGGGCCGGATCGCGCGCGCCCAGTACCGCAGCGGCGGCGACCTTCCGCTCACCGCACAGATCATCCTCGCCGGCAGCCCCGAGCAGCTGATGCGCGGTCAGCAGGTGTTCTCCCAGACGAACCTGGCCGTGGACAACGCCATCGAGAAGAGCCGGCGGGCCGAGGCGAAGCTCGCCGCGGACGAGGCGGAGGCCGCGACCGCGTGGCAGTCGCTGGAGCAGCGGAACGCCGGACTCGCCGAGCTGAAGACGGGGATCGAGCAGAAACTCGAAGAGGCGCGCCGGCAGTTGCAGGACCAGGCGGACGCCTCGGTCGCGGCGGGCTCCTGTCCCGGAGCCGTCCGGCTGGATCAGCCGGAGTTCCAGGCCACGAGTCCTTGGGTCACGCCGGTCGAGACGTACGAGCTGTCCGCGGGCTTCGGCAGCGGTGGCTCGCGGTGGGCCAACCGGCACACCGGGCAGGACTTCGCGGTGCCGATCGGCACGCCGGTGCGGTCGGTGGGCGCGGGCCGGGTGGTGACGGTCTCCTGCGGGGGCGCCTTCGGGATCGAGATCGTGATCGAGCACCCGGGCGGCTACTACACGCAGTACGCCCATCTCGCCGCCGTCACCGTCGACCAGGGCGAGCACGTGGCGGCGGGGCAGTGGATCGGTCAGTCGGGCACCACCGGCAACTCCACCGGCCCGCACCTGCACTTCGAGGTGCGGGTCACTCCGGAACTGGGCTCGGGAGTGGACCCGGTGCCGTGGCTGGCGGCCCGGGGTGTGCCCGTCGGCTAGGACAGGCCCTCGCGCTGCGCCACCAACTGCTCGATGACGACCGCGACGCCGTCCTCGTTGTTGTCGACCGTCCGGCCGGAGGCCGCGGCGAGCACGTCGGGGTGCGCGTTGCCCATGGCGTACGACCGGCCCGCCCAGGTCAGCATCTCGACGTCGTTGGGCATGTCGCCGAAGGCGACGACCTCCTCGTGCGAGATGCCGCGCTCGGCGCAGCACAGGGCGAGGGTGCTGGCCTTGGAGACGCCCGGGCCGCTGATCTCCAGCAGGGCGCTGGGGCTGGAGCGGGTGACGTTGGCGATGTCGCCGATGGCGAGACGGGCCAGGGTGAGGAAGGCGTCCGGGTCGAGCGTGGGGTGGAAGGCGAGGATCTTCAGGACCGGCTCGGCGGCGCCGGGCCCGTCCGCCGCCAGCAGCTTCTCGGCGGGCTGGAGCTCGTCCGGGATCTCCATGTGCAGCTTCGGATAGTCCGGCTCCTGGTGGAAGCCGTACGTCTGCTCCACCGCGTACACCGTGCCGGGCGCCGCGTCCCGCAGCAGGCGTACGGCGTCCAGCGCGTTCTCCCTGGCCAGCTCGCGCACCTTCACGAACCGGTGGGCGCCGGGGCCGCCGTGCAGGTCGACGACCGCGGCGCCGTTGCCGCAGATGGCAAGGCCGTGGCCGTGGACGTGGTCGCTGACGACGTTCATCCAGCGAGCGGGGCGGCCGGTGACGAAGAAGACCTCGATCCCCGCGTCCTCGGCGGCGGCGAGCGCCGCGACCGTGCGGGGCGAGACGGACTTGTCGTCGCGCAGCAGAGTGCCGTCGAGGTCGGTGGCTATCAGGCGCGGCGGGACGGCGGCGGCCGGGGTCTCGGGCTGTCGAGTCGCTGAAGTCACCCGGCCATTCTCCCGCATATGCCTGCACGGTCGTGCAGGAGGCTGCACAGGTGAGTGATTACAGCCTCCCACCTGCCCCCTCACCCACAGTGGTCTCAGCGCAGCTGCGCCAGGGCCTCCATGGCGATCTGCTCGAAGACCTTCTCGTCGGCGGCGAAGTCCGAGTCGGGGATGGGCCAGTGGATCACGATCTCGGTGAAGCCCAGGTCCCGGTGGCGCCCCGCGAAGTCCACGAACGCGTCGAGCGACTCCAGCGGCCGGCCGCGGTCCGGGGTGAATCCGGTGAGAAGGATCTTGCCGAGTTCGTTGGTGTCCCGCCCGATCTCGGCGCACGCGTCGGCCAGCTTCTCGGCCTGTCCGCGAATGGCTTGAATCGACTGTTCAGGAGTGCCGTTCTCGTACAGCTTGGGGTCGCCGGTGGTCACCCACGCCTGTCCGTACCGTGCGGCGAGCCGCAACCCGCGCGGTCCGGTGGCGGCGACCGCGAAGGGCAGCCGCGGCCGCTGCACACAGCCCGGGATGTTGCGGGCCTCGTGCGCCGAGTAGAAGTCGCCCTCGTACGACACCGAGTCCTCCGTCAGCAGCCGGTCCAGCAGCGGCACGAACTCCGCCAGCCGGTCGGCGCGCTCGCGCGGCGTCCACGGCTCCTGGCCGAGGACGGTGGCGTCGAAGCCGGTACCGCCCGCACCGATGCCGAGCGTGACACGGCCGCCGGAGATGTCGTCGAGGGAGATCAGTTCCTTGGCGAGGGTCACCGGGTGCCGGAAGTTCGGCGAGGTCACCAGCGTGCCCAGGCGCAGCCGGTCGGTGACGGCCGCGGCGGCGGTCAGCGTCGGCACGGCACCGAACCAGGGTCCGTCACGGAAGGTCCGCCAGGACAGGTGGTCGTAGGTGTACGCGGTGTGGAAGCCGAGCTGCTCCGCCCGCTGCCATGCCGCACGGCCCCCCTCGGACCAGCGGCGGTACGGGAGGATCACGGTGCTCAGACGCAGACTCATGTTTCGAGCGTATGCGGCCGATCGGGTTTCACGTGAAACAGTGACCCACGGTCATGATCCGACCGCCCTGGGGTCACCGCGCGCGGCCGCTCAGCCATGGGCTCAGGCCGACCAGGATGAACTCCTTGTGCACCCGGTCGCCCGGCAGCGGGACCATCAGGAAGTTGCCCGGCGGGAAGCGGCGCGTCTTGACCCAGGCGTGTCCTTCGTAGAGGGCGCGCAGGAACGCGGGCACGTCGTCGCGGGCGATGTCGGGGCATTCGACGCCGTCGACGGTGATCAGCGCGTCGTCGTCGGCGTAGAGCCGCACGTCCACCCGGGGGCGGCCGCCGAGCTCGACGTAGGCCTCGTGGGGCAGGGAGCCGTCGGGGTCCGCGGTGACGCCGACGCCCGCGGCCGTGCGGCGCGAGGTCTGGTCGGCGCCGATGTCATGGGTCACCTCGATCGCGAGCGCGTACTCGGCGGCGAGCGCGCGGAGGGCGGTGACGGCGGCCTCGGTGGTGGGAAGACGGTCCATGCCGCTGATCATGCCGGGTCCGCCCCGGGCCGCGGAGGGAATTACGGGGCCCTCGTCGGTGGTGCTCGGCGACGAGGGGTCAGTGCGGCGCGGGGAACCGCAGGTACTGCGGCGGTACCGCCTCGGTCAGCCATACGCCGTTCGCGCTGACGTGGAAGACATGGCCGTCGCGGTGCATGGCGCCGGCGTCCACCGAGAGCACGACGGGGCGGCCCCGCCGGGCGCCCACCCGGGTCGCGGTCTCGCGGTCCGCCGAGAGGTGCACCGCGTGCCGGTTCATGGGCCGCAGCCCCTCGGCGCGGATCGCGTCCAGGCTGCGGGCGACGGTGCCGTGGTAGAGGTACGGCGGTGGCGTCGCCGGGGGCAGCCCCAGGTCCACGTCGATGCTGTGGCCCTGGCTGGCACGGATGCGGGTGCCTTCCACGGCGAAGCGCTTCTTGTCGTTGGCGGCGACCACGTGGTCCATCTCTTCCCGGGTGAAGCGGAAGCCGTGCGCTGCCGCCGCCGCGATCAGCGTGTCGATCTCCACCCAGCCGCCCTCGTCGAGCGTGAGCCCGATGCGTTCCGGCTGATGGCGCAGGTGCTTCGAGAGGTACTTCGACACCTTCACGGTGCGTCGTTCGTCCATGTCCTTCAGCGTGACGGGCGAGACGTGAATCACGCGAATGATTTTGCTCCGGATGTTTGATCCACAACCAAGTAGTCTTATCCACAGGCCAGTTGGCGGTTCTGTGGACAACTCCCTGTCATGTCAGCCCTCTTCGTCAAGCTTGCTTGGGGGCCCTCCCCTTGACGTGAGCGCGTCCAACGCCCGCGCCCGCACCTCCCGTTCAGCCGCCAACGCCACGAACTCCGCCACCCGCTCCTCCCCAACCAGCCTTTCCACGGCCCGCATCGTCTCCTCGGGCAGCACCACCATCCGGGTCGCGGAACGCTCCAGTGCCCCCTCGTCCGTGCCGAGGTGCTGTCTCAGCTGCCGCACCGCCAACAGGCGCATGGCACGGGCGAGTTCGGCGTCCACCGTCTGCTGCGCCAGCGGCCGCAGCCGTCGTACGAGAGAGGCGGCTTCGGCCGCCTCCGCGTCGGTCGGCCGGTGCGGCCCGTCGAGGTAGCGGGCGAAGACGTGCTCGGTGGTGAACTCCAGGAAACGGGCCGCGATGTGCTCGACCTGACCCCTCAACTCCCGCAGATGCCCCGCGATCGCGGACAGCGGCACCCCCGCCGCGTGCAACTCGACGGCCACAGAAAGCTCTTGAGGGCTCGGGACGAGGAAGGAGTCCTCGTGGCCCGGCACCGGCTCCAGCACGCCGAGCTCCACGGCGTCGGCCACCGCCGCGGCGTCCGGAGTGCCGCCGAACCGCTCGTCCAGCTCCGCGCGCGAGATCCGCACCGCCTCCTCGTCGCTCCATGGCCCGTCGACCTCGGCGACCAGCCCGAGCACCCCGCCGAGCCCGCGCCCGGCGTCCCAGGCCTCCAACAACTCCTTGATGGAGGCCAGGGTGTAGCCGCGGTCGAGGAGGGCGGCGATCTGGTGGAGGCGGGCGAGATGCGCGTCCGAGTAGACGTTGGCCCGGCCGCGCCGCTCCGGGCGGGGGAGCAGGCCCCGGTCCTGGTAGGCGCGGATGGTGCGGACGGTGGCGCCACTGCGGTGCGCGAGGTCCTCGATCCGGTACGCGGAAACGGTGCTCACGGGATCGCCCGCGCCGCCGGTGACCTGCGCGGAGTCCGGCACAGCGGGGTGCGCGACCGGCCGACGAGGACCCCGTGAGGGGTAGCCCCCGGCCTCACAGCGGGGGTTCCAACCGCGCGATCGCCCGGAGCGCGCGGGGCGTGAACCGGGACATCAGATGCGCGCCGCGCGCCTCCGGTGTCACCGGCACGACCGCCTCGTTGCGCACGACCGCCCGCAGGATCGCGTCCGCGACCTTCTCCGGCGGGTAGTTGCGCAGCCCGTACAGCCGCGCGGTCCTCTTCTGGCGCCGCTTCTCCTCCTCGCCGTCGACGCCGGCGAAGCGCGCGGTCGAGGTGATGTTGGTGTTGACGAAGCCGGGGCAGATCGCGCTCACGCCGATGCCCTGACCGGCGAGTTCCGCGCGCAGGCACTCGCTGAGCATCAGCACCGCCGCCTTGGAGGTGCTGTAGGCCGGCAGCGCCTTGGAGGGCTGGTACGCCGCCGCCGACGCGGTGTTGACGATGTGGCCGCCCTGTCCGCGCTCGGCCATCTGCCTGCCGAACAGCCGGCAGCCGTGGATGACGCCCCAGAGGTTCACGTCGAGGACCTTCTTCCAGTCCTCCGGGGTGGTGTCGAAGAAGGACCCGGACAGCCCGATCCCGGCGTTGTTGACCAGGACGTCCACCACCCCGTACGCGGCGGCGACCTTGTCGGCGAGCTTCTCCATGGCCTGCTCGTCGGAGACGTCGACCGTCTCGGCCCAGGCCTCGGGCGCCCCCAGCAGCCGGGACATCTCGGCCGTGCGGGCCGCGGCCTCCGCGTCCCGGTCGACGGCGATCACGCGCGCGCCGGACTCGGCGAACGCGTACGCCGTCGCCCGCCCGATGCCGCTGCCCGCGCCGGTGACCAGCACCAACTGCCCGCCGAACCGTTCGGCGTACTTGCCGATCGGCGCGGTGACAGCTCTGCCGCTCTCGTTGACTGTCACGAACTCTCCGATCCAGGCGGCCACTTGGTCGGGCCGGGAGCGGGGTATCCAGTGCCGGGCCGGCAGGGTGCGGCGCGTCAACTGCGGCACCCACTGCTCCAGTTCGTCGTAGAGCCGCTCCGACAGGAACGCGTCGCCGAGCGGCGTGATGAGCTGCACGGGCGCGTGCGCGTAGGCGTCCGCGCGGGGGCGGCGCAGGCGGGCCCGTACGTTGTCCCGGTACAGCCAGGCTCCGTGGGCCGCGTCCGTGGGAAGGGACGAGGTGGGGTAGCCGTCGCCGGGGACCCGTTCGGCCCGCTCCAGGACGCGCGGCCACACCTTGCCGAGCGGGCCGCGCCAGGCCAGTTCGGGCAGCACGGGCGCGTGCAGCGCGTACACGTACCAGGACTTGGCACCCTGGCCGAGGAGTTGGCCGACCCGGCGCGGGGTGGGGCGCCTGAGGCGCGTGTTGATCCAGTGTCCGAAGTGGTCGAGGGACGGCCCGGACATCGAGGTGAAGGACGCGATACGGCCCTCCGTGCGTGCCACGGTGACGAACTCCCAGGACTGCACCGAGCCCCAGTCGTGCCCGACCAGGTGCACCGGACGGTCAGGGCTGACCGCGTCCACCACGGCCAGGAAGTCGTCCGTCAGCTTCTCCAGGGTGAAGCCGCCCCGCAGCGGTCGCGGCGCCGTGGAGCGGCCGTGGCCCCGGACGTCGTAGAGCACGACGTGGAAGCGGTCGGCGAGCCGGGCGGCGACCTGCGCCCACACCTCCTTGCTGTCCGGATAACCGTGTACGAGGACCACGGTCGGCCGGCCAGGCTCCCCCAGTTCGGCGACGCACAGCTCGACACCGCCGGTCCGTACCCGGCGCTCCCGCGCGTTCTCCAGCATGCTCACGTCCCTTCCGCCCAGCGCCGCACCCACCCGGTCACGTCCCTTCCGTCCGGCGCCCACGCGCGTCGTCGAGTACCGACCCAGTCACTTCGCCTCCGCCCAGCGCCGCACATGCGGCAGGTCGTCGTCCAGCCAGAAGGCGCTCTCCTCGGGGTCCCTGGAGTCGGTGACCACGAGGATCTCCTCGAACTTCGCGCCCGTGCCCCGGAATCCGAGGTGCGGTTCGACCGCCCACAGACCCGGCTGCGGCGGGTGGTCGGAGAAGCGGTACGGCGACCACAGCGGGGACCAGCCCTCGCGGTGGCCGTGCAGCGCGTCGGCCGCGAGGCCCTTCAGGGACTGGGTGCCGAACCCGAAGACCTTCGGTGACCAGCGGCGTCCCTTCACCCGGTCCACCTTGTGGGCGATCACGCCGAAGGGGTAGGCGCGGTGCCGGTTCGCGTGGCCCTGGCGGACCATGAGGCGGTCCACGTCCTCGTAGATCGCCCGCAGCGGACGCCGCTCGCGCACCTCGCGCAGGATCAGCTCGCGGTGCGCCTCCAGGTCGTCCATCAGCTTGTCCTGCACGGGGTTCGGGCCGAGCGAGCCCGAGTAGCCGATGTCCGCGGTGAAGCCGTCGTGGACCGGGGCCATGTCCAGGATGAACGGCATCCCGGGCTCCAGACGCCGGCCGGTGGGGAAGAACTGGAGCGGGACGCGGAAGTTCACGAACGCCGTGCGGTCGCCGAACCAGGCGAAGGGCAGATGGAACCAGTCCCGCACTCCGCGCTCGCGCAGCCAGTCGCGCTGCATCCGCGCCGCCTCGCGCTCGGTCACTCCGGGTTCCAGCCGTGCCGCCACGGCCTCGGCGCACTCGTACGCCAGCCGCTGGACCTTCCTGAATCCCCGCAGTTCCGCCGCCCGTTCGCCTGCCACCGCCGTCGTCATGCCACCCCGTCCCACCCAGTCCACGCCGACTGCGCTACGTGCCCGTAACTTGACACCGTCGAATGTGACAGTTGTTAGAGGCTGCGTCAATAGGCCGGGTCGGCCTGTGGAGAACCGGGTGGAAAACCCTCGGCCGAGCCCGCCGCGCGGCCCTTCCGTAACTCTCAGGCATGGCATCCCCTACGGGCCCGTACGTCTGGAGGCTGACCCGAAGACAGCTCTGCGGTGTGACGACCCGAGTGGCGCGGGTCACTACTGTCGAAGACGTGACTGTGATCGCGACCGAAAGCCTGAGCAAGCGGTTCCCCCGGGTGACCGCGCTTGACCGGCTCTCCGTGGACGTCGGACCCGGTGTGACGGGACTCGTCGGAGCCAACGGAGCCGGCAAGTCCACACTGATCAAGATCCTGCTGGGTCTGTCCCCCGCCACCGAGGGCCGCGCCGAGGTGCTCGGCCTCGACGTCGCCACCAAGGGCGGCGCCATCCGCGAGCGCGTCGGGTACATGCCGGAGCACGACTGCCTGCCGCCCGACGTCTCGGCCACCGAGTTCGTCGTCCACATGGCGCGCATGTCAGGACTGCCGCCCGCCGCCGCGCGCGAGCGCACCGCGGACACCCTGCGCCATGTCGGGCTGTACGAGGAGCGCTACCGCCCCATCGGCGGTTACTCGACCGGCATGAAGCAGCGCGTGAAGCTCGCCCAGGCCCTCGTCCACGACCCGCAGCTGGTCTTCCTGGACGAGCCGACCAACGGCCTGGACCCGGTCGGCCGCGACGAGATGCTCGCCCTGATCCGGCGCGTCCACACCGACTTCGGCATCTCGGTCCTGGTCACCTCCCACCTCCTGGGCGAACTGGAACGCACCTGCGACCACGTGGTCGTCGTCGACGGCGGCAAGCTCCTGCGCTCCAGCTCCACCACCGACTTCACCCAGACCACCACCACCCTCGCGATCGAGGTCACCGACACCGACGAGCACCCCGACGGCACCCGCGCGGTCCGCGAAGCGCTCCACGCGCGCGGGGTGAGCGTCGAGGCGGGCAGCGGCCTGCCCGGTGCCGGCCACATCCTGCTGCTCACCGCGCAGGGCGAGGAGACGTACGACGTCGTCCGGGACGTCGTCGCCGACCTCGGCCTCGGCCTGGTCCGCATGGAACAGCGCCGCCACCACATCTCGGAGGTCTTCAAGGACGACCAGGAGACCGAGGAACAGCAGCGGAAGGAGGCCGTCGGCCATGGCAGCTGAACACCCGGTCGCCACCCCCGCGGGCGACCAGACCCGCATCCACAACATCGGCTACCGCTCCTACGACGGCCCCCGCCTCGGCCGCTCCTACGCGACCCGGTCCCTGTACTCGCAGTCCCTGCGCGGCGCCTACGGCCTCGGCCGCTCGGTGAAGTCCAAGGTGCTGCCGATGCTGCTGTTCGTCGTGATGTGCGTCCCGGCGCTCATCATGGTGGCCGTCGCGGTCGCCACCAAGGCCAACGACCTGCCGGTCGACTACACGCGCTACGCGATCATCATGCAGTCCGTGATCTGCCTGTACGTCGCCTCGCAGGCCCCCCAGTCCGTCTCGCGCGACCTGCGCTTCAAGACCGTGCCGCTGTACTTCTCGCGGCCCATCGAGACCGCCGACTACGTCCGTGCCAAGTACGCGGCGCTGGCCTCGGCGATGTTCATCCTGACCGCGGCTCCCCTGCTCGTCCTCTACGTGGGCGCACTGCTGGCCAAGCTGGACTTCACCGACCAGACCAAGGGATTCGCGCAGGGACTCGTCTCCGTGGCACTGCTCTCGCTGCTGTTCGCCGGCATCGGCCTGGTCATCGCCGCCGTCACCCCGAGGCGCGGCTTCGGCATCGCGGCCGTCATCGCCGTCTTCACCATCTCCTACGGCGCCGTCACCACCCTCCAGGCCATCGCCGACACCCAGGGCAGCACCTCCGCCATCCCGTGGATGGGCCTGTTCTCGCCGGTCACGCTCATCGACGGCGTGCAGTCCGCCTTCCTCGGCGCGACCCCCTCCCTGCCCGGCGGGCACGGCCCCTCGACCGGCCAGGGCGTGGTGTACGTCCTCGTCGTCCTCGGCCTGATCGCCGCCAGCTACGGCCTCATGATGCGCCGTTACAAGAAGGTGGGACTGTGACCACGCTCTCCATCGACCACGTCTCGCGCTGGTTCGGCAACGTGGTCGCCGTCAACGACGTCACCATGACGATCGGCCCCGGCGTCACCGGCCTCCTCGGCCCCAACAGCGCCGGAAAGTCCACCCTCATCAACATGATGGGCGGCTTCCTCGCCCCCTCCACCGGCACCGTCACCCTCGACGGGCAGCCGACCTGGCGCAACGAGGCCATCTACCAACACATCGGCATCGTCCCCGAGCGCGAGGCGATGTACGACTTCCTCACCGGCCGCGAATTCGTCGTCGCCAACGCCGAGTTGCACGGCCTGGGCGCCAAGGCCGCCCAGAAGGCGCTGGCCACGGTCGAGATGGAATACGCGCAGGACCGCAAGATCCAGACGTACTCCAAGGGCATGCGCCAGCGCGTGAAGATGGCGAGCGCACTGGTCCACGACCCCTCGCTGCTCCTGCTCGACGAGCCCTTCAACGGCATGGACCCGCGCCAGCGCATGCAGCTCATGGACCTGCTGCGCCGCATGGGCGACGAGGGCCGCACGGTCCTGTTCTCGTCCCACATCCTCGAAGAGGTCGAGCAACTCGCCTGGCACATCGAGGTCGTGGTCGCGGGACGGCACGCGGCCAGTGGCGACTTCCGCAAGATCCGCCGCCTGATGACCGACCGCCCGCACCGCTATCTGGTGCGCTCCAGCGACGACCGCACCCTCGCGGCCGCGCTGATCGCCGACCCGTCGACGTCCGGCATCGAAGTCGACCTGGCGGAGGGCGCGTTGCTCATCCAGGCCGTCGACTTCGGCCGTTTCACGGCCCTGTTGCCGAAGGTCGCCCGCGACCACGGCATCCGGCTGCTGACGGTCTCGCCGTCCGACGAGTCCCTCGAGTCCGTGTTCTCTTACCTGGTCGCGGCGTAGCGGCACATCGGCTTAGGAGTCCGAAGATGTACGACCCCACAGTCGCCCGACTCACCTACCGGGCCCTGCTCGGCCGCCGCCGGGCCCTCATCCTGGGCGCCCTGCCCCTGCTGCTGATCGTGATCTCGGTGATCGTGCGCGCCCTGGTCGGCGCCGACGACCAGACCGCGTCCGACCTGCTCGGCGGCCTCGCCCTCGCCACCATGGTGCCGATCATCGGCGTCATCGCCGGCACCGGCGCGATCGGCCCGGAGATCGACGACGGCTCCGTGGTGTACCTGCTGTCCAAGCCGATCAAGCGGCCCACGATCATCTTCACCAAGCTGATCGTCGCGATCGCGGTCACCATGGTCTTCTCGGCCCTGCCGACCCTGGTCGCGGGCCTCATCCTCAACGGCAACGGCCAGCAGATCGCCGTCGCCTACACGGTCGCCGCGCTGGTCTCCTCCATCGCCTACGCCGCCCTCTTCCTGCTGCTCGGCACGGTGTCCCGGCACGCGGTCGTCTTCGGCCTCGTCTACGCCCTCGTCTGGGAAGCCCTGTTCGGCTCCCTGGTCTCGGGTGCGCGCACGCTCAGCGTCCAGCAGTGGTCGCTGGCGGTGGCCCACAAGGTCGCCGGCGGGGACCTGGTCACCTCGGACGTCGGCATCGTCACGGCGACGGTCCTGCTGGTCGCGGTGACCGTGCTGGCCACCTGGTACGCGGGGCAGAAGCTGCGGACGCTGACGCTGGCGGGCGAGGAGTAGGCGCCGGGAGGAGTGAACGCTGCTCTTATTGACGAGGGCTTCACCCCTGCCTCGGCACACTGGATCGACGGGGATGCACTGCTAGGAGGACGGGGATGGCGGACGCGCACCACGACGAACGGGACCGGTCCGGGGACGACACCTGGGACCGGCTCGTCCTGGACGAGGACTTCATACGTTCCGCGGAGACCTCGGAGCCGTCCGCCCGAGCCCGTATGCTCGCCGCCCGCTGGCGCGAGGAAGCCCCCGAACCGCAGCCCTGGCGCTCCGACGAGCCGCCGGCGGGGTGGTTCTTCAGCAAGGGGCGGCGCCGCAGGTGGCGACGCCGGTAGGCGAACAGACGGCCGATTAATTCAGTGGCGTCCAACTCCCCGCACAGGCACGATGGTTGTGTCCCCGCCGGAGAGTGACACCGGCGCCACGTTCTGGGAGAGGAGCCGGGCGATGTCCATGCACGACAGTACGTCCAGCTCCCGTCAGGGCAGTCCGCGGAGGACTCCGGTGTAGTTACCCCACCGTCGAGTCCACCGCCCGGAACTGCCCGGGGCGGCCGCTTCGAGCACGCGATGTCGCTCTCGCGTGGGCCGCCCACCCGGAGGATTGGCCGAGAGGCAAGGCACCGGCTTGCGCTGTGCTCAACTAAAAGCAAGTCGAGGTCGGGGGAAACTCCGCGCACGTTCGATCCGTGCATCCTCCGCAAGACCCGATTACGTTCAGGCGCCATGACAGACAAAACGGGCATGGCGGGCATCACGGAACCCATCTACTACATCGACCGCTCGGACATCCGAGAAGGCAAGCTCGCCGAGGTCAGGGAAGGCATGCTCGACCTCGCCGATTTCATCGAGGCCCGCGAGCCGCAACTGATCGCCTACCGCTTCTACATCGACGAGTCCGGGACCACGATGACCACGGTGGCAGTCCACCCCGACCCGGCGTCCCTGGAACTCCACATGGAGCTCGGCGGACCGAAGTTCCGTGCCTTCCGCGAGCTCATCCGCATGAACTCCATCGACGTCTACGGCCGACCGAGCCCGGCCGCGGCGGAGCAGCTGCGCCGCAAGGCCGAGATGCTCGGCGGCGGCACCGTCACCTTCCACAGCCTGCAGGCGGGCTTCAGCCGCTTCACCGACCGGCCCCGGCCCAGCAGCCGGCCCTAGCCGAGCAACCGCTCCAGCACCACGGCGATCCCGTCCTCCTCGTTGGAGGAGGTCACCTCGTCGGCCACCGCCTTGAGCTCCTCGTGCGCGTTGGCCATCGCCACGCCCCGAGCCGCCCACCCGAACATGGGAATGTCGTTGGGCATGTCACCGAAGGCGATCGTGTCCGCGGCCTT
Source organism: Streptomyces sp. NPDC057280 (assembly GCF_042668605.1). NCBI lineage: Bacteria > Bacillati > Actinomycetota > Actinomycetes > Kitasatosporales > Streptomycetaceae > Streptomyces > Streptomyces sp. NPDC057280. Next base: position 346,872 of record NZ_JBHUYR010000007.1, read on the forward strand.
CACACCGAGCCGGCGTGCCGCCAGCGACAGCCCCGTCGCCTTCGACAGCCCCAGCGGCAGCAGCTCCACGATGCCCGCGCCCGCCATCGCGACGTTCACGAACCCGCCCGCCGCCTGCCGAGCGGCCTCCGCCAGCTCGTCGTCGGACAGCTCCGGATGCTGTATGTAGATCTTGTTCAGCGGCGCGGACCACAGATCGGCCGCGTCCGTGAAGGGGGTGGTCGGCAGATCACCGGTGAGCGCGTAACCCTGCCCGACCAGCACCTCTCCGTCCAGCCCGTCGCGGCTGGCCGCCAGGTACAGCGGACCGACCTCCGCCTCGATCTTCGCGAGCGCCACCCCGGCCAGCTGCCGGTCCAGCGTCACGGACGTCAGCAGCCGGTGCGCCCCGGCGTCGTACACCTGAGCACCCTGCCCGCACACCGCGAGGCCCTCGTAGCCGAGGTCGTCGAGGATGTGCCGGGTCCAGGGGACCGCGCGGCCGGTCACCACGATGTGCGCGGCACCGGCCGCCGTGGCCGCGGCGAGCGCGGCACGGGTGCGGTCCGAGACCGAGTCGTCGGAGCGCAGGAGCGTGCCGTCGAGGTCGGTCGCGATCAGCCGGTAGGGAAATCCCCCGGCCGAGGTCGAAGGCGCGTGGCTCACTTGGAGATCGGCTCCAGCACCTCACGGCCGCCCAGGTACGGGCGCAGCACCGCGGGGACGCGGACGGAGCCGTCGGCCTGCTGGTGGTTCTCCAGGATGGCCACGATCGTGCGCGGTACGGCACACAGCGTGCCGTTGAGGGTCGCCAGCGGCTGCACCTTCTTGCCGTCGCGCATGCGGACGGCCAGGCGGCGCGCCTGGAAGCTGTCGCAGTTGGACGCCGAGGTCAGCTCGCGGTACTTGCCCTGGGTCGGGATCCACGCCTCGCAGTCGTACTTGCGCGAGGCGGAGGCGCCCAGGTCGCCCGAGGCGACGTCGATGACCTGGAAGGGCAGCTCCAGGCCGGTCAGCCACTGCTTCTCCCAGTCCAGGAGCCGCTTGTGCTCGTTCTCGGCGTCCTCGGGGGCGACGTACGAGAACATCTCGACCTTGTCGAACTGATGCACGCGGAAGATGCCCCGCGTGTCCTTGCCGTACGTGCCGGCCTCACGGCGGAAGCACGGCGAGAAGCCGGCGTAGCGCAGCGGCAGCTGGTCGGCCTCCAGGATCTCGTCCATGTGGTACGCGGCGAGCGGGACCTCGGAGGTGCCGACCAGGTAGTAGTCGTCCTTCTCCAGGTGGTACACGTTCTCCGCGGCCTGGCCGAGGAAGCCGGTGCCCTCCATGGCGCGCGGGCGGACCAGCGCGGGGGTGAGCATCGGGACGAAGCCGGCCTCGGTGGCCTGCGCGATCGCCGCGTTGACGAGCGCGAGCTCCAGGAGGGCGCCGACGCCGGTCAGGTAGTAGAAGCGCGAGCCGGAGACCTTGGCGCCGCGCTCGACGTCGATGGCGCCCAGCGCCTCGCCGAGCTCCAGGTGGTCCTTGGGCTCGAAGCCCTCGGCGCCGAAGTCGCGGATGGTGCCGTGCGTCTCCAGGACGACGAAGTCTTCCTCGCCGCCGACGGGCACGTCGGGGTGGACGAGGTTGCCGAGCTGGAGGGCGAGGCGCTTGGTCTCCTCGTCGGCCTCGTGCTGCTCGGCGTCGGCCGCCTTGACGTCGGCGGCCAGCTGGCTCGCCTTCTTCAGCAGCTCGGCCTTCTCGTCCCCGGAGGCCTTGGGAATGAGCTTGCCGAGCGACTTCTGCTCGGAACGCAGCTCGTCGAAGCGGACGCCGGACGACCTGCGCCGCTCGTCGGCAGACAGGAGGGAGTCGACGAGGGCGACGTCCTCTCCACGGGCGCGCTGCGACGCGCGCACTCGGTCGGGGTCCTCACGGAGCAGGCGAAGGTCAATCACGCGCTCAAGGCTACCGGTGCCGGGTGAGCGCCCACGACTCACTATTCCGCGGCGACCCCTTGCATACCGTTATGGGGGAAATGCCCTGTGTAGGGGAGCGTGTCAATAAAAGGCGTCTCACTCCCTGGAACGAAGCAAGAGGTTAACGGCGGGTTGACTCGATTCCCTTGCGGGGAGCGGGACTTGGGGGCCGCTTCGTCCACAGGAATCCACAGCGCCTCAGAGTTATCCACAGGCTGTGCGAAAGATCTGTGGACTTCGGAATTGATCATTCCCGATCGGATCCCGCGTGCTGAGAATTCCCGATCCAAACGCTCTTCACGCCCACTTTCGGGTGTAAATGGGTCGCCCCAAAGGATTGATCAAGGGAAACGGGTGGACGAAGAGTGACCTGTGGGGCTGTGGACGAAGTTGGGCACTGTAGGACGATTTGTCGACTAGGTGGCGCTTCCATGTCGACTTGTCCCCAGGTCGAGATGGCGGCCTGTGGATAACTCCTGTGGATAACGAAAATATGCAGGTAGGGATGGACGGAAACGCTCCCCGAACGCACGGGAAACGGTCCGGTAACGCGGCTCGGCGCGCTAGAAGCGTCCGTCCTGGCAGCGCGCCACCCAGTCCGACGCCGCCACGAACTCGTCGTCCGACGTCCCGCGCAGCGGCGGCCGCGCCTCGGCCTCGGTCGCGTCCGCACGCGGGTACGAACCGAGGAACCGCACCTCCAGGCAGATCCGCTTCAGCCCCATCAGGGCCTCGGCGACCCGGCGGTCGGAGATGTGGCCTTCTGCGTCGATGCAGAAGCAGTAGTTGCCGATGCCGGCGCCGGTGGGCCGGGACTGGAGCAGCATCAGGTTGATGCCGCGGGTGGCGAACTCGCCGAGCAGGTCGCGCAGGCCACCGGGGTGGTCGTCGCGCTGCCACAGCACGACGGAGGTCTTGTCGGCTCCGGTCGGTGCGGCGGGCCGGGCGGGGCGGCCGACCAGGACGAACCGGGTCTGCGCGTTCTCCGCGTCGTGGATGCCGGTCTCCAGGGCCTCCAGCCCGTACAGGGCGGCGGCGAACTCTCCGGCGAAGGCGGCGTCGTACTGCCCCTCCTGGACCAGTCGCGCGGCGTCGGCGTTGGAGGCGGCGGACTCCCAGTGGGCGTCCGGGAGGTTCTTCTTCAGCCAGTTGCGGACCTGCGGCTGGGCGGCCGGGTGCGCGGAGACGGTCTTGATCTCCGAGAGTTTCGTACCAGGCCGGACCAGCAGCGCGAAGGTGATCGACAGCAGCACCTCGCGGTAGATCATCAGCGGCGCGCCCGCGACCAGCTCGTCGAGGGTGGTGGTGATGCCGCCCTCGACGGAGTTCTCGATCGGCACGAACGCGGCCTCGGCCTCGCCGCCGCGCACCGCGTCCAGGGCGGACTGCACGGACACGTACGGGATCAGCTCCCGCGTGGCCGCCTCCGGAAGCGTGCGCAGGGCGGCTTCGGTGAAGGTGCCCTCGGGACCGAGGTACGCATAGCTGGCTGGCATGACCTCACCCTAATGGGCCAAGGGCCTGTCCGGCGGATCATGCCGCAGACGCGGGGTTTGGCACGCCGATCTGCGGCGTTGTCGTCGGTTGCCGACTCCCCCACTCTCGACTTCGCTCGAGCGGGGGGACCCCCATCGCGTCGCCGCCCTCCTCCGCCTTGCAGCTCGACGCACCAAACCCCGCTCACGTGCCCCCGACGAGGTCCCGTCACTTTCCCGCGACCTGATCCGCCGGACAGGCCCTTGCGCAACGCCGGACACTCGTCCCGGGGCAGTCCCACCGCCGAGTGAACCGGCGTGACCGGACGCCGCTGCGACCGCTCGTGCGCGCTCAGCCCTCCAGCAGTCCCTGCCCCACGTACTCCCCTTCCGCCGCCCCGCCCGGCACCGCGAACAGCCCGCTGGACTCGTGGCGGATGTACCGCGACAGCGCGTCCCCGCGGTCGAGCTTGCGCTGGACGGGGACGAAGCCGCGCAGCGGGTCGGCCTGCCAGCAGACGAAGAGGAGGCCCGCGTCCGGGACGCCGTCCGTGTCGATGCCGTCGTGGAAGGACCAGGGGCGGCGGAGCATCGCCGCGCCTCCGTTCTGGTCGGGCCGGGTGATGCGGGCGTGGGCGTTGAGGGGGACCACCAGATCACCCTTGGCGTCGGTCTTCTCCAGGTCCATCGGGGTCGTCTCGGACCCCCCGGTGAGCGGCGCCCCGTCCGCCTTGCGGCGCCCGATGACCTGCTCCTGCGCGTTGACCGTGAGCTGCTCCCAGTCGTCGAGGAGCATGCGGATGCGGCGTACGACGGCGTAGGAGCCGTTCGCCATCCACGCGGGGTCTCCGGAGGAGGGGACGAAGATCCGCCGGTCGAAGTCGGATTCCGTCGGCTTCGGATTGCGGGTGCCGTCGATCTGGCCCATCAGGTTGCGGGCGGTCATGGGGCGGGCGGTGGCGCCCGGCGAGCGGTTGAAGCCGTTCATCTGCCAGCGGACCTTCGCCGCGCCGCTCGCGTCCTTCTGGATCGCGCGCAGGGCGTGGAAGGCGACCAGGGCGTCGTCGGCGCCGATCTGCACCCACAGGTCGCCGTTGCTGCGTGCCTTGTCGAGCCGGTCGGAGGAGAAGGCGGGCAGGGGATCGAGGGCGATGGGCCGCTGCTTCTCCAGGCCGGTCCGGGCGAAGAAGCTGTGTCCGAAGCCGAAGGTGATCGTCAGCGAGGACGGGCCGGCGTCGCGGGCGACGTCCGTGTCGTCGCTCGCCATGGCCTCGCCCGCCATCAGCCGTCGTGCGGTCTGCGACCAGCGGCGCAGCAGCGCGGCCGCGCCCTTGCGGCCCGCGCCCGCAGCCAAGTCGAAGGCGATGAGGTGGCCGCGGGCCTGGAGGCCCTGGAGGATGCCGGGCTGATGTTTCCCGTGAAACATCACCTCCTCGGCGCCGAGCGAGGTCAGCGGGGTGGCCTCGGCGGGCCGGGCGGCGTATCCCACGGCTCCGCCGGCCGCGCCGAGCACGAGCCCGGTGGCACCGGCGGTGCCGAGCAGTCGGCGCCGCGAAAGGCCCTCCTTGGGGAGGGCAGTTTCGGAAACGCCGTCATTAACTGCCTTCTCGGGCGTCCGCGTCTGCGGAAGGGACTGGTCAGCCACGGTGGTTCAGCCGATCTGCGCGTTCTTGGAGACGGTGGTCTGGTCGATGTCGGAGGTCCGCACGGTGACGGCGATCTTCCAGTCGCCCGCCATGGGGAGCTGCACACCGGCGGCGGACCAGTGGCCGGTGGTGATGCGGTCGGGGGTGACGGGCAGTGGCCCGATGCTCTTGGCCTCCAGGGTGAAGGACACCTTCACCTCGGGGACGTCGAAGGCCCGGCCGTTGGGCCGTTCCACGTAGACGTGCATCTCGTTGGCGCCCACGCGCGCGGGGTTGAGGTCGACCCGGACGACGCCCTTGCCGTCCTCGCCGCCGGTGTCGAAGGGCATGTCCAGGGTGACCGCGGCGGACGAGTCGGCGGAGGAGGACGAGGAAGAGGAGGAGGCGGACGAGGACGTGGCCGCCTTGGCCTCTTGTTCGGTGCGTCCGGGCTCGGTCTGGGTGAGCACGGTGGTGACGGCGAGCAGGACCACGGCGACGCCCGCCTCGGCGAGCACGGAGCGGCGCAGCCCGAACCGGTCGGGGTCGGCGTCCCGCTGCCGCTTGCGCCGGGCGGCGTCGACGGCGGCCCGCTGCCGGGCGAGCTGGGCGGCGCGTACGGAGTCGGCACCGGCCGCCTTGGCGCCGACGTGCTCCTTCTCCCGTACGGCGGTGTCTTCCGTGTCGTCGGCCTCTTCGGCGTCCGTGGTCACCAGCGCCCCGGCCTCGCCCAGTCGTGCCGTCCACCGTCGCGAGATCCACGCGATGCCGACGAGCAGTGCCACGAGTCCGATCTTGACGAGCAGCAGCTGGCCGTATCTGGTCTCGGTGAAGGCGGACCAGGAGCCGAGCTGTCGCCAGGACTGGTAGATGCCAGTCGTGACGAGGGTGAGGACGCTGCTGAAGGCGAGGGTGGAGAAGCGGCTCACGGCGGAGCGCTCGATGAGGGTGTCTGCGCGGTAGAGGGCCACGAGGAGGGTGCACAGGCCGCCCAGCCAGGCCGCGACGGCCAGCAGGTGGATCACGTCGACGGGCATCGCGATGCCCGTCTGGAGGCCGGTGGAGGCGTGCTCGGCCATGGCCCAGCTCGCGGCGAGCCCGGCGGCGACGACGGTGCCGCCGATGGCGAGCCCGAAGGTCAGGTCGCGCTTGTCCTCGTCCTCGCGTTTGTCGTACGCCCCGAAGAGCACGGCGATGAACAGCGCGGCCGCGGCGAGCAGCAGCAGCCGGGAGACGAGCGCGGCGCCGGTCTTGGTCTGCAGCACCTGGCCGAGCAGGCTCAGGTCGAAGACGTCGCCGACGGACCCGGTGCTGGTGTAGGAGCCGCGCAGGAGCAGCAGCAGGAGCGTGGCCGCGGTGAGCGCGAGCCATCCGGAGACGACGGTGCGCTGGACCGCCCGTACTCCGGAGCCGCGCTGCCAGCAGGCGAGGACGAAGGCGGCGCCGCCGATCATGACGGCGAAGCCGGCGTAGGAGACGTAGCGGCCGAAGCCGTAGAGCCAGCCGACGACTCCGCCGCCGACGGTCTGGTCGGCGACCGAGACGCTGGTCTGCGAGGGGGCGCCGATGGAGAAGGTGTAGGCCCCGGCGACGGGGTGGCTGTCCTCGGAGACGACCTGGTAGGTGACGGTGTACGTGCCGTCGGGCAGGCCGCCGTGCAGCTGGACGGCGTAGGTGGTGCCGCTGATGTTGGACGCCTTGCCCTGGTCGACGCGCTTGCCCTTGGGGTCGAGGACCCGCAGGGAGCCGTCGGACATCGCGACCTTCTCGGAGAAGGTGAGCGAGATCTGGTCCGGGGCCTTGTCGACCACCGTCCCCTGCTGGGGGTCGCTGCCGGTCAGCGCGGCGTGCGCGGAGGCCGGCCCGGCACCGGCGAGGAGCAGTCCGGTGGCCGCGAGGAGCAGCAGCACCAGGACCCTTACGCGGGGGGCGATGGTCTGCGTCAAGGTGGGTCCCTCCCTCAGTGACCGGTCTTGGGGGTGTACGTCGCGGACTTCACCGGCATCTCGACGGTGACCGGGTCGGAGTCGGCGAAGTGCAGTTCGACGGAGACGGTCTGGCCCTGCTTCGGCTGGTGCTTCAGCTTCTCGAACATGAGATGGGTGCCGCCGCTTTTGAACACGAGTTGACCGTGTGCGGGGACGTCGAGGCGCTTCGTCTCCTGCATGGCGGCGTCGACGGTCTCGTGCATGGTGACCTCGCCGAGGTCGCTGGTCACGGAGGTCAGCTCGTCCTTCGTGCCGCCCTTGTTGGTGACGGTCAGGAAGCCGGCGGCCATCGAGTCGGAGACCGGCTGCGGCATGTAGGCGCCGGAGACGGACAGGTCGGCCGCGTCGTCGTCGGAGGAGCCGCAGCCCGCGAGCAGCAGGGTCCCGGTCAGGGTGGCGCCGAGGAGGGCGGCGGTGCGCCTCACGGGGTCTCTCCCTTGACGAGCTTGGGGAGGTCCTTGATGTAGTCGTCGACGGTGGCTTCCTCGGTGTAGAGGACGTATCCGCCGTCGGTCTTCGGGGAGAAGGCGACGACCTGGGTGCCGTGCGTCGAGACGATCTTGCCGTTCTTGTCCTTGTGCGGTGCCTCGATGGTGATGCCGAGGGTGCGGGCGCCGGCCTGGATGGTGGCGAAGTCGCCGGTGAGGCCGACGACCTGGGGGTCGATGCCCTTGAGCCACTTGCCGAGTGCCTTGGGGGTGTCCCGGTCGGGGTCGGTGGTGACGAAGACGACCCGCAGTTCGTCCTGCTGGGCCTTGGGCAGCTTGCTCTTGGCCACGGCGATGTTGCTCATGGTCGTCGGGCAGACGTCGGGGCAGTTGGTGTAGCCGAAGTAGATCAGCGTCGGCCGGCCCTCGGTCTGCTCGCGCAGGTCGTACTTCTTGCCGTTGGTGTCCGTGAGGACGAGGTCCGGCTTTTCGAACGGCTTGTCGAGGACGATGGCGGCCTTGGTGTTGGCGGAGTCCTCGGAGACCACGGAGACGGGCGAACCGGTGTCGTCACCGCTGCCGCAGGCGGTCAGGGTCAGGGAGGCGGCGGCGAGCAGGGCGGCCGCGGCGAACGTCTTCTTGCGCATAGAGAAATGTCCCAGATGTGATGGCTCCGGCGTGCACCGGGGGCGGTACGGGCGGCCGTACCGCCCCCGGTGCAGCGCGCGGACGGTCGGACTCAGGCGTCGGCGCCCGTGCGCCGGCGCCCGGCGAGCACGCCGTAGGCGACGCCCAGGGCGCCGACGACGATGCCGACGACACCGAGCACCCGGGCGGTGGTGTCACTGCTGTCGGCGGGGGCGGCGGTCTCGGCGGCGGTGTTCTCGGCCGCCTTGGAGTCGTCGGAGGCCTTCTCGGCGTCCGCCGAGCCGTGCGAGTGGCCGTCCTCGGTGGCCTCGGACAGCGTCAGCACGGGCGCCGGGTTCTCCGGCTCCTCCTGGCCGTCCTGCTGGACCTCGATCCAGCGGACGACCTCTTTGTTGGAGTACGTCTGGATCGCCTTGAAGGTCAGTTCGTCCGCGTCCTCGGGGAGGGCGCCCACGGAGACCGGGAACTTCTGGAAGAAGCCGGGCTCGATGCCCTTGCCGGTGGCGGTCCAGGTGATCTTGGAGACGGCCTGGTCGATCTTCTCGCCGTGCATCTCGATGGGCTTGTCGAGCGTGGCCTTGGTGACCTTGACGTCCCAGCCGTCGATCGGCTCCGGCATCGCGGAGGCGAGCGGGTGGTCGGTCGGGAAGGTGACCTCCAGCTTGGTGGTCGAGGCCTTGTCGCGCTCGTTCGGCACCTTGAAGTCGACGACCGCGTAGCCGCCCTTCGCCGCGGTGCCCTCGGGCTGCACGCTGACGTGCGCGAACGCGGGGGAGGACAGGACGACGACGGCCGAGGCGGTGAGGGCGCCGACGGCGGCGATACGAGAGGTCTTCATGAAAAGGGGCACTCCACTTCGAGAGGTGATTCCGGTGATGAAGAGGGGTACGCGCGCGTGGAGGTGCCGACGGGTGTCGGACCCGGGCACGCGTGCGTGGGCCGCACGACGGCGGCCTCCCCTTCCCGGGAAGTGGCGCGCGTCGTGTCAGGCGGCGAGGACGAGAACCTCGGCGGCCGGCGGGCCGCGCCTGATCACCGTGTGCTGGAGTGCGGTGGTACGGGGTTCCGCCGGCGCGAGCAGCGCGGTGCGCGGCAGCGCCGGGCCGGTCAGGGGTGCGCCGGGGAGCCCGGCACGCAGGGCGCGGACCAGGGCGAGCGCCCCGCGCAGGGACCGTACGAGCGCCCCCTCGGCGACGCCGTGCGCCGACAGTTCGGCCAGCCGCAGCAGGGCCAGGTCGCCGTGGCGCAGCAGCCAGCCGGCGGCCAGGGCCGCGAGGACGTGACCGAGCAGCATCGGCAGGGAGGGCAGCAGCGAGACGGAGGAACCGCCGGACATGGAGTCCGCGGACATGTCCATGGACGCGTGCATGTGCGGGCCCGGGTAGAGGCGGGCCTCGGTGAGGAGGCGGGCCGCCTGGGCCGGGCTGATCGCCGCCGCGGTGGTCCCGCAGACCAGGCGCGCGGCCTGCTCCACGAGTGAGGCGTCGGACATGGAGGCCATCGACGGCTTGGCCGCGACGGTGTGCTGCCCCAGTCCGAACAGCGTGTGCAGCACGACCTGTCCGGCCGTGAGCAGCGCCGCGATGCTCGGCAGCGACCGCACCCGCCCGGCGAGCGGCGCGGCCACCACGGCCGCCCCGAGGAATCCCGCGCCGAGGGTCCACAGCGGAACCGTGGCGCAGGAGGCGAGCGCGTGCCCGCCCGCGGCCAGCACGACGCAGACCGCGGCGAACACCGCGGCCCGCAGGACCCGGAGGCCGGTTCCGGTGCGCGCCGTGCGTGGGTGGGGGGCAGTCATGGCGGGCTCATCATCGCACTGGCCTTACGGCCGCCATACGGCAGGTCCACAAGATGACGTACGGGTCGTACGACCGGAAGGTCACCTTCTGCTGCGAACGGCCCCACATACCCCATCCGACGCCCCCTACGCATCCCCCATATGGGCGGCGTCACGTCGACAGTGTGCTTACACACGGGCACGGGCGGCAATACGTAACGGTATGTCGAGCCGCGGCCGGGAGGCTGGAGCATGAGCATCTGGTGGTCACTCCATCTGCGGCGCGAGGCTGCGAGCGTTCCGCTCGCCCGGCGCCTGCTGCTCGGCACCATGGAGACCGCGGGCGTCGACCCCGACGTCTGCTACGACCTCTCCGTCGCCCTCAGCGAGGCCTGCGCCAACGCCGTCGAGCACGGCGGGGACACCGGGCAGGGCGGCACCTCGGAGGCGTACCGCGTCACCGCGTACCTGGACGGCGAGAAGTGCCGGATCGAGGTCGCCGACTCCGGACCCGGGTTCGTCCGCTCCGCACCGGCCGTCCGCCGCGCGCCCAGCGAGGCGGAGCACGGCCGCGGCCTGTGTCTGATCCAGGAACTCGCCGACCACGTCCACATCGGCAACACGCCGGGCCGGGGCGGTGCGGTGGTCAGCTTCGACAAGATCCTCAAGTGGAAGAAGGACGCTCCGCTCATGGCGGTCTAGGCTCTCCAGCGCTCTGCGCACAACCCAACTGCCGTTGTCAGTGGCCGCGGTTAGGGTCGCGGCATGGAGATCGAGTCCGAAGAGCTGCCCGGTGGTGTGGTCCTGCGTCCCGCCGCGCCCGGTGACGCAGAGGCGCTGTGCGCCGCCTACGTCGCCAACCGCAAGCATCTCGAGCCGTGGGAGCCGCGCCGCCCCGAGGACTTCTTCACGGTCGCTGGCCAGCGGATACGTCTGGACGAGCGGCTCCGGCAGTTCGCGGAGGGCCGGCTCGTGCCGTGGCACCTGGAGGCCGAGGGGCGGATCGTGGGCGCGATCACCCTGACCGGCATCATCCTGGGGCCGTTCCGCAGCGCCTACCTCGGCTACTGGATCGCCGCCGACCAGCAGGGCCGGGGCCTGGCGACGGCCGCCGTGGAGCGGGTGAGCCGGGCCGCGCGGGAGACGGTCGGACTGCACCGCATCGAGGCCACCACGGTCGTGGACAACGCCGGTTCGCAACGCGTGCTGGAGAAGAGCGGCTTCGATCCGATCGGCCTGGCGCCGCGCTATCTGCACATCGACGGCGAGTGGCGGGACCACCGGATGTTCCAGAAGATCCTGCACGACGACGACCCGCAGCTGTGACGAAAGCCCCCTGAAGAGACGGGATTTCAGCTTTCTCGGCATTCACAGGCGGCTCTCAGCCTCCTCCGATTCCCCTGACGGACAGCGTCCCTAACTTCCCGATCATGACGGGAAACCACAGGGACAAGACGATCACCCGGCGCCGCGCCCTCGCCGTGACCGGCGGCACGGTCGCCGCGGGCGGCCTCGCCGTCGCCGGCTACCAGTCGGCCTTCGCCGACACCGGCACCACCGCCGAGACCACCGCCACGGCTTCCACCACCAGCTCCGAGAGCGCGTGCATGACGCTCATGACGAGCGTCACCGAAGGCCCGTACTACCTGGACGGCGCCCTGGTCAGGAAGGACATCACCGAGGGCAAGAGCGGCGTCCCGCTCACCCTGCGCCTGACGGTCGTCGACGCCACCGACGGCTGCACCCCGGTCCCCGGCGCGGCCGTGGAGATCTGGCACTGCGACGCCTGGGGCTACTACTCCGGCTACACCACCGCCAACCCCGGCGGTTCGGCCCCCGCCGAGAGCGAGGACGGCTCCACCGCCAACGACGCCACCTACCTGCGCGGTTACCAGATCGCCAACGCCAACGGGGTCGTCAAGTTCGAGACGATCTTCCCGGGTTGGTACACCCCGCGCACCTGCCACATCCACGTCAAGGTCCACACCGGCGGCGAGAAGGAGGACGGCACCTACGAGGGCGGCAAGGTCAACTACACCGGCCAGTTCTTCTTCGACGACGACATCGCCCAGGAGATCTTCACCCTGGAGCCCTACTCCCGGCACTCCGGCAGCTACACCACCCTGGACAACGACATGGTGTACGACGGCGGCGGCGCCTCCAGCGGCCTGCTCACCCTCAAGGCGGTCAAGAAGGCCGACCCGTCCAAGGGCTACAAGGGCTTCCTCACCCTCGGCATCGACCCCGACGCCGAGAACACCGGCGCGGGCAGCGGCGGCGGTGACGGCGGTACGCCCCCGAGCGGCGGGCCGACCGGCGAGCCGCCGTCCGACGCTCCGTCCGAAAGCGCCACTGCCACCGCCTCGGCGTCCTCGTAAGGTACGGCCATGAGCAGCCGCGAGGACGAAGCGCTGGCGCAGGCCGCCGTGACCGCGCTGACCGGGCAACTGGCCCTGGCCCCCAAGCCGGGACTGCCCGACCCGCGCGACCTGGACGCCCGCGCCACGCGCGTGGACCACAGCGCCCTGCGCTGGTCGGCGAAGGCGCTCGTGCCCGGCCTCGCGGCCATGGCCGCCGCCGCCCGCCGCACCGGCGAGCCGACTCCCGGGCTCCGTACGGAACTCGGCGCGATCGGCCGCTGCACCGAGCACTCGGTGGGCCTCGCGGGCGGCGGCCACCGGGGTGCCCTGTGGGCGCTGGGCCTGCTGGTGGCCGCGGCCGCCCTGAACCCGGGGACCACGGGCTGGGAGGTCGCCGCGACCGCCAAACGGATCGCCCGGCACCCCGACAAGCGGGCCCCGCGGCGGCCGTCGCGCGGCTCGTCGGTGTCGGCGAAGTACGGGGCCGCCGGGGCGCGCGGTGAGGCGCGGGCCGGATTCCCGCACGTACGGCGGGCGTTGGACGCGATCGCCGCCGCCCGCAAGGCCGGCGCCACGGAGGCGCAGGCCCGGCTGGACGCCCTGCTCACCGTGATGTCCACCCTCCAGGACACCGAACTCCTCTACACCGCGGGCCCGCTGGGCCTGCGCCACGTCCAGGCGGGCGCCCGCGAGGTCCTGGAAGCGGGCGGCACGTCCACGACGGCGGGCGCCACGGCCCTCGCCGCCTTCGACGAGGACCTGCGCACACGCGCGTGGAGCCCCCGCGGCAGCGCGGGGCTGCTGGCGGGGGCACTGTTCCTGGACTCGCTGCCGACCGTGGTCAGTTCGCGAGCACCGGCTGTGGCCTGACCTCCGGCCGGGCGACGGTGCCCCGGCGGCGCGCCACCGGCCCCATGGCGTACGACGCCACGAGCGTCGCCCCTCCCAGCAGCAGCCAGCCCGCCGTACCCCACCCGAGCAGCAGCGTGGTCAGCACGAGCGGCCCCAGTGTCCGCGCCACCGTCACCCCGGTGCCGAAGAAGCCCTGGTACTCGCCGACCCGGTCGGCCGGCGCCAGGTCGAAGGAGAGCTGCCAGGACCCTGCCGACTGCCCCATCTCCGCGACGACCTGGAGCACCGCCCCGACGACCAGCGCCCCGGCGGCCCACCACGCCGACCCGCCCGCCGAGAGCGCGAACACCGCGCACGCCGCCAGCATCACCCACCCCGACCGCCGCACCGCGCGCGTGGCCGACGCGAGCCCCGTGACCCCGCGTGCCATCCGCACCTGGAACAGCATCACGGCCCCGGTGTTGAGCACGAACAGCGCGGAGACCAGCCACGCCGGTGCGTCGGTCCGCTCGGCGATCCACAGCGGCAGCGCGAGGCTGAGCAGCGGCATCCGCAGTAGCAGAACGGTGTTGAGGAGCGTGACGGCGACATAGCGCCGGTCGCGCAGGACAGGGAGGCCGCCGGGCCGTTTCCGCTCGGCGGCGACGGGCGCCACCGCAGGCAGCCGCAGCAGCACCCCCGCACACACCGCGAAGCTCACCACGTCCAGCGCGAACACCCCGAGATACGCCCCCCGTGTCCCCGCCTGCAGCGCCAACCCGCCCAGCCCGGCCCCCACCGCCAGACCGGCGTTGAAAGCTGACTGCAGATGCGCCAGCAGCCCGGTCCGCTCCCCGGCGGGCACCAGCCCCGCCAGCAGCGTCTGCCGGGCCGCCGCCAGCCCCGACTGCGCGGCGGCGTAGACGCACGCGGCCATGACGAACGGCACGAACCCGCGCACGAACAGGAACGCCGCGATCGCGAGCCCCGCCACCACCGCCAGCAGCGCCGCCGTCCCGCGCGCCCCGCGCCGGTCCGCGAGCCGCCCCAGCGGCACGCCCGCCACCGCCCCGAGGGCCCACGCGAGGGTCAGCCCGAGCCCCACGCGCGCGGGGGCGAGTCCGACGACGTACGTGAAGTAGAGCGCCGAGGTCACGAGGAAGGCGCCGTCACCGACGGCGTTGGTCAACTGGGCGACGGCGAGGACGCGTTGCGGCCCCCTGGGCGGGACGAGTGAGTTCGTCATGTGACCGACGATAGAAGCCGACTGGACCGACAGACAGACCCAATTGCCGCCCTTCTCAGTGGCCCAATCCGTCGAGGGCCCTCCCCAACGCCTCCAGGGCCTCCGGGTAGACCCGCTCCCGAGGCGTTCCGTACCCGACGACCAGACCCTGCGTCCGCCCTTCCCCGGCGTCCGGCGTGTGCCAGTGATCGCCCAGCCGCCCCACCGCGACCCCCGCCGCCTCCGCCCGCGCCAGGGCCTCCTTCTCGTCGGCGACCTCCACCAGCGCGTGCAGCCCGGCCGCGATCCCGCGCACCGCCCGCCGTGCCCCGAGCCGGTGCAGCAGCTGGTCCCGGCGCCGCCGGTACCGCAGCCGGCAGGCACGCACGTGACGGTCGTAGGCATGACTGTCGATGAGCTCGGCGAGCGCCAACTGGCCGATGGTCTCGGTGTGGTGATCGCTGTGCAGCTTGGCGTCGGCGACCGCGTCGACCAGGTGCGGCGGCAGCACCATCCAGCCGAGCCGCAGGGCGGGCCCCAGGGTCTTCGACGCGGTGCCCAGATACACCACCTGCCCCGGAGCCATCCCCTGGAGCGCCCCGACGGGCTGCCGGTCGTACCGGAACTCCCCGTCGTAGTCGTCCTCCACGATCAGCCCGCCACGCGCGCGTGCCCAGTCGGTGACCGCCCGCCGCCGTGCGGGATGGAGCGTCACGCCGGTCGGATACTGATGCGCGGGCGTCAGCACGACCGCCCGGGCATCTCCCAGCTCCCCCGCACAGGCACCCTGCTCGTCCACCCGCACCGGCACGACCCGTCCACCGCCCCGGCGCACCACCTCCCGGTGGAAGGCCAGCCCAGGGTCCTCCATGGCGATCTTGCCCCCGTCGAGCACGCGCGTGAGCAGCGCGAGGCCCTGGACGTACCCCGAGGTGATGACGATCCGCTCGGGCGGCGCGACGACCCCGCGCGCCCGGCCCAGATACCCCGACAACGCGGTCCGCAGCTCGATCCGCCCGCGTGGGTCGCCGTAGTCGTACGCCAGTGAGGGCGCGGTGGCGATGGCCCGCCGCAACGCCCGCAACCAGGCGGCCGCGGGAAACGCCCCGACGTCCGGGCTCCCGGGCCGCAGATCGAAACGGGGAGCACGCGCGCGTGAGGGGACGGGAGCAGCCTCGGCATCGCTGACGGGAAGAGACGCCACCTGAGTCCCAGCCCCCTGCCGAGCGGTCAGATACCCCTCGGCGACAAGCTGGTCGTAGGCCGCTTTGACGGTCCCCCGGGAGACCCCGAGCTCCTCGGCGAGCCGCCGAGTGGCAGGCAACCGGGCCCCAGGCGCCAGCCTCCCGTCCCGCACGGCATCACGAAGGGCCCGCTCCAGCCCAGAGCGCCGCCCTTCAGCAGCGATCAACTCAATATGCAGGTCCACTGAAACCCCCTCCAGGGGCGCGGGGAACTGCGCGACAAGCCCCCACACACCCGCAGACCACAACGAAAGGCCGGGCACCCCACAGGTACCCGGCCTTCGGAACAACCTCAGCCCTTCAGCGAAGCCATCCAGCTCTCGACCTCGTCCGACCGCCGGGGCAGGCCGTCCGACATGTTCCGGTTGCCGTCAGCGGTCACCAGAATGTCGTCCTCGATCCGCACACCGATGCCCCGGTACTCCTCGGGCACGGTCAGATCGTCGGCCTGGAAGTACAGCCCGGGCTCGACGGTCAGCACCATTCCGGGCTCAAGGACACCATCGACATACGTCTCCACCCGCGCGGCAGCGCAGTCGTGGACGTCCATGCCGAGCATGTGCCCGGTCCCGTGCAGCGTCCAGCGCCGCTGGAGCCCGAGCTCCAGCACCCGCTCCACGGGCCCCTCGACAAGCCCCCACTCGACGAGCCGCTCGGTCAGCACCCGCTGCGCGGCGTCGTGGAAGTCCCGGTACTTGGCGCCCGGCTTCACGGCCGCGATACCGGCCTCCTGGGCGTCGTACACGGCGTCGTAGATCTTCTTCTGGATCTCGCTGTAGCGGCCGTTGATCGGCAGCGTGCGCGTGACGTCGGCGGTGTAGTACGTGTGCGTCTCGACGCCCGCGTCCAGCAGCAGCAGGTCACCGGAGCGCACCGGCCCGTCGTTGCGCACCCAGTGCAGCGTGCAGGCGTGCGGACCGGCGGCGCAGATGGAGCCGTAGCCGATGTCGTTGCCCTCGACCCGCGCGCGGAGGAAGAACGTGCCCTCGATGTAGCGCTCGGAGGTGGCCTCGGCCTTGTCGAGGACCTTCACGACGTCCTCGAAGCCGCGGACCGTGGAGTCGACGGCCTTCTGCAGCTCGCCGATCTCGAACTCGTCCTTGACCAGCCGCGCCTCGGAGAGGAAGACCCGCAGCTCCTCGTCGCGCTCGGCGGTGACCTTGTCGGTCAGCGCGGCCTCGATGCCGGCGTCGTAGCCGCGGACGACGCGGACCGGGCCGGTCGCCTCGCGCAGCGCGTCGGCGAGCTCGCGGACGTCGGAGGCGGGGATGCCGTACAGCTTCTCCGCCTCGGTGAGGGAGTGCCGGCGGCCCACCCACAGCTCGCCGTGGCCGGAGAGCCAGAACTCGCCGTTGTCGCGGTCGGAGCGCGGCAGGAGGTAGATCGTCGCCTTGTGGCCGTCGGCGACCGGCTCCAGGACGAGGACGCCGTCCTCGGTCTGGTTGCCGGTGAGGTAGGCGTACTCCACGGAGGCCCGGAAGGCGTACTCGGTGTCGTTGGAGCGGGTCTTCAGGTTGCCCGCGGGGATCACCAGCCGCTCGCCCGGGAAACGGGCGGAGAGCGCCGCACGGCGGGCCGCGGTCTCGGCGGCCTGGGCGATCGGCTCCAGGTCGTGCAGCTCGGTGTCGGCCCAGCCGGACTTCATGTTCTCGGCGAGCTCGTCGGAGACGCCCGGGTACAGGCCGTTCTTCCGCTGCTTGATGGGCTCTTCAGACTCAGCTTCCGGGGTCTCCGGTGTGAGCTCGTCGGCCACGGTCATCCTCCTCGATACGGCACTGGACCCCCTCCATCGTACGGTCGTACGGAAGGGGGCCCAGGGCCGGAAGACCTGTTACACGCCGCTGCCCGGCGTTACACGCGGAGCTACTCGAAACGGGCGGCGAGCAGTACGACGTCCTCGTCGGAGTCCGCCGCGTCCAGCCCGTCGGGCAGCACCGTGCGCAGCACGTGGTCGGCGATCGCGTCCGGATCGTGCCGCAGCGCCTTGGGTACGCCGGCGGCGGCCGCGTGCAGCCGCGCGAAGGCGCGGTCCGTGGCGTCGCCGGTACGGTGCAGCAGCCCGTCGGTGTAGAGCAGAACCGTCTCTCCGGGTTCGGCCGCCAGCTCCACGCTGGGCGCCTCCCAGCAGGCGAGCATGCCGAGCGGCGCCGACACGGACGTCTCCACGAAATCCGTGCGCCGCTCACCGACCAGCAGCGGCGGGCAGTGCCCGGCGCCGGCCAGGGTGATCTTGCGCAGCGCGGGCTCGCAGTAGGCGAACAGGGCGGTGGCCGAGCGGGCGGGCTCGGTCAGGCGCAGCAGCAGCTCCAGGTCGGACAGGACCGCGACCGGGTCCTCGCCCTCCATGACGGCGTACGCCCGCAGGGACGCTCTGAGCCGGCCCATCGCGGCGACCGCGCTGGGGCCCGAGCCGGTCACCGAGCCGACCGCGAGGCCGAGTGCGGCATCCGGCAACGGCAGCGCGTCGTACCAGTCGCCGCCGCCGCGCGGGCCGGTGCGGTGCCGGGCGGCGAGCTGGACGCCGGCGACGCGGGGGAGCCGGGACGGCAGCAGCTCCTCGGCCATCGTCGTCATGCACGCGCGCGTGCGCTCGACCTCGACGACGCGCGCCAGGTGCTCGGTGGCGTAGCGGGCGTACAGGCCGACGAGGTGGCGCTGGCGCTCGCCGGGCTCGGCCGGCTCGTCGTACAGCCACACGGCCGCGCCGAGGCGGCCCGCCGCGTCGGACGACAGGGGCAGCGCGTAGCTCGCGGCGTAGCCGAGGCGGGCGGCCACCTCGCGGTGGCGGGGGTCGAGGCCCTCCCCGGCGAACAGGTCGGGCTCGGCGATCTCGCCGTCGGCGTCGGGGAGTCCGTCGAGGATGCGGCCGTAGGACATGGCGCTGCGCGGCACGGTCTCGATGTGGCCGAGGTCGGCGCGGGCCAGGCCGAGGCCGATGGTGGTGTCGGGACCCAGGCCGTCGCCGGG
The DNA here is from genome assembly GCF_042668605.1 of Streptomyces sp. NPDC057280. Taxonomy (NCBI): domain Bacteria; kingdom Bacillati; phylum Actinomycetota; class Actinomycetes; order Kitasatosporales; family Streptomycetaceae; genus Streptomyces; species Streptomyces sp. NPDC057280. Next base: position 365,380 of record NZ_JBHUYR010000007.1, read on the forward strand.
TTCCAGGACGACGAGACCGCGCCGGGCGCCCACCAGGGCGGCTCCGGCGCGCAGCAGTTCGGTCAGGGCCTCCGCGAGGGAATCCGTGCGGGCCAGCCGCTCGGTGAGCTCGTGGAGGGTCGTGAGGTCGGAGACCCAGCCTGCGAGCCGGTCCTGGAGCAGGGCCCCGGGAGCGCCCGGCGGAGAGGCCGGTGAGGTGTCCGGGGCTACGGGCGCGGGCGCGACAGTGTGTGCGGGCGAGGGAACCGTTGAATCGATTCCAGCCACTTTCGGAGGGTGAGGGGCGTTCATGGCGTCCGGCTTTCCGACCGGTGCGTATTGCTCAAAAGCATCGCAAACCCCCATGTCATTCTGCGCCGCTAGCAGTGTCTCCACATGTACACGCACTCGTGAGGGGATGTCCAGCATTGTCCTGCCGGGATTCCTGGTGTCCGTGGGTCACCGGGGTACCCCTTGCCGAAATGCCAAGTTGGCTTGAAACTGACTCAGGTAACGCCTTATTGCGGTCGACTGGCCTTGCTCCACAGAGCGTCACAGCGGTCGTGATGGGTACGTACTCGGAGAAGGCCAGGGGTGGTTGACAACCACCCGGAACCTGGTGACGGACCCGGGCGTCTTAGCCACCGACGACCGAGCCCCATCCTCCCGTGGCGGAGGCGAAGAGAAATACGCGGGACGGCAAAACGCCAGACTTCGCCACCCCCACGCCACGCCCATGCTTTTGATAGATGCAGTGTGGGCCCGGCTGCCGCGGACGCAGCCGACGTTCGGCCCATAGGGGTTCCCCTTGTCTCGGACAAGGGTGTGATGCGCCAACAGGTACGCACAGTGCAGTGATCGACACATGGTGTGATGTGGCCCACGGTGTTGCCAGCGGTGCAACGGAAAGGAACGAGCGCTCATGCGCGAGATCCTCGGAAAGGCACGCAGGCTCCTGTCCAAGCGGAACGACGGGGGGCCTGAGTTGATCAGCGCGGCCCTGACCTTCGCGACGGAATGGCAGTGGCCCGTACTCCCGGGCGCGGCGCCGGACCCACAGGGCCGGGCCCGCTGCTCCTGTCCCGACCCCGAGTGCACGGTGCCCGGGGCGCACCCCTTCGATCCCGGCCTCCTCGCGGCCACCACCGACGAGCGCATGGTGCGCTGGTGGTGGGCCAACCGCCCCGCCGCGCCGATCGTCCTGGCCACGGGTGGCGCGGCTCCCTGCGCGGTCTCCTTGCCGGCCCTCGCGGCCGCCCGCGCGCTCACCGCCCTGGACCGTCAGGGCATGCGCCTCGGACCGGTGGTCGCCGCGCCCAATCGCTGGGCGATCCTCGTCAAGCCGTACTCCATGGAACAGTTGGGCGAACTGCTGTACGCCAAGGACTTCGTCCCCGGCTCCCTGCGGTTCCACGGCGAGGGCGGCTACCTCGCCCTGCCCCCGTCCGAGACGGGCCACGGCGCCATCCGCTGGGAGCGCGCCCCGCTGCCCGGCTCGGCCTCTCCGTGGGTGCCCGACGTGGAGGCCGTGGTCGACGCGGTCGTCGACGCCCTCACTCGTACGGGTGTGAGCGCGCCCGAGTTGTAAGGGTGTCGGGCGCGCACGGAACCAGCCGTGTGCGCCTGGTCGTTATCGTCCCCTTTCATGAACCTTCGTCTCCTCGCCCTCTCGGGCGTCGTGGCATGCGCGGTCGCGCTGCCGCTGGCCGTGGCGTCCGCGGGGCAGGTGGGGGACGAGGCGGCGCGTGAGCCGGCGCGCACCGCCGCGCGCGACGACGCCAAGATGCCGTCCGCCGCACCCAGTCGCGCCCCCCTCCTCGGCCTCGGTCTGGCCACCGCCGCGCGCTGCGGCCCCGAACTCACCTCCCCCGACGGCATCGAGGCGCAGACCTGCGTCCTGACGCAGGGCGAGGAGACCTGGGCGCGGACCTACTACCGCAATGTCACCGGCGGCGCCCTCGACGCCGTACTGAGCCTCATGGGTCCGGACGATCGGACCGTGCAGATGCGCTGTGCCGTGGGTGCGGGGGACGAACCGGGGACCTGTGAGACGCCCAGGGAGCGCAGCCGGGGCGGTCCGGACGCCTACACCGCGGTCGCGGAGTTCGCGGGCGAGGCCGGGAGTGGGCCGCTGCTGCTGCGAAGCGGAAGCAACTCCACGGCGCCTTCCGGCAGTTGACACGCATCAGCGTCCCCTGAACGGAAGCGGGCGTAGAAAGACCCGGTTGCTGGCGACGGGGGATGCACCAGCAACCGGGCTACTCGAACGGTAACAAGAGATCGGCTGTTCGCAAATTCGATCTCGGAAGTTCGTCGGCTTTCCGGACACCGACTCACTTGCCGCGGACGGCAGTTGTGATCCGATCCGGCCGCACGGCGAGAGCGGATCCGGCTGAACGACCGGTCAGCCGGACCCTGTCTCGGACCTGTGTCTCAGCTGAGGGTCACCTGTCGGTTGGTCAGGCCGCCCCGCGCGCGGCGCTCGTCCGCGGTGAGCGGTGCGTCCGAGGCCAGGGCCGCGGTGAGGCGCTCGGCGAACTCGGCCGCCGGCTTCTCCACGTCCTCCGCCGACACCCCGCTCGGCAGGTCCCAGACCGGCACGGTCAGGCCGTGGGCACGGAAGGAGCCCACCAGCCGGGTGCCTTCGCCGAGGCCGGACTTCCCGGCCGCGTGCAGCCGCGCGAGCGCGTCCAGAAGCTGCTCCTCGCCGTACGGCATGACCCAGCGCAGGTGGTTCTTCTCCGGCGTCTCGCACCAGTAGGCGGCGTCCACCCCCTGGAGCTTCACGGTCGGGATGGCCGCGGCGTTGGCCCGCTCCAGGGAGGCGGTCACCTCCGGGGTGGCGTTCTCCGCGTCCGGGACCCAGAACTCGAAGCCCTCGTGCACGACTGGCTCGAACGTGCCTTCGGGGTCGAGCAGGTCCTGCAGCCGCGGCCCCTCGGCCGGCGCGCGGCGGCCCTGGACCGGGGTGCCCGGCTCGGCGGTGAGCGCGCGCTGCAGGGTGTCGGCCAGGTCGCGGCTGATGTCGCCCGACGCCGTGTCGTTCTGCAGGCCGAGCAGCACCGAGCCGTCGTCACGGCGCAGCGCCGGCCAGGCCATCGGCAGGACCGTGGCCAGCGTGACCGACGGGACGCCTTCGGGGAGGCCGCCCTTCAGGGACAGCTCGACCGTGGCGGCCGGCACCAGCTCGCGCAGCGCCACCCAGTCGCCCTCGCCCGCCAGGCCCTCGAACGGGCGCTGCACCAGCTCGGTCACCGCGTGGGCGGCGGCCCGGCCGTGGCACGCCTTGTAGCGGCGGCCGCTGCCGCAGGGGCAGGGTTCACGGGCACCGACGACCGGGACCTCCCCGTCGGCGATCTGAGGGCGCTGGGCCTTCGTCTGGGGTCGCTTCTTGGCCATCGTGGGGTCTCCCGGTTACGGCTCGTCTCGTACGGGCGGGAGCCTAGTCGTTCAGGCCATGCGTGACGGGAGCCTGTGGACAACGTGCCGGGCGTCCTGTGCGGCGAGGGCCCTCGTCGCAGCGCGGTGCCGCGCGCCTCAGTCCATGTCGGTGAAGGCGTCCGCGAAGTCCAGGCCGCCGATCGACGACACCGACGGCGCCGTGACGCGCGTAGCGAAGTCGTCCCGGCGGTGGCAGGCATCGGGATCATGAACGTCGTCGTGCACGACGACCCACACCGTGACCTCGCCGCGGGCGTCGTCCCGGACGCCCCAGTCGTCGGACAGCGCGGTGATGATGTTCAGCCCCCGGCCGCCGTGCGCGGTGACCGAGGGCGTGGCCGGAGCAGGGCGGGTGGGCCCGCCTCCGTCCGTCACCTCGACCGTGAGTCTGCCGCTCGGCTCCACGCGCCACGCGGCGCGGACGTCGCCGTCCCCGGCCAGGGCGTCGCCCAGAGGCCGGCCGTGCTTGCACGCATTGCTCAAGAGTTCGGAAAGAATCAGTACGGCGTCGTCGATGACCGCTTCCGACACACCGCCCCTGCGCAACTGAGAACGCATCCGGTGTCTTGCTTCCCCCACGCCCGCAGGGCCATGGGGTACGGCCATGCTCGACGACGTGGGCACCTCCTGTGCCACCACCAACGCCACCCCCGAGACCTCCTTTGCCCCACGCCACGGTGTGGATGCCCCATTGGCCTGTACCGGAAACCGGCCAACGCAGGTCCGCTGACGCATTCGTAACGATCGAACACGGACCGAACGCGCCGGAGCACTCCCTGTAATCGTGTGGCCGGATTTCGACGATTTGGCCGTGACCGAAGATGCTTCAGTCGACTCGTGTGGTCAAGGTTTCTTCACAGGTCTTTACCAGTGAGTCACCGTCAGGCGCGGCGAAGGTCATCGGCCCAGCTGGCGCAGGACCGCGCGAGGCCGGTTGGTGATGATGGCGTCGATGCCGAGTTCCACGCAGAGGTCGACGTCCTCGGGCTCGTTCACCGTCCACACGTGCACCTGGTGGCCGGCTCGTTTCAGCCGCTCGATGTAGGCCGGGTGATTGCGCACGATCCGGATCGAGGGCCCCGCGATCCGCACGCCCGCCGGAAGCCGTCCGTCCCTCAGCCGGGGCGAGACGAACTGCATCAGATAGACCGTCGGCAGCATCGGCGAGGCGGCACGCACGCGTGCCAGCGAACGGGCTGAGAAGCTCATGATCCGCACCGGGGAGTCGGCGGCCGAGGCCGGCGCCTCCAGGCCGAACCGCTTCAGCAGCACCAGCAGCCGCTCCTCCACCTGACCCGCCCATCGCGTGGGGTGCTTGGTCTCGATGGCCAGCTCCACCCGCCGCCCCGCGTCCGCGACGAGCTCCAGGAGCCGCTCCAGGGTCAGTACGGAGGTCTCCTCGCGGTCCTCGGGGCGGTGCTCCCAGTCGGGCTCCTCGTCCCGGTTCTTCCAGGAGCCGAAGTCCAGGGCGGCGAGCTCGGCCAGCTCCAGGGCGGAGACGGCTCCCCGCCCGTTGGACGTACGGTTGACGCGTCGGTCGTGGACGCAGACGAGATGGCCGTCGGCCGTCAGACGCACATCGCACTCGAGCGCGTCGGCGCCGTCCTCGATCGCTTTCTTGTACGCGGCCAGGGTGTGCTCGGGGGCCTCTTCGGAGGCTCCGCGGTGGGCGACGACCTGAATGCTGTGCTGCCGTGCGTGGGTCACCGCGTCATGGTGCCACCGCGGCGGGGTACGCGTCGCACGAGGTGGGCCATGACAGGACGAGATACGGGCGTCGAGATGCGGGCGTTCCGTCCAAAAGGTCCCATATAAAGGATGGTCGCAGACCCACAGGCACCGCTTATGGTGCTCTGACGGCCTGTGGGAAAAGCTGACGGCATACAAAAGCACATGCACAGCTGCATCGCGCCGGACCGTCGGCAAGCGTGAACGAGCGTGACCGAGTGCGACCTTAGGAAAAACAGCCGTGGATCGAGGAGACAAGCTGTGAGCACCGAGAACGAGGGCACTGCGGTACCCCCGGCCCCGTCCGCACCTCCCGTGCCGGTGGATTCCCCCGCAGCCTCCCCGGCCTCCCCGCAGGCGAGCGCGCCCGACAGCGGCGCCCCGACGACCCCGCTCCCCACGACGCCTCCGCACGCCCCCGGCGCACCGGAGCAGGAACTGGTGCACGCGGGCCAGGCGCCGGCCTACGCGTCGGCGGGCGCGGGCGGCGCGCAGGGGCCACAGGGCCCGCACGGGCCCCAGGGGTCGCACGGGCCGCAGGCCTCGCAGGGTGAGGGCGCCCCGGGCCAGGCCCCGGCACAAGGCGTGCCCGGTTACGGCACCCCGGCCCAGACCCCCCAGGCCCCGGACGCCTCCTGGCCGCCTCCGCCGCCCGCGACCCCGGCGTACGCCGACAGCGGCTCGGGCGGTGCGGGTGCCGGTGGCTGGGGCGCCTCCTACCAGCAGCCCGCCCCCAAGTCGGGGCGCGGCCGTGGCGGTCTGATGGCGGCGGTCCTGATCGCGGCCCTGGTCGCGGGCGGCCTGGGCGGCGGCCTCGGCTACACCCTGGCCAAGGACAACGACAACGGCTCCTCGACGACCGTCTCCGCCTCGGACAGCGGCGGGGACGTCAAGCGCGACGCGGGCACCGTCGCGGGCGTGGCCGCAGCCGCCCTGCCGAGCACGGTGACCATCGAGGCCGAGTCGAGCAGCGGCGAGGGCGGCACCGGCACCGGGTTCGTCTTCGACCGCGAGGGCCACATCCTCACCAACAACCACGTGGTGGCGGACGCGGTGGACGGCGGCAAGCTGACCGCCACCTTCCCGAACGGCAAGAAGTACGACGCCGAGGTCGTCGGCCACGCGCAGGGCTACGACGTCGCGGTGATCAAGCTCAAGAACGCGCCGGGCGACCTCAAGCCGCTGACGCTCGGCGACTCCGACAAGGTGGCGGTCGGCGACTCGACCATCGCGATCGGCGCCCCCTTCGGCCTGTCCAACACGGTCACCACGGGCATCATCAGCGCCAAGAACCGCCCGGTGGCCTCCAGCGACGGCACGGGCTCGAACGCCTCGTACATGAGCGCCCTCCAGACCGACGCCTCGATCAACCCGGGCAACTCCGGCGGCCCCCTGCTGGACGCCAAGGGCAACGTGATCGGCATCAACTCGGCGATCCAGTCGACGAGCAGCGGCGGCCTCGGCGGCACCAGCCAGTCCGGCTCCATCGGCCTCGGCTTCGCCATCCCGATCAACCAGGCCAAGTACGTCGCCCAGCAGCTCATCAAGACCGGCAAGCCCGTCTACGCCAAGATCGGCGCGTCCGTCTCCCTGGAGGACTCCACGGGCGGTGCGAAGATCACCGAGCAGGGCGCCAGCGGCTCCGACCCGGTTGAGTCCGGCGGCCCGGCCGACAAGGCGGGCCTGAAGCCGGGCGACGTCATCACCAAGCTCGACGACACGGTGATCGACTCCGGCCCGACCCTCATCGGCGAGATCTGGACCCACCAGCCCGGCGACAAGGTCAAGATCACCTACGAGCGGGACGGCAAGACCAACACGGTGGAGCTCACCCTGGGCTCCCGCGAGGGCGACAGCTGACCCACACGCGGGTCCCACCACCGCCCCCACGCGCGCGTGGGCACCGGTTACTCTTGTCCCCGCGCCGCCGGTCGACGAGCGGCGGCGCGGGGTGGGTTGCCCGAGCGGCCTAAGGGAACGGTCTTGAAAACCGTCGTGGCGCGAGTCACCGTGGGTTCAAATCCCACACCCACCGCATGAGTTCGAAGGGGTGCCTCTCTTAGAGAGGCACCCCTTCCTGCATGTTCACCCTGGCGTGAACGGCAGGGCCTGGAGCGCGTAGTCCCGGGCCAGCTCGTCCCAGGCCACGTCGCGCAGAGCGGCCGTGGTGTCGCAGTCCGAGGGCACGTCGGTGGTCGGCTGGAACCAGACGATCGTGAGCCGGGAACGGTACAGGTCCGGGTCGCGGGCCGGGGCGAGGGCCGTGGAATGGAAGGTGCCGACGCAGGCGACGGAGGGGAGCACCTCGACGGGACCGAAGCCGCCGGCGTACTGGTGGGGGTATTCGCGCGGCGGCGGGACGAGGTGGACGGGCGCGGCCGGGAGGTCGCGCTCGGCCGCGTGCACCAGGGCCCTGATCCGCGACTCGTTGAGCGGCTTGCAGGGATAGCCCTCCGGCATGTCGCCGTACGTCGAGGAGAGCCGCAGCTCGGAGAGGACGACGCTGCGGCCCGAGGCGAGGGTGAGGCGTGCCAGGGCCATGGTCGGCACTCTGGGACGGTGGCGCATCGTGCTCCCGGGGGTGGTGCGTGCTGTGGTGCTGCGACATCCGTCCTCGTGGCCGGTGCTTCGTCATGCGTTGGCGTGCGTCCTCGTGGCCGGTGCTTCGTCATGCGTTGGCGTGCGTCCTCGTGGCCGGTAACGCGTCATGCGTTCGCATGCGTCCTCCTGGCCGGTACCTCGTCGTTCTCGCCTGGCGCCCCCATGACCGGTGCCCCGCGCCGGCCCTGCCTCGGTGCCTCCTCACGGCCGATGCCCCGTCATGCGCGCCGCCGAGGCGATCGTCGCGCGGGCCTCGCGTTCGGACAGGCCGGTGTTGAGGGCCGCCTCGACGAGGGGGTCCACGAGGGCGGGGCCGATGCCGTCCTCGTAGGCGCGGCAGGCCGCCCAGAACAGGCGGGTGTTGCGCTGGCCCTCGTGCGCGGCGAGCACGAACTGGACGAGGCCCTGTCCGTGGTCGCCGGTCGACGCGGGCGTGGGGTGGTGGGAGGCGCGCGGCGGCGGGAGCAGGAGGCGCAGCAGGGCCGGCGGGCAGGCCGCCGGGGCGAGGCCGGCCGTACCGGGGGCCGTCGCGTACACGCCCTGGTCGGTGCGGGAGCCGGGTCCGACGAGATAGCCGCCGGCGCCGCGGATGTCGATGCCAGGCGCCAGCCGGCCGGCCGAGTTGGGGACGACCACGTCCGGCGGGCCGCTCAGCCACAGATGGCGGCCGCCGCTCGGGGTCAGGACGACCACCGTGGGCGGGATCGTGAAGAGATGGCGCAGGGCCAGCTCGCGCAGCGCCGCGGAGGAGTCCGTACCGGATTTGGTGTCGAGGTCGACGCCGATCAGATGGTGGGGCGGGAGACCGCACGCGATGCCGTAGCCGGTCGCCCAGGGGGCCGCGGCGAACAGTTCGCGGATACGGGCCGGGTCGGTGGCGGCGTCGTAGACCCCGTGGCCGAAGCGGCCGCACTCGCCGTGGCAGGGCGGATTCGGTGTCGGCTCGGGGCTCCCGGAGGCGGCGGAGGCCTCGGCGGGACGGGGTGCGTCGCGGTGCGGGGAGCGCAGCGCCGGGAGCTTCGTACGGGACAGGGGGATGACGGCCAGTCCGCGTTCGGCGGCGGACAGGGCGTGTGCGAGGGCCAGCGTCGTGGCCTGCCGGTCTGTGGTGGCCATGCCTCCATTTTCGTACGAGTGTTCGAAAAAGGGAAGGGAGTTCGGAGGCGACTCGCCGGGCGGAGCGGATTGGCCGGAAAACCGCCGGAACGCTTCGCCTGTTGCGGCACTTGGGGTGGAGATGCCCGAGAGGCACAGGTCTGATGCCTTAGATCGCGAAAGGGGTTTATCGACTTGTCCTCACGCTTCAGGGGGAATAGCCGCTTCCGGGCTGGTTCGCCGGGGATTCGGTGGGCAACTCTGGTCTCGCGACGTCGTGAACGACACCGAGGCGGTCGGCCAACTGCCTTGGAAACAGCCTTACTTGACGTACTTCCGGCTCAAGAGGCCGGGTTCTGGAGGAAGAAACATGGCAAGCATCCGTACCGCCCGCGTCATCGCCGCCGTCTCCGCCCTCCCGCTCGCCGCGGCCCTGTTCACCGGCGTCGCGGCGGCGGACAACGGCGGCTTCGCGGACGACGGATCGAACGCGGGTGTCGCGAGCATCGTCGGCAGCGGGGTCGGCGGCACCAACAACGGCAACTCGTCCACCACGCAGCAGAACGCGGTCGGCTCCGGCGCCTCGAACCAGAGCAACACCGCCCAGGTCAACGGCTCGGCGTTCACGGCCGTCAATCAGGGCAACGACAACACGTCCGTCCATTTCACCCCGCTGTGGTGGTGAGCGGAAGGCGTGAGCTGAGGACGTGAACTGAAGGGAGGGTCGGCCGACCGGGGGGTCGGCCGGCCTGGTCCGACGGGTGTGCTCCGAGGGGTGGTCGTACGGCTGCGCGGTGGTGCTTCGGCGCCACCGCGCAGCCGTTTCCGCATGAGGTCGACAGCCCCCGCCGATCTGGCCCCGCTGACCTTGACAGCTCCTGTTATCTGACGGACAGTCAGAAATCTTCGCGAAGTCCGCGGCCGGTTCGTGGAACCCGGGCGGCGGCAGCGGTGTACCAGAAATGACAGAACGCGACGGGCGGGACGGCGGGGACGAGGGAGACAGAGGGGGAGGCCATGACACAGGAGCCGCGGGCGAGCGACGAGTTGGGCAGGCGCCTGAAGGCGTACGAGGGGCAGGCCGCCGCCGTCTCCGCCGCCGGCAAGGACCCCGTCAACGCACCCATGATCCGGCACTGGTGCGAGGCCATGGGCGACGCCAACCCGGCGTACACCGGCCCGGACGCCATAGCGCCCCCCACCATGCTCCAGGCGTGGACCATGGGCGGCCTCTCCGGGCATACGGGCCGTTCGTCGGCGTACGACGAACTGCTCACCCTCCTCGACGACTCGGGCTGCACGTCGGTCGTCGCCACCGACTGCGAGCAGGAGTACATCCGCCCCCTGCGCCCGGGCGACGAGATCACGTTCGACGCGGTCATCGAGTCCGTGTCCGACCGCAAGACGACCAAGCTCGGCACGGGTTACTTCGTCACCACCCGCATGGACATCCGCGTCGGCCCCGAGCTGGCCGGCACCCATCGCTTCCGCATCCTCAAGTACGCACCCGCGCACAGGAGGGACGGGCGAGCACAGAAGGAGCCTCAGCCGGAGAAGCCCCGGCGCGAGGAGCCCCCGCAGCGCAAGCCCGCGCAGGGCAGGCCCCCGCGTCCCCGCCCCGTCGTCAACCGCGACAACGCCGGCTTCTGGGAGGGCGTCCGCGAGCGCCGCCTCCTGATCCAGCGCTGCACGGCCTGCTCCACCCTGCGTCATCCCTGGCTCCCCGGCTGCGCCGGCTGCGGACACCCGGAGTGGGACACGGTCGAGGCGAGCGGGACGGGCGAGGTCTATTCGTACGTCGTCATGCACCACCCGCCCTTCCCGGCCTTCGACCCTCCCTACGCGGTCGCCCTGATAGAGCTCACGGAAGGCGTGCGAATGATCAGCAACGTGATCGGGGTGCCGTACGACGAGGTGCGGATCGGTATGCCGGTGCGGCTCGAATTCGAGCAGTACGACGAGGAGTTGGTGCTCCCTGTCTTCCGTGCCTGTCGTGCCTCCCGGGAGTCCCGTGCCTCCCGGGAGTCCCGTGCCTCCCGGGAGTCCCGTGCCTCCCGTGCCGAGGCGAGCCGGGTCGGCGTCGAGGGGAGGCCTGTATGAAGCCCGGCGAACAACTCCCGGCGCTGGAGATCCCGGTGACCCGAACCCTCGTCGTCGCCGGCGCCATCGCCTCCCGCGACTACCAGGACGTCCACCACGACGCCGAGACGGCCCGGCAGAAGGGCTCTCCCGACATCTTCATGAACATCCTCACCACCAACGGCCTGGTCGGCCGCTACATCACCGACCACTTCGGCCCGACGGCCGTACTGCACCGCGTGGCCATCCGACTGGGAGCGCCCAACTACCCGGGGGACACGATGGTGTTGAGAGGCACGGTCGAGGAAGTCACCGAAACCCCCGCCGGCACCACGGCGACGGTCCGCGTGCTCGGGGAGAACGGCATCGGCAGACATGTCACGGGCACGGTGACGGTGACGGTCCCTTCGGGGGCCGACGTGGCTTCAGAAGCCGACGCCCCTGCGAGAGCCGGGGTGCCTTCAACGGCCGGCGCGCCCTCAACCGCCGACGTCCCCAGGAGAGCCGGCGCGCCCTCGACGGCCGACGTGCCCTCCGAAGCTCACGTGTCTTCGGCAGCCGAAGCGCCCCCGGAGTCGACCGCCCCCGCAGGAGGTGCCGGATGAGTGTGCGTGGGCGTGACTCCCTCGGTGGGCGGGCGGCGATCGTCGGGATCGGGGCCACGGAGTTCTCCAAGGAGTCCGGCCGCAGTGAGCTGAAGCTGGCCGCGGAGGCGGTGCGGGCCGCGCTGGACGATGCCGGGCTGGCGCCGGCCGACGTGGACGGGATGGTGACGTTCACGATGGACACCAGCCCGGAGATCACCGTCGCCCAGGCCTGCGGGATCGGCGAGCTGTCGTTCTTCTCCCGCGTCCACTACGGCGGCGGCGCGGCCTGTGCGACCGTCCAGCAGGCGGCGCTGGCGGTGGCGACCGGCGTGGCCGAGGTGGTGGTCTGCTACCGCGCCTTCAACGAACGCTCGGGGCGTCGCTTCGGCTCCGGCGTGCAGCACCGGGAGCCCTCCGCGGAGGGCGTCGCGCTCGGCTGGTCGCTGCCGTTCGGGCTGCTCACCCCGGCGTCCTGGGTGGCGATGGCGGCCCAGCGCTATCTGCACACGTACGGCCTGACACCGGAGGCCTTCGGACAGGTGGCCGTCACCGCGCGCAGACACGCGGCGACCAACCCGGCGGCGTACTTCCACGGCCGCCCCATCACCCTCGCCGACCATGCCGCCTCGCGCTGGATCGTCGAGCCGCTGCGCCTCCTCGACTGCTGCCAGGAGACGGACGGCGGCCAGGCCCTGGTCGTCACCTCGCTGGAGCGGGCGCGGGACCTGCCGAACCCGCCCGCCGTCGTGGCCGCCGCCGCGCAGGGAGCGGGCCGGGCCCAGGAGCAGATGACCAGCTTCTACCGCGACGACCTGACCGGTCTGCCGGAGATGGGCGTGGTGGCCCGCCAGCTGTGGCGGACCTCGGGGCTCACGCCGGCCGACATCGACGTGGGGATCCTGTACGACCACTTCACGCCGTTCGTGCTGATGCAGCTGGAGGAGTTCGGGTTCTGCGGGAAGGGGGAGGCGGCGGAGTTCGTGGCGGAAGGGAGGCTGCCGCTGAACACGCACGGAGGACAGCTGGGGGAGGCGTATCTGCACGGGATGAACGGAATGGCGGAGGCCGTGCGCCAGATCAGGGGGACGGCCGTGAATCCCATACCCTCGGCCGGCCGGGTCCTGGTGACGGCGGGGACGGGAGTACCGACGTCGGGTCTGGTGCTCACGGCCGACGGATGACGCCGGTCCGGTGCCTCCGTGGGACGAGCCCCCAGGGGTCATCCCGCAGTAGTCCCCAGCTCCTCGTCCACCCTCAGGAGGTGGAGCCACCCCCACCCCTACAACCTGAGGCGGAGTCGTCTTCGGGACCTGCGGCCGATGAGCGGGAGGGCCCCTCACTCCTAGCGTTGAGCCATGACCACACCCGTCTGCACCAGCGCTTCGGACGCCGCAGTACCGGCGAGGCAGACCCGCCCGTATGCGACGTACCCCTCGTTCTCGTCGTACGTGAAGGCACGCCAGCCGGTGCTGCTGCGCACCGCCCGGTCGCTGACCGCGAACCCGAGCGATGCCGAGGACCTGCTGCAGACCGCGCTCACCAAGACGTATGTCGCCTGGGAGCGGATCGAGGACCACCGTGCGCTGGACGGCTATGTGCGCCGCGCGCTGCTGAACACGCGCACGTCGCAGTGGCGCAAGCGCAAGGTGGACGAGTTCGCGACCGACGAGATCCCGGAGCCCGAGCCGCTGCCCGGCGGCGAGGACCCCGCGGAGCAGCAGGCGCTGCACGACGCGATGTGGCGGGCGATCATGAAGCTGCCGGCGCGGCAGCGGGCGATGGTCGTCCTGAGGTACTACGAGGATCTGAGCGAGGTCCAGACGGCGGAGGTGCTCGGGGTGTCGGTGGGGACCGTGAAGTCGGCGGTGTCGAGGGCCCTGGGCAAGCTGCGCGAGGACCCGGAGCTGAGCCTGGTCCGATAGCGCAGCCCGAGTGATCGTCCTCCCCTCCCCGGTAGCGCGGCGCCGCTGTGAACGCAACGTGACGTGATCGATCACCGTCCACTAGTGACATACCGCGCGGTATGTGAGCAGAATCAGCCCAACCCTTACTACCGCGTAGGCAATGTCGCCCCGGGAGGACGCCGTGCTGAGCACCATGCAGGACGTACCGCTGCTGATCTCGAGGATCCTGACCCACGGGTCCACGATCCACGGCACATCGCAGGTGACCACCTGGACCGGTGAGGGCGAGCCGCACCGCCGCTCCTTCGCCGAGATCGGCGCCCGCGCGGCCCAGCTGGCGCACGCGCTCCGTGACGACCTGGGAGTGGCCGACGACGACCGGGTCGCGACCCTCGCGTGGAACAACGCCGAGCATGTCGAGGCCTACTTCGCCATCCCCTCCATGGGCGCGATCCTGCACACGCTGAACCTGCGGCTCCCGGCCGAGCAGCTGGCGTGGATCGTCAACCACGCGGCGGACCGGGTGGTGATCGCCAACGGTTCGCTGCTGCCGCTGCTCGCCCCGCTGCTCCCGCACCTGAAGACGGTGGAGCACGTGGTGGTGACCGGCCCCGGTGACCGTTCGCTCCTCGAGGGCTCCCACGCGAGCGTGCACGAGTACGAGGAACTGCTCGCGGGCAAGCCGACCAGCTACGACTGGCCGGAGCTGGACGAGCGCCAGGCCGCCGCCATGTGCTACACCTCCGGCACCACGGGCGACCCCAAGGGCGTGGTGTACAGCCACCGTTCGATCTACCTGCACTCCATGCAGGTCAACATGGCCCAGTCGATGGGCCTGACGGACCAGGACACCTCCCTCGTCGTGGTCCCCCAGTTCCACGTCAACGCCTGGGGCCTGCCGCACGCCACCTTCATGACCGGCGTGAACATGCTGATGCCGGACCGCTTCCTGCAGCCCGCGCCGCTCGCCGAGATGATCGAGCGCGAGAAGCCGACGCACGCGGCGGCCGTGCCCACCATCTGGCAGGGCCTGCTCGGCGAGCTGACCGCCAACCCGCGGGATGTCTCCTCCCTCGGCCAGGTCACCATCGGCGGCTCGGCCTGCCCGCCGTCCCTCATGGCGGCCTTCGACGAGCTGGGCATGCGGGTCTGTCACGCCTGGGGCATGACGGAGACCTCCCCGCTCGGCACCATCGCCCGCCCGCCGGCCCATGTGGTCGGCACGGACGCGGAGTTCGCGTACCGGCTCACCCAGGGCCGTTTCCCGGCCGGCGTCGAGGCCCGCCTCACCGGCCCCGGCGGCGAGCGCCTGCCCTGGGACGGCGAGTCGGCCGGCGAGCTGGAGGTCCGCGGCACCTGGATCGCGGGCGCGTACTACAACGGCCCGGACGCCGAACCCCTGCGCCCCGCCGACAAGTTCAGCGAGGACGGCTGGCTGAAGACCGGCGACGTCGGCACCATCTCCCCCGACGGCTTCCTCACCCTCACCGACCGCGCCAAGGACGTCATCAAGTCCGGCGGCGAGTGGATCTCCTCGGTGGAGCTGGAGAACGCGCTGATGTCCCACCCGGACGTCGCCGAGGCCGCCGTGGTCGCCGTACCCGACGAGAAGTGGGGCGAGCGCCCCCTCGCCACGGTCGTCCTCAAGGAGGGCTCCACCGCGACCTTCGAGACCCTGCGCGCCTTCCTCGCCGACGAGGGCCACATCGCCAAGTGGCAGCTCCCGGAGCGCTGGACGGTCATCGAGTCGGTGCCGAAGACCAGCGTGGGCAAGTTCGACAAGAAGGTGATCCGCAAGCAGTACGCGGAGGGCACCCTGGACGTCACCAAGCTCTAGAAGACGCCTGTCGGCACCAACCGGCCCCCACCAGGGTCAGTTGGTGCCGATCCGTGCCAGCAGGTCCACGATCCGCGCCTGCACCTCGGCGCTGGTCGACCGCTCCGCCAGGAACAGCACCGTCTCCCCGGACGCCAGCCGCGGCAGGTCGGCCTGGTCGACGGCGGCGGTGTAGACGACGAGCGGGGTGCGGTTGAGCTGCCCGTTCGCGCGCAGCCAGTCCACGATCCCGGCCTGCCGCCGATGCACCTGCAGCAGGTCCATCACCACCAGGTTCGGCCGGAACTGCCCCGCCAGCGCCACCGCGTCGGCGTCGCTCGCGGCCCGCGCCACCTGCATCCCGCGCCGCTCCAGCGTCGCCGTCAGCGCCAGCGCGATCTCCGCGTGCTCCTCGATCAGCAGCACCCGCGGCGGATGCTGCTCGCTGTCCCGCGGCGCGAGCGCCTTCAGCAGAACGGCGGGGTCGGCGCCGTACGCCGCCTCGCGTGTCGCCTGTCCGAGTCCCGCGGTCACCATCACCGGCACCTGCGCGGTGACGGCGGCCTCCCGCAGCGACTGCAGCGCGGTCCGCGTGATCGGCCCGGTCAGCGGGTCCACGAACAGCGCGGCCGGGAAGGCGGCGATCTGCGCGTCGACCTCCTCGCGCGAGTGCACGATGACGGGCCGATAGCCGCGGTCGCTCAGCGCCTGCTGGGTCGTCACATCCGGCGCGGGCCACACCAGCAGCCGGCGCGGGTTGTCCAGCGGCTCCGGCGGCAGCTCGTCGTCCATCGGCTGCGGCCGCGGCGGATCGGCCACCTCGACCGCCCCGCCCGGACCGTCGAGCGGCTCAGGGCCCTCGGCGGCGTTCTCGTCCGGCGCCCCTATGGCGTACGACCGTCCGGTGCCCTCGGTCATCTGCGCGAGCCGCGACTGCCCGGCGAGCGACGGCTGCGCCGCCGCGGGGGCGGTGGCCTCGGGCGTGGGGTGCGGCCGGCCGGCGGCCGGGTCGGGCGGCGTGCCGAGCTTGCGGCGCCGTCCGGAACCCCCCGGCTGATGCGGTGCGGGCGTGGCGGTCTGCGGCTGCTGCACCTGGGCGGCCTGCCGCGTGAACGGCACCCCCTGGCCCAGCGTCCGCACACTGATCGCCCGCCCCTGCGTGGAGTTCGGGTCGACGGGAGCGCCGGCAACCGCGCCCGCCGCGCCCGCCGCGCCCGCCGCGGCCTCAGCGGGCAGCGGCTGAGCGCCCCGCGCCTGCGCCGCACCGGCGCTGGCCTCGGGCGGCAGCGGCGTCCCGGGCGCGGGAGTGCCGACGCCCGGCACGGCCTGCGGAGCCTGCGGCGGTACGGGAACGCCCTCGCCGTTCGCCGGTACGGCGACCCCGGCGACCCCGGTAATCCCCGCAACCCCGGCGCCCTCGCTGCCAGCCCAGGCCTGCGGCGCGGCGGCCTCCGCCGGAAGCGGCTGCGCGGGAGCGGTCGCCGGGGCCTGCTGCGGAGCCGACGCCTGCGCGGGCAACGCGGCCTGACCGGTGGCGTTCTGCGGCGGCACGGGAGCGGCCGCGCCAGGAGCGACAGCCTGCGCCGGCACCGACTGAGCGGGCACCGGCTGCCCCGGAGCGGCGTTCGCCGGAACGCCCGTTGCCGGAACGCCCTGCCCGGGAGTCGCCTGCTGCTGCGCCGGAACCCCCGGCGCGGGCGTCGCCCCGGCGGCCTCCGCGGGCTGACCCACGGCCCGCCGACGCCGACCGGTCGGCGCGCTCGCGGGGTGCGGCTGCGGCGGAGTGTGATCCTCGGACTGATCGTGGAGAACCGCGTCGTGCCGCCCGTCGTCGACCAGCCCGCCGACGGGCACGGCCTGCCCGGGAACGGGAACGTGTACGGCGACCTGAGCGCCGGGCACCTGCGGAGGCACCGCGGCCGAAGCCTGAGCCTGCGCCTGAACCGGCATCTGAGCGGGAACCGGAACCGGCGCGGCCGCCACCCCCTGAACCGGAACCTGCACGGCCCCCGGCCCCTGCGGCTGCCCGGGAACTTGAGACTGCCCGGGGACTTGAGGCGCCCCCGGCACTGCAGCCTGAGGCACCCCAGGAACCTGAGGCTGCCCGGCACCGGCAACCGGCGAAGGCACCTCGGCCACCTGCCCGGGCCCGCCGACCGCCTGCCCAGGCACGTCAGCCACCTGCCCAGGCACCTCGGCCACCTGCCCAGGCGTACCGGCCACCTGTCCCGGCACCCCGCCACCGGAGGCCACCTCGGGCCCCCGGTCCGCCTCCGCCGGCGGCAGGGCGAACACCGCCCGCGGCCCCGCCTCCTGCGCGGCCGCACGTTCGTTCGCCGCGGCCAGGGCACGACGCCGACGCCCGGTCGGCTGAGCCTCCCCACCGGCCGCGTCCCCGGACGCCACCGCGGGCAACGCCGGCGGCAAGGCGTGCTGCGCAGCCGCGGGCACCCCTTGCGGGGCCACGCCCTGTGGCGGCACCCCCTGTGACGGCACTCCCTGCGGCGGTACGGTCCCGCCCAGCCCACTGCCCACGGCCGCGGTCCCCGCGGCATGCTCGGCGGCGGTCATGACGGCACCCTCGGAGACACCCGCGCCCCCGCCGACACCCGCACCCGCGGCCACCTCACCACCGGCGACCTCGGCAGGCCGCCCCCGCCGCCGCCCGGTACCCCCGGACGCGGGCGCGGCCTCCTCGGCAGCCTGAGCCGTCTGGGCCGGCTGAGCCGCCGTGACCGGCGCCCCCTGACCCGCCGCCGGAACCGGCGCCGCCGCCTCCTCCGCCGCACGCCTCCTGCGCCGCCCGGTCGGAGCGGTACCGCCCTCACCCGAACCCGAGCCCTCGGCGGAGCCGTCCGACTCGGTCAGGTCCTCGCTCTCCAGGAACGCGTCCGTCGTCGCCCGCCGAGCCCGGCGTCGCCCGCCCCCCTCGGTGGCCTCCGGGGCCGCCTCGATCGCGGCCGGAACAGCGGCGGGTGCGGCCGGAACGGCTCCCGCGCCACCCCCGATCGGCACTTCGAGGACGTACGCGCTCCCGCTCATCCCCGGCACTTCATGGGTCTGGAGCACACCGCCGTGCGCCCGCACGATCCCGCGCACGATCGGCTCGTGCACCGGGTCTCCCCCGGCGTACGGCCCGCGCACCTCGATGCGTACGACCTCACCGCGCTGCGCGGCGGCCACGACGACCGTGTTGTCCATGTAACCGCCCGCCGACACGGGTGCGTTGCCGGTCGCGTCGACGCCGGCGACGTCGGCGACGAGGTGGGCGAGGGCGCGGGCCAGCAGCGCGTGGTCGACCTCGGCCTCGATGGGCGGCGCGTGCACGGCGAACTGCACACGGCCGGGCCCGATGAGCTCGACGGCCCCTTCGACGCCCGCCGCGACGACGGCGTCGAGCATCACCTTGGTCCGGGTGATGCCGTCGGTGCCCGCGTCGAGCCGCTGGTAGGCGAGGACGTTGTCGATGAGCTGGGTGATCCGGGAGTACCCGGCGGACAGGTGGTGCAGGACCTGGTTCGCCTCGGGCCACAGCTGCCCGGCGTCGTCGGCGGCGAGGGTGGCCAGCTCGCGGCGGAGTTCGTCGAGCGGCCCGCGCAGCGAGGACCCGAGCAGCGTCAGCAGCTGCTCGTGCCGCCCGGCGAGCGCCTCGTAGCGGTCCTTCTCCCGCTCGCCCAGCGCGGCATACCGCTCCTCGCCGGCGGCGAGTTCCTCCGCGTGCCGTTCCTGGAGTTCCTCGACCTCGGTGACGTGCTTCTGGCGCAGTGCGGTGAGTTCGGAGGCGTGCTCCTCCGAAAGCCGTTCGAGCTCGTCCGCGTGCTGCTTCTCGACGGCGGCCTTCTCCTCGGCGAGCGCGTCGTACGGCCGCCGGTCGGTGAAGGTCATGACGGCGCCGACGAGCTGGTCGCCGTCGCGTACCGGCGCGGTCGTCAGGTCGACGGAGACCTTCTCACCCTTCTTCGACCACACCACCTGCCCGCGCACCCGGTGCTTGCGCCCGGAGCGCAGGGTGTCGGCGAGCGGGGACTCCTCGTACGGGAAGGGCGTGCCGTCGGCGCGCGAGTGCAGCATCAGCTCGTGCAGCTCGCGTCCGCCGAGGTCGCTGGCCCGGTAGCCCAGTATCTGGGCGGCGGCCGGGTTGACGAGGACGATCCGCCCGTCGGTGTCGGTCCCTACGACACCCTCGGCCGCGGCCCGCAGGATCATCTCGGTCTGCCGTTGCGACCGCGCCAGCTCGGCCTCGGTGTCGACGGTGCCGGTGAGGTCGCGTACGACGAGCATCAGCAGTTCGTCGCCGCCGTAGCCGTAGCTGTCGTAGGCCTGCTGGCCGTTCTCGAGGTTCGCGCTGGTCACCTCGACCGGGAACTGGCTCCCGTCGGTCCGGCGCGCGATCATCCGGGTCGGCTTGGTCCGCCCACGTGGATCCATGTGGTCCGGGCGTCGCATGGAGCCCGGGATCAGCTTGGAGTCGAACTCGGGCAGCAGATCGAGCAGCCCGCGCCCCACGAGCGCGGTGCCCGGGGCCTCGAAGGCCTCCAGCGCGATCGTGTTGGCGTTGACGACGGTCCCATTGGCGTTGACCAGCACCAACGCATCGGGCAGCGCGTCGAGTATGGCTGCGAGGCGAGCAGCGCCTCGGGATGGCCTGCTGCTCACGAGACGCTTCCTCCCTGTTACCGCACCTTGCCGACCGCTCGGGCCATCTTGCCAACCGGTCCGCAGCGTGTCACGCGAGGGAGTCTAAGGGCTGCGGTTGCGCGCGCGGCCCCGGATGAGAGGGAGGTCGCACGACGAAGTGACGCAGAACGTGTGACCGACTCCCGCGACCTCTTGCTTCGTCTCCGGGGGACCTTCGCGCCGTTTTCACGTCCCCGCCGAATCCGCCATGAAATGCCTGTGCGAACACGACGGGTGTACACGCTTTCTCGCCACGGCCTCTCGCCCCGGACTCACGCCCGCAGGTCGGGCAGCAGCGGCACCATCCGGTCCCACCGCCCGATCTCGCACCCGTTGCTGCGGTCGTACGTCGCCTCGACGGGCCGCCCGGCCCAGGTCCCGGTGACATGCGCGGTGGCGGGACCGCCGTACTGCATGGTGCAGAGGCTGTCGTCGGGTACGGGGGCGAAGGTGTCCCTGCCCCACTGGGTGCCGCGGTCGAGCGCGGCGCAGGCGCGGCCGGCGTCGGGGTGGGTGCCGCCTCCGGGGTGGCAGTACAGCTCGAAGGTGCCGTCCTTTCCGCCGCCCGCGTTCCGGACGGTGACAGTGAGGTGGTCGCCGGTGCCGAGGTCGTCGCGGGCGGGCGGCGGCATGTGGTCCAGGGCGGCGGCGGGCGAGGCGGCCAGGGAGCCGGCGGCGACGAGGGAGGAGGCGCCGGCGACGAGCAGCCGGGCGAACGGGGCGCGGGACTTCCGGAGCAGGGACATGACCTGACTAACGCCGCCCGCCCCGGCCGGTTGCGGCACGGCCCGGTGACGGCGAGAACAGCTTTGCCCTGCGGCCCGCCTGCCTAGTACCGTGGGAGGCGATTGGTGACACCGCGCTCGACTGTGTCATCATCTGCACGCACCACTCGCGCTCGCGCGGGCGGTTGTGCTGGAGGCGTCGCCTAGTCCGGTCTATGGCGCCGCACTGCTAATGCGGTTTGGGCCTTAAAGCCCATCGAGGGTTCAAATCCCTCCGCCTCCGCGCTTGATCACGAAGCCCCGGTCCTCGGACCGGGGCTTCGTCGTTGTCCGGCATCGGCCGCTCATGCCGCCCTCAACGCGTTTTCGCAGGTCACAAGGGGTATGGCTAACGGATTTCACATGGCGGCGGCAGTCATGTAATGTTCTTCCTGTCGCCGCGAGCAGCCCGGAAGGGCAAGGAACGGCGGGAAAACAAAACAAGCACTCGTAGCTTAACGGATAGAGCATCTGACTACGGATCAGAAGGTTGCAGGTTCGAATCCTGCCGAGTGCACGCAGACGAAAGGCCCCGGAGAGATCCGGGGCCTTTCGCGTTTCATGGTGATGTTCCGGGGAGGGAGAGCGTGATGAGGGTCAGGGGCGGCGGCAGAGCGGGGCTCGTGGCGGTGGGGCTCGCCGCCGTGCTGGTGGGGTGCGGTGGTGGGGGCGACGCGGAGGGCGCGGGGTCCGGGGAGGCGTCGGATCGGGCGTCCACGGCATCCCCCTCTGCGCCCACGGCATCCCCCTCTGCGTCCGCGTCCTCTTCGCAGCAGGGGCGGCTCGCTCCGGATGTGCTGCAGAGTCGCTGGTGGTCGTGGGCGGCGTCGGAGCCCGAGGCGACGAACCCGGTCGCGGACGAGGACGGCGGTGACTGTGCGCGGAACCAGCCGAAGGATGTGTGGTTCCTGGCCGGCACCTTCGGGACGCAGGCCGCGCGCAGCTGTCCGGTCCCGGCCGGGGTGCCGCTCGCCTTTCCTCTGGTGAACCGGATCGGCGGGCCCGCCGACTGCGTGCTGTTCATGGACGACGTGAAGGGAACGGCGGTCCTGGACGGCGAGAAGGTCGAGGAGGACGTCTACCGGGGCCAGGCCGTCACCGTGGAGAGCGTCGCGGGCAACCCCGTCACCGGCACGGACGAGACGTTCGAGGGCACCGGGTGCGGGTTGTGGGTCCAACTGCCCGGCCTGGAGAGCGGTCTGCACACGCTGAAGATCCGGGGCCGGTCCGCCGACTTCTCCACGGGCGTCGACTACACGCTGACGGTGGCCGCCACCTCGTAGGCGTCGTACGGCAGTTCAGGCCGCCGCCCCGGCCAGCCGGTGGAAGGCCTCGATGGTGCGCGGGTGGGCGAGCTCGTCCAGGAGGTGGCGCCACTCGGGGTCGGCGGCGGCCGGGTGGGTCAGGTCCCAGGCGGTGAGCAGGGGGGCGAGTTCGCTGTCGTCGGCCGGGGACGGGTGGTTCGCCGGTGTGTTCATGAGAGCTTCCTTCCTGCGCGGGGCCTGAGCCCCTGGGACGGGATGCGTTCCTCCGAAGGCCGTTGAGAACCTCTGTCTTCCACCATGCCGCGACCCCCCTCGCGGAACCATGGAGTCGCCCACCGGACCGGGGGTGCGGCCAGCCCCACCCACCGGGTGCGGCGAGCCGGTGCGGATCCAAGTCTCGTACCACTCCGGCCCGTTGAGGCGAACATTTGCGCTTGTGTCGCATGTTCGAATGCGCCTAGTTTCTCGCGTCATGACCATGACGAGAAGAACGATCCTGCGTGGCATGGCCGCCGCCCCCTTCGCCGGTGCGGCCGCGAACGCGCTGGCCGCCGCCCCCGCCCATGCCGCGACCGTCCCCGCGAACCAGTACTCCCTGACCAGCCGCTCCTCCAACGAGCACGGCGAATTCGCCGCGCTGGCGGCCGGATTGGCGGCCCGGCTGACCAAGGTGGACGCCACCACCGTCATCGCCACCGCCAACCGCGACGCCAAACCCCTGACCAGCGCACCCAGCACCGCCGAGGCCTTCCAGACCGGCTTCGCCTGGGACCCCGCCGACCAGGACGTCCTGTACTGGATACCCCAGGGCGTCACCACCAGCGCCGACGCCTACGGCAACGGCCTCTACCCGGACAGCGGCGGCGACAAGGTCGTCCTCGTCTCCTGGTACTTCGAGACCGACACCGACCGCGACACCCCGGGCGACGAGCAACCCATCGACAAGGGCATGCGCCTGACCTTCGTCGACTACAACGCGGCCGCCGCGCCCACCTATCGCCATGTCCTGCTGGTCGAGCCGGTGCGGACGGCCACCGGCGCGTACTCCTTCGAACCCATGCAGAAGCACGCCGGCGGCATCATGTGGTACGGCAACCTGCTGTACGTCGTCGACACCTACAAGGGCCTGCGGATCTTCGATCTCAACACCCTCTTCACGGTCGACACCGCCGAGAAGGACGTCTGCGGTCTGCACACCGACGGCAAGTACTACGGGTACGGCTACCAGTACGTCCTCCCGCAGAGCCACGCCTACGACAACGCGGGAACGTATCTGCGCTACTCGGCCATCGGCCTCGACCGCGCCAGCACCCCCGACAGCCTGGTGATAGGCGAGTACTCCCTGAACGGCGTGGTCTCCTACGACGACGAGGACCACACCTTCAACGGCACCGGCGAACCCGCGGAGAAGACGCCCCACGTGGTGCGCTGGCCGCTCGACTACACCGACCGGCACCCGGGTTCACTCACCGCCACCGAGGCCGTCACCATCGCGCAGAAGAAGATCCAGGGCGTCGTCTCCCGCAAGAGCAAGCACTACCTCTCGGTGAGCGGCGGCCCGACCGCCAAGGGCGCCCTGCGCACCTTCACCTCCGGCTCGTCCACCGCCACCACCGTCGCCGACCTCGCCGTCGGCTGCGAGGACCTGAGCTTCCACAGCAGCGGGGCCTCCGGGTGGGCGTACGACGAGTCCGTGATCTGGAACGTCAGTGAGTACCACGGTCTGCGGTACGTCTACGCGGTGCGGGCGGACGGTTCGTAGCCGCGCCCTAGTGGGCGAGGCGCAGGTCGCCGTGGCGGAGGCGGACGGCGGTCGGCAGGGGCCGTACCGGCATCGCCTCCTCCGTGCGGCCGTCGGCGAACACGCACAGCCGCAGCACCAGGAACCGGCCGATGCCGACGAGGCCGGAGGCGCCGAGGTAGACGGCCTGCTCCCAGGCGAGGCCCGGGGAGGACCGCACCGCGTGCAGCACGACCATCGCGGCGCAGGTCACCACGTACGCCACCGTCGCCGAACCCGCCGACTGCAGATGACGGCGCAGTCCGGCGCGGCGGCCGGTGCCGAAGGTGAACAGGGCGTGCAGCTCGGTGCAGAGCAGGGTGGACGCGACCGTGATCACCGCGTTCGCCACCGCCCAGGGCAGCACCCTCGCCAGCAGCGGGACCGCCGCGCCGGCCAGCAGCCCCACGCCTCCGCCGCACACCACGAACCGGACGAAGGAGGCGAGCGCGCCCACCCCCTGCGGCACGTCCGGGCGCTCCGTGCGCTGCGTCTCCATGGCGGTGTCCTTCCGGGGCGGTCGGGGAACTGCTGACGTGCTCCACGATCTCCCGGCGGGCCTCGCGAAACGATGGAGTGCCCTCCCGGAACGGGGGTAGGGCCAGCTCCACCATCTCCCTTGGGCCGCGCCCTACTTGGACTCCCGCGGCCACACCCTCCTGGACTCCCTTCGGCCGCCCCTTACTTGGAGCGCCCGGCTTCCTCGGTGTCCTCCGCGTCCTTGCCGCGCAGCTCCTCGATGTACTCCAGCGCCAGGCCTGTCGTCCGCGTGAACCAGTCGTTCAGTACGGCGATCTCGGCGGCGGAGTAGTCGGCGAAGAGGGTGTCGAGGCGGGCGTAGTACGGGCCGTACAGGGCTGTGACCCGGGCGACCGCGGCCGGGACGGCGGCGACCCGGACGCGACGCCGGTCGGTGGGGTCGGGGCGGCGGGTGATGAAGCCGCCGCGCTCCAGACGGTTGAGGATGCCGGTCATCGCGCCCGTGGTGACGTGGGCGTGCTCCGCGAGGTCGCCCGCGGTGAGCAGGTCCTCGCCGGCCTTCAGAACGCAGCCGAAGCAGAGCAGGTCGGTGACGTTCAGGCCCAGCCGCTGGGCCATTTCCTGCTGGCCGAGCAGGTGCGTCGCGATGAGGGAGTCCATCGACGACAGCGCCTCGGCCGGGGTGGTGGCGGGGCGGGGCTTGGCGTGCATCTCGGGATTACCTTAGGTCGTGAGGGATTAAGGTGCTAAATTTCTTACAGCGTGAGAGATTCTGGGATGGGTGGGAGGCTGGAACGTGAGTGCGCACCAGTATGACGAGGGGCACACGATCGCGGGGTGGACCGGATGCGCCGTGGCCACGGTCGGTTGTGTCGTCCTGGGTCTCGGGGTGGTCATGGTGTCGGTCCCGGTGCTGGCGGGCGGGGGTGCCCTGGTGGTGCTGGGCGCCCTTGTCACCTGGGGCCTGCATCTGGCGGGCTGGGGCAAGCCGCCGGGGCGTCGGCCGCGGGAGGAGTGGGGGATGCGGACCCGGGACCTGTCGGCGCGGGACGGGCATCCGGGGTGTGTGGGGTGCCGGTTGGCGGGGCGGGGGCGGGGCGGGCGAGCCGCGGTGCCGGTGGTCGCCGGTGCCGAGCCGGAGGTCGCCACGGCGGACGTGGGTGCCTGATCGGGGAGGCCGTCACCTCGGACGTGGGTGCCTGATCGGGGAGGCCGTCACCTCGGACGCCGGCGGCTGAGCGGGGCGTTGTCAGTGGTGGCCCCTACTCTCGTCAGAGATGGCACAGGCGTGGAAGTGCTCGGGGCTGCGATGGTCGGCGGACGGTCCCGTGCTGGCGTGGGACGGCGGGCGGCGCAGTGCGCTGACCTGGGGGAAAAGGGTGGCCTTCGGGGTCGCGGACGGGGGTGTGCGGACATGCGTGGGAGCGCGGGGGCATGCGTGTCCGGTGCGGGCGGCCGTGCCGGGGCGGAGCACGGGGGCGCGGTGCGAGGAGTGCGCGCGCCTGGACCGGGCGCACTCCGTGGCCGCCGACACGATCGCGGACGACCCACGCCCGTACCACGTATATCTGGCGTGGTTCGGCCCCGGCATGACCAAGGTCGGGATCACCGCTGAGGAGCGGGGTTCCGCGCGGCTGCTGGAGCAGGGGGCCGTCTGCTTCAGCTGGCTCGGCGCCGGCCCGCTGATGGCCGCCCGGCGGACGGAGGAGCTGCTGCGGGCCGCTCTCCGGGTGCCGGACCGGATTCCGTACGCCGACAAGCGCGCGGTGCGGTCCGCGTTGCCGGGGACGGCGGCGGAGCGGGCGGCCGAGATCGCGGAACTGCACGGTCGGGCGCTGGCGTTGGGCAACTGGCCGCAGTCGCTGCGGGCCGAGCCGTTCCGGCCGGTGGACCACGTGGGCGTGTTCGGGCTCGCGGGGGTGCCGGCCGCCGTGGGCGCGGTGTCCGAGCTGGTCGCGGGTGGCGTGGTGGGCGGGCAGTTGCTTGCCGCGGCCGGGCCGGATCTGCATCTGGACACCGGGAGTGGGGTGATCGTGCTGGACACGCGGCTGATGACGGGGTGGGAGCTGGTGCCGGCGGAGGGGACGGAAGTCTCGGTGCCGGTGCGGGAGTTCAGGCGGGAGGCGGGGGTGCAGGACGGGTTGTTCTGAGGGGGCGGGCGAGCGTTGTGCAGAGGGCCGGGCGACGGCCGGGACGCGGAAAGCAAAGGGGCGCGGAAGGTGACAAGACGCGGAAGGTGAGAAGACGCGGAAGGTGAGAAGACGCGGAAGGTGAGAAGACGGGGAAGGTAAAGAGACGGGGAAGGTAAAGAGACGGATCCCTCCGGGATCCCTTTCGGCAAGGTCCCTGGACGCGGCGCCGCACCGGGGGCGACCGTGGGCGACATGAGTGATCAACACGTTGCACCTGTCGCACCGGTTCTCCCTGTTGCCGCCCATGAACCGCCGTACTACGCGGTCGTCTTCACTTCCGTCCGTACGGAGGAGGCGGAGCAGGACGGCGGATACGCCGCCACGGCGGAGCGCATGGCCGAACTCGTCCAGGAGATCCCCGGGTTCCTCGGCGAGGACTCGGCGCACACGCCGGGCGGGCTCGCGGTCACCGTGGCCTACTTCCGGGACCTGGCCGGCATCGAGGAGTGGCGGCAGCACGCGGCGCACCGCGCGGCCAAGGAGCAGGGCCGGGCGCACTGGTACGAGCGGTACTCGCTGCACATCGCCAAGGTCGAGCACAGTCACGGATTCCAGCGGACCCGCCTCTGACCTCGGGTGACCGGGGCCGCCTTGGTGTTCCCTGTGCGTTTCTCAGGGAAATCACAGGAAGACGAAAGCCTGTTCTCAGAGCGTCCCGACAGTGTGTCCACCATGACCACGACCTCGCCCCAGGGGCGCACCGAACTGCTGAGGCCGGACGGGAGCCCCGTCCGAGTGCTTGTGGTGGACGACGAGTTGTCGATCACCGAGCTGCTGTCCATGGCCCTGCGCTATGAGGGATGGCAGATCCGGAGTGCGGGGGACGGCACCGGCGCCGTCCAGACCGCGCGGGAGTTCCGGCCCGACGCCGTCGTTCTCGACATGATGCTGCCCGACATGGACGGGCTGACCGTCCTCGGGCGACTGCGGCGCGAGCTGCCGGACGTCCCCGTCCTGTTCCTCACCGCGAAGGACGCCGTCGAGGACCGTATCGCCGGGCTCACCGCCGGTGGGGACGACTACGTCACCAAGCCGTTCAGCCTGGAAGAGGTCGTCGCCCGGTTGCGGGGGCTGATCCGCCGCTCCGGTGCCGCCGACCGGCGGTCGGACTCCGTGCTGGTCGTCGGCGACCTCACCCTGGACGAGGACAGCCACGAGGTCTCGCGGGCCGGGGAGAACATCCACCTCACCGCCACCGAGTTCGAGCTGCTGCGCTTCCTGATGCGCAACCCGCGGCGCGTGCTCAGCAAGGCGCAGATCCTGGACCGCGTGTGGTCCTACGACTTCGGCGGCCAGGCCAACGTCGTCGAGCTGTACATCTCCTACCTGCGCCGCAAGATCGACGCCGGTCGCGAGCCGATGATCCACACCCGGCGTGGGGCCGGTTACCTGATCAAGCCCGCGGCGTCATGAGCGGACGACGACGGCCGCGTGCGCAGAGGAAGCGACTGGGTAAGCCGCGTACGCTGCGGGCGCGGCTCGTCGTCGCGTCGGTTGTGCTGATCGCCGTGGTGTGTGCGGTGATCGGGACCGTGACGACGTTGGCGTTGCGGTCGCATCTGTATGAGCAGCTGGGCACCAAGGTCGGAGAGGCCGCGATGCGGGCTTCCGGTATGGGCGCTCCGCCGGGCCAGTCGACCAAAGGCACGGGCGGCCCCGGGAGCACCCCGAGCTCGCTCACGGATCTGGTCACCAAGGGGCCGCAGCAGAGCAGTATCGCGGCCACGGTTCAGAAGGGCGTCATCACTGATGCCCTGGTGGGGAACGAGGATCCCTACACCCGGTCCGGGGACCCACTGAGCGACGCGGCGATCGAGGCGCTGAACGAGGTCTCCCAGGACCAGAAGCTGCACACCGTGGACCTTCCCGGCCTCGGTGAGTACCTCGTCCGGTACGCCTCCGGCGACAGGGGCGACTACTACGTGGGCCTGCCCACCAAGGAAGTCAACAACACCCTCAACACCCTCATAGCCGTAGAAGCCAGCGTCACCGCCGCCGGCCTGGTCGCCGCCGGTATCGCCGGTACCGTCATCGTCGGCGTGGCCACCCGCCCCCTCCGCCGGGTCGCCGGGACGGCCACCCGGGTCTCCGAACTCCCCCTCCACACCGGCGAGGTGAACCTCAGCGAGCGGGTGCCGGAGTCGGAGTGCGACCCGAACACCGAGGTCGGCAAGGTGGGCGTCGCGCTCAACCGGATGCTGGACCACGTCCACGCTGCGTTGCACTCCCGCCAGCAGAGCGAGATGCGGGTCCGCCAGTTCGTCGCCGACGCCAGTCATGAGCTCAGAACCCCCCTCGCCTCCATCCGCGGCTACGCCGAGCTCACCAGACGCGGCAGAGAGCAGATCGGCCCCGACACCCGCCACGCGCTCGGACGCATCGAGTCCGAGGCGGGGCGGATGACGTTGCTGGTGGAGGATCTGCTGCTGCTCGCGCGGCTCGACGCCGGGCGGCCGCTTCAGTTCGAGCAGACCGACCTCATCCCTCTCGTCGTCGACACCGTCAGCGACTCCCGCGCCGCCGGCATGGAGCACAACTGGCGGCTGGACCTGCCCGACGAGCCCGCGCTCGTCGCCGCGGACGCCGCCCGGATCCAACAGGTACTCGTCAATCTGCTCGGCAACGCCCGCAAGCACACCGCCCCCGGCACCACCATCACCGCCCGCCTCCAGCGGCGCGGCCCGTGGATGTGCGTGGACGTCGAGGACAACGGCCAGGGGATTCCACCGGACTTGCTGCCGCACGTCTTCGAACGCTTCGCGCGCGGCGACTCGTCGCGCTCCCGCGCCTCCGGGTCCACCGGGCTCGGGCTCGCCATCGTGCAGGCCGTGGCGACCGCGCACGGCGGTGCCGTGACCGTGGACAGCGTGCCGGGGCGGACCGTGTTCACGGTCCACCTGCCCGCGCTCGCCCCCGCACTGCCCCGCCCGGCGCCCGAAACGAACTGGCAATCGCACTCACAGGCACAGCACAGTGCCGGCACATGGGTGCAACAGGGCACTTGACGACAGTCGGTTCATGCGAACCGACTCTTCTCCCGGCACTCTGCCGGCGCGGGAGCACCTCCCGGCCACAGACGCCGGTACGCCTGTCCTGGACGTAGTGATCCCCGTCTACAACGAGGAGAAGGACCTCCAGCCGTGTGTGCGCAGACTGCACGAGCACCTCACGCGCACCTTCCCGTACGCCTTCCGCATCACGATCGCGGACAACGCGTCGACGGACACCACCCCGCAGGTGTCCCAGCGGCTGGAGGCGGAGATCGCCGAGGTCCGGGCCTTCCGACTGGAGCAGAAGGGCCGCGGCCGCGCCCTGCGCGCCGTGTGGTCCGCCTCGGACGCGCCGATCCTCGCCTACATGGACGTGGACCTGTCCACCGACCTCAACGCCCTGCTCCCGCTGGTGGCCCCGCTGATCTCGGGCCACTCCGACCTGGCGATCGGATCCCGCCTCGCCCGCTCGTCCCGAGTGGTGCGCGGCCCCAAGCGGGAGTTCATCAGCCGCTCGTACAACCTCATCCTGCGCGGCTCGCTCCAGGCCCGCTTCTCGGACGCGCAGTGCGGCTTCAAGGCCATCCGGCGCGACGTGGCGCAGGCGCTGCTGCCGATGGTTGAGGACACCGGCTGGTTCTTCGACACCGAGATGCTGGTCATCGCCGAGCGCGCGGGGCTCAGGATCCATGAGGTGCCGGTCGACTGGGTCGACGACCCCGACTCCACCGTCCACATCGTCAGGACGGCGACCGAGGACCTGAAGGGGGTGTGGCGGGTCGGCAAGGCGCTGGCCACCGGCTCGCTGCCGCTGGACCGGATCGCGCGTCCCTTCGGCGACGACCCGCGCGACCGCGAGATCAAGGACGTACCGAAGGGACTGGCCCGCCAGCTCGTCGGGTTCTGTGTCGTGGGCGGTCTGTCGACCCTCTTCTATCTCCTCCTCTACAGCGGCTTCCGGACCTTCTCCGGCTCGCAGGTCGCCAACGCCCTCGCGCTGCTGGTCTCCGCCGTCGCCAACACGGCGGCCAACCGCAGGCTCACCTTCGGCGTGCGCGGCAGCGGCGGTGCCGTCCGGCACCAGGCGCAGGGCCTCGTCGTCTTCGGCATCGGCCTCGCCCTGACCAGCGGCTCGCTCGCCGCCCTCGACGCGGCCGGCGGCAACCCCGCGCACTCCACCGAGCTGGCGGTCCTGATCGCCGCCAACCTCGCGGCGACCGTGCTGCGCTTCCTGCTCTTCCGCGCCTGGGTGTTCCCCGACCGCCGTGAGTCGACGGTGGTCGCGGGCCACACGCCCGCCCCGCAGCCGCCTCTGCCGGTGCGCGCGGGCGGCCACCACTTCACGTACGACGACCGGTTCCGCGCCGGTGCAGCCGCGGACCGCACCTGGGGGGACGCCACCCTGCAGTTGCAGCCGGTGCGCCCGACCGACACCGACCCGAGGGACGCCCGATGACCATCACCAGTACGGCCGTGCAGGAGCCCTCGGCTCCCGCGGCGCCGCCCGCCCCCGAGGCCGGTGAACCCAAGCAGCCCTTCGCCCGCAGACTGTGGCGCGGCCGGCCCGAGGACCCGCGCTGGGCGCGCCCGGCCTTCTGGGCCCTGCTGCTCGCCACCGCCGCCCTCTACTTCTGGAACCTGAGCTCCTCCGGCTACGCCAACTCCTTCTACTCCGCGGCCGTCCAGGCAGGCAGCCAGTCCTGGAAGGCGTTCTTCTTCGGCTCGCTCGACGCGTCCAACGCCATCACCGTCGACAAGCCGCCGGCCTCGCTGTGGCCGATGGCGCTGTCGGTGCGGATCTTCGGGCTCAGCTCCTGGGCGATCCTGATGCCCGAGGTCCTGATGGGCATCGGCTCGGTCGCCGTCGTCTACGCCTCCGTGCGCCGCCGCTTCAGCCCGGCGGCCGGTCTGATCGCGGGCGCCGTGCTCGCCCTCACCCCCGTCGCGGCGCTGATGTTCCGGTTCAACAACCCGGACGCGATGCTGGCCCTGCTGATGGCCGTGGCCTGCTATTTCGTGGTCCGTGCCCTGGAGGACGGCCGGACGAAGTGGCTGGTGTGGGCGGGCGTGGCGATCGGCTTCGCCTTCCTCGCCAAGACCCTCCAGGCCTTCCTGATCCTGCCGCCGCTCGCGATCGTCTACGCGGTCTGCGCACCGGTGTCGCTGAAGAAGCGACTCGGCCAACTGGCCGCCGCGACGGCCGCGTTGATCGTCTCCGGCGGCTGGTGGGTCGCGATCGTCGAACTGTGGCCCGCCTCTTCCCGCCCCTACATCGGCGGCTCGCAGAACAACTCCTTCCTTGAACTGACCTTCGGCTACAACGGACTCGGCCGCCTCAACGGCGACGAGACCGGCAGCGTCGGCGGCGGTGGCGGCAACAGCGGCGGCCAGTGGGGCGAGACCGGCTGGGACCGGATGTTCAACTCCGAGATCGGCGGCCAGATCTCCTGGCTGCTCCCGGCGGCCCTGATCCTGCTGGTCGCGGGCCTGTGGGCGACGCGCAAGGCCCGCAGGACGTCCGTCACCCGCGGTTCGTTCCTGGTCTGGGGCGGCTCGCTGGTCATCACCATGGTCGTCTTCAGCTACATGGCGGGCATCTTCCACCAGTACTACACCGTCGCCCTCGCGCCCTACATGGCGGCCGTGATCGGCATGGGTGCCGGGCTGCTGTGGGAGAAGCGCGCCGAGCTGTGGGCGTCGATCACGCTGGCTGCGTCGGTCGTGGCGGCGGCCGCCTGGAGCTACGTCCTCCTCAACCGCACCTCCGACTACCTGCCCTGGCTGAAGTGGCTGGTCCTGATCGGCGGTCTGACCGCCGCGCTCGGCCTGATCTTCGCGGGCCGGATCAACCGCCGGCTCGCCCTCGCGGCGGCGTCCCTGGGCCTGGTGGCCTCCCTCGCCGGCCCGACCGCGTACACGATCAGCACGCTCCAGGAGGGCCACACCGGCTCCATCGTGACGGCGGGTCCGGCCGGCGCGAGCACGATGGGCGGCCGGGGCGGTGGCCCTGGTGGCGGTGGCGGCTTCCCGAACGGCGGCCGCATGCCGGGTCAGAACCAGCAGAACGGCAACGGCGGCACCCAGAACCAGCAGAACGGCAACGGCGGCACCCAGAACCAGCAGAACGGCAACGGCAGCACCCAGAACCAGCAGAACGGCGGCATGCCGGGCGGCGCGGGCGGCGACGGCGGTGGCATGGGCGGCGGCGGTGGCGGTGGCGTCGGCGGCCTCCTCAACGGCGCGACCGTCTCCGACGAGGCCAAGAAGCTCCTGGAAGCCAACTCGGACGACTACACCTGGGTCGCGGCGGCCATCGGCGCCCAGAACGCGGCGAGTTACCAGCTCTCCACCGGTGACCCGGTGATGGCGATCGGCGGCTTCAACGGCACCGACCCGTCCCCGACGCTGGCCCAGTTCAAGCAGTACGTCGAGGACGGCAAGATCCACTACTTCATCTCGTCCGGTTCCGGCGGCGGCATGAGCGGCAGCAGCAGCGGCACGTCCTCACAGATCACCTCCTGGGTCGAGGCCAACTTCAAGAAGGTGACGGTGGGTTCGTCGACCTTCTACGACCTGACGCAGAAGGCGAGCAGCTGACGCAGGCAACGACAGGGGGCGGCGACCGCGGTGGTCGCCGCCCTTTTCGTCGTACGGCGAGAAATTGCGTTGTACGGCGTATAGGAGTCGTTCTACGGTGTACAGCATGTCAGCCTCAGCTCCCGCACCTGCCCCCGCCACCGTGCTCCAAGGCCACCCCCAGCGCTGGCTCATCCTCGGCGTCATCTGCCTCGCCCAGCTCACCGTCGTCCTCGACAACACCGTCCTGAACGTCGCGATCCCCTCGCTCACCCGCGAGCTGGGCGCGGCCACCTCGGACATCCAGTGGATGATCAACGCGTACTCCCTGGTGCAGTCCGGGCTGCTGCTCACCGCGGGCAGCGCCGCCGACCGCTACGGCCGCAAGAAGATGCTGATCGCCGGCCTGAGCCTGTTCGGCATCGGCTCGCTGGTCGCCGGACTGGCCGACAGCACGGGCCAGTTGATCGCGGCGCGGGCCGGGATGGGCGTCGGCGGCGCCCTGCTGCTGACCACCACCCTCGCCGTCGTGATGCAGATCTTCGCGCCCGAGGAGCACGCCAAGGCCATCGGCATCTGGGCCGCCGTCAACGCCCTCGGGTTCGCGTGCGGTCCGCTGCTCGGCGGGTTCATGCTGGACCACTTCTGGTGGGGCGCGATCTTCCTGATCAACCTGCCGGTCGCGGCGGTGGGGTTGACGGCCACGGTGACGCTGGTGCCCGAGTCGAAGAACCCGCGCGGTGACCGCCCGGACCTGCTGGGCGCGCTGCTGTCGACCATCGGTATGGCGTCGCTCGTCTTCGCC
The DNA here is from genome assembly GCF_042668605.1 of Streptomyces sp. NPDC057280. Lineage (NCBI taxonomy): Bacteria > Bacillati > Actinomycetota > Actinomycetes > Kitasatosporales > Streptomycetaceae > Streptomyces > Streptomyces sp. NPDC057280. The sequence goes on from NZ_JBHUYR010000007.1 coordinate 399,139, forward strand.
ATCATCTCCGGGCCGGAACACGGCTGGACATCGGGCCGGGTGCTGCTGCCGGCGGCCGTCGCGGTGGGCGTCCTGGGCGGGTTCGCCTACTGGGAGGGCCGTATCGAACACCCCATGCTCGACCTGCACTTCTTCAAGAACCGCCGCTTCACGGGCGCCATCGCGGGCGCCGTGCTGATCACCTTCGGCATGGGCGGCTCGCTCTTCCTGCTCACCCAGCACATGCAGTTCGTCCTCGGTTACGGCCCCCTGGAGGCCGGTCTGCGCACCGCGCCGCTCGCCCTGTCGATCGTCGTCCTCAACTTCTCGGGTCTGGCGGCGAAAGGGGCGACGAAGCTGGGGAACCCGGCCGCCATCGGCGTGGGCATGGCGCTGATGGCGGCCGGTCTGGCGTCCATCGCGACGGTCGCCTCCGGCGGTTACGCCGGGACGCTGATCGGGCTGCTGCTCATCGGGGCGGGGGCGGCGATCGCCAACCCGGCGATGGCGCACGCCATCATGAGCTCCATTCCGCCGGAGAAGGCGGGGATCGGGGCGGGCATCAACGGGACGGTGGCGGAGTTCGGGCAGGGGTTGGGGGTGGCGGTGCTCGGCGCGGTGCTGACGTCGCAGTTCGCGGCGGAGTCGTTGCCGGCGGCGCTGGCCGGGGCGGGGTCGGTGGCGGAGCGGGTTCGTCTCACGGATGCGTTCTCTTCTGGGCTGGAGAGCAGTTTGCTGGTGGGGGCGGTGGCGGTGTTGGCCGGTGGGCTGGTTGCCGCTGCGTTGTTGAGGCGGGCTGAGCGGGGAGAGGGCGCCCCGTAGCTCGGGGGTACGGCTGGATTGCGACTGCGGGCCGTCGTGGTTGCTCGCGCGGTTCCCCGTGCCCCTGACGGGGCGCTTAAAGTGGGCGGCGTTTGTACAGCCAGGAAGGTGCGCCATGGAGAAAGCCGGCCAGCGGGCTGCGCGTACCAGTGTGTGGCTGGAGGGCGGTAAGGCGCGGCGGGGCGGTCAGCCCACCGGGCTCGACCGCGACCGCATCACCTCCGCCACCGTCCGGCTCCTCGACAGCGAAGGGCTGGCCAAGTTCTCCATGCGGCGGCTCGCCGCCGAGCTGAACGTCACCGCGATGTCCGTCTACTGGTACGTCGACACCAAGGACGACCTTCTCGAACTCGCCCTCGACGCCGCCTTCGGCGAACTGGACCTCCCCGCCCCGGAGGCGGACGGCGGGGACTGGCGGGACGAACTGCGCGCGCTGGCCCGGGGCTACCGTTCCCTGCTGGTCCGGCACCCCTGGATCTCCCCGCTGGTGGGCACGTTCCTCAACATCGGCCCGAACAGCCTGGCCTTCTCCCGGGTCATCCACCGCGTCATCCGCAGCACCGGCCTGCCCGCGCACGGTCTGGCGGCCGCGATCTCCTCGGTCTTCCAGTTCGTGTACGGCTTCGGCACGATCGAGGGCCAGTTCAACGCCCGTTCCGCCCAGGTGGGCATGACCCCCGACGAGTACTTCCGCGAGGCGATGAGCGCGGTGAGCCAGGCCCCGCAGACCGCCGACCTCGTCAAGGAGGCGGAGGACATCATGGCGGCGCGGGGCGGCGACACGATCGAGGAGATGTGGGAGCGGGACTTCGACTTCGCCCTGGACCTGCTGATCGCGGGGATCGAGGCGATGGTCAGGCGTCCGGCGTGACGAGACGGGCCGGAAAGCCCCCCGTCGCCACCGGCCCCCACTTCTCCGGCGTGACCCTGATGATCGACTTGCCCTGCTTCAGCATCGCGGCCCGGTACTCGTCCCAGTCCGGGTGCTCCCCGGCGATGTTCCGGTAGTACTCCACGAGCGGCTCGACGGAGTCGGGCGAGTCGATGACCTCGGCGGTGCCGTCGATCTGGACCCACGGCCCGTTCCAGTCGTCGCTCAGCACGACGACGCTGACCCGCTCGTCCCGCTTGGCGTTGCGCGTCTTGGCCCGCTCCGGGTACGTGGAGACGACGATCCGCCCGGAGTCGTCGACCCCGCACGTCAGCGGGGACGCCTGCGGGCTGCCGTCGCTCCGCCGCGTGAGCAGCAGGGCCCGGTGCCGGGGTCGTACGAAGTCCAGCAACTCGTCGAGGGAAACACGGGTGTTGGTAGCGATACTCGGTGCCATGGCCCCAGCCTAGGCCTGCGGAGGCAGGGACTCCCCTTGCACCGCCTGGATGTCGAGCTCCACCTTCAGCGTCGTACCGATCGCCGCGATCCCCGCCTGCACGACCTGGTTGTAGTTCATCGCGAAGTCGTCCCGCCGCAGCTCGGTCGTCGCCCGGAACGCCGCCCGTGTCCCGCCCCACGGGTCGGCGCCGGTGCCGAGGTAGGCGAGGTCCAGGTCGACCGGCCGTACGACACCGTGCATGCCCAGCCCCCCGTGGACCGTCCAGCGGTCGGCGCCCGCGAGCGAGATCCCCGTCGACCGGTAGGTGATCTCGGGGTGCACCTCGACGTCCAGGAAGTCGGCGGACTTCAGATGACCGTCGCGCATCGCGTTCCCCGTGTCGATGGACGCGGCCCGGATCACCGCCTCCACCCGGGACTTGGTGACGTCGTCCGGCGCGATCTCGATGGTGCCGGCGAAGTCCGTGAAGCGGCCGTGCACGCTGGAGATGCCCAGGTGCTGGGCCACCGCGCCGACGCTGGAGTGCACCGGGTCGATGGTCCACGGACCCGGCGGCGGCAGCTCGGTACCGCCCTGCCGGGCCAGGGTGACCGTGCCGACCTCGGCCCGGCCGCTCGCCGTGACGAGGGCGCTCGACGCGGCGGGCGCGTACCCGACGGCGGTGACGATGACCGTGTACGCGCCGGGCGCCAGCGGCGCGGGGTCGCGTACCGTGCCCTCCTCGTCGGCCTCGACACGCAGCACCTGCGTGCCGGTCATGTCCGTCACCGTGACGACCGCGTGCGACACGGCCCATCCGTCCCGGGTACGGATCCTCGCGGTCAGTCCCATCTCAGCTCTTCTCTCCTCACACAGGTCCGGCCCGTGGGGCGCGCCTCCGCTCGAAACGCGCTCCACGGGCCGGGGTTCTCAGTGACTCACTCGCCGGGGTGCGCGAGCTCTATGTCATGGCCGTCGGTCCCCCGGCCGGCCACCGTCAGGGCCGTCGCGACCGGCGGGTAGCCCGTCGCGATGACCGTGTACTCTCCGCCGTCCAGGTCGGTGAAGGCGTACGCCCCGTCCGACCCGGTGGTCGCGGTGCCGACCACGTTCCCGGCCGCGTCCACGAGGGTCACCCGCGCGTCGGCCAGCGGACCGTGCGGCGCCCGCACGACGCCCTGGACCTGGGCGCCGGAGTCCAGCTCCACCTCGATGCGGGTGACACCCGTGCCGCCGACCTCGACGGGCAGTGCGCGCGGCCGGTACCCGGCGGCGTTCACCGCGACGGTCACGGCACCCGGCACCAGCTCGGCGAAGCCGAACTCGCCCTGCTCACCGGTGGTCCCGGTGGCCAGCAGATCCCCGCGGACGTCGGTCACGATGACCATGGCGTCCTTCACCGGCAGCGCGCCGTCCGAGGCCCGCACGACCCCGCTCAGCCCGCTCGTGCCGCTGAGCAGGATGTCGTACGCCACCGGCTCGCCGCCCACCACGACGGTGGACGCCTGCGGCTGGAAGCCGTCCGCGGCGGCGATCAGGACGTACGAGCCGACGCTGGGCGCCTCCACCCCGTACGAACCGTCCGCCTGCGTCACCGACCGGCCCAGCTGGCGTCCCGCGAGCGAGATCAGCGTGACCGCGGCCTGCGGGACGGGCGCGCTCTCGGCGCCGCGGACGTGACCGCGGACCGGGATGCCGCCGGACGGTGCGGCCGGGGCCTCGACGGTCGCCACGGCGGCGAGCCGCTGCGTGCCGTCGGAGACCGGCTCGGCGGTGGCCCAGCTGGGCACCCGCTCCTCGGTCACCGGCGCCGGAGCCGCGGCCTCCGCCGCAGCCGCCTCGGACCCGGCCCCGGGCTCGGCCTCGGACCCGGCCCCCGACTCGGCCTCGGACGCCGCCTGGGCCATCGCGCCCTTGGTCTTCAGCGGGACCTCCTTGATGAACAGCGTGATCAGGAAGGCCGCCGCGGCCAGGCACGCGGCGATCAGGAACACGTCCGCGATGCCGTGGCCGTACGCGCTCTCCATGACCGTGCGCAGCGGCGCGGGCAGCTTGTCCATGTCCGGGATCTCGCTGGAGCCGCTCGAACCGGAGGCGAGGGAGGCGTACTTCGGGCCGAGGTCGGTCAGGCCGTCCTTGACGTAGTCGGTGATCTTGTCGGCCATCACGGCACCGAGCACCGAGACGCCCATCGCACCGCCGAGGGACCGGAAGAAGGTGACCGTGGAGGACGCCGAACCGAGGTCCTTGGGCTCGACCTGGTTCTGCGTGCACAGCACCAGGTTCTGCATCATCATGCCGATGCCGAGCCCCAGCAGGGCCATGAAGATCGCGGTCTTCCAGTAGTCCGTGTCGTAGCGGATGGTGCCGAGCAGGCCGAGGCCCGCCGTGATGAGCACGCCACCGCTGACCAGCCAGGCCTTCCAGCGGCCTGTGCGGGTGATGAACTGCCCGGAGACGGTGGAGGAGACGAACAGACCGCCGATCATCGGGATGGTCAGCACGCCGGACATCGTCGGGGACTTGTCGCGGGCCAGCTGGAAGTACTGGGCGAAGAAGACCGTGCCGGAGAACATCGCGGTGCCGACGAACATCGACGCGATCGACGACAGCGTGATGGTCGGGTTGCGGAACAGCCGCAGCGGGATGAGGGGTTCGGAGGCCTTGGACTCCACCAGCACGAAGATCAGACCGAGCGCGATCGACCCGCCGACCATGGCGTAGGTCTGCCAGGAGATCCAGTCGTACTTGTCACCGGCGAAGGTGACCCAGATCAGCAGCAGCGACACGGCCGCCGCGACGAAGAACGCGCCGGCCCAGTCGACCTTCACGTCCCGCTTCACGACCGGCAGGTGCAGGGTCTTCTGCAGCACGATCAGCGCGATCACGGCGAAGGGCACACCGACGTAGAAGCACCAGCGCCAGCCGAGCCACGAGGTGTCGGTGATGACACCGCCGAGCAGCGGGCCGCCGACGGTGGCGACGGCGAAGGTCGCGCCGAGGTAGCCGGAGTAACGGCCGCGCTCGCGCGGGGAGATCATCGCCGCCATCACGATCTGCGCGAGGGCGGAGAGCCCGCCGACACCGATGCCCTGGACCACGCGGAAGGTGATCAGCATCCCGGCGTTCTGCGAGAGTCCGGCGGCGGCTGATCCCAGCACGTAGATGACGAGCGCTATCTGGACGAGCGCCTTCTTGCTGTAGAGGTCGGCGAGCTTGCCCCACAGGGGAGTGGAGGCCGTCATCGACAGCAGGGCGGCGGTGACGACCCAGGTGTAGGCGGACTGGCCGCCGCCGAGGTCACCGATGATCTCCGGGAGGGCGTTCGAGACGATCGTGGACGACAGGATCGCCACGAACATCCCGAGCAGCAGCCCGGAGAGCGCCTCCATGATCTGCCGGTGCGTCATCGGGGCATGCTCGGCGCCTCCCCCGTGCTTGGCATGAGCCCGCACACCGGCTGGTGTGGTCGTTGCCATGGGCTTCCTTCTCTTAAGTGTTCGCGGGTGTACGGGTGGTCTCCACGGACGTCGTGTCCGCGGATACGTCTACGGCTTCGGATACGTGAGGGGTGCCGCGGCAGTCGTCGAAGCTCGCCCGGAGCCGGGCCATGAGCCCGCTCAACTGGGCCACCTCGTCGTCGCTCCAGTCGCTCAGCCGCTCGGCGAGCATCCGGCAGGTCCGCTCCGACAGCTCGTCGAGCCGGGCCAGGCCGGCCGGGGTGAGGTGCAGGATGCGGCCGCGCTTGTCCGTCGGGTCGGGGGAGCGGCGGATCCAGCCGCGCTCGGCGAGGTGTGCCGCGTGCCGGCTGGTCACCGACATGTCCACGGCGAGCAGCTCCGAGAGCTTGCTCATGCGCATGTCCCCGTGACGGGCGAGCAGCGTCAGCACGGCGGCGGAGCCGCTCGGGCAGTCGGACGGCAGGATCCGCCCCATCTCCCGCTTCACGGCACCGAAGGCGCTGAACTGGCGCATCAGCTCCTCGTACTGCGGCTGCCCGGCCATGCCACCTCCCGTATTCGTTGCTTGGGGCAACCATAGGAGCGATTGGTTGCTACAGGCAAATAAAACGGGGTGGGCGCGACATAAAAACTTGGCAAAGGCAAGTATTGCGAGCGTAAATGGCCAGGTGAAACGGCGGTGGAGGCGATCGCAGTCTGACCTCGGTCACCCAGGGGCGCGGGGCCGTATCAATCTGCGGCTCCGCCGCGGGGCGCGACCAGCCCCAGTGGCGCCGCACCCGGCAATGAACGATGAGCCCCCCACTTGGGCCGCCCCGCCTCATTCGCTAGTCTCTCGCCCCATGGCTAACCCCCAGGACCCCCAGGGCAACTACGACCCCGCCGGCAGCACCCAGATGTTCCGCGCGTTCGTCGACGAGGGCCCGCAGGGCCGCCGGCAGGCGGCCGCCGCCCCCACCTCCTCCGGCCCCCGCATCGGCCTGATCATCGGCGTCGTCGTCGCCGTGGCGATCGTCGCGGCGGTGGCCTGGCTGGCGCTCAAGTAGTCCCCGAGGTCACTTCCAGCGGACGTCGACGTCCCGCGTCTCGATGTGCATGCCGAGCGGCACCCGCCATGCCTCGACGCACACCGTCCACGTCCGCTCCTTCCGCGCGCCGCCCTCGACCGGCGCCGGAAGCCCCACCTCCGACTCGACGGTCGCCCAGTCGACCCCGAGCGCCCCGATGATGTGCGTCCCGAACCGCACGGTTCCCGAACGGACCGCGGTGCCCCCGGAGTTGTGGAAGACGAGCGTCACGTCCTCGCACCACCGCCGGTCGGTGGCCGCCCGCACGGGAGCGTCCCAGCCGAGGGCGGCGGGCGCGGTCGTACGACTGGGGGACGGCGTCGGGGACGGTGAACCGGACGCCGTACGACCGGACTTGGTGCCGCGAGACGGACGGGCGCTCGGCGCCGGGAGTTCCGGGGCCGCCGGTGAACTGACCGTGTGTGCAGGAGAGTTGCCGACGCTCGGGCCCGGCGCCCCGCTCTCGAGCGGCACCACCCGCACACTCCCCGTCGGCTTCCCGGGCGAGGACGTGCCGCCCGCCGGGCCGACCGCCGTGTAACCGTCACCGGCGCTCCCGCAGCCGGCCAGCACCGCGCCCAGACAGACGACGGCCGCCGATGCGCCGATCAGGGCGCCTCGACGGCCATACGTCCATGTCGTACGCGGTGTCGTGTTCGCTGTCGTGCCCGGTGTCGTACGGAGCATCGGGCCATGGTGGCTGACACCCCGTCAATTATGAAGACCTCAGTCGGAGATGAGACCTTCCCGCAGCTGCGCCAGGGTCCGGGTCAGCAGCCGGGAGACGTGCATCTGGGAGATGCCGACCTCCTCGCCGATCTGCGACTGGGTCATGTTGGCGAAGAAGCGCAGCATGATGATCTGCCGCTCGCGGGGCGGCAGTTTGGCGAGCAGCGGCTTCAGGGACTCGCGGTACTCGACGCCCTCCAGGGCGGTGTCCTCGTAGCCGAGGCGGTCCGCGAGGGAGCCCTCGCCGCCGTCGTCCTCCGGGGCCGGGGAGTCCAGCGAGGAGGCGGTGTAGGCGTTGCCGACCGCGAGGCCGTCGACGACGTCCTCCTCCGACACCCCGAGAACCGCGGCGAGTTCGGCGACGGTCGGAGAGCGGTCGAGCTTCTGCGAGAGCTCGTCGCTGGCCTTGGTGAGGGCGAGCCGCAGCTCCTGGAGGCGGCGCGGGACCCGCACCGACCACGAGGTGTCGCGGAAGAACCGCTTGATCTCACCGACGACCGTCGGCATCGCGAACGTCGGGAACTCCACGCCCCGTTCGCAGTCGAAGCGGTCGATCGCCTTGATCAGGCCGATGGTGCCGACCTGGACGATGTCCTCCATCGGCTCGTTGCGCGAGCGGAACCGGGCGGCCGCGTACCGCACCAGCGGGAGGTTGAGCTCGATCAGGGTGTCCCGGACGTAGGCACGCTCGGGGCTGTTCTCGTCGAGTGCGGCGAGCCGCAGGAAGAGGGAGCGGGACAGGGTGCGGGTGTCGATGGCTCCCGAGGCCACGGGGGCCGGGAGAGCCGGGGCCGGCGCGGCCTCGACAGCGGTTACGTCGTCGAGCGCGGGCGCGGACTCGCTCTTCGTGAGCGTGAGCACCTTCGAGCTGCCCTGGTCTGCGGACATGCCACCCCCTCTGGGTCGCGGGACGGTCGCGGCGGGCGTTCCGTCGAGAACGTCAGCCTTCACCTGAATACCGGAGCCGAAGCCCCGGCAAACGCGCTTCCGGCAGAATGTCACATGTCGGCAACACGCTGTAGTGACATGTCGACATGCGAGACGTGAATACGCCCTGGATAAAGGGGGTCTGACGGTTTTTCGGCGCAGAACTGTCGGGATCCGTGCAGGTGAGCGATTCGCTCGCGAAGGTGATCTATCGCTTGTGCATTCGGTTGGGCCTCATCCGATTCCCGACCGGAGCTCCAGCCTCAGGCCTCGATGCGATTCGCGGACCGCAACCGCTGGAAGCTACGCGCGAGTAGCCGCGAGACATGCATCTGGGAGACGCCGAGTTCCGCGCTGATCTGCGACTGGGTGAGATTGCTGTAGTACCGCAGAAGCAGAATCCGCTGTTCCCGCTCGGGCAGTTGCACCAGCAGATGCCGTACGAGATCCCGGTGCTCCACGCCGTCCAGGGCGGGGTCCTCGTAGCCGAGCCGGTCCAGCAGCCCCGGCAGCCCGTCGCCCTCCTGGGCGGCCTCCAGCGAGGTCGCGTGGTATGACCGCCCGGCCTCGATGCAGGACAGCACCTCGTCCTCGCCGATGCGCAGCCGCTCGGCGATCTCGGCGGTGGTGGGGGTGCGTCCGAAGGCCGTGGTCAGGTCCTCCGTCGCGCTGTTGACCTGCACCCACAGCTCGTGCAGCCGGCGCGGCACGTGCACGGTCCGTACGTTGTCCCGGAAGTACCGCTTGATCTCGCCGACGACCGTCGGCATTGCGAACGTCGGGAACTGCACACCGCGGTCCGGGTCGAAGCGGTCGATGGCGTTGATGAGCCCGATGGTGCCGACCTGGACGACGTCCTCCATCGGCTCGTTGCGGGAGCGGAACCGGGCGGCCGCGTACCGCACGAGCGGGAGGTTGGCCTCGATGAGCGCCCCGCGCACCCGGTTGTGCTCCGGCGTGCCCGGCTGGAGCCCCTTGAGCTGGCCGAAGAGCACCTGGGTGAGCGCCCGGGTGTCCGCTCCGCGGCTGCGCTGGGGGGTGGCGGGCGCCGGGGGCTGGACGGGCGCGGGGGTCTGGACCGGCGCGGGGGTCTGAACCGGCGCCTCCTCCTGGGGCGGCGCAGTACTGGCCGACACGGTCAACGCCACCTCTTCATCGGTCTACATCGGTCAACTCATCCGTCAAAAGCGGTCATAGCATCACAAGACATGTGCACTGTGTGCAAGCACCCCATAACACCGTGTTGAGGGAAGAGTTGAGGCAGAAGACGCACAAAAGCCCCCCGCCGTTCCGACGAGGGGCCGAACGAGGTGGGGCTCAGTACGCGTAGTCCGCGATCACCCAGGTGGCGAACTCCTTCCAGAGCCCCACCCCCGCCTGGTGCTCCGGGTGCTCGACATAGCGCCGCAGCGCATCCACGTCCTCGAACCCCGAGTTGATGGCGAAGTCGTAGGCGATGGGCCGGTCGCTGAGGTTCCACCCCAGTTCCCAGAACCGGATCTCGTCGATCTTCCCCTCCAGCGCCCGGAAGGCCTCGACGCCCTCCTTGACGCGCGGGTCGTCGCGCTCGACACCGTCGTTGAGCTTGAAGAGGACGAGATGGCGGATCATGAGCACTCCTGGGTACGGCGTTACGGCTACTGCGCCCCGTCGGCGAGCCAGGTGAAGAAGTCGCCGATCGCCTTGGCGGCGTCCGATATGCCCTCGAACCCTATCTGGACGTAGTCGGCGGCCTTGGCCGGGTCCGTGATGATCACGTACAGCACGAAGACCACGAGCAGATAGACGGCGGCCTTCTTCGAATTCACCGCCATCGCGGCCTCCCCCGTGACTGAGCTGCTCATTGGGACTGGTGTGCCGGCGGCGAGTGTAACTTCACGTCCTATTTAAGGACCAACGGCCCGCGGACTCAGGCCCTTTGCCTGTGCGCCGGAACCGATCCGGCGCACAGGATGGAAGGGAGCCCGGCGGATCTGGCAGGAATCTCCGGGCGGGCCGGTCCCCACTGCGGGGTGCGCGTCATGGCTTCCCCCGAAGCGGCGCGTACTTGCGGGTCCGGACCCCGTCGGGGGAAGCGGCTGTCCCCCCGAATGCCGCTTCCCCCGTCCTTCCCCTCCCGGTTTCCTGCCTCCGCATGCACGAAGGGCCCCGTCTTTCGACGGGGCCCTTCTCAAGCGGTAGCGGAGGGATTTGAACCCTCGGTGACTTGCGCCACACTCGCTTTCGAGGCGAGCTCCTTCGGCCGCTCGGACACGCTACCGAGGGAGACCTTACAGCAAGGTGGGGCGTGCTCTGAAATCGGTATCCGGGGCCCCTCAGCGGGAGCGGAAGAACGCGGTGAGAAGCGCCGCGCACTCCTCGGCCAGGACGCCCTCGATCACCTCGGGGCGGTGGTTGAGGCGGCGGTCGCGGACGACGTCCCAGAGGGAGCTGGCCGCGCCGGCCTTCTCGTCGCGGGCGCCGTAGACGACCCGGTCCACCCGGGACTGCACGAGGGCGCCCGCGCACATCGTGCAGGGTTCGAGGGTGACGACCAGCGTGCAGCCGGTCAGCCGCCACTCGCCGAGCTCCGCCGCCGCCCGGCGGATCGCGAGGACCTCCGCGTGGGCGGTCGGGTCGCCGACCGCCTCGCGTTCGTTGTGGCCGGCGCCGAGGACGGTGGTGCCGTCCGGGGCCAGTACGACCGCCCCCACGGGCACGTCCGCACCCGCCTTGCCCGCCTCGTCCAGGGCGAGCCGCATCGCGGCCCGCCAGCGGTCGCGTACCGGGTCCGGGGACCCCACGGGGACGCTCCCGGTCAGCGGACGGTCTCCAGGACCTCCGAGGCGCCCAGGGCCTCGGCGATCTCGGTGAGCGCGTCCTCCGACAGGGCCTTCAGTTCCTTCTGGCTGACACCCAGGTCGTCGAGGATCTCGGGGTCGCCGACCGGGCCGTGCGGCACGGCCTCGGCGGAGCCGCCGCCCTCGCTGTCGTCGTCCTCGTCCTCGTCCTCGCCGTCCTCGGTGCCGTCGAGGTCGAGGGCGTCCAGGTCGGCTTCGTCTTCGCCGGGCTCCCTTCCGAGCAGTTCATCGGTGAGCAGGATCTCGCCGTAACTGCTGCGGGCAGCGGCGGCGGCGTCCGAGACATAGATACGGGGGTCGTCCTCGCCGTCGATCCGGACGACGCCGAACCAGGCGTCCTCCTGCTCGATGAGAACCAGCACCGTGTCGTCCTCGGGCGAGGCTTCACGGGCCAGTTCGGCCAGATCCGACAGGGTCTCCACATCGTCGAGCTCTGTGTCGCTCGCTTCCCACCCGTCTTCGGTGCGCGCGAGCAGTGCGGCGAAGTACACCGTGACTCTCCCACTGGTCATAGGCGTGCCGGTTGGGGGTCCCCCCGGCGGAGGTCTGCGGGCGGGGAGGCTTTGGCTCCGAGCCCCACCCACTCGGAATCGTGGCAGAAACGGAGCGATCAGGGGACGTCTTCGGCTCCCTGTGTCCGCCCGTTTTGATCGTCCACCAGCGGGATCGTACGCGGCTCCCGGCGTGGCGCACGCATCAGGCGGTCCAAGAACGCCTCAAGGCCTACCAGCGGAAGGTGCGCATGCGCATGGCGTGGCGCAGCCGTGCCGCCTTGGCGCGCCGCGGCTGGACGCGGTCCCGCAGCTCCCGGGCCTCGGCGAGATCGCGCAGGAACTGGGCGCGCCGCCTGCGGCGCTCGGCGTCGGTCTCCTGTTGTGGCTCCTGCTCCGGCACAGGCACTGGCATAGGCACACCACCCCGTCACGTCCCTCCCACTTTCCCTCCGACGGGCGGTTTGATGCCAGCGCACGGGTGAATGGTGCCCTCTGGGGGTTTGGGGATCGCCGGGACGCCGGGCCCAGCGGGCCCGGTTACTGTTGTGGACATGCGTCTCCACGTCGTCGACCACCCCCTGGTCGCCCACAAGCTCACCACGCTGCGCGACCAGCGCACCGACTCCGCGACCTTCCGCCGTCTCGCCGACGAGCTGGTCACCCTCCTCGCCTACGAGGCCACGCGCGACGTGCGCACCGAGCAGGTCGACATCAACACGCCGGTGGCCGCGACCACCGGCGTGAAGCTGTCCTACCCGCGCCCCCTGGTCGTGCCGATCCTGCGCGCCGGCCTCGGCATGCTCGACGGCATGGTCCGGCTGCTGCCGACCGCCGAGGTGGGCTTCCTGGGCATGATCCGCAACGAGGAGACGCTGGAGGCGTCGACGTACGCCTCGCGCATGCCGGAGGACCTCTCCGGGCGCCAGGTGTACGTCCTCGACCCGATGCTGGCGACGGGCGGCACGCTGGTCGCGGCGATCCGCGAGCTCATCAAGCGCGGCGCGGACGACGTGACGGCCGTGGTGCTGCTGGCCGCCCCCGAGGGCGTGGAGCTGATGGAGCGCGAGCTGGCGGGGACGCCGGTGACGGTGGTGACGGCGGCGGTCGACGACCACCTGAACGAGCACGGCTACATCGTGCCGGGCCTGGGGGATGCGGGCGACCGCCTCTACGGCGCCGCTGAGTAAAACGCCCTGAAGGGGCGCGGGGAACTGCGCGACCAGCCACAACCGAGGCGCAGTCGCCGTACAACCGCACCCCTACGGCGAAATGGCGTCGCTCAACACGCCTTCTTCGAAGAACTAGGCGCAGGCTGCGGCTTCCCCAGCGCGGCCAGCGCCTTGTCCGCGTCCGCCTTCTTCGTCAGCGACTTGAACCCCGTGCCGATGACGAGGTCCACGTCGGCACCCTTGCGCCCGTCCGCCCGTGCCTCGGCCCCCGCCACCTGCGTGCCCAGCACCTCCAGCGACGTGCTCATGGCCGACGTACGGCCCAGCAGTATTCCGGCGCCCTTGACCTTCTTGTCGAACTCCTTGGTCGCGTTGCCCACGTCGCCGATCTTGAAGCCGCGCTTCTTCAGCGCGTCGGCCGTCTCCTTGGCGAGCCCCGCGCGGGGCGTGGCGTTGAAGACGTTGACGGTGATCTGGGACGGCTTCGGATAAGCGGAGGCGGTCGCCGAGGCTGAGGGGGACGCCTTCGTCGCGCAGTCCGCCTTGGGGCCCGCCGCGGACGCCTTCTCGTCGTTGCCCGTGAAGATGCCGATGAGCTGCAACGTGCCCCAGCCGACCAGACCGAGCGCGGCGACGGACGCCACCAGCGCGACCACGAGCCTGCCGCGCCGCCGGGGGCGGCGCATGCGTGGGTATTTGTCCCCCGTGATCCGGTACTTGCCGCCCATGCCTGGGGGAGTCAGCATGCTCATGGGCGCAGCGTAGTGCGCCGCGGCGGCGATGCCTACTAAATGATCATTGGATACCGGCCAGGAGAACCCGAAAGGGCCAACCCTTCACAGGGTCGTCACTCGGGGCCTGTCCTAATCCAGTTCCAGCACACGCGCGTGCAGCACCTGGCGCTGCTGGAGCGCCGCTCGCACCGCGCGGTGCAGGCCGTCCTCGAGGTACAGGTCGCCCTGCCACTTCACGACGTGCGCGAAGAGGTCGCCGTAGAACGTGGAGTCCTCGGCGAGCAGGGTTTCCAGGTCGAGCTGGCCCTTGGTCGTCACCAACTGATCGAGGCGGACCGGGCGCGGCGCGACGTCCGCCCACTGCCGGGTGCTTTCCCGGCCGTGGTCGGGGTACGGCCGGCCGTTTCCGATGCGCTTGAAGATCACACGGAAAGCCTACCGGTCAAGACCTTCCGGGCGCAGCCATGGCGACGGAGTGTGATGCTGGAAAAGATGCCATGAACGGGGGCAAACCGGAACAGGTGCCTGAGATGAGTGACAGCGAAACCATGCCGCCGGCCACCGCTCCCGAGGCGCCGGGCAGTGCCCCCGCGCTTCCGGAGGAGGCCCTGGAGATCGCCTCCGGGTACGCCTTCGCCGGGCCCGCCCTCGATCTCGGCGCGCTGCTGTGGGACGGGGTGTGTCTGCCGGACGCGCAGGTCAGGATTCCGCTGCCGATGCTGAACCGGCACGGACTCGTCGCGGGCGCCACCGGCACCGGCAAGACCAAGACGCTCCAGCTGATCGCCGAGCAGCTCTCCGCGCAGGGCGTGCCGGTGTTCCTGGCGGACATCAAGGGGGACGGGTCCGGGATCTCGGCGCCGGGGCAGCCGAACGAGAAAGTCCAGGAACGCGCGCGGGACGTCCATCAGCAGTGGGCGGCGACCGGCTTCCCGGCCGAGTTCTACGCCCTCGGCGGCATCGGCCACGGCATCCCCGTGCGGGCCACGATCACCGACTTCGGCCCGCTGCTGCTCTCCAAGGTGCTCCAGCTCAACCAGACCCAGGAGCAGTCGCTCGGCCTGATCTTCCACTATGCCGATCAGAAAGGGCTCGAACTCGTCGACCTGAAGGACCTCAGGGCCGTCGTCACCTTCCTGACCTCGGACGTGGGCAAGCCCGAGCTGAAGAACATCGGCGGCCTGTCCACCGCCACGGCGGGCGTGATCCTGCGCTCCCTCACCGCCTTCGAGGCGCAGGGCATGGCCGGCTTCTTCGGCGAGCCGGAGTTCGACACCGCGGACCTGATGCGCACGGCGTCCGACGGGCGCGGCATCGTCTCCGTCCTCGAGCTGCCCGCCGTACAGGACAAACCGGCGTTGTTCTCGACGTTCCTGATGTGGCTCCTCGCGGACCTCTTCCACGATCTGCCCGAGGTCGGGGACGCGGACAAGCCGAAGCTCGTCTTCTTCTTCGACGAGGCGCATCTGCTCTTCCACGACGCCTCGAAGGCGTTCCTCGACTCCATCACGCAGACCGTCCGGCTGATTCGCTCGAAAGGGGTCGGCGTCTTCTTCGTGACGCAGACCCCGAAGGACGTACCGTCCGATGTCCTCGCCCAGTTGGGCAATCGCGTCCAGCACGCGCTGCGGGCCTTCACGCCGGACGACCAGAAGGCGCTGAAGGCGACGGTGAAGACGTTCCCCGACTCCGCGTACGACCTGGAGGAGCTGCTCACCGGGCTCGGCACGGGTGAGGCCGTGGTGACGGTCCTCAGCGAGAAGGGCGCCCCGACCCCGGTCGCCGCGACCCGGCTGCGCGCCCCCGAGTCCCTGATGGGCCCGATCGAGCCCACCGCCCTGGACGAGGTGGTCAAGGCCTCGCCGCTGCACGGACGTTACGCACAGGCTGTGGACAGAGAATCGGCGTACGAGAAGCTGAACGCGTCCCGCGGCGCGAAGGGCCCGGACGAGATGCAGACGGCCCCGCCCCGGAAGACCGCGCCGAAAGCGCCGAAAGCGCCGAAAGAAGAGCCCTCCGTCGTCGAACAGGTAGTCGGCAGCGGCATGTTCAAGTCCCTGGCCCGCTCCCTCGGCACCCAGATCGGCCGTGAGATCACCCGCTCGATCTTCGGCACGGCCAAGCGGAGGCGGTAACCCCGGTAATCCCGGTGGCCCGGTTACCCGTAGGCCCCGCCTCCGCCACTGGCTCAGCCGCGCTTCCCTTCCTTCACCGGCGGCTTCTCTTCCCGGCTGACCGGTGGCTTGGGCGCGCTGCGGGCGGCTTCCGCGCGCAGGAGGGCGCGCAGGACGGCGTACGGGTCGACGGACATGGTGGTCGTGCTCCTTGTGTTCGTTGCTGAAAGGGCCTCGGTCGCGAGGGCCGGTCAGCAGCGCAGGACCACCGTGCGGAGGGCGAGCAGACGATACGAGGGGTGCGGCGACGCCGGGAGCGGGCTGCCCTCCGGGACGACGGGGGAGGGCGGCTCGACGCGGGGCGCGGGGCGCAGCGGGGCGACGGGACGCCGGTCGGCCGGGCGCAGAACGGTGTCGAGCACGTCGTACTCGGCGATCTCCCCGACCGCGACCGGTGCGGCGGCGGGCGCCCCGGCGGGTGTGGCCGGCACGAGCAGCGCGAGCAGCAGGACGAAGGCGCGGAGCCAGGTTCTGCTGCTGCTCATGACTGCTGGTCTGCCCCGGGGCGTACGCGGTGCATCGCGTCGCCCGTCAGATCCGCCCGCACGGGTGACTCACACCTCGCGCGGCACCTGAGCGGCCCGCCCCCGCATCCGTACCGCCGTGACGATCTCGACGACACCCACGACGACCAGCCAGATCCCGCCGACCACGGTGAGGACGGCGACCGACTCGAAGGGGGAGTCGATGAGGACGACGCCGGCGACGAAGGTGAGGATCCCGAGGAAGACCTGCCAGCCGCGGGCGGGCATCGACGGGTCGGAGGCGGCGGCCAGGGTCTGGGTGATGCCGCGGATCAGCCAGCCGATGCCGATCCACAGGGCGAGCAGCAGGATCGACTGCATGGGGCCGCGGAAGCAGAACAGGCCCAGCAGGATCGACAGGGCGCCGCTGATGAAGGCGAGGACGCGCAGGCCGGTGGTCTTGTGGGTGCCGAAGGCGGAGACGAGCTGGAAGACGCCGCTGACGACGAGGTAGACGCCGAAGAGGATGCCGGTGGCGAGGAGCGTGGAACCCGGCCAGACCAGCACCAGGACGCCCAGGATCAGCGAGGCGATCCCGGTGATCAGGACCACCTGCCAGGCAGCCTTGGACAGCGCGTGGAGGGGGCCCTCGAAGGGGGGTTCCGGCTCGGCGGTCCGCCGCTGGGCGTGGACCTTGCGGTCGTCGTACTCCGGGCTCCAGGAGGAGCCGCTCGGTGCCTCGGTCATGGTCCATGCTTGGACCGCGGACGGCCGCCCTGCGAGGCGGGCTGAGCCGACCGGGTTACTTCTTGGCGGCCTTCGCCGCCTTGGCCGCCGCCTTCATCTCCTGCTTGTGCGCCCGCACTTTGGTCAGCGACTCGGGGCCCGTGATGTCGGCGACGGACCGGAAGGACTTCGCCTCGCCGTAGGCGCCCGCGGCCTCCCGCCAGCCCTTCGGGGTGACGCCCAGCTGCTTGCCCAGCAGTGCCAGGAAGATCTGCGCCTTCTGCTTGCCGAACCCGGGGAGTTCCTCCAGGCGGCGCAGCAGCTCCCGCCCGTCCGTCACGCCCTTCCAGATCAGCTCGGCGTTCCCGTCGTAGTGCTCGACGAGGTACTGGCACAGCTGCTGGACGCGCTTGGCCATGGAGCCCGGGTAGCGGTGGACCGCCGGCTTCTCGGAGAGCAGGGCCGCGAAGGCCTCCGGATCCTGGGCAGCGATCTCGTGGGCGTCGAGGTCGTCGCCGCCGAGGCGGTCCGCGATCGTCCGCGGCCCCTTGAACGCCCACTCCATCGGGACCTGCTGGTCCAGCAGCATCCCGACGAGCGCGGCGAGCGGGGAACGCCCGAGGAGTGCGTCGGCCTCGGGGTCCTGGGCGAGGTGCAGGGTGACGTCCATGACCCCGATCATGCCCCGGGGCGCGCTAGAGCTCCACGTGAGGACCGGGCAGGGCGGCGCCGAAGTAGCCCTTCACGTTCCGTACGCCGATGCCGACGCTCTTGCCGCTCACGTTGACCGAACCGCTCAGGACGGGACCCGACGCGGAGCCGCGGGCCACCCAGACACAGCCGTCGCTGTTCTCGGTCGGCACCCCGACGACCGTCTCGGCCTTGCCGTCCTTGTTGAGGTCGGCCAGGTGCACGGCGGCACCGAACTGGTCGCCGGTCTCGACGGCGCCTGGGACGCCCGCGGTGTCCTGGGTGTATGCGGCCGCGTCGGCGGTGGTCAGGCCGGTGGCGGAGCCGCGCAGGAGCACGGCGGTGCCGGCCAGCTTGCGCGAGCCGACCGCCTCGCTCGGGACGCCGACCAGGACGTCGGCGTATCGGTCGCCGTTGACGTCGCCGATGCTGAGCGACTGGCCGAACCGGTCGCCGTTCTCCGCGGCGCCGGGGACGCCGGCCGTGTCCTGGTGGTAGACCTTCGGCTTCTGGTCGGCGGTGATGCCCTGGGGGCTGCCGTAGAGGACCTGGATCTCGCCGCCGGGGCGGGCCCAGCCGGCGGGGCCGCCGGACATGGAGTCGTCGTAGGAGATGCCGGTGACGAGGTCGCCGTAGCCGTCGCCGTTGATGTCGCCGATGGCGCCGGCGTGGCCGTCGGCGTAGGGGAGTTCGGTGGGCCGGTTCGTCGCCGGGACGGCGTTGGGGCCGCGGGCGCCCTTGTAGACGTACACCGATCCGCGCAGGTCGTCGTCCGAGGGGCCGGGCAGCCAGTACAGCTCGGCCAGGCCGTCGCCGTCGGTGTCGCCCGCCACCACGCCGCGGGTTTCGCCGAAGAAGTCGTCGCGGACCGTGCCGGCGGCCTTTCCGGTGCGGGTGAAGGGGCCGGTGTAGGTGGCGGCCTCGCAGCGGGAGCCGACGGCCAGTTCGGGGTTGCCGTCGCCGTTCATGTCCGCTGTGGCCAGCGACATTCCGAAGCCGCAGTACGTCCTGCCGTCCCCGTAGCCGGCGGGTACGGTCAGACTCGCCCCGCCCTTCAGGCCGGTCGGCCCGCCCCATACGACGGTCACCGCGCCCCGCGAGTCCTTGGTGCCGACGGTCTCGTCGGACGCGCCCACGATCAGGTCCGCGTACCCGTCCCGGTCGAGGTCCGCGCTGGTCACCGCGGAGCCGAAGTGGTCCCACGCCTCGGCGTCACCCGGAACACCGGGCGTCGCCTGGGTGATGACGGCCCGGCGGGTGACGTTCACCCCCGAGCCCGAGCCGCCGTACAGCACGACGACCGAACCGTTCTCCTCCACGCCGCCGTTGGCCGCGTACGGCGCTCCGACCGCGAGGTCCCGGTATCCGTCACCGTTGAAGTCGTCCTGGACGACCGCGGTGTTGGCGCCCTTGTAGGGGGCTGCGGCCGATGACGTCAGCGGGGTGAGCGTGACAGCGACGGACGCGGTGAGCACGGCGGCTGCCGCGGCTGCTCTGCGCAACGGGACTCCTTGACTCGCACGACGGACGCCCCTCTCGACACACGAGCCCCGCGAATGGTTGTGCTCACGCCAAAATGCGCGGCCAGGACAGGCCCTAGGCCGCCCGCCAGTAGCCCAGCGCGTGCATCCGGTCCTTCGGTACGCCCAGTTCCTTGCGGACGTACCCGGAGAGGGTGCGGGTCGTGCGGGTGTCGCAGGCGATCCAGACGTAGGCGTCCGGGTGGGACTCGAGGAGGTCCGGGAGGTCGGTCTTCACCCGGATGATGAGGTCGTCGCCCGAACGGACGTCATGGCGGGACGCGTCCGTGCGGAACGGGAGGCCGTCGGGGGCGCCCTCGAACCAGATCGTCGCCGGGGAGGAGTCCAGGGCCGCCAGGAGGGAGTTGATCGCGGGCAGTGAGGCCGGGTCGCCGATCGCGAAGACGTGGGTCGGGGCAGGGTCGGGGTGTTCGAAGGCCGTGCCGTGGACCGTGGCCTCGATCGTGTCGCCGGGCTTCGCCGCGCGCGCCCAGTCGCTGGCCACGCCCTCGTGCAGGGCGAACTCCAGGCTGAAGGTGCCGGCCGCCGGGTCCGGGTCGACGAGGGTGTACGCCCGCTGGTGCGGCTTGCCGGCGGCGGAGAACCACAGCCGGACCCACATCGTCGGGTGCACGCCGGTTGCGGCGAGCAGACCGCCGTCGGTCAGGTGCAGCCGCCGGTAGTGCGGGGTGACGTCCTCGGCGCCGGTCACCGTGAGGACGAAGTCCTTCGCGCGCAGCAGTTTGAGGACCGCGCCCTCCCAGCCGTGCCCCTGCCCCATCGCTTCTTCACCCCTCGCGTACGATTCCACCACGAATACTTAGGTGAGCCTAACCTAAAGCACGGGAGAGCTGCAGAGTGAGCGCCGAGATCTACCGAGACGCCTGGGGCATCCCGCATCTGCGGGCGGACGGCGTGCGCGCACTCGCCCGGGCCCAGGGCCTGGTCACCGCCCGCGACCGCGCCTGGCAGCTGGAGGTCGAACGGCACCGCGCCCGCGGCACCTCGGCCGCCGTCCTCGGCGTCGACGCCCTCCCCTGGGACCGCTTCGTCCGCCGCGCCCGGCTCGACGACACCGCGAGACGCTGCTTCGCCGACCTCTCCGTGAACGACCCCGAGACGGCCGACTGGGTACGGGCGTACGTCGACGGCGTCAACGACGGCCTCACCGGCGCGGACCTCCCGCTCGGGACCCCCGGCCGCTGGGAGCCCTGGACCCCGCTCGGCATCTGGCTCGCCACCCACATCCTCTTCGCAGGCTTCCCGGCGAAGCTCTGGCGTACCGAGGCGATGAAGCACCTCGGCGAGGCGGCCGTCGGACTGTTCGCCACCGACGGCCCCGGCACCTCCGGCAGCAACGGCTGGCTGGTCAGCGGCGAGCGGACCGTGACCGGACGGGCCGTCATCGCCGGCGACCCGCACCGCTTCATCGAGGACCCCGGCGTCTACCAGCAGATCCACCTCTCCTGCCCGGAGTTCGACGTCGTCGGACTCGCCGTCCCCGGCGTCCCCGGCATCGCCCACTTCGGCCACACCGGCACGGTCGCCTGGGCCATCACCAACGCCATGGCCGACTACCAGGACCTCTACAGCGAGAAGCTGCGCCGCACCGGGGCGGGCGTCGAAGCCCTTGACCCCGACGGGAGTTGGCGGCGCGCGACCCGGCACACCGAGACCATCGAGATCGCGGGCGAGGAGCCGGTCGAGGTCGAGGTCATCGAGACCGCGCGCGGCCCGGTGATCGCGGGCGGCCCCGAGGGCCTCGACGACGGCACCCCGCTCGCCCTCAGCCTGCGCACCCCGCCCCGCGTGACCGGCGACCTGGGCTTCAGCACCCTCCTCCCCCTTCTGCGCGCCCGCCGGGTCGCCGACGTGGACCGGGCGTTCGACCAGTGGGCCGAGCCGGTCAACGTGGTGCAGGCCGCCGACACCGAGGGCGGGCTGCTGCACCGGGTCGCGGGCCGGGTGCCGGTACGGTCCGCCGCCAACCGCACCCGGGTGGTGCCCGCCTGGGAGGCCGGGCACGAGTGGACCGGCTGGCACGACATGCCCCGCACCGGTCTCACCGACGGCGTCGCCGTGATGGCCAACCAGCGCGGCCCGGCCGCACCGCTCGGCGTCGAGTTCGCGCCGCCGCACCGGGCCGACCGCATCGCCGAGCTGCTCGCGGAGAAGGAGAAGTGGACGGCCGCCGACATGCCGGCGATCCACATGGACACCCATCTCGGCTCCGCAGGGCCCCTGTTGGACCACCTGGCGGCTCTGCCGGACCTGAGCCCGGCGGCCACCGGGCTCAGGGCGACCCTCCTTGCCTGGAACCGCCGTATGGACGCGGACAGTTCGGCCGCCGCACTGTTCGCGGCGGTGCGCTCCGCACTCGTACGACGCCTCGCCGCGCACCCCGCCTTCGCCGCGCTCACCACCCCACCCGCCTACCCGGAGGTCCTCCTCCCCTGGCTCGGGCTCACCCCGCGCATCGGCTACGCGCTCGAACACCTCCTGCGGGCCGAGGAGCTGTACGGCATCGACCGGCCGGCGGAGGTGCGTGCGGCCGTCGAGGAAGTCGCGGCGGCGGGCCCGGTGAAGACCTGGGGGGAGAGCCACCGGCTGTTCCCCTGGCGGGCGGTGCCCGATCCCGCCTTCGACGGCCCCGGCCTCTCCGGCGACCACGACTGCGTGCTGTGCACCTCCGCCGTCCCCGGCCTCACCGACCTGGCCGCGCGCGGACCCGCCGCCCGGTACGTCTGGGACCTGGCCCGGCGTGCGGACAGCCGCTGGGTGGTGCCGTTCGGCGCCTCCGGGGTGCCCGGCTCGCCCCACCACCGTGATCAACAGCCCCTGTGGCTCGGCGGCGACCTGGTCCCGGTCGTCACCGACTTCGAACAGCTCAGCAAGGAGATCGATGTCTGACCGGTACGTGCACACGCAGGACGTCGACGGCTTCGGCACCGTCGCCATCCGCCCGCTCGACGCCAAGGCCGACGCCGGGCTGGTGCACGGCTGGGTCCGAGAGGAACGCGCCGTGTTCTGGGGCATGAACGGCCTCACCGAGGCCCAAGTGGCCGGCATCTACGCCCACATGGACACCCTCGACACCCACCACGCCTACCTCATCGAGAAGGACGGCGAACCGGTCGGCCTGCTCCAGACCTACGAGCCCGAGGCCGACCGGGTCAGTGAGTGCTACGCCGCCGAGCCCGGCGACATCGGCGTCCACCTGCTCCTCGCGCCCGCCGACACCACCGCGGGGCCGCGCCCCGGCTGGTCCACGGCGCTGCTGGGCGCCGTGGCCTCGTACGTCCTGATCGGCCTGGACCGGCGGCGGGTGGTGGTCGATCCCGACGTGCGCAACGACAAGGCGATCGCCCGCTTCCTGCGCATGGGGTTCGTGGCGGGGGAGCGGGTCGTGCTGCCGGAGATCGACCTCCCGGACGTGTACCTGCCCGAGAAGCACGCCCAACTGGCGTTCCTGCACCGGGAGGTAGTGTTCCCCGGGTGACCCCGGATGACCTCGTCGCCCACTACGGACTGGAACCGATCCCGCGCGAAGGAGGCCTGTTCCGCCGCACCTGGGAGGGCCCCGAGCGCGCGGACGGCACCCCGGAGGGCACGGCCATCGTCGCCCTCCTCACCGCGGACGACCACTCGGCCCTGCACCGCCTGCCCGCCGACGAGATCTGGCACTTCTACCTCGGCGACCCCCTCGAGCTCCTCCTGCTCGCCCCCGACGGCACGTCCCGCACGGCGGTTCTCGGCCCGGACGTCCTCGCCGGACAGGCGGTGCAGCTGACCGTCCCCGCCGGCACCTGGATGGGCGGCCGCAGCCTCGGCGCCTGGACGTTCTTCGGGTGCACGATGGCACCGGGGTTCACCTACGAGGGGTACGAGCACGGCGACCTGGACACGCTGCTGGCGCGTTATCCGGCGGAGGCCGACCGGATCGCGGGACTGTGCCGTCCATGAGACTCCTCGAAGGACAGGTCGCCCTCGTCACCGGCGCGGGCGGCGGGATCGGGCGCGGTATCGCGCTGCGGTTCGCCGAGCGGGGCGCGGCGGCGGTCGCGGTGCACTGCCGTACGTCCGTGGCGGCGGCGGAGGAAGTGGCGGCGCGGGCCCGCGAGTCGGGGGCCCGGGCCGTCGTCCTGCGGGCCGATCTGCGGGACGAGGGGGAGTGCCGGCGGCTGGTGCGGGAGGCCGCCGAGTGGGGTGGCGGGCGGTTGGACGCGCTGGTCAACAACGCGGGAGTGCAGCCGGTGCAGGGGCTGCCCGGGATGACCGCCGAGGAGTGGCGGGAGGTCGTCGACGCCAACCTGTCGAGCGTGTTCGCGTGCACGCAGGCGGCGGCCGAGGCGATGCACGGGGGCGGGTCCGTCACGCACATCGCCTCGATCGAGGCACACGCCCCCGCCGCCGGGCACGCCCACTACTCCGCCGCGAAGGCCGCCGTCGTCATGCACGCGCGCTCCGCCGCCCTGGAGTACGGGCCGCGCGGCATCCGCGTCAACACCGTCTCCCCGGGCCTGATCGACCGGGACGGGCTGGCCGAGGCCTGGCCGGAGGGCGTGCGGCGCTGGGAACAGGCGGCCCCGCTGGGCCGGTTGGGCCGCCCCGAGGACATCGGCGACGCCTGCGCCTTCCTCGCCTCCCCGCTCGCCTCCTGGATCACCGGGCAGGACCTGGTCGTCGACGGCGGGGTGTCGGCGCGCCCGACCTGGTGAGCGTTCCGCGGCTCGCGTACGTACCTCTCCCGGAGCGGCGGGACGGAGTGGGGTACGGACGTGGAGCGTGACGGTGGCCGAGGACGGCGGCGATTTCAAGGGCTGGTGCTGCTGGGCACCGTGCTGGTCCTGCTCCTCTTCGGCGGCGCGGGACCCGCGTCGGCCCACGCCGCCCTCCGCGCCGGCGACCCCGAGGACGGAGCCGTCCTCAAGTCCGCGCCCCGCCACCTCACCCTGACCTTCACCGAGTCCGTCGGCCTGCTCGACGACTCCTTCCGCGTCCTGGACCCGGACAACCAGCGGGTCCGCACCGGCGAGCCCGAGCATGTGCCGGGCCGCTCCGACACCGCCCGCGTGGCCCTGCCCGCGAAGGGGCTCGGCGAGGGCACCTACACCGTGGCCTGGCGGGTCGTCTCGGCGGACAGCCACCCGGTGTCGGGCGCGTTCACGTTCTCCGTGGGCAGGCCCTCGGCCACCTCGGCGGTCGCGGACCCCGGCCCGGTCGAGAACCCGACCACGGCCACGCTCTACAACATCGCCCGCTATCTGGCCTACCTCGCCGCCGCCCTCCTCATCGGCACGGCCGTCTTCCTCGCCGTCTGCCGCCCCGCGGACGCGACCGCCCTGCCCCGGCTGCTGTGGGCGGGCTGGGGGATCCTGGCCGCCGCGACCGTCGCCCAGCTGCTGCTGCGGGCCTCGTACGAGACGGGCACGGCCCCGGCCCTCGACGGCTTCGACCGGACGCTGACGACCCGCCCCGGCCTCGTCCTCCTCGCCCGGTTGGGACTGCTCGCGCTCACCGCGCTGTATCTGCGCTGGGTGCGCAAGGCATGGAGCGCCAAGGGCACCCGGATCGCCGGCGGTGTCCTCGCCGTCGCGCTCGCCCTGACCTGGGCCGCCGGTGAGCACGCCTCCGCCGGTATCCAGGTGCCGGTGGCGATGACCTCCTCCGTGCTGCACGTCCTCGCGATGGCGGCCTGGCTGGGCGGCCTCACCGCCCTGGTCATCACCCTGTACCGGGCCTCCGTCGTCGAGGCCGCCACGGTCGCCCGCTTCTCCCGCCTCGCCTTCGCCTGTGTGACCGTCCTGGTCGTGACCGGCGTCTACCAGTCCTGGCGCGGCCTCGGCTCCTGGGCGGCGCTGACGGGGACGTCGTACGGCCGTCTGCTGCTCTTCAAGCTCGCGGCGGTGCTCGTGCTGCTCGGCGCGGCCGGGCTGTCACGGCAGTGGACGGCACGGCTGGTGACGGTGGGCGCCGAGAGCGTCGTACGGGAGCAGGAGCGCGTGCCGGAGCCGGTGGGCGGGCCCCCGCTGCCCGCGCCGGAGAAAGCCGTCGCGAACCCGCCCGGTGACGACGGGTACCGGCGGGGGCTGCGGCGGTCCGTGGCCGTCGAGATCACCGTGGGTGTCGTGGTGCTGGTCCTCACGACCGTGCTGACCGGCACGCTGCCCGGGCGGGCGGCGGAGGAGGCGGGCACGGCCGCCCCGGCCGGCGGGCTGCCCGTCGCCTCGGTCACCAACGTGCCCTTCGACATGGGCCCCGCCGGGCGCGGCACCGTGCAGATCACCCTCGACCCGGGCCAGGTCGGCCAGAACCAGGTGCAGGCGATCGTCTTCGGCGCCGACGGCGGTTTCGCGACCGTCCCCGAGCTGCGGCTGACCTTCACGCTGCCGTCCCAGGACATCGGCCCCCTCGACGCCCGGCTCACCGACCTGGGCGGCTACTGGGGCACCAGCGACTTCAACCTGCCCATCGCCGGGACCTGGACGATGCGGACGACCGTGCGGATCTCCGAGACCGATCAGGTCAGCGAGACGAACAAGGTCGAGATCCGTTAGGGCCCGCGAGCGCCGATTACTTCCGCCACCGGCCACGGTCATGAAGGGCGACACCGACGCCACGAAAGGACGTGAGTCACATGACCGAACCGGTGAAGGGCCCCGCCAGCTACTTCCCGTCCATCGAGAAGAAGTACGGCCGCCCGATCGAGGAATGGGTGGAGCTGATCCGCAGCTCCCCGCTGACCCGGCACATGCAACTCGTCACCTGGCTCAAGACGGAGCACGGCCTGGGCCACGGCCACGCGAACGCCCTGGTGGCGCACACGCTGGCCGAAGGCAGGTGAGCATGCCCCGGCAGGAGCCGCCGGGCGCCGATGGCAGGATCCACCCGCATGGGAACAGCAGCAGCACAGGACCGTCCCGTAGCCCTGGTCACCGGCTCCACGTCCGGTATCGGTGAGGCCGTGGCCCGGCGGCTGGCCGGGGACGGGATGCGGGTCGTCGTGCACTCGCGGCGCAGCACGGATGCCGGCGAGGCCCTCGCGGCGGAGCTCGGCGGGACGTACGTACAGGCGGACCTGGAGGTCGAGGACGAGACGCGGGCCCTGGTCGGGACCGCCCTCGACCGCCTCGGCCGCCTCGACGTCCTGGTGAACAACGCGGGCATCAGCCGGCCCATCCCGCACGCGGACCTGGCCGCCGCGACCCCGGCGGACTGGCGCCGGCTGCTGGAGGTCAACCTGATCGCGCCCTGGGTGCTGTGCACGGAGGCGCTCCCGGCGCTCCGCGAGGCGCCCGGCGGCGGCAGCGTGGTGAACATCACCAGCCACGCCGGGGTGCGCCCCAAGGGCTCGTCCGTCCCGTACGCGGCCGGCAAGGCCGCCCTGAACCACGTCACCCGCCTCCTCGCCGCCGCGCTCGGCCCGGACGTCCGGGTCAACGCGGTGGCGCCCGGTCTCGTGGACACCCCGATGACGAGGGACTGGGCCGAGGCCCACCAACTCTGGCGCGAACGCGCCCCGATGCACCGCCCCGCCCGGCCCGCCGACGTGGCCGACCTGGTGGCCTCCCTGATCGCGAGCGACTACCTCACCGGCGAGGTGATCGTGCTGGACGGTGGCCTGAATCTGACGTGAGCGACCGCACGGACGCGGCGGGCCCGAACCGGTTTCCCTGCCGGGCCCTCTGAAGGGTGGGGGTCTTTGAACTTACGATGAGCGACGGCCCAACACCGCAAGACGCCCGTCCGACATCCGCCCGCACCCACGCCCGTCCGCACCCACGTCCAAGAAATCGGCCGGCCCATTGATACCTGGAGAGCCGCGGGACCACCCGCTCCCGCGAATACGACGAAGATCCACGTCCGCCGCGTGGCGCCGCCCACAGACGATCCTGTGGACCGCGGCGGGTGCGGTGACCCTCGGCTTCCTCATCGCGATGGAGATCACTGCACGCCACTACGGCCTGCCGGGACCGCTGACCACCCAGGTCAAGGAGGTGATCCTGCCGCCCAAGTCGGGCTTCCTGCTGTACGGCGCGCTGGCGCTGATGATGGTGGTGCTCACCCGGCGGGAGCGCTTCCGCGCACTCGGTGTCGCCCTCGGCATCGACGCCGTTCTGCTGCTGCTGCGCTGGGCGACGGGCAGCGGCCTGCACGGCGGCCACCCCTTCGGCAACGGCGCGCTGTGGGTCGTCCTGGGTTTCGGCGTCATCGCGCTGACCCGCCGCACCGGCGCCGAACGCCTCCTGCTGCTGAAGGGCGTGGGCCTCGCGCTGCTCCTGGTGGCGGGCCGTAAGACGGGCGACACCTGGCTGCTCATCACCGCCAAGGCCCGCCCGATGGTCCTCGACCCGTACGTGGCGGTCGCCGACCGTGCCCTGGGCGACCCGTCCTGGGTGGCCGGCCGCATGCTCAAGGCCACCGGCCCGCTCGGCGCCCACGTCCTGGACCTGGTCTACGGCCAGCTGGCCGTGGCCGCCGTCCTGGTCTCTCTCTACGGGCTGCGCAACGTGGCGGCCGAGCGCCGCTTCCCGCGCCACCACCTGGTGCGCACCTTCCTGGTCATCGGCCTGCTCGGACCGGGCATCTACATGATCTTCCCGGTGGTCGGCCCGATCTTCGCCTACGGCACGGGCATCGAGCACTGGCAGCCGGTCGGCCTGTGGACCCACACGCCCGCCACCGCGCAGTGGTCGGTGGGCGACTTCTGGCCGAACACGCCACCCCCGCTCACGGACCCGCACGCCATCCCGTTCGACGAGCTCACCCCCCGCAACTGCATGCCGAGCCTGCACACGGCCTGGGCCACCGCGATCTTCATCCACTCCCGCCAAGGCCCGCGCGCGCTGCGCTGGGCGGGCACGTTCTGGCTGATCGCCACCCTCGCCGCGACCCTCGGCTTCGGCTGGCACTACGGCACCGACCTCGTGGCCGGCGTGGTCTTCACGCTCACGATCGAGGCGGCCCTGCGCGCCCAGGCCCGCGGCTGGGACCGCTCGGCGACCCACCTGGTCACCTACGGCACGACGATCTTCACGGCCCTCCTCCTGTCGTACCGCTTCCTCCCGACGGAACTGGCCCGCCTCCCGTGGCTGTACGGCCCGCTGATCCTGCTGGCGATGGGTTCCGTCATCTACGGCTACCTCCGCACCACTAGGGCATGGGAGCGGCAGGACATCTCCCTGCCGACCCAACGCCAGCCGGAACCGGAAGGGGAACCGGCACCGGTGTCCTGAGGCGACCGCGGGCCGCCGCTGACGAGCAGCGTCAGCGGCGGCCCGAGCGCGGGTCAGGAACGGATGAACGCGAGGATGTCCGGGTTGAGGACCTCGGGGTGCGTCGACAGCATCCCGTGCGGATAGCCCTCGTAGGTCTTGAGGGTCCCGTTCTTCAGGAGCTCGACCGTCAGGGGTGCCGAGTCGTCGTACGGGACGACCTGGTCGTCGGTCCCGTGCGCGACGAGGACGGGCACCTCGATCCGCCGCAGGTCCTCGGTGAAGTCGGTCTCGGAGAACGCCGCGACGCACTCGTAGTGCGCGTTCGCCGCGCCCATCATGCCCTGGCGCCACCAGTTGTCGATCAAACCCTGCGACACCTGCGCGCCGGGACGGTTGAAGCCGTAGAACGGCCCCGAGGGAATGTCGACGAAGAACTGGGCCCGGTTGGCGGCGACGCCCGCACGGAAGCCGTCGAAGACCTCCATCGGCAGGCCGCCCGGGTTGGCCTCCGTCTTCAGCATCAGCGGTGGCACCGCGCCGACCAGGACCGCCTTGGAGACCCGGCCGGGCCGGGCGCGGGCGACGTAGCGGGCCACCTCGCCACCGCCGGTGGAGTGACCGATGTGCACGGCGCCCCGCAGGTCGAGTGCGTCGGTCAGGGCGGTCACGTCCGCGGCGTAGGTGTCCATGTCGTGGCCGGTCGCGGTCTGGGTGGAGCGTCCGTGGCCACGGCGGTCGTGGGCGATGACCCGGTAGCCCTGCGCCAGGAAGAACAACATCTGGTTGTCCCAGTCGTCGGCGCTCAGCGGCCACCCGTGGTGGAAGACGATCGGCTCCCCGTCGCGAGGACCCCAGTCCTTGTAGAAGATCGTGGTGCCGTCGTCGGTCGTGACTGTACCCATCGCAGATCCTCCGCTTGTCCAGGCGCACCCCAGCCACGGAGCAATGAGCGGGAGGCACGCGGGACTTCACGCCCAGCGGGCGCGGTCCAGGATGAATGCCCAGATTACGCCCTGCCTCTCCGGGCCACATCCGCAACCAGAAACGTCGAAGGGCCCCACCGCGAACGGTGGGGCCCTTCGACATCGTGCCCGGTGAGGCACTGGCGGAGGATACGAGATTCGAACTCGTGAGGGGTTGCCCCCAACACGCTTTCCAAGCGTGCGCCCTAGGCCTCTAGGCGAATCCTCCGCCGCAAACAATACAAGACGTTGAGGAGTGCTCGCGAACTCGTTCCCACCCCCGGCCATCGGGTACTGTTTGGGCAGCCCCTCACGCGGCGCTATCTGACTGAACTCCCCCAGGGCCGGAAGGCAGCAAGGGTAGGTCGGCTCTGGCGGGTGCGTGGGGGGCGCTTGCGTTCCCGGTGGAGCGGACGGGCGGGGCCGGGTTGTCAGTGGGCGCCTATAACCTCGTATGCGTGTCGTCTCTCGCGCTGTACCGCCGCTATCGCCCGGAGTCGTTCGCCGAGGTCATCGGGCAGGAGCATGTCACCGACCCGTTGCAGCAGGCGCTGCGGAACAACCGGGTCAATCACGCGTACCTGTTCAGCGGTCCGCGCGGTTGCGGCAAGACGACGAGCGCGCGCATCCTGGCCCGCTGTCTGAACTGTGAGCAGGGTCCCACGCCGACCCCGTGCGGCGAGTGCCAGTCGTGCCGGGACCTGGCCAGGAACGGCCCGGGTTCCATCGACGTCATCGAGATCGACGCCGCGTCCCACGGTGGTGTGGACGACGCCCGTGAGCTGCGCGAGAAGGCCTTCTTCGGGCCCGCGAGCAGCCGGTACAAGATCTACATCATCGACGAGGCCCACATGGTCACGTCGGCCGGCTTCAACGCACTGCTGAAGGTCGTCGAGGAGCCCCCGGAGCACCTCAAGTTCATCTTCGCCACCACGGAGCCCGAGAAGGTCATCGGGACGATCCGGTCGCGGACCCACCACTACCCGTTCCGGCTCGTGCCCCCCGGCACCCTGCGCGACTACCTCGGCGAGGTGTGCGGCAAGGAGAACATCCCCGTCGAGGAGGGCGTGCTCCCGCTCGTCGTCCGCGCCGGTCAGGGTTCCGTGCGTGACTCCATGTCCGTCATGGACCAGCTCCTCGCCGGCGCCCGGGAAGAGGGTGTGACCTATGCCATGGCCACCTCCCTCCTCGGCTACACGGACGGCTCCCTCCTGGACTCCGTCGTCGAGGCCTTCGCCACCGGTGACGGCGCCGCCGCCTTCGAGGTCGTGGACCGGATCATCGAAGGCGGCAACGACCCGCGTCGCTTCGTCGCGGACCTGCTGGAGCGCCTCCGTGACCTCGTGATCCTCGCCGCCGTCCCGGACGCCACCGAGACGGGGCTCATCGACGCCCCGGCCGACGTCCTGGAACGGATGCAGGCCCAGGCAGCCACCTTCGGACCGGCCGAGCTCAGCCGCGCCGCCGACCTCGTCAACGAGGGCCTCACGGAGATGCGGGGCGCCACGTCCCCCCGGCTGCAGCTCGAGCTGATCTGCGCCCGCGTGCTGCTGCCGGCCGCCTATGGAGACGAGCGGTCGGTGATGGCCCGCCTCGACCGCCTGGAGCGAGGCGTCAACTTCTCCGGTGGCCACGCCGCCGGTGGCGTGGCCGCACCCGCGATGGGCTACGTCCCCGGCCCCGACGCCCACGCCCCCGCGGCCGCCCCGATCCCGCCGGGCGGCGGCGCGATCCCGCCGGGCGGCGGCGCGGCGGCGGCGCGAGCGGCGGTGCGAGGCGGAGGGGGAGGCGCAGGCCCCGCGGGCGCGGGAGGGCCCGCGGACCAGCCGGTGCAGCCGGTGCAGCCCGTGCAGCCGGTTCCGGCAGCTCAGCCGACGGCCCCCTCGGCGCCGCCGCCGGTTCAGCCGACGGCTCAGGAACCCCCCATCGCTTCCGCGCCCGTCGCCCCGCCCGCCGCCCCCACCGGTACCCCCGCCCCCGGCGCATGGCCCACGGCCACCCCCGCCGGTGGCGGCCGGCGCCCCGGCGGCTGGCCCACGGCCACCCCGGCGGGCGGCGGCGGCCAGCCCGCAGCCGCACCGGGCGCCGGCGCCCCCGCGGCACCCCAGCCCACCGCGGCCCCGGCACCCGCCCCGCAGTCGGCACCCCCCGCGGCCGCGGCGGCCTACGCCCCCCCGGCCGGCGGCCTTGACCCCCGCATGCTCTGGCCGAACATCCTGGAGGCCGTCAAGAACCGCCGCCGCTTCACCTGGATCCTGCTCAGCCAGAACGCCCAGGTGGCCGGCTTCGACGGCACCACCCTCCAGCTCGGCTTCGTCAACGCCGGCGCCCGTGACAACTTCGTCAGCAGCGGCAGCGAGGACGTCCTGAAGCAGGCGCTGGGCGAACAGTTCGGCGTCCAGTGGAAGATCGAGGCGATCGTCGACGCGTCGGGCGGCTCGGCGGCCGCGCCGACCGGCGGCGCGCAGAACTTCAACGGCGGCTACGGCGGTGGCGGCGCCCCCGGCGCGTACGGCACCCCGGCCGCCCCCGCGCAACGCCCCCAGTCCCCCCAGCCCACCCCCGCGGCAGCCGCCACCCCGACCCCGTCGACACCCCCGGCGTCGGCACCCTCCGCCCCGGCGCCCCGGCCCTCCGCCCCGGAACCGCCCCCGGTCGCCCCCGAGGACGACATCCCGGAGGACGACGACCCAGACCTCAACGAGTCGGCCCTCTCCGGCCGCGAACTGATCGTGCGGGAGCTGGGGGCGACGGTGATGGAGGAGTTCACGAACGAGTAGGGCGGCGAACCCGAGGACGCACGGGACACCGAGCCCGGCCCCGGCAACCTCGGCCGCGAGTTGGAGGAACGTACAGGCACCTCCCGCCCCTCTCCTCAGCAACCCGCACAAAGCCGCACTCCCCGCGCCGGTTACCCTGAACCCCGTGAAGGTCCTCGTCATCGGCAGCGGCGCCCGCGAACACGCCCTGTGCCGCTCCCTGTCCCTCGACCCCGACGTCACCGCGCTGTACTGCGCCCCCGGCAACGCCGGCATCGCCGAGGTCGCCGAGCTGCACCAGGTCGACGCCCTGGACGGCAAGGCCGTCGCCGCGCTGGCCGGTGAGCTCGGCGCCGAGCTGGTCGTCGTAGGCCCGGAGGCACCGCTCGTCGCCGGTGTCGCCGACGCCGTGCGCGAGCTGGGCATCCCGGTCTTCGGCCCCTCCAAGGAGGCCGCGCAGCTCGAGGGCTCCAAGGCCTTCGCCAAGGACGTGATGGCCGGCGCCGGAGTGCCGACCGCCCGCTCCTACGTCTGCACGACGCCCGAGGAGGTCGACGAGGCCCTCGACGCCTTCGGCGCCCCGTACGTCGTCAAGGACGACGGTCTCGCCGCCGGCAAGGGCGTGGTCGTGACGTCCGACCTGGAGGCCGCCAAGGCGCACGCCAACGCCTGCGACCGCGTCGTCATCGAGGAGTTCCTCGACGGCCCCGAGGTCTCCCTCTTCGCCGTCACCGACGGCGAGACCGTCGTCCCCCTCCAGCCCGCCCAGGACTTCAAGCGCGCGCTGGACGGCGACGAGGGCCCGAACACCGGCGGCATGGGCGCGTACTCCCCGCTGCCGTGGGCGGACCCGAAGCTGGTCGAGGAGGTCCTCGACACCGTCCTCCAGCCGACCGTCGACGAGATGCGCCGTCGTGGCACCCCCTTCTCGGGGCTCCTCTACGCCGGTCTCGCGATCACGAGCCGCGGCGTCCGCGTCATCGAGTTCAACGCCCGCTTCGGCGACCCCGAGACCCAGGTGGTCCTGGCCCGCCTGAAGACCCCGCTGGCCGGCCTGCTGCTGGCCGCCGCCAAGGGTGACCTCGCCGACCTGCCGCCGCTGCGCTGGAGCGAGGACGCTGCGGTCACCGTGGTCATCGCCTCGCACAACTACCCCGGCACCCCGCGCACCGGCGACCCGATCACGGGCCTGGACGCGGTGGCCGCCGAGGACGCCCCGCACGCCTACGTCCTGCACGCGGGCACCAAGCACGACGGCGACGCCGTGGTCAGCGCGGGCGGCCGCGTCCTGTCCGTCACCGCGACCGGCAGGGACCTGAACGAGGCCCGCGACCGGGCGTACACCGCCGTCGGCCGCATCCACCTCGACGGCTCCCAGCACCGCACGGACATCGCCGCGAAGGCCGCGTCCGGCGCCTGAACCGGCGCAGCCCGACCCCGGGACCCGATGAACCGAGCAGGCCCCGAATCCGTCTCTGGATTCGGGGCCTGCGGCTTTCGCTCGCCCCGAACGTGACTGAATCCAAGTCAAGATCCAAGGCCTGATCATCGCTGTCCGTCATCCACCTTTCCCCAAAGCCATTCCATCGAGTGACCGATGTCTTTAACGGCTGACGGGGACCGAGGCCCCAACTAGGGTGCGGCGCAAGCGTTCCGGCACTTGGCCCACCGGCATTGCGATGTCGGTGGTGGGTGCCACAGTGGGGGAATGAGCAACGCCAGGACAGCAGGGAGGGGGCGACTCCGGTCGTGACCGGTATGGGTGTGGAGGCAGGAGCACAGGCCGCTCGTTCCCGGGCTCTCGCCGTGCTGCGCATCCGCAGCCGCGCGCTGGCCGTCGCACTGCTGCCCGCCGCGGTCGCCGTGGTGCTGTACGCGGGCGACACGACCGGCCATCTCGTCGGCCCCGGCTGGCATGCCGCCCGCTGGACCGTCACCCCGCTCGCCGCCCTCGTCCTGCTCGCCGCCGCCGGCATCGCCCTGGTCGTCGCGCGCGCCCGCCCCGCGGTGAGCCCGACGGTCCCGATCGCCGAGGAGTCCGCCCCGGACCTGTACCGCATGGTCCGCGACCTGGCCGACCGCCTCGACGTCCCCGCCCCCTCCGCGATAGCGCTCACCCCGGACTGCGACAGCTGGCTGGAGGACCGCACCCACCCGGCCCACGGCCCGCCCCCGCAGACCGACCGTGACGAGCTCACCGGCGCCCGCGGCGCGCACCGCCGTACGACAGCCGCCCCCGTCCTCGTCATCGGCTCCCCGTTCCTGTGGTGGATGCGCGTGGGCGAGCTGCGCGCCGTCCTCGCCCCGGTCGTCGCCGGTACGGGCCCCTCGGCCCACCCGGACATAGCCGCGGCCCGCCGTTTCGTGCGCGGTCTGGACGCCGCGGTGGCCGTCTCCTCGACGTCCGCCCGCTGCCGGCTGACCCGCGGGGTGTGCGCGGGCGTCGGCTGGGTGGCGCGGCTGCTGCTGCGCGGCTGCCGGGAGCACGCGGCGCTGATGGAACGCGGGGTGGCCGCCGCGGCCGCCGAGCGCGCGCAGGCGGTGGACTACGGACTGCGGATCGTCGCGCAGGAGCAGGTGGGCCTGGCGTACGCGGGCTGGGACCGGCTTCTGACCCGCGTCGCGCTGCCCGCCTGGCGCATGGGTCGCTGGCCCTCCCGGCTGGACGCCGGAGTGGTGGCCGCCCTCACGGAGCTGTCCCGCCGCGACCGGCTGGCCGAGGGCTTCGCCTCCCGCCTGGGCGAGCGCCCGGCCTGCGACCTGCTGGAGGAACCCGGCGCGATCGACGAGGCGGCCTCCCTCCTCGCTGCCCGCCTGTTCCACGGCGGCCCCGCCGAAACCGGCCCGGACTGGGCCCCGGTCACCTGGCAGGAGTACCCGGAAGAGGTCGTGGACCGGAAGTGGCGCCTGGACGCCGCCCGCCTCCACCGCGTCCTGGACGCCCAGGGCATCCACCACACCCCGGACCCCGCCACCCCGGCCACGGCGGGTCCCACCCTGTCGAGGGTCCTGGACTACCTGGCCACCCCGCCGGACACCGCCGCCCCCGTCCCCGCCGATGTCGCTGTCGATGTCGAAGGCGAGGACGGCGAGTCCGAACCCGGCAGCGAGCGCACCCACACCCTCGCCGCGGCCCTCACCACCGAGCTCGCCCGCGAGGAGTCCACGGCCCCCGAGGCAAAGGCTCCCGACACCCAGCCCCCGCCCCTGCCCTGGGACGACGCCACCCTCCCCCTCTTCCCGCTCCAGCCCCCGCGCACCGCCCGCGAACTCCTCACCGACCACGTCACGGCGATGGTCTGCTGCGCCGCGATGGACACCGCCGGTGCCACCCCCGGCCTGGACTGGCTGGACGGCCCGACCCTCCTCATCAACGGAGAGCGGACCCCGGACCTCGCCCCCGGGGTCCTCAGCCTCATCGAGGACGGCGACCCCGTCCCCCTGCGCCACTGGCTGACCCAGGCAGGGATACGCCCGGAGAAGCCGCTCCGCCTGGTCTGAGGCGACCGGATCGGAACCCCTGATTCCACTTTCGGCCAATTCGCAACGAATAGTGACAGCCTGCGCGCGTTATGTGATGTGCTGGGACCGATCGCGCACATGGCAAAGGCTTGCGACATAAGACACGCACAACCACACGGGGGTACGAGGGAGGGGAGCAGCCATGGGTCCGGAGCCGATCCGCCGCTGGGAGTCGGGAGCCCTGGCGCACGCCGTGACGGACCCCTTCGGCCAGGGCCCCCTCCCCTGGCTCCGGGGCAGCGAGACGTACTTCGGCGACACGGGCCAGGTCGTCCCCTGGTACGTGGACGCACCGCAGCAGCCCCCCGCCACACCGGCCCGAGGCACCCGCATCCCCACCCCCCGCTCGGCCGGCGGCCCCCGCGCGGCCGACGACGTCCGCCGCCAGATCAAGGGCTTCGCCTCCACCGGCGCGGTCGCCCCGGGTGAGGCCATCGACTTCCACATCACCGTCGACCCGCCCCAGGAGTTCAGCGTCGACGTCTACCGCATCGGCCACTACGGCGGTGACGGCGCCGCGAAGATCACCACCAGCCCCCGCCTCTCCGGCATCGTCCAGCCCCCGCCGCTCACCGCGGACCGCACGGTCTCCTGTCACCACTGGTGGCTGAGCTGGCGCCTCCAGATCCCCTCGTACTGGGGCATCGGCGCGTACGTGGCCGTCCTCACCACCGCCGACGGCTACCGCTCCCACGTCCCCTTCACGGTCCGCCACGACCAGCCGGCCGACCTGCTCCTGCTCCTCCCGGACGTGACGTGGCAGGCGTACAACCTCTACCCGGAGGATGGCCGCACCGGCGCGAGCCTCTACCACGCGTGGGACGAGGAGGGCCGTCTCCTCGGCGAGTCCGACGCCGCGACGACGGTCTCCTTCGACCGCCCCTACGCGGGCGCGGGCCTGCCCCTCCACGTGGGCCACGCCTACGACTTCATCCGCTGGGCCGAGCGCTACGGCTACGACCTCGCCTACGCCGACGCCCGCGACCTGCACTCCGGCCGCGTCGACCCCACCCGCTACCGCGGTCTGGTCTTCCCGGGCCACGACGAGTACTGGTCGGCGAACATGCGCCGCACCGTGGAGCGCGCCCGCGACCACGGCACGTCCCTGGTCTTCCTCTCCGCCAACACCATGTACTGGCAGGTGGAGTTGGGCCCGTCCCCGTCGGGCGTCCCCGACCGGCTGCTGACCTGCCGCAAGCGCAAGGGCCCCGGCCGCCCGGTGCTGTGGCGCGAGATCGACCGCCCCGAGCAGGAGCTGATCGGCATCCAGTACGCGGGCCAGGTCCCCGAGCCCCACCCCCTGATCGTGCGCAACGCCGACCACTGGCTGTGGGAGGCGACCGGCGCCCATGACGGCGACGCCATCGAGGGCCTGGTCGCCGGCGAGGCCGACCGCTACTTCCCGCGCACCCCGCTCCCCGCCCACGACGACCGCATCCTGCTCGCGCACTCCCCGTACACCGACACCGAGGGCGCCCTCCGTCACCAGGAGACGTCCCTCTACCGCGCCCCCTCGGGCGCCTTGGTCTTCGCGTCGGGGACGTTCGCCTGGTCCCCGTCCCTGGACCGCCCGGGCCATGTGGACCCCCGCGTCCAGCGCGCCACCGCCAACCTCCTGGACCGCATCTGCAAGCGTGACTGACCCCAGGTCGGAGGCCAGCCGCCTATAAGGGACAATCGACCCGTTGGCCCGCCCGTCGCCCACCACCGCCCTACTCGAGCCCTTCGGGCGCCCCTTTTGTTCAACCACGGGGAGGAACCGTGTCCGGATTCGTAGAAAAGCCCGAGCCGATCCAGGTGCCGGGCTTGGTGCATCTCCACACCGGCAAGGTGCGCGAGCTGTACCAGAACGAGGCGGGCGACCTCGTGATGGTCGCCAGCGACCGTATCTCCGCGTACGACTGGGTGCTGCCCACCGAGATCCCCGACAAGGGCCGGGTCCTCACGCAGCTCTCCCTGTGGTGGTTCGACCAGCTCGCCGACCTGATCCCCAACCACATCATCAGCACCGACCTCCCCGAGGGCGCCCCCGCCGACTGGGCGGGCCGCACGGTGGTCTGCAAGTCGCTCCAGATGGTCCCGGTCGAGTGCGTGGCCCGCGGCTATCTCACCGGCTCCGGCCTGGTCGAGTACAACGAGTCGCGTACGGTCTGCGGCCTCGCCCTCCCCGAGGGCCTGTCCGACGGCAGCGAGCTGCCCGCCCCGATCTTCACCCCGGCCACCAAGGCCGCGGTCGGCGAGCACGACGAGAACGTGTCGTACGAGGAGGTCGCCCGTCAGGTCGGCGCCGACACCGCCGCCCAGCTGCGCCAGGCCACCCTCGCCGTCTACACGCGCGGCCGGGACATCGCCCGGGACCGGGGCATCCTGCTCGCGGACACCAAGTTCGAGTTCGGCTTCGACGGCGGCACCCTCGTCATCGGCGACGAGGTCCTCACCCCGGACTCCTCCCGCTTCTGGCCGGCCGAGTCGTGGGAGCCGGGGCACGCGCAGCCGTCGTACGACAAGCAGTTCGTGCGGGACTGGCTGACCTCGGCGGCCTCCGGCTGGGACCGCAAGAGCGAGCAGCCGCCGCCCGCGCTGCCGCAGGAGGTCGTGGACCGCACGCGCGCCAAGTACATCGAGGCGTACGAGCGCCTGACGGGCACGAGCTGGAGCTGACCGCATGAAAAAGCCCCCCGGCCGAAGCCGGGGGGCTTTGATCAAGAGCGAACGACGAGGTTCGAACTCGCGACCTCAACCTTGGCAAGGTTGCGCTCTACCAACTGAGCTACGTTCGCACTGCGCCGAAGCGCGATGCCTACTATACCCAACCTCGCTCGCGCGCGAGACGCACGGCGGTGTGCCGGTTCTCCGCCCCGAGCTTCGAGACGGCCGACGACAGATAGTTCCGTACCGTCCCCTGGGACAGCGCGGCCCGCTCGGCGATCTCCGCGACGGGCGCCCCGTCGGCGGCGAGTTCCAGCACCTCGGCCTCACGCGCGGTCAGCGGCGAGTCTCCGGCGGAGATCGCGTCGGCGGCCAACTCGGGGTCGACGTAACGGTTTCCGTCGTGCACCGTGCGGATGATCTCGGCGAGCTTCTGCGCGCTCACCGTCTTGGGGACGAACCCCCGCACACCCGCCTCAAGGGCCCGCTTCAGATGCCCGGGCCGGCCGTGACTGGTCACGATCAGCACCCGGCAACCGGGCAGTTCGGTCCGCAGCGATGTGGCGACCTTCACACCGTCCGCCCCCGGCATCTGCAGATCGAGCACCGCCACATCCGGCTCGTGCGCCCGGGCCATCGCCAGCGCCTCGGGCCCGGACGCGGCCTCGGCGACGACCACCAGATCGTCCTCCATCGAGAGCAGCGCGGCCAGCGCCCCGCGGATCAGATGCTCGTCGTCGGCCAGCAACAGCCGTACGGTCACGAGGCCACCTCGGTCACCATCGGCACCTGCGCCACCAACCGGAACACACCCTCCCGCACGGCCCCCGCCTCCAACGTCCCGTCCACCGCCGCCAGCCGCTCCCGCAGCCCGGCGAGCCCGGACCCGCCCGGTCCGGACGGACCGGCGGCCCCGTCGTTCTCCACCGTCAGCACCACACCGTCCTCCGACCTCCGTACGGACACCGTGCACCGCCGGGCGTCCCCGTGCCGCAGGACGTTCGTCGTCGCCTCCCGGACCACCCAGCCGAGCGCCGACTGCACGTCCAGCGGCAGCCCGGCCGCCTCCCCGCTGACCGTGCACTCGATCCCGGCAGCCGCCAACACCCCCTGGGCTCCGCTGAGTTCGACCCCCAGGTCGGCCTCCCGATACCCGCGTACGACCTCCCGCACCTCGCGCTGCGACTCCTGCGCGATGCGCTGCACCTCGATCATCTGCTCCTCGGCCTCGGGCCGTCCCCGCCGGGCCAGCTGCACGGCGAGCTCGCTCTTCAGCGAGATCACCGCGAGGTTGCGGCCCATGACGTCGTGCAGATCGCGCCCGAACCGCAGCCGTTCCTCGGCGACGGCGAGCCGCGCGCGGGTCTCGCGGGCCTCGTCGAGTTCGTAGAAGGCGTTGAGGAGCCAGGCGGAGAAGGCGGAGGTGAAGGCGAGGAACCCGGCACCCAGCAGCACGGCCAGGCTCGTCAGCAGGGCGGCGGTGCCCGAACGCCCCATCGGGAGGGCCAGGAGACCCGAGCCCACCGCGAAGCCCGTGACGACGCCGTACACATGCCGCCGGTCGGGCAGCCCCATCGCGAGCACGCCGGCGCCGAAGATCAGGACGACCGCGAAGATCGAGCCCGCGGCCGTGTCGACGTCGTCCCCGCTCGGTCCGCGCTCCGCGACGGCGATCGCCGTGACGGCGACGACGGTGGTGAGCGCGCCGAATGTCCACAGCGTGTGGACGGGCTGCTCACGCCGGCCCAGGGTCCAGTCCAGCGTCCGGGACGCGGTCACGGCACAGATCACGGCGTGCCCGACCACCAGCACCAGCAGCAGGGCCGCGAGCCAGCCCGGCACCCCGCCGCCGACGAGCGGCAGCCCGACCGACGCCAGCTCGGCCAGCGCGAAGGCGTGGAACGACCACCGCGTGTACGTCTCCACCTTCGCCGGCGTGCTCTTCCGCCCCCACCAGCCCCCGGGCATGCTCACCCTTCCCCCGTACCTCAGCGCCTCGGCTCCCACCGGAACCACCGCCCTACAGCAAACACCCCTGCCGCCGCCCAGGCCAGCGCGGTCAGCACCGGCCCGATCGTCTCGTACACGCTGAGCTCGCCGGTCCAGCCGCCGCGGATCAGCGTGATCACCGGGGTCAGCGGCAGCAGCTCGCACACCGAGGCCATCCGGTCCGGCAGCAGCTCCAGCGGGACGGTGATCCCGGACCCCACCATGGCGACCAGCACCAGCGGCAACGCCGTGACCTGGGCGCTCTCCACGGTCCGGGTGAAACCCGCGGTGACGGCGGCCAGCAGGGCACTGACCGCGAGCCCCAGCAGGAGGCCCAGGACGGCGAGATGCGGTGCCTTCGGAGCCGGGACGTCGAGCAGGGCGGTGCAGGCCGCGACCAGCACCAGGGACTGCACGAACCCCGTCGTCAAGGCCGGCAGCGCGGTCCCGGCGAGGATCTCGCTGTCCCGCAGCTCTCCCGTCCGCAGCCGCTTGAGGACGAGTTCCTCGCGCCGCGCGACGAAGACGCCGACCAGCGCCGAGTACACCGCGAACAGCAGCGAGAACCCGATCGCCCCCGGCAGCACCACCGTCCCGACATCGAGCCCGGTGCCCTTCAGGTCCATGTCCTCGGCCACGGTCCGCACGCTCACCGGCAGCACCAGCGGCACGAACACCGCGGTGACGATCATGCCCTTGCTGCGCCCGAAGAGGGTCAGCTCGGCCCGCGCGAGGGCCTTCACCCGGCCTGCCGCCATCCGATCGACCACGACGCTCATGCCCTGACCTCCTGAGCCGCGATCCCCAGGAACGCCTCCTCCAGCGAGGCCGACCGCACATCGAGCCCCCGCAGCTCGACCCCCGCCCCCGACGC
The DNA here is from genome assembly GCF_042668605.1 of Streptomyces sp. NPDC057280. Classification (NCBI taxonomy): domain Bacteria; kingdom Bacillati; phylum Actinomycetota; class Actinomycetes; order Kitasatosporales; family Streptomycetaceae; genus Streptomyces; species Streptomyces sp. NPDC057280. The sequence continues at coordinate 440,218 of NZ_JBHUYR010000007.1, forward strand.
CCACACCAGCACTTCCGTGGCCACCCGCTGCAACTCCCGCGTCCGCAGCCGTACGACCCGCCCGTCGACCTCGTGGGAGAGCACCCCCAGCTCCCCGAGTGGTGGCAGATCGCCCACGAAGTACCCCTGGGGCAGCTCGAAGGAGATCCGCGAGGGCTGCCCGGCCGTCACCTCGGCGGGGGTCCCGGTGACCGCGATCCGCCCCTCGTGCAGGATGGCGAGCCGGTCGGCGAGGCCCTCGGCCTCCTCCAGATAGTGCGTGGTCAGCAGCACGGTCGTACCGCCGTCGCGCAGCGCCCGCACCAGTTCCCAGGTGTCCCGGCGGCCCTCGGCGTCGAGCCCGGTCGTCGGCTCGTCCAGGAACAGCACCTCGGGCCGCCCGAGCAGCGCGAGCGCGAGATCCAGCCGCCGCCGCTCGCCCCCGGACAGCTGTTTCACACGTACGTCGCTCCGGCGCGCGAGCCCGACGAGCTCCAGCGCCTCGACGGGCGGCCGCGCCCCGCTCACGCACCCCGCCCACATCCGCGCGGTCTCGGCGACGGTGAGCTCGGACGGGAACCCGCCCTCCTGGAGCATCACGCCGGTCCGCGGCCGTACGGCGGCCCGCTCGGCGTAGGGATCATGGCCGAGCACCCGCACCCGGCCCCCGGCCGGCGGCGCGAGCCCTTCCAGCAGCTCGACCGTGGACGTCTTGCCGGCCCCGTTGGTGCCGAGCAGGGCGAAGACCTCGCCGCGGGCCACGGAGAAGCTGATCCCGCGGACCGCCTCGAACCCGCCCCCGTAGACGCGTCGCAGGTCGGTGACCTCAATCACGTTCGTGTTGTCCATGAGGCAAGCGTCCCGGCGCCACGGGCCCGGAAGGAGTGCGCGCTGTCATCACTCGGGATGACAAATGTCAGAGGCACTCGGCAGTGCTCCGCAGGCACTGCGCACACGAAGAAGCCCCCCGGCAGAAGCCGGGGGGCTTTCATCAAGAGCGAACGACGAGGTTCGAACTCGCGACCTCAACCTTGGCAAGGTTGCGCTCTACCAACTGAGCTACGTTCGCATTGCATCCGATCGGCTCTCACCGACCGGCGCGAGCACCATCCTACCTGATCCACAAGAGGGATCAGACCGGCGATGCAGAGCGGGTGACAGGAATTGCACACTGCGCCTTCCCCCTGGAAGGGGGATGTTCTGCTACTGAACTACACCCGCATGTACTCCGTGGGCTGGGCTTTTCCGTCCCCGCCCCTCGGCGTGCTCCAGACTCTAGCCGACCAGGAGGGGTGCAGCGCAAGTCGGTTGTCCCGAGGGGCGGGTGACCGGGCGTCGACGGGGCTACTGCGCCTCGGCGAACGCCTCGTAGACCTTCTTGGGGATGCGGCCGCGGGCCGGCACGTCCATCTTGTTCGCCTGGGCCCAGGCGCGGACCGCCGCCGGGTCGGGAGCGACCTCGGTCTGCTTGTACGCCTTGCCGGACCGGGAACGCTTCCGGCCTGCTTCCACGTAGGGCTCGAGGGCCTTACGCAGTTTCTCGGCATTCACCTGATTCAGGTCGATCTCGTACGACTTGCCGTCGAGTCCGAAGGCGATCGTTTCCGCCGCTTCCGAGCCGTCGATGTCGTCAAAGAGAGTGACCACGACCTTCTGCGCCACGAATATCGGTCCCTTCGTACGGCACTTTGCCAATTCATTTGTACAGTGCCCGACAATGCATTGTGAAGCCCGACTAAATCCTTTGGCGTGTCCGAGCGCAATAGGTATCGGGTGTCGATCGCGGATCTTTCCTGGAAATTTTGGTGAACGCCGCCCCTGATACCGGATCGTGACTGGGGTCACGTAGCTTCCTACAAGTCAACGCGCGTAGAAATTTTGTGCGGGTAGTCTGAAGACACCTGTTGGAGGACACCCGCAGGAACCTTGCTCAGCACCACACACCGGGAGTGCCAGTGGCACGCGTCGTAGTCGACGTCATGCTCAAGCCGGAGATCCTCGACCCCCAGGGCCAGGCGGTGCAGCGCGCACTGCCGCGTCTGGGTTTCGAAGGCATCTCGGACGTCCGTCAGGGAAAGCGTTTCGAACTGGAAGTTGACGGGCCGGTCGACGAGACCGCGCTCGCCCGCATCCATGATCTTGCGGAATCCTTCCTCGCCAACACCGTGATCGAGGACTTCACGGTGAAGGTGGAAGAAGTCGCGGAGGCCGCGAAGTGACCGCTCGTATTGGCGTCGTCACTTTCCCGGGGAGTCTCGACGACCGGGACACCCAGCGCGCGATCCGCCTCGCGGGCGCCGAACCGGTCGCCCTCTGGCACAAGGACAAGGACCTGCACCAGGTGGACGCGGTCGTCCTCCCGGGTGGTTTCTCCTACGGCGACTATCTGCGGGCCGGCGCCATCTCCCGCTTCTCGCCGGTGATGGAGACGGTCATCGAGCAGGCGAAGGCCGGCCTCCCGGTCCTCGGCATCTGCAACGGCTTCCAGATCCTCACGGAGGCCCACCTCCTCCCGGGCGGGATGCTCGGCAACGACCACCTGCACTTCATCTGCCGCGACCAGAAGCTGCGGGTGGAGAACACCTCCAGTGCGTGGACGGTCGACTACAGCGCCGGCCAGGAGATCCACATCCCGCTGAAGAACATGGACGGCCGGTACGTCGCCGACGAGTACACCCTCGACAAGCTCGAGGCCGAGGGCCGCGTCGCCTTCCGGTACGTCGACTTCAACCCGAACGGCTCGCTGCGCGACATCGCCGGCATCACCAACGAGGCCGGCAACGTCGTGGGCCTCATGCCGCACCCGGAGCACGCCGTCGAGCCGCTCATCGGGTCGGGCCGCACCGACGGCCTCCCCTTCTTCACCTCGATCCTCAAGAAGCTGGTCAACGCATGAGCCGGACGCCTCTGGACACGGTCGAGCACGCGGCCGCGACCCCCGACGTCGAGCTGCCCTGGGCCGAACTCGGTCTGAAGAAGGACGAGTACGAGCGGGTCGTGGAGATCCTCGGCCGCCGGCCCACCGGTGCCGAGCTCGCCATGTACTCGGTCATGTGGTCCGAGCACTGCTCCTACAAGTCCTCCAAGGTCCACCTCCGCCAGTTCGGCGAGAAGGCCCCGCAGAGCGACGCCCTCCTCGTCGGCATCGGCGAGAACGCGGGCGTCGTGGACGTCGGCCAGGGTTACGCCGTGACCTTCAAGGTGGAGTCGCACAACCACCCCTCCTACGTCGAGCCCTACCAGGGTGCGGCCACGGGCGTGGGCGGCATCGTCCGCGACATCATCGCGATGGGCGCCCGCCCGGTCGCCGTGGTCGACCCGCTGCGCTTCGGCGCCGCCGACCACCCCGACACCAAGCGCGTCCTGCCGGGTGTCGTCGCCGGCATCGGCGGCTACGGCAACTGCCTGGGCCTGCCCAACATCGGCGGCGAGGTCGTCTTCGACGCCTGCTACCAGGGCAACCCGCTGGTCAACGCCGGTGCCATCGGTGTGATGCGGCACGAGGACATCCACCTCGCCAAGGCGTCCGGCGCGGGCAACAAGGTCATCCTGTACGGGGCCCGGACCGGCGGCGACGGCATCGGCGGCGCCTCGATCCTGGCCTCCGAGACCTTCGACGACGCCAAGCCCTCGAAGCGTCCGGCCGTCCAGGTCGGCGACCCCTTCCAGGAGAAGCTCCTCATCGAGTGCACCCTGGAGGCCTTCAAGGAGAAGCTGGTCGTCGGCATCCAGGACCTCGGCGCGGCCGGTCTGTCCTGCGCCACCTCCGAGCTCGCCTCCAACGGCTCCGGCGGCATGCGCGTGACCCTGGACGACGTTCCCCTGCGTGACTCGACCCTCTCTCCCGAGGAAATCCTCATGAGCGAGTCGCAGGAACGCATGTGCGCGGTCGTGGAGCCGGAGAAGGTCGACCGCTTCCTGGAGATCTGCGACAAGTGGGACGTCATCGCCACGGTGATCGGTGAGGTCACGGACGGCGACCGCCTCGAGATCTTCTGGCACGGCGGCAAGATCGTCGACGTCGACCCGCGCACGGTCGCGCACGACGGCCCGGTCTACGAGCGCCCGTACGCCCGCCCGTCCTGGCAGGACGAGCTCCAGGCGGACGACGCCAACAAGCTGCCGCGGCCCGCGACGTCGGAAGAGCTGAAGCAGCAGGTCCTGAAGCTGGTCTCGTCCCCGAACCAGGCCTCCAAGAAGTGGATCACGTCCCAGTACGACCACTTCGTGCAGGGCAACACGGTGCTGGCCCAGCCCGAGGACTCGGGCATGATCCGCATCGACGAGGAGACCGGCCTCGGCGTCGCCATCGCGACGGACGGCAACGGCCGTTACGCGAAGCTGGACCCGTACGCGGGCGCCCAGTTGGCGCTGTCGGAGGCCTACCGCAACGTCGCCACCACCGGCGCCAAGCCGCTCGCGGTCTCCGACTGCCTGAACTTCGGCTCGCCCGAGGACCCGGCCGTGATGTGGCAGTTCGCGGAGGCCATCCGTGGTCTCGCCGACGCCTGCCAGCAGTTGGGCACCCCGGTGACCGGCGGCAACGTCTCGCTCTACAACCAGACCGGCGAGGCCGCCATCCACCCGACCCCGGTCGTGGCCGTCCTCGGCGTCATCGACGACGTGGCCCGCCGCACGCCCGTCGCCTTCCAGGAGGAGGGCCAGCTGCTCTACCTCCTCGGCGACACGCGTGAGGAGTTCGGCGGCTCGGCCTGGTCCCAGGTCGTCCACGACCACCTCGGCGGCCTGCCCCCGAAGGTGGACCTGGAGCGTGAGCGCCTCCTCGCGGAGATCCTGATCTCGGCCTCCCGCGACGGCATGATCGACTCGGCGCACGACCTCTCCGACGGCGGTCTGATCCAGGCGGTCGTGGAGTCGGCGCTGCTCGGCGGCAAGGGCGCGCGTCTGGTCGTCCCGGACGGGCTCGACGCCTTCACCTTCCTCTTCTCCGAGTCGGCGGGCCGCGCGGTCGTCGCTGTGCCGCGCTCCGAGGAGGTCCGCTTCAACGACATGTGCGGTGCGCGGGGCCTGCCGGTCACCCGCATCGGCGTTGTCGACGGCGAAACCGTGGAGATCCAGGGCGAGTTCACGCTCTCCCTGGAGGAGCTGAAGAAGGCCCACGAGGAGACGATCCCGGCGCTGCTCGCGTAGCCGGTCGTACGACGAGGAAGGCCCCGCCCGGATGATCTGCTTCCGGGCGAAGCCTTCTTCTCGGACGGCTGGTTCAGCGGGCGTTCGCGGTCGATCAGTAGGTACACCGGGATCTCTGCCTGGCCGTATGCGGGCGGCTTGTCGTACCGGGCATCGGGCGCGAGCACCGCGTCCGGTTCGCCCTGCTTCCCAGCGCCGCGGGGCGGCTTTCGCAGCCGATCACACGTACGAGTGATCGTCCCCACGTCGAGCGGGGACGGGCTCTGAGGACGCGGCCCCCGCCTTCGGCAGCCGCAATGCCAGCACCACCCCCAGCGCCATCAGTGCCGCCCCGCACAGGAACACCGCGTCCATGGCGGAGACGTACTCCGTCATGTCCGTGCCGTCGCTCAGCCTGCTGATCAGGGTGCCGAACAGGGCGGCGCCCAGGGCCGTGCCGAGGGTCTGGAAGAAGCGGATGCCGGTCGTGGCGACCCCGAGCTGGTGACGGGGTGCCGCGTACTGCACGAGCTGGATGAGCTGGCCGATCAGCTGACCGAACCCGGCACCGACGAGGAGCAGTTCGGCGCGTAGCCACCACAGTGAGGTGTGGGTGCCGGTGGTGGCCAGGAGGAGGAAGGCCACGGCGGTGACGGCGGACCCCGTGATCACGAACGTCCGCTCGGACCAGCCGCGTTCGGTGAGCTTGCCGGTGGCGATGCCGACCACCGTCATGCCGATCGCCATCGGGATGAGGTACAGGCCCGCCGAGGAGCTCGCGATGCCCCGGACCACCTGGAGATAGACCATCACGTAGTACATCGAGCCGACCATGGCCGCCCCGACGAGCCCCTGGATGGCGAAGCCCCAGCGCAGCTCCGGGACCCGGAACATGGACAGCGGCAGGATCGGTTCGGCGGCGGTGCGCTGGCGGCGCAGGAACAGCGCGAGGGAGACCGCCGAGGCCAGCGCCAGCCCGATGACCTGCGGGGACGTCCAGTCGTACTCCTTGCCGCCCCACTCGGTGACCAGCAGCAGCGTGGTGGAGAAGGCGGCGGCGAGGGCCGCGCCGAGGAAGTCGATGCGGTGCCGCTCGGTGTGCCGGGGGAGTTTCAGGACGAGCGCGGACAGGGCGAGGACCGTGATGCCGATGGGCAGGTTGACGTAGAAGATCCAGCGCCAGCTCGCGTGGTCGGAGAGCACCCCGCCGATCCACGGGCCGAGCGCCATGCCGCCGCCCGCGACGATGCCGCCCATGCCGGCGCCCTTGCTGTCCTTCTCCTTGCCGGGCTCCTTGAGCTGGGCGATCACCACCATCGTCACGCTCATCAGTCCGCCGGCGCCGATGCCCTGCACCGCCCGGGCGGCGATCAGCTGGCCGATGGACTGGGCGGCCCCGCACAGCGCCGAGCCGAACAGGAAGGTGCCGACGGCCCCGAGGAAGACCCGCTTGGCGCCGAGGGTGTCGCAGAGCCTGCCGTAGAGCGGCAGCACCGCGGCCGAGGCCAGCGAGAAGGCGCTGACCAGCCACGGGATCTTGTCGATGCCGTGGGCGGGGTCGAGGTCCCGGACGATCGGGACGGTCGCCGCGGACACGATCTGCATGTCCAGGACGGCGAGCACGATCGTGGCGAGGCAGACGAGGAAGCCGATCTTGCGCTGGATGTCGCTCATGGTCTGGGGCTGGGTCTCGGTCATGGCAGAACCATGCCCGAGAATCGTGTACTGAGTCAATGTTTCATCCAGGATCAAATTTCATCTTGGTACAGCGACGCTTGGTAAGGTGCTGCCATGGCTTTTGCTGAGGGCATGGGGCTGCGCGAGCGCAAGAAGCTCCAGACGGCGCTGCGGATCTACCGGACCGCGGTGGCACTGTTCGACGAGAAGGGCTTCGACGCCGTCTCCGTGCAGGAGATCGCCGACGCCGCCGAGGTCTCCAAGATGACCGTCTTCAACTACTTCGGCACGAAGGAGGACCTGGTCTTCAAGCCCATGGAGGACCACTTCTCCGATCCGGCCCGTGCGGTGCGCGACCGGAAGCCGGGCGAGTCCGCCGTGGACGCCGTCCGCCGGCAGTTCCTGGAGATGATCGACGGCCGCGACCCCTCGATCGGCCTGAACGCCGAGCCCTTCGCCCGCCGGATCCGCTCGGTGATCATGGCGACGCCCGTGCTGCGGGACCGGGCCTACGTCTCGGCGGAGAAGGGCGGCCTGGAACTCGCCGACCTGCTCACCGAGGAGACCGGCGACCGCACCCTGGCGCTGATCGCCGCCGCCACCCTCACCCACGCCCGCCAGGCCCTGATCGAGGAGCACCACCTGCGCATCGACGCCGGTGAGAGCGTGGACGACGTCGCCGCCGACGCCGCCGAACGGGCCGAGCGCGCCTTCGCGTTGGTCGCCGGGGGCCTCGCCGGATACGCCGTCCGACAGGCCTAGGCTGGCCCCCATGCCACCGGCCAAGAAGCGCACCCGCAGCTACGACCCCGCCAAGATCCGCACCGCGGTGCTCACGCAGTTCGGGCACGTACGACAGGCCGTACGCACCCTCACCCCCGAGCAGTTGGCCGGCCCCACCCACCTCGGCGACTGGACCGTCCGCGACCTCGCCGCGCACCTCACCATGGCCGTCGGCGCCATCAGCAACGCCCTCGAGGCCGAGGCGCCGCCGAAGCGCACCCTCGCCCTCCTGGACTGGCCCGCCAGCACCGCGTCCCGAGGCGCCGACATCGACGACGGCACCCGGCGGCTGGCCCAGGACAACCCCGACCTCGACGCCCTCTACGCCCGCACCGCGGAACGCTTCACCGAGAGCTTCGACGGGGCCGCCGACGACCGGCTCATCGGCAGCCGCACCGGCGCCATGACCCTCGCCGACTACCTGGTCACCCGGACCGTCGAACTCGTCGTCCACACCGACGACCTGAACGCCTCCGTCCCCGGCCTCGACATCCCCCACGACCGTCAGGCCCTGGCCGCCTGCACCCGTCTCCTCGCCGACGCGCTCGCCGCGAAGGCCCCCGGCGGCTCGACCGAGGTGCGGATCCCGCCGTACGCCGTGGTGCAGTGCGTCGAGGGGCTCCGGCATACCCGCGGCACCCCGCCCAACGTCGTCGAGACCGACCCGCTGACCTGGATCAGGCTCGCGACCGGGCGGCTGACCTGGAAGGACGCGGTCGCGGAGGCCAAGGTGAGCGCGAGCGGGGAGCGCGCGGATCTCGGCGGGCTGCTGCCCCTCATGGGGTGACGGGGGAACCCGCCTCCCGCCTCACCCGTCCCATCGCCATGGACAAGCAGCGAATGACCCTCGCCGCCCTGACCGTCCTCCCGCTCGCCGCGGCCTGCGGGACCGAACAGGCCGACGGCGGTTCGGTGGCCGCCGAGCGATCCGTCACCGGCATCCACTGGAGCGTCGACAGTGTCACCGTGGACGGCACCACCCACAAGGCCCCCACCGGGGCGGACGTCACGATCGAGGACGGCAAGGCGGCCGGCAACTACGGCTGCAACCACTTCAACGCGAAGGTCGCCTTCGGGGACGGCACCCTCCGGCTCAGTGACGCCACGACCACGGAGATGGCCTGCGAGGAAGGTCCCATGGCCTTCGAGAGGACCCTCGCCCGCACCCTGACCGCCGGTGCCCTGAAGACCGACGTCACCGGCGACCGGCTCACGCTCACCACCGACGACGGCGACCGGGTCCGGCTGACCGAGGAGAAGGACGCGCCGCTCTACGGCACCCGATGGAACATCACCTCGCCGGCTCCCACCGGTGAGGCCCACCTCAGCTTCGACAAGAAGACCGGGAAGGTGACCGGCAGCCTCGGCTGCAACAGGGTGACGGCGACTGCCACGGTCCGCGACGGACATATCACCCTGGGCGCTCCCGCCACCACCCGAATGGTGTGCGACACCTCACTCATGAAGACGGAGAAGACCCTGCTGGGCTTCTTCGACAGCACGGTGAGGTACGAACTGGATCATCGCGCCCTCACGCTGACCAGCGAAAACGGAAAAACCACCAACGCGGTCGCGGCCAAGTGATCCCTTAAAGGTCCGTATCCCCAATTCGGACCAGTGGTCGACCTCGCCTACACTCGGGGACGTGCCACGTGGTGACGGTCGACTCAATCATGATCTGCTCCCCGGCGAGAAAGGCCCCCAGGACGCGTGTGGCGTCTTCGGTGTCTGGGCTCCGGGTGAAGAGGTCGCCAAGCTCACTTACTTCGGGCTCTACGCCCTCCAGCATCGGGGCCAGGAATCCGCGGGTATCGCGGTCAGCAACGGCTCCCAGATCCTCGTCTTCAAGGACATGGGCCTCGTGTCCCAGGTCTTCGACGAGACCTCCCTCGGTTCGCTCCAGGGTCACATCGCGGTCGGACACGCCCGCTACTCGACCACCGGTGCCTCCGTGTGGGAGAACGCCCAGCCGACGTTCCGTGCCACCGCGCACGGCTCGATCGCGCTCGGCCACAACGGCAACCTGGTCAACACGGCGCAGCTCGCCGAGATGGTCGCCGACCTCCCGAAGGACACCAACGGCCGCTCGACCCGAGTGGCCGCCACCAACGACACCGACCTGCTGACGGCCCTCCTGGCCGCCCAGGTCGACGAGGACGGCAAGCCGCTGACCATCGAGGAGGCCGCTCACACGGTCCTTCCGCAGGTGCGTGGCGCGTTCTCCCTCGTCTTCATGGACGAGCACACGCTGTACGCCGCCCGCGACCCGCAGGGCATCCGCCCGCTGGTCCTCGGCCGCCTGGAGCGCGGCTGGGTCGTCGCCTCGGAGTCCGCCGCCCTCGACATCTGCGGCGCCTCCTACGTCCGCGAGATCGAGCCGGGCGAGTTCGTCGCCATCGACGAGAACGGCCTGCGCACCTCCCGATTCGCGGAAGCGAAGCCCAAGGGCTGTGTCTTCGAGTACGTCTACCTCGCGCGCCCCGACACCGACATCGCCGGCCGCAACGTGTACCTCTCCCGCGTGGAGATGGGCCGCAAGCTGGCGAAGGAAGCCCCGGTCGAGGCGGACCTGGTCATAGCGACTCCGGAGTCCGGCACCCCGGCCGCCATCGGCTACGCGGAAGCCTCCGGCATCCCGTTCGGCGCGGGCCTGGTGAAGAACGCGTACGTCGGCCGTACGTTCATCCAGCCCTCCCAGACGATCCGGCAGCTCGGCATCCGGCTGAAGCTGAACCCGCTGAAGGAAGTCATCAAGGGCAAGCGTCTGGTCGTCGTCGACGACTCGATCGTGCGCGGCAACACCCAGCGCGCCCTGGTCCGCATGCTCCGCGAGGCGGGCGCCGCCGAGGTCCACATCCGGATCTCCTCGCCGCCGGTCAAGTGGCCCTGCTTCTTCGGCATCGACTTCGCCACCCGCGCGGAGCTCATCGCCAACGGCATGACGATCGACGAGATCGGCACCTCGCTCGGCGCCGACTCCCTGGCGTACATCTCCATCGACGGCATGATCGAGGCGACCACCATCGCCAAGCCGAACCTGTGCCGCGCCTGCTTCGACGGCGAGTACCCGATGGAGCTCCCGGACCCCGAGCTGCTCGGCAAGCAGCTCCTGGAGACCGAGCTGGCCGCGGGCCCCGCAGCCACGGCCGCGGCCGACGCCATCCGTCGCCCGTAAGCCTCGTAGAACCCAACCCGAAAGATCCCAGGCAATGTCTGCTGAGTCAGATCAGTCACCTCCGGCGACGGGCACATCCTCCGGCGCTTCCTACGCGGCTGCCGGCGTCGACATCGAGGCGGGCGACCGCGCCGTAGAGCTGATGAAGGAGTGGGTGAAGAAGACGCAGCGCCCCGAGGTCCTCGGCGGCCTCGGCGGTTTCGCCGGCCTCTTCGACGCCTCCGCCCTCAAGAACTACGAGCGTCCCCTGCTCGCCTCCGCCACCGACGGCGTGGGCACCAAGGTGGACATCGCGCGCCAGCTGGGCGTCTACGACACGATCGGCCACGACCTGGTCGCGATGGTCATGGACGACATCGTGGTGTGCGGCGCCGAGCCGCTGTTCATGACCGACTACATCTGCGTCGGCAAGGTCCACCCCGAGCGGGTCGCCGCGATCGTCAAGGGCATCGCCGAGGGCTGTGTCCTCGCCGGCTGCGCCCTGGTGGGCGGCGAGACGGCCGAGCACCCGGGCCTGCTGGGCCCGGACGACTTCGACGTCGCCGGCGCCGGTACGGGCGTCGTGGAGGCCGACCGGCTGCTGGGTCCCGATCGCATCCGGACGGGTGACGCGGTCATCGCCATGGCGGCCTCCGGTCTTCACTCGAACGGGTACTCGCTCGTCCGGCACGTCCTGCTGAACCAGGCCGGCCTGTCCCTGGACGCGCGGATCGAGGAGCTGGGCCGCACGCTCGGCGAGGAGCTCCTGGAGCCCACCAAGATCTACTCGCTGGACTGCCTGGCGCTGATGCGCACCACCGACGTGCACGCCTACTCGCACGTCACCGGTGGTGGCCTGGCCGCCAACCTGGCCCGCGTGATCCCCGACGACCTGCACGCGATCGTCGACCGCTCCACCTGGACCCCGGCCCCGATCTTCGACCTCGTCGGCAGGACCGGCTCGGTCGAGCGTCTGGAGCTGGAGAAGACCCTGAACATGGGCGTCGGCATGATCGCGATCGTCCCCGAGGAGTCCACGGACGTGGCCCTGGCGACGCTGGCCGACCGCGGGGTCGAGGCCTGGGTGGCCGGCGAGATCACCGACCGCGGCGACCACGCCACGGGCGCGGAGCTGGTCGGGGACTACGCCTGACCGTCAGGACGCCGACAGGCAGCGCAAAACCCGGTCCGGTGGTGTGGACCACTACCGGACCGGGTTGCGCACTGCTGGAGCGTCAAGCGCCGCGGCGTTGCTGAGACGACGGACCGGACTCGTCGTCCTCGTCCTCATCGTCGTCGTTATAGAGATCCGCGTACTGGGCGTACGGGTCGTCTTCATCGTCGTCTTCGAACGGCTCGCCATTCGGCGGCTGCTGCGAAGTCGAAGCGCCCAGCTCATTGGCCAGACGCGACAGGTCAGTCCCGCCGCTGCTGTACTTCAGCTGGCGGGCGACCTTCGTCTGCTTGGCCTTTGCCCGGCCGCGCCCCATGGCTCGACCCCCTCGGTGACGGGGCTCGATGGCCCCAGAGTCTTGACACGCGTTCATGATCTGGAACGGGCTCTCCGCAGAGAGACCGGCCCGTAGGGCTTCCACGGTACCTGAGCCCACGCCCATACGGTACGTCGCCCACAGGACGTGCCTGGCACCAGAACCCGCGAGGCGCCCTGTCCCCGCTGGTCAACCGCGATTTTAACCACTTCTTGGCGGCCGACCCGCCGACGAACGTGAGAGTTCTCTCTAAGTGCCCGCCGACGGGTACCGGTCATGCGCCGCTACGGCGGTCAGCGCGCCCGGCGCGCCACCGCCGCCTCGTGCATCCGCTGCTCGGCGATCCGGTCGGCCGCGGCGGCCGGCGGGATACCGTCCACCTTCGCACGTGCGAATATGGCGAGCGTGGTGTCGAAGATCTTCGCCGCCTTCGCCTTGCACCGGTCGAAGTCGAAGCCGTGCAGCTCGTCGGCGACCTGGATGACCCCGCCCGCGTTCACCACGTAGTCCGGTGCGTAGAGGATGCCGCGGTCGGCGAGATCCTTCTCCACACCCGGGTGTTCGAGCTGGTTGTTGGCCGCGCCGCAGACGATCTTCGCGGTGAGCGCGGGCACGGTGTCGTCGTTCAGGGCGCCGCCCAGCGCGCAGGGGGCGTAGATGTCCAGGCCTTCGGCGCGGATCAGGGTGGCGGTGTCGGCGACGGCCGTGACGCCGGTCGGGTGCGCCGCCAGGATGCGGCCCACGGCCTCCTCGCGGACGTCCGTGATGACGACCTCGGCGCCCTCCTCGCGCAGGTGGGTCACCAGGTGGTGGCCGACCTTGCCGACGCCCGCGATGCCGACCTTGCGGCCGCGCAGCGAGGGGTCGCCCCACAGGTGCTGGGCGGAGGCCCGCATGCCCTGGTAGACGCCGAACGCGGTGAGCACGGAGGAGTCGCCGGCGCCGCCGTTCTCGGGCGAACGGCCGGTGGTCCAGCGGCATTCACGGGCGACGACGTCCATGTCGGCGACGTACGTGCCGACGTCGCAGGCCGTCACGTAGCGCCCGCCGAGCGAGGCGACGAACCGGCCGTAGGCGAGCAGCAGTTCCTCGCTCTTGACCGTGTCCGGGTCGCCGATGATCACGGCCTTGCCGCCGCCGTGGTCCAGGCCGGCCATGGCGTTCTTGTACGACATCCCGCGCGCGAGGTTCAGGGCGTCGGCGACGGCCTCCTCCTCGGTCGCGTACGGGTAGAAGCGGGTGCCGCCGAGGGCGGGGCCCAGCGCGGTGGAGTGGATGGCGATGACGGCCTTCAGGCCACTGGCACGGTCCTGGCAGAGCACGACTTGCTCATGACCGCCCTGGTCCGAGTGGAACAGGGTGTGCAGGACGCCGGCTGATACTTCGGTCACTGTGGTGACTCCTGGATGCGTAGCGGCGGTCGGGAGCAGCTCCCGTAAGGGTGGCGGGCGCTGTGGGCACGAGATTAGAGCCTGGTTGCACCCGTCCACCTCGCCGTGCTCAGGATCACCTACGCACGGAGTACCCCCGTGCGACGATTTGCATAGATTTCCGACCCGTTTGTGAGCGGGTTCCGCAGGTTTTCCTGGCAGTGGGCGGGGGAGGGAGCAGGCGTGCCCAAGGTGTCCTCGGTGGTCGTCCCGTATCCGACCTATCTCCGTGTGTACGAGCCGCTGGCCGCCTTCCCGGAGCCGGAGCGCAGCCACTGGGCGCGTTACGCCCACCGCCCCGACCGCCCCTCGTACCAGGACGAACTGCGCCGCTCCCTGGCCGACTTGCTGCCCACCCCGCCGATGGCCGTGCCGGTGCACGAGAGCAGCGACGCCTTCGTGCTGGACGTGGACGGCGTGGTCTGCGTCTGCCCCTGGCGGACCCGGCTGCGCGGCTGGCAGGCGCTGGGGGACCTGGGCGAGGAGCTGCCGAAGCCGGTCCTGGACGCGGTGCTGCCGGAGGTGGTGCGGCGGCAGGCGGCGCAGGACTACGAGCGGTGGCTGATCCGGAACCCGGACGCCCGCCCCTGGATCCGCTCCTCGACCTGGCAGGTGCCGCTGCACTGGTTCGTGCTGGTCGGCGACGAGGAGCGGTCCTTCGACAAGGGGTCGGGGGAGATCCCGGCGATGCTGCGCTACCGGACGCCGATGGTGCAGGCGCGGCGCCGGGTGGCGCGGGCCCTGCGGACCCTGAAGGACACCCTCGACGAGGGGCCGCTCATCGACGGCCTGGTGGACGTGGGGCGTTGGCTGGAGGAGTTCCACCCGCGCTCGCTCGTCGAGCTGGACTACGGCGGCCTGGTGCACACGCTGCCGGCCGGCGAGCTGGAGGACGACCACTCGGCGGCGGACGTGGCCGAGGGCATCGAGGCGCTGCGGCGGGGTGACGGGGCGGCCGCGGGAGAGGCCTACGGGCGGCTCGTGGAGCGCTGGCGGTCGGTCAGGGACCGGCGCTCGGCGAACTGAGCGCGGCTTAGGTCACGAACGGGTGTTTGACGTGACGCTCGTTTTGGGGTTTTGTCCTCGCACTGAGTTGCCCGGAGCTTGAGGTCCGCCCCACATGGGACGTACGTCACGATCCGGGCTTTCATCTCAACTGACGCTCAAGTGCGGTCAAGCGTGATGGACCGCACGTACCTGGCCCTTGCGTCTCTTCCCCCTCCTCATGCCAAAATAGGACAAGGGGCCCGGGGGAGGTTCCGCTTTGGGGGGTCTGGTGACTCCTGATCGCCCTGTGACTGATCGTCACAGTGGCGTGACTGTCCGCTATGGCATGGTCCATCGGCCTCTGTCGCCGATGAACACCTGGGGGGCAATTCCATCGGTTTGGCCGACGCGGCTGGACAGATGGTGTAGTTGTAGTGCCGAGGACAAGCCGTTCGTCCTATAACCGACTCGACTCGCGTCCGCCATTTCGGGCAACGCGGGTCAAGGTGCAGAATTTAGAGGAAAGAACCGAGAAGGTTCGGTTCTCCCGAGGAGGCCGCTCATGACCGCTCGCACCCCTGATGCCGAGCCGCTGCTGACCCCGGCTGAGGTCGCCACCATGTTCCGCGTGGACCCGAAGACGGTCACGCGGTGGGCGAAGGCCGGGAAGCTTACTTCCATCCGTACGCTCGGCGGGCACCGCCGCTACCGCGAGGCGGAGGTCCGTGCACTGCTCGCGGGCATCCCGCAGCAGCGCAGCGAGGCCTGAACCAACTGAATAACGGGCAAACCGGCAGGTCCCCCAACGTGCCGATACGCCCGTGACACCGCTTCACAAAGCTCCAAGCGACGCGGGTTCCGCCCCAACGGGGCCCACGCCCAAGCTCATCCCAAGAACATCACAGGGTGCGTCGTCGATCGCGCTGGACTCCGCCGGGTCCAGCGCGATCTTTTTTGTGCGCGCGGGGAGTCTTGCCGACGGCTCTGTGAGCGGGCTTGTCGGAGTCTGGGGAGGGGTGTCGGATCTCCTGTGGACGCCCCGCCCAGGCTGGTGCAATTGCACATATTAAATTGACCAGTTGTAGGCCGGGTGTAAGTACCGCGGTTTCAGAAACTCATGCGGTGACACCCGTCACATGCCAGAGTCCTTGTTGCGCCTGACTCCGGTGCGCTAGAGGAGCCACGCGTTCCACCGTCCCACGCCGGTACGGGTGTTGGGGCCGCCGTTGGTCACGCGTCGGCGGGACTTTCGTCCTCCGCCGGCTCGGCGGCCGCCTCCGCGGCGGTGCGGGGCGGGGAGTCCATGGCCAGCCGCAGCAGCTGATGGCAGATCGGGCAGTGGCGCGTCAGATGGCGATAGGAGGAGGCGGCCGACAGATGTGCACGGAGCAGGGCCCGAGTCTCGTGCCTGACCGAAGCCGCCATACGCCACCTCCAGGGGCCGCACAGGGAAGGGGCCCTGGTTTCTGGGTACCGACCGAATGTGACGCCGTCAAGACGGCGCGAGGCGGCTGAGAGGGCTGTGCGAGGAGAGGTCCAGTTGGTCGGCGTACGGCTGGACGCACGAAAAAGAAGCCCGGATCCGAAGATCCGGGCTTCCTTGTTGCGGTCCTGACGGGATTTGAACCCGCGGCCTCCACCTTGACAGGGTGGCGAGCACTCCAAACTGCTCCACAGGACCAGGTTTCGCGGCGCTTACTGGTGCGTTGCGCTGCGAGAAGGACTGTACAGGAGGGTGAGCCTCCTGCGCGAACTCACCCGGTGTGCACGGTCGGTCACGGGACGGCCGCGTCGATCGCCTTCACGATCCGCTTGTCCGAGATGGGGTACGCCGTGCCCAGCGCGTGGGCGAAATAGCTGACCCGGAGCTCCTCGATCATCCAGCGGATGTCCAGGACGGCGGCCGGCACCGGGCGGCCCTGCGGCATCTGCTCCAGGAGCCAGGCGTACTCGTCCTGCATCTCGTGGACCTTCTCCATGCGCGTGGTGTCCCGCTGCACGGCCGTCGGCATCTGCTGGAGGCGACGGTCGGCGGCGACCAGGTAGCGCATCAGGTCCGGCAGCCGGCGCAGCCCCGTCGCCGTCACGAAGCCGGGCTTCACGAGGGCGTCCAGCTGCTTGCGCACGTCCGTCAGGTTCGCGAGGAGCGCGGGGCTGCGTACGCCCTTCAGACGGCGCTCACAGGCCTGCCAGGCGGCCAGCACCTGCTGCACCTGCCCGACCGTACGCACCGTCGTGTCGACGATCTCCGCGCGGACCTTGTCGTACAGCTTCCGGTACGACTCCTCGTCCCACGCCGGTCCCCCGAAGTCGCCGATCAGCTTGTCCGCCGCCGCCATCGCGCAGTCGTCGAACAGGGCCTGGATCGTGCCGTGCGGGTTGGCCGAGAGCGCCAGCTTCTGGGCGTTCGTCAGGTGATCGCTCGCGAACTTCGCCGGGTTCACCGGGATGTTGCGGAGCACCAGCCTGCGGGTGCCCTTCCACATCGCCTCCGCCTGCTCCGCCTCCGTGTCGAAGAGGCGGACCGAGACCGTGTCGCCGTCGTCCACGAGGGCCGGGTACGCCTTCACCGGCTGACCCGCCCGGCGCGTCTCGAAGACCCGCGTCAGCGTGCCGATCGTCCAGTCCGTCAGGCCCTTGCGCTCCAGGGACTCGCCGCCCTGGCGCTCGGCGGTGGCCGCGGCGGCCTGCGAGAGGGCCTGGCGCGCCTTCGGCTTCAGCCGGAGCTTCAGCGCTTCCAGATCCTTGTCCTCGGCCAGCTTGCGGCGCCGCTCGTCGACGATCCGGAAGGTGATGCGCAGGTGGTCCGGGATCTTCGACCAGTCGAAGTCCTCGGCCTCGAAGGGCACGCCGACCATGCGCTTCAGCTCACGGGCCATGGTGGTCGTGAGCGGCTCCTGGAGAGGGACCGCCGTGTCCAGGAAGCGCTTGGCGAAGTTCGGCGCCGGGACGTAGTTGCGCCGGATCGGCTTGGGGAGGGAGCGGATCAGCTCCGTCACGACCTCCTCGCGCAGGCCCGGGATCTGCCAGTCGAAGCCCTCGTCCGTGACCTGGTTGAGGACCTGGAGCGGGATGTGGACGGTGACACCGTCGGCGTCCGCGCCCGGCTCGAACTGGTACGTGACCCGGAACTTGAGCGGGCCCTGCCGCCAGGAGTCCGGATAGTCGGCCTTGGTGACCGCCTCCGCCGACTCCCGGATGAGCATCTCCCGCTCGAAGTCGAGGAAGTCGGGCTGCTCGTGCCGCTTGCGCTTCCACCAGGAGTCGAAGTGCGCGCCGGAGACGACGTGTTCGGGCACCCGCTGGTCGTAGAAGTCGAAGAGGGTGTCGTCGTCGACGACGATGTCCCGGCGCCGGGCGCGGTGTTCGAGCTCCTCGACCTCGCTCAGCAGTCTGCGGTTGTCGGCGTAGAACTTGTGGTGCGTACGCCAGTCGCCCTCGACGAGCGCGTTGCGAATGAAAAGCTCGCGGCTCGTCTCGGGATCGATCCGGCCGTAGTTGACCTTGCGCTGGGCGACGATCGGCACGCCGTACAGCGTGACCTTCTCGTACGCCATCACGGCCGCCTGGTCCTTCTCCCAGTGCGGTTCGGAGTACGTCCGCTTCAGCAGATGCTCGGCGAGCGGCTCGACCCACTCCGGCTCGATCTTGGCGTTGACGCGGGCCCAGAGGCGTGAAGTCTCCACCAGTTCCGCCGACATGACGAAACGGGGCTGCTTCTTGAAGAGCGACGAACCCGGGAAGATCGCGAACTTGGCGCTGCGGGCGCCCAGATACTCGTTCTTGTTGCCGTCCTTCACGTCCTTCATCCCGATGTGGGAGAGAAGGCCGGCGAGGAGGGAGACGTGGACGGACTGGTCGGGCGCGTCGTCCTCGTTGAGATGGATGCCCATCTGCTTGGCGACGGTACGCAGTTGCGTATAGATGTCCTGCCACTCGCGGATGCGCAGGAAGTTGAGGTACTCCTGCTTGCACATCCGGCGGAAGGAGCTCGAGCCCCGCTCCTTCTGCTGCTCGCGGACGTACCGCCACAGGTTCAGATAGGCGAGGAAGTCGCTGGTCTCGTCGCGGAAGCGGGCGTGCTGCTGGTCGGCCTGGGTCTGCTTGTCGGCGGGGCGCTCACGCGGGTCCTGGATGGACAGCGCCGCCGCTATGACCATGACCTCGCGGACACAGCCGTTCTTGTCGGCCTCGAGAACCATCCGGGCCAGACGGGGGTCCACGGGCAGCTGGGCGAGCTTGCGGCCGGTGTCGGTGAGGCGCTTGCGCGGGTCCTTCTCGGCCGGGTTCAGCGCGCCGAGCTCCTGGAGGAGCTGCACGCCGTCGCGGATGTTGCGGTGGTCCGGCGGGTCGATGAAGGGGAACTTCTCGATGTCGCCGAGGCCGGCCGCGGTCATCTGGAGGATGACGGAGGCGAGGTTCGTCCGGAGGATCTCCGCGTCCGTGAACTCCGGGCGGGCGAGGAAGTCGTCCTCGCTGTACAGCCGGATGCAGACGCCGTCACTCGTGCGTCCGCAGCGGCCCTTGCGCTGGTTGGCGCTGGCCTGCGAGATCGGCTCGATGGGGAGGCGCTGGACCTTGGTGCGGTGGCTGTAGCGGGAGATACGGGCGAAGCCCGGGTCGATGACGTACTTGATGCCCGGGACGGTCAGCGAGGTCTCGGCGACGTTCGTCGCCAGAACGATCCTGCGGCCGGTGTGCGGCTGGAAGACGCGGTGCTGCTCGGCGTGCGAGAGCCGGGCGTAGAGAGGGAGGACCTCCGTGAACCGGTAGTTCTTCTTGTTGAGCGCGTCGGCGGTGTCCCGGATCTCCCTCTCTCCCGAGAGGAAGACCAGGATGTCGCCCTTGCCCTCGCCCTGAAGCTCCTCGACGGCGTCGCAGATCGCGGTGATCTGGTCGCGGTCGGCGTCGTCCGAGTCCTCTTCGAGCAACGGCCGGTACCGCACCTCCACCGGGTACGTCCGGCCGCTGACCTCGACGATCGGGGCGTCCCCGAAGTGCCGGGAGAAGCGCTCGGGATCGATGGTGGCGGAGGTGATGACGACTTTCAGATCCGGCCGCTTCGGCAGCAGCTGGGCCAGATAGCCGAGCAGGAAGTCGATGTTGAGGGACCGCTCGTGGGCCTCGTCGATGATGATCGTGTCGTAGGCGCGCAGCTCGCGGTCGGTCTGGATCTCGGCGAGCAGGATGCCGTCGGTCATCAGCTTGACGAAGGTGGCGTCCGGGTTCACCTGGTCGGTGAACCGCACCTTCCAGCCGACGGCCTCGCCGAGGGGGGTGTTCAGCTCCTCGGCCACGCGCTCGGCGACGGTACGGGCGGCGATCCGGCGCGGCTGGGTGTGCCCGATCATGCCGCGGACGCCACGCCCCAGCTCCATGCAGATCTTCGGGATCTGGGTCGTCTTGCCGGACCCGGTCTCACCGGCCACGATCACGACCTGGTGATCACGGATGGCGTCCGCGATCTCGTCCTTCTTCTGGCTGACCGGGAGCTGCTCGGGGTAGCTGACGGCGGGCACGCGGGAGCGGCGCCCGGCCATGCGTTCCTCGGCCTTCGCGACCTCGCCCTCGATCTCGGCGAGCACGGCGGCACGGGCCTCCGGCTTGCGGATCTTGCGCGCGCCTTCGAGCCTGCGGCCGATCCGGTGCGCGTCGCGCAGGGACAGCTCGCTCAGGCGGGGGGCGAGGGCGCCGAGGCTCGGGGCGTCGGAGGCGCCGGGGGCGGGGGCGGGATGCGTAGACATACGCGATCCAGGATCTCATCCCGGCGAAATTCATGGCGAACGCTTTTGCCGCGGTACCGGGGGGGAGGGCCCTAGAGAACGTCCACCGGGGCCTGCGCGGGCACCGCAGTCCCGGCCTCCGTCTCACGCCGGCGACGGTTCTCGTCGAGGGCGATCGACCTGGCCGTGTTGGAGACGGCCTTGATCCCCAGATAGGCGGTCGTCATGGTGCTCACCGCGGTGAAGGCCGCCGTGAGCACGCCGACGACGACCGCCTTGTCGCCGTCGAGCCGCCACACCCCGACGAGCGCCACCACCGCGATCGCGAGATTGCTGGACACCACCGCCAGCAGCCCGTACCGAGCCCGGGCGAGCTCCACCCCGTCCCCTTGCACCGCCTTGGCCATCGTCTCCCCCTGAGTCCTGTGCCGACCAGCCAGAACGTAGCGCCGGCCCGAACCCGCTGCCAAGCAAAACGCCCCCGCAGGTTCCTTGCCGGACGCTAGCCTCGGCCCATGCCTGCTGCCTCGGCCAAGAAGACGTACGACCTGTTCGTCAGTTACTCACAGTCCGATCGCCCGCTGGTCACGAAGTTCGCCGAGGATCTACGGGCTCGCAAGGTAAGCCTTTGGTACGACCGTTGGGAGATGCGCCCGGGGGACACGCTGCGGGAGCGGATCAGTGACGGGATCGCTCAGGCTCGCACCTTCATGGTGCTGCTGACCCCGGCTTCGCTCGCCTCGGACTGGGTGAACTACGAACTGAACGTGGGCATGCTGCGCGAGATCGAGGGGGCCAAGCTGCGGGTGGTGCCGGTGCTCGCCGGGGGTGTCGACGTGAGGGAGATCCCCGTCGACCTCCGAACGAAGTACTGCTTGGACATCTCCTCCTCGGAGGGTTACTCCGCGGCGTTGGAGCAGCTGGTGGAGCTCATCCACCCAGAGCGGCGAGAGCGGCAGGAGCTGTTGCGGGCGCTGCGCGCCGGAGCGGGGCAGTTCCGGTATGTGCCGGTCCTCCGGGAGTACGCGCTCACCGGTCACGACCAGACGGTCCAGGTCGCGGCCCTGCGAGGGCTGGAGAAGCAGGACGGCGCGGACGCCACGCTGGTGGTGATCGAGCGCATGCTGAACACCTGGGGGCTGCAGGCACTCAATGCCGCCTACAAGATCCTTGTTCGGCGGGGCAGCGACGGGATTCTGGGGCTGGCGGCCACGTACTTCCACGACTCCCGCTACTTCCACGAGAAGCTCGATCTGTTCGCGGAGATCGAACCGGGCCTGGCGGGGGTGCGGGACGACTACTGGGCCACGCCCTTCAACTGGCATCTTCCGAAGGTCGCGGAGGCGCTCTTCGAGGCGTCGGATCCGGACATCCGCATGGGGTCGCTGATCTCCGCCCACCACCACTTCGGGGAAGGGCTAGGCACTCCGATGCCTGGCCAGGCACAACTGGGCCTGGCGGAGTCGTATGCCGAGGTCAGGATCCCTGGACTGTTGTCGGTGCTGGAGCGGTCCGCGCCGCGCTCGCTCTGACCGAGGAATACCGAAGCCCCTCCGGTTTCCCGGAGGGGCTTCGATCATGGTGGCTGGGGCCGGGGTCGAACCGGCGACCTATCGCTTTTCAGGCGATCGCTCGTACCAACTGAGCTACCCAGCCACGAGGCTTCAGGGAAACCTCAGCGGTCCTGACGGGATTTGAACCCGCGGCCTCCACCTTGACAGGGTGGCGAGCACTCCAAACTGCTCCACAGGACCAAGCTGTTGCGTACGACAGTGTCGCACACGGTGTTGCGTGCCCCCAACGGGATTCGAACCCGTGCTACCGCCTTGAAAGGGCGGCGTCCTAGGCCGCTAGACGATGAGGGCTATCGGCCCGCCTTGCGCTTCGCAGCGCGTCGGGGACGTGAGAAGCATATGGGATGCCGGGAGGTATCGCCAAAACGGTTTAGGGAGCCCGGCCGGACGGGGTGGAGGGCGGGGTCGGGGAGAGGGTCGGCGTGGGGGTCGCGCCCGGCCGGTTCTCCTCGGGGAGGTGGCGGCTGACCTCGGCGGTCGTCAGGCCGAGGCCGCCCAGTTTGATCGAGTCCCAGGCCTGGAGGCGGCGGGTGTCGCGGTCGAAGTAGAGGATCGAGGCCTCGATCGGGTCGGGGTACTTGCCCTCGACCGCGCGCAGCCCGCTGCCGCCGGTGGAGCCCTCGATGCGCAGCCGGGTGCCGTTCTCCATGACCTCCGTGCCCTCGTGGTGCAGATGCCCGGAGAGGACCAGCGGGACCGAGCCGTCGACCTCGCGGGCCGCGGACGGCTCGTGGATCACGGCCACGTCGACGGGTTTCCCGGCGGTCGTCCAGTCCCGCAGCGACGCGGCGAGCCGGGCGCCGGCCGCCTCCTGGGTCTCCTGGGAGCCGGACTTCTCGCTGCGGTCGGGCGTGAACTGGGGATCGCCCAGCCCGGCGAAGCGCAGCCCGGCGACGGTCTCGGCGCGGCCGTCGTCGAGGACGTGGACGTTCTTCATGCCTTCCAGGTAGCGCTGGGTGACCCGGGAGTCGTGGTTGCCGCGGACCCAGACGTAGGGCGCCCCGAGGTCGGCGACCGGGTCGAGGAAGCCGTTCTCGGCGGCGGTGCCGTGGTCCATGGTGTCGCCGGAGTCGACGATGACGTTGACCTGGTACTGCTCCACGAGCGAGGCGATGATCTTCCAGCTCGCCGGGTTCAGGTGAATGTCGGAGACGTGCAGGACGCGGATGGTCGTGGGATCCGGCTGGTAGGCGGGGAGCGTGGACGTGACGTCGTACAGCTTGGTCACGTTCGTCACCAGGCGGGCCAACTCCCGCTGGTAGACGTCGAACTCGGTCACGATGCTGCGGGCGTTGCCGACCAGGGACGGGGCCGAGGAGAGCAGGCCGGAGAACTTCGGCTGCAGGACCGAGTCGGGGTTCCAGGTGGCGTACGCCGTCCCGCCGCACGCCGCCAGCAGGGTCAGGGCGAGGCCGCCGGCGGCGAGGGCGCGGCGCGGGCGGCGGTAGACGGCGAGGCCGAGGGCGGTGGCGCCGGCGACGACGGCGACGCAGGAGCGCAGCGCGAGGTCGAGGGTGCCGTGTTCGACGTCCTTCGCGACCTCGTCCTGGAGGCCGGAGAGGCGTTCGGGGTGGTCGACGAGGGCCTGGGAGCGGGCCGGGTCGAGCTGGTCCACGTTGACGTCCAGGCGGACCGGGGCGTGGTGGCTGTCCAGTTGCAGGGCGCCGAGCGGGGAGACGTTGATCTTCGTGCCGCCGGTGAGGGACGGGCGCAGGGTCATCGTGGTGTTCATGGGCCCGACGGGGGTGCGGACGTTGCCGACGATCAGCAGGCCGAGCCAGGCGCCGAGCAGCACGACCGCGACCAGGCCGAGGGCGCGGCCCCACGGGTGCGGCTGGGGCACGAGCTCGACGGCCGGGTGCGGGCGGCGCGTGCGGTAGTGCCGGGCGAAGGTGCGCGGCGAGCGTCGGATGCGGATCAGGGCGTTCAGGACTGCGGCGGGGACGCGGGCCATTGGTCCCGTATGCCCAAGTGCGGGGGCGGGTATGCGGCGGTGTGGCCCGCGGGGTGCGGGTCAGCCCCAGCCGAGTTCGTGCAGGCGCTCGTCGTCGATGCCGAAGTGGTGGGCGATCTCGTGGACGACGGTGACGGCGACCTCGTGGACGACGTCGTCGCGGGTCTCGCAGTGGCGCAGGGTCGGGCCCATGTAGATCGAGATGCGGTCGGGGAGGACGCCCGCGTACCACTCGCCGCGTTCGGTGAGCGGGGTGCCCTCGTAGAGGCCGAGCAGGTCGGGGTCGTCCGCCGGGGGTTCGTCCTCGACGAACACCGCCACGTTGTCCATGACCCGGGTCAGCTCGGGCGGGATCCGGTCCAGGGCCTCGGCCACCAGCTCTTCGAAGGCGTCGCGCGTCATCTCCAGCACAGGGCCATTGTCGGGGACGGGGGCGTGATCCGCGGGGTCGGGCGCGGTTCGGGTGCGGTCGGGCCGCAGCGGGGCCTTGCGCGTGTCCTCTTGCGGGCGGCGGGAGTTGAACGGGTTGACTTCCTCACCCGCCCTCGGAGGTGGCTGCCCGTGCGCCCCAAGTACGTACCCGTCCGTCTGGCCGCCACGGTCATGGCCGTCGCCGCTGCCGCCGGCTGCATGAGCGTCGGTGACGACGAGGGGGGAAAGAGCGCCAAGCCCTCGCACTCCGCGGGTGAGCGGGGCGGCGAGGCGCCGGACGGCGGGGCGGCGGTGTCGGGCGGCGGCGCCGGGTACGGGGCGGCGGGCGTCGACGGCAAGCACGGCAAGAAGGAGAAGGGCAAGGGGAAGGACGGGGAGTCCGCGTCCCCCTCCGCCTCGGCGTCCGCCGCGGACGAGGCGTCCCCCTCGGCGAAGCCCAAGCCCGGGAAGCCCGACAAGCCGGGGCAGCCGACCCCGACCAAGGCGCAGCCGACGCCGACGCGGCCGGCCGACCCGGACCCGGTGACGCCGACGCCCGAGCCCCCGTCGCCGGAGCCGTCGACGCCCCCGGCCGAGCCGTCCTCCTCCGCGCACCCGGACACCGAGCCGCAACTCGTCCAGCGGGAGCCGGCGCCGACGGCGGGGTCACCGGCGTGAGGCGGTGACGGTGTCGTGAGGGTGCGGCGGTGTGACGTACGTCTAGTCCGGGGGGATTGGTTTGCCTTGGGGGGTAGAGGGTGCGTATGGTGGTAGATCGTTTGATCCCATTGCCCGGCGCCATTGCAGAGAGCGCCGTGTGGCGCGTTCTCTCCCTTGCCGTGGCTGACCGCATAGAGGCGGTCGTATTGCGAAATCACGGAGTTGACGGGCGCGTGCCGACGAGACTCCGGAAGGTTTCGCTTACGCATGTCCATTTCCAGTTCTGATCACATCGTCATGCCCGAGAACGACGAGAACGAGGCCGTCGAGGCGCTCGAGACCGTCGAGTCGGCTGACGCGACCCCCGAGGTCACCTTCGCCGACCTCGGTCTGCCCGAGGGCGTCGTGCGCAAGCTCGCGCAGAACGGTGTGACCACCCCCTTCCCGATCCAGGCCGCGACCATCCCGGACGCCCTGGCCGGCAAGGACATCCTCGGCCGTGGCCGCACCGGCTCCGGCAAGACCCTCTCCTTCGGTCTGCCGACCCTGGCGCGTCTCGCCGGCGGCCGCACCGAGAAGCACAAGCCCCGCGCGGTCATCCTCACCCCGACCCGTGAGCTCGCCATGCAGGTGGCGGACGCCCTCCAGCCCTACGGCGACGTCCTCGGCCTGAAGATGAAGGTCGTCTGCGGCGGCACGTCCATGGGCAACCAGATCTACGCCCTGGAGCGCGGCGTCGACATCCTCGTCGCCACCCCGGGCCGGCTGCGCGACATCATCAACCGCGGCGCCTGCTCCCTGGAGAACGTCGAGGTCGCCGTCCTCGACGAGGCCGACCAGATGTCCGACCTGGGCTTCCTGCCCGAGGTCACCGAGCTGCTCGACCAGGTCCCGGCCGGCGGCCAGCGCATGCTGTTCTCCGCGACCATGGAGAACGAGATCTCCACCCTGGTCAAGCGCTACCTGAGCAACCCCGTCACGCACGAGGTCGACAGCGCTCAGGGCAACGTCACGACGATGTCCCACCACATCCTGATCGTGAAGCCCAAGGACAAGGCGCCGGTCACCGCGGCCATCGCCTCCCGCAAGGGCCGCACCATCATCTTCGTCCGCACCCAGCTGGGCGCCGACCGCGTCGCCGAGCAGCTGCGCGAGTCCGGTGTGAAGGCCGACGCGCTGCACGGCGGCATGACCCAGGGTGCCCGCACCCGGACGCTGGCCGACTTCAAGGACGGTTACGTCAACGTCCTCGTCGCCACCGACGTCGCCGCCCGCGGTATCCACGTGGACGGCATCGACCTGGTCCTCAACGTGGACCCGGCCGGTGACCACAAGGACTACCTGCACCGCGCGGGCCGCACGGCGCGTGCCGGTCGCACGGGTACGGTCGTCTCCCTCTCCCTGCCGCACCAGCGCCGCCAGATCTTCCGCCTGATGGAGGACGCGGGCGTCGACGCCGGCCGGCACATCATCCAGGGTGCCGGCGCCTTCGACCCCGAGGTCGCCGAGATCACCGGTGCCCGGTCGATGACCGAGGTCCAGGCCGAGTCCGCGGGCAACGCGGCGCAGCAGGCCGAGCGTGAGGTCGCCTCCCTGACCAAGCAGCTGGAGCGGGCGCAGCGCCGTGCCGCCGAGCTGCGCGAGGAGGCCGACCGTCTCGTCGCCCGGGCCGCCCGTGACCGCGGTGAGGACCCGGAGACCGCGGTGGCCGAGGCGCAGGCGGAGGCCGTGGCCGCCGTCGAGGCCGCCGAGGTGTCCGTGCCCGAGCAGCCCGCGGCGCAGGACGTCGACCGGGCCGAGGGCGCGGCGCCGTACGAGCGTCGTGAGCGTCGGGACAACGACCGTGGCGGCTTCCGCCGCGATGACCGTGGTGGGCGTTCTTTCGAGCGCCGTGACGACCGCGGTGGCCGTGGGTTCGAGCGTCGGGACAACGACCGTGGCGGCTTCCGCCGTGACGACCGGCGTGACGACCGTGGTGGGCGTTCTTTCGAGCGTCGTGACGACCGTGGCGGCCGTGGGTTCGAGCGTCGGGACAACGACCGTGGCGGCTTCCGCCGTGACGACCGCCGCGATGACCGTGGTGGGCGTTCCTTCGAGCGTCGTGACGACCGCGGTGGCTTCAACCGCGACAACCGCGACAACCGCGACCGTGGCGAGCGTGGCTTCGAGCGCCGGGACAACGACCGTGGCGGCTTCCGCCGCGACGACCGTCCGGCGGGCCGTTCCTTCGAGCGCCGTGACGAGCGCGGTGGGCACCGTGGCAGCGACCGTCCCTTCAACCGCGACCGCCGCGACGACCGTCCGGGCTTCCGCTCCGGTGGCCACGAGCGCCCCTACGGCCGCCGTGACGACCACCGTGGCACCGGCTCCGGTTCCGGCTCGTCCTTCGGCCGCCGCGACGACAAGCCGCGCTGGAAGCGCAACGGCTGACGCGGCCACGGCTGACGCAGTCTGAGAAGGGCCCGTACGACTTCGGTCGTACGGGCCCTTCGGCTTTCCGGAGACGGCTTGCGACGGACGGCAACGGCCGGGGGCGTCCGGGCCGCGGACGAAGATCGCCACTGATCGGCAGGTATACAACGGCATTTTTTGGCCACGTTGTGGCGTGTGTCACGCCCCCGGCGAGGGAAATGCTGGGGGCATGACAGATGACGCGATAGCGAGCGGGCCGTCCAAGGGGCCATCCGGCCTGTCGGACGAGGAACGGCTGGCCCAGCTCGGTTACACGCAGGTCCTTGCCCGCCGTATGTCGGCGTTCTCCAACTACGCGGTGTCCTTCACGATCATCTCGGTCCTGTCGGGCTGTCTGACGCTGTATCTGTTCGGCATGAACACCGGTGGCCCCGCGGTGATCACCTGGGGCTGGGTCGCGGTCGGGCTGATGACGTTGTTCGTCGGGCTGTCGATGGCCGAGATCTGTTCGGCGTACCCGACCTCCGCGGGCCTGTACTTCTGGGCCCACCGGCTGGCCCCGCCCCGGACCGCCGCCGCGTGGGCGTGGTTCACGGGCTGGTTCAACGTGCTCGGGCAGGTCGCCGTGACCGCCGGCATCGACTTCGGGGCCGCGTCCTTCCTGGGCGCCTACCTGAACCTCCAGTTCGACTTCGAGGTGACCCCGGGCCGGACGATCCTGCTCTTCGCCGCGATCCTCGTCCTGCACGGCCTGCTCAACACCTTCGGCGTGAAGATCGTCGCCCTGCTGAACGACATCAGCGTGTGGTGGCACGTGATCGGCGTCGCGCTCATCGTCGGCGCGCTGACCTTCGCCCCCGACCACCACCAGTCGGCGTCCTTCGTGTTCGGCGAGTTCGTGAACAACACGGGCTGGGGGAGCGGGGTGTACGTGGTCGCGCTCGGGCTGCTGATGGCCCAGTACACCTTCACCGGCTACGACGCCTCCGCCCACATGACCGAGGAGACGCACGACGCCTCGACGGCCGGCCCGAAGGGGATCGTGCAGTCGATCTGGACCTCGTGGATCGCCGGCTTCGTGCTGCTGCTCGGCTTCACCTTCGCGATCCAGTCCTACGACGGTGCCCTGAACTCCCCGACGGGAGCGCCGCCCGCCCAGATCCTGCTGGACGCGCTGGGCGCGACCTCGGGCAAGCTGCTGCTGCTCGTCGTCATCGGGGCGCAGCTGTTCTGCGGAATGGCGTCCGTGACCGCCAACAGCCGCATGATCTACGCGTTCTCGCGCGACGGTGCCCTCCCGTTCTCGCACCTCTGGCACACCGTCAGCCCGCGCACCCGCACGCCCGTGGCGGCCGTGTGGCTGGCGGCGGGCGGGGCGTTGCTGCTGGGACTGCCGTACCTGATCAACTACACGGCCTACGCGGCGGTGACCTCCGTGGCGGTGATCGGCCTCTACATCGCGTACGTCATCCCGACTCTGCTGCGGCTGCGCAAGGGCGAGGAGTTCGAGCGCGGGCCGTGGCATCTGGGCCGCTGGTCCCGGGCGATCGGCGTGGTGTCGGTGGTGTGGGTCGGCGTGATCACGGTCCTGTTCATGCTCCCGCAGGTCTCGCCGGTCAACTGGGACACCTTCAACTACGCGCCGGTGGCCGTCCTCGTGGTCCTCGGCTTCGCGGCGGCCTGGTGGCTGGCCTCGGCCCGGCACTGGTTCCTCAACCCCGACCACGAGCGGACGCGGGCCCGGGAAGCGGCTCGCAAGGGCGCCCCCGAACCGGTGGATCCGTGATCTTTGCGGCCGGTACCCGACTCCGGCGCGGCCGTGTCCCCGATACCCGATCGGAGAGACGGCCGCGTCCGGCTATGCTCGGGGAGGCAACATCGCCTGGGCCCTTAGCTCAATTGGCAGAGCAGTGGACTTTTAATCCATTGGTTGTGGGTTCGAGTCCCACAGGGCCTACGGGTTCGCGGCGCCCGAGCCGGCTTCGGTCGGTTCGGGCGCCGACGTGTTTTCGGGGTCAGCGCGTCCGTGGCCAGAGGGTGCCGAGGAGCAGCTCCACCTGGTCGGTCAGGTGTGCCGGGTCGAAGGTGCCGGGGGCCGTGAGGGCCAGGCGGCCGAAGTGTTCGGCGCAGGCGACCAGGGCGTGGGCGAGGACGCGCGGGTCGAGGGGCGGGGCGTCGCGGTCGGCCGGGAGGCGGGTGAGCCAGGCCTCGACCAGGTGCCGGAAGCGTTCCCGGTCCGCCTCGATGCGGTCGCGCACGACGGCGGGCATGTTGCCGGGCGGCGACAGGATCAGCCGCCAGGTGTCCGGGTCCTGATGGAGCATCGCGGACATGCGCCGTACGGTCTCCGCGGCGAACGCGGCCGGGTCGGGCGACCCGGCGGAGTCGGGCAGCGTGGCGAGCAGGCGGTCGAAGGCGCGGGCCTGCTGCCGGTCGAGGAGCGCGGTCAGCAGGGTGTCGAGGTTGTCGTAGGCGCCGTAGACCACGGACCGGGCGACGTCGGCCCGCTTGGCGACGGCGTCGACGGAGATCCGGTCGTAGCCGTCGCTCACGATCACCGCGAGGGCGGCGTCCAGCAGTTGCTCGCGGCGCTGCTCGATCGGGACGCGGGGGGCGTAGGGGCGTCGTTTGCGGGGCCGGTCTTCGGAAGTCGCGTGAGTCGGCACCTTGGCAGTTTACGACAGGCGTGTCTTAATTTAAGACACCAGTGTCGTAAGTGAGGGGCGGCTTCATGGCGAAGCTCAAGAGGTTCGGACGCGGCGAGGTGCAGCCGCACGAGGACTACGGCTTCTTCGGGCCCGGTTCGGTCGTGTGGAAGGTCTGGAGCTATCCGACCGCCCCGACCGTGGGCTTCCAGCGCGCCGTGGTCGTCGAGGAACTCGACCCGCCGCTCGTGGCCGCCGTGCACGCGACCCAGGGCATCTACCGGCGCGCCCGCACCCGTTACGACCGCACGCTGCGGTACTTCGCGATGGTGGCCTTCGCCGGCACCCGTGAGGTCTGCCAGGCCGCGGACGTCCTGGTCAAGGTCCACTCCAAGGCGATCGGCGAGCTGCCGTACGGCGGTGGCACCTACGACGCCAACGACCCCGCCTCACAGCTGTGGATCCAGCTCACCGGCTGGCACTCGATCCTCTACGCCTACGAGAAGTACGGACCCGGCAAGCTCACCGAGCAGGAGGAGACGGAGTACTGGGAGGCCTGCGCCCTCGCCGCGGAGCTCCAGACCTGCTCCCCGGACGACGTGCCGCGCAGCCGGGAGGGCATCCGGGCGTACTTCGCGGACATGCGCCCGCGGCTGTCCGCCAGCCCGATCGCCAGGCAGGCCATGAACCATCTGCTCAGGACCGAGCTCGTGCTGCCGCCGACGCCGTGGTGGGCGAAGCCCGCGAGCCTCGCCGTCGCGCGGGCCCAGCGGATCGCCACGATCGCCACTCTGCCGCGCTGGATGCGCGAGCTGGCCGGCATCCGGCAGTCACGCCTCCTCGACACGCTCATCGTGCCCGTCATGAAG
Organism: Streptomyces sp. NPDC057280; assembly: GCF_042668605.1. Lineage (NCBI taxonomy): Bacteria > Bacillati > Actinomycetota > Actinomycetes > Kitasatosporales > Streptomycetaceae > Streptomyces > Streptomyces sp. NPDC057280. The sequence continues at coordinate 471,096 of NZ_JBHUYR010000007.1, forward strand.
ACGGCCTTCGCGCTCGCCCATCTGAGCCCTCGGCTCGAACTGCTCCTGATAGGACGGCTCTCGCCCTCCACGGTCCCGGTGATCGCGCCGATGAAGCTCGGCATCCCGCCCCGCACGCGGGAAGTACTGACGCCCGCCGAGGCCCGCGCCCGCCACGGCTACCCCAGGCCCGCCGAGGCCCACCTCGACCTCCGCGCCCGCCAGGCCGCCCGCGTCTTCGAGCACGGCAAGGCCCCCAGCGACCAGGGCCTCATCGAGTCCCAGGAGATCCTCGGCCCGCTCGCGTAGCAGGAGCCCCACACCGGTGTCGGCGACGTAGGTTGGGCCCAGGTCGACGGCACGCCCCGGCGAACCGGCGCCGCGGGGTCGTGCGGTCCCGGCGTGAAGAGAGCGAGACGAACAGGGACATGGACGCGAACACCCACCCCCACACCGACGCCCCCACGGGCACGGCCTCCGGCGTGGTCCTCCGCCCCGCCGCCCCCGCCGACCTGGACACCGTCGCCGCCATCTACGCCCACTACGTCCTGCACACCGTCACGACCTTCGAGGAGACCCCGCGCTCCGCCGCCGAGTGGGAGGAGCGGCGTCGTGAACTCGCCGAGGCGGGGCTGCCGTTCCTGGTCGCCGAGGTCTCCGGGGACGTCGCCGGGTACGCGTACGCGACCGCGTGGCGACCCCGGCCCGCCTACCGGTTCACCGTGGAGAACTCGATCTATCTCGCCCCGGACGCCACCGGGAAGGGGCTGGGCAGTGCCTTGCTGGGCGCGCTGATCGAGGCGGCGGCCGGGGCCGGGAAGCGGAGGATGATCGCCGTGGTCGCGGACAGCGACGCGGCCGCCGCCTCCCTCGCCCTGCACCGCCGCTTCGGCTTCACCGACGCCGGGCGGCTGACCGCCGTAGGGCACAAGCACGATCGGTGGATCGACACCGTGCTGCTGGAGAAGGAGTTGGGAGGGGGCTGACGCCCCCGCCACCGCGGCGTGCCGGTTATCCGACGCTCAACTCGGCCAGCGGCAGCGTGTGCTGGGTCTGGAGTACCTTCGCCCGCAGGTAGCGGACGTTGTGGGCGGTGGTGAAGACCCCGGTGGGGACGCGGTCGCGGACGTCGATGCCGAGGTCGCGCAACTGACCCGCCTTGTCGGGGTTGTTGGAGAGGAGGTCCAGCGACTCGATGCCCAGGGCCTTCAGCATCTGCGCGGCCGCCGTGTAGTCGCGGTCGTCCTCGGGCAGGCCCAGCGCGGTGTTCGCGGCGTAGGTGTCGAGGCCCTGGTCCTGGAGGGCGTACGCGTCGAGCTTGTTGTAGAGACCGATGCCGCGGCCCTCCTGGCGGAGGTACAGCAGCACGCCGCCGCGTTCGGCGATGCGCTCGACCGCCTCGCGCAGCTGGGGGCCGCAGTCGCAGCGGGCGGAGCCGAAGACGTCGCCGGTGAGGCACTCGGAGTGCAGCCGGACCAGAGGATCGGGGCCGGGCTCGCCGAGGACGACCGCCAGGTGTTCCTGGCCGTCGACCAGTCCGTGGAAGGTGACCAGCTCGGAGTCGACGCGGTAGCCGTCACCGAAGCGCAGGGGCACGCGGACGCGGGAGCGCTGGGTTGCGGCGGGGATGTCGGTCATGCGGGTACTCCGGTCCGTAGACATATCTGCTTCAGTTTTGAAGCAGATCTACGGTTCGAGACCCTACCCCATGCTTTAAATTTGAAGCAACAGGTATATGGCGCTTGTCACGAACCTCGTCGTGAACCCCGTTACGAACAGGACGGCGACGACCGCCGCCGCCACGGAACCTCGTCCCCCGTGTCCTCCTGGAGCCCGTCCGCGATCGCCCGGGAGATCTCCTCCAGCTGCCCCACCTGCTCGGGGCCGAGCCGGTCGAAGATCGCGGAGCGGACCGTCTCGACATGTCCCGGCGCCGCCCGCTCCACCTCCGCCATGCCCTCGTCGGTCAGTACGGCGATGCTGCCGCGCTTGTCCCACCGACAGCTCTCCCGCCCGACCAGCCCGTCCTTCTCCAGCCGGTTCACGGCGTACGTGAGCCGCGGCCGCGTGATCTTCAGCCCCTCGGCGAGATCCGTCATCCGCAGCCGCCGTTCCGGCGCCTCGGAGAGAGTGGCGAGGATGGAGTAGTACAGGTGCGGCATGCCGGCATCCTGCTGGAGCTGCCGGTCGATCGCGTCCTCCAGGAGGTGCGTCGCGGCCATGAACGCGCGCCAGGCGCGCTGCTCCTCGGGGGTGAGCCAGCGAGTCGTCATGCCCCCAGTGTAGGTTTGCTTCAAACTTGAACCAAGAATCGCACGTCACAGCGCGCCGCAGCACCCCACCGAACGCCATCGCAGATCTCAGCGAGAGGGACCGCGCCGATGCCCCACCCGTACGTCCTCCTCTCCGCCGCCGTCTCCCTCGACGGCTACCTCGACGACACCGGCCCCGACCGGCTCCTGCTCTCCTCCCCGGCCGACTTCGACCGCGTCGACGAGGTCCGCGCCTCCGTCGACGCGATCCTGATCGGCGCCGGCACCATCCGCGCCGACAACCCGCGCCTGCTGGTGAACTCCGCGGAGCGCCGCGCGGCCCGGGTGGCCGCGGGCAAGCCGGAGTACCCCCTGAAGGTCACGGTCAGCGGCTCGGGCGACCTGGACCCGCAGGCGCAGTTCTGGCAAACGGGCGGCGACAAGGTCGTCTACACGACGGACAAGGGCGCCGAACGTGCCGAGGCGCACGGCCTCGCCGCCGACGTCGTCTCCCTCGGCGCCGACCTCGACTGGGACCGCCTTCTGACCGACCTCGCCGCCCGGGGCGTGGACCGCCTCATGGTCGAGGGCGGCGGCCGGATCCACACCCAGCTGCTCCAGCTGGGCCTCGCCGACGAACTCCAGCTGGTGCTGGCCCCGCTGTTCGTCGGCACCCCGGAGGCGCCCCGCCTCTTCGGCCCCGGCGGCTACCAGGCCGGCCGCCTGCGGCTGACGGAAACCCGGCAGATCGAGGACGTGGTCCTCATGCGCTACGAGCCCACCGCCCCCGGCACCGGCCCGCGCGCCACACCCGCCGACCACCACTGGCTCCGCCTCGCCTGCGAACTGGCGACGCTCTGCCCGCCGTCGCGGACCGCGTTCAGCGTCGGCGCGGTCGTGGTCGCCGCCGACGGCACGGAACTCGCGCGCGGGTACTCGAGGGAGGGCGACGACCCCGTCGTACACGCGGAGGAGGCGGCCCTGACGAAGATCGGCGCGAACGACCCCCGGCTGGCGTCGGCGACCGTCTACAGCAGCCTGGAACCCTGCGCCCGCCGCGCCTCCCGCCCCGCGCCCTGCGCCCGGCTGATCCTCGACGCCGGGGTACGGCGGGTGGTGACGGCCTGGCGGGAGCCGGACACGTTCGTGACGGCGGCCGACGGAAACGGGCTGCTGGCGGCGCACGGTGCCGACGTCGTCGTACTGCCGGAGTACGCGGAGCGGGCGAAGGCGCCCAACAAGCACTTGCTGTCGTAGGAGCGAGGAGCGGCGAAGGCGCCGAACAGGCACCTGTCGCCCTGGCGGCGGGACCCCGCCGGGGCCGGCCGACCGATCGGCCCAACAGATCCTGCGCCCCGGCAACCCCCGGTCCACGCTTCCCCTATGAGGCCCCGACTCACCGCCGCTCTCCTGCTGGTCCCGCTCCTCGCCACCGCCTGCGCGGGGACCGGTGCCGGTACCCGCACCATGGCCCGCGCGCTGCCCCCGGACACCGCCTTCACCCACCCCGGCGTGCTCGTCAGCGAGGCGCAGCTGGAGGCCGTGAAGAAGAACGTCACCGCGGGGAAGCAGCCGTGGCTGAAGGCCTACCTCGACATGCGGGACAGCAAGTACGGGGCGTACACGTACACGCCGGAGCCGTACGCCAGCGTCGACTGCCCCGGTGGCGACCACGCCGACCGGCCCGCGCACGGGTGTGTCGAGGAGCGCGAGGACGCCATCGCCGCCTACACCCAGGCCCTTCTCTTCCGGATCACCGGCAAGCAGCAGCACGCTGTGAAGGCCAGGGAGATCATGGACGCCTGGTCGGCGAAGATGCGGCGGCACACCGAGGAGGACGCCGGGCTGCAGACCGGGTGGGCCGGGTCGACATGGGCGCGGGCCGCCGAGATCGTCCGGCACAGTCCCGGCGCGGGCTGGCCGGCGGACCGGGTCGCCCGGTTCGAGACCATGCTGCGCACGGCGTATCTGCCGGCCGTCACGCGCAAGGTCCCCGACTACAACGGCAACTGGGACCTCGTGATGACCGACGCGGCCATCGGCATCGCCGTCTTCCTGGAGGACCGCAAGGCCTTCGACCACGCCCTGGAACGGGTCCGCGAGCGCGTGCCCGCCTACTTCTACCTGGCGAAGGACGGCAAGCTGCCGCTCACGCCCAAGGGGTCGACCGTCGGCACCCCGCAGAAGCTCACGACGTACTGGTTCGGGCAGAAGACGTACAAGGACGGCATGTCCCAGGAGACCTGCCGCAACTTCAAGCACGTCGGCTACTCCCTCGCCGCCACCGCCCACATCGCCGAGACCGCCTGGCACCAGGGCATCGACCTGTACGGCGAGGTGAAGGACCGGCTCAAGAGCGCCCTCGCCTTCCACGCCCGGTACCAGGCGGGGGAGACCGCGCCCGTGTGGCTGTGCGGCGGCAAGGTCGACCGGAACATGGGGCCGGACCTGGAGGTCGCCCTCAACCACCTGGAGAACCGCCTCGGCGACTCCGTCCCGGCCGCCCACAAGCTCGCCGAAAAGACCCGCCCGGCCGGCACCGACAACCTCTTCGTCTCCTGGGAGACCCTGACCCACGCGGGCAATCCCGGCACCTGAGAACCGCCCGTGAGCTGCGGCGACGTAAAGGTGGCGCGAGCGGTCCCGCGAATGGCGTATGCTGGTTTCACCGACGCGGGGTGGAGCAGCTCGGTAGCTCGCTGGGCTCATAACCCAGAGGTCGCAGGTTCAAATCCTGTCCCCGCTACTGAAGGCCCAGGGCCGGAATCCAGTTCAATGGATTCCGGCCCTGAGTCGTTTCGAGGTTCTTCCGCTGGAGTCGGCGATGTCACGGCCGGTGATCGGGCGAGCGCCCTCCGCATAACAACTGACATACCGTCAATACCTGTGAGCCTCCTGGGAGTCCTCGCGGGCGCGGTCAACTCGCCCGATTTTCACCGGCCATGACCCCTACGTCCTGCCGAAAAAGGTTAATGATCAAGCGGAACAGCTTGGAATCCGTACCCCGGGTCTATTAACGTTCGATAACGCAGCGCGGTCGTCCCAGCCGTCACAAGAGTCGGCTCCGTGCGCACGCGCCGAATCCCGCAAGGGAACCGGGGAACCACCAACTTGGGGTGAATCACGCGGAAGTCGCCGTGGCAGCACGGCGGTTATACGCGCGTAGGAGACCTTCCTGCTCCGAACCCGTCAGCTAACCCGGTAGGCGAGAAGGAAGGAAAGGAGCACGCCCACGTGGCGTCAAACCGGCCTGCCCCCGAGGCCCCGTACGTGCCGAGCCAGCGCAGCACCGATGCCTTCGGCTACGGCAGCTACCACCACGACGAGGGCCCGCAGGACGTCTGGAATCCCACCGAGGACTCCCTCCGTCCGCCGCGTGGCAAGCACCGGGTGGCCAAGCAGCGCGGCGGGGGACTCGCCCGCAGTTCCACGGTCCTGGGCGTCGGTGTCATAGCCGCCGTCGGCGCGGGCGGCATGGCCAGCGCCAACACCGGCAAGCCGCCGGTCTCCATCTCGATCCCCGACCTGCCCAACGTGGGCGGTGTCTTCGGCGGTGACGACGAGGCCCCCAAGGGTTCCGCCACCGCCCTCAGCAGCCTGGCCACCAGCGCCACGCGGACCGCCGAGACCGGCTCGGACGCCGGTGAGGCGCTGCGCAACCGGATCATGGCGCAGGCCGAGAGCCAGCAGAACCAGGTCGACAACAAGGCGCAGCTGGCCGCCGAGGCCGAGGTCGCCACGCAGACCGCGAAGGCCGAGGCCGCCGCGCTCAAGCAGGCCGCCGACGACGCCGCGGCGGCGAAGAAGGCCGCCGAGGAGAAGGCCGCGAAGGAGGCCGAGGCCAAGCGCCTCGCCGAGCTCGCCAAGCAGTTCACGCTGCCGACCTCCTCGTACACGATCACCTCGACCTTCGGTCAGGCCGGTTCGCTGTGGTCCTCCGGCTACCACACCGGTCTGGACTTCGCGGCCCCCACGGGCACGCTGATCAAGGCGATCCACAGCGGCACCATCACGGAGGCCGGCTGGGCCGGCTCCTACGGCTACCGCACGATCCTCACCCTCGACGACGGCACCGAGCTGTGGTTCTGCCACCAGTCCTCGATCAGCGTCAGTGTCGGCCAGAAGGTCGGCACCGGTGATGTCATCGGGCGCGTGGGCGCGACCGGCAACGTGACCGGCGCCCACCTGCACCTGGAGGTCCACCCCGACGGGGCGGACACCGGCATCGACCCGATGGCGTGGCTGCGGAGCAAGGGCCTCAACCCCTGAGGCGCGGCACCTTCTGAACCCCGGCGGTCCCGACGCTCACCCCCCGACGTCAGGGCCGCCGGTCTTTGCGTGCCCGCCGCGGAATGTTGTACTCCGCTTGTTTACGGGAACTTTGCGGCCGTCCCGGAAGATCCGCCTCCGACGTGGGCGTTGTCCATCACCATGACTTCTCTTCGCAAGCTGGGCACGTCCGATCTCGAGGTCTTCCCGCTCTCCCTCGGCGGCAACGTCTTCGGCTGGACCGCCGACGAGGCGCAGTCCTTCGCCGTCCTCGACGCCTACGCCGCCGCGGGCGGCAACTTCCTCGACACCGCCGACTCCTACTCGCACTGGGTGGAGGGCAACTCGGGCGGCGAGTCCGAGACCATCATCGGCAAGTGGGTCAGGGCGCGCGGCAACCGCGACGACGTCGTGATCGCCACGAAGGTCAGCCAGCACCCGGAGCTCCAGGGTCTGCGGGCCGCCAACATCAAGGCCGCCGCGGACGCCTCCCTGCGCCGCCTGGGCACCGACCACATCGACCTCTACTACACCCACTTCGACAAGCCCGAGGTGCCGGTCGAGGAGATCATCGGCGCGCTGGACGAACTGGTGAAGGCGGGCAAGGTGCGGCACATCGCCGCGTCCAACATCTCGGCCGAGCGGCTGGAGAAGTCGCTGGCCTTCTCCGAGCGCGAGGGCCTGGCCCGGTACGTGGCGCTCCAGCCGCACTACAACCTGGTCTCGCGCGAGACGTACGAGGGTGAGCTCCAGGACCTGGCGGAGCGCAGCGGCCTCGCCGCCGTGCCCTACTTCGCGCTCGCCTCCGGGTTCCTCACCGGCAAGTACCGCGACGGCGAGGTGGTGGAGGGCGCCCGGGCCGCCGCCGGCGCCGGCAAGCACCTGGAGACGGAGCGGGGCCGCAAGGTCCTCGCCGCCCTCGACGACATCGCCGAGGCCCACCGCGTGCCGGTCGCCACGGTCGCCCTGGCCTGGCTCGCCGCCCAGCCGACGGTGGCGGCCCCGATCGCCTCGGCGCGGGTGGTGGACCAGCTGCCGGCGCTGGTGAAGGTGGCGGAGGTGACCCTCACGGAGGCCGAGACGGAGCGGCTGACGCAGGCGTCCGCGTAGCTCTCGTCAGGACTGGTAGGGGTTGTACGCGGGGTACGGCGCCGGCTGCTGGCCGTACCCGTACACCCCGTACATCGGCCACGGCGCCGCCACCACCGGGACCGGCGGCGCCGTCGCACGGGCCGCGTGGTCGAGCGCCGGGCGGGCGACGTCCCGCCGGGCCCACAGCTCGTGCAGCAACTCCCTCTCCCGTACGACGAAGTCGGCGCCGGCGCGGCCACGGCGCCCCCGGTGCCGCAGGAACGCCAGCGACGTCGCATACGCCTCGTACTGCGCCACCGCCCGCGCGGCGGGCCGTCCGGCGTGCCGGCGGGCGTACTGGCGGGCGATGCGCCGGGCCCGCATCGAGCCGAGCGCGAAGGGTTCGGCGGGGGTGAGCCAGCCCGCGACGGCGTAGGCGGGCAGTTCCTCGCGGACGGTCCTCAGCTCGCGCTGCCGGGTCCAGATGACCAGCCAGGTCAGCAGCCCGAACGCGGGAAGCATGAAGACCGCGTACACGGCGAAGAAGCCGTACTCCCCGAAGGTGGACGAGCCGTTCCAGACGGCGTGCATGCCCATCGCGAGCAGCAGGCCGGAGAGGGGGACGAGGACGCGGCGCAGGTGGTGGCGGTCCGCGGACAGGGCGGCGATGCCGAAGCCGATGCCGGTCAGGACCGTGAACAGGGGGTGCGCGAACGGGGACATGATCACGCGCACGAAGAACGTCGCCGCGGTCACGGACGCGATGCCGCGGTCGCCGGTGAGCTGGTCGGTGCCGAAGGCGGTGCCGAGGTAGAGGATGTTCTCGGTGAACGCGAAGCCGGTGGCCGTGACCCCGGCTATCACCACGCCGTCGACGATCCCGGTGAAGTCCCGTCTGCGGAACAGGAAGACCAGCAGGACGGCGGCGGCCTTCGCGGACTCCTCCACGATGGGCGCTATGACCGTGGCCCCCAGGGTGTCCGCGCTGGACGGGTCGGCCGTCGCCGTGGCTATCCATCTGGTCGCGAAGCTGTTGGCGACGATCGCTATCAGCGCCGCCGCGCAGGCGCCCCAGGCGAAGCAGAACAGCAGATTGCGCCAGGGGCCCGGTTCGACGCGGTCCAGCCAGCGGAACGCGGCTATGAGCAGCGGCACGGGGAGGATCGCGAGGCCGAGGCCGACCAGGAAGCCCTCGGTGCCGGTCTGCTCGCGCACCAGGGCGAGGATGACGAGCCCGGACAGGGCCAGCAGGGTGGTGAGGGCGCCGTAGCGCACCCAGTTCCGTTGCCACCAGTGCGCGTGCCGCAGCGCACCGCCGGCGGGGCCGGTGGGAGGGTGCGTGGGGTACGGAGGAAAGATGGCCACGGCATCGACCTTAACGAGGGGGGTGGCTGCGGTGCTTGTCTCTCTCGGCTCTCTCGTGCCTTCTCTGCCGCTTCCTGTCGGCGCTTGTCGCTTCCGGTCGCTTCCTATCGCTGTACGCGACGGAACAACAGGTCGTTCACGACATGTCCCTTGTCCAGTCCCTGGCCCTCGAAACGGGTCAGCGGCCGGTAGTCGGGACGCGGCGCAAAACCGCCGTCGGCCTGGGTGTTCTCGAAGTCCGGGTGCGCCGTGAGCACCTCGAGCATCTGTTCGGCATACGGCTCCCAGTCGGTCGCGCAGTGCACGATCGCGCCCGGCTTGAGGCGGGTCGCGGCGAGGCTGAGGAACTCCGGCTGGATCAGCCGCCGCTTGTGGTGCCGCTTCTTGGGCCAGGGGTCGGGGAAGTAGACGCGCAGCCCGTCGAGCGAGTCGGGGGCGAGCATCTCGCGCAGCAGGATGATGGCGTCGCCGTTGCCGACGCGGACGTTGGGCAGGCCGTTCTGGTCGGCGAGGTTGAGCAGGTTGCCCTGGCCGGGGGTGTGCACGTCGACGGCGAGGATGTTGGTGCCGAGGTCGGCGGCGGCCATCTGCGCGGTGGCCTCACCCATGCCGAACCCGATCTCCAGGACGACGGGATGGGCGTTGCCGAACAGCTCCTCCAGGTCGATGACCCCCCGCCCGTCGATGTCCAGCCCCCACTTGGGCCACAGCCGCTGCAACGCGTCGGCCTGCCCGGCGGTCACCCGACTGCGCCGCGGCTGAAAACTCCGGATCCGCCGCTCGAAGTGAGAGCCTGCGGGGTCCGGCTTGGGCCCGTCGGGGAACCGCGGCTCACCTTTGGAGCGGGTGTGCCGGACGGAGACACCGGGGGCGTGGTCGGCCGCGTCGCCGGGGGTGTGCGGGACCGGCTCACCGTGGACGTGCTCGGCCGGCTCACCGTGGGCGTGCTCGGCCGGCTCACCGGGCGTGGCGGCGGACTGGGGGGCGTCGGGGGTGTTGGGGGAGTCAGACACAGTGGGGTCGATTTTACGGGCGTGGCCGCGCCGCGTCGCTCAGTCGTCGGCCAGCGCTTCCAACGCCCTCCTCGCCACCTCCCGCCCGATCGGCAGCGAAGCCGTCGCCGCCGGGGACGGTGCGTTCAGTACGTGGACCGTCCGCGCGCCCTCCTTGATCAGGAAGTCGTCCACCAGCGTCCCGTCCCGCAGCACGGCCTGCGCCCGCACCCCTGCCGCCGTGGGCACCAGGTCGTCCTCCCGCACCGCGGGCAACAGCCGCCGCACCGCCCGCGTGAACGCCGCCTTGGACACCGACCGCCGCAGTTCCCCGGCCCCGTACCGCCAGTGCTGCCGCGCTATGTGCCACGACCCGGGCCACGCGAGCGTCGCGCCCAGCTCCCGAGGCCGGACGACACCCCACCCGTAGCCCTCCCGGGCGAGCGCCGGCACCGCGTTGGGCCCGATGTGCACGCCTCCGTCGATGCCGCGCGTGAGATGCACGCCGAGGAACGGGAACGCCGGGTCCGGCACCGGATACACCAGCCCCCGGACCAGCTCGGGCCGCGCCAGCTCGTAGTACTCGCCCCGGAACGGCACGATCCGCATCTCCGGGTCGTCCCCGGCCAGCCGCGCCACCTCGTCGCAGTGCAGCCCGGCGCAGTTCACCAGCACGCGCGCGCGGACCACATCGCCGGCGGTGGTGCGCACGGCGACCCCCAGCTCCGGGCGCCGGTCGATCCGCTCGACCCGCGCGCCGTAGCGGATCTCCGCCCCGGACGCTGCCGCGAGCTGGCGGGCGACGCCGACGAAGTCGCACACGCCGGTCGTGCCCACGTGTATGGCGGCGAGGCCCTCGACCTCCGGTTCGTACTCGGAGATCTGCGCGGGGCCCAGCTCGCGCACCGGAATACCGTTCTCCCGGCCGCGCTGCACCAGGCCGTGCAGGCGCGGCAGCTCGTCCCGCTCGGTGGCGACGATCAGCTTGCCGGTGACGGCGTGCGCGATGCCGTACTCCGCGCAGAACTTCACCATCTCCGCGGCGCCCTTGACGGCGTACCGCGCCTTGAGCGAGCCCGGGCGGTAGTAGATCCCGCTGTGGATGACCCCGCTGTTCCGCCCCGTCTGATGCCGGGCCGGGCCGGCCTCCTTCTCCAGCACCGTCACCCGGGTCCCGGGCGCGGCGCGCGTGATCGCGTACGCCGTGGACAACCCGACGATGCCCCCACCGATCACGAGCACGTCACAGTCGTAAGCGACGGCCGAGCGCACGTGCACCACCTCCCACCTCGATAGTGCACTGCGCCACTGACAGTCCCTTCAAACGCGGGATGCGGCAGGGGCTACGCCGGAGCCATCAGCAGCGGCCTCGCCCGCTCCCGCAGCTCCACCACCCGCGGCTCGTCGCCGTACGGCTCCAGGCGGTGCAGCAGATCCTTCACGTACTCGGTGGTGCGGGCCGACGAGATGCGCCCCGCGACCTCCACCGCCCGCACGCCCTGCTCGCATGCCGCATCGAGATTGCCCGACTCGAGCTCGGCGACCGCCGAGACGACGAGCCGCAGTCCGTGCGACCGCACGAACTCCTCCGTCGGCTTCGACAGCGCCTGCTCCGTGAAGCGGCGCACCTGGCGCGGTGCCTTCAGATCGCGGTAGCACTCGGCCGCGTCGGCGGCGAACCGGTCGTAGGAGTAGAAGCCGAGCCAGGACGGGTCCTGGTCGCCGTCCCGCGCCCGCTCCAGCCAGCCCTCGGCGGCCCGCAGCGCCGCGCCGGCCGCATGCGCGTCACCCGCGCGTGCGTGCGCGCGTGCCTCGACGAGGCGGAAGAAGCTCATGGTCCGGGCGGTCGCCAGGCCCCGGTTGCGTTCCAGGGCGGCCTGGGCGAGGTCGACGCCCTCGTCGCCGAAGCCCCGGTAGGTCGCCTGCAAGGACATCGACGCCAGGACGTAGCCCCCGAGCGGCACGTCGGCCGCCGCGCGGGCCAGCCGCAGGGCCTGGATGTAGTAGCGCTGCGCCGCCTCCTGCTGGCCGGTGTCGAAGGCCATCCACCCGGCGAGCCGGGTGAGTTCGGCGCTGGCACCGAAGAGTGCCCGGCCCACCTCGTCGGAGTAGGAGCCGAGCAGCAGCGGAGCCGCCTCCACCCGTAAACACTCCGGCACCATGGACGAACGCCAGTCGCCGCCTCCGTACTTGGAGTCCCAGCGCCTGGCGTCCTCGGCGGCCTCCCGCAGTTTCTGCACGTCGCTGTGGCCGACTTTGAGCGGTGCGCCGGAGTCCTCGGAGTGGTTCACCTCGCGCGCGACCGAGCTGTCGGCCGGGGTTATCAGCCACCGTGAGGCAGGCGTTGCGTACGCGCTCACTGCGAACGATCCGGCCAGCGACTGCCAGATGCCGCCGGAGCCGGCCCGGCGGCCCGCGAGGTCGAGCCGGTACAGCTCCGTCGCGCTGCGGACGGCCTGTCCGACGTCCCTGGGGAAGGCGAGGCCCACTTCGGGTGCGGGATCCGCGTCCGCCAGACCGATCTCGTGGAGCGGCACCGGGCGGCCGAGCTTCTGGCCGATCGCGGCGGCGATGAGGTGCGGCGCAGCGCCTTGCGGCACCATGCCCTTGGACACCCAGCGCGCCACCGAGGTCTTGTCGTAGCGAAGAGTCAACCCGCGTTGAGCGCCAAGATCGTTGACGCGACGCGCGAGTCCTGCGTTGCTGATTCCCGCGAGGGCGAGAACGGCGCCGAGTTTTTCGTTCGGCCCGCGTTGCTCCCTGGACATGCGCCACCCCTCGACACAGACGGCTGCCGCGCTGGCATAACCACGCGGCATTCGTAAACCCAGCGTAGTTCGCCGCATCCCAAGCGTTAAGGGGCATTCTTCCGGATGGCGGGATTGTGGCCCGTACGCGCGTACGGGCCCCACACGCACCGTCGTGTCGTGCTCCCGCTGTGTGGCCGTGCGCCTGCGCGTGCGCTCTTCTCCGGCCATCGGGGGAGCGGTTCCATGGATCGTGCGTGGGTCGGCCCGCTGTACTGGATCCAGTGGGCTGGGGGATTCCGCCGCCTCCATCCCCGCGGGCGGCGGAACGGTCCGGGGGGCGAACTCCGTTCCCCGGACTGCGCGTCGTCAAGGCGGTGCGCAGAGCCTGTACGGAGCGTGCGCGAGCCTGTCCCTGCCGCGCCAATTTGGCTGAAAACCGACCCCGCATTCCGCAGGCAATTACCGCTCCCACCATGGAAGTTGGCGGCGCGAAGGGCGTTCTGGGGGAGCGTATCGGGGGCGCATTCAGGTCGTAGACCCCCTCCCGGGTACGGGTGTTCGCTTCTTCACGGGCACGCGCGCGGGGGCGCAGGCGGCGGAGCGCAAGCGGCTCCACCGCCCCTCCGGCGCGCGTCCTTCATGGCAGCATGGTGAACCGATTCGTACGGTGCACTGGTTGTCCACAGCCTGTGGAGGCGTCCATGCGGTGGTTGGTGGGGTGGAGCAGTACCGCAGCGGGCGCAGCCGAGATCGGTTCCGCCGGGGCCACCGGTGCGGACGGCGAGACCGTGCACCCGGTGGGGTCCCAACTCCTGTGGGGAGATCCCGATCCGCTGTGGGCGGTCGGCGACTGGCGTCCCGACGAGGTGCGGGTGGTGAAGGCCGACGCCCAGAACCGCATCGCCGTCCTCGGCACCTGCGGCGCGAGCGACGAGCAGCTGCGCGTCGGTCTGTTCGCCGCGCGCGGAGGGGCACTTCGCCATCTGACGAACTGGCCCGGCAGCTACACCGCGGTCGTCCAGGTGGGGCGCCGCGTCACGGTGTGCGGCGATCTCGCGGGCGCCCGCCCGGTGTTCTACACGCCCTGGGCCGGCGGTACGGCGTACGCGACGGCCGCCCTCCCGCTCGCCGACCTCATCGAGGCCAACCTCGACTTCGGCCACCTGGCGGCGCTGCTGGCCGCTCCCGACGTACCGGCGGCCCTGCACGACTCCACGCCCTACGACGGCGTACGGCGCATTCCGCCGGGGCACGCGCTGATCCTGCGCGCCGGGGCGCGTGAGATCGCCGGGTACGAGCCGGTGGCCTCCCTCGCCGTGGCGGCGCCCGCGGCCGATCCCGACAGCGCGGTGGACGCCGTACGGGACGCGCTGGTGGAAGCGGTACGCGCGCGCTTGTCGGCTCCTCGGCATGTGCCCGGCGCCGACATCGACCCGGGTCCCGTGCCCGGCATGGGGCCCGCCGAACGCCGTGCCGCGCGCGGGATGCCGGTACCGGGAATCGGCGCCGACCTCTCCGGTGGCCCCGCGTCCGGCACCCTCGCCCTGCTGGCGGCGGGCCTGCCGGGCATGCCGGGCACGGTCCTCGGACACGGCACGGGCGCGGGCGAACGCCTCCTCGCGGTCACCTTCAACGACCTGGCCGTGGGCGGCCGTGAGGCCGAGCTCGAACGCGCCGGGAACCTTGCCGCCAACCCGCGCCTGCACCACGTGGTGGTGACCGGCGGCGAGGAGACCCTGCCGTACGCCGACCTGGACGGCCCGCTGACCGACGAGCCCGGCGCGAGCCTGGTGACGGCCGCCCGCCATCGCGCCCGTCTGGCCGCCGGCAGCGCCGACCACTTCACGGGCTACGGCGCCCGCCAGGTCCTGGACGCCCACCCCGCCCGCCTGGCCGACCTCCTGATGGACCGCAAACGCCGCCATCTGGTGCGCCCGGTCGCCGCGCTGGCCAAGGCGGACGGCTCGGTGATGGTCCCCGCGCGCGTGTACAGCGCGGCGCGCCGGCTGGCCCGCACGCCGTACCGGGCAGGTCTGGAGGTCCTGGCCGACCGTCTGATGGACCGCCGCTTCGACGAGCCCGGAGGCGCGGTCGGCGCCTCCCTGGCCGCCCTCACCTGGGCCAGACCGGGGCCCGCGGCCCGTTGGCTGACCGGCGAGGCCCTCGCTGAAGTATCGGTTCGCCTGCAGGGTGCGACGAGCCGCTCGGCGGTGGGCCCGGGCCAGCGTCCCGGCGACTACCGCGCGCGTGCGGCGCTGGCGAGGCACGCGGCGGACCTGCGGGTGCTGGAGCAGGCCGCCGAGATCCGCTTCCAGCGCCTGCACGCCCCGTTCCTCGACAACCAGGTCGTCCGCGCCTGCCGAGCCCTCCCCGAGGCCCTGCGCGTCCAGCCGGGCGCCCGGGCCGCGATCCTGCGCACGGTCCTGCAGGGCGCCGGCGTGGCCGACCTCCCCCCGGGCTGGGGCGCCCCGTCCCACGCCTCGGCGGCGGTGGCGGCCCGCACCGGCCTGCGCGTGGCCGCGGACTCCCTGATGGCCCTCTTCGGCACCCCGCTGCTGGCGGAGGCGGGCTTGGTGGAAGCACGCGTGGTCCGCAAGGCCTTGAGGGCGGCGGCGGAGGGCGAGCCCCTCCCCCTGGACGGCCTGGCCGACCTGGTCTCCCTGGAACTCTGGCTGCGCCGCCTCCTGGCCCGCCGAGGAACCTGCTGGACCGGAACCCCGGCCCGCGCGCGTGCGGTACCCGCGGGGATCACGCCGCAGCGGGGGGCGTTGGGGGCGGGGGCTGCGGCGAGGCGGGGGTAGGGACCTGTCCTTCCAGGGGTGGCCCGCCCAGGCGCGGCCCTCCCATCAGCATCGAGACACCCCACCGCCCACAAACCCCGTGCCCCCCGCAGCCTCCCCGGCGACAATGACCCGGTGCGGTACAGAATTCTGGGTGTCACCCAAGCAGAGGACGATCACGGCACCGTCGTACCCCTGGGCGGCCCCCGAGTCCGAGCCCTGCTCACCGCACTCGCCCTCCGCCCGGGCCACACCCTCACCCCCGACACCCTCATCGACGATATCTGGGCCGACGACCCGCCCCAGGACGCCGGCGCGGCCCTCCAGGCCCTCGTGGGCCGCCTGCGCCGCGCCATCGGCAGGACGACGATCGTCTCGACCCCCGGCGGCTACCGCCTCGCCGCGGCTAAGGCGGACGTCGACCTCTTCGCCTTCGAACGCCTCGTGCACCAGGGCATCGAAGCCCTCCACACCGGCGACCCCGGCGCCGCCGCCCGCGCCCTGGACGAGGCCCTCGCCCTGTGGCACGGCCCAGCCCTCGCCGACCTCCCCGACCGCACCGCCGCGACCCGCCCGGAGACGCTCCGCCTGGAGGCCACCAGGACCCGCGCGGAGGCGTCCCTGCGCCTCGGCCGCGCCCAGGACGTCGTACCGGAACTGACAGAGCTGACCACGGCCCGTCCGTACGACGAGAAGCTGCACGCCCTCCTCGTCCGCGCCCTGCGCGACACCGGCCGCCCGGCCGACGCCCTGGCCGCGTACGAGACGGCCCGCCGCGCCCTGTCCGAGGGCCTGGGCACCGACCCGGGCCCGGAGCTCCGGGCCCTGCACGCCGAACTCCTGGCCCCGGTGCCGCCCCCGCCACCGCCCGCCGCTTCCACCCCCGCTCCCACGGCCGAGCCCCTCACCCGCACCGGCAACCTCCGTCCCCGCCTCAACTCCTTCGTGGGCCGGGAACCCGAACTCGACGCCATCCGTTCCGAATTGCACAGGGCCAGACTCGTCACCCTCACCGGACCGGGAGGCTCCGGGAAGACCCGCCTCGCCGAGGAAGCCGCCGCCGGGCTGCCCCAGGCGTGGCTGGTCGAACTGGCACCGCTGGACCGCCCGGAGGCGGTGCCCGGCGCGGTGGTCAGCGCCCTCGGTCTGCGGCAGACCGTGCTGATGGCCACCGAGCTGTCCGCCCCGCAGGAGGACCCGCTCACCCTGCTCGTCGAGTACTGCGCCCCGCGCAGCCAACTCCTGATCCTTGACAACTGCGAACATGTGATCGAGGCCACGGCCCGCCTCGCCGAAACCCTCCTCACCCACTGCCCGGGGCTCACGATCCTCGCGACCAGCCGTGAACCCCTGGGCGTCCCCGGCGAGTCCGTGCGCCCGGTCGAGCCCCTCCTCCCCGACCAGGCCCACCGGCTCTTCACGGAGCGCGCGACGGCCGTCCGCCCGGACGCGGCCGACCTCGTCCGCCGCGACTCCGACGCCGTCGCGGAGATCTGCCGCCGCCTCGACGGACTGCCGCTCGCCATCGAGCTGGCGGCGGCCCGTCTGCGGCTGCTCACGCCCCGGCAGATCGCCGACCGCCTCGACGACCGCTTCCGCCTCCTCACCTCCGGAAGCCGTACGGTCCTGCCCCGCCAGCAGACCCTGCGCGCGGTCGTCGACTGGTCCTGGGACCTGCTCGACGAGCGGGAGCGGACGGTGCTGCGCGAGGCGTCGGTGTTCGCGGGCGGCTGGGACCTCGCCGCCGCGGAGGCCGTGTGCACCGGCCCCGCCGCCGAGCTGATCGGGGCGCTCGTCGACAAGTCCCTGATCGTGGCGGCCCCGGGCGAGGGCGCGGCCGTCTGCGGTGCCATGCGCTACCGCATGCTGGAGACGATCCACGAGTACGCCGTGGAGCGCGCCGCCGAGGCCCCTGAGCAGCGCGCCGAAGCCGAGCGGCGGCACCGCGCGTGGGCGGGCGCCCTGGTCGCGGAGGCCGAGCCCGTACTGCGCTCGGTCGGCCAACTTCCGTGGATCGCCCGCCTGGAGACCGAGCTGGACAACATCCGCGCGGCCCTGCACCGATCCGTCGAGGACGGGGACGAGGCGGCGGCGGGCGCCCTCGCCGTGAACATGGGCTGGTTCTGGTGGCTGCGCAACTACCGGCGCGAGGGCGCCGACTGGGCCGACCGGATCCTCCGACTGGGCGCGGCGCTGGACGCGGCCCCACTCCCTGCGGACCCCCGGGCCCGCTGCTCCCTCATGGAGACCCTGGACCCGAGGGAAGCCCTGCTCTCCGCGCCGGACGGCGAGGCCGGGCACCCGCTGCACGCGCTCCGCATGGAGCTGCGGATGCTGCACATCCTCCTCGTCTCGGAGATCGAGGCGCGCAACCGGGTGCCGGACGAGCGGATGGGCGAGTACCTCTCCCGGGTGCGGGCGTACTTCGAGAAGGGCGGCCCGCAGGCGGCCCGGATGCCCGGTCTCGTCTGGCCGCTGACCTCGTTCTTCATGGGCGACCGGGTGGACGCCCGGGACATCCTGGACACCGCGGTCGCCAACTGCCGCACCTACGGCGGCGACTGGGAGATGGGCGTCACCCTGATGTTCCGCACGCACATGGCGGTCGACTCGCCCGGCGGCATGCAGGGTGTGGACGACGACCTCGCGGAGCTGCGGGTCCTCAGCCGCCGCGTCGGCGACCGCTGGCTGCGGGCCCAGGTGTACAGCGCGGCGGGGGAGACGGCCATGGCCCGCGGCCGGCTCGAGGAGGCGAAGGGGGAGTACGAGGAGGCGCTGCAACTCGCCTACGAGGTGGGGGCGTACACGGAGACGCCGTTCCTCATCGCCCGCCTCGCCGAGATCGCCTACCGCGCGGGCGACCGCTCGGCCGCGATCACGGCCCTGGACGAGGCGAGCGAGGCCGCGGACCGGTACAGCGTCGGGGACAGCAGGGCGTTCGTCCTGCTGCTGCGGGCGCATGTCGCGCTGGACGACGAGGAGACCGCCAGCGCGCGCGAGCTGCTGGAGGAGGCCCGCGTCGAGACCGCGCGGGGCACCCCGCCCCCGCAGTTCGTCGTGATGCTGGACGCGGTCGAGGCCATGGTGACGGTCGCCGAGTCGGGCCCCGCGCACGGACTGCCGAAGCTGGCCGCCACCGTCAAGGAGGCGGTGGACAAGCAGTGCGCCGACCTGGTCGTGGCGACACTGGTGGATGTGACGGCCGCCCTGCTCGCCGACCTCGGCGACCTTCCCCGCGCCGCCAGGCTGCTGGCCGCCGCCGGACACTGGCGGGGCCACGACGTGCGTTCCATGCCGGAGGCGGCCCGCGCCGAGCGCGCCGAGTCGGCGGCCCGCACCGGGCTGGGCCCGGCGCGGTACGAGGAGGAGCACGCGCGCGGCGTCACCCTCACCCCGGCCGACGTCCTCGACGAACTCGACGAGGCGCTGCGCGCGGGCGTCACCGGCCCCTGAAACGCGGCGGGGCCGGGACGGGCCCTAGGAGCACCGGAACTTCGACTCGGCCCAGTCCGCCAGCATGAGGTCGTCGTACTCGCTGTGCGGCTCGACGACCAGCCGTACCGTCTTGCGCCCGGTGAGGTCGACATGGACCGGGATCGCCGCGTCCCCGCCCTGGACCATGCCGGACTTCCACAGCCGGACGCCGTCGGCGTAGACGGAGAAGTACATCTTGCCGAGCCCGAGGGTCATGTCGTCGACGCCGACCGAGGCGTCGTAGGAGGTGCAGGCGCGGTTGAGGTCGATGGTGACGGAGGACCGGCCGTGCACGGTCACGCCGTGCGGGTAGCTCTTGTCCGCGATCGAGACGCCGTACCGCTGCCACACCCAGCTGCTCTCGGCGATCCGCATCTCCGGCTTGGTGCCGTCGCCGTTGACGTCGTACGCCAGCTCGCTCCACTGGTAGACGGCCGGGGCGGGTGTGGGCGTGGGCGTCGGAGAGGGCGTCGGGGTCGGCTTGGGCTTCGGCTTCGGTGTGGGCGTCGGGGTCGGGGTCGGCGTGGGCTTCGGGGTGGGCCTGGGCGTCGGGGTGGGTGTCGGCGTGGGCGTCGGGGCGATGACCGGTGGCGCGGGCGCGGGCTGCTTCTTCGGCGGCCTGGGCGTCTCCGCCGCGGGCTCGGCCACCGGCGTCGAGGCGGGCGGCCGGGCCTCGGGCTTGTTGTCGGCCGGCTTGTCGTCGTTGCCGGCCAGGGCGAGCGCCGCCGCCACGCCGGCCGCGACCAGCACACTGGCCGCGATGCCGACCTTCACCGGCGCGCCCAGCCCCTCGGAGGCAGCCGCGCCGCCGGCCGCGCCCGCCCCGCCCGACGAGCCGCCGCTCGCCGCCGCGGCACCCGCGACACCGGCCGCACCCGCTCCGGTGCCACCGGCGATGAGCGCGGCGACCTTGGCGTACCCGGCGGCACCGAACCAGCCGATGACGGCGACCGGCACGACGGCGGGGATGCTGCTCGCGACCTCGGAGATCTGGGCGGCCGCGAGGCGGCACTTGGCGCACTCCTCCAGGTGCTTGCGCAGACCGCGTTCGGCGCGGGTGCGCAGCCGGCCGCGGGCGTAGGTGCCGAGCTGGTCGGCGTAGCGTGCGCACTCCTCGTCGTCGGCGAGGGTCGCGCTGACGTGGGCCTGGAGGTAGGCCTGCTTGAGGCCCTCGCGGGCGCGGGAGGCCAGCACGCGCGTGCCGTTGGCGTCGAGTCCGAAGAGCGTGGCGACATCGCTCGGCGACTCGTCCTCGACCTCGGTGTGCCACAGCACGGCCTGCCAGCGCTCGGGCAGCGACCGGAAGGCCTGCATGGCCATGGACTGCTCGGCCTCGTGCATCGCGCGGACGTCGGCGCCGAGGTCCAGAGTGTCGTCGTCGGAGACCTCGCCGACGCGCGCGGACTGCGCGGCGAACAGCGCGAAGTCGTCGACCAGCTGCTCCCGCTTCGCGGACTTCGTCCAGTTCGCCGCGACCCGGCGGACGGTGGTCAGGAGATACGCGCGTACGGCGTGCTCGGGCCCGGAGCCGCCGCGCACCGCCTGGAGCATGCGGGCGAAGACCTCGGCGGTGAGGTCGTCGGCGGTGTGGGCGTCCCGGCAGCAGGTGCGGGCGTAGCGGCGCACCGCGTCCGCGTGGCGCCGGTACAGCTCCTCGTAGGCCGTGTCGTCGCCCGAGCGCATCCGGCCGATCAGGTCGGCGTCGGAGGGCGGCAGGTCCCGGGGCGGCGGCAGGACGCCGTCGTCACGCCGGTCGCGCTGCGTCGGGACGCTGCCCTCCATCGGGTCGCCGCCGCTGTGCGGACGGGCCGCGCGTCCGCCCTGGTTCGGTACCTGGGGCGACGCGAGGCCGTCCGGCTCACCGTCACCGTGTGACTCGTCCCGCCCGTCAACGCTCATCGCGGAAAGCCCCCGCCGCCTGCCCTACCCGTCCCGAACACCGGGTCAGAGTGCCATACCGGCTTTTGACCCGGCCCCGGCCGTACGGGGCATCCACTCGTCCGTGGGGACTTGTGGCAAGGCAGTACTAGCCGTTACCCATCCGGGGAAGACTCAACTGACGTCGCCCACGCGGAAGTTGGGGGACGTATCCGAAAAGGCCCGGAATGTGACCGGGGTGCGGGCGGCGCACCGCTCACACCCCGCCGTCACCTCTTCGAGTCACCGGGGCGCACGGTGTTCACGACGGCCGCGACCGCAGACCCTCCAGCAGGATGTCCAGCAGTCGCGCCGACGCCGCCGCCTGTTGTGCCGCGTCCGGCAGCGAAGGCGCCGCCGTCGCGATCACCAGCAGCACGTCCGACACCGACACGTCCGCCCGCAGCTCACCCGCCGTCCGCGCCCGCTCCACGAGCTGGCCCACCACGTCGAGCAGCGCCGCCGCCCCCGTGTCGTCGGCCGACAGCGACTCCTCCGACACCAGGCGCAGCTCACCGGCGCCCGGCTGGGTCCGCTGCTGCGGCACCCGCGCCTCGTCGAAGACGGCCCCGTCGGCCTGCCCGGCGTGCTCCTCGGGGACCCCGACCCGCAGCACCTGCGGCGGCAGCAGCCGCCCGGCACCCGAGGCCACCGACGTCCGCAGGAAGCGCGACAGCGCCGACCACGGCTCGTCCTCCTGCCCGAGCGCCGCACGCGCCTGGTCGGTCAGCCGGGAGGTCTCCTCCTCGGCTATCCGGCGCACCAGGACGTCCTTGCTCGGGAAGCGCCGGTACACCGTGCCGACACCGACCCGGGCGCGCCGCGCCACGTCCTCCATCGGCGCGCCGTACCCCAGCTCGCCGAACACCTCGCGCGCGGCACGCAGTACGTGCTCCAGATTGCGCTGTGCGTCCACGCGCAGCGGTGTCGAGCGCGACGCGTCCCCGCGTCCGTTGCCCGCCGCCGCGCTCATCGCTCCGCCACCGGGTGCGATGGCGGACGCGGAAGACCAATGAGAGTCCTGAACATGCATAAGCGATCCCCCGGTAATGACGTCTCCCCCCGGAGACTCTCCCCGCCACTGAAAGGCCGGGGCGACACAGGGAACGAACCCGGTTCACGGGCCGCCCGTCGCGGACCCGATGAGCGCATCCCCCTACACCCCGTCGACACACGAACATAGTTGAGAGGGAGTCAATTCAGAAGGGGCAGGTTCCGCACAGAGCGCCCCCCGAAAGGAGTACGGGTCGTATACGTCCCGATTGCACCCCCCGAGGCCCCCCGGCGCACACCCGCTGACCTGCAATCCTTCCCCGCACGCCGTCGATTCGGCCAACCCCGCGCACACGAAACCGCCGGTCACACAAATTGTCGGGGCTGTGGACAAACTCAAGCGCCGGGTGCGTCATGGGGTGGTGAAGGAACGCGCGCGCATTCTCGTTGTCGGCGGCGGCTACGTCGGGATGTACACGGCCCTGCGTCTCCAGCGGAAGCTGAAACCGGAACTCAGGCGCCAAGAGGTCGAGATCACGGTGGTCACCCCCGACCCTTACATGACCTACCAGCCGTTCCTTCCCGAGGCGGCCGCCGGCTCCATCTCCCCGCGCCATGTCGTCGTCCCGCTGCGCCGCGTCCTCGACCACTGCACCGTGATCGTCGGCGAGGCCACCGTCATCGACCACGCCAAGCGCACCGCCACCCTGACCACCCTCGCCACGGAAGAAGAGGGAACGGGTGCCCGGCAGCTGACGTACGACGAACTCGTCCTCGCCCCCGGATCCGTCTCGCGCACCCTGCCCATCCCCGGTCTCGCCGACCACGCCATCGGCTTCAAGACCGTCGAGGAGGCCATCGGACTGCGCAACCACGTCATCGAGCAGATGGACATCGCCTCCTCCACCCGCGACCCCGCGATCCGCGACGCCGCCCTCACCTTCGTCTTCGTCGGCGGGGGCTACGCGGGCGTGGAGGCCCTCGGCGAACTGGAGGACATGGCCCGCTACACCGCGCGGTACTACCACAACGTCCAGCCCGAGGACATGAAGTGGATCCTCGTGGAGGCCTCCGACCGCATCCTCCCCGAGGTCGGCGCGGAGCTGGGCCGCTACACCGTCACCGAACTGCGCCGCCGCAACATCGACGTACGCCTGAACACCCGCCTCGAATCCTGCGCCGACCGGATCGCCGTCCTCAGCGACGGCGCCCGCTTCCCGACCCGTACGGTCGTCTGGACGGCCGGCGTCAAACCCCACCCGATCCTCGCCGCCAGCGACCTCCCGCTCACGGAGCGAGGTCGGCTGAAAAGCACCGCCCAGCTCACGATCGAGGGCGTCACGCACGCGTGGGCGGCCGGAGACGCCGCCGCCGTCCCCGACGTGACCGCCGACGAGCCCGGCAAGGAGACCGCCCCCAATGCCCAGCACGCGGTACGCCAGGCCAAGGTCCTCGGCGACAACATCGTCCACGCGCTCAGGGGCGAGCCCTTGGAGACGTACTCCCACAAGTACGTCGGCTCGGTGGCCTCCCTCGGCCTCCACAAAGGTGTCGCACACGTCTACGGACGCAAGCTGAAGGGCTACCCTGCCTGGTTCATGCACCGCGTCTACCACCTCAGCAGGGTCCCCACCTTCAACCGCAAGGCCCGCGTGCTGGCCGAATGGACCCTGTCCGGGCTCTTCAAGAGGGAGATCGTCTCGCTGGGTTCGCTCGAACATCCCCGAGCGGAGTTCGAACTCGCGGCCGGTGGAAAGCCTCCTCAGGATCCCTCGAACGACTCGAAGGGGTCGTCCTGACCGGACCCAGGAACTCCACCGGCGGGGCAGGCGTCTGACGGATGTCGGCCCGGTCGGTCACACTGCCACACTGATCCCCGACCCAGGACGGGTGGACGCCCGCCCACCGAACCCGCGAGGACCCAGGCCGGGTCCGGAGCCGGCCGAAGACGACGACACGAGGCAAGGATTCGTGAACTTCACGCGCTGGAGCGCCCGGCTCCCCGGAACGCAGCGCCGCGCAGCAGCGCGGACCGACCACGAGCTCACCCCGGACCGACTCGGGGAGGGCGCCGTACCCGCGGCCCGCGCCGAACAGCTCACCGACGACGCACCCCCCGTCCCCGCCGTCGACGAACTCCCCGTGCGCGAGGTCCTCGACCGCGTCCCGGCCCTCGTCGCCCTGGTCCACGGCCCCGACCACCGCCTCGCCTACGTCAACGACGCCTATGTGACCGCCTTCGGCCCCCGATCTCCCGGCGCACCCGCGGGCGAAGCCCTCCCCGAGCTCCACGAGACGGGCCTCCTCCCCCTCCTCGACCAGGTCCTGCGCAGCGGCAAGCCGCGCACGATCAAGTCCCGCAAAGCCCCCGACGGCCGCTGCTACACCTTCACCTGCACCCCGGTGTCGGAAGGCGACGGCGGCGTCCTCGTCTTCGCCACCGACGTCACCGACCACGCCGAAGCCGCCGAGCGCCTCAGAGCGAGCGAACGCCGCCAGCGCGAAACCGCCGTGACCCTCCAGCGCTCCCTGCTCCCCCAGGTCCTGGAGGAACCCGACGACCTCCGCATCGCCGCCACCTACCAGCCAGGCGGCACCGAGGCCGCGGTCGGCGGCGACTGGTACGACGTCATCACCCTCGGCGGCGGCCGCACCGCCCTCGTCATCGGCGACGTCATGGGCCGAGGCGTCCGCGCGGCAGCGGTCATGGGCCAACTCCGTACGGCGGTCCGGGCGTACGCCCGCCTCGACCTGCCCCCGCACGAGGTCCTGAACCTCCTCGACGGCCTCGCCACCGAGATCGACGCCAACCAGATCGCCACGTGTGTGTACGCCATCCACGACCCCAACGAGGGCAAGCTGGTGTACGCCTCCGCGGGCCACCTCCCGATCCTCGTCCGCGACGAGAGCGGCGCGGTGCTCCGCGCGGACGAGCCGACCGGCCCGCCGCTCGGCACCGGCGGCTGGATGCACGCCTCCGGCTCGATCCCGCTGGGCCCCGGCGCCACCGCGGTCCTCTACACGGACGGCCTGGTCGAACGCCGCGACGAGGACCTCGACGAGGGAATCGCATCGCTGGAGCGCGCGCTGTCCGGCGCGACCGGCACGCCCCAGGTCGTCTGCGACCGCCTCGTCCGCTCCGCCGGCGTCACCGCCGACCATGACGACGACGTCGCCGTCCTCGTCCTCCAGCACCCGTCGCGCACGGGCCCCGACAGCGACCTCTTCCGCAACGCCGCGCTCGAACTCCTCGGCGGGGTGGAGGCGGCCCCACGCGCGCGTGCGTTCGCCTCCGGAGTGCTGACCAGCTGGCGGTTCCCGGCGGAGCTGCATGACCTCGGGGTGCTGGCGGCGAGCGAGCTGGTCGCGAACTCGTTGCAGCACGGGACGCCGCCGATGCGGTTGAGGCTTCGCCGCACCGACCGTCGCTTGATCATCGAGGTGACGGATGGAGACGACCATCTGCCTCGGCGTCGTAAGGCGGAACCCGGGGACGAGTCGGGGCGGGGGATCGCGATTGTGGCGACCATCGCTTCGAACTGGGGGTCGCGGCGGACGCCGGGTGGCGGAAAGGCTGTCTGGTGCGAGTTCGTGCTGCCTAAGGGGTAGGGGCGCAGGGGTGTGTGGCGGCTGCGGGTGCGCAGTGGCTGGTCGCGCCCACGCGGCGGAGCCGCAAATCGATACTGCCCCGCGCCCCTAGGTAGCTCCAGTTACGCGGCGATTGATTCCTGCCGGGTGCCGCCCTGGGCCACCACACGGCTCCTTGCCCGCCACGGGTGGTCCTGCGCCGGCGTCAGCTGATGGCCGAGCCTCAGGGCCAGGTACGTGATGCCCAGCGAGAACAGCAGGAACGTCACGATGTACGGAGCGTGCAGGGACGCCCCCATCGGGCCGCCGACCGCCGGGCCCACCGCCAGAGCGAGCTGCTTCACCAGGGCGAAGGCCGAGTTGTACTGGCCCGCCATGCCCGTCGGGGCGAGGTCCGCCACCAGCGGCGCGACCGTCGGGGACAGCATCGCCTCACCCAGACCGAAGAGGGCGTACGTCGAGACGAACGCGGCCGTCGCCATGGCGTGGCTGCCGTGGCCGAGCCCGGCGTACCCCGCCACGACCCACGCCACCGACCAGATGATCCCGACCGCGGCGATCACACGAGAGCGCCGACGCCGCTCCACGAACTTCAGGACCGCGAACTGCGCCACGACGATCATCGCCGTGTTGGCGGCCAGCGCCGTTCCCAGCGCGGACGTGGAGATCCCGGCCGCCTCGACGCCGTATGCGGCCAGGCCCGACTCGAACTGCCCGTAGCAGGCGAAGAACAGCACGAAGCCCAGCACGCACAGCTGCACCATCGCCCGGTTCCCCAGCAGCTGCTTCCAGCTGTCCTTGGCGGAAGCGGACGGCGCACCCTCGATGCGCGGCGCGCGCGGCATCCGCACCGTCGCCATCACCACGGCGAGCAGCAGGAACATCGCCGCCTCGATCGCGAACAGGAGGGTGAACGAGGAGACCTTCGTGGTGTCGACGAGGTGACCCCCGATGAGTCCGCCGACGCCGAGCCCGAGGTTCTGCAGGAAGAACTGCATGGCGAAGGCCCGCGAGCGGGTCTCCGACGTGGAGCAGTCCACGATCATCGTCGCCAGGGCGGGCTGCATCACGGCCTGCCCGGCGCCCAGCGCGGCCGCCGACAACAGGACCGTGGTCGCGTTGCCCGCGAGCCCCAGGCTCAGCGCGCCCAGCGCGGCCGTGACCAGGGCGACGAGCAACACCGGAAGCGGGCCACGCCGCACGATCGCCCGGCCGGCGAACGGCAGCACGATCAGCGCGGCCACGGCGAAGACGGCGAGGACGAGCCCCGCCGTCATGGCCCCCAGCCCCCGCACCTGCGCCACATAGACGTACAGGTAGGGGACGGTGAAGCCGAGCCCGAACGCGCTGAGTGCGTTACCCACGTGAATCCGGCGCATCGCTGCGCCCATCGCCCTGGTCACGTTCACCTCTCTCAGGTAGTTGGAGTCCCTCAGTACTTAGAACCGAAGACTTCGAAGCTAAATTTCAGAGCTAAAGAGTACACAGAGAAGGACTTCAACGCCAAGCGGCCGCGTGCCATACTGCGTCCATGGCTGACACCCCCGGCGGTCCCGGCAGTCTCCACATCGGCAGCGAGCCGACACTCGAGGAACAGATCGCCGCCTACCAGCGCGAGTTCCAGGACCTCGACCCCCAGGTCGAGCAGATCGTCTCGGCACTGTCGCGACTGAACCGCCGTATGAACGTCGCCTACGGCCGGCAGACCTCCGCTCTCGGCATCAGCAACACGGACTGGGAAGTCCTCAAGGCCCTCGTCCTCTCCGGCGCCCCCTACCGGATGGGCCCCGGCGAGCTCGCCAAGCGCCTCGGCCTGACGCCGGCCGCCATGACCCATCGCATCGACCGGATGGTCACGGAGGGACTGGTCACCCGGGAGCGCGACGAGTCCAACCGCGTCCGCGTCATCGTGGAGCTGACCGCGGAAGGCCGCGAGAAGTGGCTGGAGGCCATGCGCATGGCGACGGTCTTCGAGGAGGACCTCCTCCAGGACCTGTCCTCGGAGGAGCGGACCGCCCTCGGGGATGTCCTCACCCGCCTCCTGCGCAGGGTGGAGCACGCCCAGCCGGACGCGGGCGGCCGCCTCACCGACCTGGACTGACGTCACCACCTGACCGGCCCCCTGACGTCACCCGAAAAGATCTTGACAGGGGGTGCTTGACAGCACCCTTGCGGATCCGTAGAGTTCTTCGGGTTGCCGCGGAGCCGTAACGGTTCTTCGACAACACCTCCCGCCGCATCAGCGGCACCACAAACCATCAGCACGATCTCCCAGCCGGGGTGAATTCGGTGTGCCCGAATTCAATTCGATTGGGGCGCGGCAGCTCGATTAGCAACTGCCGGGCGGATCCGCTAAGGTTTGAGACGTCGGAACGGCCCAACAGCCGGGAAGGCAAGCCCCTCTGACTGGGAGTCAGGCCCGAAAGGATCTGATAGAGTCGGAACCGCCGGAAAGGGAAACGCGAAAGCGGAAACCTGGAAAGCACCGAGGAAATCAGAACCGGAAACGATCTGATAGAGTCGGAAACGCA